>NZ_JBWDNI010000001.1:0-1244011 GCF_056269105.1 Paenibacillus sp. J31P316 | reverse complement strand
CCGTAAACGGATCCACGGCTCGCTAGGCTACCTGTCCCCGATTCGTTTCGCAGCTCAGTTTGATAAGAGAACCGGGTCATAGCTGGTGTCTACTTTCTTGACAGAGGTCCAAACCGGCTCCGGCGGCTGCCTAAAGCTGCGAAATAGCAGCTTTCCCGTCCGAACCGGCTCCGGCGAGTGCTCAAAGCTGCGAAACAACAGCTTTTCCGTCCGAACCGGCTCCGGCAGGTGCTCAAAGCTGCGAAACAGCAGCTTTTCCAGCCGAACCGGCTCCGGAGGATGCCTAAAGCTGCGAAATAGCAGCTTTCCCGTCCGAACCGGCTCCGGCGAGTGCTCAAAGCTGCGAAACAGCAGCTTTTCCAGCCGAACCGGCTCCGGCGAGTGCTCAAAGCTGCGAAACAGCAGCTTTTCCGGCCGAGCCGTCTCCGGCGATGCTCAAAGCTGCGAAACAGCAGCTTTCCGACCGAACCGGCCTCCTGCGGGCATCTCCTCTCGATCTCTTCACCGACCTAGAGCCGGCTACACGTAGCCAGCTCTGCATTATTGCCCCGGCGCTGAAGCCAAACTCCCGCCCCGGGACAGCAAGTTAACAATCTGCTGCACGAAGGATGGATTCCAGTAATCGCTCCGCCAGGCGGCCGCGAACTTCATATATACCGCTTGCCCGGGCAGCGGAACGTGCAGCATGCGTGCCCCGCAGCGTTCGACGGCCGAAGCGGGTAGGACGGCAAGCATGCCGCCTCCCGTCGCCGCGCCGAGCACGAGGTCAATCCGGTCGGTGGACCAGTTGAACGGAAGGGTTACCTTCTCGTGCAGCTCCCACCCGCGAAGCGCTTCTCTCAGAGAAGTATCAGCAAGCTCGACGAAACGCTGGCCGGCTAGCTTGTAGGGCGGAATGGAAGCGGATCCGGCGAAAGGATGGCGCTCGTCCATGAATAACAGCAGCCGTTCTTGGGCGAGTTCGAGGAACTGCAGCTGCGGCAAAGCGCCTCGCATAGGAAAGCTCCCGCTGACGAGCAGATCAATCGCGCCTGCTTGCAGTTGCTCCAGCAGTTCCGCATGACTTCCTGTGCGCAGCTCGATGCGCATTTGTCCTGCGTCCGCGGCATGCGCCCCCCAATCCAGCCCGAACAGCAAGGAAGAAGCGACATCCGTACAGCCGATGATGAATCCGTGCTTGCCATGCTCGCGATAGGATTGAAATCTCGCTTCCGCTTCTCTATAGAGCCGATCGACTTCTACGGCATAGCGAAGCAGGATCCGACCCGGATCCGTCAGCAGCACTTTGCCTGTCTTGATTTCGAAGAGCGGAACGCCCCATTCTTCCTCGAGCTTCTTCATATGAAAGCTGACGGTAGGCTGCTTCACGCCGATCGATTCGGCGACCGCGGTGACTTTCTTCAGTTGATCCAGCATCACTAATATCTGCAGTCTTAATATACTCATGGATTGTTAAGCTCCTAAACGACTAGAATATACAATTCCTTTATATTATATCAATAATTTATTCATATTCTCTATGCAGTTTTAGCATTCCGTTAACACTAAGAAAATATCAAATTAATAACCAGCCTATACAATAAGTCTTGTAAAACAAATAACCGCGGGGATAGCGGAAGGAGAAACGAACTGAAATGAGAAAAGCACTTTTCATCGTTGTAGCACTAATGTTGACGATCGGTCTTGCTGCTTGCGGCTCCAACAACAATAACGGCGGCAATGCAAATAGCGGTACGGAAAACACAGGCAATGCAGGTACGGGCAACGCAGGCACGGGTAACGCGAACGCAGGCGGCGAGGCATTGAGCGGATCGGTTCTGGCAGCAGGCTCCACGGCTCTTCAACCGCTCGTCGAGCAAGTATCGAAGAAATTCATGGAAGACGCGAAGTACAGCGGCATCACCGTGCAAGTTCAAGGCGGCGGCAGCGGCACTGGCTTGACGCAAGTGCAAGGCGGTCAAGTGGGCATCGGCAACTCGGATATTTTCGCGGAAGAGAAGTTCGTAGACGCGGATGCAGACAAAGCGAAAGAACTGGTTGACCATCAAGTTGCAGTCGTAGCGATGGCAGCTGTCGTGAACAAAAGCGTAACGGTCGACAACCTGACGAAACAGCAATTGGTCGACATCTTCACGGGTAAAGTGACGAACTGGAAAGAAGTAGGCGGCCAAGACGAGAAAATCACGATCATCAACCGTCCAAGCAGCTCCGGTACGCGCAAAACGTTTGAAAAATACGCGCTCGGCACGAAATCCGAAGACGTAGCAGGTTCGATCCAAGAAGATGCATCCGGTACAGTTAAGAAATACGTAACCGACACAAAAGGCGCTATCGGCTACCTGGCCCTTTCCTACCTGGACGATACCGTTAAAACAGTCAAATACGAAGGCGTAGAACCGAAAGAAGAAAACATCGTAACCGGCGCTTATCCAATTTGGGCTTACGAGCACATGTACACGAAAGGCGAGCCTGACGCAGCAACGAAAGCTTTCCTGGACTACATGGTGAGCGACGAAGTTCAAAAGAGCGACGTTACTGAACTGGGCTACATTCCTGTAGGCAACATGCAAGTAAAACGTGACGCTTCCGGCGCCATCGTAAAATAAGCAACGCATCAGGCAATCGAATATCGAACCAGTCATTAGAGGTGGAGCTCTCCGCCTCTTCTTGACGGTCAAGACTACGCCAATGTTTGTATTGAAGGAGAGATGAAACGATGGAGCAGCCCGCTGTGAATGATCAACCACGCGTACACCAGAGAACGACACGCACGATAGCTAAGCCTCACGTCATGGAAGAATGGGTAGGGAAAGTGTTCACGACCTTGTGCGTCACCGTACTTGTCGTCACGATCGCCGCCATCGTCTATTTCGTAGCTTCCCACGGTTTGGCTACCTTTATTACCGATGGCGTCAGCCTCAGCGGGCTGCTTAGCGGATTGAAATGGGATCCGGAGGGCGATATTCCGCTGTACGGCGCCCTGCCGTTCATCTTCGGCTCCTTCAGCACATCGCTGCTTGCGGCTGTCATCGCCGCACCGCTTGGCTGCTGCGCCGCCGTCTTCATGACGCAGATCATGCCGGGCATCGGCAAGCGCGTGCTTCAGCCGGTCATCGAACTGCTTGCAGGCATTCCTTCCGTTGTATTCGGTTTTGTCGGCCTGAGCATCGTGGTTCCTTTCCTGCGCTCGGTATTCCCGGGTCAGGGGATCGGCATCGCGGCCGGTGCGATCGTCTTGTCGTTCATGATCCTGCCTACGATCACGACGATCGCGACCGACGCGTTGTCCAACCTGCAGCGCGGCCTGAAGGAAGCTTCGTTCGCGCTCGGCGCAACTCGCTGGCAGACGATTTACCGGATCGTAATTCCGACGACGCTGCCTTCGTTGCTGACAGGTGTCGTGCTCGGCATGTCGCGCGCTTTCGGCGAAGCGCTGGCCGTGCAAATGGTCATCGGCAACGCGCCGCACATCCCGCATTCCCTGTTCGAGTCGGCTTCGACGCTGACCAGCGTCATTACGCTGGACATGGGCAACACGATTACGGGCTCCACGCATAACAACGCGCTGTGGTCGCTTGCTTTGATCTTGCTTGCCATGACATTCGTATTCGTCT
Organism: Paenibacillus sp. J31P316; assembly: GCF_056269105.1. Classification (NCBI taxonomy): domain Bacteria; kingdom Bacillati; phylum Bacillota; class Bacilli; order Caryophanales; family Paenibacillaceae; genus Paenibacillus; species Paenibacillus sp. J31P316. The sequence goes on along the minus strand of NZ_JBWDNI010000001.1, from coordinate 1,240,397 downwards.
TTATCGTTCGATTCCTGGAGAGGAGAAATAACCGATGAGCGCCAAAACCGCAGATCGCATCGCAACAGCCGTCATCGTGGCCGTATCCGGCCTCATTGTTCTCCTGCTGGCAGGCTTGCTGGGGTATATTCTCTTCCAGGGATTGCCGAACATCAGCTTTCATTTCTTGACATCCGGTCCGCAAACGATCAAAGCGGGCGGAGGCATCGGGCCCCAGCTGTTCAATTCCTTGTTCTTGCTGGTGCTGACGCTGATCATTACCATTCCGATCGGCCTTGGCGCCGGCATATACATGAGCCAATACGCGAAGCCCGGCAAGCTGACGGATTCCATTCGCCTGATCGTCGAGGTGCTGTCTTCGTTCCCGTCGATCGTCGTCGGATTGTTCGGCTTGCTCGTGATCGTTAATATTTTCGGACTGGGCTTCTCGCTCTTCTCCGGTGCGCTTGCGCTGACGGTATTCAATCTGCCGCTCATGGTACGGATCACGGAGCAGGCGATGAGCGGCGTGCCGCGCGAACAGAAGGAAGCGAGCTTGGCGCTCGGGCTCTCCCGTTGGAAGACGATCACGTCGGTCATGCTTCCGATCGCGATGCCGGCCATCGTAACAGGCACCATTCTTGCCGCGGGCCGCGTCTTCGGCGAAGCGGCGGCGTTGTTGTTCACGGCAGGCATGAGCTCGCCAAGGCTTGATTTTACGAACTGGAACCCGCTCAGCCCGTTCTCCCCGCTCAATCCGTTCCGTCCGGCGGAGACGCTGGCGGTTCATATTTGGAAAATCAACAGCGAGGGCTTGGCACCGGATGCTTCGCAAATCGCTGCGGGCGCATCGGCTGTTCTCATCATCATGGTACTGATCTTCAATTTCTCGGCAAGATGGTTCGGCAGATACTTGCACCGCAAATTTACGGCGACCAAATAAGGGGAAGGTGAACAAGCATGCAACAGACAGGATTATCAGCCAGCAACCTCAGCGTATTCTATGGGGAGAAGGAAGCCATCAAGAGCGTATCGCTTGATTTCGCGCCCCGCGAGGTAACCGCGCTCATCGGACCTTCCGGCTGCGGCAAATCAACGTTTTTGCGCAGCCTGAACCGGATGAACGATACGATTGGCGGCGTACGCACGAAAGGCGAGATCTGGATCGACGGCGAGAATATCAACGACCCCGGCGTCGACGTCGTCCTGCTGCGGCAGAAGATCGGCATGGTATGGCAGCGCCCGAATCCGTTTCACAAATCGATCTACGAGAATATCGCGTTCGGTCCGCGTTACCACGGCGTCCGGAAGAGGAAGCAGCTGGACGAGATCGTGGAAGAATGCCTGCGGAAATCCGCGCTGTGGGAAGAGACGAAGGATCGTCTGCATACTTCGGCGCTGGCGCTCTCCGGCGGCCAGCAGCAGCGGCTCTGCATCGCGCGCTCCATTGCGGTTAAGCCGAAGGTCATCTTGATGGACGAACCGGCATCCGCGCTTGATCCCGTATCGACGGCAAAGGTCGAAGAACTGATCGCGGAGCTCAAACAGGATTACAGCATCGTCATCGTTACCCACAACATGCATCAGGCAGCGCGCGTCTCGGACAAAACCGCTTTCTTCTATATGGGCAAAGTCGTCGAGTACGCCAAAACCGATAAAATCTTTACGAATCCTTCCGAGAAGGCGACGGACGATTACATCTCCGGTCGTTTCGGCTAATAGCCGGAAAAGTCCTGAGGGGCAGTCATTACGGCAAAGATCAATAGCATAACCTAAGGAGCCGGGCGGCTGTACAGCGCTTGGTTCTTTGTCATTGGCAGGGTTGCTTATCGAAGGGATCGCCGCCGACGTTCGACGATCGTTGCTTGAGAAATGTTTTACATAATTTTAACAGTGGAGCAACGCTCCCTTCACAATCAAGACCTACAATAGACCTATAAGCTAGTCAAAACGACTCACGCCTAAGAGGGATTCCCGTGGATGAAATTGGATATGGTCTGTTGGACCGCACAATGATTAATCGGCTCATGGAGCAGTGGCATCATGGAGGGATCGGCGTCATTATCGTCCACCTGTACGGCAATCCGCCTTCCGCCGCTTACGAGGCGCTCACGGGCTGGATGAACGAGCAGCGGCGGCTGATATGGCGTTATCGGATGGAGACGGATTTCTTTTATTTCCTGCAGCGAGGCAAGTCGGAGGAGCAATTGGACAAGCTGACCCGCCGCGCCGTGGCCGGCCTGCAGGATCGGTTAAAGCGCGTCTATGCCAAGGTGGACCGCAGTCTGCAAGGAAACGGGAATCCGGCATCGTCTCGATTCGCGATCGGGCACGCGCTGGCATATCCGACAAGCACGGGCCGTTCAGCCGAAGCGACGATCTACAACGCCGTGAAGGAAGCAGTGACCGCCGTGATCCGATCGCGTTTCCGACAAGAGGAGGCGGCCGACGTATTCGAGCAGTCAGCGTCGTTTGGAGCCGAGACGGAGCTGTTCGACGAGCAGCCGTATACGAGCAAGCCGGAGCAGCCTCTAACGATCGGTCAGACGCATCGGCTGAGCCCTCCGCCTCCTCTGATGCACGGCGGACCTTCGCCGTTTCCGATCGGCGCGCTCGCCAAGCCGATTCCGTCGTTCCATCCGAAAGCGCTCGTGTCGGATCTCGCGCGGATGTTCGAGACGAATCCGCAGGTGCAGGGCGCCGTTATCGCAAGCGAGGGCCGTCCGCTGGGACTCGTCATGAAGGAAAACATGAATCAGCTGCTTGCGGGTCAGTTCGGGCTTCCGCTGTATTGGAATCGTTCCATTGCCAAGATCATGGACGAAGAAGCGTTGGTGGTGGATGCCAGCTGGCCGGTAGAGCAGGTCTCTCAGATGGCGATGGCGCGGGATATCTCCCGTCTGTACCATGTCGTCATCATTATGCGCGACGAACAACTCATCGGCGCTGCGTCGGTCCGCTCCATACTGGAATGCATTACGCAACTGCGGACGGAAGAAGCGCTGACCGCAAGTCCGCTCACCGGACTGCCAGGCAATGCGGCGATCCAGCGCGAGCTGCAGCGGCGGATCGATGCAGGGAAGCCCTTTGCCATCGTGTATGCCGATCTGGATTATTTCAAATGGTACAATGACTGCTTCGGATTCAGCCAAGGCGACGAGTTGATTCGTTTTCTGGCCGAAGTGCTGCAGCAGGAGACAGGCCAAGGGGGCCGCAAGGATGATTTCGTCGGCCATATCGGCGGGGACGACTTTATTCTGCTGACGGAAGCCGACGACGCGGAGCTGCACTGCCGGCAGATGATCGCCCGTTTCAACGACGGCGTTACGGCGTTCTACGGCGATGCCGACGTCTCCGCCGTTACGGATAGGAGCGGCAACCCGGTAGCGCAGGAAGGCGTGGCATTGTCTTTGTCGCTGCTGCTGTGGGACGGCACGGAGCATGTGACGACCTCCGTCATCTCGCAGGCGGCGGCGCGTGTGAAGAAGCAGGCCAAAGCGATCGGCGGCAGCGTCTATGTGACAGGCCAAGTAATTGAGAAGCATCTGGGAGAGGGAATAACGTGAACGTGAGAAGAGACAGCGTCGGGATGGGAATCATTTACTTTGCCTGGCATGGCAAAGCGCAGGAGAAGACGGAGATTAAAAGCCGGCTGCGCGCGAATTGGCGGCGTTTCGCCGAGAAAATGCTGGACGAGGACGGGCAGGCGGTCTTGAACGGAGTATCTCGCATGTGGATGCGCGACGATCTCTTCGTCTGTTTCTCGCTGCCGGGCGAACGTGCGGAGAGACTCGAGGAGCGTCTGCTGGAAATCGGGAATGCGCTGCAGCTGGACTGGGAGCCGCGGTTCATGGAGACGGCTTTCGACGGTCATGTGCCGGATCTGCGACTGCACACGGGCGTATCGTATCTGGATGGCGGTATCGTGTCGGAAGAAGAACGGCTATACGACGGAATTAAGCGCGCAATCGTGCATGGGCAATCGACCGGTGCGGCCGAACGCAGCCTGAAGCGAAGAGCGTTGGAAAACATTTTGGACGAAAGGCTTATCGTGCCCGTGTACCAGCCTATTATGTCGCTTCAGCGGGATAAGGTGTCCCTGTTCGGGTATGAAGCGTTGTCTCGTCTGCCCGGCAGCCGCTGGTTCGACGGGCCGCTCGGCCTGTTTCAGTTTGCCGACGAAGAGGGGCTGACGTACGCGCTCGACCGGCTTGCGCGCGAGAAAGCGATCGAGGGCTGCACGGGACTTGCGAACGGGCGCAAGCTATTCATTAACATTACGGCCAAAATCATGAACGATGCGTCCTTCTCGCCGGGACAGACGCTGCTGCTGCTGCAGCGGTACGGCTTGTCCCCGCACCATGTCGTGTTCGAAATTACGGAACGGACGTCGATCGAAGACTTCGATGCAGCCAAACGGATTCTTCAGCATTACCGCACGCAGGGGTACCAAATCGCCATCGACGACGCCGGCGCTGGCTACTCCTCGCTGCAGTCGATCGTCGAGCTGAAGCCGGACTATATCAAGCTCGATCGTTCGCTGATCCGGGGCATCCACCAGGATGGCATGAAGGCGCACCTCGTTCAGACGTTCGCGGATTTGGCGGCGAAGATGGACATCAAGCTGATCGCCGAAGGCATCGAAGAGGACGAGGAGCTGCAGTACATTCAGGCGCTCGGCGTTCAATACGCGCAGGGTTTTCTGCTCGGCCGTCCGGCGCCTTTCGTCGTTTATCCGTCGGATTCGGCGGTTAACGGCGGTTAACGTCAGCTGACTGCGGTTAACGTGGCATGCAGCGCTAAACGGAGATCAAAGCGCTTAGCGGGAATCAGCCGTCTTATGGCGATAAATTCAAGCTTTCCGAGCGTCCGCGACAGCGGATTCATTGGGAAAGCTTGTTTGCTTTGTGCTATGATAAGCACTAGGAAACTAAAGGTGAGGTGTGCCTTTTCGATGGATAAATGGGTATTGATTGACGGAAACAGCATTATTTACAGAGCATTCTATGCGATGCCGCCGCTGACGAATTCGGCAGGCATGCACACGAACGCGGTATACGGCTTCACGACCATGCTGCTCAGGCTGTTGGAAGAAGAAAAGCCGACGCATATGCTCGTGGCATTCGACGCCGGCAAAATAACGTTCCGCCACGAGGGCTACGAGGACTACAAGGGCGGACGGCAGAAGACGCCGCCGGAGCTGTCGGAACAGTTTCCGGTACTGAAGGAGCTTCTGCAATCCTTCGGCATCGCGCAATATGAATTGGCCGGCTATGAAGCCGACGATATTATCGGTACGCTGAGCCGCCTCGCCGACGAGCAAGGGGTGGAGACGGTCGTCGTATCCGGCGACAAGGACATGCTGCAGCTGGCCTCCGATCATGTCACGATCGCGCTGACGCGCAAAGGCGTAAGCGAGGTCGATCGCTACGATCCGGCCGAGATCAACAACCAATACGGCCTTAAGCCGCTGCAAATCATCGATCTTAAGGGCCTGATGGGCGATAAGTCCGATAATATCCCGGGCATTCCGGGTGTCGGCGAGAAGACGGCGTTGACGCTGCTGCACGAATACGGCTCCGTCGAGAGCGTATTGGAGCATGCCTCCGAGCTGAAGGGCAAAATGCAAGAGAAGGTGGAGACGCACAGGGACAGCGCGATCATGAGCAAGAAGCTGGCGACGATCTTCCGCGAGGTGCCGCTCGAGAAAGGGCCGGCCGATCTCTCTTACGGCGGCTATGAAGCGCATGCGCTGGCGGACATGTTCCGCAAGCTGGAATTCAAGTCGCTGATCGAACGGCTTGCGCTTCCGGACGCTGGCAGCGCCGATAACGGCGTTCCGGCTGCTCCTCCGACCTATGAGGTGCTTCGTGCCGACTCCCTGAGCAAGGCGGATCTCGAGAAGCTGCTTGCTTCTTCGGAAAGTCTCTATATCGAATCGATCGGAGATAACCCGCATCAAGCGAGGCTTATCGGCATCGCGGTCACGAGCGGGGAGCGGATCGTCGTGCTGACGTACGACGACCTGATGGATCCTTCGCTATCCGCTCCGGTACGGGCGTGGCTGGAGGATGAACATGCGCCTAAGCGCGGCTACGATCTGCATAAGGCGGAGCTTGCGCTCGGCTGGATCGGCATCCATCTGCGAGGCATCGCGTTCGATGCGCTGCTGGCGGCTTATCTGCTCGATCCGACAGAATCGAGCCAATCGCTGGCGTGGCTCATTCAGCGTCACGGGCTTGCCTCCATTCAGACGGATGAGGCCGTCTACGGCAAAGGCGCGCGGCTGCAGGTGCCGGAGGCTGACGTGCTGGCCCATCACCTGGCTGCCAAAGCCGATGCCGTTCGCAGGCTGGTGCCGATGCTGTCGAGCGAACTGGATAACGGCAAGATGTCGAAGCTGAACGACGAGCTGGAGCTGCCGCTCGCCGTCGTGCTCGCCGGCATGGAGAAACAGGGCATTCAAGTGAATCCCGCCGTGCTGGAAGACCTCGGCGCCGAGCTCGAGAAGGGCATCGCCCGGTATATGAGCGATATCTACGCGCATGCAGGCATGGAGTTCAACATCGGTTCGCCGAAGCAGCTGGGCGAAGTGCTGTTCGAGAAGCTCGGCCTGCCGGTCATCAAGAAGACGAAGACGGGCTATTCTACGGATGCCGAGGTGCTGGAGAAGCTGGAGCCGTATTCCGAGATCGTCAAGATGATTCTGCACTACAGGCAGCTCACCAAGCTCCAATCCACGTACGTGGAAGGGCTGCTGAAGGAGATTCGCCGCGATACCGGCAAGGTGCACACGTACTACCGGCAGACGATCGCGGCGACGGGCCGATTGTCGAGCCAATTCCCGAACTTGCAGAACATCCCGATCCGGATGGAGGAAGGAAGACGCATCCGCAAAGCGTTCGTGCCTTCGGAGCCGGGCTGGAAAATCCTCGCGGCAGACTATTCGCAGATCGAGCTTCGCGTCCTCGCGCATATTTCCGGCGACGAGAAGATGAAGGAAGCGTTCATCGAAGACACGGACATTCACACGAAGACGGCCATGGACGTCTTCGGCGTTCCGGCCTCCGAGGTGGATGCGAACATGCGCCGCCAGGCGAAAGCCGTCAACTTCGGCATCGTTTACGGCATCAGCGATTTCGGGCTTTCGAACAACCTGGGCATTTCGCGCAAGGACGCGGCCAGGTTCATCGAGCAATATTTTGCCGTATTCCAAGGGGTTCGGCAGTATATGGACGATATCGTGGCGCAGGCACGGAAGGATGGCTTCGTGACGACGCTGCTGGAACGCCGCCGTTACTTGCCGGAGATCAAGGCGTCGAACTTCAACCTTCGTTCCTTCGCGGAACGGACGGCGATGAACACGCCGATCCAAGGCACGGCAGCGGATATCATCAAGCTGGCGATGGTCAAGATGGATCACGAGCTACGCGAGCGCGGACTGCGCAGCCGCATGCTGCTGCAAGTACACGATGAGCTCGTCTTCGAAGTGCCGGCCGAGGAGCTGGAGCTGATGAAGACGCTCGTCCCGGAAGTCATGGAAAGCGCGCTGAAGCTCGACGTGCCGCTGAGGGCGGACGTCAGCTACGGTGACAATTGGTATGAAGCGAAGTAAGACATTCTCGCGCTCATGTCGTATAATGGGGGTTGAACCATTGGCATGGGAGGAGATACATTCATATGCCGGAATTACCAGAGGTTGAAACGGTTCGGCGTACGCTGAACGAATTAGTCGCAGGAAAAAGAATCGAACGGGTGACTGTGACGCTTCCAAGAATTATTCAGCGCCCGGCGGAGCCCGAAGCTTTCGCGGCGGCGCTTGCCGGACATACGATTCAATCTGTTGAACGCAAGGGTAAGTTTCTGAGAATCCTGCTTGACGGCCTCGTGCTCGTCTCGCATCTGCGCATGGAAGGCCGCTACGGCGTCTTCGCGCAGGACGAGCCCGTTGAGCTGCACACGCATGTACGGTTTCGGTTCGACGACGGCACGGAGCTTCGTTATAAGGACGTCCGTCAATTCGGCACGATGCACTTGTTCGCGCCGGGCGATGATTTGACGCATCCGCCGCTGAACAAGCTCGGCATCGAGCCGCTGGACGAGGCATTCACGCTGCAGGCTTTCAAAGGCCAGGTCGCGCATCGCACGACCAAGGTCAAGCCGCTGCTGCTGAATCAGGCTTACATCGTCGGTCTTGGCAACATCTATGTGGACGAGGCGCTGTTCACGGCAGGCATCCATCCCGAGCGGGAAGCCGTGACGCTGAAGAGTCCGGAATGGGTCCGTCTGTATGACGCGATCCGCACGACGCTCGGAAGGGCAGTCGAGGCTGGAGGCTCATCGATCAAATCCTATGTAAACGGACAAGGCGAGATGGGGATGTTTCAGCACCAGCTGCTCATCTATGGCCGCAACGACGCACCCTGTACGCGCTGCGGGACGATGATCGTCAAAACCGTTGTCGGCGGCAGAGGAACGCACACCTGTCCGATCTGCCAGCCGCATCCGGCTAAGCGCGGCAAAGCGGCGAAGGCCGTCAGAGGCTCCAAAGCCGCGAAGGCAAAAGCCAAGCCGCACGCTAAATAAGGCACGAGTCGCGATGAACCGCATATGATGAACCATTCATGTTTCTAGGCGAATGCACAGAACCTGCAATTTCGTCTTCATGGGAGGGACATCAAGGTGCTTATTCATGCGTTTTCCTTGCTGCTGCTAGCGTTTGCCGTCAGCCTGGATGGATTCGGAGTTGGCGTGACGTACGGATTAAGACGTATTCGCATCCCGTTGTTATCCATTGTCATCATTGCTTTCTGTTCGGGGCTCGTCGTTTGGTTATCGATGCAGATCGGCTCGTTGTTGTCCGGCTACATGTCGCCGATGACGGCCAAATGGATCGGAGCCGTGCTGCTCATGCTGATCGGCGCTTACGCGCTCATCCAATGGTGGCAGCGCAGGCGCGCGAACGCCGTTCCGCAAGAAGACGAACAGCCCGAAGCCTTTGAGGCCAGCGCCTTAAGCGCCGAAGACGATACGAGAGCCACAGCTACTACGATCGTGATCCTCGAGCTGAAACGGCTGGGAATTGTCATTCAAATCCTGCGCAAGCCGCAAATCGCAGACGTGGACCGGTCGGGCGTTATTTCATCTTCGGAGGCCATTCTTCTCGGCTTCGCGTTGTCCCTGGACAGCTTCGGTGCCGGTCTTGGCGCCGCCATGGTCGGCTTTAATCCGCTGTTGACCGCACTCGTCATCAGTACAGCAAGCGGCATCTTCCTGCTCGCGGGCATGCGGCTCGGATTTCGATTCGCGGCATGGCGCGGGATGCAGGCGATGTCGGTGCTGCCCGGCGTGATGCTAATCGTCATGGGCCTGATCCGGCTTATGTAAGGAACTGGTCGTTCGATGGACCGCTGAGCTAGTCATATCGGAATCGCTTCTAGAATCGCAACGTTTGGAATTATGAGGTGAATGCATTGAAACTTGGATTAACCGGCGGGATCGCCTGCGGCAAAAGCACAGTGGCCGCGATGCTTGTCGCCCGCGGCGCCAAGCTGGTCGATGCCGATCAGGCGGCCCGGGAAGTCGTGCTTCCCGGCGAGCCAGCCTTGGCGGCGATCGTCGCGGCGTTCGGACAAGCTGTATTGAACGAAGACGGTACGATGAACCGCGCGGAAGTCGGCAAGCTCGTGTTCAATAACCGCGAGCGCCTGACGGCGCTTGAATCGATTCTTCATCCGGCGATCCGGAATCGGATGTGGGAACAGATTCGCGCCCATGAGGCGGAGGATCCGAAGCAGCTCATTATCGCGGATATTCCGCTGTTATACGAAACGGGACAAGCCGGGCTTTATGATGCGGTGATGGTCGTCTACGTGCCGAGGAGCGTTCAAATTCAACGATTGATGGCACGTAACGCGTTGGCGCACGAGCAGGCTGAGCAGCGCGTGTCCTTGCAAATGGATATCGAAGAGAAACGCGCCATGGCGGATTTCGTTATCGATAACAGCGGCACGCTTGCGAACACGGAGCAGCAAGTCGATCGCTTCTGGATGGAGCAGGGGCTGTCATGAAGAAGAAAAGACGATTGCGCAAGCGCGTATTTCTCATCTTGGTACTCGGCCTGCTTGCGCTTTTGTTTGTCCGCTCCGAATGGATGAGCCATTGGCTGTATCCCGTGCATTATCGCGAGGCGATCGTCGCGAGCGCGGATACGTACGAACTGGATCCTCATTTGGTCGCGGCCATCATACGCGTAGAGACGAATTACAAGCCCGAAGCAGTGTCGCGGAAAGGCGCCGTCGGTATTATGCAGCTTATGCCGGATACCGCGAATTGGGCCATCAAGAAGGGCGGTTTCGAGGATATCACGACGGAATCGGTGGCGAAGCACCCCGAGGCTGGAATTGAAATCGGTTCCTGGTACTTAAGCGAATTGAACGATCAGTTCGAGGGAAGCATGGTTAAGGTAATCGCTGCCTATAACGCGGGCCCGACGACGGTAAATCGTTGGTTGTCCGAAGGTACGTGGGATGGCGAGATCGGGACGGTGGATCAGATTCCTTACGGAGAGACAAGACACTATGTACAGCGGGTCATTTATTATTATAATAAGTACGAAGAATTGTATCCCGATTTTCGCGAGGAATAAATAAGAGCATTGACCGACTGCCTTGCGGCAGCCGGCCAATGCTTGTCGATCTATCCTAAATTAACGACCTGCAAGAGATTGCTCTGCAATTTGTACCAGTTTACGAGTGATGCTGCCCCCGATGGAACCGGCATCTTTAGTCGTAATGTTGCCGTAGTATCCATCTTGCGGGATGGCAATACCCAGCTCTTGAGCTACCTCGTATTTCATTTGGTCCAATGCAGCGCTAGCTTGTGGCACTACGAGTTGGTTGCTTCCGCTGTTGTTGTTAGCCATTGTCGTTCACCTCCTTGCGGTTGGTAAATGTATTATGTGCGTTAACGGCAGTTTCATTACAGGTAACCTTTGGGAAAATTTTTTGACATGCGTCAGCTTGAAATTCGCATCGCGATTAGACGGAGGAGTTAGACGATGAAATGCCCGTATTGCGACAATGCTGGGACGAAAGTGCTCGATTCCAGACCCGCTAACGAAAATAAATCGATACGCCGCCGCCGTGAATGCGAGAAATGCACGCGGCGGTTCACCACGTTCGAGATGGTGGAGGAAACCCCGCTTATCGTCATCAAGAAGGACGGCAGCCGGGAAGAGTTCAGCCGCGACAAAATTTTGCGGGGACTGATTCGCGCTTGCGAGAAGCGGCCGGTGTCCATCGATCAGCTTGAGATCATCGTATCCGAAGCGGAGAAGGAGCTGCGGACGACCGCCCAAGCCGAAGTCGAGAGCCGCGAGATCGGCGAGCTCGTCATGTCCCAGCTTTACCCTGTGGACGAGGTGGCTTACGTTCGATTCGCTTCGGTGTACCGCCAGTTCAAGGACATCGACATGTTCATGAAAGAACTGAACAGCTTGCTGGCCAAAGATCCGATGTCTTAGCCTGTTCCGCCGCCTGCTCGCCGCTTCTTGCGGCGGGCGGGCTTTTTTGTTGTTTGCAGAGTCGAGTCTACGGCTCTTAGGTTTTAAGGCGGAGGCTGCGTTTGACTTGTCATTCCTACATGGATTTGCCCGATGTTCTTTCAACATCGGCAAGCTGCGCTTACAATAGAAGCATCGCTTGGCTGTTGCTTCAAGTGCATTTCACGTAGAGAAAGGCTGAATGCTATCATGAAAATCACCCGCTGCGAATCGAATCCGATCGTCATGCCCGGCTTGTACGATTGGCGGAAAGCGACGGTCTTCAATCCGGCTGTCATTATCGAGAACGATACCTTTTATATGATCGAACGTACGGCGGGCAGCTTGGACCCGTTCCAATGCTTCTTCGGTCTGCTGGAGAGCCAGGACGGAATCAACTTCCGCCATGTGGTGGACAAGCCGATCATCCATCCAGAGCAATTCGGCTTTCCGCATGGGAGCATCCAGGATCCGCGCGTCGTGAAAATCGACGATACGTTTTATTTGAATTACGCGCTTCGTCCATGCTCCATGAGCTATTATCCGACAGGCGTCGGCATTCCGAACAGCTCCAAACCGGACTATCCGGACGGTTGGGGGAAGGCGGAGGATTGGCTGACGCGCTCATCGATCGCCACGTCGAAGGATCTGATTCACTGGGAGTTCCTCTGCGACACGACACCGCTCGATATCAACGACCGCGACAATATTTTGTTCCCGGAGAAAATCGGCGGCAGATACGCATTGCTCCGCCGTCCCGAGGAGTATATCGGAGAAGCGTACGGCACGGAGAAGCCGGCCATGTGGATCTCGTATTCGGACAACCTGATCGACTGGGAAGACCCGATCCTGCTGGCCGTTCCCGAGGCGGACTGGGAATTCAAGAAGATCGGAGGCTCCACGCCGCCGATCAAGACCGACAAAGGCTGGCTGACGCTGTACCACGGCGTAGGTGCCGACCATATTTACCGCGTAGGCGCCATGCTGCTCGATCTGGAGCATCCGGAGCGGGTCATCGCGCGCGCGCCGGGCTTCATCATGGAGCCGGAAACGTACTATGAGAAGTTCGGTTTGTTCATTCCGAACGTCGTCTTCCCGACGGCGAATGTGGTGAAGGACGGGTTGCTGTATATCTACTATGGCTGCACGGATACCGCGATCGGTCTCGCGACGGTTCCGCTGGAAGAGCTGGTGGAGTATGTAATCGCGGAGAGCGGGAAGAAGTAAGAAGACGGTTTGGTTGGGGGAGATAAGGCTTCGCATTGTCTCCCTTTCTCGTCTGAAGAAAAAGTTGAATAAAAAGCTTGTATAACTCAGCATATCCATGCTATACTCTTTCTTGTCGTCACCTTTACATACGGGGCCTTAGCTCAGCTGGGAGAGCGCTTGCATGGCATGCAAGAGGTCAGGGGTTCGATCCCCCTAGGCTCCATACAAAAAAAACGTCACCATATCACATGGTGACGTTTTTTTGTATGGATTGCCCAGGGGGCGAACCCCGGGGTTCAGTCCGCGCGGACGGAGCCGGAGGCAAATTTTGGGGCCCCCGCAAAGTAATAGGAGTAAGCTTCGAAGAAACACTTCACTTTGTGGGGTAAGAAAACGGCGTCTGAATCTACCGATAAAAGTCCTCATCGAGTAAACTTCGTCAGCCTACAATCAAGATTCGGACATCCCATGATGGATCGACGAGCCGAGCGAGTCGAATCCCCTAGGCTCCATAGGGTTCAGTCCGCGTGGACGGAGCCGGAGGCGAGTTTTGTGGGGTAAGAAAACGGCGTCTGAATCTACCGCTAAAAGTCCTCATCGAATAAGCTTCGTCAGCCTACAAACAAGATTCGGACATCCCATGATGGATCAACGAGCCGAGCGAGTCGGATCCCCTAGGCTCCATCGGGAGCAGCCTACAAATTTTCACTCCCCTAACTATTGACCCGAGTCATCATTTGTTATAACATCTCAGAAGGTAAATATCTTAGTTACTAAGCTATTTAAACAGTAAGCCATTGGCGTCAGAAGCGAATGGCAGGTTTAGAGATGGAGGGAGAAGACCCATAGAAGATTCGAGCGGCAAAGACGCGAAGCTCTCCGAGCTTCAACTCATTATGGAGAAGTGGTCGCAGAGAGCGAGAAATCGCTTGAAGACGCTGGAAAACCCGCTCAATTTGGGCCATGGCCAAATTACCGTTCTGATGTACTTAAATCAGATTGATACGTGCAAGGTCAACGATGTCGCCAAGATCCTCGGCGTCACCTCGGGTGCGGCGACCGGACTCACCGACAAGCTGGTCGCATTAGAGCTGATCGAGCGGACCCGCCCGGAGGAAGATCGCCGAGTCGTCCTGCTCACGTTAACGGCGAAAGGCAAAGCAATCATTGGCCAGATATGGAACAAGCGGAAAGAATGGTTTGCCGGCATTGTCGGACAGCTGGAAGAATCGCAGCTGGATGTTATTTTGGAAGCTTTCAAGCTGCTGTATGGATTAATCGAAGACAAACAAGATCAGAACAAGGAAGTGGAATCATGACCAATATTAGTCCTAAACAGATTCGTTGGATCGTAACCGGGCTGATGCTCGGCTTGCTGCTCGGCTCGCTCGACCAAACGATCGTTTCGACTGCAATGCCGCATGTTATCGCAGAATTGAACGGTTTCAGCTTATACAGCTGGGTATTTACAATCTACATGTTAACCTCGACGACGGCCGTTCCGATCTTCGGCAAGCTGGCGGATTTGTTCGGCAGACGGCTCGTCTACTTAATCGGGATGGGACTCTTTCTCGTCGGCTCGGCCCTTTGCGGGTTGTCGCATGATATGACGCAATTGATCGTATTTCGCGCCATTCAAGGGATCGGGGCAGGCGCCTTGATGCCGATCGCCATGACGATTATCGGCGATATTTTCCCTCCGGACCGCCGCGGTAAAATGCAAGGTATCTTCGGCGCCGTATTCGGTCTCTCCAGCGTTCTCGGTCCTGCGGTCGGCGGTTTCATCGTCGATCATATGGCATGGCAGTGGATTTTCTACATCAATTTGCCGTTCGGGATCTTCGCGGCCATTATCCTGTCGATCGCGCTGAAAGAATCCAAGAGCACCGAGAAAAAATCGATCGACTGGGGCGGCGCTTCAACGCTTACCGGCGCGGTCGTTGCGTTCCTCCTTGCGATCGAGATGGGCGGAAGCGGTTCATCGGAAGGCGGCATGACGAAATATCCGTGGGATTCCCCGCAAATTCTCGGCTTGTTCGGTGCCAGCATCGTATTGGTGCTGTTGTTCCTGTGGATCGAATCCAAGGTGAAGGAACCTATCATTCCGCTTAGATTGTTCAGCGTGCGCGCGATTTCCGTATCCAGCGTAGTCGGCTTCATGATGGGGATGGGGATGTTCGGCGCAATCACGTATATTCCGCTATTCTCGCAAGCCGTCATCGGTACCTCGGCTTCGCATTCCGGGTATATTCTAACGCCGCTTATGCTGTCGCTGATTCTCTCCAGTATCCTCGGCGGACGCCTGATTACGAAGATCAGCTACCGGACGATCGTGATGAGTTCGATGGCGATCATGACGGTCGGATATTTCCTGATGTCGCAAATGTCCGTCCATACGAGCAGCTTGGAACTTATTTTCTACATGATCATTATTGGTTTCGGGATGGGGGCGCTCATGCCGGTGCTAACCATCGCGGCGCAAAGCGCGGTCGGCCACGACCTTCGGGGCGTAGCTACATCGACCACGCAGTTCACGCGTTCCATCGGCGGTACGGTCGGCGTCGCGATCATGGGCGTGATCATGTCCAGCAAAATGACAAGCGGCATCACCGGCATTCAAGGCGATTTCAAAGACATTCCAGCCGATCAATTAAGCAAATTGGCGAATCCGCAGTCGCTGCTCCAGCCGGAAGTGAAGGCGCAAATTCCGCCTAAGCTGCTTGCCGCCATGCAAAATATTTTGAGCGATGCGGTTACATCCGTGTTCGTGATCGGAATCGTCGTCGTCCTCGTCGGTTTGCTGGCTTCCGTCTTCTATGGCAAGCTGCGCATGCCGAAGCGCGAAGCGGGCGCGGCTCCGATGAAAGCCGAAGCTGAAATGATGTAAGTTGCACCGCTTGGATTTCGAGGAGTCCGCGGTCCTTCCATGCGAAAACCGCACGCGCCATAGCAAAAACGCCACTACTTCGGTAGTGGCGTTTTTTGCTATGGCGTTCCATAGGGGGCAACACGTAGCGCTCCAGGTCCTCGGTTCTTTACGCTAAATCAATGTAAATCTTGCTCATAATTAACAAACTCACGAGCTTCATCTAACAATAAAACGATAAGATTCAAGTTGTGATGTTTAGATGTTTAGAGTGGGAATCAGGCGTTGCAGATGCATGTTCGTGAAGAAAGGATAAAAGTAAGATGAAAAAAAGGCTGCGTATGACACTATTGATCCTTGCAATTATGATAGCGGCGATAATCACAGGGATCTTGACTGAAAATAAGAAGAAGGGCGCAGAAACATTATTATATCCTGTGCAAGTCGAAGGGAAATGGGGGTATATAGATAAAAAGGGCAATATTGCAATACAACCGACTTATGCGTGGGCCGATGACTTTCATGAGGGTATCGCGATCGTACAGATTAACGAAAGTTCAGATGGCAGCAACGATACCGAGGAAGAAAATCATGTCAAATACGGCGCCATAGATAGGACCGGGAAGATGATCGTCGATCCGGATTATTCCTATTTAAGCTTATATTCCGACGGTGTAGCCGGCGCGATCATCCTGGATCAGGAGACGTATGATCTTAACTATTACACCCTTGATAAAAGAGGAAAGGTCTTAGCCACCTTGCCGGCTGACATGAATATCGTTTCGATGATGACCCCTCAAAGCGATGTTCCGGCGCAAAGCGAAGGCATGATTTTAGTACAGGATGAAGGTACCGAAATGTACGGATATATCGATCGCTACGGAAAATTTGCGATCCCCTATCAATATGACGAAGCCTATCCTTTTTCAGATGGCTTAGCTCTAGTCAAGAAAGACAACGACTACCAGTACATAGACAAAACGGGGAAAGTAAAGATTGACGCGAGTCCATATCGTTCCGGCAGAAGCTTTTCCGATGGTTTAGCAGCCGTTGCCGTGCAGAACAAGGAAACGTCCATCGTTCAATACGGATATATCGATACAAAGGGAAAGATGAAGATCGAACCTAAATTCACGAAGGCATACGAGTTCTCCGAAGGGCTCGCAAAGGTATGCGAAGGGGAGAGCATCAACGATTACTCCATCGGGTATATCGATGAATCCGGAGCCTACAAAATCGGCCCCAAGTTAAAGGACAACATGAACGAGACGCGGTTTGCGGAAGGCTTAGTGCCAATTGCCGACGGGGCTGGCGGATATATGAATCAGGAGGGAAAGCTTAGCATTGCTCCGGTCGTTGCTAGTGATGAGAACAATATTATTAAACGCAATAAAGCCGGAGCATTCAGAAACGGAATTGCAAAAGTAAGCTTGTCCGACGGAAGAATTGGATATATCGATCACGCCGGAAGATATATTTGGGCCCCTAGTAACTAAAAGTGGCGACGAATTCAATTTCACGGAAATTTAGAGGACAAGCTGGTCAAGCAGGTTATTTAATGTTTGCGAGAATAGACGTATAAATGAATCCCTCTGGAAGGCTGCGGGACAAGCGGAGGTCAATTCGTCATCATGCAGGCTCTTCTGATGCGTTCATTCGATGCGAATATTTTGCGATAAATAATCGTATAAGGAGCGAGGACATGAAAGCATTAAAAAAAGCGCTGTGGAGCATAGGCCTATCCTGCCTATTAGTAGTTAACAGCATTTTGCCGACATTTCCGGCAACAACGGCATTCGCGGCGATCAACAACGGCAAATCCGTTGAAAATCCACCGCAAAGCATCGAGGGGAAAACGGATATTGCAACCTGGAGCTATGGAACGATTGGAGACGTAACCGCCGCGAACGGAAACTTCACGGCAACGAGCGGTTATTACAAGACAGCCCCGGATACGACAGATTCGACCTTGCAATTATTCAAAAATAACACGCAAGTCACTGCATCCTTTACCTATACGTCCTCGTTGATCACAAGCAACGGTTTCAATGGACAGACGGATAAAGGATACTGGTATATCAAGACCTCCACCGCTGGATTCAAGGATCTCGTTTTAAATTTCAATGCCCGTTCTTCGGGAACCGGTCCGAGCGAATTCAATACCGAGTGGAGCGCCAACGGATCGGATTGGACGGTATTCGGAAATCCAGTCGGAACGGCAGGCTTTCCCGTTAAAATCGAGAGTACGAGCCCTGAGCAATTCGGCATGGCTTTGCCTGCAGGGGCAGAAAATCTAAACGCATTATATATCCGAATCATTCAGAAATCCGAAGTTTCCGAAGGAAACGGCGTAGTCGCTGCAGCCGGTACCAGCAGCATGAACAACATTCAACTCTACGGAACCAAGGATCCGGCATTGACTACGCCCGTCACGACGACATCGCCGGATACAACCGGAAACCTATTGGATGTAACGCCTATCGCTTTAGCGAATGCAGATCCAACCGCGCAAATATATTACACGACAGACGGTTCGACGCCGGCGACTGCAGTGGGCGGCTCCACAAAATTATATACAGCGCCGATCACGGCTCTTTCCGAAGGCGGTTTTACGGAAACTAACTCGTTTGTCGTTAAGGCGGTAGCGAAATCGCCTACGCTTATAGCGTCCGATGCCGTTACGTTTTCCTTTAACCAACAGATCGTTACATCGAATGCCGACGCGAAAAAACTTGCCGCCGGGACAAATGTCTGGGTAAAAGGCATCGGTACGTACTTGAACGGAAACACGACCTTATACATGCAAGACGGCATGAACGCCGGCAGCGGTCTCTGTATTTATAAAGCCGGTGCAGACTTCTCCTCCTATGTGGGCAAAGAAATCTATGTCCACGGGAAGACATCGCCGTATAACGGCTTGATGGAGATCGTTCCGGATGCCGTGGACGCATCGACTGTCGTGGTACGTAACAGTAGCCCGACGCTTCCGACGCCGACCAAAATCATGTTCAGTCAGCTTGCGGACAGAACCTATGAGGGCATGCTGGTCTCCTTTAATACCGTGAAACTCGATACGGTCACCGGAACCGGAACGAGCTATTACAATCACACCGTCAGCCAGGCAGGTATAACGGCTGCATTACGTACCAAAGCGATTACTCTGACAGCTGGAACTTACGTGAATATCACAAAGGCGATCGTGAATTATAGCAACGGCGTACAGTTGTTTTCTTCCAATACGGCCGATCTCGTTGCAACTGCAGCCCCGACTGTTGAGTTCATGACCGCGAGCGCACCTTCCGGAACGGCCGTGCCGCTTCAATCCAAGGTGACGCTTGCCACTGCAACAACAGGCGCGACGATAACCTATCGTTTAAATGGAGGCGCTCCTGTTACGAGCACCGGCAATTCGGTTGAAGTTACGGTCGATGCCTTCCAAAACGGCATTGCAACGATTACGGCAACTGCGTCAGACGGCACGTATACAACGGCGACGCAAACGTTTACCTATACGCAAAGCAAGGCCGCTAATGTAGTAGCGAACCCGGGGAGTTCAGCGATTACCGCCTCAACTCCAATCGCATTAACGTCGGCTACGGCGGATTCAGCCATCCTTTATTCGATCTATAAAAATTCGTATTCTTCCACGGACGGTATTCTGGTGGGTACAGCCAATCAAGTTTATACGGCTCCAATCACCTTGGATGCCTCCTACTTCCCGGTAAGAATCGTAGCAAAGGCCACGCTTGCGAATTATACGGACAGCGATCCTTCAACCTTCACGTATACGGCCAAAAAAGCTGCCGGCGGGGAGAAGAACTATTATGGATCCCTGCACGGACATACGCTCAACTCGGACGGTCAAGGGACCTTGGCAGAGGCATTCGCTTATGCGAAAGACCAGGGCAAATATGATTTCTTCTTCTTGTCCGACCACTCCAATTCTTACGATACGGCCACTTACGACGTCAACGCGGATCACAATATTAATGATTTCAACACGACCAACGCGCGTTGGCTGGAAGGCAAACAGGCTGCGGCGAACGCTGCGACGGCATCTTTCGTCGCCGACTACGGCTATGAGATGACATGGGCGGGCGGCCCCGGACACATCAATACGTTCAACACGTCCGGCGTCGTCAGCCGCAACAACGCGACGTTGAATAACAAAACGAACGATGCGGGCATGCGGGAGTATTATGAAATGCTCGAGAATACGCCCGGCTCCGTATCGCAGTTCAATCATCCCGGCTATACGTTCGGCAACTTTACGGATTTCGCGTATTTGGACAGCGCGATAGACGATAAAATTACGCTCGTCGAAGTCGGCAACGGCGAAGGCGCCGTCGGCTCGGGCGGCTACTTCCAGTCGATCGACCAGTATATCTTGGCGTTGGATAAAGGCTGGCACTTGGCCCCGTCCAATAACGGAGACAATCACAAGAAGGGCTGGGGAACGTCGAATACCGCTGCGACCGTTGTTTATACGAACGACTTTACATTAAGCGGAATCTATCAGGCGATACGAGACCGTTCGGTATGGGCGACGGAAAACAGGGATTTGGACGTCACCTATCATCTGACCGCCGGGACGACCGCCTACAGCATGGGCGCCATCGTGGACGTTCCCCCCGCAAGCGCGAGCATAACGGTAACGGCGGAGAATAAAAACCCAAGCGCGGCGACAAGCGATATCGCTTCCGTCAAGCTGATCGGCTATGGAGGCAAGATCGTCGATCAACAGACGTACGCTGCCGGAACCCATAACGCGAATTACACGTATTCGATGACGGCACCGGCTGCCGGCTATTACTTCGCGATCATCACGGACAACCAGGGTTTTGTCGCCGTGACGGCGCCGATTTGGCTCGGTTCGGCGCCGAAGGTCGGAATCACCTCGGTAAGCAACAGCTCCGTCATGCCCGTTACGACAGAGGCGTTGAATGTAACGACAAAATTCTTCAATAATGAAAGCACGCCTGTCACGCTGAAGTCCGTTTCTTATACCGTAGACGGAGATTCCGCGGCTGACAAAACGTTTACCCTGGGCACGAGCATAGCGTCCTCAGGCGATGCTACCCATGTATTCAGCTATACGCCGACGACGACCGGATCCAAAACAGTGACGATCAGCGCCGTGATTACGGTGAACGGCGTCGATAAGACGTATACGGCGACCAGCAAGATGAAGGTGTTCGATATTAGCACCGTGTCGTATGTCGGGCTTGATGCCTCGCATGGCAATGAGTACGTCAGCGGAGGAAGCTACCCGAATTCAATGACCAACATGATGACGCTCGCGGGGCAAAACGGCGTGAGAGTCGTGCAACTGAATACGTCGGCGGAATTCATCGCCGCTACGAGCAATCCGAAATACAAAATGATTATTCTGAATGCTCCTTCCAGAAAAAGCGTTGCCGCATGGCTGACTCCGGCAAATTACACGACGGCGGAAATCGCGGCGTTGAAGGCATTTGCGGAAAACGGAAACACGCTTGTCTTCGGAGATATCGCGGACTACGCGGAATCCGCGAACGCTGATCCGGCAGCGCCGAAGAAACATATGTCCGAGCTGCAGAACGACGTCCTGGCAGCCATCGGTTCCACGCTGCGCGAAGGCGACGACGAGGTGATGGACGATGATAAGAACGGCGGACAATCGTATCGCTTGTATCCGACGGAGTTCAATATGGCGAATCCGCTGCTGCAAGGCGTCGTCGACGGACAGACTTACAGCCAATACTCGGGCTCGACCATTTACGCCGTAGATCCGGCGAACGGCGAGAGAGCCACGACGTTGCCGGCAACGGTCAGCCCGCTCGTGTTCGGCTTCCCGACCACGTATTCGGCTGAAACCGATAATGATAACTTCGGTTATGGCTCGACTAAGGATGCCTTTCCCTTCGTCACCGTCGGAACGAATAAAACGGATAAGGGAATCAATAATTCGCAAGGTCTTTATATACCGAAGTATGTCAATCCAAACAGCGAGGTTGCGGCGAATCCGGAAGAAAAACTGCTGGCGGCGTCCGAAACGGTCACGCATGAGAACGGTAAGACTTCTCTTGTCGTCGTTGCCGGCGGATCGTTCATGAGTAACTTCGAAATACAGGTGACGCAAGAAAACGCCGGTACATTGCCTTACGCCAACTACAATTTAATGGAGAATCTATACAAATCGGTTAATCCGCAGACAATCACAACCATTGCCGACGCCAAGAATCTGCCGGATGGAACGGACGTTACCATTGAAGCAACGGCAACGAGCGAGGTCAATACGCAAAGCACGAATCCGGATACGAACAAAGGCTTCTTCGACTCTATTTATGCGCAGGACGCATCGGGCGGCATCAATCTATTCCCGGTTGCCTCGGGCATTCAAGAGGGACAAAAAGCGAGGTTCTCCGGCAAGATTACGCATTATCAAGGCGAAGTCGAGTTGACGGTCAGCGCAATGACGATTTTGGATCCAAACATCCATAAACGCGAGCCTTCCGCTCTCTCGACGACTGCTTCCATGTCATCCGGCAACACCGGGCTTTTGGTGAAAACGGAGGGCATCGTATCGAATATTTACAAAGACTCGGACGGAACGGTCAACCAATTTACGATCGATGACGGGTCCGGCCCGGCGATCGTATTCATTAACGGCTACATCACGAAGGGAACGACGCTTCCGTTCATTGCAGACGGAGCAAAGGTTTCCGTCGTCGGTTTGGCTTCCATCGGCGAGGTGGTCAGCGATTCGGACATGCACCCGAGAATCAGAGTCAGAGACCGTTCCGAGATCGCGAAGGTGACGACAGTGCCGCCTGTAACCAATCCGCCGACGATAGCCGTAACGGGCCTGACGGTTGACAGCGGCAGTTTGAACCTGAAAGCGGGCGATACGGGTACCGTGACGGCGACGGTCGCTCCGTCGAACGCGACGAACAAAACCGTAACATGGAGCTCGAGCAACAGTGCGGTCGCGACGGTAGCCAACGGTGTCGTGACGGCAGTAGCTGCCGGCTCTGCAACGATTACGGCAACGACGGCGGATGGAAGCTTCGCGAAGACGGTAGCAGTAACGGTAACGGCTGCTACGACTACAACGCCGCCATCGGGATCGGGGGATTCGGGCACGCAGCCGGGGCAAACGGGCAGCGTAGCGTTCACGGATCTACCATCGAGTCATTGGGCGTACAACGTGATACAAGCATTGGCAGCCAAGCACATTATCGTAGGTACGTCCAGTACGACCTTCGAGCCGGGACGTCAAGTGACTCGCGCCGAGTTCATTGCCATGCTCGTGCGGGCATTGGGGCTGACGCAAACATCGGACGTGCGCTTCGACGACGTGGCGGCGGACGCTTGGTACGCTATGCCGATCTCGGTTGCATACGCTTCGGGCATTACCAAAGGCAAGAGCGCCTCGGCGTTTGATCCGAATGGCGCGATTACGCGCGAAGAAATGGTCATCATGGCTGCGCGAGCATATGAAGTGCTCAAAGGAACGAAGCTGGGCAGCTATTCGGGAAGCTTCTTCAAGGACTCCGACCAAGTGTCCGATTGGGCGCAGTCGTATGTTCAAGCGGCGGGCGAATTGCATTGGATCAAAGGCAGAGCAGCAGGCAAGTTCGAGCCGAAAGGAATTTCTACTCGTGCCGAATCGGCCCAACTGATCTACAACATCATTCAGTAACGCGATACTTCGCTTTGAAGTAATCAGGAAAGAGGGATGCCGTATGGATGGCATCCCTCTTTTCTGTTTTCGCGACTATCAGATTCGGTCTTTTGTTCCGAACGATTGACATCGTTCTTGCAGGTAGACAATAATTAGGCATTGAATGGACATAAGTTGGTGATAAGTCGATGAAGAAGCTGAATATTTCTTCGAAAAAGCAAGTCGTATTGATCATGATGATCTTTGTTGTACCTCTCGTGCTGCTGCTGACCGTTTATAATTTGTATGTCGTCAACGTCTTGAATACCAAGATCGAACAAACGAACCGGAATGCAATCATGCTGTATCAGAGCACGTTCGAGAAAAATCTAAGAAACGCCGACTTGTATATGTCGAACTTAGTATCGAACGATTACAGCTTCATGAAATTGATGTTTAAACAGGATCCGATCGATTTGCAATTTTACGCGCAAGACATGATGAATAAATACAAGGGCTATTTTCAAACGAACGAAATCATCGGGGGCATGTTCGTTTATTCTAAAACGAACGACCTCTTCTATAAAACGTATAGCCAAAACTATAGCCACGACATCCGGCAAGGTGCCGAAAGCTATTTGAAATCCGTGCTGCAAACGAAAGAAAACTATCGGTCGAAAGGCTGGTTCCCTCACGAAATCGACGGGAAATTTTATTTGTTCCGCATCTTGGAAGCGAAAGACACGTATTCGATGTGCATGATCGATTTCGACAACGTCATCGTACCGCAAAGCTTCAGTCAAAACCAAGACACCGGTTTTTTCGTATTCGCCAATCGGGAAGGGATTCCGCTCACTTCCGTCGACATGATAAAGGACAAGGGAATATCGATTCGGAAGCATGACGAATCTCATTACATTTCCGGCGGTTCGCAGCGTTATTTCGTGGTTCAGAATTATTCGGCCGCCGTCCAGCTGAACTATATTTATATCATGCCATATCGAGGATTTCTGTTTTATTTGGACACGGTTCAAATCGCTTTCCTGGTCGGTTCCGTGTTTATCGTATTGCTGATGTTTATCTCGTTCCTCTTGTTGGAGCGTTCTTATTTCATCCCGTTAAAGCGAATGATGGTCACGATGAAGCAGATCAAAAACGGCCATCTGGACGCGACGATGGAGACGGGTTCAAGCGTGAAAGAATTTAGGCAAATGAGTCATACGTTCAATGAAATGATGACGGAAATCAAAGATTTGAAGATCGAGAGCTACGAGAAAGAGATGAAGAAGCAGCAGGCTGAGCTTCAGTTCCTGCAGATTCAGATCAAGCCCCATTTTTACTTGAACGTGCTGAAGAACCTGTTCGGAATCGCGGAGCAGAAGAAATACGATCAAATTCAAGAGATGATTCTCCTGTTGTCGCGGCATTTAAGATACATGTTTCAAGAGAACGATTCCTTGGTCCCGCTCGAGAACGAAATTTCCAACGTGCAGAACTATATGGCGTTACAGCAGATGAGCGCTTCTCATGAGTTGGTCTGCAAAGCGAACATCGACGAGCGTTTAAACGATTTCCCGATTTTGCCGGTTTCGATCTTGACGTTCGTCGAGAATTCCATCAAGCATGCCGTTTCGATCCATAAACAACTGATCGTTTCGATCAAAGCAAGCCTGCTTGAAAACGAAGACGATCAATGGGTGAATATTACGATTATGGATAACGGAGCCGGATTCTCGGACGACATGCTGGCGTTGCTGAACGATTCGAATCCGAACGCGTTGAAAGGCCATGTCGGCATTCTGAACGTCATCCGAAGATGCAACGTGGTTTACCAGAATAAATGCACCTTCCTATTCAGTACTTCGGGCGGTGCATGCATCGATATTTTTATTCCGTATCGTTCGGATGAAGCGAAAGGAAGAGCTATCACGTGAACGTACTCATCGTAGACGATCAGACGCAAGTGGTGAACGGATTATTCTTCGGCATCGATTGGGCGAAAATCGGCGTGAAGGACGTGCTGAAGGCTTACAATGCGTTCGAAGCGCGAGAAATGCTAAGAAGCCGCCCCATCGACATCATGCTGTGCGATATCGAAATGCCGGCCGAAACCGGGTTGGAGTTATACCAGTGGACGCGCGACCAGGAAATCGATATCGAATGCATTTTTTTAACGGCTCATGCCGACTTTACGTATGCGAAAACAGCGATGCAGCTGGGAGGCTTCGATTATATTCTGCAGCCCGCGAGATACGAAACGATTGAAAATACGATCCGTAACGCGATCCGTAAAATCAAACAGAAAAACGAAACGAAGAAATTTTACGCGTACGGTAAAATGTTTCAGCACAGCAAAGAGATTCTACTCGACAATATCGTCAAGGATTGGATTTTTCGCAGGAACAAAGATTCGATGCGCTTCATCAATGATCTAAACCAAATTCAGGTATCGCTGGATGCGTTGGATCGGGTATATCTCGTGACGCTCGACGTCTTTCATTTGAAAGCGTCGATGGATTCCTGGCGCAGCGGCATGCTGAAATTCTCGATCGGGAATATCGTGACGGAGCTGTTCGCACGGTACGGCCAGCACGTGCTGGTCGCCCAAATCGAAGACGAACGATTTTTGTTGTTCGTGCATGCATCCGGCGGGAAGTTAATTGATCAAGAAGGCGTATTGCGGCAGCTGAATAAATTGATGGACGTGTATCGCGACTATTACGGCTGCGATATTGCTTGTTATACGGGGGATGCAATATCCGTAGCGGAGACGCCTGGTCAAGCGGCGCTGCTGCTCGAGCTGATGCAGAACAACGTTTCGTTCGCGAGCAAAGTGTTTCATTTGAAGGATCGTACCGAAGATCAGGCCGTTTCTTATCCGATCCCTAACATGAGAATGTGGAGCAAGCTGCTCGAGCAGGGGGATACGGAAGTCGTTCGCGATCAAGCTTGCGATTTACTGGATCGGCTGGCGATCGACGGGAAGATCGACGCCGGATTTCTCAAGCGGTTTTATCAGCAGTTCATGCAGATCCTGTATACGACCGCGGAGACGATGGACATTTCGCTGGAACGGATTTTTCGGGACGAGCACAGTCTGGAGAAAGGGCTGAACTCGTACGCGAACGTGGACGATATGAAAGAATTGATTGCGTTTACGACGGAGTTTTTCAAGCAGTTTCCAGGCTCCAAAGAAGAAATGAAAAATCAAGTCGACGTCGTGATCCAGTACATACGCGATCATATCGACCAAGATATCAGACGCACGGATATCGCCAATGAAGTGTATTTGAATCCGAACTACTTGTCCAGATTGTTCAAATCCGAGACGGGCATGTCGCTCAAAGAATTTATCGTGATGGAGAAGATGAAGCTGGCGCAAGCGATGTTGAAATCGACCAAGCTGCCGATCAGCATCATCGCGATGAAGGTCGGCTACGCGAACTTCTCTCACTTTTCCCAGGTATACAAGAAGACCTGGAACGTCACGCCTGCCGAAGATCGCGGATAACGGGAAACGCCAATGAATACCCTCCTGCATGCTTGCGAGCGTGCGAGAGGGTATTCGCTTTGAATGAGTAAATTTGTATGTACAAGTTTGCATGATCAAGTTACAAATCGAACAGCGGCAGGTTACATTTCTGACAATGGCGCACGGGCCGGCGAAGGACAGGATTAAAAGTGATAATAACCGTAACAAGTTCGGTAGAGCGACAGCCTTGCCAACCGCTAAGATGAAGAAGGCCTTATAACTCTAACCAGTTTCGAAGGGAGTCTACACAGCAATGAAACAGAAAAAGAAGTTGGCTTTACTCTCGGTGTTGACGTTGGCGTCGGCGTTGTTTACCGCTTGCGGGAATAACAACGACCAGCCGAACGAAAGCGCCGATACATCGCAAGGCAACAAGCCGTCCCAAAACGCGGCCGCGGAGGAACCGTATACGGTCGATCTTATGATGGTCGGCGACGGCAAAGAGGAAGATATCAAAGCCGTCGAAGAGGCAATCGACAAAATCGCCGAACCGTTGATCAACGTGGACGTCAACATTACGAGAGTCGGTTTCGGTTCTTTCCAACAGCAGGCCAATCTGGCCATGCAGTCCGGCGAGAAGATGGATCTGTTCGTCACGTTCGCCCTGGATATCAACACGCTCGCGAACAGCGGACAGATTTTACCGATGACGAAATTGTTGGAGGATCACGGCAAAGATATTTTGGGCAAGCTCAGCGAAGGGGATAAGCGCGCCGTATCGATCGATAACGAAATTTATGCCATCCCGACCGCCAAAGAAAAAGCGACGAATTACGGCTTTATCATGCGCAAAGACATCGCGGACGAAATCGGCTTGAAGCCGGAAGAAGTGAAAACGTACGATCAGCTGGAAGCGGTCATGAACGAAGCGAAGAAGCTGCATCCGGACATGTATCCGATCGGACTTGATTTCACGAACGTCTATCGTCCGAACACCGAAGACAATTTGGGAACTGGCCCGGGGGTCATCGATGCCATGGGAGAAAGCACGAAAGTCGTCAACATGATCGATACGGACAGCTACAAAGACTTCGTGAACCATATGTACAAGTGGTCGAAGAGCGGCCTGGTCATGCCCGACGCGGCCAACAACTCCGAAAGCCGGGTCAGCTTGCTGAAGGCAGGTAAAGTGATGGGCGGATTCAGCGGATTGAATCCGGGCAACGTCGACGATATCGCCAAACAAGTGGGACAATCGTTCACGGTCGTCGAACTGACGAAGCCGTTCTCGATTACGGGGCACGTTGCCGGCATGGGTTGGTCGCTCGCGAGCGGAAGCGAAAATCCGGAGAAAGCGGTCGAGTTCTTGAACCTCGTGCATACGAATGCCGATATTTCGAACTTGCTCGTGTATGGCGTGAAAGATCGGAACTACGTCATGGTGGACGAAGCTAAAGGAATTATCGATTATCCGCAAGGCGTAGATTCGGGGAACACGGGCTGGATGTCGCTGCCGTGGGCAACGCCGAACGCCGCGATCTCCTATCTCTGGAAAGGCGATCCCGAGAACAAATGGGAATACTTGGAGCAATATAACAGTTCCGCGCACCAATCGCCGGCGAAAGGTTTCCGCTTCAATGCCGAAACCGTAGCGAACGAAATTACGATGGTAAGCAACGTCGACGCGAAATACGCCCTGGCTTTGGAGACCGGTACATTGGATCCTGCCAAGACGCTGCCGAAGTATTCGGAAGAGTTGAAGGCTGCCGGCGTCGATAAGATTATCGCGGAGAAGCAAAAGCAGCTTGATGCCTGGCTGGCGGCAAATAAATAACATCCGATCCGAGTTCGGATGAAGATATGCGGAGGTTGCCTTCATATGCTTAAAAAAAAAAGCTAGTTAGAATCAAAAGGTTTATTCCGCTCTATTTGATGCTCATTCCGGGGTGTATTTATATTCTCGTCAATAATTACATCCCGATGAGCGGTCTTATGATCGCGTTCAAGAAGATCAATTATCGGATCGGAATCTGGGATAGTCCATGGGTCGGATTCAAAAATTTCGAATTTTTATTCAAGACGAAAGAGGCATGGACGATTACCCGAAATACGATTTTGTACAACGCGACCTTTATCGTCTTAGGAACCGTCATCGCGGTAGGGGTTGCCATGTTACTCAACTCCGTTCGCCAAAATGCGGCGAGAAAGAGCTATCAGACGCTCATTTTGCTCCCCCATCTGATTTCGATCGTCGTCGTGAGCTATCTGGTTTACGGGTTTCTGAGCTCGGAATCGGGCTTCGTGAACAACAGCATCTTGGAGAAGCTCGGGATGCATCCGATTTCCTGGTACTCGACGTCGAAATACTGGCCTTATATCATCGTGATCGTCAGCATTTGGAAGTCGTTCGGCTACAGCTGCATCATTTATTACGCAACGCTGGTCGGCATCGATAAGTCCTACTATGAAGCCGCGGTCATCGATGGCGCGAACAAATGGAAGCAGATGAAGCATATTACGCTTCCGGGACTCAAGTCCATCATCATTATCTTGACGCTGATGAGCATCAGCAAAATCTTCTATTCGGATTTCGGCCTGTTCTACCAGGTTCCGATGAATAGCGGTGCTTTGATCGATGCTACGAACACCATCGATACGTACGTGTACCGGGGACTAACGAAATTGAACAACGTAGGAATGGCATCGGCAGCCGGATTTTATCAATCCATCGTCGGATTCGTTCTCGTCATCGCAGCGAATGTTATGGTCAAAAAAATAGATAAAGACAGCGCCTTGTTCTAGCGGAATGGAGTGAACCTAAGTTTGGTCGACAATAATAAAGGCTTTCAGTTATTCGCGCATCTCATGATGATTCTGCTCGCGCTGTTTTGCTTGATTCCTTTCGCGCTTCTCATCATCTCGTCCATTACGGACGAAAAGGTGCTCATCCATAACGGGTATTCGTTTATTCCTTCGGCGCTTGACTTCTCGGCGTATAAATTTCTGTTAAGCGATTCGAACTCGATCGTAAAAGCCTACGGGATCACCTTGCTCGTAACGGCAATCGGCACGGCAGCGAATATCGTGCTGACGACGCTGATGGCCTATCCGTTATCGAGAAAAGACCTGCCCGGAAGAAACGTGTTCTCGTTCTTCATTTTCTTCACGATGTTATTCAGCGGCGGGCTGGTGCCGTCGTATATCATGTGGACGCAATATTTCGACATCAAGAATACGATATGGGCATTGATCGTCCCGGGGATGCTGCTGTCCGCATTCAACATCATCATGATGCGGACCTATTTCACCACGAACATTCCCGAAGCCGTCATCGAAGCTGCCAAGATCGACGGGGCAAGCGAATCGGGAACGCTGATGAAAGTCGTCCTTCCGATGTCGATGCCGATCATGGCGACCTTGGGATTGCTCGTGGGTTTGTCCTATTGGAACGATTGGCTGAACGGGCTCTATTACATTACGGATGCCGATCTGTTCAGCATTCAGGTGCTCCTGAACAAAATGCTGCTGGACGTGCAATTCCTGATGAGCAGCGCCTCCTCCGGCATGGGCAGCGGCTTGTCCGCAACGCTTCCTTCCACGGCGATCAAAATGGCCGTTGCCGTGCTCGGATGCCTGCCGGTGATGCTCATCTATCCGTTCTTCCAGAGGTTCTTCGTCAAAGGGATAACCGTCGGGGCGGTTAAAGGATAAGGGGCGATGGCGAAGGAGCACGGCGCTCCGAATCTACCTCCCTAGGCTTCATGAAAAACGCCACTACCTCGGTAGTGGCGTTTTTTGATATGAAAAGGGGCAGAAGGCGGCTTCGAACGAGAAATGAAAGGCGCGCGCCACCAAGAAGTTTACTTCCAGAATCCCAGATCGTAGCCTTTGTGCATCGCAAGTCCGATTTGCTCGAAATGTCCGTTGCGACCGTTGTACCATAACAGCCAGGATTCGCCGTCGAAGATCGCGTAAGGCTTGTAGTTTGCTTCCGCATCCCAAGCGCCAGGCTCAGGCGTCAGAATCGGATTGAGCGGGTGGCGCCGCCACTCGTTTATGCCGTCCTTGGACCAAGCGGCTCCGATCTGCGCGTAGTCTTCGTCGCGGAAACCGATATAGAACATGGCGAAGCCGTCTTGATAAGGAATGACTTGGCACGCGGTTACTTTATGCTGCTCCCACGTTCGTTCCGGATCGCGGTCGAACACCGGGTTGCCCGCATGTTTCTCCCAGTTCAGGCCGTCCGCGCTTTCGGCGTATCCGATGGCGTTCGGCTCGTACTGTTCGCCACCGGAGTACCACATCCGGAATTTCTCCGCATCCTCGTCCCAGATCACATGCGGGCACATCACCGCTACCTTCTCCCATGCGGCCTCCGGTTGAAGCGCCGGCTTGTCGCTTTGGCGCACCCAGTGAACGCCGTCGTCGCTTCTTGCGTAACCGATGCAGGAGCGATCCGGCTTCCACGTCTGCCCGACATACCACATATGATAGCCGTCCTCGCGTTTGACGACGGCCGGCCGGTTCAGGTCGTTCTCCCATCCCGTCGCTTCCAGCGGGCTCAGCACGATAACCGGTTCGCTCCAGTGAATGCCGTCCTTGCTCTCGACCAGCGCGATGCTGGATTTCGGACGCCAGGAAAACCACATGCGATACGCATCGCCTTCCTTCAGCACCGTAAGATCGAAACAGGTGCCGTAATCTCCCCCGAGTACGGGATTGTTCGCGTATTTGCTCCAGCCTGCATGATTAACTTCGCTCATGAATCGCATCTCCTCACGTGTATGAAAGTGAAATCGTCGCCGCCTGAACCTTCTCCGAACGGAATCGTTCGATGCCGTCGACGTGGATGCGGAAACCGGATCCGCCGCCGTACCTGGTCCCGTGCTTATCGTACAGAATAGCGATCTCGCGACCGTGATAAACGACGTTCTCGAGGCAGAAATAGTCCCAGTCCGCGCTCTCGGGAAGAAGCGGCTGCAGTTCCAACACGTCGTACGGGCGCGGGCGAATGCCCATCAAGCCCGACAGGATCAAATCGCAGAACGCGGAGTGGTTGTAATGCGCGCCTCTGTCCTTGTTGGCATCGCCCCGCTCATGCAGCTTGTCGCGGGCGATCCATTGTCCCGTGAACGGATCCAGGTTCTCGTCGATCCAGGGAATCGAGCTGCCATCCTCCGCAACAAGGCGATGGGAGCCGGCATAGTTCCGAAGCAGATCATAATAATCGGCTTTGCCGACGTAGGCCTGCTCGTAGTC
This sequence comes from Paenibacillus sp. J31P316, assembly GCF_056269105.1. NCBI lineage: Bacteria > Bacillati > Bacillota > Bacilli > Caryophanales > Paenibacillaceae > Paenibacillus > Paenibacillus sp. J31P316. The sequence goes on along the minus strand of NZ_JBWDNI010000001.1, from coordinate 1,208,425 downwards.
CCGAATGACGCGGGCCATGGCCGTCAGCGCAAGCGTCGTGGCGAACGGCCAGGAAGGCCCGTTCCACAAACATTCATGCTCGTGCTCCATCATGAAACCCGGATGCGAGCGCTCCGCCGTCGTCGGACCGTAGGGCGCATAGAATTGACTGGACTCCATGAGCCGCGACCAAGCTTCCTCGAAGCCTTTGCCCGGAAGGCCGAAACACCAAGGGATGTAGCCGGACAGCTCGCATACATCGGCGAGGCTGCCCTCTTGCAATTGCCGCGCCGGCAGCCTGTCCCGCCACGCTGCGGAATGCTTCATCGTATAATCAAGCCCTTCGCGATTCACGCGAACCTTGAAAAATTTCGCTTCCGCATCCCAAAGCAGCTTCTCGGTCAGCAGCTTGATTTCTCGTGCTTTCCGCTGGTAGGTCTCCTTCAATTCCTTGTCGCCCGCCAGCTCGGCGATTGCGGCGATCGCCGCGGCATCCGCATACATGTAGCTGTTGATGGTCGGCCGCAGGCCTGAGCCGCCAAGCGAGAACTCCATTCCGTCCCGATCGTCGATCTGCCAGAACAACCCGGATTCGTCTTTGCGCTCCTTTTCCCACGCCTCGAAATTCCGAACCAGGTCCGGAAGAAGCGTCAGCACGACTTCCGCATCCCCGGTGACGAGGTAGTGCGCGTACAAAGCATCCGCTGCCCAGAAGCTGTATCTTCGGGGCTCGCCGCCTCCGCGAAACCAGAACGCCGCGTAATCGTTCAAGTAAACCGGATTGCGTAGCCAACGCCCCTCGTAGAAATGGTGGCCGGCCGGACAACTGATCGTGTTGTACATCCCCGCCCACGGGACATCCGGCAGAAATTCCGTCACGACGTAACCGGCCGGCGTCCGTTTGAGATGCTTGCGGAATACGGACCATCGGTAATAGTACGCGCGCTGCAGAACCTCGTCCGGACATTCGAACAGCGGCGCATGCAGCTGCAGCCAGCTGGCTTCGTCATCGTCCAGCTCAAGATGCGCAAGGTTAATCATCATTGGATGCCCAACTCCCTCTGTCGAGTTCTCCTACATCATAATTCGGCGCCCGGACAAGGAATAGCCGGATGATTGACGAATATAAACACAAAATTGACTTCCTGCAGAGCGAGGCTGCCGCAAATGAACCTACGATTTACCGCTCCTCCTTTTCCTTGCTTCCTGGCCGTCGGCGAAGACACCTACTATTTCGGCTGCCGGCATCCGGACCGCTCCAATCTCGGCGTGTTCGACTTGCTTGTCGTAACGAAGGGCACGCTTTATATCCAAGAAGAAGAGACGAGCTATCCGGTGAAGGCCGGCCATATGCTGATCCTGAAGCCGGACAAACGCCATGCGACCTACCGCTCCTGCGATGAAGAAACGCATTTCTATTACGTGCATTTCCAGTCCATCGGCATGTGGTCGGAAGCGGAGAAGGACGGATGGGCGGATCATCCGCATCCCCGCTATCGCGAGTACGAACGGGCAGACAGCGACGAACGGCTGAACATCAAGACGAGCGTGCTGCAGCTACCGCAATTTTGCGCCTTGCTTAACCCGGACAGCTTATACGCGAGCATGCAGCAATTACTGGAGCTGGCGCCACAGCCTCAAGCTTGGGCTAGATGGCAGCAGCAGCTCGTTTTTCAGAGTATCCTGCAAGTCTTGCACGCCGCCGGCGAGAACGAGAAAGATTCGACGGCGCTCCGGCTCGCGGAGAAGGTGGCCCACTTCCTGCGCACGCATTACCGCGAGCCCATCTCCTACCATAAAATCCGCGAGGTTTTCCGTTTTCACCCGACCTATCTGTCCAGGTGCATGAAGCAGGCCTACGGGATGAATCTGATCGAATACCTGATTGCTTACCGGATCGAACAGGCAGCGCTGCTGCTGATCAAGACCGATCTGTCTGTCGCGGAGATTGCCGAGCAGGTCGGCTTCGAGAACTTGTCTTATCTTGCAAGACGCTTCGCCAAGGAAAAGGGCGTAAATCCAAGCGGATATCGAAAGCGTTTTGCGACGTAAACGCGCGGAGATGGGGGCCTGATCCAATCTCGGTAAGCTTCTTCAAACCTGCTCATTCCGCTCCACATCCCATGCAAGGAATAGAAAAATAAACCGCCTCGGTACGTCCTTGTCGAAAAAACAAGACGTTCCGAGGCGGTATGTGCTTCACGCCGTATGTGGAATTATTTATGCCATTTCAAGCTGTAACGGATGCGAGAGTTAATAATCAACTCGAAATGCCCATTCCTATCGACCGCAATCGTTCTCAGCCCTTAACGCCGCCAGCGGTTAAACCTTCGATGATTTGTTTTTGCAGGACGGCGTAAATGATCATGACCGGAAGGATGCTGAAGACGATTCCCGCCGACATTTGAGCGTAATTCGTGTTATAGATATCGCGGAAGCCGACCATCCCGACGGGCAGCGTTCGTAGATTGTCGGAGGAGATGAAGAAATTCGCCATGAGGAATTCGTTCCAGTTCCCGATGAAATTGATAATGAAGACGGTGACTAACGCCGGAATGGTAATCGGGATAATGATTTTGGCGAAAATCCCCTTGGCGCTCAAACCGTCCATGACGGAGGCCTCTTCGATTTCACCCGGGATCGATCGCATGAACGCAACAAGTATGATCACCGTGAACGGAATTGCCCCGGCGGTGTAAGGCAGGATGAGCGCCATATGGGTTCCCAATACGGCATGACCGAAGAATTCCAACTTGTTCAGCATGATGAAGATCGGCAGCAGCAAGGCATTGCCCGGAATGAGCAACCCGATCAGAATTAATTGGTACATTACTTTGCTTATTTTCAGATAGCGCATCCGCGAAATCGCATAAGCCCCCATCGAAGAGAACAGAATCGTCACGATCGAGCAGAGCGTAGAGATATACAGACTATTGAAGAAGTAGACGCTGATCTTCGCGTTCACCCAGGCTTCGCGATAATTCTCGAAGTGAAACGAAGCGGGGAAACCGAACGGGTTGCTCGCGATCGCCTGGTTATCCGACTTGATGGACGAGAAGAGGACGAACAGGAACGGGTACAGGGTCAAAATAAGAAACGCGAATAGCAAAATATGCGGGATACTTCTCTTCATGGAACTTAGCGTCATGGTCATTAGTATTCGATCCTTTCGACTCTTCTGGCAACCAACACCTGATACAACGCCGTAAGCATGAGAGAGAATACGAAAATCAACACCCCGATGGAGTTGCCGTACCCGTATTTCGCATTCGTGATCCCGTATTTGATCAAATAGGTTGCCATCACGTCCGTTACTCCGCCCGGGCCGCCCTTCGTCATGACGATGATAATATCGGCCGCTTTCATCGCGCCTGCGATGGACAGCATGATGACGACGGAAATGATGGGCATGATGAGCGGTACCGTAATCCGGGTCGCGCGCGTGAAAGCGCCGGCTCCGTCGACGATAGCGGCTTCGTCGATTTCCCGAGGGATCGACAGGATCGCGGCAAGGACCATGACGATGTAGAATCCCGTCCACTGCCATGCGTTGGTAATCAGAATCGAGAACATGGCCCAATGGGAGTCGGACAACCACATGACGGGCTGCAAGCCGAGCTTCGTCAACGCGAGGTTGAATAAGCCGATATCCGGCTCGTAGATGAAGCTCCACAGGATGCCGATAACCGCGGTCGACATGACGGAAGGGACGAATACGGCGGTTTTATATAAACCCTTCAGTTTTTTTACGTTGCTTATTAGAAGCGAGAAGAATAAGATGACGGGAACCTGCACGAAAATCGAGAACAGAATAAACTTGCCGTTATTCAGAACGGCGTCCCAGAATTTGGGATCGTGATAGGCGTGTTTATAATTCGTCAAACCGTTAAAACGCGGTTCGGTAAGGCCGTTCCATTTCATGAAGCTCGTAATGGTGGCCGAAATCATCGGATAAATGAAAAATAGGACATAGAGCACGAGGAGCGGTAGCAGAAAGAGGACATACGTCCATGGTTTTCGTAGTGTTTGATTCATCGTTTCCTCCGCAATAGTCTGACGTTTGCCGTATGAGCCGTTGTTATGAAAAAGACCACCACTCTAAAGAGGGTGGTCTTCTTCATGCGTATTATCGCTTAAAAATCGTCATCGCTGTTTGACGTATTCTGCGCTTTTTGAACAGCGTCCAGCATCGCCTTAGGCGTCACTTTTCCGCCGATCAATTTTTGAATGCCTTCGCTCAGCGCCGTGTTGACGTCGGCCGATACCAAGGAATCGAATGCCGGGAAAGCGCCGCTTGCTTTGTTGCCTACGGCGATGATTTCTTTCACCAGCGGCGTAACTTTGGCATTAGCCAATTTCGAGCTGCTTACTTTCATGGAAGGCAGGACGCCGTCCGCTTCAAGTCCGCGGATTTGCATTTCATCGTTATACATATTCTTGATGAACGATTTGACGAACGCCAATTGCTTCTTGTTGTTCTTCACTTTGGCCGAGAACCCGTAACCGTTGGAGAAGCCGCCGTTTACGTACGTTTGGTTGCCTTTGCCGCCAGCCACTGCCGGCAGCGCGAAGTAACCGACTTTGCCCGTCATATCCCCTGCTTGCGCCTTATCCGCGAATACGCTGGATGCCCAAGATCCGTCATACATCAAGATGGCTTCGCCGCGAATGAGCTGGTTGCGCTGCTCGGCATAATCCAAACCGAGTTCGCCTTGTTTGAAGTAGCCTTTTTTCACCCATTCTTGGTATTTAGTAAAAGCTGCCACCATTGGTGCGCTATTCCATTTTGTTTTGCCTGTCGCGAACCCGTTCGTAATGTCCGGACCCGCATATCGGGACCACAGGGTATTGGCTGTCATGAGCGGCACCCATGCGGCTTTGGAAGCTTGGGCAAAAGGCGTTTTTCCGTCTTTTTTGATCGTGTCGGCCAGTTTCTCGAGTTCGGCCAAGGTTGTCGGCACTTTCAAGCCTTTGGCTTTGAAATATTCTTTATTGTAGAAATAGCCTTCTTGGTAGCCGCCGATCGGCAAGCCGTAGACTTTTCCGTTCACCGTGAATTCGTTCAAGGAAATAAACTTCTTCGACAAACCGAGCTCTTTCAGAATCGGCGTCAGATCCAGCAGCCTGTTTGCTTCCACGTACAGCTGCGTGTCGGATCCGCCGAACAGATCGAAAATCGCAGGCGCTTTGTTCACGACCATTTCCGAACGTAATTTCTCTTTGCGGTTTACGTCCGAATCTACGCCGTCCAGTTTGTATTTCACGCCTGGAACTTCTTTTGTAACCTTGGCCAATACATCTTTGAGGATATTAAGACGTTGTTGTTTCGCCTCGCCCAATTGCGTGTGACGGATCACGATGGTGTCGGTTTTTGTCGCCGCACCAGCCGTGCTTAAGACCGTTGACGCTGCAAGGACCAAGCTAAGCGATGAGACCAGAAGACTTTTCTTCATGACTTTGGAACCTCCTAATTGGGTATATGTATCTATTTCAGAATAGAATTATCGGATAATTTTGAATAGGGATATATTTCAATTATTGGAGGATAAATTTGTATAATACTGGATATGTCATTCCGTACATATGAGGGAAATAAGACGATATGATCCCTCCCCCGTGCCAAATGAAACACGCGGAAAAAGCCTTTCGACACCAGGATTGCCAAGTGTCTAAGGCTGCGCGGGATACATCGTCCGGGGTTGCTGCATTTAGCGTTTCTTGGCGAATTTACTGCGGAAGTCTGAGGGAGAGAGGCCTTCTTTCTTGGAGAAGCAGGTGGAATAATGCGAGATATGATGGAAGCCCACCTCGTCCGCGATCTGGGCAATCGATTTGGAGGTTTGCAGCAGCAACCGTTTGGACTGCTCGAGCCGGTAATACTGGAGGTAGGTCATGGGGGTCATTCCGAATGCTTTCAGCATTACCTTGGCCAGGTAATTGGGGTGATAGTTCAATTTCTTTTGCAGGACCGAATTCGTGATATCGCTGGCATAGCTCTGGCGGATGAACAGCTCGATCCGCTCGGCGAGCTGAATCGCGGTGGCGTTCGCGGGGGATGCGAGATCGCGGTCCAGATGCTGCAAGAACAACTGGAAGGAAGCTTGCCGCTTCCAATTGCGGAGCGACTGCGGCTCGTTCTCCTGTTGGAAGAAGGTTTCCAGCGCCTCCAAGGCTTTCGCCGACAATTTCATATGCTTGGGGAGGAAGATGGAACAGACGTCGGCGTGGTTGAGATACGCTAACTTCTTGTGCTCCTCGATCAATTCCAGCTGGTTGCCCTGGCATTCGTTCATGTCGCGGCACATCTGCCAGCTGCCGAACGTTTGAAAATGAATCCAAATGATCTCCGTGTCGACTTTGCAGGGAGCGCTGCCATAATGGTGCGCATTCGGGAGAAGGATGAGTCCTTCTCCTTCATTGATTTCCCAGGTATGGCCGTTCTCGCCGATCGGGAGAACCCCTTTGCGGACAACGATCAGATCGAACACCCGGATGCAATTCCGGTCGATATGGGTATCGCCTACCCCGTAATAGGCATAGCCGCAGTCCACGAAATAGGGAATCGGCGGCGAGATAAAATGAAGAATCGCAGAGTCCACGCTCGTTCCTCCCCAGGTTGAAATCGTGAATATCAAATCGCAACTGTTGTTAGTCTCATGATACTTCATCGTTATCGATTAAATAAAGCGTTTCCTGCAGAGCGTCCGGTATGACGCGGCGAGCGGCGGGGATCGGTATCCCAGCAAAGCCGCCGAAACGAGCATAGGATGCGCTCGACATCCAGGGCGGATAGATTAAGGTTGAAAATCTGAAAAATCAGGTTGGAAAATGTTGTTTATTTCCAGGGCGCTTCATGTCACAATTCTATTAAAGCGCTTTCCTGAATCGGCTTACAAGGACACGGAGAAGGCACGACGGTTGGGGCAGGCGCGGAAGTGCTGAACGTTCAACTCGAATCTTGGAAGTTCCAAGGAGCGGGCCGAATTTCTGGACATTGAACATCATTCAAATGATGAAGGGGGAACGGGGCAATGAAAGCAGGAATGAGACTTGGGGCAGGTCTGATCTCGGCTGCATTGGCAATCGGTGTCATAGGTTGCGGGAACAACGGGAACAACGAGGCGAGCTCAACGCCATCGACAGGAACAGATGCTAACGCACCGGCGAATACGACGGATAATGCGCCTGCCAAGACGGATAATGCGCCAGCCAAGACAGAGAAAGTCAAGATTACGTATTCGATGTGGGGAAGCGAAGAAGAGGGGAACGCAACCCAGGCGGCGGCGGATAAATTCAATGCTTCCCAAGACAACATCGAAGTAAAAGTGGTAGCGGTCCCTTGGGAAACTTACATGACCAAGTTGAATACGGAAGCAACGGCAGGTCAATTGCCGGATACGGGGATTTTGAAAGAGGATGGCGTCATCCAGTGGTCCGCCGACGGCATGCTGAATGACGTCAGCTCCATGTATGACGGAAGCGATAGCAAGCCGCTCGACAGCCTGGCCTACAACTATCAAGGCAAAACCGTAGCCTATGCGGCTGCCAACGAAATCCTCCTCCTTTATTACAACAAAGACATGTTCGACAAAGCGAATGTGCCTTATCCCCCATCCATACTGGATAAAGCATGGACATGGGATGAATTCGTAGCCGCGGCCAAGAAGCTGACGGTCGACAAGAACGGCAAGCATCCCGACGAGGCCGGCTTTAAATCGCAGAGCATCGTGCAATACGGCGCTTCCGTCGAAAATCTGCCGTGGCAGTTGGAAGCTTGGGCGCTGAGCAATGGGGGCGGTTTTTATTCCAATGACGGAACCGACGTGAGAATCGGGGAAGACGCCAGTACCGAAGCGATCCAGAAGGTCGCGGATCTGTACTTGAAAGATCATGTTGCCCCGTTGTCGGTCGGTCAGACCGATGACGGCATTCAGCGCACCATCATCGCGGGAACGGTTGCCATGGCCACGAACGGCGCGTGGAATGTAGGAACGAGCTTGAATGCGGCCAAGGAGAAAGGCCTGAAATACGGCGTAGCCGTATTGCCGTACATGAAGGATAAGGTGACCCTGAATACGGGCGGCGCCAACGTCGTATTCTCCCAAACCAAGCATCCGAAAGAAGCAATGGAATGGCTCAAATGGTACAACTCCGAAGAAAACAACTGGGGACTCATCTCATCGGGCATTTGGATGCCAACGCTGCAAAAATGGTATACGGACGAAACGCTCACCCATAAATGGGTCGACAATCCGAACTTCCCTCCGTATGACGAATACAAGTCCGCGGTCGTCGATTATGCGCAATCCGCCGCCGCGAGGCCCGCTTCCTGGTTCTATACGAATCATACGACGGACTTTAACACCTTGCTCGGATCGACGCTGGGGGATGTGTGGACCGGCAAGAAGACCGCCAAGGACGCCATTGCCAAAAATCTCGACGCTTTGAAAGCGGCTCATACGGGCAATAAATAACGGCTGGGAAGGGTGGCCGCCGGCATCGTGCAAGCGGCGGTCATCCTTCAAACATAAGGTGGGGAGCGAGATATGGAAACGATCAATAAACCGCCGCAACGGCGTTCGCGCTTTTTCTCAAGCGAGGCCAAAGTGGCTTATATATGCTTGATCCCGGCCTTCCTCGGACTGATCTTCCTGACCTATCTGCCTCTTCTGGGGGTGCTGGGAATCAGCCTGACGAATTGGACGGGATTATCCAAACCCGGGTTCGTCGGCTTCGATAATTATATCAAGCTGTTTACAACCGATCCTTACATTAAAGATTCGATCATCGCGACGCTCTACTTCGCCGTTCTATCCGTAGCCGGAAGCATGATATATTCGTTTTTCATGGCGCTGCTGTTGAATCGTAAAATCCCGGCAAGAGGGTTTTTCAGAGCCGTATTTTATGTGCCGTTCGTTCTGCCGGCTGCCGCCATCTACGTCGGATGGTCCTGGCTTTACGAGGCGAATTTCGGTTTCTTCAACTATCTCCTGTCCGAAATCGGATTGAATAAAATTCTCTTTATCGCGGATTCCAGATGGGTCGTTCCTTCGCTTTCCATGATTGCGGTGTGGCTGTCCGGGAATTTGATCGTTATATTTCTGGCTGGTCTTCAGAACGTTCCGAGCGTCTATCATGAAGCGGCTGAGATGGACGGGGCTAGCGGTTGGAAACGCTTCAGGCATATCACCTTGCCTTGCATGTCGCCGATAATCTTCTATAACCTGTTGATGAGCCTGATCGCTAATCTCCAAGTCATTACGCCGGCCCTTTCTCTGACCAATGGCGGTCCGGGCAATTCTTCAAGGTTCATGACGTATCTCATGTACGATCAGGCTTTCGTCAATTACAGGCTGGGCTATGCCTGTGCGACGACCTTTATTATTTTCGCCATTCTTGCCGCTTTTACGGGCGTGCTGTTCAAGACGTCCAATCGATGGATCTTCTCGGAAGGTGGGGACGGGAATTGAGCGAAGCGGCATACGTCAAGCTGAAGAGCAGGAAACGCAGCGAACGTACGACCAACGCGATTACGCTTGCGATCGTCATTTTTTTCGCCGTCCTCGTGATCTTTCCGATCTGGTGGATTTTCCGAACATCGCTGATGACCAATCCCGAAATCTATCACTATCCGCCGTCTCTCGTTCCGGGAAATTGGTTGTTCTCCAATTATGAAGCTACGCTGAAGGTATTTAAGTTTTGGAGATATTTGGGGAATACGATGGAAATTATCGTTCCTTCCTGTTTGGCGGGAACGTTCACGGCTACCTTGTGCGGCTATGCATTCGCGAGGCTGCGGTTCCGGGGCAAGCAGTTGATCTGGACCCTTTGCGTCGGTTCGATGCTGCTGCCTGCCATGGTTACGCTCATTCCGCTGTACATTGGCTGGACGCGGGGGCTCGGGATCCATGACAGCTATCTGCCATTGATTTTGCCTTATTTTTGCGGCGGGGGCGCTTTCAATATCTTTTTGATCCGGCAGTTTATTCTTTCCATACCGAGAGAGCTCGACCAAGCGGCAACGATCGACGGCGCCGGATACTTCCGCATCTTGTTCAGTATCATTATGCCGGCTATCAAGCCCGCCATGATCGTCGTCGCGTTGTTTATCTTCATCGGCTTATGGAACGACTTGCTCCAACAGATGATTTACATTAATTCGAGCGAGAAATTCACAATTGCGCTCGGGCTTACCAATTTCCGAGGCCAATTAAAGCAAGATTGGTCGCTGACGATGGCAGCCACGTGCTTGTCCTTTGCTCCGGGCGTCATATTCTACTTAATTGGTCAAAAGTATTTCGTAGAGGGAATCACGCTGACCGGATTGAAAAATTAGTTCGGCACATGGCCGTTTCGTCCCAGTGAAAGGAGATTTATGAATATGAACGTTAGGCTAACGGATCGGTTTTGGCAGCCCAGAGTCCAGCAGACGGTGCAGGAAACGATTCCTTATCAGTGGAGGGCGCTGAACGACGAAATCGATGGCGCGGAGCCGAGTCACGCCGTAGAAAACTTCCGCATCTCGGCAGGAGAGCAGACCGGAACGTTCTACGGCATGGTCTTCCAGGACAGCGACGTGGCCAAATGGATCGAAGCCGCCGCGTACAGCCTGCGGCAGTTCCCGGATCCGCAGCTCGAAGCCGTCATCGATGCGGTTGTTGATTTGATGGGACGCGCCCAGCGGCCGGACGGCTATTTGAACACGTATTATTCGGTCGCCGCGCCGGAGAGACGCTGGACGGATTTCTCTTTCGGGCATGAGCTATATTGCGCGGGCCACCTGATCGAGGCGGCTGTGGCGTATTGCGAATCCACGGGCAAGCGTACTTTCGTGGACATGATGTGCCGGTACGCCGATTATATAGACCGTACCATGGGGCCGGATTCGGAAAAGATGCACGTGTACTGCGGCCACGAAGAGATTGAGCTCGCGCTCGTCAAGCTGTTCCGGATAACGGAAGAGCCAAGGTATTTGCAGCTGAGCCGATACTTCTTGGAGGAGCGCGGCAAGCAGCCGAGTTTCCTGAAGGAGGAGCCCGAGTTCGGCGGCCCGTCCAAGGATCGTTGGTTCGATCTGGATTACCATCAAGCCCATGCCCCCGTGAGAGAGCAGGAGACGGCAGAAGGACACTCCGTGCGCGCCATGTATTTGTATTCGGCTATGGCGGATCTCGCGATTGCTTGCGGAGACGCGACGCTGACCGAAGCGCTTCGCAAACTTTGGGTTCATATGACGTCCAAGCGAATGTATATCACGGGGGGAATCGGCTCGCAAGGCCATGCCGAACGGTTTACGATCGATTACGATTTGCCCAACGATACGGCTTACACGGAAACATGCGCGTCCATCGGACTTGTCATGTGGGCCTACCGTATGCTTCGGATCGAAACGGACAGCCGATACGGGGATGTGATGGAACGCGTGCTATCCAACGGGGTGCTGAGCGGAATGTCGCTGGACGGCACGCGGTATTTCTATGTCAACCCATTGGAGGTTCATCCTGCCGTTACGCAATATCGTTACGATATGCAGCACGTCAAGACGGAACGCGTGCCGTGGTTCGGCTGCGCTTGTTGTCCGCCCAATATCGCGCGGCTGCTGACATCGTTGGATACGTACTTCTTTACGCAAAACGGCGCGGAGATCGCCATGCACCTCTATGCTTCGAACGAGAGCTCTTTCGATGTTCAAGGACATAAGATGATCTTGCTTACGGAAACGCGTTATCCTTGGGACGGAGACATTCAGATCCGACTGCAAACGGATGAGCCGACCGACTGCACGCTTTCTTTCCGAATCCCTTCTTGGTGCAGAGACCCCTCCATCACGGTCAACGGGGACTTGCTGGCGCTGGAGGCGATCGTCAAGCATGGATATGCGCATATCAGCAGAACGTGGATGGAGAACGACGAAATTAAGCTGCATTTCCCGATGGTCGTCGAGCGCATCGAATCGAATCCCAAAGTGCACGAGAATGCGGGTAAAATCGCTTTGCAATTCGGTCCGCTCGTGTATTGCGTGGAGGAAGCGGACAACGGCCCGGACCTGACGGATCTCTGCTTTCCCGAGGATGCCGAATTCATAGCGGAATATAAGGAAGACGTTCTAGGCGGTATCGTTGTCTTATCCGGAGAGGGGCAGCGTTCCGATCATTCCTGGACGGACGAACTGTACAGGCCGGTCGCGCGCAAGAAGATGAGCGTCCCCGTTAAGGCCGTTCCATACGCCTTCTGGGGCAACCGGAAACCGGGAGAGATGACGGTTTGGATACGTGAACATTAATTAATATCGACATCATGAAAGTTGCTGCCGTGCCCGTTCGAGGCTGGCGGGGCTTGAACGGCTGGTTGCGCACGGACGGCTGGCCGCGCACGAACGCTGGCCGTGCACGAACGCTGGCCGCGCACGAACGGCTAGCCAGTACGAACGCTGGCCGCGCACGAACTCTGGCCGTGCACGAACGGCTAGCCGCTCCAGAGAGTAGGCTGTAAGCTTCGTACTTATTTATAGTCTGATTAAGCCCGAAGACTTCTGCTATGCAAAAGTCTTCGGGCTGTTGAGAACCCTCCGTCTATTCAAAACGGAGGGTTTTCCTTTCCGCCAACCATTCGCTGAGAACCGTCTGCAGCATAATCTCGTACCTAATCATTCGGACATTAGAGACCGTTAGCGTCGATGATTCGGTCTTCTGCCTTTCTTGCGGAAGTTAGTGTCCATAAGCGAGACAATTGCCAGAGAAAACGATGATGTTTGTTTCTAATGGTCATAGCTGTCCGTAAACAGAAGGCTTTTACGTGAATAGTGTTCTAATGGTCATGAGTGACCAGTTGATAGGTGCGATAACGCTGTTGTCCATTGTGAACCATGAGAACGTTCATTTCCACGAGCTTGTCTAAAATACGCCTCGCCTGTCTCGTGGATCGATTCAGGTGCACGGAAAGTTCATCGGAGCGAAAAGGCCGAATAACGCCGCGCGCAAACCGCAGCGCCTCTGCTTCAATCCAACTGAGCGAATGACTCGTTGACAGGGACACGAACTTACCGACGAAGGATAATGCCATCTGCTTGATTACCTCCGGTTCTTCCTCGATCGACAAGTACGCAACAGGAAGGAACAGCCAGTCGCCCAATACGAGGTACGCTTGTTTCTTGCACAAATCCCGGAATCGCCATGCTTCAATATCTCTAGCGTGGGATCGATAGCCGTGGATTTCGATGCAGCCTTTAGCTCCTCCAGGCATATAGGCGAGATCCAGATAACGCCATCGATTGCCATAATCCCGAACTTCCCATTCCGCATGTAGATGATTAAAGTTACCCACGGCAGGATACCATATCGTTCTCAAAAACTCTTTCGTACCATGTCCAATTTCCTTTTGAAGCATTTCGCGTCTTCTCGGATTCTTTTCTACAGCAAGTTGATCGTGAAGCCATTGGTTCAACTTCGTCTCAAAAGCACTCATAAGTACTCCCTTCTTTCAATCTGGACAAAAAAATGCCGCCTTGATCCGGAATCGTAAGAGATTCTGATAATCAAAGCGGCATGTGCTTCGTGCCGTTACATATTTTTACAACAGTATATTTCATGCAATTGATTTTGGCAATGGGGGAGCTGAATTTCCACGGGCACGCGATCGCTTAAAGGCGAGACGAACCCGTTCTATCCTATCGGCGTGGATGCGTACGGCACGGAAGGGCACCTGAAGATCGCGCTGAATCAAACGTTGGAAGTGAGAAATTACGCAAGGGGCGAGCAATCGAGCATACGATCGAAAAGTCGAGTTGGACGAAAAATCCGGATCGTTCCGATAATAGGTCTGATCCCCTAGGTGTCCTAGGGGTTCTTTTTATTCGAGCGTTAATTTGCTCGAGTGATTGCTTTTGATATAATTCAAACAGTCGAGTGTTTCATGAAAAGCGATGGGCTGAGCACCTATCGTTAACGAACCGAACTGGAGGCAGAGGAATGGGAAATACGGATATTTTCGAAGCGATGGCAAGCGGTTATGATACTCCCGAGCGAATTCAAATCGCCAAGATCGCGTCAAACGCCATTCGGGAATTCATCGAGAACGGCAAAGAGAAAAGCGCGATTGATTTCGGATGCGGAACCGGGCTTGTCGGGCTCGATTTGCTGGATGACTTCCGCAGCATCGTCTTTCTGGATACTTCGCAGAATATGCTGGATCAGATCGATCGGAAGACGGCCGACACCGAAATCCGGAATGCCGAGACGTTATGCTTTGATTTTGAAGCGGGATTAAGATCCGATCTGCATGCCGATTATGTGTTCATGGCACAAGTTTTGCTTCACATCCAAGACGTAGAGCCGGTGTTAGCCAGGTTATATGAGGTGCTGAATCCCGGCGGGCAGTTACTGATCGTCGATTTCGATAAGAATGACAACGTGAAAGCGGATCTGGTTCATAATGGATTCGATCAGGGCGATCTCATCGCTCTTATGGGCAGGATCGGCTTCAAGGACGTAACCTCCAAACCCATTTATACCGGCAGTAAAATATTCATGAACCAAGATGCGACGATGTTTATCTTGGATGCCAAAAAATAAGCTTGCCGAGTGAGGAATCAGATGTGCGTACAGTGTATACGCAGCGCGAGCGAGATTTACAATTCGTCAAAGAATGGATTGACAACAAAGTTGACATCCACTTATTATCAAATTGTGAAAACGTTTGGCGCAACTATTTGGCAAAAGCAGAGGAGACAATCGAGTGGTCACATTGAAAGATATCGCTGACCGGGTCGGAGTTTCCGTTTCCACGGTGTCCCGGGTCATCAACGACGATCGGAGCAGACACGCGAACGAGGAGACGCGCAACAAAATTTGGAAGGCCGTTCAGGAAACGGGATACGAGCCCAATGAATCTGCCCGGCGCCTCGTGCGGAGCAAGAAGGACGAGCCGAAGGCGTCCATGCAAGTCGGATGCATCGTATTCGCTCCCCAACTCATGCAGCATCATCCGTATTTCTCGCCAATCCTGTCCAGCGTGCAGAAAGAATTATTTCAACTCGGTTATACGTTGTCCAATATCCATTCATTGGAAGAAGTGCGCAATGAAGCGGTATTACATAAAGCAGTGAAGGAATCTTCCGTCGACGGCATGATTATCGTGGGGGAAATCGACCCTCCGATCATGGCCTACATCCGCGACAACATCCCGGCCATCGTCGGCATCGACGTCATATCGCCCGATCCCGGATTTTCCATCGTCGATTACGACCGGTTAGCGGCAGTCAGAACCGCCGTGCAGCATCTGGTCGTCCAAGGCCACGAGCGGATCGGATTCGTCGGCGGGGGCTTGGGATTCGGCAACGAAGGCAAGAAAGAAGCAAGGTTCAGAGGCTACCAGGAGGCGATGCTGGAATTCGGCCTAGAATGGAATCCAGACTGGATGGTAGAGACGAAGTGGCACGTGGCCCGCAGCCATAGCGGCATGCTGGACATGCTGCAGCGACAAGCCGGCAACCTGCCGACCGCCATGGTCGCGGCAAGCGACATGATGGCGATTCCGGCCATGAGAGCCGTGGCGGAGCAGAACTTGCGCATACCGGAGGACATGGCTTTCGTGGGAATCGATAATATCGAAATCGCCGAATACACGTCTCCGCCGCTATCGTCCCTGCATATCGCCAAGAACGAAATCGGAATGATGGCCGCGAGAACGCTGGTCGACACCATGCAGAACAGGCTGACGTTTCCGATCCGCATTCAAATTCCGCATCAGCTCAGGATTCGGCAGTCCTCGGACTATAGGCTGGAGAAGTGAAATTCGCAGTGAGAGATCGTGTTGATCGAATTCGGCGTCAATCGTCGCCGAATTTTATTATACCCTTTGGGCAAACGTTATCACTTATTTGCCCCAATTTGTAAAGTCGAACCTTTTTGGAGGTGGTGTTGGGACAAGCATCGCAAGCATCGGTATAGGTAAACGGCAATGCTCATGATTCGAACGCAAGTGACCCACATGCAAGTAAGATCAACTTATCTTAGGGGGAATCAGCACATGAAAAAAGCCATTATTGCCTTGTTAGCCATGACCACTGTTATCGCATCCGGATGCTCCGACACCAAAGGGAACAACAACGAGGGGAATGACGCGGGGGCTGCCTCGCAAGACGCCGGCAATTCGGCGACGAGCGGCAAGAAGGTCGAGATTTCCTACGGGATGTGGGGCGGAACGGCCTACAACGAGACGAACGATCTGTTGATCAAGGCATTCGAAACCGAGCACCCGAATATTACGGTCAAAATTCAAGACACGCCGAACAAAGAGTATTGGCAGAAGATGGACACGGCAGCGGGCGGCGATAATTTGCCCGACGTGTTCTGGATGAACGGACCGCGCTTCGCTTCTTATGCATCGAACGGAATGCTCCAGCCGCTGGACGATCTGATCAAGCAGGACGCCTTGGACATGAAGGCTTACCCGGAGTCGCTTAATAATCTCTACAACTATCAAGACAAGCAATTCGCCATCCCGAAGGACTTCGATACGATCGGCGTTTATTACAATAAAGCGCTGTTCGACGCGGCGGGCGTCCCGTATCCGGACGGCTCCTGGGATTGGCAGCAGTTCGCCGACGTTGCGAAGAAGCTCACGGATCCCGGCAAAGGCGTATGGGGCTTCGCGGGCGCGCTCGATTCCCAGGGCGTCTACTACGATACGATCTATCAAGCCGGCGGATACGTGATCTCGGACGACAAGAAAACATCCGGTTACGACAAACCCGAAGCGATCGCGGGCTTGAAGTTCATCACCGACATGATCAACGTGGACAAGTCGTCTCCGACGCTCGCCCAGATGACGGATACCGATCCGTACACCATGTTCCAATCCGGCAAGGTCGCGATGGTCTGGGACGGCTCGTGGAGCGCGAGCGTATACGCGAAGAACGATTACCTGAAAGACAAAGTGGACGTCGCGGCATTGCCGAAGGGCAAAGAGCAAGCCGTCGTCATTCACGGCCTCGGTTACGCGATGTCGGCCAAGACGAAGCATCAGAAGGAAGCTTGGGAATTCATCAAATTCCTGAGCTCCAAAGAAGCGAGCGATATCTACGCCAAGACGGGCATCGTCATTCCCGCCATGAACGGCACGCAGGATACTTGGGTGAAATCCATCCCGAACATGAAGCTGCAAGTATTCATCGACGAGGTTAACTACTCCAAGCCGTATCCGATCTCCAAGTATACGTCGAAGTGGGCGTCGCAAGAAACGGAGATTCTGACCAAAGCATGGTCGGGCAGCATCTCCGCGGAGGAAGCCGGCAAGCAATTGGCGGCCAAGATGAACGAGGCGCTCGCTGCCGAATAAACGGATGACGGGAACATGGAAGCGGCGGGAACGTTCGGATGACGAGCGTTTCCCGCCGTTTATCCGGCCGTCGCCATCCAACGGCGGCGTATACGAGAAGGGGGATTGGCTAATGAGAACGGGAAAAAGCAAGTTAACGCGAAGCCAATGGCTCTGGGGCTATGTATTGATCGCCCCGTTCTTCGTCGGCATGTTGATTTTCTATATTTGGCCGATCCTTCAAACGACGTATTTCAGCTTTACGAAATGGGAAGCGTTCAATACGTATTCCTGGGACGGACTCGCCAATTACAAACGGTTGATCCATGACGAAAGCCTGTTCCATGCTTTGCGCAACACGGTGCTGTACGTCGTCATGTTCGTTCCGCTCAGCATTATCCTATCCATTATCGCGGCCACGCTGCTCAATCAGAAGGTGCGCGGGCTGGCCGTCTTCCGCACGTTGTTCTTCCTGCCCGTCGTCACGATGCCCGCCGCGGTGGCCATGGTGTGGAAATGGCTCTATAACGGCGATTACGGCTTAATTAACGAGGTGCTAGGCAAGTTCTCCATTCACGGGAAATCGTGGCTGACCGATCCGAAGCTCGCTTTGTTATCCGTCGTGATCGTGTCCGTCTGGAGCTCCATCGGCAACAACATGATTATTTTTCTATCCGGCTTGCAAGGCATTTCGACTTCCTACTACGAAGCCGCATCGATCGACGGCGCAGGTCCGTTCCGTAAATTTTACCTGATTACGTTGCCGCTCCTCACGCCTACGATTTTCTTCGTGACGATTATTTCCTTGATCGGCGCTTTCCAGGTGTTCGACTTGATCTTCATGATGATCGGCAAGACGAGCCCCGTCATCGAGAATACGCAATCGGTCGTCTATTTGTTCTACAAATACGCGTTCGAAGACAACGACAAGGGCTATGCCTCCGCAATCGGAGTGTTCTTGCTCGCCATTATCATGGTGATCACCGCGATCCAGATGAAGCTGCAAAAAAAATGGGTGCATTACGAATAGAGAGGGGCGGGAGACATGAATTCCATCAACGCAAGAAGCAACAGATTTTCCTTGGGCGTCGTGTACGCGCTGTTGTCGATCGGCTCGCTGCTCATGATCGCGCCGTTCCTCTGGATGTTCTTGACCTCCGTCAAGACGCTGGGCGAATCGACGCAAGTACCGCCGATCCTCGTCCCTTCCGTATTTCACTGGAGCAACTATTCCAAGGCGATCGACTCGCTGCCGTTCATGACGTTTTATTTCAATACGACCTTGACGACCGTGGCGAAGACCGTCGGACAGCTGCTTTTCTGTTCGATGGCTGCATTCGCGTTCGCTCGGTTGAATTTTCCGGGACGAGACACGATCTTCATCCTCTGCCTGTCGGTGCTGATGATTCCCGGGCAAGTGTTCATCATTCCCCAGTATTTCATCATGAAAGATTTGCATTGGCTGAACACGCTGACGGCGCTGATCGTGCCCGGGTTATTCAGCGTATTCGGCACCTTCCTGCTGCGGCAGTTCTTCATGACGATTCCGAAGGAGCTGGAGGAAGCCGCGCTGCTCGACGGGTGCACGTATTTCGGCGTCTATTGGCGCATCATGCTGCCGCTGGCCAAATCCGGTCTCGTGGCCTTGTCGATCATGACGATCCTTTGGTCGTGGAACGATCTGCTTTGGCCGCTGATCGTGAATCAGGATCTGGAGAAAATGACGCTTTCCGCAGGTCTCGCTTATTTGCAAGGCGAGCATTCGACCAATTACCCCGTGCTAATGGCCGGTTCTTTGCTGGCGATCTGGCCGATGATCATCGTGTTCATCGTCTTCCAGCGTTCGTTCATCGAGGGAATCGCGCTCACCGGCACGAAAGGCTAAGCAACGCCGCATCCATGAAATAGAGAGAGGGCCAGCCATGAAACCACTAACAGCCATATTGCTTGGAGCGGGAGCGCGCGGCGCAAGGAGCTACGCGCCATACGCCTTGGACTACCCGCATGAATTGACATTCGTCGCCGTCGCGGAGAAGGATCCCGCCAGGCGCGCGGCATTCGCCGAACAGCACGGCATCGAGGCCGATCGTTGTTACGAGTCATGGGAACAAGTGCTGGAACAACCGCAGATGGCCGATATCATGATGATTTGCACGCAGGACCGCATGCACTTCGAACCGGCCGTGCAATCGCTTGGCAAGGGCTATCACGTCCTGCTGGAGAAGCCGATGTCGCCCGATCCGAAGGAATGCATCGAGATGGAACGCGCGGCCAAGGAAAGCGAGCGGCTCTTATCGATTTGTCACGTGCTTCGGTATACGCCGTTCTGGTCGAGAATCAAGCAATTGATCACGGACGGCCGAATCGGGGAGGTCGTCTCCATCCAGCTGAACGAGAATGTCGGCTATTGGCATATCGCCCATAGCTTCGTTCGCGGCAATTGGAGCCATTCGAACACGTCGAGCCCGATGATTCTCGCGAAGTCCTGCCACGACATGGACGTTCTCTCCTGGCTGATGGATCAGCCTTGCGTTCGCGTCAGCTCCTACGGTTCATTAATGCATTTTCATGCCGGCAACGCGCCGGCGGGCTCGACCGATCGGTGTTTGGACGGCTGCGCGGTGGAGGCGGCTTGTCCGTACTCGGCGCCGCGGTTTTATTTGAGCGACGAAGAGGGGCGGCACTGGGCGAAGCATTTTGCTCCGGACCTCTCCCGTGAAGCCGTGCTCGAAGGATTGCGAACGACGCCTTACGGGCGATGCGTGTATAAGTCCGACAACAACGTGGTGGACCATCAGGTGGTCAACATGGAGTTCGCCAACGGCTCCACGGCGACGTTCAGCATGTGCGGATTCACGATGGAACAGGAACGGATTATTCAGATCATGGGGACGAAAGGGCAGATCAGCGGCTCGGAGGATCGGATCGTCGTCCATGATTTCCTGACGAAGCAGAAGGACGAAATCACCGTTCACGTCCCGAGCAGCGGACATGGCGGCGGAGACTTCGGCATCGTCAGAAGTTTCTTGAAGGATGTCAGGGCGTACGGTCACGGAGAAGGACTGACGTCGGCTTCGGCTTCTTTGCGGAGCCATATGATGGCCTTCGCGGCCGAGCATTCCCGGTTGAACAAAGGTGAGTCCATCGAGCTCGAGGCGTTTGCCGCGAGGATCGCAGGGGCGTCCGGAAACGTTTCATGATCGGGGAATTCATGCCTGATTAGCAACATGCATAAGGCTCTAGATCATAATTCAAATCAACGCAACCAATTATAGGATGCGTTTTTTTATTTTGTGTTGCTACCGGAAAAAGCACGTTTGCAGAGTGCATGCGCGCTATGCTCCGCTTAATAGAAACTTTATATTTGCCCCTGCTTTTTATTAAACAATTCGCACTACCCTAGGGATAACAACACGCTCGACATCTTGATAGTGAGGGGCAGGCACAATATGAAGAACGCGAAGGGGTTTATCGTAGCATTGCTGTTTTTACTATATAGCTATTACTTAGTCAAAATCATTTTGTTTAAGTTCGGCTCGGCCGACCTTCCTTTTCTATGGCAGCAGCTTCAGAAAACGATCCTGACTCCCGAATACCTCCATGACCGTTTGCAATCGGCCAATTTGTCGCCCTTCAGATCCATCGCTCAAAACGTGCACCGCTTCTCGAATCCGCATGATCAAGTCAACCTGATTGGCAATATTGCGATCTTCCTGCCCGGAGGCGTATTCTTCAGCATGCTGTCGAATCGCATCGTAACGGCATGCTTCTGGGCAGCCTCGCTTTCACTAGCTGTAAGCTTGGGATTGGAATGCGCGCAGCTGATTTTTTCGATCGGGAGCTTCGATGTGGACGATTTGATTCTTAACGTATCCGGAGGTTTATTGGGATGGGCTGCATGGGTCCTATTCAAACCGCCGTACGTCAAACCGGCTATCGCGAACAAAGCGTTGCCTCATTGATAACAAGGCTTCAGCAGCATGACGGAAACACGGGCCGAACGTAACTAGCGGACTGAAAGTTGTCCCAATAACGGATTGTTTGGCGAGCCGTCTACGCAGGCGCTGCTGAACTCGGGTTTTCACGGTTTGCCCAGCAAGAGCCGAGCGGACTGCTCGGACCTGTTCGGCTGTTGAGCTTCGCTACTTAGCCGAAAAGCCGAGGATTGGCGAGGTTTGCGCCGACTAGCAAGTGAGTTCCGATTCAATGGAACTCGTCCTTGGCTGCCTCTTTTCATTATATTTGCTGTCATTCGTCTTCATATTTGCTGTCATTCGTCTTCGCTTCGTCGCCCCATTCGACTCCTCTTCAAACCCACTATCGAATAAAGCAAAGCAGGTTGTCATCACTGCCCAGATGGGCAACGATGGCGGCTTGAATGCGTTCCAAATCCTTGGATCGGAATGCATCCAGCAAAGCTTGATGATCGGATGCCATATGGTCGTGATCGTAGAAGGGGAGATTCTTGGCGAAGTGAAGCCGAATCTGGTTCACGATGCTTTGCCAAGTCAGCATGACGGTTCGTTCCGTTGCCAATTCGAGAATCGAATGATGGAACAGAAGGTCCAGGTCGACGAGCCGGGTCTTCTCGCCGCTGACGACGGCGGCGCTCATATCGTCCACGATCGCTTGCAGCTTCGTGAAGAACGCAGCATCCATGAGGTTCAGATACGTCCTCACCACGTACCATTCGATATGAAACCGGATCGGGTTAAGGATGTGCTGCACTTCGCTTGCCCCGAGATCGGCGACGACCGTTTCTTTGTAAGGATAGGACACGAGCAGGCCTTCGCGCTCGAGCTGGCGGATCGCTTCGCGGATAGGTCCCCGGCTGACCTTCATTTGCTCCGCGATGTCCATTTCCTTGATTCTCGCGCCGGGCTCAAGATCGCCATTCAGAATGGCTTCGCGCAGATCGTTCGTCACCTTCTCGCGCAGAGAAATATTGGCTTGCTGCTTAAACGTAAATTCAGCCATCTTGTCGGATAACTCCTCTATATGGGGGGAATTGAAGTTCATTCTTCGTATGTACAAGTATACTTCATGCAGCGCTCGTATACGAAGAAATAATTGTAAGTTACCCCCATTATACAATCAAATAAATATTGTTGACAATATTCAAAATGACCTACTACAATGATGGTGTTGAAGCGCAATCATTTACATAACGGTGAAGAAGCGGCCTGAGACTCGTGCGGACCGCAGATCATGCACGCTCACCGAAATTTATTGATGGAATGGGGATATAGCAATGAAAATCACCGAAGTAGAATCGATTTACTTGCGTTTGCCGGATCTTGACGCGGAGCGCTGCGACGGAACGCAGGACACGCTCATGATACGCGTGCACACGGACGAGGGAATTACGGGCTACGGCGAAGTCGATTCCGTGCCGCTCGTGGCGAAAGCCGCCATCGACGCCCCGCCGTCCCACTCCATCGCGACGGGCTTGCGATCGCTGCTGATCGGCGAGAATCCGCTCGATATCGAGCGGCTGTGGGACAAAATGTACCGCGGCACCATCTATTTCGGCCGTGGCGGCCCCGCGATGCACGCGATGAGCGGAATCGACATGGCGCTTTGGGATATCGCGGGAAAGAAGGCCGGCCGCCCCGTATCGGGGATGCTCGGCGGCACGTACCGCAGCATGCTGAAGGCGTACGCGAGCTCGCTTATGCCGGACACGATCTCGGAAGCGGTCCGCTTGGCGGAGCAATTCGCTTCCCAGGGCTATAAGGCGATGAAGTTCGGCTGGGGACCGATCGGCCGGGACGCCCGTTTCGACGAGGAGCAGATCCGGGCGATCCGCGAAACCGTCGGCCGGGACATCGACGTGATGATCGACGGAGGTCTCGCATGGGACCTGAAGGGCGCTCTGCGCATGGCTGACATTTACGAGAAGCACGGCGTTTATTGGCTCGAGGAGCCGCTTCATCCGGAAGACCTCGCCGGCTACAAGGAGCTGTCCTCCCGGACGTCGCTGCGCATTGCCGGCGGCGAGCAGGAGAGCGGCGTGACGGCATTCCGGCGCCTGATCGAGGAAGGCGGACATGACATCGTCCAGCCGGATCTAGGTCGCTGCGGCGGTCTGACCGAAGGCAAGCGGATCGCTTATATGGCGAACGAGCGCCATAAGAAGGTCGTGCCGCATGCGTTCAAGACGGGCATTCTCGTGGCGGCGAGCACGCATTTCGCGGCTTCGATCCCGAACGGCTTCATGATCGAGCATACGGCGTCCACGTCGCCGCTCGCGCGCGAACTCGTATCCGAGCCGATCGTCTTCAAGGACGGCTATGTCCACGTGCCGGACCGTCCGGGTCTAGGCATTACGGTCAACGAAGACGTCGTTAACAAATTCCGCGTCAATTAGGAGGCTGATTATTCATGGCAAATACGGGCAGATTCGCGGGCAAGGTCGCTTTCATTACGGGAGGCGCGACGGGCGTCGGGTATGCGACGGCGCGGCGCCTCGCTTCGGAAGGCGCTTCGGTCGTCATTACCGGACGCCGGGCGGATGTCGGCGAGTCAGCGGCGGAAGCGCTGCGGGAAGAAGGCTTTGACGTAACTTTCATCGCAGGCGACGTGTCGGATGAAGCATCCGTAACGGCGATGTTCGATGAACTCGAACAATTGCACGGTCGGCTGGACATTCTCGTGAACAATGCGGCCACGTTCGAACCGATGCCGTTTCTGGGGTCGAAGATAAAGGAATGGCGGCATGTGTTCGATATTATCGTCAACGGGACTTTTTATTGCACGCAGGCGGGAGCGGCGCTGATGAGAGCCGGCGGAACGCAGGGAGCCATCGTCAACGTATCGTCGATCAACAGCAGCCGGGCTCTTCCGGAGTCGTCGAGCTATAACGCGGGCAAAGGCGCAATGGATCAGTTGACCCGCAACACCGCGATCGAGCTCATCGATGCGGGCATCCGCGTCAACGCCGTCGCGCTCGGCTTCATCGAGACGCCGATGTCGTTCGTCGACGGCGTGATGGAGCATGAGACGGAGTGGTTCAAGGACATTTACGTCGCGCGGGGCAAGATCGCCCAACGGCGACAAGGGCAGCCGGAGGAAGCGGCGGGCGTCATCGCCTTCCTCGCCTCGGACGACGCATCGTATATGTGCGGGGCGATCGTGCCTGTGGACGGCGGGTTGTCGATTACATTCTAGCGTCGTACGACAACGTACGGCGTCGCAATCGATTTTACGATAGGGAGGCCTGCTGGCATGCAAGCATTACTGTACGAAGGACCCGAAACGATGACCATGCGGGAGGTCGATATGCCGATTCCCGGAGCGGGCGAAATCCTGATCGCCGTCGCCTATTCCGGCATTTGCGGCTCCGAATTGAGCGGCTTTCTCGGGCACAACGCCTTGCGCAAGCCGCCGATGATTTTCGGGCATGAATTCGCGGGAACCATCGCCGCGATGGGAGCGGAAGCGGCAGCCTCGGGCCGATGGACGGTCGGCCAGCGCGTGACGGCGAACCCGCTCGTCACCTGCGGGCGCTGCGGGAAATGCGCGAGCGGCCGCCAGCAGCTGTGCGCGAGCCGCAAGCTGCTATCCGCGGCGCTGCCCGGCAGCAATGCGCAATATGTGAAAATCCCGGCCGACTTCGTGCTCCCCGTGCCGGAGTCGGTCACGCTGAAGCAAGCCGCGATGACGGAGCCCGCGGCATGCGCGATCCGGGCGGCAGAGCTCGCGAGCCCGAAGCCCTCGGATAAGGTGCTCATCCTGGGCATGGGACCGATCGGGCTGCTGGCGCTGCAAGCCGTGCTTCAGTACGGCGTGCGGGACATTATCGCCGTGGACATGAACGAGGACAGGCTTGCGATTGCCCGCAAGCTGGGCGCGGCGCATACGATTCATCCTGCAAGCGCGGATACCTTGGAAGAAGTGAAACGGCTGACGGGAGGCGCAGGCGTGGACGTTGCGATCGATGCGGTGGGAGCGACCTTGACGCGCAGTCAATGCGTACTGGCCTGCACGCCCGGCGGGCGCGTCGTCTACACGGGACTGCACGAAGAACAATCTTCCTTGCCGGTCAACGTTGCCATCCGCAGCGAAATCGCCATGACAGGCTCGTTCGCATACTCGGATTTGAACTTCCGCCTCGCGCTGCGCTGGATCGAGGAAGGGCGCATCGGCCTTACGGACGGCGTCGTCGAAGCGCCGCTCTCGGAAGGCGCCGAATGGTATAAACGGTTGATCGCGAGCCCGGGCAGCCTGTCGAAGGTGCTGCTCGTGCCGGGAGGCGAAGGCTGATGCCGGCATTCGGCAACATCGCAACCGGAGGGAGCGTCTGATATGGGCGTAACGGTCGACACGAATTGGACGTATAACGAGATCCGCACCGTCGTGCTGGAGAATGAAAAGCTGCGCGTCGTCGTGATGCCGGAGCTTGGCGCGAAGATTTGGCAGATCGTTTACAAGCCGCGCGATAAAGAACTGCTGTGGCGTCACCCGCGCATGACCCCCAGGAAGCTGCAGCTCCACGCGTCGTACGATGATCATTTCTTCGGCGGCTGGGACGAGCTGTATCCGAACGACGAAGCGGAGTCGATCGGCGGGGAGACGTTCCCCGACCATGGCGAAATCTGGACCTTGCCTTGGCACTATGCGGTCGAGCGCAGCGATGAGCATGAGGCCGTGCTGCGTCTGTGGGTGGAGACGCCGATCAGCGCGACGCGGATCGTGAAGACGATTACGCTGCGGGCCGGCGAAGCCAAGCTGCGCTTCCGGCATACGATTGAGAACAAGGGCCGCAAGCCGCAGCCGTATCTGTGGAAGCTGCATGCGGCGATGTCGGCGGACGAGCATTGCCGCATCGATCTGCCGGCGGAAGAAGTCCGCATGGAAAGCTTCGGATCTCCGCGGACAGGCAGAACGTCGTACGATTATTCATGGCCTTACGCCGCAGGAGCAGACGGCAGCCTGCATGATATGCGCGAGGTGCTCCCGTTCGACTCGGGCGTCAGCGAATTCCAATACGCGACGAAGATGAAGGCGGGCTGGTGCGCGCTCACGGACACGAAGGACGGCATAGGCTTCGGCCTCAGCTACGATAATGAAGCGCTTCCGAGCTGCTGGTTATTCGCGTCCTATGGCGGCTGGCGAGAATTGCAGACCGTCGTGCTGGAGCCGTGCACGGGCTACCCCGTGCGTCTCGCGGATGGGGTAGAGCGCGGCACCCATAAGACGCTGGAGCCGGGACAGACCGCCTTGTTCGATATCGTGGCGACGGTATATGACGGCTTCAGTGCCGTAGAGGGGATTGACGCCGACGGCAGCGTAACGGGTCCGAAGTTTCAGCCTCGTCAAGACGGTTAACCGAACTTGCGGGATATAGAACGATCGAACAACATGTTCATGATCAGCATCAAGGAGGCACTACGCGAATGAAACTGATTCACTTCATCGATAACGGATTATCCAGATTAGGCGTCGTCACGGACAGGGGCGTGCTGGACGTCGCCGCCGCGTCGTCGGCGGGAGACGGCGTTCCGGCCTCCATCCAGGAAGCCATCGAAGGCGGAGCCGAGGCGTTATCCGTCTTGCAGCGCCTATCGGGCGAGGCGGATTCCGCCTGTTTCCGCAGCGAGGAGGGGCTGAAGCTTGGCGCCTGCGTTCCAGTACCCAACAAAATCATCTGCGTCGGCCTTAATTACCGCAAGCATGCCGAAGAGACGAATTCGCCGATTCCGTCGGTTCCGATTCTCTTCAACAAATTCAATAACGCGTTGTGCGGCGATGGAGACGACGTCGCGCTGCCGGCCGTAAGCGAGAAGGTCGATTACGAGGCCGAGCTGGCCGTCGTCATCGGCTGGACGGCCAAGAACGTGCCCCGCGAGCAGGCGCTGGACTACGTGTTCGGCTACTGCAACGCCAACGATCTGTCTGCCCGCGACCTGCAGCTGCGCACGCAGCAATGGCTGCTCGGCAAGAGCTGCGACGGCTTCGCGCCGCTGGGTCCGTATCTCGTGACGGCGGACGAGATTGGCAATCCGAACGACCTGGCCATCGGCAGCACCGTGAACGGAGAGACGCGCCAGTCCTCGCACACGTCGGACATGATCTTCGCCGTCGACGAAATCGTCAGCTATATCTCGCGACATATGACGCTCGTTCCCGGCGATGTCATCCTTACCGGGACGCCGGAGGGCGTCGTCATGGGTTACCCTCCGGAGAAGCAGCAGTACCTGCAGGCGGGGGATGTCGTGACGATCGAGATCGAGAAGCTCGGCAGGCTGACCAACCGCATGGTCGCAGAGCAGCGAGACTAACGTAGATGAGTTCGCGGCTTGCGCGATCCGAATAACTTGACCTCATGCGAAGTTCGTGAGTGCGCCGCGCGCACCGCGGACTTCGCTTCCGTCTGTTGTACGACTACAAGATGCCAATGGCGACGCCCATAGACGCCTGGCAGAAGGGAGATGAAATCGGCATGAAGCAATGGCTGCATGCATGGACGGGCCGGCCTTTCTTGTATTCCTTGAAGAACCGCGTGACGGTCGTGTTTCTGTTCAGTACGTTCATGACGTTCGCGATCGTCGGTTCTGCTTCCTACTATACGATCTCGTCGATCTTATACAACAAGATCGAGCGGAACATACAGCTCACGCTGGACGAAGTGTCCCGCGACACCGACCTTGCGGTCGACAACCTGCTCTCCGTCTCCAGTCAGCTCAGTTACGGGGGCACGGTATCCAACGATCTGACGAATTATTTGGCCACGGACAGCTATTCCAGCAAGAAGACGCATTACGACAACATCAACGCCTATCTCAATTTGATCGATTTTACGAATCCGAACGCCGGTTTTCATTTCTATTATTATCCGGACACCGGCAAGACGCTGTTCGAGAACGGAAAACTGAATCGGCCGCCCGTCATGACGGGACTTCCCGTCTTGACCGACAAGACGCTGTTCACCTTCTACGGTCCTCACCCTTCCATGGCGGATGGGAAGAACGGGCTCGTGCTGTCGCTCACGCGTCCCGTCGATACGATGGGCGAATCCAATTTGAACTTATACCTGGAATCCAGCCTGCCCGCGCTAGCCAACATCATGAAGCCGAAGCAGCTCGGGATGGAGATCAACTACGTCATTGCCAACGACCATAATCGAATCGTCTACAGCCAGCTTCCGGACAGCTTCCAGCTGGGCGCGCTGTATGCGGGGGAATCCGGAGATTCGATCAGGCGCGCCGCGGATGCGTACGTATTCGATACGACGAGCCGTTACGGCTGGCATTTGGTCGCGGCTTTCAACAAAAGCACGTTTACGAGCGAGATTCGCGACTGGGCGCTGCGCATGGCGCTTATCGGCGCCGTTCTTATGCTCCTCAGCCTGCTGCTCGGCTATCTGGTCTGGCGCTCGGTCTACGTGCCGATCCGGCTGTTCAAGAAAGAAATCGGCCATATGGCCTCCAACCAATTCGATACCGTGACGGAACGGACGAACGTGGCTGAGTTCGATCAGGTGCTGAAGCAGTTTCATTCCATGAAGGACAGGATCCAATCCCTGCTTCAAGAGGTTCGGCAGCAGGAGAGAGAGAAGCGCCAGCTGGAGGTCGACAAACTGCTGTCGCAAATCAATCCGCATTTCCTCTACAACTCGCTGAATACGGTGCAGTGGATCGCCAAGGCGGAAGGGCAGCGCAAAATCGTCAAGCTGGTCGCCGAGCTGACCCGCCTGCTCCGGTATAATCTCGGCAAGGAAGGTTCGATCGTCACGATCGAACAGGAATTGGCCGCGCTGAAGGATTACGTCGCCTTGCAGCTCGTGCGCAACGATGATCAATTCGAGGCTTGTTTCAACGTCGATGACGCGGTCCTTCAAGTAGAGATTCCTCGCTTCATTCTTCAGCCGCTCGTCGAGAACGCGATCTGCCACGGCTTGAAGGAAGGCAATGGGACGATCGAGGTGACGGTTCGTCAGACGCCGCCCGGCTTCGTGACGGTATCCGTCCGCGACGACGGCACGGGCTTATCGGAAGAGAAGCTTGCCGGACTGTTCGAAGGACATCGAACCGAGGTCGGGCAGGGGCTCGGCATCGGACTTAACTATGTCAACCGCATGTTGGACGTGCATTTCGGGGAGGGCTGCAGACTGCGGGCCGAGAGCTCGGAGCGGGAAGGTACCGTCTATTGGTTTACAATACCGACGAGGCGAAAGGAGATAGAGAAGGATGTATAAAGTGCTGATCGTAGATGATGAGAAGCTGGTCCGTCAGGGCATTATGACGACGTTTCCCTGGCACAAGTACGGCTTCGTAGTCGCAGGCGACGCCGCGAGCGGCGAAAGCGCGCTGGAGTTGATCGAGCGGGAATCGTTCGATCTGCTGGTTACGGATCTGTCGATGAACGGCATGTCCGGACTCGAGCTCATTCGAAGAGTGAAGGAAACGGAGTCGGGGCTGCCGGCCGTCGTGCTGACTTGCCATGACAATTTCAAATATATTCAGGAAGCGATGCGGCTCGGGGTGTTGGATTATATCGTCAAGACGGAGATCGAAGACGAGGCCGTGGACGAAACATTGGCACGCATCGCGCAAAAGCTGAACGAAGAATTCAGTTCCAAAGAGAGGGCGAATCGCGGCACGATGCCTCGGCAGGAAGGGCTGCTGCTATTCGCGCCTGGACCGGATGCGGAGCCGCAGGAGTTGATTCGGCCGGATGAGCTGGAGAGATACGACGGCAGGCTGAGCGAAATCGACGGCGCGGCATGGCTGCTTCGGCTTGCGGCTTCCGAGACCGGCCCGCTCGCGGATGTCATCCGGCCGCGGCTCGACAAGAGCGGCTGGACATGCGTACGCATCGGGGGAATCGAAGCGGCGGACAGCCGGAACATGGCTGCGGTGCTGCGCGACTATCGCAAGCATGTGCTGTTCCATGCTGCGGAGTCCTACGCAGAAGCCGCGTGGCCGGAGATTGTGGCAACCACCGCCGCAGCGGTGGCTCGAGCCGGTGTCTTCAACGCCGGGGCGGATTGGGAAGGATCGGAATGGGTGTACGGCGACGAGCGGTTCGAGAAGATGCTGCGGGAGACGGCCGCGGCGGACATCGACGGAACGGCGCTGTTGAAGCGGTTGTATCCCGTCGTTCTGGAATGGGAACGGCTTCTCGGCACCGGTTCGCTAAAGGGGCTGCTGGAGCGGACGAACGGCCTTCTCCGTTGGAGGGACTGGGAAGCTTGGCTGCGCGGGTTCCGAAGCGCGATACGGGAGACGGTCGACGCGAACGGGTCGCGCCAAATCGCGGAAAGCATGATGCAGGCGATCGAGCTGCTCGACCGCGAGGACAGGCCAGAACCGAGCGAATCCGAGATTGCGCGGGCAGTCAACATGAGCCGCGGCTATTTCAGCAAATGCTTCAAGAAGGTAACGGGACAATCCTACGGCGATTATATCCGCAAACGGAAGCTGGAGCGCGCCAAAAGGCTCATCCTCCGCACCGACGATCCGATCGCGCGCGTGGCCGAGCAGTGCGGCTTCAGCGATTATCGTCATTTCAGCCGCGTGTTCCGGGATTTCACGGGCATGCTGCCCAACGAGTACCGCAAAACCGGCCGGACTTGATTATCTGACCACTAGGTGGAGAACAAGGCGCGAACGGACGCGTCCGCACTCATCCCGGGTGTGAAACATGTGCCTCTTCGTATGATTTTATCGCTCGAGAAAGAACGAAATCCGCCCTTATTGGTCGCAGAAGTGCATAGTGCGCTTCTTGGAAATTCTCTATCATGAAAGTAGATAAACCGCTTACAAAGCATGAACGAGATAATGAAAGGGTGGGTTACAGCATGAAAGAGAAGACGTTACGCAAAGCCTCGCTTTCCGTCGCGCTTGCCATGTCCCTCGTATTGACCGCTTGCGGCAATAACGGCTCGAATGGGAACGATTCCGACGCGGCGAACGGAAACGCGGGCGCGAACACGCCGAACAACGGCGCAGCCGCCGAATCGAAGGATCCGTTCGGCCCGCTGCCGGAGAAGACGACATTGACGGTATTGAAGGCCGATCCCGACTCGACGCCGAAGGATCTTGGTCTGCCGGAGGGCGACACGGTGCTGAAGAACCGTTACGTGCAAGCACTGTCCGATAAGCTGAACATCGACGTGCAATTCCCGGTCGTCGTCAAAGGCGGCGCGATCGGAGACAAGACGAACCTCATGATCGCAAGCAACGACATCACGGACGTCATGCTCGTCAGCTACACGCAATACCAGCAAATGATCAAAGCGGACATGCTCGAGGATCTGACGCAGGCGTACCAGGATTATGCCAGTCCCGCGCTGAAAGGCGTGCTGCAGACCGACGGTGGCAAGGCGATGAATCTGGCTACGGTGGACGGCAAGTTATACGGAATTCCGACGATGGGCACGCTGCACAACTCGGATCCGCTCGTATGGCTGCGGAAGGACTGGCTCGACAAGCTGAGCTTGCAGCCGCCGAAGACCATCGACGAGCTGAACGCGATTCTGAAAGCGTTTATCGAGAACGATCCGGACGACGACGGCAAGAAGGACACGATCGGCATGCCGGGCTCGCAGACGTTCACCGGCCAATGGGCGAGCACCTACGGCTTCGATCCGGTGTTCGACTACTACAAATCGTACGTGAAGAATTGGGTCAAAGCCGCGGACGGCACCGTCCAATACGGTTCCATCCAGCCGCAGACGAAGGACGCGCTATCGAAGCTGAGCGAGATGTACGCGCAAGGGCTCGTTCCGAAGGACTTCCCGGTGCTGAAGAACGAGCAGGCGAACGAGCTTGTCATCTCCGGCAAGGCAGGCGCTTTCTTCGGACCTTGGTGGTCGGGCTGGTCGCCGCTGAACGACGCGATCAAGAATGATCCGACCGCGGATTGGCAGGCTTACGCGCTGAAGGACGCCGATGGCGTGGCGCGCGCCAAGCAGGAGACGCCGATCGGCACGATCGCGGTGCTTAAGAAAGGCTTCAAGCATCCCGAAGCGCTTGTCAAGGTCGTCAATTACGAGTATCAGGTCACGCTCGACAACCCGGCCGATGCAGGCGGCGATCCGTACGCCGGTCTGGTGCTGCCGAACTGGCAGACGCTTCCGATCGCGCTGGCGCTGTGGCGGGCCGATTCCGTCATCCTTGACCACACCGGCATCCTGGCCGCCTCCAAGGGCGAAGCGCTGCCGGACGTTCCGGAAGCGACGGCGGTCAATTACAAGACGATGGGCGCCTTCTGGGCGAAGGGCATCGATTGGCTGCGCAAGAATCCGGACAATTACGGCGAGCCGATCTCCCGGATTATCGGCGTTAACCCGATCATCGAGAACGACATCGAGCCGGTATACAGCGAGTTCTACAGCACCACGAAGACGATGCAGCGCAAGATGACCAACCTGAACAAGCTGGAAGAGGACGCCATGATCAAGATCATTACGGGCGAGAAGCCCGTCGATTATTTCGACGACTTCGTATCCCAGTGGAAGAAGCAGGGCGGAGACGAAATTACGCAGGAAGTGAACGAAGCGTTAAAGCAGTAAAACCCGATTGACGGAAGACGACGAGCGCGGGCGCGAAGGTGCTCCGCGCTCGATTTTTGTTAGGGATCACGATAGCCGCCGCACCATCAAGAAACAAAACCGAAACCCAATCAGATCGGGAGTATGACTATGAAAAAGAGAGTATCCATCCATTATCACCTCATGCTGCTGCCCACGATGGTCTTGGTCGCCGTATTCAGCATCTACCCGTTGTTCGGCCTGATGCTGGCGTTTCAGGAGTTCAACCCGGGCAAGGGGATATGGGGCTCGACGTTCATCGGCCTGGAGAACTTCAAATATATGTTCGAAATTCCGGACATTAAGACGATCTTCATGAACACCTTGTCCATCGCGGTCATGAAAATCCTCGCGACGCAGCTGCTCGCGCTGATATTTGCGCTGCTTCTGAACGAAGTGAGAGGCGCGTTGTTCAAGAAAAGCATTCAAACGATCGTGTACCTGCCGCACTTTATCTCGTGGGTATTGCTCGGCGGTATCGTCATCAATGTCCTGTCGCTGGACGGCATCGTGAACGAAACGTTCGGAAAGCTCGGCATCTCGCCGATCTTCTTCCTCGGCAGCAACAGCTGGTTCCCCGGCGTCATCGTAGGCACGCATGTCTGGCAGGAGTTCGGTTTCTCGGCCATCATCTACTTGGCCGCGCTGACCGGCATTAATCCGAGCCTGTACGAGGCGGCAGGCATCGACGGGGCGGGCCGCCTGAAGCAGCTGCTATACGTGACGATGCCCGGTATCGCTACCACGATCATCCTGCTGCTGACGCTCGATATGCAGAACGTGCTGAACGCCGGCTTCGAACAGATCTTGAATCTGTACAATCCGATGGTCTACCAGACGGGCGATATTATCGACACGTACGTCTACCGGGCCGGCTTGAAGGAATTGCAGTACGAGCTGGCCACGGCCGTCGGTCTCTTGAAGTCGGTCGTCAGCCTCATTCTCATCACGATTTCTTATTTCCTGGCTTCGAAATTTGCCAACTATCGTATTTTCTAAAGGGTGTGAACCGCAGTGGGTATTCGGCTCAGCGCCTCCGAGCGCGTATTCGGAATCTTCGTCATCATTATTCTTAGTCTTCTTGGTCTCAGTACGCTGTTTCCGCTCGTTCATATTCTGGCCGTCTCGTTCAGTGACAAAGCGGCCGCATCCGGCGGGCTCGTCACGGTGTACCCGGTCCATTTTACGCTCGTCTCGTATAAAGCCGTCATGTCGGACAGCGCGTTCTTCCACGCGTTCGGCGTATCGGTGGAGCGGGTGCTGCTCGGCGGCGCGATCCAGTTCGTTCTGACGATCGTATCCGCTTACGCCTTATCGCGGCCCAAGTCGGAGTTCCGGTCGCGCGACGTCTACATGTGGGTGCTCGTGTTCACGATGATTTTCAGCGGGGGCCTCATTCCGACGTACCTGACGATCAAATCGCTGCACATGCTCGATACGATGTGGTCGCTCGTGCTGCCGACGGCGGTGGCGGTCTTCAATATCATCGTGCTGATGAATTTCTTCAAAAGCCTGCCGAAGGAGCTCGACGAAGCGGCGGTCATCGACGGTTCCGGGCCGTGGCATAAGCTGTGGGCCATCTATTTTCCACTGTCGCTGCCGTCCATCGCGACGGTTACGCTGTTCAGCGTCGTCGGCCACTGGAACGCGTTCTTCGACGGGTTGATCTACATGAACGATCCGAACCATTATCCGCTGCAAACGTATCTGAACCAAATCATCGTGCAGGCGGCGCAGCCGACGACGAACATGACGCCGGACGAAATCGAACGGCTCTCGAAGCTGTCCGACCGAACGATGAACGCGGCCAAAATATTGGTCAGCATGGTGCCGATCCTGCTCATCTATCCGTTCCTGCAGCGGTATTTCATTACGGGCATTACGCTCGGCTCCGTGAAGGAATAGATGGGCTGCGAGGCATAGGGTCAGATTAAGAACGGATTTTGGAATTGATTGTGGAATTAATTAGGGAATTGATTGTGGAATTAATTATGGAATTGAATATGGAACGGATTATGGAATTGAATAGGGAATTGATTATGGAAGGGGAGTACGGCATGTTAAGCGGATTTATGCTCGATATCGATGGGCGGCGCGGAACGGAGACCGACGGTTACGCCAAAACGACGGAAGCCGAGAAGGAGCTGCCGGACGGCTCCCGCGAATGGACGGAGACGTATCTATCGGCGTCGGGGGGCGTAAGCGTCGCCTCCGTAACCGTGTCCTATCCGGACTCGCCGGTCGTGCAGCGCCGGATCGAGGTGTCGAACCGGTCCGAACGCGACATCCGCATCACGCGGATCGACACCGTTCACGGCTTGCTTGCCAAGGGGAGCCTCACGCTCGATTACTTCGAATGTCCGACGAACGGCTTGGAATTCTCCCCGCGAAGCGTTCCGCTAACGGGAACCAAGGTGCTGGAGGCCGTCGCCGGACGGTCCTCGCGCGGCATGCATCCGTGGTTCACGCTGCGGGATGCCGGCGGCGGCACGCTCGCAGGCGCCGTCGCTTGGTCGGGCAATTGGATCTTCCGGTTCGAGCCCGCGGACGAAGGCGCTTACCGGCTGACCGGCGGTCTTAGCGACTGGGAATTCGCCAAGACGCTAAAGCCCGGCGAAGCAATGGAAAGCCCGGCGGTGCTGTTCGCATACCTGCCTGAGGGCGGCCTGGACGAGGTCTCCGTTGCGTTCGGAAGGTGGGGCAAGCAGTTCTGGTATCCGCGGAACGCGATATCCCGCACGGTACCGGCAGCCTGGAATCATTGGTGGCCATACGAAGATTCCGCCATCAACGAGGACGTGTTCCGGGCGAACGCCGACGAAGCGGCCGGACTCGGCCTTGAGATCTGCACGCTGGATGCCGGCTGGTTCGGGGAGCCGGATCCGAATTGCAACGACCACCTCGGCTGGAGCGAGAACGTGGACTGGTTCCTGAAGCGGGGGGATTGGCATAAGGTCAACACGCTTCGCTTCCCGTCCGGCATCGCCGCGCTGTCCGAATACGTCCGTGGCAAGGGGATGAAATTCGGCATCTGGTGCGAGATCGAGGCGCTAGGCATCAAGTCCGAGATCGGCGCGCTCCGGCCGGAGCTGCCGGCGCGGCGCGACGGCGAGCATCTCGGTTATGTCTGCCTCGGCAACCCGGAAGCACGGGAATGGGCCTTCGGCGTCTTGGAACATTTGATCACCGATTACAAGGCGGAATGGATCAAGCTCGACTTCAACCTCGACCCGTGCGCGGGCTGCAACCGGACCGATCACGGGCACGGTGACGGCGATGGACTGTTCGAGCATTACCGGGGCTATTACGAGCTGCTTACGCGCGTTCGCGAGAAATATCCGGAGGTTTATCTGGAGAATTGCTCGTCAGGCGGCCTTCGGATCGATCTCGGTCTAGCCCGTCATACGCACGGCGCGTTCCTGAGCGACCCGGATTTCACCCGCCACCACCTGCAGCTGTTCTGGGGAGCGTCGATGATGCTGCATCCGTCCGCCTGCTTCCACTTCTCGTGGTCGGAGACGATCGTGCATTACGACAGCAACCTCGACAAGGATCCGATCAAACCGGATATGCCGCGGCACCGGCTCGATTACATCATCCGCGCGAACATGCTGAACGGCTTCGGCTGCTCCTACCGGCTTCCTGAGCTTCCCGGCTGGGCCAAGGAACGGCTGAAGGAGCTGATCGGTTTCTATACGAATACCGGCCGCCGCTTCGTCGCGGACGCCGACATGCATAGACTGACCGGACAAACGATACGGACCGGGAGCGGCGATTCGTGGAACGGCTATCAATACGTCCTCGGCGGGGCGGAGGAAGCGCTGCTGTTCGTTTTCCGACTGGCCGGCGGAGAGCCGGAGCGCGTCATGAAGCTGTCGGGGCTAGATGCCGATTCGCTGTACGAGCTGCACTTCGAGGACAGCGGCAGGACGGCGGAGCTCGCCGGCGCGCTGCTCATGGAGGAAGGACTGCGC
Organism: Paenibacillus sp. J31P316; assembly: GCF_056269105.1. NCBI lineage: Bacteria > Bacillati > Bacillota > Bacilli > Caryophanales > Paenibacillaceae > Paenibacillus > Paenibacillus sp. J31P316. Next base: position 1,171,618 of record NZ_JBWDNI010000001.1, on the reverse strand, counting down.
TTCTCCGGCATGGAAGAGGAGTCGTCCGAGGTCGTGCGCCTGCGCAGGCTGCCGCTTGAGCGATAACAACAGCTTTAGTCAATCGCGTTAGACACGCTGGAACCCCGCGGCAGCATGCGGGGTTCTTTATTTCGTGCAATGGTCATTGCGAATTAGTGCGATTATCCCTCCTTCTCCAATTGTTGGCTCAGCCGATACAGGTAATGGATCCCCATCAGCTGCAGCTCGTTGCGTTGATTGAATCGTTCGAGGATGCGATCGCCGATTCGTAAAGCGAGTTCTAGGTCAGGCTGCTTAAGCTCCTTTACCATTTGCTTCAAAGCAACCAATTCCGCGGAGTAGAGGAGCCGCTTCGTAAGCTTCAAGAATAGGATTTTGAGCACTTGCAGCGAATCATAGACGCGATAATCGTTGCGTTCCATCCGGACGGGTTCAATATAGCGTTCCTCGTCCCAATATCGTAAGGCGGCCGTGGTCAAGCCTGTCAGCTTCGCGATCGTTCCGATGGTTTACGGTCGTTTAATCAGGTGCCGGTAGTGCAAGATAGGCTCCAAATTGTTCATGACGCTGGCGAGCAGCGTTTTCTCGTCCCGTTGTGATGCTTGAACTTCGTTTAAGATCCAAAGCGCGGAGCGAAGCTCGCCCCGCTGCAGGTCTTTCATCATCCTCGAAGTGACGTCCATGCCGAAGCCGGCCGACAAGCGGACGATGCACTCGAAATAGGCAAGATGCAGCTCCGTATAGACTCTGTACCCTTGAGGCAGGCGATGTGCCGGCGCGGCACAAGTCCCCGTTCCTCGTAGCTTCTCAGCGTGCTTGCGCTAACGTTTAATTTCCTCGCGATATCGATCGGCTTCATGCTGACGGAACGTTCCCTCCCACCATTTCATTCCTTTTACGTGAACATTCGGCGACATCCAAAGTTTTGCGTTCAGTTTGTTCTTATTTCGATGATCGGATTGCTGAAACCTTCCAATTTGCTTGAATGTTGTACGATATAGCTGTAACGAAACGAATTGCAGGAGGGATCTAGGTTGGGGAATGATCGCATTCAGCCTTCGATGTCCATAGATGAGATAGGAGCGATTTTCGCGAGGTACATCAAGCAGCATTGGGAAGAGACGCTTCATGCAAACAGGGAGCGCCTCGAGGGCTTGTTTCCGGAGTACGAGGATGCGACGTACGGCATGTATCTGGATCAATTATTGCCGACGATGTGGCAGGAGCTCGAACGCGGCGGGTTTCGATCTGCCGAGGCAGCAAGAGCGAATGATTTTGTTATCGCGGGATGTTTGAACTTTAGGAATTCGCTGGAAAAGTCGTCTTGGGGCCATCCTTCCGACGAAAGACGCGTCTTTTGGATCGTTCTCCAGAACCGTGACAAGCAGGAAATAGGGACGCTTCTGTTCGAATTGCCGCATTCCCATCTGAGATTCGATATTCCGCAAGCGCCCGAACTTACGGTACTTCGCGCAACGGGGAGGCAAACGATCCTGGAAGAAATCCATCGCCGAAAAGAAAGCGGACGCAGCTGATTCGAGGCGGGCTCTCCTGACGTCTCCGAGAAAGGAGCCACCCAGCCGAACGACAAACCCCCCATCCGAACGGATGGGGGGTTCTCTCTATGACGAAATGCAGTAAACCTAGCACGTCAGTAAGGACTAGATGCGAGACTCATTGCCTTTGAAGTAATGAACGGGCCGAATCTCGATGCCCCATCCGAACTGTTCGCCCGCGGCGATCTGCAGTGTCGGATGCAGGGAGGCCAGCCGAATGGCTTCCTCCATGTCGCTTGCTTCGATCAGGAACGCGCAGCCGATCAGTTCCTTGGTTCCGGCGAAGGGGCCGTCGACGACAGTCACGTTGCCATTTGAGCGCCGCAGGCTTTTGCTCTCTGCCGAAAGTCCGGCTTCGACGAGGACCCGTCCGCTCTTATGGAGTTCGTCGAGATGAGGCGGGCATTCGCTCATAATGGCATCGATTTCCGCTTTCGGGCGGGCATCCATTTTGTCCGGTTCCAAATAACCCAAGCACATATAGAGCATGTTCAACCTCCTTCATCCTTCATCCTTAACCTTTCATCCTTAATCTTTCATCCTTCATTGTTCATCCTTAATCCTTAATCCTTCATTCTTTTGCCATTTCTTAACCCTTCATCTTCTCCAAATCCGCCATCATGGCCTTATACGGCGCGGAAGCCGTGAGGGTTTTCGTATATTGCTCCCAGTCGTTCAGGGATACCGCGCCCAAAATGACCTTGATCTTCATTTGCTGCAGATCGGCGTTCAACTCCGCGTATTTGCCCGTGCTCCACAATTGCGAGAAAGCGGGAACGACTTCGTTCGCGTAGGAGGTTTTGCGCCATTCGGCGACAGCCGACTCGTATGCAGCGCGCGTCGGTTCATTCGCCGTCTTGAGCGCGGCATCGTCCAGCAGATCGGGCTCGCCGAAGATGCTTTGGAGCGCGGAACGGTCCGTCTGATCCAATTCGTCGACTTCATCCCATGCCTTGGTCTCGTTCATCGCCAGCCCTTTATCCAGCCATTGCAATATCGTCTTCGGCGCAACGCGAGACATGCGAGTGACGATATAGGTATCCGGCTCGTTCGTGTTCCAAGGCGCGATCGGAGCACGGAGCGAATCCGCTCTCAAGCCTGCCAACGGCGTCCACGTCACTTTATCGTGCGTGAGGGATGCGGCATCCCGCAAGCTTAGAACGGCTGCGCCGACACGATTGTCGCGAACGCTCGCCATCGCTTGTTCCTCGCTCTTCACGGCGAACTCCTTGTCGATCAGACCTTCCTTATAGGCTGTGCTCAGCCACTTCAACGCTTCCGTCTCTCCGGTCCCGACCGCGAGATCGACGACCTGGCCATTCCGAACCGCGAAACGATCCGGGCTCTCCGTAAACGCCTGCTCGACCCAGGCAAACGAACCGAGAGTCGACGCCGTCACATACCCGGTCATCCCGAACGTATCGTGTTTGCCGTTGCCGTCGGGGTCGCGCTCCGTCATTGCCTTCAGTGCAGCATACATCTCATCCATTGTCTTCGGCTGGGCTAGATCGAGGACCTCCAGCCAGTCCTTCCGAACCGCTGGGAAAGGCGAATCATGCGGATCGGCCGGACGCGGGATACCGTATATTCGGCCGTCGATCTTGCGAGCCCCGTTCGTGCCGTCAACCAGCTGTTTCAAGCGCGGAAAGTCTTTCAGATCGTCGGTAAGATCCATGGAGAAGCTTTGGAACAGCTCATCGGAGTAGGAGTAGCTGTCCTCCACCAGCATCATGGAGCCCATGTCGCCGGCGGCAATCATTACGCGGTTCTTCGGCACGTAATTCTCGGGCTCGATCAGGTTCACATCGACGTCGACGTTCATGTTCGAGCGGAAATAGTTCATCAGGTTCAAAGGCTGTTGGACGCTGCCGTTGTCCGCCCGAGTCGTGAGCCTGATCTTCGGCAGGGCTTGGGGATCGTTGACGATCGCTTCGCGATTCGCTCCATTCCATGCGACGTTCAGGCCGGCGGCTTCGATCGTGAGGCGCAGCGGGATTTGAAGGATGCCGTCGGCTGCATAAGGAGCGGCCAGGCTCTTCTTCGTGCTGCTGCTGCCGACGGCGACGTTAACATTACCGACTTGAAAGACGAGCGTAGGCTTGCCGGCATGTTCGGCTGTCAGCGTCTGACGGGCGGCATCCCATGCCAAGTCGTAGCCGATAGCTCTCAGCAGGTCGCGTGCGGGTACCATTAAGGTACCATTGAGAAGTTGAGCGCGAAGGGCGGAGGAGTAATCCAACAGGATCACGGTAATCGGCCTCGGTGCGTTGGGATCTGGAAATGCAAGCGGATGACTGGTACTTGTTTCTTGCGGAGCGGCTGCTGCTGCGGGCAGTCCGCTCAATAAGACGGATGCCAGCGTGGCGATCATTAGTTTGCGACGGTGCATGATGGGTCCCCTTCCATAATTGGCCTATTATTCAAGACGCAGGAAAAAGGAGGAAGTTGCACGCCGAAACGGAATTAGCGCCACGACAGGCAAATGCTTAACACTCCGCGCCGGACAATTCATTGGTGAACATGCGTTTATATTCCTGCGGGTTTACCCGTTCCGCCGAGATAGGCGCATAGTGAAACTGAAGCGCTCTTCTGCGATCGGAGGAGAAGTTGCTCGGCGTGCCATGATACAGCATCCCGTGAAAGAATAAGGCGCCTCCCGGCCGGAGCGGCACGATCACGTCCCGCTCGATGGGAACCTGCGCGTCGCACAGCTGCCAGTCCCGGACCGCGTAATGCGGCGTCGCGCCTTCCCGATGGGAGCCGGGAATGACATGCATGCACCCGTTATCGGCAGTCGCTTCGTCCAGCGCGATCCATACGCCGATCGCCGCCTTCGTGTAGGTTAACGTTCCATAGGCCATATCTTGATGCCACGGCTTCTCGCCGCCGCCATGCGGCGGTTTTAGCAGCGCCATGTCCTGAATCAACTTCGGTTCCTCTCCGAAAATTCCCCGAACGACGTCCAAGATCGCGGGATGGTACGCGATTGCGCGCAGCCGATCCTCCGACTCCACGAAGTCGTAGATTTTCCGGAGCGCCAGCTCTTTCTCCCCGGGAGAAGGCAGCTCTTTCTCCGGCTTCGTAAACTGCAGCTTCGCGCCTTTGCGGTCGATGAATACGAGGTCCGCCAACGCTTGCTTGGCGATCTCGACCGCTTGGGCATCCAGCAGTCCGTTGACGGACAGGAAGCCGTCCCTGCGGTAGTTTAACAGCTGATCCTCCGTTATGTTTTCTTTGTCGTTTAGACTTACATGCACATGATCGTACCGATATAGGAGTAGATTGATCTCTTCTGGAGTCAAGGGGATGCTGCTCATCGTGAATCGCTCCTCGCCATGGTATTCGTTTCTTCAAGAATACGATACCATAGGGGAGATAGGACTGTGGATGTTCGCAACCTTCGATTATTTGTACTTAACTGCTTCAACAAAGATCAAGGATAGGCAAGACAGCCAAACATTCGAATCTCACGAAGGAGAAATGCTTGATGTCTGACTTGCAAGAGCTCGCGGCATCGTTTCGATCTTGCTGCTTCGCGATAGGCACGACTTCCGGCAAGTACCGCTGCGAACCGAGCTGGTCCTGGCAGCCGAATCCGTTCGCGGATTACGATATGTGGTACGCGGTATCGGGACAAGGCAGCATGATGCTGAACGGCGTCCACCATACCATTGGTCCGGGTTTTTGTTATGTGTTTCAACCGGGAGACCGGGTCGTCGCGATGCACAATCCGGAACGTCCGTTGGTCGTGTTCTTCTGTCATTTCGATAGGAGCATACTGGAGAACGGAGAGCATCCGGCCCCGCTGCCGTTACCAAGGACGCCGGTGACGTTTCGCGATACAGCCGGCATCGAGTCGCTGCTGTCGCAGTTGATCGAGCTGTCGCATTTGCGGACGGCCGGCGATGCGGCCGAGATGGATTTGCTGATCAAGCTCATTCTGGTCAAGTGGGTTCGAGAGATGGATCGCGGAGCGGAGACCGGCCAAACCTATTATCAGAAGCAGATCGTCGTCAAGGCTCAGGAGGCGATCCGCTTTCGGCTGTCGGAGCCGGTCGATTACGAAGCATTAGGTGAGAGCGTCGGGTCGTCGCCGCGCTCCGTCAGCAGGCTGATGAAGACGCATACGGGCTTGACGCTGAAGGAAACCATCACCAAGCTGCGAATGGAACGGGCCGTTCATTTGTTGAACGAAACCGCGATGACGGTTACCGAAGTTTCGAACGCGTTAGGTTACTCGGATATCTATACGTTCAGCAAATTGTTCAAACGTCATTACGGCATCTCGCCGTCCGCGATGCGGTCCGGGGCAGATAGGTAGCGCGCAGCAAGGAATCCGGGAACGACAGCGATCGGAAGATCATTCGGCTGCGCAGTGAATTCGTTAACCGAGTCGGGGGTTTGCAAAAGGGGCGTTCCAATTTTCCGTCATAGTGACTTGCTTAAACGCTGGCAAACAACCGTTCCGTTTTCAATAGGAATTGCTGGCGTTTCTCCAAGCTGCGATTTTCCATGCCGGTATAGTTATACCACTTCAGATTGCGTATCCCCATTTTGCGAAACGTGCCGCGGAACAGGATTTTCGTGATCGGGTTTCCGAAGATCCACTTGTATACGACGTTAGGCGTGCTCATGACGGTTAATAAGGAAACGCCTTTTATATTGGGCAGCAGGCTCACGAACGGACGTCCCGGCTTCGTCTCGTCGAATAGAATTCCTTTGACGAATACTTTATCGATAAAGCCTTTGGTAAGCGCGGGCATGGACTCCCACCAGATCGGGAAGATGAAAATAATATGATCGGCCGCGATAAGTCGCTGCTGATATTGGGCCGTAAGAGGATCATTTGTCTGCCGCTGCCTCCATGAAGCAAGATCGGCGGCCGTGGTGACGGGATTAAACCCGTCTGCGTGCAAATCGATCAAGTCAATAGAATGACCTTTCGTACGCAAGCCTCGAGTGACGGCGGCCAAGAGTGCTGCGGAATAGCTTCTGCGATGTGGAATGTTTTCGGATGCGGAAGCGCCATAAGGATGGTCGAACACGATGACGACATTCATTTTCATTCACTCCTATAATTGTTTCGTATGAATCAATATATATTCCTTGAAACAATAGTATGTTTTTATTTCCTTGGTGTCAATAATGTTTCTTGGAAATATATATTTCGCCGCGAGTAGTTGCTATACTGATGATAGATATGTTACTGGAGGAATGAGCGATGCCGGAAGCTTCGGATACACGGATTCAAGCGGTAGAGCCGATAGAGAAAGAATTATTGATGAAGGAAATGATGCTGCAAGTCGTGAAGCTGCAGAAAAAGTTTCAATCCGAGGGCGAGGATGACGAGCGACGCTGGATGATCGGCCACACGGGCAATGCTGCGATCATCGCCTTCCTGAAGGAATCGACCGTTATCATGCTTCATCTGATCGATGCCATAGGCCGGCTCGAGCCGGTGAACGGGATTACGATATCCAAACAATTCGGCATTCCGAGAGGAAGCGTGTCCAAAATAACGCGGAAGCTGGCGGACCTGCGGATCGTGCAATTCGAGGTTCTTCCGGACAACAAGAAGGAAGTCCTGTTTCGCTTAACTTCAATGGGGCGCGAAATATATGACCTTCATACGCGGCTGCATCGGCAGATTGCGCATAATGTGCAGCTTTTCCTGCGCAAATACGACGTCAAAGAGATGCAGTTTCTGCTGCAATGCATGAGGGACACGGCAGAAACCTCTTGGGTTGAGCCGCAACCGCAATCGGATACGACCGAAGGCAGGCCAAGCACGAAGAAGGACAGTCATGCGGTGCCTCCTGCTTCGGAACAAGACGAAGCTGCGCAGGACGGGGTGACGATTCGCGAAATCGTCGCCATGCTTCAACAATTAGACACGCGGAAGTTGAATAAGGCGAAGGACTTGCTGCAGATTGCTTTCATGGATTGATGAGTGGATTCCTCAGCGGCGCCAATAGATTGGTGCTATCATGAATCTAAGGTTGATAATGAGAGGGATGGGTGGATTCTCATGGGGAAGATTTTGAATGAGGAGCAAATCGCATTTTTCAAGTCGAATCATTACATCCACGTGAAAGCTGTCATTCCGCAGGATTTATTGGCATTGGCGACGCGCATCTTGAGTGACTGGGTCGAGGAGACGATCGATACCTGGATCGAACAAGGGCTGATTGCCGACAGGCGACCTGATCTGGACTTCGGCAGCAGATTGGTGGAGCTGTGGCGCGCGGCAGGCAAGCCGAGATACATACGCAGCCCCCGCAGAGACCTTGTCGGAGAACCGATGTACACTTACTTGAAGCATCCGGTACTCCTGGACCTGGCCGCCGACTTGCTTGGAACGAACGAGCTGATGGCGCATGGGATTTTCAATGCCAGGCCCAAGCTGCCCGACCAGAAATGGACGGATACGCCTTGGCATCAAGACGCCCAGTATTATCGCGATGCGGAGAAGGTTCCGGTTATTTCGATGTGGATGCCATTGCAGACGACGACAGAACATAACAGCTGTCTGCAGGTTGCGCCTGGTTTCTATGCGGATTCCTTGCGTGTTGGCGTCGTAGACGAGGCTTCGGATTTTCTAGGTTTGAGTATGGAGGATTCGAAACGGCTGAGGGGGCTTTCCATCGAAATGGAGCCGGGGGACATCCTGTGCTTTAACCAGCTGATGCCGCATCGGGCGCTGCCGAACCAATCCAATCGCGTTCGTTGGTCGATGGATATTCGCTATGAAGCCGCTCCGACGGCTACGGAGAGCGGGAAACCGCAAGGTTTCATCGCACGAAGCGAGAAAGATCCCTCTTCTGAAGAATCGTACGAGCAATGGTTGGATAAATGGACGACGATTCCTAAAGGCAGTTATTAAAAGAAGGCATTTATTAAAAGAAGAAAGAACAAATGAATGAGCGCGCGTCCTCATACGCATACACGACGACCGGTCCTATGGACCGGTCGTATTTTGATGCATGCTGAACAGCAGGGCCATCTGTTTGGCGAGATACTGCGGCGTATAGGGCATATCGTTGCGAAGCCAACAGACGATCGTTCCGATAAAGGCGGAAGAACCGTACCAGACGGCGATGTCGACGGGAACGCCCAACGCGGCAGCGGGCGGGGCGAGCTCCGGATGCTGGGCTCTGGCGGTGATGACCTCCAGCATAAGCTGCGTAAGGCGATCGGTGAATACCGGAATCCGTCTGGAAGCGAGCAGTACCTTATAGAATTTGGCATTGGCCGCGATATGCTCCAAGACCTTAAGCATGATCGTCCCGTTCTTGTCCTTGTCGGCGGACCGAGCCTTAACATCCCCTAGGATCTCCTTAATTTCATGAATCATGTCATCCGCCATTTTCTCCAGCATGTCCTGGATGTCCCGGTAATGAAGATAGAAGGTGACGCGATTGATGGTGGCGCGTTCCGCGATCCGATTCACGGTTATTTTCTCCAGCTCCACCTCTTGCAGCAAATCGATGAATGCATCGCGAATCAATTGGCGCGTCCGAAGCACGCGCGGATCCAAACGAGGCGATAAAGTGGACATGTGCGCTCATTTCCTTTCCCCATCCAAGCTTTGTGCAACAATTGGTTCCATAATGTAAATGATTTATTGACTGCACGACATATTTTTAGAAAGTGTAGATTAATAAACATTTTGCGAAAAGCTGTAGCTTGTGATAAACGGCGGAGCTGATTATAATTCTAAACATTGAGTTTATTATACGACATTGTGTTAATTAGTTGCACGATGTTTTTGAGGGGATGGCGTACATGAGTACAGCTTCAGCTTTTGACAGCAGTTCGATTAAGAAAGGCCCGCTATTGTTCGTAATGATTCTCGGGGCATTCATTGCCGTTCTGAATCAGACCATCATGGGCGTCGCGACGCCGGAGTTGATGGTTGACTTCGATATTGCGGCTTCCACGGCGCAATGGCTGACCACCGGCTACATGCTGGTTAACGGGGTTCTGATTCCGATTACCGCTTTCTTGATGCAGCGGTTTACGACAAGGGAGCTGTACCAAACGGCGATGGTCATTTTCCTCGGGGGTACGATCGTTTCGGCGGTTGCGCCTAACTTCGACGTACTGCTGACCGGACGCCTCATTCAAGCCGCTGGCGCAGGGATCATCATGCCGCTGCTGATGAACGTTATTCTGACCGTGTTTCCTCCGAACAAGCGGGGAGCGGCGATGGGGATGGTTGGCTTCGCCATTATCTTCGCGCCTGCGATCGGGCCGGCAATAGCCGGTTACGTGATGGAGCATTACTCGTGGCGGACGATGTTTTATGCCATGATTCCGCTGGCCGTGATCGTTATTGCCTGCGCCTTTATTTATCTGAAGAACGTAGCCGAGCGCTCTTTCCCTAAGTTCGACTTGCCGAGCGTCTTGCTTTCGACGATCGGGTTCGGCGCCATTCTGTACGGCTTCAGCAGCGCGGGCAGCAAGGGCTGGTCCAGCAGCGAAGTCATCATCATGATTGCCGTAGGCGTGGTCTCCTTGATCGTCTTTACGTGGAAACAGTTGATCTCGAAAAGTCCGCTGCTGGATCTTCGCGCATTCAAATACGGCATGTTCTCCTTGACGACCGTTATCAACATTGCCGTAACGATGGTGATGTACGCGGATATGATGCTGCTGCCGTTGTATTTGCAGACCGCGCGCGGCTACACGGCATTGGAGTCCGGTTTGCTGATGCTTCCAGGCGCGCTTCTGATGGGTATTATGATGCCCATCACGGGCAGGCTGTTCGACAAGTTCGGCGCGAAATGGTTGTCCATTATCGGGATGGCCATTACGATCGTAACGACGATCGGCTTCGTGAATCTGACGGATTCCACCAGCTACACGTATCTGGTTCTGATGTCCACGGGACGCCGGTTCGGGATGGCCATGTTCCTTATGCCGATTACGACGGCGGGCTTGAATCAGCTGCCGGCGCGATTGAACGCGCACGGTACCGCGATCTCCAACACGATCAAGCAAGTGGCCGGCGCAATCGGTACATCGCTTCTCGTCACGGTCATGACGAGCAGAACGACAACGCATATGAAAGATATGATGGCCACGGGCGCTTCCGGCGATACGCAGGAGCATATGATTATGGAGGCCACGATTCAAGGCATCAACGACGCGTATCTGGTCATTATCGGGATCGGCGTGGTCGGCCTGCTGCTGTCGTTCTTCATTAAACGTACGGGGCAAGCCGAGGAAAAGCGCGAGGCCGGGATTTCACTGGACAGCAATCGCGTCACCGTTTCGGAATCCTAAGCAAGCCTATAATGTAGTAGAAACAACGAGGCTTGGTCCGCTTAGCTGCAGGTTCCTTAATGGAACTGCAGGTGGCGGGCCAAGTTTTTTTGCATGAGGACCCGCGGCAGGGATGCTCATGCTCGCCTAAAACCAACAAAAAACGACTCCGGGCAGATGCTGACCGGAGTCGTTATGTTGGCTATAGAATAGAAGCTTCATAAATTGCTTGGACTGACGTCGATAACAGCGCGTCGAATTCCTGGTCCGTCTGGTCCGCGGATAGATCTTGGGCCAGAGCCCGCGAGAAGCTCGCGATCAAGCCGTGATTGCGCGCCAGCTTCGCATTGGCTTCCGACTGCGAGTAGCCGCCGGACAAGGCCACGACCCGAAGCACATGCGGATCCTTCATGAGATCGGCGTAGAAGTTATCTGCCGAGGGGATGGAGAGCTTGAGCATGATTGTCGTCGCGGGATCAAGCAGGGACAGCTGTTCGGCGATGGCGGTCTTCAGCAGGCTTTCGGCCGCTTCCTTGTCCGGTATTCGGATATCGACTTCCGGCTCGATGATCGGAACGAGCCCCGCCGCCGCGATCCGGCGCCCGATTTCGAACTGCTGCTCCACGACTTTGCGGATGCCGTTCGGATTGGCCGCTTTGATGACGGAGCGCATCTTCGTTCCGAAGATGCCGCGTTCGACTGCTCGCTTCAGCAAGTCGTCCAAGCCGGGCATCGGTTTCATGAGCTGAACGCCGTCCTCGAGCTCGGCAAGCCCTTGATCGACTTTGAGGAAAGGCACGACGCCTTTGCGTTCCCATAGATATTCGGCCGTGAATTGCCCGTCAATGGCACGATCCATCGTGTTCTCGAACAGGATGGCCCCGAGAATGCGCTTCGCGTCGAACGCCGGACTCTTGATGATACGCGTTCTCATCGCATGCACCAACGCATACATCTCTTCCTCGCTGGCATAACTCGATTCCTTGACGCCGTATTGCAATAAAGCTTTCGGCGTGCTTCCGCCGCTTTGGTCCAATGCCGCGATGAAGCCTTTCCCCGTACGAATCCGTTCCGCTTGCTCCGTATTCATGGACTTGTCCCCTTCCACGTATCGAACTGAACTGAAATGAGTCGTGAGTCGGTTTCATTATACCACGGACGAAAGCGGCTATTCCTGTCAGGCGCGAAGCAAACGAATAAGAAGTGCCGGGCTTTATTATACTTGTTCATATTCCGTTCATAGATCTGCGTTACCATCCTAATAGTTGAACAGTGATTGAGGAGGAAATGCAATGGAACATGAATATAGGAAGTCGTTTGACCCGGGCAATCGCGAGTGGGCGGTTGAAGCGCGCGGTCTCGTCAAGACATTCGGCAGCAACCGCGCCGTGGACGGGGTGGACATGAACGTACGCACGGGTTCGATCTACGGGGTATTGGGACCGAACGGAGCGGGCAAGACGACGACGATTCGCATGCTGGCGACCTTGCTTCGGCCGGATGAAGGCTCGGCGCGAATCTTCGGCCACGACGTGGCGAAGGAGTCGCATATCGTTCGCCAACTGATCGGCGTCACCGGCCAGTATGCATCGGTCGATGAAGCGCTCAGCGCGACGGAGAATTTGATTATTTTCTCCCGCCTGCTGGGGCTGGGCCGCGCGGAAGCGAAGAAGAAGGCAGCGGACCTGCTGGAGGAATTCGGCTTGACGGAAGCCGCCAAGCGCCCGCTCAAAAACTTCTCCGGCGGCATGCGCCGCAGGCTGGATCTCGCGGCGAGCCTTATCGCTCAGCCGCCGCTCATCTTCTTGGACGAACCGACAACGGGGCTGGACCCGCGTACGCGTTCGCAAATGTGGGATACGATCCGCCGCTTGGTGAAGACAGGCTCAACCGTGCTGTTAACCACGCAGTATCTCGAGGAGGCCGATCAGCTGGCTGACCGGGTCGCGGTTATCGATCGCGGCCATGTCGTTGCCGAGGGCACCGTGGATGAGCTGAAAGCATCCGTCGGTACTTCGTCGCTGCAATTGTGGGTGCAGGAACGCAGCGATATCGAGGCTGCTCGCCGAATCGTGGAGCAGGTCCTTCAGGTTCCGTCCGCGGTGTCGCCGGAAGCCGGCAAGATCACGGCGCCGATGGCGAATGCCGACCGCGTTACGGACCTGCTTATCGCGCTTCGAGCCGATGGCATTCAATTGTCCGAGGTGAGCGTGCAGAAACCGACCCTCGACGAAGTATTTCTGACCATTACCGGCCATGGCGTAGAGGAAGACAAGGATCATGCCTCCGATGAGCCGAGCACGACGAAGGGGGCAAGAGCATGAGAAGCACGACCATTCAACCGGGAATCGAGCGCAAGCTCAAGAACCATACGAGCTTCGGCCAGACGGTACGCCATTCCTTGACGATGGCCTATCGCGGCTTGTTGAAGATTCGGCGCACGCCGGAGCAGTTGTTCGACGTTACGCTTCAGCCTATTATCTTCACGTTGATGTTTACGTACATCTTCGGCGGTGCCATCTCCGGCGACGTCGCCAGCTACCTGCCGATCATCATTCCAGGTATTCTCGTGCAGACCGTCATCACGACCTCGATCGTCACGGGCGTTCAATTGCGCGAGGATATGGATAAGGGAGTCTTCGACCGGTTCAAGTCGCTGCCGATCGCGCGAATTGCGCCGCTGGCGGGAGCTCTCCTGGCGGATACGATCCGCTATACCATCGCGACCGTGCTTACCTTCTCCATGGGGTATATCATGGGCTTCCGGCCAGAGGGCGGTCTGGGTTATGTCGCGCTTGCCGCATTGCTCGTTATTTTCTGCTCCTGGGCGATGAGCTGGATCTTTGCTTTCTTCGGCGTAATCGCTCGGACGGCGTCAAGCGTGCAAGGCATATCGATGCTCGTGTTATTCCCGCTCACGTTCCTATCCAACACGTTCGTGCCGGTGGATACGATGCCCGACTGGCTGCAGTGGTTCGTCAACATCAATCCGGTCTCGCATCTGGTCTCGGCCGTCCGGGATTTGACCAATGCCAGTACCGTCGGCTGGAATTTCGGGATTTCGCTCATCGCGGCTTGCGCCATCGTAGCGATCTTCGCGCCGATTACCGTACGTGCTTATATGCGCCGGACGTAGTACAATGCAAGGAAATTTAAAAGGTATGTATCGTAAGCTTACGGCTTGCGGTACATACCTTTTTTAATGTGTTGCGGGAGAAGGATGCCGATAAGCCGCAGGCGTAACGCCGACGATGTGCTTGAATACGCGGTGAAAATGAGGCATGCTCTCGAAGCCGCAGCGGGCGGCGATCGCCGAGACGCTGTCCGTCGACTCCAGCAGCAGTTCTTTGGCGAGTATGATCCGTTTCAGCGCGATGAACTTGGTGACATTCATGCCCGTCAGCTGTTTGAATACGCGGCTGAAATGCGCCGGACTGACGGCTGCCTGCCGACAGAGCGTGCCAAGGCCGATCTCTTCGGTGAAATGCCGATCCACGTACAGTAGCATGTCCCGCATCCACAGCGGGCCGGCGAACGCGGAACCGCCGCGCTGCTTGGACTCGCCGCCGCGCTCCCGATTAACGGCAAGCAGCAGCTGTTGGGTCTCCAATAGAATCGCATGGCGATATCCCGGTGACTGGGAGCCGAGCTCGGCCTCGATCCGAGGCAGGCCGGCTTCGAATGCTTGCCGAAGAGCCGGCGTGCATGCCAGCCTGTAATTCCGGCTGTCCCGGCTTTGCTCGAAGCATTGCAGGTACGAGAAGGGCTCTCCGAGCGACCGCTGCTCGACAAGCAGGGGGCTGAGAAACAATGCCGTGGAAGTGACGGGATCGTCCTTGTCAGGGAACGCCCGGTGAATGGTGCTGCCGGGGATGATGAAGAGATCGCCTTCCCGCATATCCTCGATCGTACGGTCGATGAAGAATGCGCCTTTGCCGCGATGCACATAGACAAGCTCGTACCATTCGTGCATATGGTCGGGCAGCTCCAACTGGGGCGTCTTCGTGTCCCGGTACGTCATCGCGAAAGGGAAATCGGGGTGCGCGTCAAATCGTTTGCGAACCGGCTTCATAGCGGTGACTCCTCTACTCGGTAAACTTATCCTCAAGATATCAAAAAAGAGTATAAAAACGCAATATTTCGGTCTTTTAGGAATGAAATGCTCTGATAAAGTAGAGGTAGAATCGAAACCAAAGGAGTTGTAAGACCTGTGACACAGCTCAATCGCAGTCTATTGCACGATTCGGAACGGCAGGCGCTTGACGCCGTGCAAGCAAGCCCGGTTACCGTGCTGCAAATCGGGGAAGGAAACTTCCTGCGCGGCTTCTTCGATTGGATGATTCACCGCTGCCGTGAGCAAGGTTTATTCAGCGGGAGCATTGCATTAACGCAGCCAAGGCCGCAGGGCAAAGCGAAGATCGAGAAGCTTGCTGCCCAGGACGGCCTGTATACTTTGGTGACCCGGGGACTCGAGTCTGGCGAGCGGGTGGAGCGGAAGGAGATCATCTCGGTATTCTCCGCGGCCTTCGACCCTTACGGCGACTGGCAGCAGCTCATCGCGCTGGCGGAGAGCCCGGCGCTCCGCTTCGTCGTATCGAATACGACCGAGGCGGGGCTTGTCTACAAGCCGGAGGCCCTGGCCGAGGGAGAGCCGATTCAATCGTTTCCGGGCAAAATCGCCTGGCTGCTCTATCGCAGATATACGGCGCTTGGCGGAAAGCATGCAAGCGGGCTGATCTTCCTCCCATGCGAGCTCCTGGAGCGCAACGGCGATGAGCTGAAGCGCTGTGTACTCCAATATTGCGAGCAATGGTCGCTGCCGGAGGAATTCAAGAGCTGGGTGCTGACCAGCAACTGTTTCTTGAATTCGCTGGTTGACCGCATCGTGACGGGCTATCCGGACGAGCAAGCCGAGGCGTGGTTCTCCGACTGGAACTATCGGGATGCGATGCTGAATACGGCGGAGCCGTATCACTTCTGGGCCATCGAAGCCGGGCCGGAGCTTGAAGTCGAATTACCCTTGCAAAGGGCAGGCTTGAACGTGCAGTGGGTCGATGATCTTCGGCCCTATCAGCTTCGGAAGGTGCGTATTCTGAACGGCGCTCATACGTTGATGACGCCGCTTGCCTTGCTGCACGGCCTCCAGATCGTGCGGGAGACGATGGAGCATCCGCGCTTCGGCCGATTCGTCAAGGATGCAGTGGAGCAGGACATCATTCCCGTCGTTCCATTGGAAGCGGAGGAATTGATAGCCTTCGCGGAATCGGTATACGAACGTTTCCTGAATCCGTTCATCGATCATCGGCTGGCGGATATCGCGATGAACAGCTTGAGCAAGTTCAAGGCGCGGCTGCTGCCGACGCTGTTGACTTACGCCGAGCGTGGAGAGAGCGTTCCGCCTCGAATCGTGCAAGCGTTCGCAGGCTTGCTGCGGTATTGCAAGGTCGTACGAGAAGGAGAAACGTTCAAGGGGCGGACATTGAGCGGTACGCCATACGAAGTTCGGGACGATGCGGCGCTGCTCGCAGCCTTCTCGAAAATCTGGTCGGTGGAGCAGCCGCTGGAGGAGACGGCGGCCGCATTGCTCGGATTGACGGAAGCATGGGGCCAAGACCTGTCGGCCATTGCAGGGTTGGCAAGCCAGGTCGCGGCAAGTCTGTCGGAACTGGAGTCTGGCGCCAGTGAATAGATGGGTTCGCTTACTCGCAGAAGACCATGTGGCGATCGTGCTGCAAGCCGCTTGCGGCAGGCGGAAGGCGGAAGGCGGAAAGCGGAAAGCTCGAGCTTGAGGACGGGGTGGAGATGCCGCTTCTAGAGGATGTGCCGACCGCGGGTTCCGCGAAATCGCGATTTTTAAGGACGGGGTGATTGAGTAGCATGCGATACCGTAGATTAGGCAATACCGGACTGGACGTTTCCGTGCTCAGCTTCGGCGCATCGTCGCTCGGATCGGTATTCCGGGACACGAACGAAGCCGAGGCGATCCGCACGGTGCATGAGGCGATCGACGCGGGAATCAATTACATCGACGTTTCTCCATACTATGGCTTGACCAAAGCGGAGACGGTGCTGGGTAAGGCGATTCAAGAAATCCCCAGGGACCGTTTCCTGTTGTCTACCAAAGCAGGCCGGTACGGCATGGAAGAGTTCGATTTCTCGCGGAAACGGATTCTCGCCAGCTTGGAGGAGAGCTTGCGGCGTCTGCATACGGAACATGTCGACATCCTTTTCCTGCATGATATCGAGTTCGCGCCGGCATCGATCATTCTTGAAGAAGCCCTTCCGGCACTGCAGGAGCTGAAGGCTGCGGGCAAAATTCGGTTCACGGGAATATGCGGCTTGCCCTTGCAGTTGTTCGAAACCTTGCTTCCTCAGGCGGAGGTGGACGCCATCATTTCGTATTGCCATTTCGCGTTGAACGATACGTCATTATCAAGCCTGCTGCCTCTCCTGGAAGCGCGCGGCGTCGGTCTCGTCAACGCCTCGCCGCTCTCCATGGGCTTGCTCGGCACGCGCGGGGCGCCGGATTGGCACCCGGCAAGTCCGGAGCTGAAGGCAGCCTGCCTGAAGGCGGCGGAATATTGCGAATCGCAGGGAGCGGATATCGCGAGGCTGGCCGTTCAATTCTCGACGCGCAACGAACGTATACCCACGACGTTGGTGAGCACGGCTAACCCGGCGAACATTCGCAACAATGCCGCCTGGACCGATGAACCGATCGACGAG
Source organism: Paenibacillus sp. J31P316 (assembly GCF_056269105.1). Lineage (NCBI taxonomy): Bacteria > Bacillati > Bacillota > Bacilli > Caryophanales > Paenibacillaceae > Paenibacillus > Paenibacillus sp. J31P316. Next base: position 1,154,069 of record NZ_JBWDNI010000001.1, on the reverse strand, counting down.
GAGCTGCTGGCGAACGTACTGGGCATCCTTGAGCCCATCCGCAATGAGACGTGGATCAGCGGGCGATCCGAATATAACGAGCAGTTAGGAGAGGGAAGATCATGAGAGGAATCGTTTGCGCAGAGGTCGACAGGTTCGAATGGGCCGATCATCTCCCCGAGCCGGTGCTGGCAGCCGGACAGGCCATCGTGACGATTAAGCGCGTCGGGATATGCGGCACCGATTTGCATGCGTACAAAGGCAACCAGCCGTTCTTCTCGTATCCCCGCATTCTGGGCCACGAGCTCGCGGGTGTCATTGAGGCGGTCGGCGAGAACGAAGAGGGCTTCCGAGCCGGGGACCAGGTCAGTATTATCCCTTATATGCATTGCGGGACTTGTATCGCCTGCCGCGGCGGCAAGACGAATTGCTGCACTGACATGAAGGTGCTCGGCGTTCATATCGACGGCGGCATGCGGGAACGAATCGCGGTACCTGTCGAGCGCCTGATCGGAACGAAAGGACTGACGCTCGATCAAGCCGCGGTGCTGGAGCCGCTTGCGATCGGAGCGCATGCCGTGCGGCGTTCCGGGCTGGCGGCGGGCGAGACGGCGCTCGTCATCGGCGGCGGGCCGATCGGGCTTGGGGTGATGGCGATCGCCAAGCATGCCGGAGCGAAAGTCATCGCCATGGACGTGAACGATGAACGGCTGGCGTTCTGCGGGGAATGGGCGAAGGCGGATACGGTCGTAAACGCGATGCGGGAGCCGCTGGATGCCATATTGGCCGTTAACGGCGGCGAGCTGCCTTCGATCGTGTTCGATGCTACGGGGAACGTGAAGTCGATGAACGGCTCTTTTCGCTATGTATCGCATGGCGGACGCCTCGTGTTCGTAGGCTTGGTCAAAGCCGATATCACCTTCGACGATCCGGAGTTCCATAAGCGGGAGTTGACGCTGATGGGCAGCCGTAACGCGACGAGGGAGGATTTCGATACGGTCATGGCGGCGCTGGCAGCGGGGGCGATAGACGCGGATCGGTACATTACCCACCGGGTTCCGTTTGCCGAGATGATCGGGCAGTTCGAGAGCTACTTGAAGCCGGAAACGAAAGTTATCAAGGCGATGGTCGAGCTGTAATCCGCATTCAAGCCGGCACCGCGACGCCTCGCGCCGACAGCTCCGCGAGGTGTCTTTGGTCCTATGGGGCTGCCATTTTAAGCTCCATTCACCCAGATTTTCACAGCTTTTGTTAAAGATTTCATCAAATTTTATTGAATTCTGTGAAAATGTTAATCCAAAAGGCTAGAAAGGCTGTGCTATAATTTTTCCCAGTAGACGAACGTTGGGAGCTTCATCCAACTCACTTGCTCAGCTGGGAGGTACACATGATCAGAGACAGCAAGCTAGTTAGAAAGCCAATCCTCGTAATCGTTATCGGATTGCTCCTGCTTTGCTTCGGACCGATGTCCCTCGCATCCGCCGGCCAGGCCGTCACCGTGCTGGATCCGACGATCAAAGTAAACGGAAAGACCGTGGAGTTGCACAGCCGCGTTTTTAACGTCAATGGCAGGATTTATGTTCCCGCTGCCCGAATAGCCCAACTATTCGGCGCGAAGACGAGCTGGGACAATAAGAATGAGGAATTATCCATACATACGGCATTAAACGATCAGATTGTGATCGGAAACGGCGTACCCGTCGTGTATTTCAACGAGGGACGTTATCGGATGGATGCGCGTCCGTTCTTGAAGGACGAGAGGCTGTATCTGCCGCTGCGCACGGTATCGGAAATGCTCCATGCCGACTTGGACGTGAGCGCAGATGCCGATGTCATCTCGCTTAAGACGGTTCAGCCGGCGACGGTTGCGGCGGACAACGGCTTGGATGTCGTCGTGCAATCGTACAGCGTCAGCAAGACGGAGCTGTTGAAGCGCAACGAGCTCGCCGGAACGGCCGAGGTCAAATCCGGAACGAAGCTTCGGGTCATTGTCCCGTCTTTCCTGGATCAGCCCGCCAAACCGTTCACGGAAGCGGATTTGATGCTGCTGGCGAAGATTACGATGGTCGAGTCGGGCTATGAACCGTACGCAGGCCAGCTTGCACTGGCGAACGTCATCTTGAACCGGGTGAAGGATACGAGGTTTCCGGATTCGATCCGGGACGTGATCTATTCCGGCAGACAGTTCCCGCCGGCCCATAATGGCCTGCTCGCCAAGAGCAAGCCGAATGCGACCGCGCTGCGTGCCGCCAAGGATGCTTTGAACGGCAAGAATAACGTGGGGAATGCGGTGTATTTCTACAACCCTGCCATCTCCCAAGGCGATTTTTGGTCCAGCTTGGACACGGTCGCGACGATCGGTCATCATCGCTTCGCCGCGTAGCAAGACGAAGCGCATTCCGGACGCAGGCAGAATGCAGGCAAAGCCGATCGAAGGGTCGTGCGGAGGGGCAGTCCTTAAAGCTTATGGCTTCTAAGGACTGCCCCTTCGTGCTGCCGGAAACTGCCGAGAATCAAATTGTTGACAGCATATTCCTTCGGTTATATAGTGGACCTAATTACACATGGCATACAAATGCGACGAAGAGGACAAGTAGGTTCGAACAACCCGTTCAGAGAACTGCCGGCCGGTGCGAGGCAGCGGGCATTCGTATCCGAAAATCGCCTCCGAGCAGGCCCCCGAAATTGGAGTAGACGGGCCCGGGATTCCGCCGTTACAAGGAAGCATCGTTGTTGGACGATGGCAGAGAGGGCGTAGCTGTGCATGCGCCAATTAGGGTGGTATCGCGGAGTGGAACTCCGTCCCAAGGGGACGGGGTTTTTTTGCGTTCACGTCCATACTCGAGGAGGAAGAGCGATGTTCCAAACGTTATTCGTTAAACCCGGATTCCAACAAGGTGTATCGCAACGTGGGATTCGTAGAGAGCGGCAAGATCGTGGACATGAAGTTTGAGCAGCTTGTATCGTAATCTGTCGGCATGAATGAAGACGGCGGCGATCCGCGAAGATGAACTCATCTCCATGGACCGCCGCCGTTATATGCTGGGTATTCGTCTGTTTCAGGTTACTGAACGGAGGAAGCAGCAATTATAGAGCCAGCCGGTGTCGCCGAATCGGTTGGAGCTCCAGCACCTCCGGGAATTGCAGCACCATCGACAGGGAGCTTCCCGCTGCCTGTCTTATAGTAATCGCGCAGTGCATCCATGATGCCGAGCGGGTTGCGGCGCAAATCCTTGGCGCTGAAGAAGATATCGCCATCTACTTCGGTATGCGTCTTCGCGTAGTTCAACTGATTGATGATTTCGCTCGAAGACTGCCAGCCGGCTTCCGTCGTGCCCAGCTTGTAGGGCGAATGGCCAATATACAGATCGACGTCCGTGCCTTTGACCTCGTTCGACCACCAATCCACCAACTTATCATACGGCACGGCCAAGTTAGCGAAGCTCCAGTAGATTTGCGGCGCGACGTAGTCAATCCATTGCTGCTTGATCCACGTCCGAACGTCGGCATACATGTTGTCGTAATCCGTTATGCTCGCTTTCGTCGGCGAACCGGTAGGATCCATCGACTGATTGCGCCAGACGCCGAAAGGACTAATGCCGAACCGGACGCTCGGCTTCAGCGCATGAATCGATTCGCCAAGCTGGCTGACGAAGGCATTCACGTTGGCCCGCCGCCAGTCGGCCAAGGACAGACGAAGCGGATTGTTAGCCGTGAACGCGGCGGAATCCGGGAAGTCGCCGCTTGAAGGGTAGAAATAATCATCCAGATGGACGCCGTCAACGTCATAGCCGCTCACGACCTCCATGATCGTGTCGATGATATGCTGGCGCGCAGCGGGCAGACCGGGATTCAAGTAAGGCTTTCCGCCCGAGTTGACGATCCAATCGGGATGCTGAAGGATTACATGGTTAGGCGCAAGCGTGTCTGTCTTGGCGTCGACGCTCGCCCGAAACGGATTGAACCAGGCGTGAAATTCCATTCCCCGCTTATGCGTTTCCTCCACCATGAACGTCAACGGATCGTAAGTCGGAGCCTTGCCCTGCGTGCCCGTTAAATACTTGGACCATGGCACGAGAGCGGACGCGTAGAGCGCATCGCCAGCCGGCCGGACCTGCACGAATACGGCGTTCAGCCCCATGCGCTGCAGCTCGTCCAGCAGCTGCGTGAACTCGGTCTTTTGTTTCGCTTCGTCACCGGCCGATTGCGCGCTTGGCCAATCCAAATTGTAGACGGTCGAGATCCAGGCGCCGCGGAGCGAATCCGTGCCGTTTCCACCGCTTGAACCATTCTCTCCGTTTGAGCCATTCTCTCCATTTGCACCATTTTCTCCGTTCGGTCCGTCTCCAACGCCGGTCTCATCCTGATCGAAGAGGGAGATGGACCTGTCGGCCTGATTCCAGTTGACGGTCAACCCGAGGGATTCGCCGACGAACCGCAGCGGAACCATCGTCCTGCCCTTAATCGATTGAACGGTGCTGTCCAGCTTGACTTGCGTGCCGTTCACGCTGGCGTAGCCCTGGCCGCTCTGGAGCGTAATGAGCGTTCCTTCGCGTTGAATCGATACGGAGCGCGAGGAGGCCTTCCAATCCACGGCTGCTCCTAGACCCTCGCTTATGATCCGCAGCGGAACCATGGTTACATTCAGCTTCGGGACGATAAAAGGCGGAACATCGGCAGCGAGCTTGGCGCCTTCCAGATAAATGGCGATTTCGGGAACGGTCGCGGTTTTGAGAGGCGCGGCATCGGAATGCTGCAGTCCGAAGATGCCGGCAGCGACGAGCAGGGAAAGCAGAAGGGCAAACACTCGTAAAGGCTTCAATGTCATGCGATAATACGTTAACGGATTCATAATTCCTCCTAGTCGTCTTGGGAGCGCTGTCTGATAGCCGGATGATGGTCCGGCTGCACGTCGGGACAGGTGCTTGCGCCTGAACGTGTTCAATGATTAGACGACCAAAACATGGATCAGGTTGCGGTTGAACGGCCAAAAATTGGCTGCTGCAAGCATCGAGGTGGTTGAATGGCGCAAGTGCGAACCTAGCGGAAGAAGAGTAATCGTGAATGGGGAGGACAGTGGGGATGAACGAATCGACGTTTGTTTATGTCATTTATATGGCCACGACGCCCGAGAAGCTGTGGGAGGCGCTGACTCAGGGCGAACTCACGCGCCGGTATTGGTTCGGCAGAAGGATCGAATCGGACTGGAAGGAAGGCTCGCCGGTTACGTTCCAGGACGAGGCAGAACGGGTGACGGACAAAGGGCATGTGTGCATCAGCGAGCCTTGCCATCGATTATCGTATACGTTCATTTGGCTGGAGAGCGATACGAAGAACAAGCGCAGCACGAGGGTGAACTTCGAGCTGACGCCGATGGCGTCGACGGTCAAGCTGACGCTGAGGCATGAAGATCTGATGCCGAACGATTATGGCAACGAGCGTCAGGGCTTTCGAGGCATCAATAACGGCTGGCCGGCGATCTTGAGCAATTTGAAAAGCTTGCTTGAAACCGGACGGACGCTGCCTGCACTGACGATCGTGTAAAGATATTTAAGGATACGGAAACGAATTAAATACGGAAGCTAAATAGATACCGAAGCTAAATAGATGCTTAACCTTTCACAGTTAAAATCACGCTTCATACCAAGGCATCGAACAAAGGCAGCAAACAAATACATCATACAAAGGCATCACACAAACGCACCAAAAAACACGCCGCTATCGGCGTGTTTTTTTGATGCGTTGACGGCCGCGAGCATTCCCCTTCGCCATCCTCGAACATATCGAACTATTTGACGAGCTCGATGAACTTGCCGGCGGCGTTGGAGAGCGGCATATTGCGCATGATCATGAATCCGACCTGGGAAGGCGGCAGCTTGACGTCCAGTTGAATTTCGAAGAGCGAGCCTTCGTCCAGCTCCTTGGCGACGAACTCTCGCGTCACGTAAGAGATGCCGAGCCCTTTGCGCGCGAACTCGATCAGGAGATCGACGCTTCCGACCTCGATCTCGGGCTTGATCTCATAGCCGTAGCTTTGGAACAATTCCGTGATGGCCATGCGAACCCGGCTGTTGCGCGAGAAGAGGATGATCGGAAAGTCGAGCAGCCGCTCCATCGAGAGCACCGTGCCCTGAAGCTCGGCGTACCGGCTCCCCGCAACGAAGCAATCCTGCAGCTGAATGCCCCGCATGACCTCCAGTTGGTCATCGACGATCGGCATGCGCACGACCCCTACATCGATTCGGCCTTCCTTCAAGAACGAAATCGTCTCCGGCGTCGTCCCGTGGTTGAGATGCAGCTTGATGCCGGGATATTTCTGATGGTAGTTCTCCAGGTAAGGAAGCAAGTAATGCTTGAACAGCGAGTCGCTGCCGCCGATTCGCAGCTCGCCGCTGTCCAGCTTCTTGAGCGCCGCCATCTTTTCTTCCGCCAGCGAAATCAGAATATGGGACTTCTCGATGTAGGAATAGAGAATAACGCCCTCCTGCGTCAACGAGACGCCCTTGGAGTTGCGGTAAAACAACGTGATGCCGAAGCTGTCTTCCAGCTGCTTAATGGCATGGCTGACGCTCGGTTGGGTGAGATACAGCGCTTTGGCCGCCTGTGTCAAACTGCCCGTCTTTGCGGCCCAATAGAATACCTTGTACAGTTCGTAATTGTTGGTCATAGACATGGTCTATAGCTCCTGTGAAATATATGTATTACATGTATGGATGCTATTCGTATTATAGTGGATTCAGGGAACAGAAACCAGTCTCAAAGAGAAGCCATGCTGGGAGGAATAGAAATGGATGCAACAACGTTTGTTTTATTTGGAGCAACAGGGGATTTAGCGAAACGAAAAATCTACCCTGCTATGTATAATTTGTTCGTTGAAGGAAAACTGCCGCAAGCTTTCTCCGTATTCGGTCTAGGAAGAAGAGAGCTGACCGACGAGAAGTTTCGGGCGAACGTGGAGCAGTCGATCCGCACGTTCTCGAGACGCGAGCCGAACGACGCCTCGTCGTTGAACGCCTTCTTGGAGGCCTTCCGCTACAGCGTGCTGGATATCGGCCGCATCGAAGATTACAATAAGCTGCTCAAGCTTGTCGAGCAGCGGGAAGCAGCGCTCGGCGCAGCCCCGAACCGTTTGTTCTATTTATCCGTCGGACCGGAATTCTTCGAGACGATCGCTTCGAATATCCAGGCGAGCGGACTTAGCTCCGCGGCCGGTTGGAAGCGGCTCGTGATCGAGAAACCGTTCGGGCACGATCTGCAATCCGCGAGAAGCTTGAATAAGCATCTAAGCCGTTCGTTCGCGGAAGAAGAAATTTTCCGCATCGACCACTATCTCGGCAAGCCGATGGTGCAGAAGCTGGAGATTTTGCAGCAGTCGAATCCGGTGCTTCAAGCCTTGTGGACCAATCGTCACATCGCCAACGTGCAAATTACGGCGAACGAAACGGTCGGCGTCGAAGAGCGCGCCGGTTATTACGACCATGTCGGAGCCGTCAGAGACATGTTCCAGAACCACATGCTGCAACTGCTGATGATGCTGGCGATTCATCTGCCTAACCATAACAGCACTTCCGACGAGGTGCGCACGAAGAAGAAGAAGGTCATGGAAGCCCTCGAGCCTTTGCTCAAAGAGGATGTGGCGCTCAACGTTATACGCGGTCAGTATGCGGCAGGCGCCATTCAAGGGAAAGAGGTCGCCGGCTATACGTCCGAACCGGGCATTTCGGCGGATTCCATGAACGACACGTTCATCGCGGCGAAACTGCAGATCGATGATTATTTTTGGCGGGGAGTGCCCTTCTATATTCGTACGGGCAAACGGATGAAGGAGAAATCGACGCGGATCGTCATCGAGTTCAAAGAGCCGCTGAAACAGCCGTCGCAGAAGAACGACGAACACCGAATTCCGAACCTGCTCGTCTTCGAGATCAGTCCGAATGAAAGCATCACGCTGCAGCTGAGCACGCGGGATCCGGAGCACCGAGGCGAGCTGAAGCCGATGTTCATCGATTTCCGTTCCGATTCGCACGATGTGCCAGAGGCTTACGAGAATTTAATCGGCGATGCATTGAATGGCGATCCGACCTTCTTCGCCCACTGGGATGAAGTCGAACTGTCTTGGAAATGGGTGCAGCCGATCTTGGACGCCTTTACCGAAAACCTCGTGCCGCTGCAAACGTACGCGGCCGGATCATATGGTCCGGCCGCATCCGACGAGCTGCTGGCAAAGGACGGGTACCGCTGGCAGTTCGATACCGAGCTGGAGAACGACAACGTCGCTGAATCGCCGGTAACGGCTGCCAGCAGCGAAGAAGAGATGCAGAATGTAACACAAATTGAAATGCAAAACGAAACGAAAGAGGGAAATACTTATGCCTATCACACAAACCATTGATCAACTGGCCGTCGATACGATCCGCACCTTGTCGATCGACGCCATCAACGCCGCAAATTCCGGTCACCCCGGCCTGCCGATGGGCGCCGCGCCAATGGCGTACGCCCTATGGGCCAAGGAACTGAACCACAATCCAGGCCATGCCAAATGGTTCAACCGCGACCGGTTCGTCTTGTCCGCAGGTCACGGCTCGGCGCTGCTGTACAGTCTCCTGCATTTGACCGGCTATCAGGTGTCCATTGACGATCTCAAGCAATTCCGCAAGCTGAACAGCCTCACGCCGGGCCATCCGGAGTTCGGGCACACGGACGGCGTCGACGCGACGACGGGGCCGCTTGGCCAAGGGATTGCAATGGCGGTCGGCATGGGAATGGCCGAAGCGCATTTGGCTTCGAAATTCAACCGGGAGAGCTTCCCGGTGGTCGATCATTACACGTATGCGCTTGTCGGCGACGGCTGCCTTATGGAAGGAATCTCGTATGAAGCCATGTCGATGGCAGGCCATATGAAGCTCGGCAAATTGGTCGTGCTGTACGATTCCAACGATATCTCGCTCGATGGCGATCTGAACCTTTCCTTCGGCGAAGATGTCAAGAAGCGTGCGGAATCAGCCCATTGGCAGTACCTGCGGGTAGAAGACGGCAACGACATTGCCGCGATTACGGCAGCGATTGCGGCAGCCAAGCAGAATGAATCGCAGCCTACGTTGATCGAGGTCCGCACCATCATCGGCTTCGGCAGCAAGGTAGCGGGTACGAACAAGGCGCACGGCGCTCCGATCGGCAAAGAAGAAGCCAAGGCAACGAAGGCTGTCTACGGCTGGAATTACGAGGAAGAGTTTACCGTCCCTAATGAAGTCAGAGCGCATTTTGAAGACCTGAAAGCGAAGGGTGCGGCGAAAGAAGCGGCATGGAACCAGCTGTACGCCGCCTATCAAGCACAGTATCCGGCGCTCGGCAAGGAGCTGGCGCAAGCGATCGACGGTACAGTCTCCCTCGATGCTTCGGATATCCTGACATTCGATCCGTCGAAGACGGTCTCGACGCGGATCGCGAGCGGCAATGCGATTAATCATTACGTGAAGCTCGTGCCCGAGATCTTCGGCGGCAGCGCGGATCTGTCGCATTCGACGATGACGGACATCAGCGGCGAAGCAATTTTTGCCGTAGAGTCTTATGCAGGACGCAACATCTACTTCGGCGTTCGTGAGCATGCGATGGGCGCAGCCGGCAACGGTATGGCGCTGCATGGCGGCGTGAAACCATTCGTCAGCACGTTCTTCGTCTTCAGCGACTACTTGCGGCCTTCGATCCGGCTCGCGGCGCTGCAGAAGCTGCCAGTGACGTACGTGTTTACGCACGATTCGATCGCCGTCGGCGAAGACGGACCGACGCATGAACCCGTCGAGCATTTGGCGGCGCTGCGCACGATTCCGGGCTTGACGGTCATCCGTCCGACGGATGCCAACGAGACGGCGAGCGCTTGGGCGTTTGCCTTGCAGCAAAACGATGGTCCTGTCGCCCTGGTGCTGAGCAGACAAAACCTGCCGGTGTATGAAGCGACGAAGGCCAACGTGGGAGCGGTCGCCAAAGGCGGTTACGTGCTGACGGAAACGAACGAGAAACCGGACGTGATCTTGATCGCAACGGGCTCCGAGGTTTCGCTTGCCGTAGAAGCGAAAGCAGAACTGGAGAAAGACAATGTCTCCGTGCGTGTCGTCGCAATGCCGAGCCGGGAGATGTTCGACCGTCAGGATGCGAGCTACAAGCAGTCGGTACTGCCGGCAGCCGTTACGAAGCGCCTTGCGATCGAGGCGGGCATCTCGCTTGGATGGGATCGCTTCACGGGTCCGGAAGGCAGCGTATTGTCGATCGATACGTTCGGTGCTTCGGGTCCTGGCGGCGAGGTTATGGAATACTACGGCTTCTCTGTAAGCAATGTCGTCAGCTTGGCGAAAAAATTGCTTGTCTAACATAAAATTCGATCACAAAACCCAAACTACTATTCGGAGGTAATGATCATGAAATTTTTCATCGATACCGCAAACCTGGCCGACATCCGCAAAGCGTACAAAGTCGGCGTACTATCCGGCGTAACGACCAATCCGTCCCTGGTTGCCAAAGAAGGCGTGAAATTCGAAGATCGTATCGCGGAAATTTTGCGCGAAGTGCCTGAAGTCGAATCCGTATCCGCAGAAGTAACGCCGGACGCGCTTACGGCCGAAGAGATGATCGCGCAAGCGAACGAGCTGATCAAGATCAATGATTACGACAAGAACATCACGATCAAGCTGCCGATGACGCTCGCGGGCCTGGAAGCCTGCCGTTACCTGGCGAACAAAGGCGTCAAAACGAACGTGACGCTGATCTTCACCGTAAACCAAGCGCTCTTGGCCGCACGTGCCGGCGCAACTTACGTATCTCCGTTCCTCGGCCGCTTGGACGATATTTCGGAAGACGGCGTGCAGCTGGTCGCGAAGGTCGCTGAATTGTTCCGCGTGCATAACTTGAGTGCGCAGATCATCGCCGCTTCGGTCCGCCACCCGGATCACGTAACGCGCGTTGCCATGGCCGGCGCTCACATCGCGACGATTCCGTTCTCGGTCATCGAGCAAATCTCGAAGCACCCGCTGACGGATCAAGGCATGGATAAATTCGCTGCGGACTGGAAGAAATCCGTGCAATAATAAGCGATTAGAAGAGACAGACGAAGAAGAGCAGCGCCTTGTGGCGCTGCTCTTTTTTGATTTTATTCGGATAATGTCCGGCACGGTACGCTGCATTTCTTTGGAGCACTGGACGCTACTTGGGAGGAGGGCAAGCTTTATTTTAAGTTGAACATACCTTTCCCGGTTTCCATGCTGATAGGCAGCGAGGAATGCGCATGCGCGATGACCCAGGAATGGTTTTCATTTCTTAAACCAAAGGTAAATCGATTCGAGATTTGACGGAGCTTTTCTCCGGACTCGCTGTAAGCGGCGAAAGTAATGGAACAACGGACGAAAGCGAGATTCGCATTGGATTCGATGACCAATTCGTCAAATTCGGTTCGGAGCCGTACACCTTCCTCGCGCAGTCCGTTAAACCACGCAACGACGATATCCTTCCACGCGGAAATGCCCGTGATGGACCAATTGTCCCAGCAATCGTACATATGGATGTCGGCTGCGAATGAAGTTAAGAATCGGTCCACGTCCTGCTCGTAAGCGGCCGATCGATAATTATCCAGCGTTTCCTGCACGGTTAGAAAACCAGTACTCATGCACATCAGCTCCCTTGTCCTTATTATTCAACATCGTACCATGAAAATCTTCTGTCTGCCCGTGCCAAAATAACGAGGCGAGCGTTCAATCGGCGATAGCATCCGGAGATACTTGGAGCTGCAGCAAGAGTTCATAGAATTGACTTCGTGATTGAGGGGCAAGGTGAGCGAGCACGTGCGCAGCCGATTCCTTCATGGCGGTACGCGCTTGCTCGATCAGCGGAATGGCCTGATCGGTTAGCCGAAGGAGCGTCGCGCGGCGATCTTCCGGGTCCGGAAGCCGAAGCAGCAGTTCCTCCTGCTCGAGCGCATCGACGAATTGCGTCACGGTGCGCGGCGCGATGCCGCTTCTGACGGCCATATCGCCCATGCGAATCGTGCCGGCTTCCGCGACGGTGACGAGAAAACGCAGGCGTGGACCTGTGATGAACGCCGGGAGGCCATATTCGGCGAGCCGAGTTTCGAACTGCAAATGCAGACGGTGAGTCGTCGTGAACAGCTTCTCCAAGACTTGACCCGCCGTCGGCGTTTCTGATTGGGAAGCTGAGTATTTGGGATTGGGTTTGGAATTGGAATCGTTCATGGATGTGTTCATTCTCCTTGACAGTGCGAAATAATACTGTGTATACTCACAATCGAGTGTATAATAGTGAGTATACACAGTATAAATCAACTTTGTACAATTTATTTTATCCTAGATGGGTTTGTTGGCAAAGGATTACCGATTTAACCGCGGAATTTTGGCGCGGAATTTCTCGTTTGAGAGGATGTAGGAACGCTTATGACGGATCAACTCTTGCAAACTGCCGTCCGGTATCATCAATTCGGGGGCTCCGACGTCTTGCAGCTTGAACGTATTCCCCGCCCGCAGCCGTTGGCAGGCGAAGTGCTAATACGCGTCAAGTCGGCAGGTGTGCTGCCCGTCGATTGGAAGATTCGCAAAGGATTGTTCCTGATGCCGGTCAAGTTTCCCGCAATACCAGGGACGGCCTTCTCCGGCATCGTCGAGGAGACGGGGCCGGGCGTAACCGCGTTTCAGCAGGGGCAAGAGGTATTCGGCCGCAGCGCGAAAGGGACTTATGCAGCATTTACGACGGCAGCCGTGGATGCCATTGCGCTCAAGCCGAAATCGATCAGCTTCGATGAAGCAGCGGCGATTTCCGGCGGAGCGACGACGGCATGGCGCGCAATCGAGAGCGCCGGCGTGAAGGCAGGCGACCGTGTCTTGATTCACGGCGCGGCAGGAGGCGTCGGTTTGTTCGCCGTGCAGTTCGCCAAGTGCAAGGGAGCGCAAGTCATCGGGACCGCTGGGCCGGCGAACATCGATTTCATTCGTTCTCTTGGCGTCGACCTGGCGGTGGACTATAAGGCGGAGCCGTTCGAACAGGCCGCGCAGGACGTGGACTTCGTGCTGGATACGGTTGGCAGGGACACGCTTGAACGTTCCTGGTCGGTCGTCAAGCGAGGAGGAACGCTCATTACGATCACGGGTCAGCCGCCGATGGAGCGAGGAAGGGAGCTCGGCATCCGCGTGCTGCCTTCGAGCTTGGCGACGAGCGAGGACTTAGCGGCGATCGCCGCTCTGATGGACGAAGGCCGGGTCAAGGCGGTCGTCCAACACGTATATTCCTTGAGCGAAGTGCGGGAAGCGCATGAGCAGAGCGAGCTCGGTCACGGCAGAGGCCGGATCGTGCTGCGGGTGGAGAGCTAGGGACGCTCTCTTAGTAACCTCTAACTGAAGCGACTAACAACAGCGGCACCAGGAAAATAATAGGAGCAGGGCCGGCATGATGCCGACGCTGCTCCTTTTTATGTAGAGTAGGCATTTTACTCCATAGGGTCGGCCATCGAACATTTCCCTTTAACCGCAGAGCTGCTGTGTGGCATAGCCGCTGTTTGGCACAGCCGCACTTATCTTTTCGCTTTCGCTTTCTGCGGTCGGGCACAGACTTGACGCGTCCGGACTGCAAATGACTGCACTCCATATGAAACCTGTTCGAAATAACTGCATATTTACACTTATTTCCTTGCCTTTGCCTGCTGCGCACGGAATAACTGCATTTCTGCACTTATTTTCAGGAAAATACGCATAATAACGCTCTGAAGTGAAAAATAACTGCATATTTGCACTTATTGTGCCAGAATCGCTAATAAAGCTAGAAAATAAGTGTATTTTTGCAGTTAATTTATTTCAAGCGACCCCTTCGCGGGACGGAGTGCCCTCGGAGGCGAGCGATCTGGAAAAAGCAGTGATCTCGAGAGACGAGTGTTCTCGTAGCCGAAGTACTCTCACGGAGGCGAGCGATCTGGAAAAAGCAGTGATCTCGAGAGACGAGTGTTCTCGTAGCCGATGTACTCTCACGGAGGCGAGCGATCTGTAAAAGCAGTGATCTCGAGGGACGGAGTTCTCGTAGCCGAAGTTCTCTCCTCTCACGGAGTTGTGCGATCTCGAGAATGCAGTAATCTAGAGAGATGAGTGTTCTCGCAGCCGAAGTACTCTCCTCTCACGGAGTCGTGCGATCTCGAGAACGCAGTAATTTCGTAGGACGGCTGTCCTCGAAGGCGAGCGATCTTCACAGCATCTTTCCAAACTACTTCAGCAAAAAGAGCAGAATCGGCATCGCCGTCTGCTCTCTTTTGCTTGTCATCGGGATCGCAATCCCGATCCATCAGCATCTCGCTATTCAGCCAATTGCGCGAAGCGCAAGCACACCGGCTTCGACACGCTTAACTCGCTGCCCGTCGGCTGCAGCTTGCCGGTCGCGGCATCGCGGCTGAACGTCACGATGTTGTTGCCGTCGCGGTTGGCCACAAGCACGAACCGTCCGTCCGGCGAGATTCCGAAGTTGCGCGGATGACCGCCAAGCGTAGGCGCGTATTCCACGGTCTCAAGCTGGCCGCTCGCCGGGTCGATGCTGCATACCGCCAAGCTGTCGTGCCCGCGGTTGGAGCCGTACAGGAACTTGCCGTCAGGAGAGAGGTGGATATCCGCGCAGCCATTCTCGCCGATATAGGCGTCCGGCAGCGTAGAGAGCGTTTGAACGACGCTCAGACGCCCTTCTTCCGCATCGTAGGCGTAAACCGTGAATGTGCTGTTCAATTCGTTGATGCCGTAAGCGAACGGCAGCTCCAGATGAAATACGAAATGGCGCGGTCCCGAACCGGGAGCGATGCTTGTCTCGCTGTGGAGCGTCATGCGCCGGTTCGGCACATCCAGCTTGTAGACGAACAGCTTGTCCAGTCCGAGATCGGAAACGACGGCATACCGATTCGCCCGATCGACGATGACCGAGTGGGCCCGCGCTTGCGTTTGCGCAGAATGGACGCTGGAGCCTTCGTGCCGGTGGATGTCGGCCGTCGGTCCGATTCGCCCGTCATCCAGAATCGGAGACAGTCCGATCATGCCGCCGTGATAGCTTGCCGTGAAGGCAGCGCGGTGCGTAGCATCCAGCGTGATGTGACAGGTCGTCGCGGGAAGCGTAATGACTTCGTTCAGCTTCTCCAGCTTCCCGGCCGCGGGATCGAAGCGATACGCGGCGGCACCGCCGCATTTCTTGCCTTCGTTATCCTTGCTTTCCGTGATGGCATAGACGGTCCGGTCTTGTTCGTTCGGGACGAGAAACGTCGGATTCTGCAGGCCGGTCGCCTGATCCAGAAGCGTTAAAACACCGGTCTGCTCGTCATAGGCGCAGGCATATAAACCAGGGCCAGCCGCGTCCGCGTAAGAGCCGATAAAGGCAAAAGTTCGAGTCGTCGCCATGTTCGGGCGCACCTCCAAGTGGGTTGATTTAGGGATACGTTCTAACCTAACATTTTACCATTAATTCTTGCAAAAGGCATTCGATACGCAAAAGTCGCATCACATCGCATCCATCGCTAACTAATCCTGTCTGCCTATCGACTTGTCCCTACATGCTATTTCTTCAGCTCCGCGTAGTAGTCGATGACGAATTGCCGGAACCGCTGCGCCGCAAGCGACAGATAATGCTTCCGTGACCAGATGAGTCCCGTCGTCAACTGGCTGACCGGATCGTTGATCTTCAGGTGTGCGGGAATCAGGCTCGATCTAGCCTCCCAGCCCATCGTGGGAACAAGGCTGATGCCGAGACCTTGACGGATGAGGAAGACGAGCGCATCCGGCTCGTTCAATTCGAAGACGATGTTGGGCGTGAAGCCGGCTTGCACGCAGATGTCTTCCATCAAGCTCCGGAACCAATAGCCCGAGCGAAGCGTGAGGAACGGCTCATCCTTCAGTTCGATCAGATCGATGCTTCCGCGTCCCGCCAGCCGGTGCTGTTCGGGGAGAACGACGATGATCTCTTCCGTTACCAGCGGCCGCCATTCCAGATCCGGCCCTTCGATAGGTCCCGACGTGATGCATAGATCGATTTCGCCGTCCTCCAACATGCGCTTGACCACGGCCGTTGGTTCCAATACCTGCTTGAAATGCACGTTCGGATGCAGCTTCAAAAACTTGCCCAGCAGATCCGGCAGCACGTTCGTGATGGAGACCGCCATCGTGATGCTCCCTTTGCTTAGCCCCGCCATGTCCTGAATTTGGCGCTCGCCTTCCTCCAATTCCCTGAACGCCCGGTCCACGTGCTCCAAGTAAGCTTTTCCGAACGGATTGAGCCGGATGCTGCGTCCTTGCCGTTCGAACAGCGGCAAGCCGAGGTTCTTCTCCAGGCGCGCGATCATTTTGCTGAGGGAGGGCTGCGCGACATTCAATTCCTCCGCGGCTTTCGTGATATGTTCCAGCCTGGCGACCGTTTGAAAATACTTCAATTGCAAGAACTCCACGCGCGTCATACTCCTTCATTCATAGCTTTAATGGCATGTTCCTATGGCTAACTATGTATTATACAGTATTAATTCCCCGAATTATAATAGGAGCCGGAACCATTACCTCTATATGAACGGGAGATGTTATAGATTATGAAAGCAGCAGTATTGGAAGGGTTTAACCAGCCCTTGGCCGTCAGACAAGTCGCGGATCCCGAATTAACGCCGAACGGCGTCATTTTGAAATTGCAAGCCTCCGGCGTATGCCGCAGCGACTTGCATGCCATCCATGGCAAAATGTCGATGGTCAATGAGTTCCCCCATATTCTAGGACATGAAATGAGCGGCATCGTCGAGTCCGTCGGCAGCAACATCCGCAACTTCAAGAAAGGCGACCGCGTGCTCGTGCCTTTCAATCAAGGAGACGGCGTGTGCCCGCACTGCTTGTCCGGTCACCATAATGTATGCGATAACAGCCGCCTGGTCGGCATGCATTTCAACGGCGGTTACGCGGAATACATTCACATTCCGAATGCGGACCTTAACCTGCTTCACTTGCCGGAGGGCGTCGACTTCTTGAGCGCTGCCGCGATGGGCTGCCGCTTCATGACCGCTTACCACGGTACGGTCGCGCAGGGCCAAGTCGGTCCGGGCGAATGGGTTGCGGTATACGGAACCGGCGGCGTGGGCTTGTCCGCGATCCAAATCGCTTCCGCAGCGGGCGCTAACGTCATCGCCGTCGACATTGCCGACGACAAGCTGGCCTTCGCCAAAGAAATGGGCGCCGTGGCGACAGTCAACAGCAAAGCGCACAACGCGCCGCAAGCCATTAAGGAGCTGACAAAGGGCGGCGCCCATCTGTCCATCGATGCCCTCGGCATTCAAGAAACCTGCCTCAATTCCGTCATGAGCCTGCGCAAGCGCGGCCGTCACGTGCAAATCGGCATGAGCTCCAATCCGAACGGCGGCATGACGCCCATTCCGGTCAACCTGTTATTGGCTTATGAGCTGCAGCTCATCGGCTCCGCGGGCATGCCGATTCCGGAATATCCGGAGATGCTGCGGATGGTCGAGCAAGGCAGGCTCAACCCGGGCAAGCTGGTCACGAAGCAAATCGCGCTGGAAGATATCAATGCCGCGTTCGATGACATGGCTACCTATGCCGGCGTCGGCGTGACTGTCATCACGAAATACTAGGAGGCTTCATTCATGTCCGATAAATATTCGAAACTATACATCGACGGCGTATGGAGAGACGGCTCGAGCGAGAAGATATACGAGAATGTCAATCCGTACAATGGCGAGGTTGTCGTGCGCATCAAGCTTGCGAACCGCGCTGATATCGACGAAGCCTATGCCGCAGCCAAAGCGGCGCAGAAGGAATGGGCGAAAGCGCCTGCCGAGACGAAGAAGCAGGTGCTTCTGAAAGCGGCTGATTTGTTCATGGCCCGAAAAGACGAGATCGTCGCGGCTATGGTCAAGGAAGCAGGCAGCTCCGTGACCAAAACGATGGTCGAGCTGATGGCTGCCGTCATGACGACAAAAGACGCGGTCAAATACGTCGATAAAATGGGCGAAGTAGACGTGTTCCCTGCAGCCTACCCGGGCAAAGAGAATCGCGTCTACCACCACCCGGCAGGCGTTGTCGGTGTCATTACGCCGTTCAACTTCTCGATTATCTCGGCGATCCGCTGCATCGTCATCGCGATTGCCGTCGGCGACGCCGTCGTGCTGAAGCCGGATTCCCAAACCTTCATTACCGGCGGACCGATCATTGCCGACGTATTCGAACAGGCCGGCCTGCCGAAGGGCGTGCTGAACGTCGTCGCTTACGATCTCGAAGAAGTAGGCGACTATCTGGTCGAGCATCCGGTTCCGCGGGTCATCTCGTTCACGGGTTCTACGGCAGCAGGGCGCCATATCGGCGAACTGTGCGGACGTCATCTGAAGCGTCCGTCCCTGGAGCTGGGCGGCAACAATCCGTTCATCGTGTTCGAGGATGCCGACTTGGATCATGCCATCGACGCGGCGGTATTCAGCAAATTTTTCAATGCAGGTCAGGTGTGCGTATGCACGAACCGTTTCTTCGTTCATCGCAAGCATTACGAAACCTTTATCAAGAAATTTGCGGAACGCGCACAGCAGGTTCCGTACGGCGATCCGTCCGATCCGAAGGTCATCATCGGCACGCTGATCAACGAGAGACAGGTTCAGAAAGTCATGGCGCTTGCGGAAATCGCCAAGCAGGACGGCGCTCGCGTCGTGCTCGAAGGCAAACAAATCGGCAATATCGTGACGCCGTTCATCTTCGCGGACGTGAAGCAGGACTCGAGGCTTGCGCAGACCGAGATTTTCGGACCGATCGCCACGATCATTCCGTTCGATACGGACGAGGAAGTGCTGGAATGGGCGAACAACACGGAATACGGCCTGTCCAGCGCCGTGTTCACGCAAGATCTGGCTAAAGGCGATGCGTTCGCACGCCTGATCGAGAGCGGCATGACGCATGTGAACGACACGACGGCCAACATGGACGTCAATGCGCCGTTCGGCGGCGAGAAGTCTTCCGGCATCGGCCATTACGGCGGCAACTACGGCTTCGATGAAATGACGACGACCAAATGGGTGTCCGTGCAGCAAGAGCCGCGCAAATTCCCGTTCTAATCCATGCAGTAAGATTTCAAAGATCCCCGATTGCATTCGCAGTCGGGGATCTTTTTGTCATCCTTCTGCGACGTTGCCAGGGTGTACTAGGTTTCCGTCATGATGCCGCCGTTCACGTGCAGCACTTGGCCTGTGACGAAAGACGAATCGTCGGATGCCAAGTAGACGTACGTCGGGGCGAGCTCGAACGGCTGGCCGGCGCGCTTCATTGGCGTTTCCAGCCCGAACGTCTTCACGTAGTCGGCGGAATAACTGGATACGATGAGCGGGGTCCAGATCGGACCGGGCGCTACGGCGTTGACCCGGATGCCCTTCTCTACGAGCTGCAGGGACAACGAGCGGGTGAAGGAGACGATGGCGCCTTTCGTGGACGAATAATCGACGAGCAGGGGGGCTCCCGCGTAGGCGGTAACCGATGCCGTGCTAATAATCGTGCTTCCCGGAAGGAGATGCGGAAGGGCCGCTTTCGTCAGATAGAAGTGGGGGAAGATGTTCGTCCGATACGTATCCTCCAGCTGCTCGTCGGTAATATCGAGAATGCTCTTCTGCGGGAATTGGACGCCTTGGTTCAGCACGAGCACGTCGAGCTTGCCGTAGTGTTCCAGCGTGCACCGTACGATCTCGGCGGAGAACGCCGGCCGCCGCAGGTCGCCCTCGATTAGCAGGCATTGACGGCCGTACTGCTCAACCATGTGCTTGGTCGCGGTGGCGTCCTCGCGCTCATACAGATAGACGATGGCGACATCCGCGCCTTCTTTGGCGAAGGCGATGGCCACAGCGCGCCCGATGCCGCTGTCGCCGCCCGTAATAATCGCGATTTTGCCCGCTAATTTGCCGCTTCCCTTGTATCCCGGATTATCCGAGATCGGCAGCGGAGTCATGAGATATTCCAAGCCGGGCTGTCGATCCTGATGCTGGGGAGGAAACGTCACCGGCACCTGCTTGCATTTCGTTTCTTGACTGTAGTAGGGATATCCCGGAATCATCGCAGAACCTCCATTGTAATCGGCTGATTCAGACTATTCATCCTTGAGCGTGAGGGTGTTTGCCTAGTCGTCGGGAAGTTCCAGGGGCGAAGTGAAAAATATATCTATACTTACAAAAATTGGATTGATAGGGAAATATACGTGTGTTACTATTGTTTTTGAATTTGAGTCCCAAGTAGGCCGAAATTGGTCTATTGGGCACTTTAATCACCTAAATTGGAGGGTATATCGATGAAAAAAGGACTAAAGAAAAGCGCAGCCTCGCTCTTGTTTGCTGCGGCAGTTATCATCTCCGTGCCGGCCGTCGTATCGGCGAATAGCGCGGATGTCACGGTTAACGTGAACGGGAGCGCGTTGACCTCGTCGGCCGTTCATTTGTCCGGCGGCAAAATCTACGTCGACCTCAAGAGCTTCAGCGCTGCAACCGGCATCGCGATCGCGTACGACAGCAAGAAACATACGGCGACGGTGAACGGCAAGGAAGTCAAAGTCGTCGAAACAGGCGGCGTTCCGACCGCGTACATCAAGGATTTGGTAAGCGCTTCGGGCGCGAGCAGCTTGACATGGGATGGCAAGACGCGCACGGCGGCCATTAAATTCGCCTCGAAGCTGGTCGTGTACGGCGACACCGTATCATCCAATGCAGGCTGCGTGCTTCAGAACCGCTTTACGGTCGGGGACGGCATCGTATTCCGCATGAAAGCGATCAATCCGATTACGGGCCAGCTCGCCGAGGACGCGAAGCTGCAATTGCATTTGTCCACGGGCGAAGTGCTCGACATGGTCCTGAGCACGCATCCGCCGGATATGCCGAACGCGGATCGCTTCTGGACGGTTAGATACACCGTGACCGACAAGACGCCTAAAGGCACGCTGAATTACTTTGTTACAGCCGAGACTGCTTCGATGAAGGGCAAATACGAGCCGTTCAACGTTATGCCTTCGCTCGTCACGATCGGCGACGCGCCTGCGGCAGCCGACACGACAGCCACCACGCCAGCGGCAACCGACGCAGCGGATAGCGGCAGCACGAAAGCAGTCGAAGCACCAGCTAAGTAATTCAAATCCGCCCTTAGGAGAAAGAGGCATCCACTTTGAAGCCGAGCACCTTTATTCGCAAACCAGCCATCATTCTTAGTCTATGCTTTCTGTTTCTGTCATCCTTCGCCCTGACAGGGGCTTCCGCCGCCGAGGAGAAGGCATCGGATTCGAAGCCGTCGATCCAGATGCTCGAGAGTCAAGGAACCGTTGGCGCAGAAGTACATTTTAAGGTCGTCGGCCTGAAGCCGAACACCCCCGCCAGAATTATCTGGGAAACGGAGAAGGGCAGCTACAAAATCGACGGCATCTACACGTTTATCGGACCGGAATTCAAACGCGAGGTTGCGTCGCTCTTGATTGGCACGGCCGATCAGGACGGCCAGTGGTCGGGAAGCATCGTCGTGCCGAAGGGCTTCGGCGGCGACCACACGGTGTATGTGCGTCAAAATAACCAAGTCGTCGCGCAAACCAGCTTGTTTGTCGCGCCGACGTTCCATATTTCTCCCGAATCCGGACCGGTTGGAACGGAGATTACCGTACAAGCCGAAGGCATCAGCTATGCCACGATGGAGAGCAATTGGCAACTGACGTACGACAACAAGATGACCGGCCTGATCTCGGCGGTGTCCACGAACGGCAGCGCCACCGCCAAGATTCGCGCCGCGGGCCCAGTGGGGCAGCACACGATCACGATTTGGCACGGTTACTTGGGCATGCCGTACTTGAACCACACGGAAGCGCCGACGTCCTATCTGCCCGTACCGTACTTCACGTTCAACGTGACGGACGAAGCTCCGGTCAAACAGAATGAAGTCGAGGCTCAGCCCGTGGCGGCAGGCGGCGGCGTGACCATGCCCGCGCTTAAGAACAAGGCAGGCGTAGCCGCTTCGCTGAGTCGTTCCGCAGGGCAAGTCGGAGATGACGTAACGCTGAAGGCGAGCGGCTTGCCGGCAGGCAAGAAGGTCAGCTTCGTATGGCATACGATGGCAGGCAGCCGCGTGTCCGGCAACGGATTTGCCGAGAAGATCAGTTCGCTCGGAAATGCGCAGTCGGATAAGGACGGCAATCTGAGCTATGATTTCGATGTGCCAGACGACCTTGGCGGCGTGCCTCATCTGATCGAGCTCAAGGTTGGAGGCGTGACCTATGCCGAGACGTACCTGGCCATCACGCCTTCGATCGTGAAGATGTCGCAGGCTTCCGGACCTGCAGGCACTGAAATCACGATTCAGATCAAAGGCGTCGGTTGGACGGAATACGACAACGCGTATTATTTGGATTATGATAACGCGTACGTAGGTTACATGTGCGGCTTCAACAGCCAGGGAACCGTGACGTTCAAGGTTGTCGCTTCCGGTCAGCGGGGCTATCATATCATCGATCTGTATCCGGGCATCTACCGCGGCAAGCAGGCCAACCCGGATGTGTATGTCTCGCCGCAGCTTACGTACGGGGCAGACCATCCAGGCTCCGCGATTCCGGCGATTCGCATGGGATTCGAGATTACGGAATAACGGCGGAGTAATGGCGGATTAGCATGCATAGTCGATCTTCGCGCAAAAAGGTGGTCAGAGCATAACGCTCTAGCCGCCTTTTTTCTATCCCGTTTCATTCGCTGAAAGATTCAGATGAATAATTGTGCACCTCCGCTCAATATGATAGAATAAACGGAAATGATAATCATTATCATAGGGAGCGGACAATGAAATGACGACGACGGCATACGATTTTTCACTGGTGAACACCTATTTTCATATTTCCCCGGACGGGGTAGAGCATGTGCTGGATGAAATGCCGGCGTCAGGCTTCTTTCAAGCCGACAGGCTGGAAGAAATGATGCGCAAGGCGGGGAAGATCGTTCAGGCGATCGACTTGAAGCTGCCGGGTTCTTTTATCGGTACGTCGCTGTGCAATTTGAGCATAACGAAGCTGATCTTCCTGGCGATGTACGGGGAGGTGCTGGAGCTTCCGCTGTCCAACTTAACCTTTCAGATCGATTACGAGGAAGGCCATGGCCATCCGCATTTCGGTTATCGCATTCAAGAAGTTCGGACGCTGCCGATCCCTGGCGAGAATGGCGATGCCTTCGTGGCAGAGGATTGGAAGCGATTCATGACGGAAGACGTGACGCCTGCCGTGACAGCGATTGCCGCTGCAAGCGGAATGAAGCCGGAGCAGATCTGGGCCCAATTCGGCGGAATCGCAGCCATGGTCGATGATTACGTAAGGAAGATGGGGCTCCCTCCCGTAATTACGGACCGCTTCGAGCATCATTTCCGGCTTCTGTCGGAGGCAGTCCCTCCGGAAGCGTTCCAGCGGAAAGGGAATCCGTTTCAATGGCAGGTTCGTTACGTCGACAATCCATATCAAGAGGGCGAACGCTGGGTGATGCGTTCCGGCTGCTGCCAGTACGACCGCCGCGAGGGCGGAGAGAAATGCTTCGTCTGTCCGCGCATGACGCCGGATGAACGGGAAAATGAAGTGCAGCGGATCAAAGCCGCAGCGTGCTCGTAAACAAAGAATGCCCCAAAGCCGAAAGAGCGGCTGCGGGGCATTTTTATTTGGCTAAGATAAATCCTTTAATACAGGAGGTAGACTTTACAAATGAGAACCTCCACTGGCATCTATCAATTGCCCGGTTACCCAGCGGCTATCGGATGATGCTAGAAAAGCGGCGACATCCGCGACGTCTTCTGGCTGCCCCCATCTTCCAAAGGCAGAAAAATCCGCACCGTATTTATGGCTGGCAGGATCCTGCAGCATCGCGGCATTCATATCCGTGGCAACGAACCCGGGCTGAATGGCATTGATCGTTATTCCACGCAGGCTTAGTTGGCTGGATAAGGAGAGCGTCAACGTGTTGATTGCCCCCTTGGTCATGCTGTATGCGGGAATGGCAGGCAGGGAAATTCTCGTTATAGCGGACGACAGGTTAATAATTCGACCTTCGTCGCGTAAACGCGGCAAAGCTTGTTGAGTAAGGAAAAACGGCGTTTTCACATTGATTGTCATGATTTCATCGAAAGATTCTTCAGTCGTATCCGCAATGGGAGCTACCAGGGAGATCCCTGCGTTGTTCACTAAAATATCGAAACGAGCGTCACCCGTACGTTCTTGTAAGGCTTCATCCAACGCGAAATAAAAATCCTTTATACTTTCTGCCGAGCCCAGTTTCTTGCCAATCATGAACGCGGTTCCTCCGGTACGCACAATATCACGAACGACTGCTTCCGCTGCTTCCCGGTTCTGGCCATAATGAACGGCTACTAATGCACCTTCCAGCGCCAAGCGCGTCGCGATGGCACGCCCAATCCCTCGGCTAGCGCCCGTAACTAATGCAACCTTGCCTTTCAACTTACCCATTATTTTCATCTCCTCTTGTGTCTAACAAAGTACACTATTGTTATAACACGAGGTGAGTTTTGTAATGTTGCTCTCTAATTTGAGCTTCAATCATGCGCTTGCCGAATAAGCGCGACAAGGTTCGCGGCCGCTGCGGACAAAGGCTCATTCCTGCGGGTACAGATCGCGATCGTGTTCAGCAGATGGACGTCTTCCACGAACACGCGGCTCAGCTCGCCGCGCTGGACGTATTCGCGGACAACGAGCGACGAGACGAAGTTCGCGCCGTATCCGGCAATGACGGCGGTGATGGCTTCGTGCAGCCCATTGAACTGCAGGGCGATCCGGGGCATCGGCACGCTATAGGTTCTGCACAGCGCGAGCAATCGTTCGCGCGTGGAGCTGCCTTCCTCCCGCATGACGAACGGCTCGCTCATCATCTCGTGCAGCGGCACGCGCTTGCCGGCGAAGCGATGATCCGGAGCGACGACGAACCACAGCTCATCCCGGAACAGCTGCTCGGATTGAACGGTGTCGGGATATTCCTCCGGCAGTCCGCCATAGACGGCGATGTCTGCTTCCATGTTTAACAGCAGCTGCAGCGCATCGGACGAATTGGTCGTCGTGATCGTCATCTCCACTTGCTCGTAGCGCTGCTTGAACTTGGCGATCCAGGCGGGAATGAGAAACTGCGCCGGCAGATAGGTGGCGGCGATTCGGATGTGACCGCTCGTGCCGCGCCGGTATTCCTCGCAAAACTGTTCGATCTGCTGCTCCATGGCGAACAGCCGCTTGGCAAGCGACGCCATATGGACGCCGGCATTCGTCAGGGCAATGCCTCTCCCGCTTGGTTGGAGGAGCGGGAAGGCCAGCTCCTTCTCGAACTTTTTGACTTGGGCCGTTATGGCCGGCTGGCTGATGTTCAACAGCTCGGAAGCACGCGTGACGCTTCCCGTCGAAGCGATCACGTGAAAGAGCCGCAGGGCGTGTAAGTTCATAAACAAGTCTCCTCCATAAGTCCTCGTTCATTCATCATTCATTCATTGATTCATTGAATCATTCGATAAGTCCTCGTTCAGTCATTCGGAATCATATATTTATTATATCAGTTCGTCATAAAGATATATTATATTTATGATTTGAATGGAGCTACAATGAAGTCGAAAGCACCACCAAATTCGATTCGAGGAGCTGGCGACATGAACGCAAACACGGCTTGGAATCTTGTGGACGATTATATAACGGAGCGTCTTATCCCGCAGGACCTCATTTTAGAGCAAGTATTGGATGCGAACCGTCAAGCGGATCTGCCGCCGATCGACGTATCTCCGAACCAAGGGAAACTGCTGCAGCTGTTCGCCCGGATGACGAATGCGAAGCGGATTCTTGAAATCGGAACGTTGGGCGGCTACAGCACGATCTGGATGGGAAGAGCGCTTCCTGCGGAAGGGCGGCTGGTTACGCTGGAGCTGGACCCGAATTACGCGAAAGTCGCACAGGCCAACGTGGCGCTGGCCGGCTTGGAGCATCTCGTCGAGATCCGGACAGGAACCGCGCTGGAGCAGCTGGCGAAGCTGGCGCAAGAAGGGGCGGAGCCCTTCGATCTCATCTTCATCGATGCGGATAAGCCGAACAATTCGGCTTACCTGCAGTGGGCCTTGCGGCTCTCGCATCCCGGGACGGTCATCATCGGCGACAACGTCGTCCGCGAAGGCGAAGTCGCGAGCCGCCACAGCACGGATCCCCGCGTGAAAGGGGTGCGGGCCTTCTATGATCTTCTCGCGCAGGAGCCGCGCATATCGGCGACCGCGATCCAAACCGTCGGGAGCAAAGGCTACGACGGATTCATGATCGGCATCGTGAACAGCTGAATAGAGAGGTCGTCCCGCCTGCGCTTGCGAACAGCGTACGGCGGGATTTTTGCGTCCCAAGCCGCTGCCTGAAAAATATTTTTTCATCGATGTTAGATTTTCGCTTGCTCCTTACGTAACGTCATGTTTTATAGTAAAGGTACCGGTAGAAACGGCTGAGAGCCAAAGGAGATGATTATGAAACAAACGTGGAAGGTAGGCGAGCTGGCGAAGCTGACCGGACTGACGGTTAGGACGCTGCGATTCTATGACGGCATCGGCCTGTTCTCGCCATCGTCGTTATCCGATTCCGGGCATCGGCTGTACAACGAGACCGACATTGCGCGGCTGCATCAAATTCTGGCGCTCAAGGAACTGAACCTGTCGCTGGACGAAGTAAGGGAAGTATTGACGGGCGGGGAATTCAGTCCGGCGGATATCGTGGCGCAGCAGACGGCCCGCGTGAAAGAAACGATTCGCGTGCAGGAGAAGCTGCTCGGCGAGCTGGAGCATGTGTCGAGCTTGATGGCGTCGAAGGAAGGCTTGTCCGTGAACGATTTTATCGGGCTGCTGCAGACAATGAAGAAGAGTCATGAGAAATATTTCTTTGAACGGAAGAAGAATATGGAGAACAGCCTCGATCGATTGGGCGTGTTTCTCTCCGAAGAAGACGATTCTAATAATGGAGGAACTATAATATGACGACAGAACGCTCGGCCGAACATGCTACATTTGTAATCGAACGCGTCTACGCCGTTAAGCCGGACCGCGTATTCGCCGCTTGGTCCAATCCCGAGGCAAAGGCCAACTGGTTTTCGAAAGCGGATGTTTTCGAATTTCGCGTAGGAGGGCATGAGAGCAGCCGGAATACGATGCCGGACGGCATGTCGATCAACTTCGAAGCGCAATACCAGGAAATCGTACCGGGGGAGCGGATCGTGTACACGTACATCCTCGATATGAACGAGGCGCGGGTCTCGGTCTCCGTCGTGACGGTGGAGTTCAAGGCAGCGGAGAACGGCACGCAACTTGTCTTTACCGAGCAGGGCGCTTTCCTTGACGGACACGATTCCGTGGCGCAGCGCGAGCATGGCACCGGCATCATGCTGGATATGCTGGGAAAATGCTTGTCCGAGTAAACGAGCGAGCGGGCGATCGATCGTGGCACCATCAATAACCAATCTAGAAAGTTGGGATGGATATGACCTATCAACAGATAAGTCCGGTAACGCCCGGCGAGAATGAACTGGTGGCTACGCGCGTCATCGATGCGCCGCGGGAGACGGTATTCAGAGCCTGGACGGATCCGGAGCTTCTTGCGCAGTGGTGGGGACCCAGAGGCTTCACGAATACGTTCAGCGCGTTCGATCCGCGTCCCGGCGGCGTATGGGAATTCGTCATGCATGGGCCGAACGGCGTCGATTACCCGAACACGAATACGTTCGAAGAGATTACGAGCCCCGAGCGCATCGTCCTCAAGCATGTGCTTGCGCCGGTGTTCCGGCTTACCGCCGTGTTCGAGGACTTGGACGGCAAGACGGGCATGATCTTCCGTCAGCAATTCGAGACGGCCGCCGTCTTCGAGCAGGTGAAGAAGTATGCCGGCCAGGGGAACGAGGAAAACCTGGACAAGCTGTCGGAAGTCGTTGCGAAGCTGGTTTGACAACGGAGAGTCTGGGCTTGGCCGAAGTGCGGAGCGAACGGCGCTGTAAAAGAAAACTTGCGGCAAGCGAAGTAACGGGGATCGATCTAGGGGTCGATTCCCGTTTGTTTTTACGCGCGATAACCCGAAGTAAGCCGAGCGTAGAAAGCGAAACACAGCAACGCGACTCAAGCTCCGCTTATACTCCGGCTGCGGCTTTGATTTGTTGTCTCTGCGACATGATTAACGATTGCAATGGTTCGGTTCCGAAGGCACCGTTGGAGAAAGCATTTCCTTGCGGATAGTAGACCATTCGAAAAGACGTGCCATCTCGAAGATGCACCCGCAGGAAAACGCCGTTGTCATGCTTGATTTTCTCGTAAACCGCATCGAAGCCGACATAGGTCAGAGGCAGCAGCGCACGTACGAATTCCGTTGACGCCTCCTGGCTAAAGTCGCCGATTGGACTGCCGTCTATTCCGCTTTCCAGGCTGACGTTCTCCACCTTGCCTGCAATGTCCAAGAGATTACCCATCGTTGCGGCATTCGGATTATCCGCGACTTCGTAAACCTTGTTATTCGCCGCGACGCGAAACTCCGATTTATAGCCCTTTAATGCATAAACACCGGTGCCGATCGGCAGAAATGCCGCGTCCCCGTTCTTGGATACATGGCCCGAACAAGCAAGATTATCTAGCATGTAGGCTATTTTCCCTACCTGTTCACCAAGCTGCGATGCTGGTACGGGTGTGGTTCCATCGTGGTTTTGAGAATACGTGATGTCATTGATAATGAGGAAATCGTCCCATTCCAGCTCGGAAGTATGACATGTTGCTTGGCCCAACATACTGCAGCCGGAAGCCATCATCATCATCATCATCATCAAAAGTGCTAGCGAAATCATTCTCCATTGTTTAGATGATTTCATTATGAAACACCCCCACCCCTATAGACGGGCTGTTGCAGTCAAAGTTTCGACGATGCTGCCCCCATAAAAAGAAAAGCCGAAGCGCTCAACGCTGAGCAGCTCCGGCCAGTTACATTTACGACAAGGCTACCATACCGTCAACATGACGAAAAACGTTCGTTTACACTGCACCCGTCTTCGTCGCTACTACCGTCCCGCAACTTCCAACTCGTCGCCTGGCGCCATCACTTTGCCCTTCAGGCCGAGTTCCTCCAGCCGGCGCACGTACTGCTCCGCATCCTGCTTAATGCCGGGGAACGTGCTGTGGTGAATCGGCACGGTCAGCTTCGCGTTGTACCATTGTGCCGCTTGGAGCGCATCGTCGGGGCCCATCGTGTAATGATCGCCGATCGGCAGGAAGACGACGTCGATCGGATGGCGGTCGCCGATCAGCTTCATGTCGCCGAACAGCGACGTGTCGCCGGCATGCAGAATCGTCAAGCCTTCGGCAAACACGAGGAAGCCTGCAGGCATGCCCGCGTACAAAATTTGCTTCGTTTCTTCGATGACGATGCCCGAGCTGTGGAACGCTTGGACCATTTTCGCTTGCGCGAAGCCAAGATCGAACGTGCCGCCCATGTTCATGCCAACGGAGTTTTTCACGCCTTGCCACGACATGTAAGCCGCGAGCTCGACGATCGATACGACGGGAGCGTCGTTATTCTCGATCGCGATCGGCGCTGCGTCCAGGATGTGGTCCTGATGCGCATGCGTCAGCAGCACGGCGTCGACCTTGAGCTCCTCCGGCTTGATTTTGGCAACGGGATTGCCGCTAAGGAAAGGATCGATGACGAGTGATTTGCCGCCCGTGTGGATTTGAATGCAGGCATGGCCATGATAATTGATTTTCACAGGGATCGCGCTCCTTTATCGGTTACGTTGATGAATCATTCCCTTTAATAGTGACATAATCGACGGCCTGTTTCAACGTCCCCGCCGCTGCAGCCGTTCCCGCCGCAGCAAATAGATGAAATACGGCGCGCCGATGACCGCTGTCATGATGCCGACCGGCACTTCCCGCGGCAGGATGAGAATGCGGCCGAGGCAGTCGCCCAGGAGCATGAAGTCGGCGCCGATCAGCGCTGCGAGCGGTATGAGCCACTGATGCTTGCAGCCGACGAGGCTTCTGGCGATATGCGGCGCGATCAGGCCGACGAATCCGACGGAGCCTACGGCGGAGACCGAGATGCCGGCCAGGGCCACGGCGAGCAGCAGCAGCCAGAAACGTTCGCGGATCATGCGCAGACCGAGCGATATTCCGGTCTCATCGCCTAGCTGAAAGACGTTCAGCTTGGCGGAGCTCAGCCAGGCTGCGGGGAGCAGGAGGACAATCCACGGCAGCATGGAACGCGCATCATCCCATCCTTTGCTCCATAGGCTCCCGGCCATCCACGTCAATGCCATATTGATGTCGCTCGGATGCTTCGTGATCAAGTACTGAATGCCGGATTGAAAGATCGAGCCGATCGCGACGCCGACGAGCGCCAGCGCAGCCGGGGAGAGCGACAATCCGCGGCTCAAGGCAAGCAGCAGCAGAAAGGCGAGGAATGCTCCCGCGAATGCGGCCATCGGCAGCACGTACACGGGAGATTTCGGGAACAGGAAGATGACGGCCGCAGCCATGAATCCGGCGCCCTTGGTCAAGCCGATCACGTCGGGACTGGCCAGCGGATTCCGCAAAACGCCTTGGAGAATAACGCCGGCCGTCGCTAATCCGAAGCCGGCAAGAATGCCGACGGCAATCCGCGGAAGACGAATATGTTCGATGATAAAGGAAGAAGGGTTCGATCGGCGCAGCAGCGAAGCGTTCATATCCTCGAACGAGACAGGCACGGCGCCGACACGCACGCTTACGACGATCAACGCCAACATGAGAAGGGCGGCAGCGAGTATGGCAATTCCTTTGTTCATCGCACGCCTCCGCCTTTCCGCCGGGCTAAATAAATGAAGAAAGGCGCGCCGATCGCGGACGTGACGATGCCGACGGGCGACTCGAACGGGAACGCGATGAACCGGCTTGCGAAATCGGCATAGACGAGCAGCGCGCCTCCGAGCAAGCCGGTCAGCGGGATGAGCACGTTCAGGTTGCTGCCGCCGAGCGCGCGGGCGATATGGGGCACGATCAAGCAGACGAAGCCGATCGGACCGCATAGCGCGACAGCCGACCCCGCAAGGATGATCACAAGCAGCATGCCGATCGCGCGAATGACGGCGATTCGCCCGCCGATGCCCGCAGCAAGCTCATCGTCGAGCAGCAGGAGACGGAAGGACGGGAGCATGAAGCCGAGCAGAACCATTCCGCCCGCGAAGAAAGGCAGCAGCAAGCGCACATCCAGCCAAGAAGCCTGGCTAAGCGAGCCGACAAGCCAAAACATCATGCTGTCCGTGGAGCTCTGATTCATGATAATCAAGCCTTCCGTCAGCGCGGAGAGCAGGAAGTGAATCGTAATGCCGGCCAGCGCGATCCGGACATGGCTGTCTTGCCCGGTTCCGGCCAGCGCCCAGACGAGCAGCGCGCCGCCCGCCGCGCCGAGAAAAGCGAACAGGATGGAAGCCATCAGGGAGAAGTCGGCGAAAGCGACAAGCCCGAACACGACGGCCAGCGCGGCTCCGGCGTTAATGCCCAGAATATGGGGCGAGGCGAGCGGGTTTTTCACCGTCAGCTGCGTAAGCAGCCCCGCGAGAGCAAGCTGGATGCCGACCATACAGGCAGTCAGGGCGCGGGGGAGGCGCAGCGTCTGAATGAAGAGGTCAGCTTTATCGTGGGACCGATAAGTAACCGCCTCCCACAGCGTCGTCCAGGATACCTGTGCTTGTCCCCATTTCAAACTGCAGATGAAGCCGGAGACGAGCAGCGCGCCAGCAATAGAAAAAAGGAAGAGCAGAGACCTGGATCGTCTCTGCTTTTCCATGGAAATCGCCGCGTTCATCTTATTTTCCCAGATCGGCGAGAATGTCTTCGACCATTTTCTCGGAGCCGATCAATCCGCGCGCAAGCGACCAATCGCGGCGTTCGACGGTGAATACGCGATCGTTCGAGACGGCATCGATTTTGCTCCACAGCGGATTGGATTTCCACTGGTCGACAATCGTTTCCTTCTCCGTCGGCATGAGGAACAGAGCCTGCGGATTCGTCTCGACCAGCTGCTCTAACGTCAGCTGCGGGTAGGAATTCTCGTCCTTGACGGGATCGGAAAACCCGAGCATATCAAGGAAGGAGCCGGTGTAGGCGTGATCCGAGTGGGCGAAGAAGCCTTTCGGGTTGACGACTGCGGGCAATACGGTCAGCTTCGTGTCTTTCAGCTTCGATTTGGCTTCGGCGATCGTCGCTTCATGCTGACTCAGCCTTTGTTGTCCTTCGGCTTCTTTGCCGAGTGCCTTGGCAATAATCATGTAGTTGGCGAGCATTTGCTCGTAATCGGCTTGATAATCGTCCAGTACGAGCAGCGGGGCGATGCCCTTCAACTGGTCGAACGCTTCCTTATGCTTATTCAGATCGACGATGATGAGATCAGGGTGGAGCGAGCTGATCAATTCAATGTTCGGCTCATAGCGCGAGCCGACGGACGTGTAGTCTTCGAGCTGGTCTTTGACCGCGTCCATGAACAACGTCGGGTCGTCGTCGTCGGCTACGCCCACAGGCTGTACGCCCAGCGTCGCGAGCGCGTCGGTAAAGCTGAACTCCATCGTGACGATGCGCTGCGGCGCTTTCGGAAGCGTAACTGTGCCAAGCGCGTCTTCGACCGTAATCGCGCCGTTGGCGGACGTATCCGAGCTGCCGGCGTTCTGATTAGTAGCTGCCGTGTTAGCCGTATTGGCCGCAGCGTTCTCGTTCTGACTCTCGTTCTTTTGACCGCAAGCCGCTAAGCCGACGGCGAATAAGCTGATCAGGGTAAGGATTAGCGTGCGTTTGAACCAGGGAATCATGATGGTATTCCTCCTGCAAATGATTATTATTATCATTTAGAATTGTAGCCGAGAGGCTGGCATAGTGCCATATCTAATTATTAGATATGGCATGTCCTATTCTTAGATTGTTGGGAAGCTTTGCTGATAAGCAGTGGGGGAGCAGCCGGCTTCCTTCTTGAATACCCGGCTGAAGTGGAAATAATCAAGGAAACCGGCTTTGCCCGCGATTTCTTTGGCGGACAATTGCGTTTGTTCGAACATCTGCTTGGCTTTGTCAATGCGGAGCGTGCGCAGGTAGCTCGTCATCGTCGTCCCGGTATGATTCTTGAACAGCACGGTGAAATGCCCTTCGCTCATCTCGGCGCGCCGCGCGAGCATGGGCAGGGTGAGCTTCAGCATATAGTGCTCGTTCATATAGGTCAGCGCATCTTCGATTTTGCGGGCCGGGGATCTGTCATCCAGCCTTGCCTGCGATTCGTAGAAGAAAATAAACAGGATGCGTTCCAGCATCAACCGGGTCCGGCATTGATAGATCCATTCTTCTTCTTCGGTCAGCGGATGGCGGAGCTCGGCGAATTTCAAGAACAGATCATCGAGCATATAGTGAATCTTGATTTCGCTAATCGTGCTTAGCTGGCCATGGAGATCCCACTCCGCGTTCGCCGGCTGTACGCGATAGGTAATCACGACGTAATCGGCTTGTCTGGTCCGCGGCACTTCGATGGCATGCGCTCCTTGGGAAGGATGGATGGCGTAGCCTTGCGAGCAGACTACGGGAGGCAGCCCAAGCTCGGTCGCGGAAATCGTAACATGCCCTTGGCGCACGACGAGCAGCACATGCAGGCCTTCGACGGGCTGGATAACCTGAGAGGTTTGGCTGGCGGAGATATGAGAGAGCACAGGGATCATTGCATTGAATTGCTGGAAGCGCACGCGGGTCATTCCTTTCAACAACCGTATAGAGGACTCATATTGAAGATCCGTCCGTATTAGAAGATCTGATAGAAAACATTTATTGAAGACTAGATAGAAAAATGCCCTCCGCCAGCCCTTGTTCCCAAGGACTGCGCGGAGGGCGATTACGGCTGACGGCGCTTCAGCCGAATGTGAATGCCGATGCCGTTGACGAGGTGAACGCCGTTTACCCACAGCTGTAGTCTATCGTGCATGCGGCGGACATACAAGGATACGGAAACATTTGGAGCTAGCCTGTTCAGCCCGGTTGATCCTATTATTACTCGCGTGCCGCCAACCGTCCAGGCGAATAATGGGAAAAGCCATGCGGCAGCAAAACTTATTTACGTTGAACCATACATCTTGCTTCCCCGCGGCTGGCTTCCGCGTTCATCCGGCTCCAGCGTGATGCCGATGGAATCGAAATCGAGCTTCTCGCTTTGAATCGGCATCGCGAGCAATCCGATGCCGCGACTGTTCCCGTCGACGCGGAACGTGCCTGCGCTGCTCCGCTTGCCGTCCTTGATCAGCCATACCTGATAGGCTTCTTCGCCCAGCGTCGGAGGCGCGCCGAACAGATAGACGACGAACTGCCGGTTCTGCCCGTTATCGACGATGCAGGCCACGCCGGAAGACTCGGCGGTCTCGGGAGCCTTCGACTTCAGCGACACCAGCTGCTGGATGCTGGACGCGGGAACGGACAGCGCCTGCTCCACGGGCAGCGGCGCGGCGGCAGCCTCGCGGCGAAGCTCGGCATTCCAGACGGAGAGCAGCACGATTGCAGCGACGGCGGCGGTGGAGAGGAGGGCGAGAATCGGCTTTCGACTGCGCGGCAGCCGGTTCCAGCCCGGTCTTCCGAGCGTGAATGGGAGCGGCTTGCGCTTGCCATCGCCGGAAGGATTCTCTGCGATCGTTGCTTCGCGGACGGCGTTCATGACTTGATCCTTCAGTTCTTTGGGCGGTTCCATCATTTCCATATTGGCCGGAAGTGCCTCCCACACGATTCGCAAATCTTCAAGCTCTTGCCGGCAGCTGTCGCAAGTCGGGAGATGAAGCTCGAACACGCGCTTTTCTTCATCGCTGCACAAGCCGGCTACATAGCTTAGGCAGTCTTCGCATATGGGCATTCGTCCTCGTTCCGTCATCCCGTTCCTACTCCTTCTGCAGACAAGTGTCTTCGCAATATTTTCAATGTTTGATGGAGCCGGTTCTTGACCGTGCCCAGCGGCTGGTTGTATAACGCCGCCAGCTCGCTCAGCGTGTAGCCTTGCCAATAGAAGTGCTCCAAGAGCGTGATCTGCTGTTTGCTTAGATGCCTGTAGGCGCCGCGAATCTGTTCTTTCACGAATTGATGCTCCGCCTGCTGCTCCGGCGACAGGTTCAGCCGATCAGGGATGCGTTCGAGATCTTCCCGCAAGTAATGAAGCACGCCCACGTTTTCTTTGCGCCGCTTCCGCAGGACGTCGGCCGTTATATTGCGAACGATCGTAAGCAGCCAGTTCGTGAATTTCCCCTTCTCGGGGTCGTACGACGATTCGGTCGTCCACAGCCGGAGAAAGACGGCCTGCACGATATCTTTGGCCGCCGCTTCCTCCCGCAATGATTTCCAGGCAAAGGAGTAGACGAGTCCCGCGTAACGGTCGTACAAGGCGGACAGCGCGGCATGCTGCTTGCCTTTGACGAGAAGCATCAATTCGTAATCAGACAGGTTCTGCATGCAGGGCGCCTCCAGGTCAGGCATGTTTTATAGTCTTCATTGTAACTTGAAACGGCCATTACGTGAACGTCATTTCTTCACTTCGACGACGGCCTGCATCGCAGGATGGGGGGTGCAGATATAGCTGAACGAACCGGCGTCGTTGAACAAAATGGTCACGGAAGTGTCTTGGGCGATCAGCTTCGTATCGAATACGCCGTCGACGGAGGTCGCGGAATGCTTCACTTCGTCGCGATTGGTGAAGGTGACGCTGTCCCCCGGCTTAATGCTGAGCTTGTCGGGCGAGAAGGCGAAATCCTTGATTTCGACGGTGTAGGTTTTCGGTTTGGCGGCAGGCGCGGGTTCGGATTTGCCCGTATCCGGTTTCGGCTTGTCGTCTCCGCCCTGGTTCGAGGCGGAAGGGTGGTCATCGCCCGCGCCCTTGCCCGAATCGGCCGGCTTCGGCTTATCGTCGCCGCCGGGCTTGTCGTCGTTCCCGTTCTTGCCGGAAGAGGCGGACTTGTCATCGCCGCCCTGATTCGAAGCGGAAGGATGGTCGTCGCCCGCGCCTTTGCCCGAATCGGCCGGCTTCGGCTTATCGTCGCTGCCGGGCTTGTCGTCCTTCCCGTTCTTGCCGGAAGAGGCGGACTTGTCGTCGCCGCCCTGATTCGAAGCGGAAGGGTGGTCGTCGCCTGCATCCTTGCCCGAATCGTCAGCCTTGTCGCCGGAAGGAGCCGTCGCCGATTGATCGCCGCCTCCGCCTGCGTTGCCGGAAGCAGCTGTGTCTCCGACCGGGGCGTTATCCGTACCGCCCGCCGAAGAGCCATTGTTCCCTGTATTGGCGGCCGGGTCCGTGCTGTCTGCATTCGACTGGGCTGCGGCCGTATTCGCGGTAGACTGGGATGAATCCTTGCTGCCGGAACTTCCGCACGCCGAGAGCATGAAGCAGCAGGCCAGCAGCAGGAGGCCGATTCCGGCCAGCGCAGTGCGGCGGCTTGCTCGTAGTCGTTGCTTTGGCATTGTAATTCCGCCTTTCATTTGCTTATTTGACGATGATTTGACCGGTCATGAATTTCTTATGCGGCTGGCAGAAATAATCGTAAACGCCTGGCTTCGTCAACGTAATCGTAGCGGATTCGCCTTTCGAGAGAAGCGGGATGCTGAAGCTGCCGTCGACCGCGACAGCGTTGTGCTGCATGTCGTCGTGATTCGTGAAGACGATATGGGAGCCTGCTTCCACGGTGAGCGGGCCCGAGCCGAAGGAATAATCCATGATGTCGATGTTGTACGTCTTCGCAACCGGCGCCGTCGTGCCTTTGAAGGCGGCAGGATCCAAGACGAACCATACGTGACTCACATCCTGCCCCAGCGTATCGCCGGTATGGGCGTCTTTGATGAAATAATAAAGCGGATAGCCTTTGAAAGCCGCCTGCTTCGTTCCGTCGGAACGGGTGACCGTGCCCCAATCCGCAGGGTTCACGCCGGTCGGAAGGGAGGAGCCGTCAGCGTAATAGGCAGGCCAATTCGTGAGGCAAGTACCTTCGCAGACGCTCGTGCCGGCCGTATCCTTGTCGAAGTAATACAGCGTTCTGCCCTTCGCGTCCGTCAAATAGTTGCCTAACGTCTTCGAGGTGCCTAGCATTGCCGCATAATCCGCTTTGGCGACGAACCAGACGCCTCCGACCGCTTCGCCCAACGTATCTCCGGGAGCTTGATCCTTCACGAAGTAATAGAGCGGCCAGCCTTTATACGTCGTTTGCGCGGTGCCATCCGCGCGATTCAGCACGCCGAAGTCCGCGGCATTCAGAGAAGCGGGAATTTGCAGGTCGCGCGTCGTATAGATCGGCCAAGCTTTCAGGCAGTCGCCGACGCAGCTGTTCGGATCCGCGGCATCCTTCGTGAAGAAATACAGCGTCCGGCCCTTGCTGTCGGTGAAGAGCGTGCCAAGCTTCGCGTCGCGATGAACAAGAAGACGTTCGGCGGCAGGAAGCGCTGCGGACGAGGACAAGACGCCTTTCGTTTGCAGCGAGGCCAGTAGTGTCTTGCCGTCCGCGGTTGCTGCGCTAAGTGCCTCGACCAGGGCGGTCGCGATGTGGGCATTCGTCAAGCTTGCCGTGCCCGAGATTTGGCCCAGTCCTTTATCGGCGGCGAACGTCTCGGCCTTCGCGTAGTCGAAGTCCTTGCCGGATCGGTAACCGAGCGATTCCAGCAGCACCTTGTAGAACTGTTGGGAGCTGATCAGCGCCAGCGGATTGAAGCCGCCGCCGCCCGTTCCGTTCCAGCCGAGCTCGGGATGCGCTTTCAGGTAACCGAGCACCGCGCGGTTGGTCGTGCCGACGGAAGCCGCATCATTGAAATTATCCGTGCCCTTGAAAGCTTCTGCTTGCGACAATTGTCCCTGCAGACGAAGAGAAATGATGGCAGCTTGAATGCGGGTGGAGCTCTTCGCTAGATAAGCGGCTGTTACGCCGTCGCCATCGCCGAGCAG
Source organism: Paenibacillus sp. J31P316 (assembly GCF_056269105.1). NCBI lineage: Bacteria > Bacillati > Bacillota > Bacilli > Caryophanales > Paenibacillaceae > Paenibacillus > Paenibacillus sp. J31P316. The sequence continues at coordinate 1,116,116 of NZ_JBWDNI010000001.1, read as the reverse complement.
CAGACCGAGCCCGGCCGCGGTCTGGCCGTCTGTCGTGACAATCGTGCTGGCGGCTTCCGCAGCTGAACTGCCTACCGGTGCCAGGCAGGTGATACAAAGCGCAAGCAGTAAACCGAACAGCCCTAAACGTTTTCCTTTCATCGGTTCATTCCTCCTTGAGATTGGGGTCATCACAGAGAGAAACGAAGGAAGCGGGAATTCGGTTTGAGCGGAAAATTGATTTTTTGACCGGCTTGGGCTAAGAACCGGCGTTAGGGCGGCGAATAGGCAGCTTCATAGCCCGCGGACAGGTACTTTATTTCCACTGCGCGATTGCTTATAGTAGGAGAAAAGTTGACATGGGGAAGAGGAGAGGTGGGGCGGTGGAACCGGTCTATTACAAGCCCATAGAAATCGCGCGGGAGCTCGGCATCAGCACGAGCGCGCTGCGGCATTACGAAGCTTGGGGCGTCGTGCCGCTTCCGGAGCGGGCGGCGAACGGCTATCGGCTGTATACGAAGACGCATGCCGTGTACTTCCGGTGTCTTCGCGCCTTGTTCGCCGGTTTCGGCACGGCAATCGGCTGCGAAGTGCTACGCCACGTTCAAGCCGGTGACATGGATGCAGCGTTATGGCTGCTCAACCGGGAACAGGCCAGTCTCCAGGAGGACAAGGCAGTTGCCGACCGTACGCTGGAGCTGCTTCGCAATCCGGAGCTGCCGGTCATTCCGGGCAAGCTGCCGAAGAACGCCATGACGATCGGGGAAGCGGCCGAGCTTACGGGCGTGCCGACGTCGGCGATCCGGCATTGGGAGCGGGAAGGGCTGCTGCAGCCGGAGCGGGATCCGGACAACGGCTACAGATTGTTCAGCACGACGCATATCCGGCAAATCTTGCTGATTCGCACCTTGCGCCGGACGGTTTATTTTCTGGAGAAAATGAAGGAAATCGTGAAAGCCGTGGAGCATCACAGCCTGGAGAAGGCGAGAAGCGTGACCGCGGAGGCGCTGCAGTCGATCCATGCTCGCAATCGCAGGCAATATTACGGCGCGCACCAGCTGGTCGAGCTGTGCCGGGAAGTCGGGTTGATCGGGGAACCATCCGAAGAAGGGACAATGGAGTCGTAGACGAACGGCCGGCTGCAGGAAGGATCAGCGCGAGAGGTGAGGCAGCCAGTGTTTCATGCGGACATTGTGAATCTGTGCTCTGGCTTGCTCGATGCCGTTTCCGCAATCGACGGATGTTTGAATGGAATTATATTGCTGCTGCATGAAGGCGTGGAGTGCATTCGTGACGGCAGCCGCTTGCTGTGCGGGAACGCCGAACACGTCTTCGGGAGGAACCTCGGCGTAGGCCGCGCTCAATTCCCGCAGTTCATCCCGGTCAAGGCCAGAAGGGCCGTGCAGGTGATACAGATGGAAGCGCCTTCCATCCCGCTCGAATTCAATCCAGTACGACGGACCTTCCATGGGTTGGAGTAAGGCCGTATTCGTAATCCGGATGGCGGCCGCCTCGCCAAGACCGGCTTCTTGAGCGAAGACAGACCATCGATGGTTTATTTTGAATACGTACATAGGTGCCTCCTGTCGTGTTCATGCGAGTGGACATGGGAAGGGGATTATTGGTTTACACAAAAGCATGCTTCCATGCTAGCATATCCAACTTCAGGGCAGTTCCACGGCGTGGGCTGCCTTTTCGCGTTTGTTCAATGCGTCTGCCATCGGATTGCTGGGGTCTCGCCGCCAGCCGCGGTCCGCACGGCCGTAAATAATCACGATTTTCCATAAAACAGGTTAAGATTTTCTCTTCCTGCGGACAGCCGCCGGATTTATCCTAACAAGGAGATAGCCAGGCCAAATAACGAAGGCAAGGGGATTAGGGATGACTGCAAACGCGAATCAGACGCTGCGGGTCAGCGATAATGGGAGATTTCTCGTCCGAGAAGACGGCACGCCTTTCTTCTGGCTTGGCGATACGGCCTGGGAGCTGTTTCATAGGCTGAACCGGGAAGAGGCGCGGCATTATTTGGCCAATCGAGCCGATTGGAAGTATAACGTCATTCAAGCGGTTGCGCTGGCAGAGTTCGAAGGGGTGACATCGCCGAACGCGCACGGCCGGCTGCCGTTCAAGCCGGGGGCGGACGGACTGCCGGACCCGCTGCGGCCGGACACGGACGGACCGTATTCCTATTGGGATCACGTCGACTATATCGTGAACGCGGCGGAGGAGTTGGGGCTCTATGTGGCCTTGCTTCCTACTTGGGGAGACAAGTTCCACCAAGCGTCCGGCATCGGACCGGAAATTATTAATATCGCCAATGCGCGGGCGTACGGTGAGTGGATCGGCAGACGGTACCGCGACAGAGCCTCTATTATATGGGTGCTGGGCGGCGACCGATGGCTGACGACGCGCGTGCATTTCGATCTAGTGAACGAAATGGCGGAGGGACTGTCCGAGGGCGGCGGCGGAAACCAGCTCATGACGTTCCATCCGCCGGGCGGTCAGACGTCCGCCTCGTTCATGCATCAGGAGCGATGGCTGAACTTTAACATGATGCAGTCCGGTCACCGCCATCTCGGGGAGCGACAGTCCGATAAGCTGGCAGCGGCGGATTATGCCCGAACGCCTGTGAAGCCCGTGCTCGACGGCGAGCCATGCTACGAGGATCATCCTCGCGACCATGACGCGGAGAAGAACGGGTATTTCGACGCGGCGGATGTGCGTATCGCCGCCTACTACTCGGTCTTGTCCGGCGCGTGCGGGCATACGTATGGCCATAACTCGGTCTGGTCGATGGCCGCGGAATCCGGAGACCGGTTCATCATGACATGGAAGCAGGCGCTGGATAGGCCCGGCGCAACGCAAATGCGTCATCTCCGGACACTGATCGAAACGCGTACAGGCCTTGACCGCGTGCCCGACCCGGCTCTGGTGGCCAATAACCGACCTGGATCAAACCGTATGGCTGCTGCGCGGGGCAGCGGATATGCGCTGCTCTATACGCCGAACGGCATCCCGTTCGAAGCGGTGCTGGAACGGCTGGGAACTCCGGTTGTCGCCGCTTCCTGGTTCGATCCCCGAAGCGGGCGATGGGCGGATGCGGGCGCGTACGTCAAAGCCGGCATACAGCGATTCGTCCCGCCGACAAGCGGCAGAGGCGAAGATTGGGTGTTGCTGCTGGAAGCGGCATCCGACGACGGGATGAATGAACGGCTGGCCCGTCCGGCGGCAGCGAAAGGAGAAACCGTATGAGTCACGATCACGAACGATATCCGTACACGACGGAGGAGCTTCTGAGCAGAGGGCCGCAGCGTTCCTATTCGCAAGCTGCGCGGGAAGCGAAATTTCTGCTCGGAGGCATTGGCACCGGCAATATTTCGGTCGGCTCGCGCGGGCAGCTATGCGACTGGGAGCTGTTCAACAGCCAAGGCAAAGGCAATGCGCTGCCTTATTCGTTCTTTGCCATTCGTGCCAAGGCTGGCGAAGAAGAGGCTGTGGCCAAGGTGCTCGAAGCGAAGCTGACGCCGCCTTTCGCGAATTCGCACGGCTTCTTCGCCGATGAGTTGGCAGGATTGCCGAGACTGGACGCCTCGCAGCTGCGGGGAGAGTATCCGTTCGTCCATGTGGATTTCACGGACCCCGTCTTGCCGGTCAAGGTCTCCATGGAAGCATTCACGCCATTCATTCCGCTGAATCCCGACGACTCGGGCATTCCGGGCGCGGTCATCCGCTATCTTGTGACGAATACGGCAGACCGACCTGCGGAAATCTCGATCGCCGGGTCGCTTGCGAACGCGGCTGGTTATGAGGGGCGTGAATTATTCCATAACATGCGGCTCGCCGGCGAAGTGCGCAATGAGCGCCGGTCTGCGGAAGGGCTGCAGGGGATTTTCTTCTATTCGCCCGACCTTCCCGCCGAGCATCTGCGCAATGGCACGATGTCGCTCATGACTCGCGATGAAGGCGTGAGCATGAAAGAGGAATGGCTGCCCGGTGCCTGGTGGGACGGCATTCAGGAGTTTTGGACCGATTTCGCCGAGGACGGCAGGGTGGAAGCCTGGAAGAATACGCAGTCTGGGATGGGCAAGCTCCACGCCGGGGGGAAGGAGCGGTATGGATCGGTATGCATCCGACATACGCTTGCGCCGGGCGAGGAGCGGATCTTTGAATTCGTGCTGAGCTGGCATTTCCCGAATCGGCCGAAGGCGTGGCAGGGGCATATCTTCCCGGTTGGCGACGGGATCGGCATGGAACGTAATTACTACGCGAATCTGTTCACGGACGCATGGGCTGCCGGAAAATATCTCTACGCGAACATCGCCCGGCTTGAAGGCGGTTCGAGAGACTTTCACCGCGCGTTGTTCGGCAGCACGCTGCCGGATTACGTCATCGACGCGCTCGCCGCTAACATTACCGTGCTCCGCAGCACGACTTGTTTTCGCATCCAAGACGGCACGCTTCTTGGCTGGGAAGGCGGCTTCGATCATCGTGGCAGCTGCGAAGGATCATGCACGCATGTGTGGAATTACGCGCAGACGCTGGCGTTTCTTTTTCCCGCTTTGGAAAGGACGATGCGCCGGGTAGAGTTTCTGCTGGAGACGGACGAAGAAGGGAGCATGTCGTTCCGCACGAACAAAGTGTTCGGCGGCGAGCGGTGGGATATGGTTCCTGCTGCCGACGGGCAATTGGGCACGATCGTGCGTCTCTACCGGGAATGGAGGCTGAGCGGCGACGACGCTTTCCTGCGGGAGCTATGGCCGAAAGCCCGATCGGCGCTTGATTTTGCGTTCCGCTATTGGGATGCCGACGGCGACTTCGTGCTGGACAGCGAGCAGCACAATACGTACGACGTGGAATTCTTCGGACCGAACTCGCTGACGAATACGATGTTCTATGCCGCCTTGAAGGCTGGAGCGGAAATGGCCGCGCATATCGGCGACGAAGAACGAAGCCGATTCTACGCGGCAGCTTGGATGCAAGGCAGTGCCGCCATGGACGCGATGTTGTGGGGCGGGGAGTATTATATCCAACGGCTCGACGATGCGGATGCGTACCGATATCAGCAAGGCACGGGCTGTCTGTCCGACCAATTGATCGGCCAGTTTATGGCGCATGTCGCCGGACTCGGCTATATTTTGCCGGAGGAACATGTGAAGTCGGCCATTGGCTCGGTGTATCGCTATAACTTCCGGACGGATTTCTCGCAGCATGCCAACGTCCAGCGAACGTATGCGCTAGGCGATGAGAAAGGGCTGCTGTTATGCTCCTGGCCTCAGGGGGGACGGCCGCGATTTCCGTTTATTTATTCCGACGAAGTGTGGACGGGGATTGAGTATCAGGTAGCGGCCCACTTGATCTATGAGGACTTAATCGAGGAGGGGCTGACGCTCGTCAAAGCCTTGCGCGAACGTCATGACGGCATTCGCCGTAATCCGTGGAACGAGGTGGAATGCGGCAACCATTATGCTCGTTCAATGGCCAGTTGGGCTTTGCTGCCTGCGATCAGCGGTTATACCTGCGACATGATAGGCCGCACGATGTCATTCGCGCCAAAGCTATTCCAGGATGACTTCTCCTGCTTCTGGAGTACCGGTACGGCATGGGGCATCTATAAGCAAACGATCGATGAGACCTCCGGTCAGACAGATTGGGACATCGAGGTGCTGTACGGCGAATTGAACGATGTACAGGTGAACGGCAGGAGAATGACGCAATCGGCAAACGTGCGTGGATAGAGGAATGTGAGGCGGGCTGTCGAGATTGTTCTCGGCAGCCGCTTTTTATTTTACGGGCGAGACTAGCCATAATCGGGTGAACAAACGCTCGAATAGAATGGCAAACTTAATGCCATTCTGATCCTCCGGCCGATAGTATTCCTGAATGGCGCCGGCAATGCGATAGCGGTTTTGAGGCAAATCCTCGTTCAACATTTGCGGGAGGACCGAACGATAGGTAGCTTGGTCGCATTTTGATACCGCGTACGTAAAGGCGGGAATGACCCATTTGGTGCTCCCGCCCTCTATAGCATGATTTATGACTCCGGCCTGTTGTTCTTATTCGACGCTGCGTTTGTGAGGTCCTTGCTGTCGACGGCGTGTTAGCGCGTAAGCTAACGCGTACGGATGTGAGTGGATATATTGAGTAGTATCATTTTACAGCAATAATATATTGTAAAACAATAAATATCGTGATAAATTAGCTTTTGTAAAAAAGGGCAGATCTGCACGTAGCTAATCGGTACGGGGTTGGAATAAGGAGGGTTATTGCTTCTATATTGAATAGTGGGACGTGAATTGCGGTTCGACTATCCATGCTGCCCGGCGAGGAGACATCAGCTATGAAATCCATGCAACAACTCCTGCTTTTCGGCTATTATCAGGCGATGAGCTGCCTGTTTCCGGTTGCGATCTTTGGTACCTTGGCGCTTTCGGGCGTTGTCCGGCTGCCTCTAGTTCACCGTTATGATGCCATTCTAATCGTGCTGCTCGCCGTACAGTACCTCATGTACCGCGGCGGATTAGAGACACGAGATGAACTTAAAGTCATCTGCGTTTTCCATATCATCGGGCTGCTGCTGGAGCTCTATAAGGTCAGGATGGGGTCATGGGCATACCCGGAGGCTGCGTATACGAAGATACTCGGCGTGCCGCTCTACAGCGGATTTATGTATGCCAGCGTTGCCAGCTATATGTGCCAGGTATGGCGCAGATTGAGGATGGACATGACCAACTGGCCGGGACTCGCATCCGCTTGGCTGCTCGGCGGGGCGATCTACCTGAACTTCTTCACGCATCATTTCGTTCCCGATTTTCGTTGGTGGCTGACGGCGCTCGTGGTTATCGTCTTCCGGCGCACTTGGATCATCTACCGGGTGCGGAACGTTACGTATCGCATGCCCTTGACGGCGGCCTTCTTCATCGTAGGGTTCTTCATTTGGTTAGCCGAAAATATCGCGACATTCTTCAATGCTTGGAAATATCCCGACCAGTATCACGCGTGGCGGCTGGTGAGCGTCAGTAAGATCAGCTCGTGGTTCCTGCTCGTCATCATCAGCGTTATCATCGTTGCGCAGCTAAAGCATGTAAAAGCGGGCCGAGCAACGAAGGAATAGGTTTTCGGCTGAGATCGATAGCGGTGTGCAAGCAATATTTTGACAAAAAACGCTACTTGGGAAAAAGAAGAAACTGCTATAATACGTAACAGAAAGGGTGATGACCATGAATCTCTACCGTCCGATCTACCATTTTCTCCCCGAGAAGAATTGGATGAACGATCCGAACGGACTGCTGTATTTTAACGAGGAATACCATCTGTTCTACCAATACAACCCCGACGCGGATCACTGGGATACGATGCATTGGGGGCATGCCAAGAGCAAGGATCTGGTCCACTGGGAGCATCTGCCGATCGGACTCTATCCTTCGCACGAGCTGGGCGAAATCCACTGCTACTCCGGCTGTGCCGTTAACGATGACGGCGTGCCGACCATTCTGTATACGAGCGTGGGACAAGGCGAACGCAGCGCAATGGACGGTCCGGAGCAATGGCTGGCGACCAGCCGGGACGGGATGGTGAGCTGGGATAAACACCCGACCAATCCGGTGCTGGCCTTAGAGGCGCATGGCGACATGGTGATCAAGGAATGGCGGGATCCCTTCGTATGGAAAGAGGGAGACATCTGGTACATGGTGGTCGGCGGCATTCATGAGGGCAAGGGCTGCGCGTTGGCGTACAGCTCCTCGAATCTCTTGGAATGGCGGTATTTGAACCTGCTGTGCAAGGGTACGGAAGGGATCTGGGAATGCCCGAATTTCTTCAAGCTCGGGGATAAACATGTGTTGGTCTACTCGCCAGGGGGGCAGGTCAAGTATTTGACGGGGACCTGGAATTCGGATTATAGCTTTACACCTGAGATCAGCGGAGCGCTGGACGCCAACGGATTCGAAGGATTCTATGCGCCGAACAGCATGATAGGTCCGGATGGCAGGCGTCTAATGTGGGGATGGATTCCGGAAGCGGACCGGCGGGAATTCAAAGGAAATGCGGGCTGGGCCGGCATTCAATCCATTCCGCGCGTGCTGAGCCTAGGTGCCGACGCTACGCTGCGCATGGCACCTGCCGCTGAACTGCAAATGCTGAGAAGGAACGGCATTCAGCTGGATGAGAAGCAGGTCTCAGGCGAGGAGACGCTGTCGATTCGCGGGCGGGCATTGGAATTGACCGCCGAATTTCAACTGGCCTCCGATGCGCCGTCCTTCGGTATCAAGCTGCTTCGTTCTCCGGGCGGCGAAGAAGAGACCGTAGTGACGTTCGATCCGGCTAACGGTACCGTCTCCATCGACCGCACTCGTTCGAGCCTGTCGGACGAGCCCAACCATTCGATCGTAACGGGCGAGCTGGACTTCGCCGCCGAGAGCGAGCTCAAGCTGCATCTCTTCCTGGACCACTCCGTGCTGGAAATATTCGTCAACGATAAGCTGTGTCTGACGGCTCGGGTCTATCCGACGTTGGAATCCAGCGACGGGGTAAGTGTCTTCGCTGCGGATCGACAGGGAGTGTTGGCGCGCACGCTTAACGTGTGGGAAATGGCATCGATTTGGGAATAGACGATGCGGAATCGTTGCTTGTTTTCGCGGGAGTCATTTGAAGGACTTATAATTTTAGTTGGGGCTGCCGATTTCGGCGGCCTTTTTAATTTATTGAAATACATCACATACTATCCTCAGAAAAATGAGGAGGTTGATAAAATGCAAAAACAAGTTATAGCGTTGGTATTGGTACTTTGCGTGTACTTGCTAGGTTCAAATGCAGCGGTCGCAAATAATGATCCATCCGTCAAGTTGATTTCAACGTACATCCAAGCCATAAACGACAAGAACTGGTCCGGAATTCCAACGTTATGGGTGTCGGGTCAACGCGAGACGCTTATTGGCTTTTTAAGCGATGATTATAATAAAGAAAGTCGTCTAGGGCTATTCAACATTAAGAAAGCAGATCTGGTGAATGTGAAGCCTATTCCCTATGAATACGGCAGGCTGAATTTGCCTACCCGTTATATCGAATCCTTTCCAGATCCCCAGGTTTATTATGTCGCTGTCGACTATGTGGTCCACAGGGAGGATAAGTACCATATCAATGGGGCGAACTACTTTTATATCGTTACCGTTTCGGAAGGCGGAACAAGAAGAATTGCGTTAACCCCGCATGTTCAAGTGAATCAATTAATTGAAGATGGGTATGGCTTTGGAACGGCTGACGAAAAGACGTTTACGGAGCGGCGATTGAGATTCAATCATTAAGTGTTCTCACACCACTCTTGAAAAGTAGAAAGTGCCCCCCATGCACTACATGGCCGCGGAATCGGGGAAATCGGGCAAAGATCTGTTCCCCGTACACTACATGACCACGTGCTAAGTTCCAGCGGCATCCCACCACATTCACACGTCTTCTCCACCTCCCCAACTGCTTCTCCTGCCTCCCCCGACAACCTTTCAAGATTTTCATACCCATACATCAAAAATTTAATGAACAAAATCGCCGTCAGCCACTATAATTACAGGCATGGCTTTATTCGGCTTTGCTATTTTACGTGAGCCGCACTCGGCTTTGCTCATTCGCGAGCAGCATTCGGCGGTTACCATTAACGATGGCGAGACAAGGGGATTAGGGCAGATGAAGACGAGCAAGAGCTTTTCGAGGATGACCCACACGCTGTTGATCCCGTATCGCTTCATTACGAGATCCCTGTATCGCAAAATTTGGTTTTGCTTCTTCGTGACCATCACGATTACGGTCATCGCGCTCGGCTTGGATTATTACGTGCAAACGTCCTCCGATATTAAGGACCGGGCGATCGGCAACATGGAGCTGATCAGCAGCCAGTCCGCCGCGACGCTGGAATCGTACATGTTGAACGTCAAGAATTTCGCCTGGGAATATTTCGGGGACAAGGATTTTCAGCAGTTCGTCAAAGACCTGGGCGCGGATCCCGAGACGTACAGCCATTATTCCACCAAATTCAGCCAGTTTCTGTCCCGCAATCCCGTTGCGGACCTGATCATGGTCAGTCAGCTGAACGGCGGCAACCGGCTGACCTCCGGCGGTCTCAGCAAAGCAAGCAGTCTCGATAGCGACTTCGATCAATTGAAAAAGATTGCAGTCGCGAATGACGGCAAAGGCGTCTGGCTGCCCACGGTCGCCGTCGATCCGCGGACGAAGAAATCCACGAAGACGCTGATCTTCGTTCAAGCGGTGAAAACGATCGATTTCAACTCGGATAACCCCGTCGTCGGGGTGATGTTTATTCGGCTCTCTTCCGATTTCATCAAAGGCTGGCTGGGCGAGATCGGCAACGAGGAGCAAGGCCAGTACGCGCTTGTCGATTCCAAGGGCAGCAAGGTCATGTTCGCGCTCGACGAGAAACAGCAGGGCGAGCGGTTGACCGGTCTCGACCCGTTATTCGCGTTCAGCTACCACGTGAATTCCCGATATCTCTACGCCGATCATCAGGGCGAGAAAACGCTGTTCGTCTCCAACAAGCTTGATAATACGTCTTGGGTACTCGTCGGGCAGGTACCCCTCAGCGTGCTGCTGAAGCAGGTGAACGAGCTCGCGCTTCGAACGCTGATCATCGGCGCACTCTGTCTGCTCGGAGCGATGATTATTGCCAGCATCCTCTCCTCCAAGATCATTACGCCGCTCAAGCAGCTGAAGAAGGGAATCATCTCGATCGAGAAGGGCGATTACAACATCTCCGTCCCGGTATCCTCGAAGGATGAAATCGGCTATTTCGTCAGGCGCTTCAATCAGATGGCCAAAGAAATCAATATGCTGATCGTCAAAGTGTACGAAGCGGATCTCGTCAAGAAGGATGCGGAGATCAAGTCGCTGCAATCGCAGATCAATCCGCATTTTCTGTACAATACGCTCGGCATGATCGACAGTCTGGCGGCCTTGCACGATGATGACCGAATCAGCATGATCAGCTCCAACCTGGCCAAAATGTTCCGTTATAACATCAGTGCCGGCCATATGTCCACGCTTCAAGCGGAAATCCGCCAGCTCGAAATTTACTTGTCCATCCAGCAGGTCCGGTTCGCGGACAGGCTCAGCTATTCGATCGAGATGGAAGAGGGGCTGCAAACGATCCTGACTCCGAAGCTGCTGCTCCAGCCGCTCGTGGAGAACAGCTTCATGCACGGCATTGACCATTTGCCCGCGGGCGGTGAGATCTGGATCCGGGCTTACAGCCTGTCCGATACGGATGCCGCCATAACCGTGTGGAACAACGGGCCGCCGATCCATCCGGAGCGGCTCGCGTCGCTGCAAGCGATGCTCGAGCAGTGCCAGCAGCAGAATTACGCGGGCAATTCCGCGTCGTCCATCGGGTTGTTCAACGTGCAATACCGCATCAAGCTCGTCTTCGGCAACCACTACGGCTTGGTGCTGGACAGCGGCGAAGAGCAAGGAACGACAGTGACGGTACGGGTCAAAAAAATGCGGGTGGAGGAAGCTCACGATGAAATTAATGATCGTCGATGACGAACAATTGATGCGGCAAGGCATCCGCAAAAAAATACAAATGACCGGGCTGCCCTTGACGGTGATCGCGGAAGCGGGCGACGGGATGGAAGCGCTGGCCAAGCTTCGCGAGGAGCAGCCGGATATCGTAATCACGGACATTCGCATGCCGCAGATGGACGGTCTCAGCTTCCTGCAAGAAGCGCTGCAGGCATGGCCGGAGCTGCAATTTATTGTTATCAGCGGCTACGGCGAATTCGAATACGCCAGGAAGGCGATTCAATACGGGGTGACGGACTATCTGCTGAAGCCGGTGGATAAGGAGGAGCTGAAGGAAAGCCTCACACGCATCATGCGCAAGATCGAAAGCCGGCAGCAGCAGCAATCGCTGGGCGAGCAGGTCAAGCATTTGCAAAACCGCAGCGAGGAATCTCTTCGCGACCAAATGCTAAGCAAGCTGATTCAATACGGCGACGATTCGCGGCAGCAGGCAGCCGCAAGGGACGAGCGCATCTTGGAGATGACGAGTGCGTGCAGCTATTTTGCCGCGGTCGTCTTTCAACTGGAGCCTTTCGAGCTTCCGCATCTTTCTTTTCGTCCGGACGACGAGAAGCTGCTGTGGTTCGCGGTGCAGAACATTATTTCCACCGTCCTGGCGGCGACGGGCCGCAACGGGGTGCTCTTCCGCCATGTCATGCACGAGAACGAGCTGGTCTACGTACTCGGCGGACAGACACCGGTAGAAACCGAGTGGCTGCAGCGGGAGCTGGAGCATATTTTGGAGGGCATCCGACGACATTTGAAGCTGGATGCGACAATTGGCTGCGGTACGGCGGTTCGTCAGATGGAGGTCATTCAACAATCGTATCAGCATGCCAAGCAGTCGCTGCGCAACCGGATCATCCATGGCCCAGGACGCGTGTATATGGCAGAGAACGAGTATATGAAGGCCTCTCCGCATTCCATCCTCACCAGGGAGGATGAAGCGTTCCTGCTCAGCTGCTTGAACGAATGCAATGCCGGTGCGATGCACGCCTGGATCGAACAGCGAGTGGAGGCCATCGCCACCGACGGCGGCGTCGCTTTCGCGCATCTCGAGAGCTTCTGCGTGGAGTTCCATCTGCTGCTGCGCAAATATTTGCTGACCCAATCCGGCATCCCCGAATGGATGATCGGCGAGCTGGACGATCTGCTGCACTGGCTGCAGGGATTGGAGCATTGGCGCCAAATTCCGAAGCAGCTCATCGAGATGGTGCACAATATCATCGGGCAATTGTACAAGCTGCGCCATTCGTCCGAATATATCGCGATCGACGAGGTCAAGCTGTTTATCGATCAATCCTTGCATGAACCGCTGAACCTGCAGATGATCGCCGAACGGTTCTTCTTTCATCCGAGTTATTTCTCCCGCCGGTTCAAGGAGCGCTTCGGCGAGAACTTCGTCAACTATCTAACGAACGCCAGAATCCGCAAGTCGGAGCTGCTGCTGCGGGATCCCAACTTGAAAATCCAACAGGTGGCCGAGCTGGTCGGCTTCAAGGATGCCGCGTACTTCAGCAGCGTATTCCGCAAGGCCACCGGCATGACGCCGAATCAATTCCGCGCGCAGAGCGCCGAATGAGCGGCTGACACGGCAGGCCAAGGTAGCCGCGACAGGCACCTTGGCCGTACGTTTAGACCGGTTCGCATGACCTGAGATATAAGCCGTCGGAATCCGTTCCGGCGGCTTTCGCATCACCGGGGAAGCATCGCAACGTCAAGATATTCATACTCCACAAGTACGTTATTTCCATTAACGGACCGTACCTTTCCCGCTATGATTAATTTGTAAGAACAACCAATCAGACATTCCATTAGGAGGTAACGCATCGCATGAAAAAGCATGGGGGAATCAAGAAATCGGCTTCCGTATTGGTAGCTGCCACGATCGTAGCCGGATTGCTGTCCGCTTGCGGATCGGAGAAAGAGGATAATGCGGCTGGAACGAACAATGCCGCCGCGCAGACGAACAATGCGTCCGAAGGCACGAACGCGAATGCAGGTACGAACGCCGGAACGAACGCCGCAGCCAATGCGGGTGACGCCGCGACGGATGCGGTCGTGGAAATCACGGTATGGGATCAGCCTTCTCCGGATGACCCGGCCAAGTCGTTCGTCGAAGAGCAATTCGCCAAATTCGATGCCGCGCATCCGAACATTAAAGTCAAACACGTCGAGGCCTGGCAGCCGGACGTTCGCGAGAAGTTCCTGACGGCGGTTGCCGGCGGCGAAGGTCCGGACCTCTCGTACTCGGCTTTCCCGGACATGCAGGTCTATATTCCGAAGGGCATCGCGGCCGACATTACGGATCTCGTCAACGCTTCGCCGGATAAGGACCGCTTCATCGATGGCGCGTTCAACCTTGCAACCAAGGACGGCAAGATCTACGGTATCCCGAACGACATGTATACGAGCGGTCTGATTTACAATAAGAAGCTGTTCGCGAACGCGGCTATCACGGCTCCTCCGAAGACGTGGGAAGAGTTCGCGGCTGACGCGCAGCTCGTGCAGCAGAAGAACGCCGGCATCGTCGGTTTCGATATCCTCGGCATGGACTGGGCGGATTGGCATTTCGAGTATTACGTATGGCAGGCCGGCGGCGACTTGACGGAGCAGCAGCCTGACGGAACGGCCAAGCTGACGTTCACGTCCGACGCGGCCGTCAAAGCGCTCCAATACTACAAAGACCTGAAATGGAAATATAACGTCACGCAGAAGAACGTCGTGCAGGATATCGGCGAGAACGAGAAAGACTTCTACAGCGGTCGCTCCGCCATGATTATCGGTACGTCCGACAGCTTCACGAACTTCGTGGGCAGAGGCATGAATCCGGACGATATCGGCTTCGCGCCGTTCCCGGCAGGCCCATCGGGCAAAGCCCCTGCTCAAGTCGGCGGCAGCTTCTGGATGCTGAATCCGAAATCTTCCCCGGAGCAGCAGAAGGCGGCGTTCGAATATGCCATGTACTCCATGTCCAAGGAATCGCAGGACGCGCTCGGTCAATTCAAAGTCGACAACGGCCTCGGCGTGCGTCCGTTCACGGTGCTCAAGGACTTCGACGTGACGAAATTCATCAAGGACGTTCCGCAGGACTACCTCGATGCCGTCAATGAATCGGCGAAGGATCAGCACCTGGAGTACTTCCTGAAGAGCAGCCTGAGCAGCTACCTGGTGAAACCGATCCAGAAAGTACTGCTGGATAAGAACGCGGATCCGGCGGCAGAGCTGCAGAAAGCGCAGGATCTGGCTCAGAAAGAAGTTATCGACAAATACAACAACGATCTCAAAGCAGCGAAATAATAACGGCGAACCGACAAATCGGGATTTCCTACCGGAAATCCCGATGGTTTTCATAAGGTAGGTGGAGCGGACATGGGAAATCAAGTGGAGCTGAAACAAGGGACTGCCGCACAGGCGCAGGTGCAGACCCGAACGCGCGCGCGCTTCAAAATTCATTGGACGCCAATTCTGTTCTTGCTGCCGTCCATCATCGTGTTTTTCGTATTCAAGTATTATCTGATTTTCGACGCGATCTACATCAGCTTGTTCAACTACGATATCGTCAACCCGCCCGGCAAATTTGTCGGCCTCGGCAATTATTTCGAATTTTTGAAATCCGAGACGTTCTGGGTGGCGATGAAAAACACGTTCATCTTCTTCCTCTTGTCGGTAGCGATCGTCTTCTGGGTACCGATCGTGCAGGCGCTGTTCCTGTCGCAGGTCAAGCGCTTTAACGGATTCTACCGCGTGCTATATCAGATTCCAGCCGTGCTTCCGGTCGTGGCCGGCGTCCTGCTGTGGAAATGGATGTACAATCCGGACCGCGGTTTGTTCAATTACTTATTGGCCAAAGTCGGCCTGGGACCCTATGGCTGGCTGAACGATTTGCACATGACGAAGTTCGCCATCGTCTTGCCCGGTTTCTTCATGGGAGGCGGAATCGGCGTGCTGCTCTACTACGCGGCGATCAAATCGATCTCGGCGGAATTATTCGAAGCGGCAAAAATCGATGGCTGCGGACCGTGGCACCGCATGGCGATTATCATTCTGCCGAACATCAAGTTCGTCATCTTGATCCAATTCGTCGGCTTTATGTCCGGTGTCCTGCTGTCGTTCGACAATATATTCGTCATGACGCAAGGGGGGCCGGCGGATGCCTCGCTCGTCGTCGCGCTCATGATTCAGCGGACGGCCTTCGTGCAGTCCAGGTTCGGCATCTCGGCAGCGCTGTCCTTCTTCATGTTCATCGTCATCGCCGTGCTGACCGTTCTTCAATTCCGGCTACAAAGAGAGGATGACTAAGAGCAATGAAGAGCCATCGCATCATAGAGAAAGGCGAACGCAAGCTCGCGGTCACCTCTTATATCGTGACGATCGTGTTTATTATTCTGGGCATTCTTCCGCTCCTGTGGATGCTGCTGACGTCCATGATGGACAACGAATCCATCGACGCCACCGTGCCGAAATTCATTCCGGACGTGCCGCGGACGATCGCCATCACGCTCGATTATTCCGGACAGCAGGATCAGAACGAGGATTTCTACCGCAAGGATGCCATGAAAGCGACCTGGTTCCCTTGGATGGCCAACATGCGGGAGAACATCGGGGAAATCAAAGTGACCGGCGTCAAGGATGGGCGCGAGCTGTATAAGTCGAAGACGACCGCGGCGGAATTCTACGTCGGGCAGCCGTTCATCGTACCGACGCAGGTGTTCAACGACAACGTCATGAAAGCCAAGCTGCCGCGCATCAAGGAGAGCGGACTGTCCAAATTCGCCTGGTACGGCCAGGGCAAGCCGTCGGAGATCGAAGCGGCGGGCACTCTGTCGGATCAACCGCTCGGCAAGCAGTTCTTGACCTTCTTCAGCGAGCGCAAGCTGCTGGACGGCAAAGTGACTGCACTGGAGCAATCCCGCAATTGGCTGCGGTTGTTCGACAGCTACCGCAGTCTGAATATTTTGGCCTCGGAAGCCGCGGTCAGCTTCGGATTCTATCACTACTTCTTCAACAGCCTGCTCATCTGTGTCGTCGTCATTGCCTGGCAGCTCGTCTTCGGCGCGATGGCCAGCTACGCGCTGTCGCAGCTTTTGCGCAGCAAGAAGACGAAGTTCGTCGTGCTGATGTATTTCCTCGCGACGATCATGATTCCGGGCGTATCCGTCCTCATTCCGCAATATCTGCTGATGCAGAAGCTGAATCTCGTGGACAATATTTGGGCGGTCATCCTGCCTCACTTTGCTTGGGGCTTCGTCATCTTCTTGTTCAAAGGCTTCTTCGACCAGCTGCCCAAAGAGCTGCTGCAAGCGGCGCGCGTGGACGGCGCATCGGAGCTGAGAACGTTCCTGCGCATCGTCATCCCGATGTCGGTGCCGGTATTTACGATCGTTGCGGTCATGACGTTCATTCCGGTGTGGAACGACTTCCTGTGGCCGTACGTCGTGACGAAATCGCATCACAACTGGACATTTACGGTGGCGATGAACGATATGCAAGGGGGCCGCAATCCGCGAGCCAACTGGATCAGCGCAGGCGGCGTCGTATCGATGATTCCGCTGATGCTCCTCTTCATGGGCACGCAGGGCGCCATCGAGAAAGGCATTAATTTTTCGGGCGTGAAAGGTTGAAGGTTAGAGGTTGAAGGACAAAGGTTGGATGTTAAAAGTTGGCCGGCGAAGGTGAAGCTATCAGGGCAGAGGGGGCGGGAATGCCGCCCTTACTTCAAGGAGGTGATGCCGCAGGCAGGACGTATGCGGGGATGGTCGGGCGACGATCGGAGGGAGGGAAGCGGAACAAAGCGGCTGATCAGTTGAGCTAGCTTGCATCCTGGCATTCTTCAATCTCGAGGAGGTATGAAAGACTTATGAACCGTAAGCGCACCATTTCGTATGCCTTGCTTGTCGTCATGCTTACCGTGCTCTTCTCCGTTCTCAGCCCCGCCGCCGGCGTCAGTGCCTACAGCACGCCCAACTCCAGAGGCGGCATGAATGCTCAGTGGTACTACGGCACGGATGCCGAACTGAACACGGCTGCCGATCAAGTCAAGAATTCCGGCGTCGGGTGGGTCCGTATCGATCTGAGGTGGACGCAGGTTCAGCCGACGAGCGCGACGTCCTGGGATTGGACGTGGCCTGACAAGATGGTCGCCAAGGCGCTCAGCAGAGGCCTGAAGGTCATCCTCGTCGCTTCGTATTCGCCGAGCTGGGCGAACGGCGGCCATTCCGACGAACGCTATTACCCTTCTGACATCAATGCGTGGAAAGCTTTCCTCGACGCTGCCGCCAGAAGATATTTGCCGCAGGGCGCGACGGTGTTCGAGCTGTGGAACGAACCGAACAATTCGCCGCAATCCAGTCCGGCGCTGTACACGAGCAATATCTTGAAGCCGGGTTCGGACGCGATTCGCGCGGCTTCCGTCGACGTGCACGTGCCGGTGACGATTCTGAACGCCGCTTCGGCGTCGTTGATCGGGGTATCCGGAATCGTCGACCCGTACGCGTGGCTGACAGGCATCTATGCGAACGGCGGGAAAGACTACTTCGACGCCGAGGCGGTCCACCCGTATTGCTGGCCGCTCGCGCCGACGACGACAAGCACGTACAATCATCTGCTGCGGACGGTCGAACTGCATGACACGATGGCGGCCAACGGAGACGGTAGCAAGCAAATTTGGGCCACTGAATTCGGATATCCGACGAAAGGGCCGAACACGGTTACGGAGCAGCAGCAAAGCGATTACATCACGAGCGCCTTCCAGGTATGGACGCAGTCGTCGTGGCTGTCGTGGACAGGACCGATGATTCTGTATTCGTATAAGGACGGCGGCGACAGCACGACGGACCCGGAGCTCAATTTCGGCATGATCCGCAACGACTGGACGTTCAAGCCCGTGATGAACCAAATTCCGACGATCATGACGAACACGCCTCCGGCGCCGGCCGTTCCGACATCGGGCTACAACAGCGGTGCGGTCACCCCTCCTCCGGGCAGCGGCACTCCGCTTATTAACGGTTTTGAAAGCGCTTCCCAATGGACGGGCGAAGCAACGGCCGTCTCCGATACGACGCACAAGACCGAAGGTAATCAATCCCTGAAGGTGACCTATGCCGCGTCGGGAGGGTGGAAGAACTACGCCACTGCAATCGCCAGTCCCTACTTGAATTTGGGCAGCGCGACGGAGCTGAAGCTTGACGTGTATCCATTCAGCCAGACGCCCGGCACTTACAGCGAGCCTGTCGATCTCAAGCTGCATGACGTCACCGGCGGCGTTATCTACGAGCAGCAGCTGCCGCATCTGATTGCGAATCAATGGAATACCGTAACGGTTAGCTTGTCGGGCATATCGGCAGCCAACCGTCAGAAGATCGATAACGTCGACCTGTATCTATGGTCCGGTTTCGCTGGCGAGCTTGGCGGACGAACGTCGGTCGCGTATTCCTTCGACAACCTTCGGTACTCGCAGCCGGTCACGGCGATCAACGGGTTTGAAAACGTTTCGCAGTGGGCCGGAGAAGCGACGGGCGTCGCCGATACGGCGCACAAGACGGAGGGCGGTCAGTCCATCAAGGCGACTTATCCGGTCGCCAGCGGCTGGAAGAATTACTATACGAACATCGCCAGCCCTTACCTGAATCTGTCCGGCGTGACGTCGATCAAGCTGGACGTCTATCCGCTCAGCCAGACGCCGGGTACTTACAGCGAACCGATTGCATTCAAGCTGCATGACGTCACGGGCGGCGTTATCTATGAGCAGCAGATTCCTCATCTGCTAGCAAACCAATGGAATACCGTCACGATTACGCTATCCGGCATTTCGACCGCTAACCGTCAGAAGATCGATAATATCGACCTCTACTTGTGGTCGGGCTACACGAACGAGATCGCTGGCCGAACGAGCGTCAGCTATTATTTCGATAATTTGCGCAACGGGTAACTCGCAGCAGACTGCGGCTGTCATGCGGCAGCCGCAGTCCAAATCACCTAACGGAGGTCCCACTATGTTAAGAAAGTTAAGCAGCATCGTATTGTCGGCCAGCTTGCTTCTCGGGGCAAGCGGGCTAAGCATTCTGCCGGCTGGCCGCGCGTTAGCGGCCGAACCGGTTCAGACGCAGGAGGTGCTCCTGAACGGCTTCGAGAACTTGGCCGCCTGGGATGCGAACGACGGCAGCGTCGTCAGAGCCGCGGACACGCAGGACAAGACGCAGGGGGCGCAGTCGATCGGCGTGACGTTCCCTGTTCCTGCCGATAAGGATGAACATGATGAAATCATCGCCGCCTGGCGCGAATTCAGCTGGGATACGTCCGCAAGCACGATCGACCTCTCCGATGCAACGGAATTGAAGGTCGATATCAAACCTGTGGGCGGCACGGCCCCGCTTCATTTCAAATTAATAAACGATGCCAACGAAGGCATCTACGAAAGCGGGATTTCCATTCCGAACGCCGACGCTTGGAATACGTTCGAGCTCGACTTGAGCAGCATTCCTGCCGCCAAACGGGCGGAAGTGAAGAAAGTGATTTTCTACGTCTACAACAAGGACGGGGAAATCAACGGACGCACGTCGCTGAACTTTAAATTCGATAATATGCGGGCAGTCAAAACGATCGATACGACCGTTCCGCTTTCCGAAATGCTCGTGAATGGGTTCGACAACGCCGGTGATTGGGCAGCCAACAATAGCGATATGACTGCAGTTGGCGATACTGTCGACAAGACGGAAGGAAACAAGTCGTATGACGTCACCTTCCCGGCTCCAAGTACGTCAACGGAGAGGTACCGGGAAATTCATTGGAACACCACGGGTTTGCCGGTGGATCTCTCCAACGCCGAGACACTCCAATTCGACCTGAAGCCGGTGGGCACGCCGACGACGAGCGATATGGAACCGCTCCGCTTCAAACTGGATAACGGGACGCAGCCGGCGCTCTATGAGGATGCCATTCCGACCCATACGCTGAATAACGGAAGCAATCCATGGACCGTTACGCCAGGCGCGGATGGCTGGCTGACTTATTCCCTCGACCTTACCAAGGTACAGGGAGACCGGTCCGCGATTCAGTATTTCGTCTTCTATGTGTGGCTCGATGACGGGAATATTGCCGGCAGACAATCGCTGCAATACAAATTCGACAACCTGCGCGTCATGACGCACGAAGTGCAGGGCGTAACCGCTTCGCCGGCACCTGGTGCCGTGACGCCAGGCACAACGATTACGCTGTCTACGACGACAATCGGTGCCTCGATCTACTACACGACGGACGGCACCGACCCGCGAACGTCGGCTACGAAGCAGACCTATGCAGGTCCGATTACGGTGAACGACTCGACGCAAATCAAAGCGTATGCCGAAGTTGCCGGGTCGAAGAGCACCGTATCCACGTATCAGTACACGATGGGGACGGGGACGCCGGGCGAAGAGTTGTTCAACCTGAATAATAACGTCGCGGATACGCTGGACCGCATGGTCGCAGGGCTTAAGAAGGTCGACAGCGTCGATCAGAATGGCTTTGTTACCGATTGGACCGGACAGACGGGCTTCAAGCTTCCTTCCGACGGCAAACAGGTGAAGAAGCTTATCACTTGGAGCGGCGTCGACGATCTATCCGCCGATGTTTCCCTGGCATACGACACGGATAATCTGTACGTGCATGCCAAAGTAAAGGACGATACGCAATTCGATAAAGCAGGCGGCGACATCTGGATCGGAGACAGCATCCAAATGGCCTTCTCCGCGGACGGCTATACGTACGGTCCGGAATACGGCTTCTCCTTCAACGGAGGGTCGCTCAGCAAATTCAGATGGAGCAGCGGCAGCGCCCAGCTGGACGTCGATTCCGTCAAGCTGAAGGCCGTCCGCGACGAGTCGGCCAAAGAAACGACGTACGATATCGTCATGCCTTGGCTGGCCGCGCTGCCAGTGGCTCCGACCGGCAACGTCGCGTTTACGATGCTGGTCAACGATAATGACGGCGGTGGCCGGGAGAGCTTCATCGAGTGGACGCCTGGCATCGGCGTCACGCCTAAGGATGCGACCAGCATGGGTTCGCTGTCGCTTCTCGACGCGACTAAGCCGTGGGCGGCTGCGCTGCACGGGCCGAATGCCGGCGTGACCAATACGCCTTATAATTACGTGCTGACGCTGTCGAACTTCGGCACGGAAGCGGCCGACTTCGCGGTGAGCGTGCCGGCTGCCGATCTGGATACGCATGTCGGCGTACCGGCGGGCAAGGTCGTGAAGAAGACGATTCCGGTGTCGTTCGAGAATACGGGCTCCCAATCGGTAACGGCAACCGTGACCGCGGGCGGGGTTGCGCGGACGGAGTCGATCGACGTATCCGTCCAGCAGAACGGAGATGAACTGACGGCCGCGTTGGATGCGCTGAACGCCAAGCTGCCGGCGCTGGAGGCGCTGTTCGCGCAGGCCAAGGAACAGGGCATTCCCGTCGACTACGAGACGGTGAACCTCGAGGTCATCAAGCAGTTCATCACGTACGGCAAGGACGACATCTCGCACGATTATATTACCCGCGCGAATTACGTCGCGGAAGAGCTGCAGAAGTTGTACACGGAAGCCGAGACGAACCTGAATGCATACCTGAACGGCACGAAACAAGCGAAGGCCGTGCCGGAGTATGTGTCCAGCCAACCGACGATCAGCGGAACGTCCCTGATCGCCGATACGAAGACGTCGGTATCGAGCGATATCATGAAGCGTCCCGTGTTCTTCACGGGCTACGGACACTTCGGCCAAGCACAGAAGGATATTCCGATCTTCAATAACCTCGGTGCCAACATTATTCAGATGGAGATCGGTCCGAACAGCACCGTCATGGCGCCGGAAGCGAACAAAGATGAGGAATACAGCATCTCGACAGACACGATTACGAACAGCGTGCTTCCGGTTCTTCGCAACGCGGAGGAGAATAACGTGGCCGTCAGCCTGCTGTTGTCGCCGCACTATTTCCCTGGTTGGGCCCTTGATAAATGGCCCGATCTCAAGAACGGCAACGCCGGATTCCTGAATTACAACATTAACGATCCTCGGGCGCGCACCGTCGAGGAAGCTTTCCTGCGGACGATCGTCCCGATGGTGAAGGATTACAAGTCGCTGCAGAGCATCGTCATCAGCAACGAGCCGAACTACGATACGCGCACGGATTCGTATGCGGTCGGACCATGGCATGATTTCCTGGAAGACAAGTACGGCGACATCGCCGCGCTGAACGAGCTGTACGGCACGGAGTACGCGTCGTTCGACGACGTGGCCATGCCTGCCGGCAAGCAAGCGACGCTGCCGTATTACGACTGGACGTTATTCAATAACAAGTACTTCTCGGATTGGCATGCGTGGATGGCCGGCATCATCCATGAGCTCGCGCCGAATATTCCGGTTAGCGCGAAAACCATGGCCCGCATCGACGATGCCGTCTCGTACGGCATCAATCAAGAGGACTTCAGCAAGTTTACGACGTTGAACGGCAACGACAACTGGAACTTCTTCAGCAACGTCAGCAGCTACATGGATGAGAACAAGTACTACGATTTGCAGAATTCGATGCGCTTGGCGCCGGTCTTCAATTCGGAGACCCACATCATCTCCGATAAGGATACCGATTATTCGCCGCAGAAGGCGAAGCATGCCGAGACGGCACTGTTCCAGTCGGCGGTACACGGCAAATCCGCCTCGACGATTTGGGTTTGGGAACGGATCTACGATAAGAACAGCGATTTCTACGGCAGCGTGCTGGAACGTCCGGACGTCGTGAAGGCGATCGGCAAGGTCAGTCTTGACCTGAACCGGCTGGCTTACGAAGTCACGGCGCTGCAGAACATCAAGCCGCAAGCGGCCATTCTGTATTCGCTCCCGTCGCTCGTCTATTCCAGCGCTTATAACACGACGCTTGGCGATGCTTACTCAGCTCTGACGCTGAGCGGCCAGAAGGCTGGATTCATCTCGGAGCAGCAAGCGAAGGACGGCGGTCTCTCGGCGTATAAGCTGCTGATCGTGCCGCAAGTGACCAACGTCAGCGCATCCACTTTGACGGCGATCAAAGCATTCGTTGCGAGCGGAGGCAAAGTCATCATCGTCGGCGACGGTTCGCTCAGCAAGAACGAGAACAATCAGCCGCTGAACGCGGACGACCGCAACGCGGTCATCGCCGCTTCGGAGGTCCTCGCGGATTCCTCGGCGATCAAGCCTGCGGTCAGAGAGGCGCTTGCCGATCTGGGTCTGATGAAGGTCGTCCTGAAAGACAAGAGCACGGGAGCGCCGATCGAAGGCGTTGAATGGCAAAGCACCATGTATAACGAAAAGCTGCTGATCGATGTCGCGAATTATGATTCGTCGTCCGCATCCAAGACGATCAGCATCGAAGTGAACGGCAAGCCGATCGGAACGGTGCAAGAGCTCATTAACGGCGGTACGGTCGACACGGGTAATTTCATCTTGGAGCAGGAAAAGCCATATCTGCTCAGCGTCGATATGGGCGGCAGCGGCGGCGGACCGATCGGAATACCGGATCAGCCGAACGTCGTGAAGGATGAAGTAGTCACCGTGTCGCCGAAGCTTGCAAACGGCGTGGCATCGGGCGCCGTTACGGCGGACGAATTGAAGCAAGCGTTGAATGGATCCAAGAAAGACAGCGACGGCAAGCAAACGGCTGTCGTAGAGCTTCAAGCCGTCAATGGCGCAGAAGGCTACGCACTGCAGCTGCCGGCAGCCTTGTTCGGAAGCGCGGAAAGCGCAGACCGTCAAGTAGCGGTCAAAACGTCCCAAGGCACGTTCTTGCTCCCGCTTAGCATGTTCGATGCGAAGGATCTCGAGGGCGTGAGCACGCTTGAGCTGACGATTAACAAAGCCGACTCTTCCGGGCTTGGCGACAACGTGAAGCAAGCAGTCGAAATCGGGTTCAAAGCAGACGGCAAAGTGCTGCACTGGAACAACGCGGATGCGCCTGTCACGATTACGATTCCGTACGCACCTACCGCGGAGGAGCAGTCGCAAACGGACCACTTGGCGATATGGTATATCGACGAAACCGGTCATGCAGTTCCGGTTCCAAGCGGCAAGTATGACAAACAAACCGGTGCGATGGCGTTCCAAGCGACGCATTTTAGCAAGTACGCCGTTGCTTACGTGACACCTGCTTTCACCGACATCAAGACGCTCGCTTGGGCCAAATCAGCGATCGAGACGGTGACGGCGAAGGGCATCATGACCGGCACGAGCGCTTCCTTGTTCAGTCCTAACGCAAGTATCTCCAGAGCGGCGTTCACGGATGCGCTGGTGAAAGCACTCGGTTTGTCCGCGCGCTTCGATACGAACTTCGCCGACGTGCCTTCGACTTCCCCGTATTACGAGTCGATCGGAGTCGCACGCAAGCTCGGTATCGCCAAAGGCAGCGGCAAAGACGCGTTTACCCCGAATGCGCCTATTACACGGCAGGAAATGGCCGCGCTAATCGTAAGAGGGCTGCAAGCTTCCGGTCGAACGGTCGCAGCCGGAACTGCTGCGGATCTGAAGGCGTTCGCGGATGCGCCGCAAGTAGCCGCGTATGCGGTACAAAACGTGGCATCGCTCGTGAAGAGCGGGATTCTGAAGGGAGACGGCAAGAATTTGCTTCCGAAGGGTCAAGTCATGCGGGCGCAGACGGCCGTGTTGATGGAACGGCTGTATAACGCGTAATGGGTAAGGTAATGCTTGAATACGCAAGAGAATGCAGATGACTAATTAGCACTTATGGAACTCGCAAGCCCTCGAGTATGACTCGGGGGCTTTTGCTGTTCGGTTTTTGCTTCCGGTTCAGTAAGCGAGGCCATTCCAAGCCTATATTAGCGAGGTGAGGTCAGAGGAGGATAAGGCGGCTCCTCTCTTCATTTGCCAGGGTTTCATTCGTATGCGGGAGTAACTCCAGAGCATTGACAAAATCAGTTGTCTCACATATAGTTGTCGTAACAACTAATTGGCGAACGGATGGTGGCACGATGCCTCAACCTGCTTCTCAACTGCCCATCGGCTTTGCGATGGGCGTCACTCACCGCAAGCTGTCGGCGTTATTTCAACAGCGGCTTGCCGCTCACGGCATTACGCCCGAGCAATGGTCGGCATTGAATCAGATCGACCGGGCTCAGGGATTGATTCAGAAGGAAATCGCCGATCGTACGGGCAAGGATAAGCCGACGACGACGCGCATATTGGATCTTCTCGAGAAGAAGGGACTCATTTATAAGAAGCCCGGACAACAGGACCGTCGTTGTTTTGTCGTATTCAGCACGGAGCTGGGCCAGAAGGTCATTCGCGAGACGACGCCGATCGAAGACAGCGTGACGGCCGACGTCAAGCAATGCATATCGGACGAAGAGTACGATACGATGATGGAATTGCTTCTGCGGATCCAGCAGCATATCGGCGGCAAGCTCGGAAGCTTGGAATCCGACGATGACTAAACCAATTATCAGAGGTGTGAACATGCAGCCAGAGCAACAACGAACGCCATTATGGACCAGGCCATTCATTGCCCTCACGGCTTGTTTCTTTCTATTATTCTTAAGCTTGCAAATGCTGTTGTCCTCGTTCCCGGCCTATGTCAAGGACGAGTTTCACGCGGGGAACGTGCAGGTCAGCCTGGTGACGTCAGTGTTTGCCGTGGCCGCCATCGTGGCCCGGTTCGCAACGGCAGCGCTCATGAAGCGCGTCTCCCGGATGGGGTTGCTGCTCGCAGGCCTCGTCATCGCGGCTGCGACGACGGCGCTATATTCGGCCGCCGGTTCGTTCGGCGCGTTGTTGGCGCTGCGAATCGGCTACGGTATCGGCTTCGGGATGGCGAGCACGATTCTGCCGACGCTCGTGTCGCGCATCATTCCTTTGCGCCGAATGGGCGAAGGGATCGGCTACTTCGGCTTGTCCACGAGTTTGGCGATGTCCGTCGGACCCTCAATTGGGTTGAATGTCATGAAGCATGGGGGGTTCGCGCAGCTGTCGATGATCGGATTGGTCACGGCCGTGGTGATCTTCCCTGTGCTCTGGCTGTCTCGGTCTCGTGAGAAAGAATCGGCAGAAAGAGTATCTATGCCTGGTTCGCCGACAAGCCATACGCAGAGTTCTTCTGCAAACGTGCAGGTTAGCTCGCAAACGACTGGTTCTCCGGCAAGCTCGCGGCCAGGCTCTCAACCAAACTCGCAGCCCGTCGCGGCAGCCAAAACCGGCTTCAACCGCAAGCTGCTGTTTCCCGTGCTGCTGAATGTCTTATTATCGATCACGTACAGCGGTTTGCTTAGTTTCCTCGCTTTGTTCGGCGATTATGTGCATATCGAGCAAGTCGGTCTGTTCTTCATGTTCAACGCGATTACGATTATATTGGTTCGTCCGTTCTCGGGACGCATCTTCGATAAACACGGCCATGTCGCCGTACTCGTTCCTGCTGGATTGTTCGTGACGGCCAGCATGACCGTGCTTTCCAATACGCATGCCACGCCGATGCTCATCCTATCCGCGCTGCTGTACGGCGTTGGATTCGGCGCAATTCAGCCGACGATCCAAGCGTGGATGCTGCGTTCATCGGCGCCGGAGCAGTACGGCATGGCGAACAGCATGTTTTATAACTCCACCGATTTCGGCGTTGCAGTCGGCGCGATCCTTCTAGGCGCCATCTCGTCGGCCGCCGATTACGGCGTGATGTATCTGTGTTCCGCCGGCGGCATGTTCCTGTTCGTTTGCCTTGTCGTTCTGCAGCGGTTGGCAGCGGCAAAACGGCTCAAACGATCGGCGGGCACGACGGTAAACGCCTAAGCAGCGCGCCAACTGCGAGGAAAGCAGCGGTCCTGGGCATGAGGTGAGAGCTGCACCCGTACATTACATGCCTGGAAAAGTGGCGAATTTCGAGCGAGAGCTGTACTCCGTACACTACATGGCGGGAAAAGCAGCGAATTCGGAGCAAGAGCTGCACCACGTACACTACATGGTCGAAAAAGATGCGAATTTGGAGCAAGAGCTGCACCCCGTACACTACATAACGGGAAAAGCAGCGAATTCGGAGCTCGAACGCGCCAATCGGATGTTTCGTTGCCTTTGCTAGCGTCCACAGCTCATCAAAAACCACCCTCAGATCCAGATCCGAGGGTGGTTTTTGCCGTCAGCTTCTATCGCGGCGGGTATTTTACGACCGGCCACTTTACTTTGCGCAGGGATTTCATTAGCTCCGGCGTTGCATTCAAGTTGTCTCTGACAAGCTGATGCGGCGTGAGCGCCATCCATTGATTCAAGGAAATATCCTCGAATCGCGGCGCTTTGAACATTTCGAGGAACCAGAGCGTATCCTTGCCCGTGTTTTGCACGTAATGGCCCATCGCAAACGGCACGTAGCCGACGTCGCCGGCGCGATAATCGAAAGTTCGGGCGACGCCGTTTCCGCCGAATACCGTCATGCGGCCTTGACCGGACAAATAATACTGCCACTCGTCGTTGTTCGGATGCCAATGCAGCTCGCGCATCGCTCCCGGCTGGATCTCGACAAGCGCCGCGGCAATCGTCTTGGCGATGGGGAAGTTGCTGGAATCGGTGATCCGCACCGTCCCGCCGGGCGTGACGATCGGTTCTTGGGCAAGCATGGAATGCGTGAACGAGAGCGGTACGGATCCGTAGGGCGATTGAACTTCTTGGCTTTCGATCGAACCCGGGACGGTATCTTGGAAAATATAAACCTGCCCTTTCGGAATGCCGTCGAAAGCTCCGACGGGAACGCCGAAATTGGCGGCGAGCACGTCTTTCGGCGTATGCGCGAACCAGTCCGAGATCGAGAGGGTGTTCAAGTCCGAGAAGCTGCCGTCGTCGAACACGAGCAGAAATTCGCAGCCGCCTTCCAAAGCCTGGATCGAATGCGGCAGCCCCGCGGGGAAATACCACAAGTCGCCTTGCTTGATATCGGCGATAAAATTGCGTCCTTGCCAATCCACGGACGTGACGCGGGCGCAGCCCCAGATCATGAACGCCCATTCCGCCTGCTGATGCCAATGGAGCTCGCGCACGCCGCCGGGACGAAGGCTCATGTTCACGCCGGCCAGCGTCGTGGCGATCGGCAGGTCGCGAACCGTAATCTCCCTCGACCAGCCGCCGTCATTCAATTGCATATGCGTGTCGGAGAACGACATCTTCATGTTCGGCAGCAGGCCGTAGTCCGTTGCGGGAGGGACCAGCATGTTCGGATTTTCCTTGTCGCGCATGATGTCGCGCGGGCCGAAGTCCGGGCCGCCGAAGCCGTCGCTCGGACGGAACGGCTGCGGGATGGACTCCGGTTTTATGCCGTTAGGTTGATCTTGTGCCACTGGCAGGGCCTCCTTTAACCGTTGAAGTTGCCGTAGTCCCAGCCATTGCCGATGACGGGAGCGGGAAATTGAGCGTAGCCGTATGCGGGCTGTTCCCGTTGTCCGTATGGTTTTTGCGGATAGTGGGCGCCGTGTTGCTGTGCGTGTTGTGCATGCTGGGTAAACTGGGCATTGGCATTGGCATTGGCATTGGCATTGGGCGCAGCATTAACCCCCGCCACTTGGCCAGGCTTGCAGCCGACCGGCGGTCCGATGACGACCGTTTTGGTAATCGGAGCGACCGCGGCTTTCCAGGTTGCTTCATCCAAGCAATAGGTATGGGCATAAACGCTCGCCGGCGTCAGGCGCAGCAGATCCGATCCGGGAATGAACTCAGGTACGGGCGCATCGAAGATGGCGAGCAGGTGGGTGTTGTCGACGGTAGCGATCTCGTAATGCCACCAGCCTTGCGGCACGTTCGCCACTTGACCGGGTTGAATCGGAAAATTAAGTAATTGTTTCGTGAACGGATTGATCAAGGAGACGACGGCCGCGCCGGAAATGCAATAGACGAGCTCGGATGCATTTTGGTGGATATGAGGCTCGACGACGTTGCCCGTGCTGAGGAAAATATCGAGCAGCGACACATTGCCAAGGGTGTTCAGCTGATTAATCGATAATCCATTGATTAGGTTGCGAGGATCCTTCGTGAAGAAATTGTTGTTCTTCAAATCATACGTGAACTGTACATTCGGAGCGGTGTAATCCATATAGGAAACTGCCATTCGTTTGTTCCTGCCCTTCATCTTTAACTGATGGTTGCTGCAAATCCAATCGTCGGTTTGACCGCGCAAACCAACATTTCTTATAGGCGTATGCCCGACGAAATAGTCTATGACGCTAGGCGGCAGGTGGTGCGGCATGCGATGCCAATAAAATGGTGCCAATTGGCAAATACTAAGTCGCCGGACTGCGGACTGCCGCTTATGTTGAGCCGGCGGAAAGAGGTCCTTATGGAAAGAAGAGTCTATTTGCATCGTCATACAGTAAGATTGCTGCGGGGATTGGCATTAACGGCTGCGATTTGGATCGGCGGATTGCCGCTGCCGGCTTCTGCATCTGCGGTGTCCACAGAGTCAATGCTGCAGCCGGCGGAAGAAAGGCTGCCGGAACGGCAGTCAGCGGATAGGTCCGCGTACGCGAAGCCGGATGCGACGGAACAGACGGCAGCGGCTTTCGTGCGAGAAGGCGCATTGTGGGTGAAGGACAAGGGGAAGGAACGGCGATTGTCGCCGGTCGGCGGCTTCGCGCGCAATCCGGCATGGTCCCCGGACGGCCGCAGCATCGCCTACAACGTGGGAGAAGAACAGCGTCAGCTGTGGATCGTGGACGTCCGGAAAGGAAAGAGTCATCTTGCCGCGCCCGAGGGCGGGACTAGATTTGAATGGTCTCCCGCAAGGAACCGAATCGCCTATCTTCAGGAGGAGAAGCTGTACACGATCGGCCCGGAGGCAGGCGACGAAGCCATAGAGGTGGCGGCAGAGATCGGTAATTTCAGCTGGCTGCCCGATGGCAGCGGATTTCTCGTATCCTCGGCCGCCCAGCTGCTCCCGGAAGGCTGGACGCCTGTGCGAATCAGCCGGATTATGCTGCCGACAGAAACGTCGGATCCTGTACAGGAAGAGCCATTGTATGTCCTGCCCAAGCAAATCAACGATATGATCGTCGTCGGTACAAGCAAGTTTCATTGGTCGGCTGACGGTGAATGGATGGCCTTTCTAGCGACGCCGACCGCTTCATTGTCCGCGGACGGCAATACGCTCTGCGTCTTGTCGGCAGATGGCCAATCGTTTATTACGCTGGATGAAATGGCTCGTAACGAACAATGGTATCAATGGTCGCCAAACTCGACCCAAGGCGGGAATCGTCTGGCGTACATCGCAGGTGTCGGCAGGGAAGCCAGCTCCAATAAGCGGCTTACGGTAACGCCGGTGCCGGCGATATCGAAGAAGGCGTACACGCCTTCCGGCTTTGTCGATCAGGGCTTTACTTGGTACGGGCCTGATTCCATCATCGCCGTTAGGGCGAAGGAAGGCGCATGGACGGGCGATCCGGCTAAACGTCCTCTCCCCGAATTGGTTCAAATCGAATTAACTGGCGATCGGCAGCGAACCTTAGCCAAACCTTCCGAAGGCAAAGGGGATTTCAATCCGATCGCGCTGTCGACGAGCGGGCTCGCCTGGGTCCGGTCCGATCGCGCCAGCGTCTCGGACGTGATGATCGCCCCTTCCGCGGAGCAAGCGGGGAAGGCTCGGGTATGGATCAAGGGCATCGATCTCGGAGACAATTTCTACGAGCAGTGGAATTGGAATCCCGTGCTGCGGTTCTACGTAAAGGGTCAATGAAGGTTGGCAGGGTACCAGAACGGACAAAAACCTCTATTTCCACCAATTGCGTGGAGATAGAGGTTTTTGTTGTTCGCGGTTAAGCCCACGTCCGAATATGACGGACGGCCAGTAATGGCAAGGTGCCGGTTAACTCAGCTTGACGATCGTCAGGGCGGCGCCGGCGCTGCTCGGCAGCAAGGTAGCGGCACCGAGCAAGCCGAAGAGCTGAAGCGTGATCGTAGATCCAGCCGTAAGCGTTGCGATGAACATATTGCTGAATTCGGAGATCGAGAGCACAGGCGCGATGACTGAGGGCGTAAAAGGAGTACCGTTTATCAATAGGCGCGTACTGATCAGCAGAGCGGCCGTAAAATTAAACTGGTACGAGATCATATATTCGCCTGCAGTCGGGACGGTAAACGTGTCATTCGCTCCGTTGACGGTAACGCCGCCGTTCAATATCTGGTTGTTAGGGACGGGTACATTCGTGCCGCCGAGAACAACGGCAATGATCGAGCCGGACGTGTTGGCTCCAAAAGCATTAACGTTGGTGAAAACTGTTCCAGTTGCACCGGTCGCGCCGGTTGCGCCAGTAGAACCAGTAGAACCAGTCGCACCGGTAGCGCCAGTGGATCCGGTCGCGCCTGCAGTGCCAGTCGCACCGGTCGCACCAGCCGTGCCAGTCGCGCCGGTCGCACCAGCCGTGCCAGTCGCGCCGGTCGCACCAGCCGTGCCAGTCGCGCCGGTCGCACCAGCCGTGCCAGTCGCGCCGGTCGCACCAGCCGTGCCAGTCTCACCGGTCGCACCGGCCGTGCCCGTCGCGCCGGTATCGCCTGCGGGGCCAGTGGATCCGGTCGCTCCTGTAGCTCCGGTAACGCCAACGCCCGTGGCACCGGTCGCACCGGCCGTACCCGTCGCGCCGGTATCGCCTGCGGCGCCAGTGGATCCGGTCGCTCCTGTAGCTCCGGTAACGCCAACGCCAGTGGCACCGGTCGCACCGGCCGTGCCAGTCGCGCCGGTATCGCCGGCGGCGCCAGTGGATCCGGTCGCTCCTGTAGCTCCAGTAACGCCAACGCCAGTGGCACCGGTCGCACCGGCCGTGCCAGTCGCGCCGGTATCGCCGGCGGCGCCAGTGGATCCGGTCGCACCTGTAGCCCCGGTAACGCCAACTCCAGTCGCACCGGTCGCACCGGCCGTGCCCGTAGCGCCGGTATCGCCGGCAGCGCCAGTGGATCCGGTCGCTCCTGTAGCCCCGGTAACGCCAACGCCAATGCCAGTCGCACCGGTCGCACCGGCCGTCCCCGTAGCTCCAGTATCGCCAGCAGCACCAGTGGATCCGGTCGCTCCTGTAGCTCCGGTAACGCCAACACCCGTAGCACCGGTCGCACCGCCAGTTCCTGTAGCCCCGGTCGCGCCTGCCGTTCCAGTAGCGCCGGTATCACCCGCAGCGCCCGTAGAGCCGGTTGCCCCAGTAGAGCCGGTAAGACCAACTCCTGTTGCACCCGTGGTTCCGGCTGTTCCAGTTGCGCCGGTAGCCCCGGCCGTGCCCGCAGCACCGGTATCGCCAGTTGCACCGGTGGATCCGGTCGCGCCAACAGCCCCGGTATTGCCAAACCCAGTGGATCCGGTCGCTCCTGCAGTTCCCGTAGCCCCTGTAGCCCCGGCCGTCCCGGTCGCCCCAGTATCGCCGGTTGCGCCGGTCGTGCCCGTAGCACCCGTAACGCCAACACCCGTACCACCGGTCGCGCCATTCGTTCCCGTGGCACCGGTAGCGCCCGCAGTTCCGGTCGCACCTGTAGCTCCGGTATTGCCAGCTCCGGTGGCTCCGGTGGCTCCGGTAGTCCCGGTCGTCCCTAGAGCGCCAGTGGCACCCGTCGCTCCGGCGGCTCCGGTATTACCAGTAGCGCCGGTCTCCCCCGTGCTGCCTGCAGCAGACAGAAGCAAATAATCCGGCGAGGAACCAGGCGTCCCGGTCGGCCCTGCCACCGTTGCGATATACGTGCTGCCGTTGAACGTCACGACCTGGCCGGCAGGGTAGGTCGGCGCATTGGCGGGATTGAAGGCGGTGACGCCCGACAAGCCGGCGCCGGTCGGCCCGACTGGCCCTTGGGCGCCTGTAGAACCAGTCGCGCCAGTTGCACCAGTCCCGCCTGTCGACCCCGTGCTGCCCGCAGCAGACAGAAGCAAATAATCCGGCGAGGAACCAGGCGTCCCGGTCGGCCCTGTTATCGTTGCGATATACGTGCTGCCGTTGAACGTCACGACCTGGCCGGCAGGGTAGGTCGGCGCATTGACGGGATTGAAGGCGGTGACGCCCGACAAACCTGCGCCGGTCGGTCCGACTGGTCCTTGGGCGCCTGTAGAACCAGTCGCACCAGTCCCGCCTGTCGCCCCCGTGCTGCCCGCAGCAGACAGAAGCAAATAATCCGGCGAGGAACCAGGCGTACCGGTCGGCGCCGCTACCGTTGCAATATACGTGCTGCCGTTGAACGTTACGACCTGGCCGGCAGGGTAGGTCGGCGCATTGGCGGGATTGAAGGCGGTGACGCCCGTCAAGCCGGCGCCGGTCGGTCCGACTGGTCCTTGCGTTCCGGTGGTACCCGTAGCACCAGTCCCGCCTGTCGCTCCCGTGCTGCCCGCAGCAGAAAGAAGCAAATAATCCGGCGAAGAACCAGGCGTCCCGGTCGGCGCCGCTACCGTTGCAATATACGTGCTGCCGTTGAACGTTACGACCTGGCCGGCAGGGTAGGTTGGCGCATTAGCGGGATTGAAGGCGGTGACGCCCGACAAACCTGCGCCGGTCGGTCCGACTGGTCCTTGCGTTCCGGTGGTACCCGTCGCGCCAGTCGCGCCATTCGCGCCCGTGGAACCGGTCGCCCCCGTGCTGCCCGCAGCAGACAGAAGCAAATAATCCGGCGAGGAGCCAGGCGTCCCGGTAGGCCCCGCTACTGTTGCAATATACGTGCTGCCGTTGAACGTCACGACCTGGCCGGCAGGGTAAGTCGGAGCATTGGCGGGATTGAAAGCGGTGACGCCCGACAAGCCTGCGCCGGTCGGCCCGACTGGCCCCTGCGTTCCGGTGGAGCCCGTCGCCCCGGTGGCTCCGGTCGCGCCTGATGCACCCGTGGCACCCGTAGCTCCAGCCGTTCCGGTGCCTCCGGTAGCTCCGGTCGCGCCGCTGCCCGTCGCCCCCGTGGCTCCGGTCGCCCCGAGCAAGCCAGGCGACCCGGTAGCTCCGGTCGAGCCGACACCGCCGGTCGACCCGGTGGTGCCGGTCGCGCCGGTACGGCCGGTGGCACCGGTAGCGCCAGGCGACCCCGTGCTGCCGGTCGCTCCGCCTGCGGCTACGAGCTGATAATTCGGAGAGCTTCCCGGCACGCCTGTCGGTCCGGCTACCAAGGTGACGTACGTGCTGCCGTTCGACGTAACGGCCTGCCCGACAGGATAGGTCGGGGCATTCAAGGCGTTAAACGCTGTGATGCCCACCAAGCCCGCGCCGGTCGCCCCAGTCGCACCCGTCGCTCCGGTGCCAGAACCTCCAAGCTGAACAAAATCCGGCGAGCTGCCCGGCGTTCCCGTCGGGCTTGCGATCAGCGTCAAGTAGGTTGCCCCGAGGTAGGAGACGAGTTGCCCGAGAGGGTAACTGATCGCACTCACCGGGTTGAAGAGGGTAACGCCTACAAGCCCGGCCCCGGTGGCCCCGACCGGCCCCTGTGCTCCGACCGCGCCGGCTGCTCCTGGCGGCCCCGCTGGTCCGGGCGGTCCGACCGGCCCTGGAGGCCCGGCTGGCCCCGGCGGTCCTCCGGCCGGTCCTGGAGGCCCCGCGGGTCCGGCGGCCCCGGCCGGCCCCGGAGGCCCTGGAGGCCCGGCGGTTCCGAGCAGCGAGAAGATCGATGCCAGCTGCTGCTCGTTCGCGCGGCCAAGCGCGACAAGCGCATCTTTATCCGAAGCCGGAATCGCGAACAACAGAATATAACCGCCCAGCAGGTTCAACAGGTCCTGAGTGACGGAGGCCGTGCCGAGCGGGGAGAACGGGCGGGTCTCGATCAACGTGATGTAGTTCTCCAGCAAGGCAAGAAGAGCCGACTGCTCCTCCGGCTGGAAGTCGATCTCGAGCACCAACGCCCGCAGCTCTCGCATCAGGGTATTCAGCTGCGTAACGCCGGAAGGCGTCGGATTTGCCAGCACGGAGGACAGCAGCCCGGCAAGCTTGCCGAGGATCTGCTTCAGCAGGTTGAGCTGCAGCTGGGTAACCGGAATAGCGGGCGGCCTTGCGTTTGGATCGAACTCGTTGGCCATTCTTCTTTCACTCCTCTACTTCATGGCTGCCGGGACTGCGTCTGCGTCGACCGAGGATTCGTTCTCTTGCCAATCGACCAGCCGCGGGAGGCCAAGGATCGAATCGTACTGCTCTTTCCAGCCGTATCTGGCATCCGGATCAAGCTCCGCGTAACGGGCGGCTTTCAGCCGTCTGTCCGACTCCCGCGCCCAGCCGAAGTGCTTGAGCCGCAAGTCCGAAAGCACCGGCGCCGGGTCGAAAATATTGCGCGGGAACCGTCCGCAGTGCTGCTTCGCCTCATTCCACTGATACGGGAAGCCGGGCGAAAATCTGGCCAAAAACGGCCGATACGTCAGATGAGCCTGCCAATAAGCATCGTCGCGGTACTGGCGCTCGTTCCAAAAATCGTACAGTCGGAACAAATAAGTATGCGCATTCGGTTGATCGAGCATCGTTCTGATCTCCGCTGCGAAGCGGTCCTCGAAATATTCGTCCGCGTCGAGATTCAATATCCACTCCGGCCGAAGACGGGAGGTTCGATCCCATTGCTGCTTGCGCAAATCAATCTCGTTCGCGAAACGGGACTCCGCATTGCGCACGTAGAACAGCGGGATGCCCGCGAGGCGTTCGTGGATGATATCCGGCGTTGCATCCGTGCTGCCGTCGTCGATGATGACCGCGGCGTCGATATATTCGCGATGCCGCGTCAGCGCCTCGCTCAAATACCGTCCCTCTTCGTTGCGTGCCGTCATCGAGAGGACCAGCTTCGGACCCGCGTATTTGATGAAAATATGAAGCGGCCTGCGCGGCTCCGGCCGTTCCGATTCCGTCGTACGGAGATACTGCCCGGCGCGCTGCAGATCCGTATCCCGGTAGACGTGGAAGGCGGGATGGCGGGTATCCACGAACAATCCGATGCCGAGCGCGGCGGCGCGCACGCAAAAATGCCGATCCTCACCCCACAGGGACAAGTTCGGTATGGGTTGGAACGAAATCGGTTGTGCCAGCGCCTCGTGGCTGATCAGCGTACAGGCGCCCAAGCCGCCGACATCGTAGACGCCCGGCATTCGGAGCTTGGCGAGCAGCTTGATCTGTTCATCGCGGGCCGCGGCCGGATCTTTGTCCGCTTGCCAGGGCCAATAGTGATCCTTCAGCCAAACTTGGGGCAATTCCATGCTCTCGGGATACCACTGCGTCCAGAAAATCGCGGATATGATCGGCTTTTCCGCTTCCAGCAGCGATTCCAGCGTCTCGGGATGAAGCAGCAAATCCGAATCCACGAGAAACAAGGCATCATACCGTTCTTCCCGGCCGAGTCGGATGAAATGATCTTTCCAGCCGGCGACTTTATGAATCAGCCCGTCATTCCAATAATGCGTGACCTCGTCACGTCTATAGTCGGACGCTGCCGGGCTGCGCGCCAAGATCCTGACCGTCCCGGTTCCCTTGGCATGGATGGCGTCAGCAAACTGGACGAGCAGCGTGCTGGCAGCGGGATCTTCGTTGTCGTCGACGAATACGTAATCGCATTTCCAGGTCGCATGGCGCAGCCTTTCCAGAGATCGAAGAAACAAGACGAGAATTTCTTCCTTCTGGCGGACGGGGCTGCCGATGAGAATGCGCCGCTCGGTCATTTCACCACTCCCCTCAAATCATGGAATATTGAAAGTTATGTACCATAAAGTAGTAATATTCTAGAAAAAGTGGGAGGGGAAAGGATGTCATGTCCGCTATGCGCAGCCGTGGGCTTCGAGGTGTTCGCAGCCTATGCCACGCATAAGCTCGTGGCCTGTCAAGCCTGCGGCCTTGTGTACCAGCCTTCCGACCGGCAGCGGGATGCGGCCGCCTTTATTGAAGAGATCTACGATGAGGCCTGGGTGTCGCTGCGCGAGAAGTACGGCCAGGTGACCTATTTGAACCATACCGTCTTCAACACGCTGCTGCTGGAAATGACGGCGCCGGACAAAGGCAGGCTGCTGGAAATCGGCTCGGGAACGGGCGAGTTTCTGTACATGGCCAAATGCGGCGGATGGGAGACGGTGGGCATCGAGCCGTCGTCCGCCTCGTGCGGCTACGCAGCCGCCAAGTACGGGCTGCCGTTCCTTCAGTCCATGTGGAATTCCGAGCTGGCATCGCGAAGCGGACCGTACGACGCCATTGTTGCCTGGCATGTGCTGGAGCATATGGAGCGGCCCGTCGCGTTCTTGACCGAAGCGGCAGCGATGCTGGAACCGGGCGGCCTGATCGCGTTCAGCGTTCCGAACCGGGAGTCGCTCATGAATGAGATCCACGGCGTTCAATCGCCGTTGTATACCGAGACCGATCATCTGTGCCACTACGCCCGCGATAATGTCAGGCAGCTGGTCGCCGCCGCCGGACTGCATGTCCATATGCTGTTCACGCGCCAATACGTGTACGGCTTCGAGCAGCTGCTGGCGGATCATCCCGTGTTCGACGGATTGTCCGCCGAACAACGAATGGGGCTGATTGCGCGCCTTCAGGGCGAAGGTAAAGGCCATGAAATCATTTGCGTCGCAATTCCAATAACGGACAGGAGGGCGGTATCGTGATTACCATCAGCTTATGCCTCATCGTGAAGGACGAGGAGGATGTGCTTGCGCGCTGCTTGGATTCCGTGAAGGACGCCGTCGACGAAATCGTCATCGTGGACACGGGCTCGACGGACGCGACCAAGTCCATTGCCGCATCCTATACGGATTGCGTCTATGATTTCGCCTGGATCGACGATTTTGCGGCCGCCCGCAATTTCGCATTCAGCAAAGCGACCTCCGCTTATATTCTGTGGCTGGATGCCGACGACGTGTTCCTCGAGCCGGATCTGGAGAAGCTGCTGGCGTTGAAGAGCTTTCTCTCGCCTGAGGTGGATACGGTGTCCATGGCCTATCATCTGTCCAAGGACGAATACGGCACGGTCACGAGTTCCTTGCGCCGCAATCGATTGGTGAAGCGGGCCCGCGGGTTCCGTTGGATCGGTGCCGTCCATGAATATTTGGAGGTATACGGCCAGTCGTTCTCGTCGGACGTCGCGGTGACGCATGCCAGCCTTCGGCATGACAGCGACCGTAATTTGCGCATTTACGAGCAGCGGCTCGCCAGGGGAGAGAAGTTCGGCCCAAGGGATTTATTTTATTACGCCAACGAATTGAACGATCATGCCCGCTACGAGCAGGCCGTCATGTACTACAGCCGCTTCCTTCTTACGGGGGAAGGGTGGGTCGAGGATAATATCGCGGCATGCGGGAAATCGTCGGATTGTTACTCCGCGCTCGGGGCGGCGGACTTGGCGCTGGAATATGCGCTGCGCTCGTTTCGGTACGGCCCCCCGCGGCCGGAATTTTGCTGCCGGATCGGCTATTGGCATCTGCAGCGGGACGCTTACGAAACCGCAGCCTATTGGTATGAGTCGGCGCTTGTCGCGCCGAAGCTGGATCAAGCCTGGTCCTTGCAAAACAAATCCTGCGCGACATGGCTGCCTCATCTCCAGCTGTGCGTCTGCTACGACAAGCTGGGCGATCATGAACGGGCTTACGCGCACAATGAACGCGCCCGGGAATACCGGCCCGACGACGCTTCCGTGCTGCACAACAAAACCTATCTGGAAGGCGTGCTCAAGCGGCCCGGCGATGCGACTTCGCCGGAATCGGCAGCGCAAGCGGAGGTGTCCCGATGAGCGGCGGCGGATCGACGGCGGAGGACGCGAAGTCCGCGGATGCCCGGTTTTTCAAGACGTCGGACGACAGGGAGGACAGCTTCGTTTTCCCGCTTCCGGGGCCTTGGTGGAGCAGACCGTATGAATATGCGTGGTGCGCCGGCTTCGCGAATCCGGACGACGTCGTATTGGACGCGGCGTGCGGGATTTCGCACCCGTTCAAGTTTTTTTTGGCGGACCGCTGCAAGGAAGCGCATGCCTGCGATTGGGATACGCGTATTCAATCGGAGACGGAGATTTACCTGGACGTGGTGCGCGATTTCGGCAAGGGAGCGGCAGAGAATCTGATACGGGCCGCCAGCCTCAGCCGGCTTCAGCGGGCTTATGCCAGCATTGCGGCACTGCCCTACCAGGGCGCTACATTCGATACGATCTTCTGCATATCGGTACTGGAGCATCTGTCCGAGAAGGATTTGACGGCAGCGCTCGGCGAGTTCTACCGGACGCTGAAACAAGACGGCAGAGTCGTGCTGACGTTCGACTATCCGACGGTCGACTTGCAGCGCTTCCGGGAGCTGGCGCAGCAGGAGGGCTTTATTTTCGCGGGCGATGTGACCGAGGCGCTTCCCGAGGATGCGATTACTTCCGATCTATGGGGACGGTTGTACTGCTACAGGGCGGTCCTGCGCATACGTCCGGCTCACGTGTAATCCATGCTGGAGGAGGGCCTTATGGATTTCGATTATATCTCGTATTGGGAGAATAACTACAAGGAAGGTGGGACGTCCGGGAGAGGTTCTTTCGGAGATTTGGCAGCCTTCAAGGCGGAGATCGTCAATGCGATCCTTGCGCAGTACGGCGTGCGGCGAGTCATGGAGTTCGGGTGCGGAGACGGAAATCAGCTGTCGCTCATGCATTATCCGCAGTACCTGGGGCTCGATATCTCGTCGACCGCAGTGCAGCTGTGCGCCGAGAAGTACGGTCATGACCTGTCGAAGAGCTTTATGCTGTACCGGCCGGGCGCGTTCCAGAACCGCGGCTTCGTGGAAGCGGATATGACGGTCTGCCTGGATGTCCTCTATCATATTACGGACGAGGCGGATTACAGGGCGACGCTGCGGGACTTGTTCAGTCCGAAGCCGCGCGTCGTCGTGTTGTACACGCGCCTGACCCGAGGGTCGGAGCCGCAGGTAATCGAGACGATACAGGACCGCGATATTTTTCACTATCTGGCGGCGTTCGAAGACTATTACGTTCACGAGATCATTCCGCAGCGGTACAAGGAACAGTCCTCGGCGGACTTCGTCGTCCTGCGCCGCGGGGCGGATTGATCGGGCGGGTTCGTTGCAACCGGCAAAGAACCTTCAGTGCCGCATTCGCGGCAGTGAAGGTTCTTTTTGTTGCCTGCCTGCTGATGTTCCGGGCTATGCAGCTCAACCTGATCCTGCTCAACAGGTCGGGTTTCGGCCGCCGATTGCGCAAGGATTCTCGGGACGACCGGCACGACCGCCTGCAAGGTTGCACGGAACGAGTGAACGACGAGAAGAGCGGCAGTCTCCGTCTTGGGCCCTTAAGCGCGAAACGCGCGGAACCACGCCAAGCAGCCCTGCCACATTGCCGGCGGGAACCCGTGGTCGAGGCCGGGATGTTCCGTGATCGCGATGCGCTCGGGGCATTCGGAATATGCGCCGGCAAGGAGCAGCTCCCGGAAGCGGCGCGCGGCATCAGGCGGTACGTAAGAATCCGCCCCCGCATTCTCGAAATGAATCCATGGCCGGTGCGCGAACCGCTGTACATGCGTAATTGGATCATAACGGTCGTAGAGTTGCTGCGAGTACGCGTCGCTCTCGCCCTGTGGATCGACGGAGCCGGGGCGCAGCCAATCCGGCGTGGCGATCGCGGCGCATACGCCGTCGATCCGCCGGTCGATGCCCGCAGCCGTCAAAGCGATGTCGCCGCCCATCGAGATGCCTCCGGCCAGAATGCGGCCGTCGATGCCGAAGCGGCGGACCGCCCAGTCGATCACGCGGGATACGTCTTCCGCCGTCTGCGCGATAATCGGCCAGAAATAGAGACGCCGCTCGTCGTTCACGCGATCGACCATTTGCCGATGCGTCTCAGAGCCGACGGTCCGTTCGCCATGCTCGCGCAAGTCGAAGCTGACCGCGATATAGCCGGCCTGCGCCAGCTCCTCCAGCTGCGAGATCATCCCTTCCTTCTTGCCCGTGAAGCCGGCCAGCCAGATGACGAGATCTTGCTTTCCGGAGGACGCTCCTTCTGCAGGCGCAGCCCAAACGACCGGAATATGCGAAGCGGATTCGGTTCCATGCTGAATAGGAATTTCCTTCATCCTGACGATCATCTCCTAGATCAGTCCTTGTAAGAAAGGGGGAGCTTAAGAGTACCTACAAACTATATATACCTCAGCGCTAGTCCATTTGGAAACATTTATTAAAAAATGCGGTTGACATCGTGTTGGAAAATGAATATGATAAGCTCAACAAAGTAAATGAATGATTTATTCATTCATGAAATCGAGGGAGCTGGCACATGACAAACGATTCCGAACAGATTCGCGATGAACGCAGGGAACAGATCAAGAAGGCGGCACTGAAGGTGTTTGCCCAGCATGGCTTGATCGGCACGAAGATGAGCATGATCGCCAAGGAAGCGCGAATCAGCGACGGCTTGTCGTACCGCTATTTCAAATCCAAGGACGAAATCTTGACGGAGCTCATCCAAGCGGCGGTCGACGGCTCGAACGAAGCGTTTGCGTATATCCGGGCGATGCCGGGAAACCCGGTCGACAAGCTGCTGCTGCTGGCCAAGGAAATTTTGCAGGAGGATAATCATTCCTTCATTCTGATGCAGCAGGTTCTGATCGCCCGCGACGTGCCGGCCGAGGTGGCCAAGATCATGGCGGATTACGATCCGCTGTCCATTATCGAGGTGCTGACGCCGATCGTGCTGGAAGGACAGAAGGACGGCCGGATCATCGACGGCGATGCCCGCGAGCTGGCGGTTTGGTACTTGACGACGCTCGTCGGCATCATGAATTTGCAGTCCACCGAATTCGAGCTGTACAAGCGGCCGACGCCGGAGTTCATGATTCGGCTGCTGTTGAAGCAAACCGATTAATAGGAGAGTGATGTAACCATGGTGAAAGAATCGACGAACAAAACGTTGATTATGATCGGGCTGCTGCTCGGTCTCGTCTTCTCGGAACTGGACCAGACGGCCGTGTCGACCGCGCTGCCGACGATCGTCCGGGAATTGCACGGACTGTCGCTGTTCGGCTGGGTCGCCGGCATCTATATGCTGGCCATTACGGTATTCATGCCCATCTTCGGCAAGATGGCGGACCTGTACGGCCGGAAACGAATTTATCTCGGCTGCGTCGCGTTGTTTATGGTAGGTTCGATCCTATGCGGCTTGGCGGATTCCATGACGCAGCTGCTTGTCGGCAGATGCGTGCAGGGAATCGGGGCAGGCGGATTGATGCCGCTCGCGATGATCATCATCGGCGACTCCTTCCCGCTGGAGCAGCGCGCGAAGGTGCAAAGTCTCGTCGGACCGATGCTGATTCTGCCGCAGTTGATCGGCCCCACGATCGGCGGGTATTTCGTCAGTCATATCGACTGGCATTGGATTTTCCTCATGAACATCCCGGTCGGACTCGTGGCGGCGCTGTTCGTGGCCAAAGGGCTTCGCGAATCCGTCAGTCCCGAGAAGAAACAAATCGACTGGGCCGGCGCCTCCACGCTCGTACTCGCCATCCTGTCCTTGTTGTTCGCGCCCGTGCTGATCGACGTTAAAGGCTATTCCTGGTCATCCCCGGTCGTCATCGGTCTTCTCGTCTTGTCGGCCTTATTCGTTCTGTTGTTCATTCGCATCGAAGCGAGAGCCGCGGAGCCGATCATTCCGCTGCAGCTGTTCCGCAACCGTTCCGTCGTCGTGCTGTCGGTCATCGTATTCATTACAATGCTGGGCGTCATGGGCGGCATGTCCGGGATGCCGTTCTTCGCTCAGATCGTCATGGGCCTGTCGCCGACGGCCTCGGGCTACCTGTCGCTCGGCTTCATGGCCGGCGCCATCCCGATGAGCATCGTATGCGGCTTCCTCATCATGCGCGTCGCGTACAAATATTTATTCGTCGGCTCGTTCGTGCTGCCGATCGTCGGCTATTTCCTGCTGTCGCGCGTCGACGTGGACACGACCGTCCTCTACATTCTCGCCGCGTTCTTCATTCTCGGTCTTGGCATCGGGGTCCTGTTCGGCAGCGACAACCTGATCGTCCAGGAGACGGTCAGCCCCGAGCATACAGGCGTCGGCGTCGCCACGGTGCAGCTGTTCCAGTCCCTCGGCGCGACGCTCGGCTTCAGCATCTTCGGAAGCTTGCTGTCCCGTCGCATTCACGACGGCATTGCCGGATTGTCGGATCAATTTCCGGCAGACGCCGCGGATTCGATCATGAACGGCGGCCTGCCGTCCGGACTCGCATCCGATCTCATCTTGAAGATCAAGACCGTGTTCGCGGATGCCTTTCAAGAGATGTTCCTCATTGGCGCAATTTTCGCGGCCGCCGCTTTCCTGGCTACCTGGTTCATGAAGCGGGAGGTGCTGACACCGAAGCCGGAGGCCGAGCAAGCTGCGGGAATCCAGGCATAACGAAAGCAATAGGAGGTCGTAAAGTGACAAAACCGTCACCTTGCGGCCTCCTATTTCGATGGATATGGCCTTCCTTTCCCGTCTATAGTAGAGATAACGAAAGGGAGGGAGCGCCGTGAACGCATCCGCAATTATCCGTACCGAGAATATATCGAAGGCTTATGGCAAGACGACGGTGCTGAAAAATATCGACTTGACCGTCATGAACGGCGAATTTACCGCGGTCATGGGTCCATCCGGCTCAGGCAAGTCGACCTTGATGAACGT
Source organism: Paenibacillus sp. J31P316 (assembly GCF_056269105.1). NCBI lineage: Bacteria > Bacillati > Bacillota > Bacilli > Caryophanales > Paenibacillaceae > Paenibacillus > Paenibacillus sp. J31P316. Next base: position 1,072,011 of record NZ_JBWDNI010000001.1, on the reverse strand, counting down.
CCTATCGACGATTGACCGTTTTACGGGAGGCGACGTCTGGCTGGAAGGGCAGTCGCTGCTCGCGCTGGACAAGAAGGAGCTGCGCCGATTCCGGCAGGACCGGATGGGCTTTATCTTTCAAGAGTATAATCTGCTGGACACGCTGACCGTGAAGGAGAACATTCTGCTGCCATTGTCGCTGCGCAAGGTCAAGGCAAGGGAGTTGAACGGGAAGCTCATGCCGATCGTACAAGCCCTGAATATCGCGGACCTCCTGGATAAGTACCCGAGCGAATTGTCCGGCGGACAGAAGCAGCGCACCGCCTGCGCGCGCGCGATTATTACCCGGCCAGCGATTGTCTTCGCGGACGAGCCGACGGGTGCGCTGGATTCCAGGTCGGCGACGCAGCTGCTGGAAGAGCTGACTTCGCTTAACCGCATGTTCGGGACGACGCTCTTGATGGTCACGCATGACGTCTATGCGGCAAGCTATTGCAAACGGGTCATTTTCCTGCGCGACGGGGCGATCGTCAATGAATTGTATGCGGGCGAACAGAGCCAGCAAGGCTTCTACGACAGGATCCTGGAAACGCAAAGCCTGCTGGGAGGAAAGCTGCGATGAGTCTGCTCGAGCTGTCCTTGAAGAACGTCCGCCGAAGCTTCGGCCTGTATACGATCTACGGGATTTCCATGCTGATCGGCATCATGATTTTCTTCTCGTTCTCGTCCGTGATGTATAACGATGATATTTTGGATGCGCTGAAGAATGTGCAAAATTTCGATACCGGCTTCCTCATTGCCTCCGTCGTCATCGTGTCGTTCATTCTCTTGTTCGTGCTCTATGCCAACTCTTTCTTCATCCGCCAGCGGAAAAAGGAGCTCGGGCTGTACATGCTGTACGGCATGAACGAGCGCCACCTGCTGTCGATGCTGTTCTATGAGACGCTTGCGATTGGTGCCGTTGCCTTGGTCATCGGGGGACTGCTGGGCGGCTTGTTGTCCAAGGTTTTCGGCGCGCTGCTCATGAATTTGATGAAATACGACCAGGTCGTGTCGCTCGATTTTCCGGTCCGGGCGATCATCGCTACGATTGTCGTGTTCGTCGTGCTTCACGTTGCCGTCAGCATCCAGAGCTATCTGCTCGTGACGCGGGTGCAGCTCATTGACTTGTTTCGTGCGAAAGAGCAGCAGGAGAAGCCGATCCGGACCTCGGCCACGCTTGCTATCCTTGGGTTCTTCCTGCTCGGATCGGCGTTGGCGATGATCGGAGGCGGCAAACAGTCCGTGTTCTGGACGGATTACGCAAGCGTATCCTTGATTTACTGCGCGATCGGCATCATCGGCGGCACGTACTTGTTCTTCAGGCAGTTCGCTGGGTGGCTGCTGCAGGTTTGGAGCCGCACGAGAGGCTACTTGAGCGGCAATACGACGTTATGGACGTCCGCGATCCGGTTTCAAATTCGCGGGAATACGCTGAACTTGACGTTCATCTCGCTGTTCAGCACGGTGCTCGTGCTGCTCGTGTGCTTCGTGTCCATCAACTATTCCGTTCAATTCGAGGCCGTCGGCCGCAACCTGCCGAACGATATTGCCTATGAATCGAAGAGCGCTGCCGTGGATGCCGAGGTCAAAAAAACGATCATGGCATCGGAACACGCGATCGCGGGCAGCTATTCGTTGAAGCTGCTGCGCGCGGATGCGGTAACCGATGCGGGTGTCGCGTTCGAGAATCCCGAAAATTTCGCACCCGGCATTCTGCTCGCCTCGGCCTCGGATTATAATGCGTTCGTTCAACGGCGGGGCGATGATCAACAGGTTCAACTTGCCGGCGACGAGGCGGTGTCCCTGTCGCAGGGCATGGATTTCCCCACGGCGCTGCCGGGCTCGGGAACGGACTTTACGATTCGTACCGGGTCAGAAGAGACGGGCTTCAAGCTGGTGGAGAAGAAGGATTACGCGCTGCTCGGCTGGTCGACCGATCCTGTTCTGTCCATGAACAAGAAGGCTGCGGTGCTCGTCATATCCGATGACGCTTTCGCCAGCTTGAAGGCAGCGGGCACCGCCATGGCGACGTTTCGAATTTATGATATCGCGGATGCGGGCGATGCCGAATCGCTCTCGGAGCAGCTGTACGGCATCGTGACGAAGGCGCCGGAAGCGGGGAATGAGCCGGAGACGTATTACTCCTCGTTCGCGGACGTGTACTCCAAGCAGATCGAAGGCTCGTCGCTGCTGCTGTTCGCAGGCGCTTTCCTGGCGCTGATCGCGCTCTTCGCGCTCGCCAGCGTCATTTATTTCAAGCAGCTGCGCGAAGCGACGGAAGCGCGCCGGCAATACGCGATTCTTCGCAAGCTGGGCGTCGGCAGGCGGGAGATGATGAACGTCATTCGCAAGCAGCTGCTGTTCGTGTTCGCGCTGCCGCTCCTGCCCGGTCTGCTCAGCAGCTGGCTGATTATCAAGACGTATATATTAGACTCCGTTCAGGATTTTCCGAATTTAATCGGCATGGTATGGGGCATTATCGCGCTGTATTTCCTGATCTATGCCGGCTTCTACCTGGTCTCCACGAATCTGTACTACCGGATTGCCAACCGTACGCTATAACAATGACGTAACTACGACGTAATAACGACGTAACTACGACGTAACTACGACGTAACGATACGATTTCGATGACAGCCCCGGCGACTTTAGTCGCCGGGGCTGTCAGGTTGCCGAAAATGTGCTATTGTCCGATGACCATGGCAGTAATCAAGGTCAATCTGCGCAAATGAACGGAATGGCTGTGACACGGCGGTTATTCCCGTGATTTGCATTCAGCCGGGCGGAATAACTGCAAAACTACACTTATTTCTGCACTTTTTCCTGAAATAGACGAAATAACTGCAAATCTGCACTTATTTCCGGGAAAACTGGCTTCTAATCGATCAGAAACAAAAAATAAATGCGCATTTGCATCTATTTTATAGGATAGACTCGACAAGCCGGAAATAAATGTATTATTACACTTATTTCTCCCGGGAGGCAGGATTTAAGCGTCATGAAACGCAACGTTCTCGCGGAATGCTGCGAGTTTGACCGGATACAAAACAGAGAAACCGTAGTTTATACACGATTACAGCCCCGGCGACTGCATTCAGTCGCCGGGGCTGTTCGTTTCACTGCTTGCTGCATCGGACTGCCGAAGCGTCTCGCGATAAGGATCATGGTTTCTCGGAAAATGGACGGTCATCTCCGTAAATCGGCCGGCTTCCGAGACGCAGGTCAGATAGTGGCCGAGCTTCTTGGACAGCTCCTGCGCCAAGTACAAGCCCATGCCGGTCGATTTCATATGGACCCGGCCGTTCGTCCCGGTAAAGCCCCGGTTGAAGATGCGCGGCAGGTCGCGAGGCTCGATGCCGATGCCGTTGTCCCGCACGACAAGCAGCTTCTCTTGGCCGTTCGTCCGAGCCGAGATGCGGATTTCGCCGTTCGCTGGCGTGTATTTGAGGCTGTTCGAGAGCAGCTGACCGATGATATAGTGCAGCCATTTGGAATCGCTTTGCACGATGGTGGGACCGACCTCGAGCGTGAGGCGGATTTTTCGCGCGATGAACGTCTTGGACCACGACTTGATCACATCCTTGAGCAGCGGCTCCAGATCGCAATTGACGAGGTCGTAATCCTGGTTGAAATTGTCCAGCTTCGCGTAATAGAGCGCCTGGTCGACGTACTGCTCGATACGGGCGACCTGCTCCTCCAGGCTTCGCGGCTCCACCACGGTCTGCTGCATAAGGCGGATGACGGAAATCGGAGTTTTCACTTCATGGAACCAGGTCACGATAAAGTCGTAGTATTCCTTCTGCCGCGCATGAACCTCGTTCAATGCCCGGATATGCGTGCGCTCCATCTCTTGAACGACGCGCTGGTAGGCTTCCGCTTCCAAGGATAGAGGGGAGGCGTCCTCCTCGTTCATCGTGCGGATGGCATACTCGTTGCGATAGTACCGGTAACCGAAGAATATGGCCATGAGGAGCAGCTGCAGCACGATCAGATAGACAAGGCTTTCGGTATGCAGATGATTGCCGGGCTCCGCATACCAGATCAGCATGACCAGCCCGAAGGTCGCCGCGCAGAGCAGGACGTAGGATCGTTCGTAGTACAGGAAGCGCAGCAGCTTCAGCTTCATTCCACGATATACCCCATTCCTTTGCGCGTCGCGATGAAGGAGTCCAACCCGAGATCGGTGATTTTGCGGCGCAGGCGGTTGACGTTCACCGTTAGCGTATTGTCGTCTATGAATTGCTCGTCATGCCATAAGGCCTGCATGAGCTCGTCGCGCGATACGATGGCGCCGATCTTCCGCAGCATGACGCCCATGATGATGAATTCGTTGCGGGACAGCTCGACGGTACGGCCTTCGAAGTCGACGGAGGAGCTGGCGAGATTCAACAGCAAACCGCGGTGCCGGAGCTGCAGGCTGTCCTCCTGGTACGTGTAATTGCGCCTTAGAAGCGCGCTTACCTTGGCGACGAGAATTTCCAGATCGAACGGCTTCTGCACGAAATCGTCGCCGCCCATGTTGATGGCCATGACGATGTCCATGTTTTGATTGCGGGAGGAGAGGAAAATGATCGGCACGTTCGAGACGGCGCGGATCTGCCGGCACCAGTAAAAGCCGTCGAAGACGGGCAAATTGATATCGAGCACGACCAGATGCGGCCGATGATGTTCGAACTGCTGCTTCACTTGGCTGAACTCGGCCAGCTCGATGACGTCGTACTGCCATTTGCGGAGCGTATCCGCCACGATGCCGCGAATGTCCGCGTCGTCCTCCACGAGCATGATTTGGAACAAGAATAACGCCTCCTTCGGCGGATGCCTGGATGTCCGTTCCAGTATACCATGGCGGGAGAGGGGGAGTCGCGGGGGACGGATGAGGGGGGCGCCTCGCTACCGTCGCGCGGCAATCTCATCCCGCAGGCATTGCAGCAGCAGGTCAAGGGACGCGGGCATGTAATCCGCGGTCTGCGGGTGAAGAATGCCGACCGGAATATCGACCGATTCCAGCTGGACCGGCAGCCGGACGACGTTCGCGGGCAGCGGTGTCGATTCCAGGACGACGCCGACGGCGGCCATCGATCGGACCATTGCGGGAATCGAAGAGATGCGGCTGACCGTATGCACCTGCGGCAGCGTACCGTAACGGTTCAATGCCCGTTGAACGTGTAAATGGTACAGACAGGTTTTGCCGCCGAGAATAACGGGGTAGCCAAAAAGCGCTGAAACGGGTAGCGTTCCGTCGTCCGATTGCTGGACTGCACCGGCATTTGCCCGACGACCATGACCAAAACCATCATCATCAAGACCATTTTCACGACCGCGATCATCGCGATCTTCGCCAACCGCAGCCGCGAGCGGATGGTCGGCCTTCGCGATAAATGTGGCGCGTTCGTTGTAGAGCGGCTGGAAGCGCAGACCTTCGGCCGTGGAAGGCTCTCCGCATATGGCGGCTTGGATGGTTTGACCCCGGATCTCGCGTGCCAGCGTATCCGTATTGCCGATCGTGAAATGAACGTTCATCTTCGGCTTCCATTCGCTAAATGTCTTCATGGCTGTGGGCATCACGTCATCGGCGAGCGACTCGATCAGTCCAATACGAAGCTCGCCGATCTCCTCCTGATGCAGCGCCTTCGCCTGCTCGATGGCATATTGCCAATGTGCGATAAGACTGTCGACCTCGTCGGCGTAGCGCCGTCCGGCCTCCGTCAGCTCCGCGTCCCATCCTCGCTTGAACAGCTGCAGCCCCAATTCCTGCTCCAGCCGCTTAACCTGGCTCGTCACCGTAGACTGCGCATAGTTCAGTTTCGCGGCAGCCCGGGAAAACGTTCCTTCCTGCACGATCGTTCGGAAGGTCACCAATTCTTTTAAGTCCATAAGGCGCTCATCTCCATCGGTGTTTTCGATCAAGTGGTTGATTATTTTCAATTATACAGATGAAGATCGCCGGCGTAAAATGAGGTCATCCCTACAAGAGGAGTGATGAACATGCCATTCATTCGCGTCAGTTACCAAGAGGAACAATATGGCGAGGAACAGCTGGCAGCCGTCGGGCGCGTTATTATGCGTGCGCTGCAGGAGGAGTTCGATGTGCCGGACGAGGATTATTTTCAAATCTACCAAGGACATAAACGGGGGGAATTCCAATACAGCCGCAATTACTTGCATGTCGCGCGCGGGGACGGATTGCTCATGATTCAAATTACGCTGGCTCCGGGCAGAAGCACGGAGAAGAAGCGCGGCTTCTATAATAAGCTGGCTTCGCTCCTGCATGCGGAATGCGCCGTGCGAGTAGAGGATGTATTCGTCGTGCTTGTCGAGTCGGGGCTGGAGAATTGGTCGTTCGGCTGCGGTCTAGCGCAAATGATCGATCGTTAATCGCCCTCGCAATCCATGGATCTGCGCGATATGGTGCCGGCCATGCCAGGCGAACCGCTCTACCGCTTGATCGAGCGTCATCCGGCCGTGCGAAGGACTCGTAAACGTCCGTTGAAACTGCTCCGGCGTCAGGTGCCGCAGCAGAATAAGGAACCGCTTATGCAGCGCGTCCAGCAGTGAAATCGTCCATTCTACCGGCGTTTCCCGATAGTCTGCGAGTTCCGCGAAGAGATCCTCCCGGAAGGTGCCCGCAAGCGGTGCTTCTTCCGTCAGCGCTCGTTTGAACCGGATATAAGCATTGAAGTCACTGTCGGCCAAATGGTGGACGACCTGCAGCGCGTTCCAGCCTCCGGGGCGGTAAGGCAGCAACCGCTGCTCCGTTGTCAGCTGTTCGAGCTCCGAGCGCAGCGTTCCGGCAATGCCGGCTAAGTCTTGCATCCAACGCTGCCTATCCGCCGGACCCGGATGCGAGGCGGGTACCAGACGGCCGTTGGGGAAGCGCATCCGCTCGAGATCTTCTTCATTTACGTCATTCACACGCCGGATTTCGGATTCGCTGCTGGAGTGAAAGTGACTGTCGTTTGGCTGTTCGCCTTCCATAATCGCGCTCCTTCATGGTTTCATGTTTCATCGGCTGACTTCATAGGCTTTCGTCTAGCTTCTTCACTGGGTATGCGAATTCCTGCCCTTTTGCTTCAACCTTCAATCCACAACAAGGAGGAAATCCTATGCATAGACGTATCCCATCAACGGCACGGGCATCATTCGCAGATACCGCTCCAGCCTTCGTCCGCTATACGGAAGAGGTGCTGTTCGGAGACGTATGGCGCCGGGAGGCGCTGTCCCTGCGGGATCGGAGCCTGATTACCGTGTCGGCACTCGTGTCGGCAGGATTGACCGATCAATTGTCGTACCATTTGCGATTGGCCATCGAGAACGGCTTGACCGAGGAAGAGCTGGTGGAGGCCGTCACGCATTTAGCATTTTACGTCGGCTGGCCGCGGGCTGCGGCAGCGCTTGGTACCGTCAAAACCGTCTTCAACAAGGACAATTGACATAGCCGAAATTGGGAAATTCCGCGCGTTCAGCGACCTTGAGCGTGCAGGACTGTAACGACAGCCAAGCTGCATGAGAACCGTAGAACTACTTACTTCACCAACAAAAAAGGCGGGTTGGCGCAGCAGCGCCAACCCGTTTTTTCGCATTCGGCCTTCTTGTTGGTCCGGCAGTGGTCCTGCATGAATTAGTCGGTTTGGTCGATAACGGCCTTCGCCGGCCGCCCGGCTCTGCCTTTGGCAAAACCGATCAAGCCGACAGCCAAGCCGATCAGCAGCGCGCCTCCGGCGAGCCATGGATGATAACGCAGCGTCGAAGCGTTTGTCAGCAGTACGCCGCCCGCGCCGGCACCGGCTGCGAGGCCGAGATGGATAATGGACGTGTTCACGCTGAGGATGAGATTGGCCGATTGAGGCGCTTGTTGAATAAAATAGCTTTGCATCGCCGGCCCGACGGCAAACATGGAAAACACGACGAATCCGAGCATGATCGTGCCTGCGACAACGGAGGACGGGAATAACGGAAGCAGGACGAGAGCGGCGATATGGAGCATGACGCCGGCCGCGATTACGCGCGCCGCGCCCCAGCGGTCGACGCTATAGCCGCCGATTCGGGAGGCGGCCGCTCCGATGACGCCGAACGTAAGCATCATGACGCTGACTCCGGATACGCTGTAATGAAGCATTTGTTGAAGAAACGGCGTCATGAACGTGAACAGGACGGAGTTGCCGGATTCGCGAAGAAACGTGAGCACGAGGGCGCTGACGATAACCGTGCTGCCGATCGCTTTGAATTGGCTGCGGAATGACGTTGGCGCATCGCCTTCGATCTTGGGCAGCAGCCGGTAAAGCAGGAAGATGAATGCAAGGCTGACGAGGCCGAGGAGGAGGAAGATCGCCTGCCAGCTCAGCCGATTCGCAATGGCGATGCCGAGCGGGACGCCGAGGATCATCGCGCTGCTGAATCCGAGCACGATCGTGCCGATGGCGCTTCCCAGCTTCTCCTGCGGCACGATTCTAGCTGCGACGCCGAACGCGACAACGAGATAAACGCCCGAGCTGATGCCAAGCAGGATGCGGGAGAACAGCAGCATCTCGAACGTCGAGCTCGCGCTGGAAGCGAAGCTGCCGAGGATGAAGAAGCCGAGCGCGGCAATCATCACCTTGCGGCGTTCGAGCCTTGAAGTGAGCGAGATGACGATGGGCGTGCCGATGGCGAATGCGGTGGAGTAAGCGGTGATGAGCAAGCCGGCCGCGGCTAGCGCAATGTGCAGGTCGCTGGCGATTACATTTAAAATCCCGGAGACGACAAGTTCGGACGTTGCAGTGAAGAATGCGCCGAACGCCAGTGCATACACGGTCAATCGATAGGCGTTTGTTTTCATGAGGTTCTATCCCTTCCTGGATATGGTAAGCGAGCTCTTGGATGTAGTATAATAAAGTCACTAACATTAAGTAAGAAGGCAAATGGAATGGATATAATCCAACTAAATGGACTAACTAACAAAAAGTAAGTAAAGGTGGAGAGAAGAGGATGAATCCGCAAACGCGTCCATATTCGAAGTTGACCGACCATCCAATCGGAGAGCCAGTCGAGCAAACGAGCGAGTCGACCGGAGAGCAAGCCGAAGCTTCAATTCGAGGTCCAATCGGAAAGCCAAAACGTGAACCAAGGAGCGATCGCAGCGAGCAGGTCAGTGAGCAGGTCAGTGAGCAGGTCAGTGAGCAGCAACCTTCCAGGTCCACGAATATTTGCTCCGTGCTGGAAATTCTCGGCGCGAAGTGGGCGTTTCTGGTCATCGCCGAGTTGAGCGCGGGACCCAAGCGCTTCAATCAGCTGAACCGTGATTTGAAGGTCGTCAAGACGCAGTCGCTCACGGACGTGCTGCGACATCTGGAACGCAGCGGGATCGTGCGCAGGGAGGTATTTCCGACGGTGCCCGTTACGGTGGAGTACGCGTTGACCGAGAAGGGCTACGGATTCCAGAGCGCCTTGAAGGAAATGGAGAAATGGGCGGTCGAATGGGGAGAGGGAGCGAGTAACGAAAGCTAAGAAATAACTGCAAATCTGCATCTATTTTCAGTTGTTTGGCGTTGAGAACGAGAATAGCTGCAAATCTGCATCTATTTGGCCGACTTCGAGCATTTTCAGCAGTAAACCGGCGGATGAACTGCATAATCGTATTTATTTCCTTTCAGACCTGTTCTGAATTAAAAAATAAGTGCAGATATGCAGTTATTCGGGTGATAGCGCGGGCACCGGAACAGCGTCCGTTCTAGCAGTAGTTAAAAATGTTTGTGGGAGGCGGGAGCCGTTCATTGTGCGTAGGCTCTTCTGCGGTCACTTCCGCAGTCACTTCCGTGGTCACAACAGTGGTCACATCCGCAGTCGCATCCGCAGTCACTTTCGCGGCCACTACTATAGTCACTACTACAGTCACATCCGTGGTCACTCGCAGTCTCTTTTGTGATTTCTCCTGCGGTCTCCATGCATTGACAAAAATCAAATGGAGCAGGTATCATTCAACTCATAGCGATATCCAAGCAAGCCCGTTGGGATTATAGATGAAACCAAGCCGCTCTTGGATCGGAGCGCCGGAGACATGCTGTAAGAACGCCGGTTCTTGCGGCATGTCTCTTGTCTTTCGACGATTCGGAGTGGTGGATGGGAGCGACCTGAAGATGACTAAAGGAGATATGCCTTCCTGCTGCTGCGCAGCGACAAGACCAATGCAGGAGAAAGCAACGATTGCGATTGAGGCAGTCGGGACAGCTTCGATAAATGCTAGCGCGCCGTCCGAAGTAGAACGATCCAAAGGAAAGCCAGCGGAAGCTGAAGCGCTCGAAGCGTATCCGTCTGAGGGACTTTCCGGCCGACAGGGGATGGTTTTGCTGCAAGGCGGGGATTTTCTCATGGGGACGAACGATGAAGAAGGCTTTCCGAATGACGGGGAAGGGCCGGTTAGGCAGGTGAACCTGTCTCCGTTCTATATGGATGCCTGCGCGGTCACGAACGCGGAGTTCGCCGAATTCGTCAAGGCGACCGGCTACGTGACGGAAGCGGAGCGGTTCGGCTGGTCGTTCGTGTTTCACTTGTTCGTGCCGGAAGAGTTGAAGGCAGCGGCAAAACCCGTTCCCGGCATACCTTGGTGGCTCGCCATCGACGGTTCCTGCTGGCATACGCCGGAGGGAGCGGGCTCTCATGTAGAAGATCGGCAGGACCATCCCGTCGTGCACGTATCGTGGAACGATGCCGCGGACTATGCGGAGTGGGCGGGTAAACGGCTGCCGACCGAAGCGGAATGGGAATATGCGGCACGGGGCGGCTTGAGCCAGAAACGGTATCCGTGGGGCGATCTGCTGAAGCCGGACGGCGAGCATCGCTGCAACATCTGGCAGGGGAAGTTTCCGGACAAGAATAACGCCTCCGACGGCTATGCCGGGACAGCGCCCGTTCAATCGTTCCGGCCGAACGGCTTCGGCTTGTACAACATGTGCGGCAACGTGTGGGAATGGTGCGGCGACTGGTTCGCTACCCGTCATGCCAAGCCCGGCAGCTCGAACCCTCGCGGACCTGCGTCGGGAACGGCCAAAGCGATGCGAGGCGGCTCGTACTTATGCCACCAATCGTACTGCAACCGGTACCGGGTTGCCGCGCGCAGTTCGAACACGCCGGACAGCTCGACGGGGAATATCGGATTCCGCTGCGCGGCGGACGCCTAGCCGATATGGGCGATAGCTGCCCTGCCATGCAATGGCATCATACGCTTATTCACGACAAAGCTGGTCTTCTCCAAACGGAGAGGGCCGGCTTTTTTCGTAATAGCTGGATTGGGTCTTATCCGCTCCGTCTCGGCTCTCGCCGGGATGCAGAGTCGTCGCTTCGAGGAATGTAACGTGTTGCAGAAACCGCGTAAGTTGAGTTCTCCGCTAATGTGTGCTAATATCAGCACATTAAGATAGACAGGGGCGTTAGCGAACATCGATGGCTCAATTGAAACGATTCGGATTAGGCCTACAGGCGCTTATCGTGCTGGCGACGAATGAAGAGCTTCGCTCGAGCGCGGAAATCGCGGAGCAAATTCAATGCGAGCCTACGGCGCTTCGCAAAATATTGGCGCAGCTAAGCGATGCCGGCCTTATCGAGGTCAGGCAGGGTCGTTCGGGCGGTTATGAGCTGACTCGGTCGGCGGAGGCGATAACGCTATTCGAGGTATATACGTCACTGCATGAGGAACAGCCGCAGTGGGACCGAATGCTGGACACGACGGGCAGTCACGGCTTCGGCCAGCAGGTCAATGAATCGTTCCAGCGAATCATGTCCGATATTAACGCGCAGGTCACGATGGTTCTCGGAAACTACACGGTGGCCGATCTGATCCGACGCTAAAAATTTTAGCTAAAATGTGCAAATTTTTGCTCATTTTTAACACGGCTATCAAATAGACAACCTGAAAAGAAAGAGGTGAGATTTCAATGAGCACCCGTAAGCCGATTCGGGTCGGCGCCGTCGCTGTCACGCTCGCTTTGTCCGTTGCCGGGGGGCTGCTGTTCACGCTGATCCGTTTGCCCATTCCGTGGATGCTTGGACCGATGTTCGCGATGCTGGTCGCTAACAACGTGGTCGAGGACCGGTTCGCTTGGCCCATGCAATTTCGCAACACGGCGATGATCATCATCGGCTACACGATCGGACTGTCCATGACCGCTGCGGCGCTGAAAGCAATGGCGCTTCAGCTGCCTTATATGCTGCTGATGGCCGTATTGCTGCTTGCCTACTGTGCCGGAATTGCGTACGTTGTCTCGCGATTCTCGGGGACGGGATACAAAACCGCGCTTATGGGCAGTATACCGGGCGGATTGTCGCAAATCATCCTGCTCGCGGAAGAGACGGACGGCATTGATATTACTTCCGTCACCTTCACGCAAGTCACGCGCCTGATCATGATTGTCGTCTGTATGCCGCTTATCGTGTTTAGCCCGATCCTCGGGCAAGTGAAGGACGCGTCAGCTTCTGCAGCCGGTGCCGCAGCCTCCGCCGCAAGCTGGAGCGGGCTGTTCCCGAACATACTGATCTTCGGCGCCGCGAGCGTCGTCTGCGCCATCGTCGGTACTCGCGTGAAGCTGCCGACGGCGTATTTGCTCGGTCCGACCATCGGGACCTGCTTGCTGCAGCTGTCCGGACTTCACGGTCCGGCACTGCCGGGCACCCTGACGCAGCTTGCGCAGCTGATGATCGGCACGTACGTCGGCTTAATGCTTCGTCCTAGAAACATGCCGAACAAAGTCAAAACGTTATCGCTCGCGTTCGGCAGCAGCCTGCTGCTGATCGCGGGAGCATTTGGCTTGGCGCTGCTGTTGTCCGTCCTGCAGCCCGTATCCGAAGCGACGGGGCTCCTCAGTCTCGCGCCTGGCGGAATGGACCAAATGAGCATTATCGCGCACGAGATTCATGCCAATCTGTCCATCGTGGCCGGCTATCAGCTGTTCCGGGCGCTGTTCATCCTCTTCTTCGTGCCGCCGCTCCTGCGGATGGTGCTTCGCATTCAGCCGAGCGGCGCGAAGAGGCGGGGAGCCGCCTGATCAAATACATGTATTGGAGGTAGCAATCATGGAAGCATTGAACATCGATTTTAGCAAAACCGCATTGGTTCTGATTGATCTGCAGAAAGGCATTATCGGCAGGGCTCCGACCGCGGCCGAGATCATCGCGAACGGGGTGCGTCTCGTGGAGCAGTTCCGCGCGCGCGGAGGATTCATCTCGTTCGTGAAGGTCGATTTTCTGGATGGCAAGGATGCGCTGAGACCGGTGACGGATCAGGCTGCTCAGTCGGGCGGTTATCCCGAAGGCTGGTCGGAGTTCGTGCCGGAGCTCGGCGTCGGACCGCATGATCATGTGGTCGTCAAGCGGCAGTGGGGTGCGTTCTTCGGCACGGATCTCGACTTGCAGCTCCGCCGCCGGGGCATCGATACGATCGTGCTCTGCGGCATTTCGACGAATATCGGCGTGGAGACGACGGCGAGGGAAGCGTACCAGTTGGGCTACAATCAAATTTTCATTACGGACGCGATGACGGCGCTCAGTCAAGAAGAGCATGACACGACGTGCAAATACATTTTCCCGCGCATCGGGAAGCTGAGAACGACGGCAGCATTCGTAGACAGCGTCAGCGGCGAATAAGACAACCGACGATAAGTAAAGAGAGCAGCTATCCCAATGGGAAGCTGCTCTTTTCATATGGCCGCGTCCTTCAGCTTCTCCGTTGGAGGAGCAAGTAGCCGCTGATGTCGGATATTTTCTTGCGGTATACGATTTTGAAGCCAATGTCGTTGTCCAATAAACAGGCTAAGGCAGTGGATAACAGCGAACCCGCTGCTATGCTGGCCGTGCAGGGACGGGAACTGCCGATGACGCGCGAAGCGACGATCCTGCGTGCGGATCCGGAAACCAGGGGATTTTTTGACCAATAAATCAATACTAAATCAGGTTGTAGTACAGCCTTGGCGTTAGTCATTCGAATCACCTCGTTTACTAGGGGATACTCTATTAAATGTGAGGTAGATTCAGAGTGTGCAAGATGGCAGCGCGGGTTTTCAGGCTTGGACCGCAACCTTGTTCCGCTTCCATGCGTCGAATGGGATAGATTCCTTTATTATCCTGTTTTGTATGGGATGTTCCACACCTCGTCCGACACCTGAGGTTGGAGATAAGAGTGAAGCCGTGGAGAGAGTATCCATGCGAAGCACGCAAGAATGATGGAGATAAGGAGGAGTAAGCGGTCATGAAAATCCGAGGGATGCTACTTGTCGCCGTATGCCTGCTGTTATGCGGATGCTCCCAAGCGAAATCGAACGATATTCGGGGAAACGCGATCATCGACTGGGTTGATTTTGTAAAGCTTGACGGACGCACGTACACGGGTTTGAATCAGAGCGTGATACAGGATCCGAACGACATCACCGATCAGGTGGTCGGCAAGGTGACTTTCAACGTGTCCGTTGTCTCGAACCCGGGCTATCACACGAAGAACAGCGATGCGTCGTTTCTCCGAGAAGGATCCAAGCTCTATCGTGTTCGAGGATACGAGCCCGATATGCTGATCGCGGCGAAGGACGATACGAGAATCGGGGGATACCGTCTGTTCCGAAACGAAGAAGGCGCCGATATGCTCCGTGACTGGTATGAGGATGTTCCCCTGAACAAGGTCGAGCATGTGGCGCTGTTCAGAGAACAGGAGACCGCGCCTTTCGTGACGCTTCGAGATGAAGATCTGGCTTCGTTTATACAGCTGTTGGAAGAAGGACAGGATGTGCAGGACTACCCTCCAAGCCAACAGGGTGATCCGCTCACCTATAAGATGGTCTTCTATCCGGAAGGACCGATTGCCTACGCGTACACGATCTACGATGACGGCGCGCATGTTTACTTCGCCCCGGCGGGAGCGAGAATCGTTGACGAGGGGATACGTCAATGGCTTTATCGGTAAGTCTGCGTAATGAACGACTCGGACATTACGGCCACGATTACGCCTTCTGTTCATTTCCGTGAAGTTCTCCAAGCAACTCGCCGATACGGTGAGAGTCCGGAAACAGACGCCTTGATAGCTGGAGGAATTTGGCCGCCTCAGCAGTACAACCGTTTTCTCTTAATAAGCTTGCGATAAACTCATATTCACCTTCCCACGAATAATAGCGATCATCATCGTTCAGCCTTGAATATTCTTCGAACGTTGCGTCAACGTCATTCGCAGCGAGATAATTCGCCAAATAATGCGCCATGGACTGTTTAATAAAGGGGACGTCCAAGCCTAGCAATACATCAAGCAGCGCTGAGCTGAAGCTCAGCCATGTAAAATCCGCATTGGCCATAACCGCCACGGCAATTCCTTGGTCGGGCAGCATAACGAGGTAGCTCTGAAATCCCGTGTCCATGCCGGAATGAGAAACCATTCGATGTCCTCGGTACTCGCCTAAGAACCAAGCAAGCCCGATAGCCGCCGATTCTGCGCCTTGGCCGGTGGAGGCTTGCGAGCGCCACATTTCGGCGTAGCTCTCTTCAATTAGAAGGGAGGAGCCATTCGCGGCTTGTCCTCTCCTTAAGTGACTGCTCGCATAGCGGCACATATCCAGGGCGGATGCATATAACGTGGAGCTTGGACCGTGAGCGCGGTTATAAGGGAAGACGCCGCTTACTTGAACGCCATATCTTTCGTTTTCGTTATTTCCAAGGATATGAGGAGCGGCAAGCAGCGCGTCCGCTTCATGCTTGAAATACGTGCTGTCGCTCATCATTGCCGGCTCAAGGACCCGTTCCTTCATGTACTGCTCGAAGCTTAAACCGGATATTTTCGCGATGAGATCTCCCAAGATTTCATAGCCAATATTGCTATATGCGTATGTATGGCCTGGCTCGCTCAGAAGGCTCCGATCATTGATGCTTCTCACATACCTTTCTAAGCTCTGGTCATCATGTTGAGGGCGGTCCCATTCGTAGTCATCTTCATCCGGCATTCCTGAGGTATGGTTTAGCAGCTGCCTTACGGTGATATGCGCAGCGCGTTCATCTTTCATTTGAAAATAGGATAAGTAGGTCGAGATCGGGGCGTCTAACGCAATCCGGTTCTGTTCGACCAGTTGCATAATAGCAGTCGCTACGAGCGTTTTGGATATGGAAGCTTGGTGGAATAACGTACGAGAGTCGACCGGTTCGCCGGTCGTGATCTGCTTGACGCCGAAGCCTTTGGCATAGATGACTTGACTATCTTTAATAAGGCCGATAGCCAGTCCAGGCATCGGTTCATGCTGGATATGCGTCTCTAGCAGGCGATCCACATGACCCGTAAGTGCTGTTATATCGTGCATCATGCCACTCCTTCTGCCCAATGTTTTCCATTCGAGTGTATAATTCGTATCGTATGAAGTCAAAAGCTATTTGGGTGCGTCTGCAGTCGAGTTAAAAGAACTATGATCGGAAGAATTAGGGGGCGAGTTATGGCGAGCTTGGGATTAACGATTTTAACCGTATTTATTATCATCGTTACGCTGTTATTCTTTGCAGGATTGTTAGTGGACTTTATAAGTCCAAGCGCGCTCCAGGTACAGCTTCTCGGGATCCAAATCACGCTGATCGGGGTCCTTGCCGTAGTGGCTGGATATGATGGATATGGGTTTACGATCGGGGTGGTTGGGCTATTCATTGGTATGTTCGGCTCTTTCAGAGATCCCAATCCGACTGCTAATATAACAGAAAATCAATAGGGATTCGACTCAAAGTCAAAACAAAAAACGTCCGCAGCGGACGTTTTTTTTGTTTATTTCCCGCCTTGGCGAGTGATGACAGCAATGATCTTTTTCAAAGGGACATATATTTTCGTTCCCAGTAATGTTCGCAAGATGACGATGCCGTTGTGCAGCTTAACGATGCGTCCTCCGATTTCTTCTCCCGAAGCCGTTTTCAGGACGACGAACGTTCCGCGAAGGCGGTTCAAAAGTGCAAGCATGGAATCATCCCCCTTTCTTGTTTCGTATACGCTCATCCTATGAGAACGGAATCGATAGGGTTCGGGCTTGTATGCAAATGGGGGATATACTAGTTGGCGTGGTTCCCGCTAACAGGGTGGATTCCGCTATTAAAAACAATAAACCCGACACATATCATGTGCCGGGTTATCCGTTACATATGAAATTTTCCACTGATCTGGCTGGCTTGAAAAAGCCATAGATACATAATAGTCTACAAAATTTTCCAACGTAAGTCTATTCCTTTTTTGCCCGTAGAGGTATGTTTAGTTCAGCGACCGCGGCGCTAATCGGGTGAGGGAGATCATCAAATGGAACCCTATTATTGGGACGAGCAAATCGCGTATTTAAAGAGGTCTACTTCCTTGTTTTACAACGACGATTACATTGAATTTCTGGTCGAGCGAGTATGGAAAATAAATCGCCCCGTTCGTGTCGTGGATTTTGGCTGCGGGTATGGTCACTTGGGCCTTCGACTGCTGCCTGTTCTGCCGGATGGTTCGGAATATGTCGGGATCGATGCGGGTACCAAACTTATCGAGCACGCCCGAGAGATATTTGGCGAGTTGCCTTATCGTACGCAGTTTCTCACGGGAGATTTTCATGCGTTCAGCTTTACGGGAGAGTTTGATCTTGCTGTCTGCCATGCCGTGCTGCTTCATATGCAAGATCCCATCGCCGTATTGAGAAAGATGATGGATTGCGTCAAGAAAGGCGGGAAAATAATCGCATTCGAGCCGCATTGGATCGGTACGAACGCAAGCTTTCACTTCGATGGCGTTGACCAGTCCGCCGTCATTCCGCTGGGACAGCTGCAGGAATTGTTTGAGCGCGATGCGAGCCGTACCGGCAAAGACGGCAATATCGGAATAAAACTCCCCTTATATTTTAACCGTTTAGGATTAAGCGACGTGCAATGCCGTTTGAGCGATAAAGTGAATATATACGATCCGACCGCGTCTGGAGAGCCTCAGCTGTACGAAGCCATGCGATTCAGCAACCCTGGGGAACGCAGCTCCTTTACAGAGAAGCTGTTGGCACGCGGCATGTCGGAAGAAGAGGCCAATCGACAATTTGAGTGTGAAAAAACGTTGTCGGAGCGATTTACCCCCTCCATGGCGGCAACTTATGCGGCAAGTATGAAAATCACCTTCGGAACCGTATAAACATGCGTAGCAACTGCCCTTTGCTGATTTGAAGCGAAGGGCAGTTTTGCGTCTCTGACGTTCCTTTTATTGCATTGCAGGCTGGATAACCTCGGAAAAGGTTCCTCCGGCGCAGCCATTCCATGCATGAACATCATGCTGGGACTTGATGAAGGCCTGGGGCTGCAAACCGAGGCTTAGTCCGTAACATGTATGGATATCAGCCGATCATCGCGCGCAACAGATAACCATAAGCCTAATACCCAAAAGACTGCCGTCGCCGGCAGTCTTGTTCCGTTTAAGGCTAACAAAGTTCAATGTTGACTTCCTAAACCAACGGGTGATATATTGTGCATACACAACATGCACAATATAAGGAGGAGGTACGGCATGCTGGCATTAGACGTCCGAGGCGTAAATAAAAGCTATCCAAGCTTTCAGTTAAAGAATGTATCGTTTCAGCTGGAAAAGGGCTATATCATGGGGTTCATCGGAGCCAACGGCGCAGGAAAAACGACCACGATCAAGTCGATCCTGAACATGAATCATATCGATAGCGGCGAGGTCCGTATTCTGGGCAAGAACATGGCCGAACACGAGCTCGAATTGAAACAAGAGATCGGCTACGCCTTCGGGGGCGTCGATTTCTATACGCGAAGCAAGATCAAAACGTTGACCGAAGTGATTAAGAAGTTCTACGCCAATTGGGATGATGCGACGTATGCCAATTATCTGAGAAGATTCAAACTGGATGAAAACAAAAAAATCTCCGAATTGTCGACGGGCATGAAAGTGAAGTACAGCTTGGCCCTTGCCTTATCCCATGGCGCGAAGCTTCTCATCCTCGACGAACCGACAAGCGGACTCGATCCGGTCTCGAGAGACGATCTGCTCGATGTGTTTCAAGAGCTCATCGTAGACGGCGAGATCAGTATTCTGTTCTCGACGCATATTACATCCGACTTGGAGAAATGCGCCGATTTCATTACGTTTATCGACAACGGGCAGATCATCCACAGCTCGGAGAAAGATGAATTTATAGCTTCCTATCGCTTATTGAACGGAAAAGAAAGTCAGCTCGGCCAAGTGAAGGATCGGTTGATTTCGTACAAAGTCAATTCCTTCGGCTTTACCGGATTGATTCACGCCAGAGATTTCGATCCGTCTTCCGATATTCAATCCGCCACGCCGAGTCTCGAGGAGATCATGATTTATTTCGCCAAGAAGGAGGGTCCGCATGATTAATTTATTGATGAAGGATATTAAATTAGGCGTAAGTCCGATGCTGTTTGTCATGCCGCTGTTGACGGGCGCCTTGATGCTCATTCCAGGGTGGTTATATTTTCTTGTCCTTCTGTATTTTTGCTGGATCACGATACCGAATATGTTTAACGGCTTCCGGACGCAGAACGATCTGATGTTTACCGCGATGATGCCCGTGACCAAGACGGACATGGTCAAAGCAAGGGTGACCGTGATCGTCATCCTGGAATTGCTGCATATCGTGCTGGCCATCATCTTCGGGACGATCAACCTGCATCTCTATCCGAACCTGACCTATTATTTCTACGGACCGTACATGGGTTTCTGGGGGTTATGTTTCGTCATGCTTGCGATCTTCAACCTGATCTTCCTGCCGATGTATTATAAGACTGCGTATCTGCACGGCAAAGCAGCGGTCGCGGCGATTGCCGGCGCTATGCTTTTTGCCGGAGTCGCAGAATGGGTGGGTATCCAGAATTCGTTCGTGTTCGACACCTTCAAAGGCAGCGGCGTAGACAATACGGCTCTTCAAATCTCGCTCCTGGTCGCAGGAATCGTAATCTTCGCTGCATTCACCTTGCTTGCGTACCGCATGGCGGTCAAACGATTTATGAAAGTGGAGATTCAATGAACGTAGCGATTTCAAGTACATCCGAAAAACCGATTTATCAGCAGCTCTTCGAGCAAATCAGCGCCCAGATTCTGAAAGGCGAGCTGGAAAGCGGCTACTGTTTACCGCCTATTCGACAAGCAGCCCTAGAGCTTCGCGTCAGCGTCATCACCGTGAAGAAAGCTTGGGAAGAGCTCGAACGCGGCGGATTGATCAATACCGTCACGGGGAAAGGGTGCTTCGTGGCCGAATTCTCATCCGAGCAGATGCTGCAGCTGCGCAACGAAATGGTCTTGAAGCAAATGGAGAGCGACGCGTCGTACTACAAATCCTTCGGCCTCACGATCGACGAAGTGTTCGAGCTGTTGAAGCGGATCTATTGAGCCTATGAAAACGGCAGCCATGAAGAAATGACTGCCGTTTTTGCGTTTCTTATTTTGCCGTGAGCTTCGCATAATAACGTTTGAATCTGAACGAGTACAACAAGATATAGAACACGACGAGCGAACCGAACAAATTCAGGAAGACCAATGAAAGGTGAAGATTGAAAAATTGGGTCAGGATGCCGACGCCGACGACGGGAACGATGAATCCGGTGTACGCGCTGAAATAAAAGGCCGTAATCACGCGCGGGCGTTCTTCCGGCTTCGGCAGCTGGCCTGCGAAACGCAGCGTGACTTGGAACGTCCACCCGGCGCCGAAAGCTTGCACGATGATGCCGGTCCAAAGCAGGACCAGACTCTCCGTCTGACCTGCGATTACGGTGATCCACGATCCGAGAATGAGAAGAAGGACCGCAACACGCAGACGTGTCACGGGATTACGCGGCCATGGCAAGAACTGCGTCAATGCTCCGCCGCCAAGCAGCACCAAGATCAACAAACCGGAAACGGAGAGATTCGAGGTATGAATGACGTTCTTGACCACGGAAGGGAGCAGCGAGAAGACGATGCCGCCTAACGTGAATACCATGAAGATCGGAAGTCCGATGAAAGACAAGAAATGGGCTCGGATATTGCTCGGAACGCCGAATGAAATTTTGGTTTTAGCCGGCTTCCGACCTTGGAATTCTTCGCGCTTCGGCAATCGTTCCAACACGATCCAAGCACTCAACAGCATGACGAGCAAAATCCAGAAGGGCAATCGAAGCGGCGCAAGGTCCACATACTGCACGACCAAGCCGGATATGGCCGGCCCTAGGCCAAAGGCCATGTTCACAGTGACGCCAGATAGCTTGATTGCCGTGCTTATTTTATCGCTCGAGGTTTGTTTTAGCAGAAACGCGCTTGCTGTCGCGGTAAATGCACCGTATGCGACGCCTTCCAAAATTCTAGCCGCATAGAGCATCCAAGCGTCGGTGCTCCCGAGAAAGAGCAGCGTCGATGCGATGGATATCCAAATGCTGAAGCGCAGCACCTTTTTCAATCCCCAGTCGTTTCCTTTGGCTCCCACGACAAGCAAAGTCGGCAGCAGGAAAGCGGCATACACGGAAAACAACAAGGTTAATTCCAAGCTGCTCAGCTTATAGTGCTCCGAATAGAGCGGTAATAAGGACGAAATAAAAGTCGGTCCGCAGGACATCATAAGAACAGCCCACAGCATCTTTTTCATAGCTAATCTCCCCCTGAATTTCTTTGTATAAGAGATGGCTTCATTATGCCCGGTTCGGCTGTTCTTTACCAAGACTAGCGAGCACCTGGATAGCATCAAATCGCCAATTTAGTCTCATATGCCCCTATTTGCAATAAATGATTAGATGCACTGTTTTTACCTCTGCATGCAACAGACAATGTCGTTGCTCAGATATCGAAATGGACAAGTACTACATCGTCCATCATTTCACGCATGGCATGCGCATGCTCCGCGCCGAACTTGCTCTCGAATTCGGCTTGAGCCCGCTCCCAGCCCGATCTTCCGCTTTCCAACCGCTCGTGACCTACATCGGTAATCGACACGATTCTGGCACGCCGGTCCGTCTCGCTAACTTGAATACGTACCAGTTGATCACGCTCAAGCGGCCGCAAATTGTGTCCGATGGTCGCGCGATCCATAGCCATAAGCTCAGCGAGCTCGTTCATCGTCTTCGGTCCCTGATGCTTGAGGTGGCCAAGGATCGCGAATTGCGTAACCCGTAAGCCCGTCTCGGCTAAACAAGCATCATAGAATCGCGTCAGATGGCGCGTCGCGCGTCTTAGCTTCGTGGCGTTGCACAGCCTTGGAATATCAATGTCGGAATTCATTCAAGTCTCGCCTCCATCATGCTGGCGGATGATTTACTGCTTTGCCGAGTAGGCTGTTCCTTGCTAAAGTTGATTTTAGTCTCATATGCCCATAATTGCAAGCGGGGAAAAGATGGTCAAATATTTCTTGAAGCTGGCGCTTATTGCCAGACGCTTCTCCACCTCAGGACCGATTCAAGGCGCGCCTGAAAGGACTAGAATGGAACATAACGAAATCACGGGGGGTGAATCTCATTGTTCGAGCTGCATGACGTACTGCTGTACGCGATGTCCATCTGCGCGCTTGTTTCCTTGGCCTGCCTCTATTTATTGTGGAGTCCTGCCGCGCCGATCCTGAACGGATCGATGATCGGCGAAGCAGACTTGCCCGCAGCCAAGCTGGGCCAGCCGTCCGGAACGTTACGCTCCGGCAGGCAGCGGCTGACGTGGTTGACGAAGCGCAAAGAAGCGCCGGATGATGATTCATCCCCATGCGCGACCCTGTTGAATACGCATGAACACATTCAACAGGGAGGATTTCAATTATTATGTCGACTATGTATGCTCAGATCGGAGTCTTTCATCAATATATCGTCTCGCCTTTCTCTTGGCTGATCGACCATTTTGCAGGCTGGTTCGACGGGAGCTTCGGGCTTGCGTTGATCGCGATCACGGTTCTGGTTCGCCTGGCGCTCATGCCGTTCATGATCAACCAATACAAGAAGCAGCATAACATGAAAGTTAAGCTGGCCGCCATGCAGCCCGAGTTGGACGCCGTCAAACTTAAATACGCTTCAAGCAAAGATCCCGACAAGCAGCGCAAGCAAACGGAAGAGACGATGGCGCTATACGGCAAGCACGGCTACAATCCGCTCGCCATCGGCTGCCTGCCGCTGCTGCTGCAAATCCCGATTTTGTCCGGCCTGTATTACGCGATTCGTTCGAACCCGGAGATGGCGCATCATACGTTCCTGTGGTTTCAGCTCGGCAGCTCGGATCTCGTCATGCCGTTCTTGGCGGCTGCCGTCTATCTGGTACAAGCCCTCCTCGCGCGTTCGTCGCAACCTGCGCAGAAGGGGACAGGGTGGATCGTCTATTTATCCCCGGTCATGATGGGCGTCTTCTCGTTCTCGGCGCCAGCCGCGCTTCCGCTCTATTGGTGCGTCGGCGGTTTGATCATGATCATGCAGACGCTGATCGCCAAGCGGTTGTATCCGGCGCCGCCCGCGGAGCCTGGCGTTGGCACGATGTCTGCAGGAACTGCATGAACCAGGAAGCATAAGCGGGAGGCCG
This sequence comes from Paenibacillus sp. J31P316, assembly GCF_056269105.1. Taxonomy (NCBI): domain Bacteria; kingdom Bacillati; phylum Bacillota; class Bacilli; order Caryophanales; family Paenibacillaceae; genus Paenibacillus; species Paenibacillus sp. J31P316. The sequence continues at coordinate 1,048,511 of NZ_JBWDNI010000001.1, read as the reverse complement.
TTCGATTGCTGCACGCCGCCCGAGAAAACGAAAGTCCCTCTCGTTCCAGACGGAACGAGAGGGACTTTTTTCTGACGCCATGACTGTGTGCGTATCGAACGAATGCGTTCTCCTTAATTAGAAGAGCGGGGCATCTGGCTGATGTGCGTCAACTTATCGGGATTCCGGATCACGTAGACATTGCGGATCGTATTCCCCTCGATATGGAACAAGCCCACCGTATGAATCCCGTAACGCGTACGAAAGACGAATCCGGGTTGCCCGTTAACGAGAGCCGGCTCGAAGGTCGGTTCTCCATTCACCATGGAAGCCTGACGAAGCGGACCCAGCAGAAATTCCGCGACACGATCTCTCGATTCGATGGGTTCCGCGGCCGCCGTTACTTTGCCTCCGCCGTCGGAGACCAGCATGACATCGCTATCGAGCATGGACAGAATCTGATTCAGGTTTCCTTGCTTGAGCGCGCCCAGGAAGCCTTCTACCCATTCGGAGTTCGCGGGTTCGGCTTGATCGAGCTCTTCGGAGGTTACGCCCATCTTTGCGCTCGCACGGCTGAACAGCTTGCGGCAATTCGCCTCGCTTTTCTCGGTCAGCTCGGCGATCTCGCGGTAATCGAAGCCAAGGGCCTCGCGCAGGACGAATATGACCCGTTCCGTAACGGTCAGCCGTTCAAGCAGCACCAGCATCGCGTAGGACAGCAGGTCGTCGCGCACCACCGAATCCATCGTATCGTCATAGGGACTGACAAAAGGCTCCGGGAGCCATTCGCCATAATATTGTTCGCGCTTGTTGCGCGCCGATTTATGCAAATCCCTGCAGCGGTTCGTGACCATTTTGCATAAATACGCTTTGGGCTCGGTCAACTTCTCCGGCGGGACGTCGTAGATCTTCAAAAAGACGTCCTGAACGACATCCTCCGCATCGGATACGGATCCGGTCAGCTGGTAGGCAAGCGTAAACAGCAGCGCCTTGTATTGCTTGTACAATTCCTGCATGGTTCCACTTCCATCCCTTTCTGTTTGCTCTCTTCAGCAGTATAAAGCATGGCTCCTAAATATAACGAGCTTGGGGACCGGTTTGTGACATCAGGATGGGCTGCCCGACGATTTTCGGCTTTGCTTGATGCTGCCGATCAACCAGAGCAGCAGCGGAAGAACAACGAAGACGAAGGGGTAGAAGCCCCCGACCAGGTACAAGTTTCGGAGCGTGTACAATAATCGGACTTCATGCGTGCTGTAGATCAGATACGCCAGCCACACTGCCGTGGTCATGCAAGCGATAAGCTTCCAATTCTTGATTCCGGTCCACTCGGACAGCCCGAAACTAAGAATGAATAGCCCTATCCCCAATTTAATGAAGGCGCCCAGCAGCCAAAGCGTGATGAAGAACGCATCGATGTTCTGAACGAAATTGAGTATGGATATGAATTTGGTGAGCGAGTAGACGGGGATGGTCATCTTGGCGGCCATCTCGGGTCCGGTTTCGGACAGCAGCACGAGCGTCGTCAGGACGCCCCATGCCATGGCGACTGCCGTCCCCCAAAAAATTCCCCGCGTGGCGGTTCGCCTATTCTCGGCGAAGAAGAATAGCATGAGGATAATCGACGGATCGACCATATAGTTCATCGAATAGAACGTGCCCTTCAGGATGGGGAACCACCCCGAATCGTAATATACGGGGAGGATTCGTTTCACATCCATCTCTTGGGGATTCAGAAACAGCTGGGCGTACAATACGAGAACGAAGAAGGGGCCAATGACTTCTGCGCAGCGGCTGACTGCCGTAATTCCTCCGCGATATACCGCGTACCCAACGAGGAAGAGCATGCACACGAGGATGAAGGGCGTCGGCGTGTTATGCAGCATGACCAGATTTTGGAACTCCGCGGTTCCTTTTGCAATCGTGGCCATCTGCATGAACCACAGCAAGAAGTAGACGAGAACGATCAGTTTGCCGAGAACGGTGCCGAACAGGTCTTTGATAAAGCCGACCAATGTTTTGTCCTTATGCTGCATGCTGATCCGGAGCATGAGCCAGGTAACGGCCATCATGATCGCGCTTCCGAGCAAGATGGAGATCCAGCAGTCCTGGCGAGCCTCCCTCGCAGCCAGCTGGATGGGGAGATAGGAGAACAAGATCATGGAGGAGATGCTGATCAGCCAAAACATCTGGTACCCGCTTACTTTCATGGCGATGCGACGCTCCTCGTCGTGATTATTTGAGTTCCCCGCCGATCACGCCGACCGACCGAAGCAGAATATCCGTCTTGACGGCAACGTGGATCGTTTTGAAATTTCCGTCCCAATCGCCCCGCTGCGATTTCCACCAGATCGGGTGTTTGCGATGCAAGTGCTCGCCGACGCCGAAGATATCGGGTCCCATCTGCTGAACCTGGTTCAACGTGCGCTGCAGCTTCTTTTGGACATACGCGTTCAGGTACTTCTGGACGTCTACGATCGTGCCCACGTCGGTCATATCCAGCCCGGCCGTGTTCTCCAGCAGGTAAGCCTGAGCCTTGACGGTGAGAGCGACCTCCCTGGGGTCCTGGCCCCGGACGGAACGGATGCTGCGATCAAGACGGGTAAAGCGGAACGAAAGCACGCCCTTGCCGTTCTTCCACGGCACCGATATGCCTTGATACATGCCTCTTCCCGCCAGCCAGCTCGCGCCGGCGCATTCGGAACTGCCCAGGAAGCCTTTCACTTTGAGTTCTTTGTTCAACACGGCAAAGCCGTCAAAGATGGGAATCGCAACCTTCTTATTCTCGTTCGTCACCGCTTTGTACTCCACATTAAACACCGGTACCATCGCCCTTGTTCCTTCGGAGAGACTGTCGATCACGAGCTGCCGCGAAGTGAAATTGCTTAGTCCGTTAATCCGTATTTCTTTGACGGCGGCGAGGCTGGTCAGATATTCCATTGGATGCTTGAGCATCAGGAAATCCTTTGCGCGGCCTCCTTTGACCAATATGACGACATCCCTCAGCGTGTTAGCGGGGTCTCTGCCCAGTTTATCGAACAGCTTGTTCACTTCGTTCGCTTGGAAGAACGATTCGCTGATCGCAATGAGAATGCGATGGCTCGTCATCAACCTCCGAGGGATCTTGCGCTGGATGTTCTGGCTGGCCTCGAAGACGTCCCTCCCTTTAGCGGAGATGACGACGAAGCTGTTCGCTCTTCCGGAGGCGCCTCTTTGGAGCTGCGACGGAATGACGACCTGAAGGCTGACTTCGATCGACCCGTCCTTGTTATGATCGATCGCGGTTCCCAATACGAAGGCCAATTGATTCGGCTCGACGAAATCCGAACAGCCGGAGATTGTCGTCGTCAGGATCAACATGGCACTCAAGAGAAGAAGAAATCGAGTCATTGCCGGCTCCTCTTCTTGTCCCGGCCATTCTTGATCCAGAGCGGATAACGGATGATCAGATCCTTGAACCGCTTGCCGTCGAACGGTGCAATGGGGCGAAGGAAGGGCGTTCCGAACGATTCCAGCATCACCAGATGGATCAGCAGGAAGATGATTCCGAAAGCAAAGCCGACGAAGCCGAGAAAGCCGCTCGTGACGAGCATCAGATAACGAATCAGACGGAAAGGCAGCGTGGCGCTGTATCTCGGAATCGTATAAGCCGCGATACCCGTCAAGGAGATCACGATGATGATCGGCGTGGAGATGATGCCGGCTTCGACGGCTGCCTGTCCGATGACAAGCGCCCCGATGATGCTCACGACCGGACCGAGCTGATTCGGAAGATGGACGCCGGCCTCCTGCAAGGCGTCGAAGATGAACATCATGAGAAACACTTCGATGACGGTCGGGAACGGCGAGCTTTCCCTGGCCGTTGCGATGCTGATCATGAGATTGCTCGGGACCATCTCCGGGTGAAACGTCGACAGCGAGACATAGATGGCGGGCAAGGCGAACGAAATGAACGTCATGATGTAACGGACGGTCCGCGTAAGGATGACGAAGATGAAGCGCTCGAAATAGTCGTCCGCCGATTGCAAGCCCGACCAGAACGTAATGGGAAGAAGAAGGACGAAGGGGCTTCCGTTCGCGATGAGGGCAACCTTCCCCTCCAATAAGCTCGCAGCTACGATATCCGGCCGTTCGGTATTCTGGATTTGGGAGAAGAGAGAGAAGGAGTTGTCCTCGAGCCACTCTTCGAGATAGGCAGAATCGATGATGCCTTTCATGTCGATCTTGCCGAGCTTCTCCCGTACGTCGGAGAGGACCTTCTCATCGACGAGTCCCTTCACGTAAGCAAGGACGACTTCGGTCTGCGTATAAGTGCCGATCAAAAAGGATTCCGTCTTCAAATCCGCATGAATGATTCGGCGCCTGAGCAGCGACGTGTTCGTGCGAATATTCTCGACGAAGCCTTCTTTCGAACCGCGAAGGGTCGATTCCTTCTTCGGTTCCAGAATGCCTCTTTCCTCGAAGCCTGGAACTTGCGCTACGAGCGCGGAAGCTTCGCCGTCTATCATCAGTACCATACTGCCCCTCAAAATATGCTGCACGAGATCTTCCAGGGAGTCAGCCGTCTGGACGTTCGCGAGCGGAAGCCATTCGCGCTTGAACGTCTCCGCGATCGATGCCAGGATCTCCACGCCATGCGGCAGTCCATCGAATAGAAGGGGCTTCAGAATGTTCACTTCCACGCTTTGAAGATTTGTCATGCCCTCCAGGAAGACAAGCAACAGCAGAGTGTCGTCTCGCAGCTTGAAGGATCGAAACACGATATCCGAGCAATCTTCGAATTGTTTTCTGAGATGAGCTTCATTCGCTTCGACGCTTGTGTTTAGGGCATTCATGTCTGATCACCTCGGTGCTATAGAACTCACATGTTGGATAATATGTGCAGTGCAGGCTGCCCCTATGCGAATATGGATCGTTATGACATCCAGAAATCGCGTTCTGGATTTTTCTGGAATCCTATGGAGCGGAATGATTTGACGCATTTGGAGAAGAGGAATATCGTGAAGCTAAACGCAACCAACGTAAACGAGGATGATATTGCACGAGGCGTGGAACGGATTGGCGCGCTGCTTGCCCGATCCGTTCGTAATTAGCGAATGAGTGGAGCCGGAGGTGGGAAAATGCTCGAGAATCAAGCCGTTTATTGGATCGGCGGATCCGCTTGCGCTGGAAAAAGCACATTAGCCAGGATGTATGCCGCAAAGCATGGGTTGGCGTTCTACGCTTGCGATGATCATTTTGACCGACACGCGCAGCATGTTTCGAGCGAAGACTATCCTGCGATGTATCAAGTTGCAAGGATGAATCCGAATGAAGCTTTCTATGCGCGGGAAGTTCAAGAACAGCTCCGTGTCTATAAACAATCTTTTATGGAAGACTTTTCGTTTGTCCTCAAGGATCTTGCCCAGCGACCGGACACCCCCATTGTCGTAGAAGGCAATCAATTATTGCCTTCGCTCGTAGCGCCCCTACTGAATGAGAATCAGAAGGCGTTATGGGTTATTCCGACTGAGCGCTTCCAGAGAGAACAATATGCCAAGAGGAATTGGATTCAAGGCGTGCTGCAGCAGACTGACAACCCTGCGATGGCTTTTAACAACTGGATGTCGCGGGACGCTTTATTCGCCGACTATATCCAGCAAGAAGCTGCTAGATTGAAGCTAGATGTTTTAAGCGTTGATGGGAATAAAAGCTTACAGGATAACTTTGAATGGTTGGATGCTTATTTCGGTAGCAGGCAGTGAAATTCCGTTATGTGGTAGTATGGATCTAGAGTCAGGTTCGGTACAACAATGCGAATAAGGAGAAGTGGATGTTGAAGAAAGACCGTTAAGGGAGGTTCAATCGTTTGAGAAAAATCGGCACGACTTGCCTCATCCTTTTCTTGCTTCTTGGAATGGCAGCTTGCAGTCATGAAACAGATCCCATAATGCCTACGTCTGACGAGGTGATTAAAGAGGTTGAGGAATTATCTTCTAACAAATACGTAGGTATCCAAACGGGAAATGAAGATAAAATCCTTTTATCTCCGCTGATTATTAATGAAAGCGACGTGAAGATGGAGAGGGGAAAAGAGAATATAGAAGTGACGATAACCGCATACGTGGGCGATAGCAAGTGGAGATCCGTGGACGAACAGACCCTGAATGTTCATTACGGTTTGGATAAGTCCAGACAATGGAAGATTACGGGGGTAAATGTACATGACCCTGTCGTTCCTATCCAATTACGATGACTAGGAGACGATGCGTATGTCGGACGAACTGAATAGAGAAATATTAGAAGAGCTAAAGAAATTGAATGCCAAACTTGACCGTTTAGATCAATCTAGAGGGTTGTCGACGCCAATGAAATTCGTTGCGGCATTTCTGGGCTTTATGGTGATTGGGCCTTTAATTGCAATTCTGTTATCCAAGCTGTTTAACTGACCCGGAACGTAAGTGAGGAGTGCCGAATATGAATTGTTGTCAGCAGTGATAAGTGTTCCTACTCGGATATATGGTATTTGGCATCTTGGAAGAAAAGGTAATTCTTAATTCGAAGAGCCGAAGCATCCATGGATAGTTGCTTCGGCTCTTATACATTTTTCTTTTATCGTCTACTGGTTGGTAAATAAAAGTAGTTGGCGCGCTTCCGTCTTTAAATCCTCGTGTTTCTCTACCAGCAGTTCTGCGATTTCTTGGCATTCACCTTGCTGCTGGGCATTCAAGCTACCCGAGAAATGTAAACATTCAATATAGTATAATAGCTCTTCTATATCCACTCGCGATAGTTCGTCCTGTCCCGCGAGTCTCCTTAATCTCGGGAGACATTCCTCTGCTAGAGAATTTCCGAATGGTGCAAGCTGCGCTAATACCTCATATTCTGACCGCACGTAACGATAAGGTGAGCTGAGTTTATATCCGTCGTGAACGGCTTCCATCCAGTAATCGATTGCTTCAGAGACCGTCAGATTCCGATAGGTCTCTAACTCCAAATTATACTGCTGGTCAAGCTCTCTCATATCAGGGAACAACGTAGCGAACAATGCTGGTTCAATTGTCTTACGCATGATAATGCTATAATCGACATAGTCGTTTCCTGTTGCGGCATAAGCTATAAATTCGTCAGTTCTTCGTAGCTGAGAGAATGCATTCCCGTCGATTAAACACTGTATTGCTTCTAACGCAAGCACTTGATAACCCATATAAATAATACCTGCTTCGAAAGCGACAACTGGCATGCCTGTAACCTCTCCAAACTCATCATCTTCCAGTTCTAAAGCTCTATATGCCGTTTTTTCAAATTGTGCGATCGTATCTCCGAATTCACCCATATCTTCAGTGCTGAACTGATAATCAAAATCCCCCTGATTATACTTTAGTGAATTAATTCTTTTAGGATCTTCATATTCGTAATTGTCTAACGTCGCAGTAAAACATTCTTCGGTATTCATATAGACGAAGAAGCAGTTGTGATCGTCCGCATACAAGTTAAAAGCGTAAACATCCTTATTCGCAGGAAGTTCAGCGAACTCACGAATAATGGTTTTGCAACCTTCTACCAAGGCCTTGGCGAAACGCTCGGCTGTAACAATCGGAATCCCTTCCAAAGAAGTCAAGCTCCGGCTGACCTCATCGTTATCATGTAGAACATAAAAGCCTTCTGTTGTAATTGGTGTTTGCCCTGCGAGCTTGCGGCCAAGCTCAGAGTAGTAAGTATTCATACCATCGATCCTCCAAAAGTGATTCATTAATGTGTCATGCTGCTGGGACTAAGAATAGTGGAGAGCGAGGTTCCGTACGCCATCTGTAACTTTACTCCAAAATTAGCATGCTCTTCTATTATCGGAAGCATTTTTTCGAATGTTAAACATGTTGTCCTGCCTCGTACATTTACATATAGCTAAATGGTATTTCTAGATGTGACCGGAGGGAATTATCACTATACATATATTTACTTTTACAGTAATCTGGAAATATCCCAATCAGGAAGCGAGGTTATTGAAATGAACAAAAGAAACCAGGTTGCAGCCACTAATTCCGAGGTGCTGAAGGGTTAAGTAATCCATACTCATACCCTTCTGAAATGAGACTAAAATATGGAGGGTATACCATACATGACTTCTACTCAAGGAGCTTATCAAGGAATCGTTGCTAGCACGTACGATATTTGGTTTTCGGGAGATCATTTCGATGATACGGATTTCTACAAGAAGCTGATGAATGAGGTTCCGGGGGCTGCTTTGGAGATTGGATGCGGAACGGGCAGACTGTTAATTCCTTATCTGACGGAAGGCTACAACGTTGATGGGGTTGATTGCTCGGGGGAAATGCTCGACCTCTGCAAGCAAAAAGCTTCTGATAAGGGAGTATTCCCCATCCTGTATCATCAACTTGTACAAGATTTAAATTTGTCGAAAACATATAAAACGATCTATATTCCACTAGCATCCTTTATGTGCATATCGGAACGAGATGAGGCTCTACGTGCTTTAGGAAGCATGTTCGACCATCTTGATCATGGTGGTCAAATCATTATTCCGTTGTTTATTCCTCGAAACGTGAATACGGATGATTGGAAGGTTGGACGCAGGGGAATTCGCAGTGACGGAGCAGAAGTCATTTTAAGCTCTATATCCAGCGTTAACTTCCATGATCAAGCGCAAACGAATAAGGATAAATACGAAATCTTTCAGGACGGGCATCTACTCGATACGGTATTCACCACATCCAAATTAAGATGGTACTATAAGTACGAATTTATCATGATGCTCGAAAAGATTGGTTTTCAAGCGGTAGCCGTTTATGGCGGCTACAACTTTCAAGCCATGAACGATGATCAAAATTTCATGATTTTTAGGGCTAGAAAGTAAAAACATGCATCCTTAGCAAGGGAAAGAGGAACCGCCGAACGATGGCGATTCCTCTTTCTTTATATAGCTAGCTATGTACGATAGTTCAGTGTTCAGGAAATTGTTGGATTTTATAGCCGGACATTTCCTTATCTTGCGTAAAATAGAGGTGAGATCATAGTGAAGGGGGATTAGCCATGCGGTTGAAAATAATGTTTGGCCTCTGCCTCGTCTTGTTGACAGTTGGCTGCGAAGAGCAGGCGATAACGGATCCGAACACGCCCGAATCGCCTGTGACCGTAGAGATGAAGCCGAGCTTCATTCGGGTTGAAAACAATAACGACGGCATGTCTCGTCGGCATCTGGAATATGACTCGCAGGAGATCGGGAAGCTCGTGGTGGATCCGAGCTATTACCAGGAGCATGAATTTCAACGTGGCGAAGTGATTTATTATACACTACCAGCGATTGACCGGAATAAATATCCGCGCCTAACGCCGCCTGAGACGAACATTTCCAGGATAATCGCACTCCCTGGAGAAGAGGTTCAAATCAAGAAGGGCAAGGTCTATGTAAACGGGAAGCGGTTAAATACCTTCTACGGGGAGGCATTGAGCTGGGGTTTGAATGAAGAGGACTATTTCAATACGCTTGATCGGTCTCGTCCGTGCGAAGAGTGCGAGCGAAACATGAGGAACTATTTTATAACAAATATGGATAAGGTGACGGTACCGGTCGGCCACCTGTTCGTCATGGGCGATACGTGGTGGAGAAGCATCGATAGTCAGATATTTGGACCGCTTCCCATTGCTAATGTGAAAGGTCATGTTCTGGGGTATGAGAAAACATCATAAGCGCTGGATGCTAGATGCATCGTTGAATCCCAACCGAATGATGACCCAAATTGGTCCAGTTAATATACCGGAAGAAAAATGGCAGGAGGTAATTAACCGGGCCAAAAAAGCCGGTTCAACTGGAATGTATGAAGGTAGACAACTCGTAACTTGTGGGTCAGTACATGGAGGATGTTGTGCTTTATATGCAAAACTAACAATTAGCCGCTAAATTGGGCCAGCAGGTGGTTGAATTTGTCACGTTCCTCAAGAAAGGTGCAATGACCGCTGTATTGGAATGGAACCAGCTGAGAATTTCGGATCAGCTTGTTGGTTTCCTGGGCATTGACAAATGGAACGATTTTATCATGAATGCCGTGGATAATTAACGTCGGAACGACTATTTTCGGCAGATCTTGGTAAACATTTTCATCTCTGAGCGTAACCATAATAGCGATCGTCGCCCAATTGGCTGCTTCTAATCCGAGCTGAAAGAACCAATCCGCGGTCGGCGGCGAGATATATTGAAAGAAAAAGAGCCCCGTTGAATCCCGCAGCATTTTAGGACGATCCTGAATGGTATCGGCGATGAATTTATTCGCAGCTTCTTTCGGAACGCTGCCTGGCGATGCTGCGTCGATCAGAACGAGCTTGGAAACCCCATGGCCTTGATGTCGAGCCATGTAACGAATCGAGATCGCTCCTCCTGTGGAATGTCCTGCCAGCGTAATGTTCTTTAACTGAAGGGCATCGATTACGGCACGGACGTCATCCGCCAATCTGTCGAAATTGTAGCCGCTGAACGGTTTATCCGAATTTCCGTACCCCCGCCAGTCAATGCCTATGCATCGAAAACCCAATGTCGGCAGAAAACTAAACTGATATTCAAACTGTTTATGATTCAACGGCCAGCCATGAATAAAAAGGATCGTCTTCGTCCCCGTCGGGTTTATATCCTCTACAAATATTTTTACCCCTGGTTCCACCGTAACAAAGTATCCCACGCCGATCACCTCGTTGAGTTGAAAGTAACATCCCTCATAAGGTACTCACCTAGGGTGAAATAGGTGAACGTCTATTTTTTTGTATCGGCTGTCTAGCATCTGCGGAACAAGCCCAGCGTGCGGAGAGGAGGCTGCAACAATTCTGTTCCAGCTGCGTTAAATATTGGGAGAGGAATGATCTTCCATGGTGATTGAAACTGCTCAAATCTAAACCTGAAAGGGGGATTACTTTGAAGCGATACACGATTACTCCGTACAGCCCCGAATATGCCGAACAAACCGTGAGCATGTGGCGGGCGAGCAAGGAAAAGGCGCTTGGGCAGAAACCAATTCATAGCGTTGAAGACCACATTTATTTTTTAAATCATGTCTTGCCCACGCAGTTCCAAGTTGAAGTCGTGCTTATCGACGAACAAGTGGTTGGAATCATGGCTTACAATGAGCATGAAATTAGCCAACTCTATATGCATGTCGATTATCAAGGCGTCGGTATCGGTCAAGCGCTGCTCAATAAAGCCAAGGAGCAATCCAAGGGCAAGTTGACCTTATACACATTTGAAGTTAATCCTATCGCGCAACGATTTTATGAAAAGCATGGATTTAAAATCATCGGTCGCGGACATGAAAACGAAGAAAATTTAGCCGATATTCGATATGAGTGGATTTCCCCATAAAGCACAACCATACGATGCGAAGGGATTGATAGATCGTGGATCGGTACGAATACAAATATGTAGAAACTTCGCTAGGCGGGTTCTTCTCCTCTGCCACGCATCGAGAAACAATCGATGAATATGCCAAACAAGGCTGGAGATTAGTGCAGGTGTTGCCCACCAACTATAATGGTCATGGGAAGCCCGGAGAATATGAAATTATTTTTGAACGCGTCATTCGGAACGAAGAATAGCCGCATACATTTTCCGCCGGAACAGCCGATCTATCGGCTGTTTTTTTACGCGAAAGTGGGCTTGTGTTCCGCATGCGCCATAATTATCAGTGTTCCAGTTAAAGGAGAATATGGTAATGTTGAGAGAGCAGAGGAGGGGTTCGTAATCGAGCTTGTAAAACATGCCGTAAAAGGTCCTTCGGGGAAAAGAGTCACGATTGCTGTGACGTTAGTAACACTGATGCTGTTAATTCAGTTATTCCGCCTAAATGAGACGGATAGCATGATCCTGTTTACGTATACGATTGCAGCGTTTCTGTTTTGTCTGCTTGTATGGGTAGTGGCGTTGTACAGAGCGTTCAAGAAACCGACGGAGATGTATCTAGACCATTCGGAAATACGATTAAACGGGCGTGCGATTCATGCGAAGGAAATCAAATGTATTTTGAAGATGGGTTATTTCAGACCCGTTATTGGGATCAAGCCGCATGGGAAACGTTTGGTCCCCGCCAAAATGAGTTTTAGGTTTTCTGAAGATCAGGATAAAGGCATCGCGGATATTGTGAAATGGGCAGAAACGAACGACGTAAAGATGGTCAATAAGTCGTTTCGGACATGGATTTGAATGTGACTACCGAATTGCCGTCATTCTGTATCTCTACAAAGGAGGCCAATCGATGAAAGATCCAAGAATGGAGCAGCTTGCTCATAACTTGATTCATTATTCCGTGAAGCTGCAGCGGGGAGAAAAGCTATTAATCGAAGTGGATGGCTTGGAAATTCCCTTGGCCAAGGCGTTGATCAGACAAGCCTATGGCGTCGGCGGCTTTCCGTTCTTGCTCATAAATAACCATGAACTGTTAAGAGAGATCTTAAACGGATGCAGCGAAGAACAACTCGTTGCCATGGCTGCCTACGACTTAAATCGCGTCAATGAGATGCAAGCCTATATCCTCATCCGAGCCGGAGACAATTTGAGTGAATTAAGCGGGGTATCTCCCGAGAAAATGGCACTGTATCGCAAGCATTATGCTCAAAAGATCAACGCAAGGCGTTATGACCATACGAAATGGTGTATTCTTCGCTATCCGAACTACGCGATGGCACAACAAGCGAACATGTCTACGGATGATTTTGAGGAATTTTATTTTAACGTATGCAATCTGGATTATTCCAAAATGGATCGAGCGATGGACCCTCTCGTCAGCTTGATGGAACGGACGGATATCGTGAAGATAACGGGACCGGGCACGGAGTTGACGTTTTCGATTAAAGGCATGCCGGTCTTCAAAGATGCGGGGATCATGAACCTTCCCGATGGCGAGGTCTACACCATGCCGGTCAAGGATTCGGTCAACGGCTTCATAGCCTATAATACGCCTTCGCTGAAAGACGGATTTACGTACGACAATATTCGGTTCGAAATTAAAGCTGGCAAGATCATGAATGCGACGGCGAATGATTCCGATCGAATCGACGCCTTATTGAATACGGATCAAGGAGCTCGGTATTTCGGCGAATTCGGAATCGGTCTGAATCCCTATATCGAGAAGCCGATGAAAGATACGTTATTCGACGAGAAGATATGCGGCAGCTACCATTTTACGCCTGGGTGCGTGCCTTTCCTTTCGTCTGGCAACGATAATTTGTCCGAGCTGCACTGGGATATCGTGAATATTCAACGACCCGAATACGGTGGAGGCGAGATCTGGTTTGATGATCTTTTGGTCCGTAAGGACGGCATTTTTCTTCCCGAAGCTTTGCAGGGATTGAATCCGGAGAACTTGAAGGGATAGGAAGATTACGAAGGATAGACGAGAGGACTTGGTTAGCTTGTTAAATACCCAATTAATCTGTGTCGAGGGAATTCCAGGGTCCGGCAAATCGTCAACAGCCCAATATTTATCACGGACTTTGACCCGGTTAGGCTATCCGAACAAATGGTGGTATGAAGAAGAATTGGGACATCCCGTTTACGTGTATCGTGACCTTGCTTCGGCCAATCAAATCGTGAACGATTTAAGCAACGGCAGCTATCAAGGCGTCATTGAAGGAGCGCTTCGCCAGTGGGAACAGTTCGCAGCATACGTGGATTCCGCTAATGAAATCATCTTAATTGACGGTTGCCTGTTCGGGTATTTAACCTGGAGCTTGTTTCCGAATAATGTGGCCGAGGCGGAGATTGCGGCTTATTTAAAAGCGGTCGAAACGATCATTCAGAGGCTTCAGCCATTCGTCATTCATTTGTATCAAGACGATGTAGAAACCGCAATCAAGAAAATCATGAGAAGGAGAGGTGCCGAGACCGAAAAATTCATGATCGAGCGTGCCTCGGAGTCGCAGTACGGCCAAACCCACCAGTTAACCGGCATGGATGGAGCGGTAACCTATTGGAAGCAATATCGCAACGTCATGGATCATCTGTACGACCACATGCAGCTTTCTAAATTGAAGATCGAGAATCATCTAGCTGATTGGCCAACCTACTATCGTCAAATCGAAGCGTTTATCGGAATCGAATTAGCCGGCGAAATCGTCGATTCTCCCGTGGATCTGCACATATATGTAGGACGCTACTCGTATGCCGATGAGGATAACAAGGATCGTCTCTGTACGGTTCAATGCGAATCGGGCAAATTAGTCGTCGATGGATTACCCCAAATATGGACCAAAACCGAATTGCTGCCGAATCCGGGAGGCTCGTTTGACGTGGCATCCTTGCCTTTCCAAATCCGCTTCATGTTGAACCCTGTCGAGGATCACATGCAATTGCATCTGACCGGACCGGCTTTGTTAGACGGCGAGGCAGCGTGCGTCGCAACGCGGCTTGGCTAATTACATTATTTATCCATTTATAAGTCGAGAGGGGCCATTCACTTTGGGCGTAAAAGAAATGGTACTAGGCATTCCGGTTACAAAATCGGGGAATTTCGAGGAATATGAGAAAGCCATCGAATGGTATGTTAACGTGCTTGGATTCGAACTCGTGTGGAAGATGGGTATTGCTAGCCTTAAATTAACATCCGGACAAGAAATATTGCTTTTTGGAGAAGAAGAAGATGAGAAGAGTATATGGTATACAGGTAACACGAAGCTGAGTCCGCACTATTCCATTCAATTTGCAACCGATAACATCGATGAATTGCGATCGGATTTAATCAACAGCGGCGTAACCGTCGGAGAGATTGAAATCATTCCCGGCGGCCCGGGAGATCGAATCTTGCGGTTCTGCGATCCTTATGGAAATCGCTTCTGGGCAATTGAAGAACAATCATGAACAGCCAGCGCGGGCATCTCGGCTGGGCTGGGTCCTGGTTACGCAAACGACCAAGCCTCAGCCAGCCTGCGGATCCCCGACTCGATTTCCTCCCCTGTCACGCCTCCGTAACCGATAACGAATTCGCGAATGGCCTCGGTCGCACAGCCAGCAGCATTGGCGAACAGATGAAAATCCGTTACCGGACAAATACCGATCCCCGCCTGTTTTCCGCTTGCGGCAAGCTCTTGCGCGGACAATGCTGTCATCACGCCAAGCCTCGCATGCACACCCGACGATACGCCTGACACGCGGGCATGCTCCTTGAAATGCCGCGCGACTGCTGCGATCAATGTCTTCCGATTGGTGTTATATCGGGTTCGCATCTTCCGAATATGCCGGTCGAGATGCCCGGCCTCCATAAATCGCGCCATCGTAATTTGGGTCAATCGCGATGCAGTCCCGTCATAACTCGAGAATTCATGCTCGTATCGCGCCAGCAATTCCGGAGGCAGGATCAGGTAGCCGAGGCGCAGCGCAGGAGCTAATGCTTTGGAGAACGTCCCCATATAAATAACTCGGTCGCGCCTGTCCATCCCCTGAAGCGCCGGAAGCGGCTGGCCGTCATAAATGAATTCACTGTCATAATCATCCTCGACGATCCATGCATTCGTATCGGCAGCCCATTGCAGCAATCGGGTTCGCTTCGCGGCAGACAGGATACAGCCATAAGGGAACTGATGGGACGGCGTTACATAGACGCCGCATAAAGGAATCGACCTCTCCAACGCATCGCAGCAAATCCCGTCTTGTTCGAGCGGAATGGGTAACAAGCTTCGCAGCTGCTGGTCGAATATATGATGCAGGCCGGGATGCATGGCTGCTTCCACGCCGAATGGGCGCTGCTCGGAACGAAGAAGCAGGCCGATAAGGAGTGCTGACTGCTGCGTGCCGGACGTAACGATAATTTGCTCCGGTTCACAGACGACGCCTCGGCTTTGCCTGACATAAGACTGGATCAAGCGGCGCAAGGACGGCTCGCCCTTCCGGTCGCCATAACTGAATAGATCGGAATCGGCTTCGCGCAGCATGCGCTGGGTAAGCTTCTTCCATATGTTCAACGGGAAGGAGTCGGTCTGTATGCGATCGTAAGCGAAGTCGATGGTATCCTTGCCGCTGCCGTCATGCTGAGATAAGCTCTGATTTAGCGTAGGAACGGAAGATGCTTGGGCTCGTTGATCGTGCGAGGCTTGCATTGAAACGGATCCGAGAGCAGCAGTTGGAGCTGACAGCGGCAGCTGCTGTATTGCAGCGGCATAGTAACCGCTCTTGGGTTGGTTCAGAATGTATCCTTCGGCGACCAGATGCGCATAGCCGGCCTCGACGGGATTGCGGCTGATTCCCATATGGTGAGCGAGAGCGCGAATGGAGGGAAGCTTGGCGTGCCGCGGGATGGTTCCGAGCAGAATAAGCTCCTTATAGTAATGGTAAATGCGTAAATAGCCTGGCTGCGAGGCGGATACTTTCAGCTGCGGCGGCATGAACAAGCGGGTCAACTCCTTGCGTTCTTCTTTCTTCGTCCTCGCTATCTGTCATTCATTTTAATTGTTAACTGTCCATTTGAAAATGACAGATTTCCGCTATCCTTATCGTTACAGGCTGCTTCAGGCCGATTACGAGGAGAGGCGTTGAGACGAGTGGACATAAACAAGCACAGCTATAAGAATGCTGGAGTGGATATTCGAAACGCGGAGCGGGCGAAAGGAGAAATGGGGGCGTGGACGGAAAGCGAGGACCCTCGGGTATTGAATCGGAGCGGCGCTTTTGCTTCCTTGTTCCTGCCGCGGTTTGACGGTATCGAGAATCCCGTGCTTGTGATGAAGGCGGAAGAGCCCGGATCCAAACAGCAGCTTGCTTTTGAGCATGACCGCATCCAGGGCATTTGCCAAGACCTGATTCATCATCTGATCAATGATATTGTCGTCATGGGAGCGAAGCCGGAGGTCGTGCTGGACACGATCCTGTGCGGGCGGATTGAAAGCAAGACGGTAGTGGCGATCGTCAAGCATCTCGCGCAGGCATGCCGGGAGCAGGAATGCAGCCTGATCGGGGGCGAGACCTCCGAGCAGCCGGGCATGCTTCCCGAAGGGCGATATATGCTGAACGCCAGCATCGTCGGCGTCGCGGACCGCGATCGAATCGTCGACGGCACTCGGATTCGTGCGGGAGACCGGGTGCTCGCGCTTGCCTCGAACGGTCTGCACACCAACGGTTATTCGTTGGTTCGCAGGCTGATGGCCGAGCGGCCGGAGATCTTGGCGGAAATGATCGGGGGACTGAACTTTCTGGACGCGATTCTGCTTCCCCATACGTGTTATTACAGGCCGCTTCAAGCGCTGCTTAGCGACCCGGCCATACATGGAATGGCTCACATTACCGGTGGCGGGATCGAAGGGAATCTCAAGCGGATCTTGCCGCAGGGGACGGGGGCGAGCATTGATCTGAGCAAAATCAACATTCATCCGCTTTTCCCGGTCATTCGGGGGTATGGTCAATTGCCAGATGATGATATGCTGCAAACCTTCAATATGGGCGTGGGTTTGGCGGTTGTAGCCGAACCAGAACATGCGGAAAGACTGATCGCGCATTTGGCGGCAGCCGGTTGTTGGGCTTACGAGATGGGGGAAATTACCGTAGGCATGCAAGGCGTTGCTTATAAGAATGAACTGCAGTGGGAGCGGGACTAGCGTAAGCTGGCTTACACGCAAATAAGCAAACTAGCAAATGAGAACAAGCCCTCCCACGATAGGCTCATCTCAGAGCGCCTATTATTTTATTGGTACCTTGAATATAATCATTATCGCAATAGCAATTGGAATTGAGATCAGGTAGGTCAGTAACGGCCGGGACAAATGTAATCGAAGCATGGGGAACAAGGCCATATTGAATAAAACCGAATAAAGCATAGTCCAACCATTAAAATGTTTGATCGATCCGAAAAGCAAATAGATGACCTCAATCATGGAATAAATGGCTACCCAAAGTACAATCCATAATATTGACTTGCCGACTCTGTTTGGGAAAATACCAAGGTATATCAGCGTGGTTGATGCAAAGCACGCCAAACAACAGAGTTCGACACCTATATAACTAGGAATTGGCGTCGAGGGCTGATGCTGCCATAGTGGATAATGGCTTGTTAGCACCATATAAAAAACGTCGCCAAGCAAGAAATACAAAATGGTCGAATGATATTTTTCCCAGTGTCTCCAATCCCCCCAGCGCCACGCAGCAAGTATGAATAGGATGTCCATAGCAATGAAAGGCATGGATTAGCCCCTTTAACTTCGAGATCTTTAGATTAACGGTTATAATTCTCAAATTCATCAGAATGTATGCTGTTTTGGAAACGATTCGGTTCCATCCGCGGCAGGCTGACGAGGATGGAAGAGTTTCAGTTTATCCGGATTGCGGACGATGTAAATGCCTTGAACCGAAGAACCCTCCGCATGGAGCAGCACGACGGAATCGACGCGCGCTCCCGAATAGACGACGATCCCGGTCTGTCCGTTAACCCCGCCGAATTCGAAGCGAATGCCTTCCTCGAGGCGAAGCGACTTCCGATAATAACCGATCAGGAATTTGGAGACGGCGTCGCGCGCGGCGATCGGGTGAGCGGCGGCGAAGACGTTGCCGCCTCCGTCCGAGACGAGCACTACGTCGTCTGCCAGCATGGAGACGACCGTCTCCGTATTGTCCTGCTCGAGCGCCTCGACGAATTGGCGGATCCAAGCCGTCTTGGCGGGTTCGGCGACGACCGGCTGCTCCTCGCCGAGCGCCATTTTGCTCTTCGCGCGGCTGTGCAGCTTGCGGCAGTTGGCCTCGTTTTTGCCGATGATCCCGGCGATGCCGGCATAGTCGAAGGCAAGCGCTTCGCGCAGCACGAACACCGCCCGTTCCGCAGGAGTGAGCTTCTCCAGCAGAACAAGCGTCGCATAGGATAGCAGCTCGTCTTGGAGGATGAATTCCAGCGGTTCATCTTCCGAGGTTGGGACGGGTTCGGGAAGCCATTCGCCGAAATAACATTCTCTCCGTCTGCGCGCCGATTTGTACAGGTCGCGGCAGCGATTGACGACCATTTTGCACAAATACGCCTTCGGATCATCGGCAGCGCTCGCTTGGTTCGCGTCGCAGACCTTCAGAAACACGTCCTGTACCGCATCTTCCGCATCGGACCACGAGCCGGTCATCTGGTAAGCCAGCGTGAGCAGCAGCCCGTTATACGCCTTGAACAGTTCTTCCATGTGAGCCAACTCCGTTCCCGGTCATGCCGTCTATCATTTGGGCAGCATGCTTGCCATTTCCCACGTATAGGTTTTGATTTTCCAGCCCAATTTACCCGTAATCACGAAATCGAGTCCCCATTTGTTCACCCAAGCCAGTCCTTTGTCGGGACCGAGCCCGATGCAGAACGTTTTCATATAGCTTTCGTGCACCGGCGCTTGGCGGCCTTCGAGATCCGCCAGCAGCACTTTGGCGATCCTGGCCGCTTGGGGAATCGCTTCCTTGCACGTCATGCCGTCGGTCTGCCCGCTGCCGGGGGCAGCGATTCGGGCGCAGTCGCCGATGGCGTAGACGCCCGGCATATCCTTGACCCGGTAGCTCGCATCCACGATCGCGGCGCCTTCCGCCGTGACCGGCATGCCGATCGCGCGCAGCATCGGATTGGGTAGCAGCCCGAGCGTCCAGATGCAGAGGCCGACGCGGCGTTCTTCGCCGTCAGACAACGTCAACGCGCCGTCGATTTCCTTGACGACGCGTTTCTCATGCAGGACGTCGACTCCCAGCTCCCGAAGGTAGTGTTCCAGTTTCTGTCCGACCTTGGCCGGACCGTCGAGAAACAGCCGCCATTGCGCATTGTACAGCTCGATGGAGACGGCCCTCGGATCGAGGCCGAGCCGCTCCGCATCTTTGCGGCCATGATGCGCCAGTTCTGCCGCGGTCTCCATGCCGCTTATGCCCGCTCCCGCGATCGCCACGCGCATCAGGCGCGCTCGCTCGTCCGGGTCGGTTTCCGTCGTGGCCCGCTCCAGATTAGCCAGCCACGCGCTCCGAATTTGCCGCGCGTGCGCCAGGGAAGCGAGCGCGATGCCGCCTTGCGCGGGAGCCGGTTCCCTTACGACGCTGCCTGCCGCGACGACGAGAAGGTCGTAATCCATCTCCCGCTCCGCTCCCGAGGCATCCTCATACATAAGCTTCCGCTCCTCCGAACGGATCCGCGTGACGGTCGCCTGCACCAATTCCACCCCGTCGGGAAAAAGCGTGGCCAAGGGGATTCGAATGTCCTCGTCGGTGACGGCCGGCCGAAACAGCAGCACTTTGCGCAGATGGTAGGGATTTCGGTCAATCAGGACGAGACGGAGGGGATGGTTGCCCGCCTGATTTCCGAGCAGGTTGCGAATTTCTTTCACGGCGTGAATGCCCGCGTATCCGGCGCCGATGACGACGCAAGTCTTTGTATTCATGTATGCTCATCCTTTCTGTTCCTTTGTTAACAAGACGAGATAGCGGCGCATGCTGTGACGCCGATCTGGCGATCAACGAAAAAATCCCCTCGAGGGGGATTTTTCGCGTCGGTCGGGTTACCAGCCTGCGGCAAGCTCTGCGGCCCGTTCCATCGCCGCCTGAACGATCGCTTCCGCGCGCTCCGGTTGATGCTCATGGCCTTCCACGTACAGCGCTTGGACATCTCGAATACCGACGATGCCGAGCACCATGCTCAGGTAGGGATGGCTGTGATCCATGGCTGCCGTCGGCCCCGCGGAGTAAATCCCGCCGCTCGACTGGATATGCAGCGCTTTTTTGTCGTACAGCAGGCCGACCGGACCGCCTTCCGCGTAACGGAACGTTTTGCCGACGATGACGAAGGCGTCGATAAATGCTTTGAGCCGCGGTGGGATGCCCCAATTCCACATGGGGGAGACGAACACATATTTATCGGCGCGTGCCGCCATTTCGGTAATTTCATGAAGCGCATTCACTTTTTGCTTTTCGACGGGACTCAGCTCGGAGAAGTCCAGGCGTTCTTTTTTTAATTTCTCCCATGCCCGCACCACATCGCCGTCGACCGTCTGGAACGCTTCCCGGTAGACGTCGAATACGATTACCTCGTCGTCGGGATAAGCTTCCCGATAGGCTTTAAGAAACGCTTGTCCGACTTGCAGGCCGACCGAATGCTCCGGCGACTTGGGATTAGCGGTAATATACAATAATTGCGTCATGTTTGCTGCCTCCTAGGTGGTAGTGGTATTCGCGTCGATTGCCGGCTCCGTCATCGTAAAAAAGGGGAAGAACGCGTTCGGTTCCCGCCTGCGGGTTCATGGGCGCAGGCCGAAGCGCGAACGGAGCAGATCCCGATAGCGCGGGCCGTCGATGCTTTCCTTCGTCACGATGCCGTCATGCCATTCCGTAAACGTTTCGTCCGTCAGCGTGATGTTCCCGGTCTGCGTCAATTTCGTGGCGAGCGGCCGCTTATTGAACTTGGAATCGGGATGTTCCGTGACCAGTCTCCGAATTTTCTCGCTTTCGGCCAGCCCGGCGATCGGTTTCCCGCTGTCGAAGGCATACCCGATCTGCCATTTCGTATCCTTATGTTTGATTTTCATTTCGAGTCTGCAATCGCCCGGAAAGCCGTCCTCCGGCTGGATTCGAAACTTACCGTTCGCGGAAACGACGGCGTCCCCGGTCAACGGAACCGGCGTCAGCGGCAAATGCGCCCCGAATCCCGTGTCGAGCAAGTAACGCCGCTCTTCGAAGACGAGGAGCACGGCGATATGGCTTCGACCCAGGGTCAGATAACGCTGCGCGTCCCGGTCGTAGTTGACCCCGCTCGTAAGCACCACGCGAAAGCCGTTTTCGGCCAGGAAGAGATAAAGGAGCGAGTTCAGCTCGTAGCAGAGTCCGCCTTCCTTCTCCAGCAGCAGCTTGTTGATCAAGTACGGCTCCGTGATCGGGCGGGCCCGGCCGTCCAGCACGCGCATATTTTCAAAGGGAAACGCCGCTGCCGTCTTCTCCAGCAGTCGGTTCAGTCCCGCGAATTCGAGCGGTTCTTCCGCCGGCATGCCGATGCGTTCACGAAATAACCGATTCAGTCCATCCATGCAGGTATCCTCCAATTCATGATGCGATATTCTCCGTCAGTCTCGCCCCGTCGCGCCAAGGCGAATATAATCAGCGAAGCGCCAAGCAGCGCTTACCCGGCTCTTCGAGAACTATGACGACATAGCGCCTCGTGTATGTGACACGTTCTCGGGCTGACGGTGATGGAAAAAAGAGCAAGGCACGAGATTGTCACATCAGAAGCGGCTGTATCGTCGAATTAAGCGGAACCCGGAATGGATTGGCGCAGCGGGAAGACGAGGTGATGCGCTATAAGCGGTGAATGGCCGTTCAGACCAGTAGGTTTCATCGGGGCGGACATATCGGAAGTGTGCAAGTTTGCGTATGAAACAGAATCGGTGGAAATCCTAACCCATATCGGAGGTAGCGGAAATGAGAATATTCGTAGCAGGATCCAGCGGCGCCATCGGGCGGTCGCTCATTCCGATGCTCATAGCGGCGGGACATGAGGTGACGGGATTGGTTCGCCGTCCGGAGCAAGCAGCGGCATTGAAGGAAGCCGGGGCCGCCTATGCGCTGGCGGACGTCTTTGACCGCGGCGCGCTGTTCGACGCACTTGCCGAGGCGGCGCCGGAAGCGGTCATTCACCAATTGACCGCGCTCCAAGGCTTCAACATGGCGGACAATGCGCGTATTCGCACAGAAGGAACGCGCAATCTCGTGGACGCTTCGCGCGCGGCAGGCGCCCGCCGCATGATCGCGCAGAGCATCTCTTGGGCTTATGCGCCCGGCGACGGGCCGGCGGCGGAGGACTGTCCGCTCGACCTCGACGCCCCCGCGCCGCGGCTCCAGACCGTTCAAGGCATTCATGCGTTGGAGTCCGCGGCGGCGGAGATGCCGGAGCATGTCTTGCTGCGGTACGGCTTGCTGTACGGCGGCGGAACTTGGTATGCGCCGAACGGAATAATGGCGGAGCAAGTACGGGGAGGGAAGCTCGCCATGGCGGACGGCGTCAGCTCCTTCGTGCATATCGAGGATGCCGCGGCGGCCGCCGTGCTGGCGCTGAGCTGGCCGTCCGGCGCGTACAACATCGTGGACAGCGACCCTGCGCCCGGCACGGCGTGGCTGCGCGTCTACGCGGACATCCTCGGCGCCCCGGCTCCGAGGATGGAGACGGGCGGCGCGAGAGGCGAGCGCGGTGCGACGAATGCCAAAGCGCTGAGAAACGGCTGGACGCCGATGTTCGCTTCGTGGCGCGAAGGGTTTCGTCATACGCTGAGCGGGGAATCCTAAGCGGAAGGTTCGACTTATAGATCAGCTGCTAATAGATAAACGAGCACATGCCGGACGTGAACGCGCTCATTGGACGGCTCCGTAAAGGATGATCCGAAGTGAATCGGGTCGTCCTTTTTTTCATTTGGCGAGAGGCAGGAGCTTGAGGCCTTCCTTCTCGTATCTCCCATCTAGCTGCTTCTGCTGTTGTCCTGCAACTCGGATGCCACGAAAGCATCAATTCGCGCGTCATAGTCCGCCCACAAGTAATCCGTATTCTCGATGACAAGCTTCGGAATGGCCCATTCGTCGACAATCTTCCTTACGAACGCCTGGCTTCGGCTCCATACTTCGCCGGCTTCGACGAAGTCGGCGTCGGACTGGAAGGAGACTGGCCCCCATTCATTGCCGCGCACGCTGCAAATAAAACGCCACTGCCCTTCGACGTCGGTGTGATAATAGTAGACTAAGCATGGATTCAACGGCGCCAGTATCTGCTGAAGCGTATCGCTAAGACCGCGAAGCTGGTCCGGATTCATCTTCTGCAGATGCGATACGCTGATGGTATCCTGGAGCAGGACGCTCTCGATCATGACGACATCTTCGGGGGCGTCCAGCTGCTCTTGCACGAACCGGTTGTACCGGTCCGTCAATTGCCGGATGAAGTGCTCGGCGCCTTCGGTAGTATGCAGGGCATCGTACTGCACGTTCGGCAGCAGGAGCGGGTGATTCTCTTCCTGCTCCAAGAAACATCGGCATGTGACGCCTTGGGCAGCCAGGCTGTCGTGGATGCGATTCGCCGTCGTGGTCTTGCCGGAACCGGGAATGCCGTCGATAATGATCAGCCTTTTTGGCCGAATCGAATGCTGCGAATGAAGATGCATGTCCTAGTCATAACCCCTTCCTCACTGTGCTGCCTATTCGTTCGCCATGAGAGGCGAAATTCCCTTTCTCCAAGCCTTCCATCACGCAACATCCGCCGAATCCTTACGTCTACAAGAGAAGGGGGGACCATGATGAGAAAATGGATGTTGACCGCATTGACGGCGGTTGTATTCTTGTCCGGGTGCGGAGCTGAAAAAAGTCCGGCCGTAACCGTGGACCAGAAGACGTCGCAAACCGACTTGCATAAGAACGGAATGCCCGAAGGGATGCCGGCGGATTTCGATTTCTCCGTTCGATACGGCTATGGAATGAAGGACGAGATCAACACCTACGAGAACACGGTCACCAAGGACTTGGTTGTAAAAGGAGCCGCTTCTGCCGACATTATCCTCTCGGAAGAGGAAATGAGCGCCATCTACGCGAAGATGAAAGCAATCGATGTCATCCATTTGACGAAGCTGGAACCGGAACCGGAAAGTTCCAACTGCGACCAAACGCCGTATAATCAGGCCAGCTGGTCGATTACGATCGCGGATAATACGCTGTCGCTGACCTGGACGTCGGAGCACTGCAGAATAACGGAAGATGCGCAGAAGCTGCTTGACTTGCAGACCTATATCGAAGGCATCGTAAAAGGCAAGCCGGCGTATAAAGCGCTGCCCGAGGCTGAAGGCGGCTATGATTGATAGAACGACAGGAATCCATTGGAAATTCCGAAAAGGCAGGTAGATGGCATGGTGGAGCACGAACACGATCATCCGAAGCTTCAACAAGCATTGAAATGGGCTGCCGCAGCCGTGCATCCCGATGCCGAATTGCTTGCGGTCAAGCGGCTCGAGGGCGGCATTTCATCGTTAGTCTACGAAATCCTGCTGCAGCTGGGAGAAGCGAATCAGGCGTTGGTACTCCGGCTGTTCAATAACGAGGATTGGCTGCGTGATGAACCCGATCTCGCCCGCCATGAGGCCTATAGCCTGCGAATAGCTGCCAAGGCCGCGGGCGTGTCGACGCCAGAGATTATCGCGTTCGACGAACGCGGAAGCGAGAGCGGCGTACCGGCCGTGCTGATGACCCGGCTTGCTGGCAAGGTTCTATTGGCGCCGCCGAACATGAGACGCTGGCTGGATGGCATGGGACGCGCTCTTGCTGCGATTCATCGAGCAGAGGTGCAGCCGGAAGAGATGCCGTGGACCTATTTTCGGTATTGCGACGCCTCCAAGCTGGATACGTCCATGTGGTCGCGCTGTCCGGAGCAATGGCAGACAGCTGCTGCGATCATAGCCGAGCCCCAGCCCGCTGGACCTTCGCGCTTCATTCATCGGGATTATCATCCGACCAATATTTTATGGGAAGAAAATAAGGTGAGCGGCATTGTGGATTGGGTGAACGGCTGCATCGGCCCGACGGGCGTCGATGTCGGCCATTGTCGCGTCAATCTGGCACTGCTGCACGGCGTGGAGGCTGCCGACGAGTTCCTATCCGCTTACTGCCGCCATGCGGGAGACGCTTTTACGTACGATCCTTACTGGGATCTCGTCTCGCTGATCGATTTTGCATTCTGGGAGCCTGAAGTTTACGGCGGCTGGACGGCTCTCGGCGTCACCGGGCTGACGAAAGCGTTAATGATCGAGAGATTGGATAACTACTTGCTGCAGCTGCTGCGGATGAAGAGGGACAGCCATTAGGCTGTCTTTACTTCATTGTCCGATGAAGTACGCTTCGCGGATAACCAAGCAGAGTCAAAGAGGTTCGGCGTTCGCGGCATATCGCTGCCGAACCGCTTCATACAATGTCTGTATGGAGAAATTCGGCAAATAGGAGGTCGCAGCATGCAGCGAGTAGATTTGGGCTGCGGTTTGAACAAACACCGCGATTGCATGGGGATCGACAATGATGCTTCGTTAAATCCCGATCTGGTGCATGATTTGAACGAGCGGCTGCCGCTGGAGGACGATTCGGTGTCGTTCCTGCTCGCATGCCGAAGCTTGGAATACGCGAAGGATCTTCGCGGCGTGATGAAAGAAATTTACCGGGTGTGCAAGCATAAGGCGGTCGTCTGCATCGTGGCCCCGCACGCGCAGGCAGCCATTCATGTGGCGAATCCGTCGATCCGCAGCGCGTTTAACGAATATACGCCGTATTATTTGACGCCGAAGGAGCATCATCATGAAATCGTCTCGGCGTCCCAGTTCTCGCCGGAATTTATTCCGGCGGAGCCGAGCGAGATGGATTTCCGGCTGCTGCGCATGGAATTCTTTTATTTCCCGCTGTATTTATCGCCGCTGTACGAGCCGGGAGAACGGATGGGGCTGATGGAAGTCCAACTCAATATGGTGGATGAGATCCTGTATCATTTCGCCGTCGTCAAGGAGCCGATCACGAAGCAGGAATGCAGCCGGTTGGCGGGAAGCTTGCTGGAGGAGCCGACACGCATCAAGGAGCGGCGCTTGCATGACGGCATGCTTGCCAGGCAAAGCGCGGAGAATGTCATTGAGCCCGCGCCGGTCGCTTCGGACGAAGAGGCGGAAGAGGAGAAGGCAGCAGGCGGAGACGGCGAACCGGCGAAAGGTTCCGCCGGCCCGTCCAAATCCAAACCCAAATCCGCAGCGAAAGTAAAGCCGGACGCGAAGGCGAAGCCGAAAGGCAAAGCCAAGGCGACGCCCGGGAAAACGAAGAAACAGATGCAGATCAAAATGGTCGAGCCGGAGCCGATCCAGCGCGAACGCGTCTATAAGCCGTCGCGCGTTGTTTTCGAGCGTAAAGAAGACTAGCGGGAAGGCAGAGGAGGGAAGGCAGGGGCATTGCCTGCTCATCCGAATCGTCATCGGCCATCCACAGAATCGGCCAGCCTTAGCGGCTGGCCGATTCTATGGATGTGCTTGTTGGGCCTAGTGGGCTGGAAGGAGATGCAGCTGCATCGGCGCCCGGGCGCCCTTCCTGGCGGTAGGCCAAGCCGAATAGGATGGCTGCAATCGCTTGAAAGACTGCCGCAAGGCAGAAAGGAAGCACCGCGTGGCCTTTCGCGACGAATGCGACGAACACGCCTGGCCAAGACACTGCCGCCAATCGAATCACCAGCAGATTGAGCCTCGCCAGCAAGCTTCGCGAAGTTTTGCCGCGGTCTTCCATCATGACCGCCGTACGGCTGCCGCGGGTACCCAGGCAGCAAGCGGTGCAGCAAATCTCGATGATGGCGGCCAGCGGGAAGGACGTGACCCATGGCAGCGCGAGGAGCAGAACGATCGCGGCCGACTGGAGGCCGATGATCGTTCGCAGCGTGCTCGTCCTGCTTAAGCTTCGACTCGTGAGCCGCGATACGAGCGCCGCACTCAGAAAGGAAGCGCCCATAACGGCGCCGATCATCCCGGGAGAGACGCCGTATCTGACCGTGAACCAATACGCGGTCACGGTGCTTGTCATCGTTGCCGTGACGCCGCCAAGCATGCTTGCGAGCAGCTTGAACTCTTCGGTGCGCCCGGCAGCCTCCCGCTCCGTTCGCGGTTTGCGGAACAGTCGATAGTTAGCGGACGCAAGCAGAAGCAGGAAGAAAACGACCGGAATGAAAAGCGACAGTTCGTAAAGCCCGGCGGCTCTCAGCAAGCTCGAGAGGATGACGACGAGGATGATCCCGGTTAGTAGGACAAGGAGCTTGCGGCCTTGAAGGCGTGAATGGCCGCTTCTCGAAGCTGCCTCCGGGAGCGGCTTCGGCTCTGCCGTAATAGACGCTGCAGACGCTGCCGCCGGTTTCGGCTTGCGGCCGCCGCCCTGGAGACGGAAGAGGCAGTAGATACAGCCGGCCGTCAGGAGCGCCGTGCAAACATAGATCAGCCGAAAGCTCCCTGCACCCTCCGAGCTCCCGTAGAACAATGCGGGCAGACAAGCGAGCAGCGCGCCGGATCCAAGGCCGGCATAGCCGAACAAGGCGTTGCTGCCGAACAATGCCCTGGCTCGCTGCTTGTCACTCGCATGCGCGCCGAGCCAGGCGCGTTCGATGGGCGCGGCGGGGCCGCCGGATCCGGAATGTCCGCTGCCGAGTCCGGCCATGACGACCGCTGCCGCCAGCAGCCACGGCACGGAGGTCGCGGCTGCAAGAATCGCCGCAAGCAGCGTTAAGCTTTCATAGACCAGCAAATAACGTTTGGGTCCCAGCAGCGCGTTGACTTCGCCTGCGAGCACGGACAGCACGGCACGGAAGATGCCTGCTCCCGCGATGACCGCGCCGATCGCGGCGCCGCTCCAGCCGAGCTCCCGCAGGTAGAGGCTCGTGACGGCAAGGGCGGCGCCCTGTCCCATGCTGCGCAGCAGCGTGACGGCCAATAACAGGCGAACGACGGTGCGCGGGTTCTTGCTTGATGCGGATAATGGCATAGCAGATTCCTCGCTAGCGTTTGAGTTTGATGAGAGTATTGGCGGAAGAGAATCATTTGCTGATTATTATGATAGCATGGCTCCGGAAGAGAATCATAGCATGACTGCCGATGGGAGACGGGGCTGCTGCCGCAAAAAAAAATACGACGTGGATCGCACAGGATAGTTGCTTATGTCCGCAAGAGGCTTTATTATGGTTGGAATTACCGATGGGGGGCTGGGATATGAGCGATGTCGTCGCGTATTATTCGAAGTTCGACGAGTGGGGCCGGCTGGACCGCGAACCGCTTGAGTTTAAGGTGAATTGGCATTTTATTTCATCCTATCTTCCCGCTTGCGGACAGGTATTGGACAATGGCGCCGGCCCGGGGAAATACGCGATGGAGCTGGCCAAACGCGGATACGCGGTAACGCTGGCGGATCTAACGCCGCAGCAGGTGAAGATTGCTGAAGAGAAGGCTTCCGAGCTCGGTCTGAAGGATCGTTTTGCCGATTTTCTTGTTCGAGACGCCAGGGATCTGCACGGACTGGCATCGGAGCAATTCGACGCATCGCTTATGCTGGGGCCGTTGTATCATTTGCAGGAGGAGGCAGACCGGATCAAAGCCGTACGGGAGCTGTACCGCGTGACCAAGCCCGGCGGAATCGTCTTCGCGGCTGTCAGGCCGCGAATTCGCAAAGTGTTGACGGCCTTGATGTCGCCAGAGCAGTGGAAGCCGCTGGACCGCATGTCCGAGATCGAAGCCTTTAAGCGTACCGGTCAATTCAATCATGAGGATCCAGGCCGATTCACGGGTGCGTATTTCTTCGAGATTGCGGATGTCCTTCCGTTCTTTGAAAGTCAGGGCTTCGAAACGGTTAAATTACTATCGTCGACGGGAATCGGCGGACGATTGACAACCGAGAATTGGGCCTACTGGTCAGAGCGCGGCGAAGAGGACAGGCTAATGGAATTGATCTACGAATCGGCGGACGACCCTTACTTGCTGGGGGCGACCGGCTCGCATTTGCTTTACATCGGCAGAAAACAATAACTGATCCATCGAATATGGAATCCTATGGAGGCCTCGCAATGAGTCAACGTTATCGCATCACGAGAGAAATCAAGTCGGGCGGCAGTCCGGATGCCGCCATCACGCTTGAGGAATGCAAGCAGTATTTCAGTACGAAGCCTGATTTCACCTACTCTTCCGTATTTACGGTGACCGGTGCTACGACGATGTCGATCGAAGGGGATTTCTTTATGTGGCGCCACGGTGCGGTTCAGATTCCATTCCGGCATTATCAGGGCGATATTTACGTATCCGGTACCAATGAAGCCGTCATTCCCATGATGCTGGAGGTCGCGAGCGAGCTGGAGGCGGACGTAGTGGAAGGGTAGTCGGCCCCATTACTTCTATTCGAAGCTGCGTTTACGGACGGCAAGGAATAATGATTGCTTGCAGGAGCAAAAGGAGGGATTACCATGACAGCGAATCAAATAAGCCCGGAGCCGGGCTGGAAGATCGACAATAGCTATGCGCAACTGCCGGAAGCCCTGTTCACGAGGCAGGATCCGGTCCCCGTGCACGCGCCGAAGCTGGTGCGGTTTAACGATCCGCTGGCCGCTTCCCTCGGATTGAACGCGGGGGCGCTGGATACCCCGGAGGGCGCTGCCGTGTTTGGCGGCAACCGGATTCCGGAAGGCGCAATGCCGCTTGCGCAAGCGTATGCGGGACATCAATTCGGACATCTGAACATGCTGGGGGATGGACGTGCTCTGCTTCTCGGCGAACAGATCACCCCCTCCGGGGAACGATTCGATATTCAGCTGAAAGGCTCCGGCCGGACGCCTTATTCTCGTCGCGGCGATGGCCGCGCGGGACTCGGGCCGATGCTGCGCGAATATATCATCAGCGAAGCCATGCATGCGCTGGGCATTCCGACGACCCGCAGCCTGGCGGTCACGGAAACCGGCGAGCCTGTATACCGCGAAACGGAGCAGCCCGGTGCCGTTCTGACCCGCGTGGCTGCCAGCCACATTCGCGTCGGTACGTTCCAATACGTATCGGCTGGCCGGCCGGTCGAGGAGTTGCGGGACTTGGTAGCGTACACCTTGCAGCGGCACTACCCTGACGCTGCAGCGGAAGCGGACGATGACCGCAGCCTTACGCTGCTGCGAGAAGTCATCAAGCGTCAAGCTTCCCTAATTGCCCGCTGGCAGCTCGCGGGCTTCATCCACGGTGTCATGAACACGGACAATATGGCGCTTAGCGGGGAGACCATCGACTATGGGCCTTGCGCGTTCATGGATGCGTACGATCCGGCAACGGTTTTCAGCTCCATCGACTCGCAAGGCCGATACGCATATGGCAATCAGCCGCGTATCGCCGTATGGAATCTGGCACGTCTGGCGGAAGCGCTGCTGCCGCTGCTGCATGCCGACGAGGAGCAGGCGGTCAAGCTGGCGGAGGATGCGCTGGCGGGATTTATCGAGCAGTATCAGTGCAATTGGCTCTCGGGAATGAGGGCAAAGCTCGGAATTGCTGGCGAAGAGCCGGAGGATGAAGCTTTGGTTCAAGACCTGCTCGAGCTGATGCAGAAGCATCGGGCGGATTATACGAATACGTTCGTTGCCTTGACGTTCGATAAGCCTGAGGATACGGCCATGTCCGGCACGACGGAGTTCGAAAGGTGGCAGGAGCAATGGCAGGCGAGACGGGGCCGACAGCAGGTATCGCAAGCTGCTTCGCGGCAGCTGATGCAAAGCAGCAATCCGGCCGTCATTCCGCGTAATCACCGGGTGGAGGAAGCGCTGCGAGCTGCCGTGGAAGAAGGCGATTACGCCGTGATGGACCGGCTGCTCGAGGCGCTCGCGCAGCCGTTCGCGCATGCCGCCGAACAAGCGGAATACGCTGCGCCGCCGGCGCCATCGAACAAGCGGTACCAGACCTTTTGCGGAACTTGATGCAGGAGCGTTGATTCAAACCATCTATACATGCGAAACAGGGCAGTCGGCGCTCGGCTGTCCTGTTTTTGCTGCCAATGAACATTATGCGCGGCGAATGTCGTCGGCTCTTTGTCGGAAGAGTCCGGCGCTCAGCTGCGAGAAGGCAACCTTTTGCGTCCCCGCTCCGTCTTGTAGAATAATGTTCGGATGACGCTGGCGCAGACAAGGAGGCGGCACAATGAAGAAGAAGTTCGTCATGGTTGTCCTGATCGGCTTTAGCCTGTTGACGCTTTCGGCTTGCGGAGCAGCAGAAGAGAAGCGCGCCAACGGGAATGCCGGCAACGGCCATCCGAAGGTGATGGTCAACAGTTCGGCATCGTGGGCTTATGCGTTCGTCGTGTGGAACCATGGCCAAACCTATGCGATCAGCGACGATATCGTTCAAGAGGCAGAGGTCGGAAGCCCGATCGGCGAGGTCCGAAGGGATATCTCGAGTATGGACGCGATAGCCGTTCCGGAAGGGGAGACGATCCAGCCGTACGTCAAGCAGGACGGCGACAGCAACCTGCTGAAGGAAGGCAGCAAGCTGTTCGAGCTTAAGGGAACGGCAGTCGACAGCGCCTTCGTCGTCGAGAATGGCGGCAAATACGTAAAGGCAGCCCGCGTGGTGCGATGAAGGATACCGCGGCCGATGAATCCATTCTCTTGCAGGGCCTGACAGCGGCGTCATTTGACATGGTTTTCCGAATCCGATATCCTGACGAGGAGGTGATTGATTGTGGGAATTCAAGCAGATAAAATATTCATTAATTTGCCGGTAAAAGACATCAAGAAGTCCGTCCATTTCTTCAATGACGTCGGCTTTGGGTTCAATGCCCAATTCACGGACGAGAACGCGGCCTGCATGGTCATCAGCGAGCATATCTTCGTCATGCTGCTGTCCGAGCCATACTTCCAAACCTTCACGAAGAAACCCGTTTCCGATGCGAGCAAAGGCACCGAGGTGATTTTGGCCATATCCGCTTCCAGCAGGGAAAGCGTGGACGAAATCGTGTACAAGGCGCTTTCCTCCGGCGGTCAAATATCGAACGATCCGCAAGACCACGGCTTCATGTACGCCTGGAGCTTCCAGGATGTGGACGGCCATTTGTGGGAAGTCATCTACATGGACGAGAGTGCCGTCGCTCAAGGCTAACGAAAGCAAAGCTGATTAAGCAATGCCGATGCGATCAAAACTGATATACGTCGCACGCTTAGCGGCGCCGACAATGAAGATCCCTTTGCCGGCAGGCGGAGGGGTCTTCATTGTTGTCACAGGGCGGTTTCATGGTAAACTGGAGGAAAACTTATGCAGGAGGCCGCATCATGAAACGCATCCCATTTGTACTCACGGCCTTATTGTCCGTCTTCCTTGCCAGCTGCTCGATCTACGCATCGCCCTCGGCAACGGCCCCGGAGGCGGAAGGCATCCATGCGGAATGGGCATTCACGCAGGCCGGGCAAAAGCCGGAAAAACTGCTGATCGGCGTCATCGACGACGCTTCGAAAACGCTGGATATCGCGATCTATAGCCTGACGAAGCCGGACATCGTAGATGCCATCAAGCGCGCGAAGCAGCGCGGCGTCAAGGTCCGTCTCATCACGGACCGCATCCAGGCAGGCGGCAAGAGCCAGCAGGAAGCGCTGAAGCTGCTGGGCAGCGCTGGCATTCCGATGAAGCTGAACAAGCACAGCGGCTTGATGCATCTCAAAATGGCGATCGCCGACAACCAAACGGCGACGACGGGCTCGTTCAACTATTCGAAGGCGGCGAGCACGGAGAACGACGAAGTGCTGATGGTGCTGCGGAATGCCGACGTCGCCAAGTCGTTCGAGAGCCAATTCGAAGCGATGTGGACGGATACGGCGGCTTTTGAGGCGGTGTCTCCTTCGATCGCGGATGGAACCGCCGGTCCCGCGAAGTCAACCGCTCCCGCCGCATCTTCCGGAGGAACGGTCGTCTATCGCAGCTGCGCCGAAGCCAAAGCAGCCGGCAAAACTCCGCTCCATAAAGGCGATCCCGGTTACAGCGCCAAAATGGACGGCGACGGCGACGGCGTCGCTTGCGAGTCATGATTTCTGAGAACGGACTGCCTTACGCGCGAATACTGCCATACCCACAATGCCCGCGTTCGCGGGTTTTTTTATTGTTCGTGTGACAAAAGGCGACAAGATCTTCGGATGAGCGAAGGGTTTTGCGATTATTTGTCGAATGAGTGAATCAAACCAGATCGTTTCCCTGCTGCAATCATCAAAGGAGTGACCGAACATAAACATCGTGCCTCACCGTTGGAAGAGAAAACCGACGTTGAACGCCAGACTGAGAGCGCTCGGACTCGTATTCGTCCTGATCGTCGGCTGCGCGTGCACGTCTATTTTTTCCTATGTCGAGCTTGTGCATCAAGAGAAGAATATCCATCATCAACTGGAACAGACGATTATGCTGCAGCAGCAGTTTATCGATAAATGGCTGGACGACCGGATGGCGGACATCAAGCTTATCGCGAACGATCCGGCGCACAAGGCCGGCGACAAGGCCAGAGTCCAGGACCTGATGGGACTGGTCAAAGAGAACCACCGGGAATTCCGCGCGATCGGGCTCGTCGGCCCCGACGGCAGGACTTCCGACGGCACGGATCTTCGGGACAGGTCGTATTTCAAGGCTGCGAAGCAGGGGGCGGCGACGGTATCGGATGTGCTCGCCTCGCGCGTAGACGGCAAACGAATCATCGTGTTTGCTTCGCCCGTCGTCTCGAAGGACCATTCCTTTCAAGGACTCATTATGGGCACGGTCGAACTTACGACCATCGAGCAGCTCATGCGGCGGTTTACGTACGGCGAGCAAGGGCAGACGTACGTAGTCAATCGGGACGGAACGCTGATTACGGGCGAGGGAAGCGGGGCGGATGAACCGCTCCGGATCCATCCTGACCTGCTGGAGAAGGCGAAGGCCGGCGGCATCTCCTTGCGCGCGTACGACAATTACCTTGGCGTATCGGTGTACGGCGCGTATTTATGGACCAAGAACGGCAGCTGGCTGATTATCGGGGAAGCCGCCAAGGACGACGTGCTGTCGGCGTTGTACACGGAGCTCAAATACGCGTCGTTGTTCATTTTGCTGGCCATGCTTGCAGCCGTGCTCGTCATGCTTCGCACGTCCAAACGAATTTCAAGCCCGGTCAACCATCTGCTGCGAGGCGTTCGGATCATCAGGGACGGGGACTATCATCACCGGATCGATCCCGGCGTGCTGAAGTCGTCGACGGTTGAGTTTCAACAACTGGGCCAATCGTTCAACGCCATGTCCGATACGATCCGGGAGCGGACGGAAGCGCTCAGCCAAGAGCGTAATTTTGCTTCGTCGATCATCGATACGGCGGCCTCGCTTATCGTCGTTTTGGACAGAAACGGCGGAATGCTGCGATTTAATCACAGCTGCGAGCAGGCAACCGGCTACACCTTCGCGGACGTGCGGAACGCCTCCATCTACGACATGCTCATTCCGGCCGAAGAGCGGGAGTCCGTCCGCTCGCATTTCCAGGCGCTGCTGTCTGCCGGCGGAAGCAATCGCAACGAGAATCATTGGCGCACGCGTTCCGGCCAGCTGCGTTTGATCGCCTGGTCCAATACGATCGTTCAGGAACCGAACGGAGACGTCAAACACGTCATCGGCATCGGCATCGATATTACGGAACAACGCAAGGTCGAGCGCGCGCTGAGCGAGAGCGAGGAACGGTTCAGGCTGATCGTCGGTTCCATGGAAGAGGTCGTGGCGACGTACGATGCCGAGCTGAAGCTGACCGGCGTCTACGGCAGGTCCATGAACGACGGCGGCCAAACGTTCCCGGCTATGCAGACGGGGATGAAGGTTCGTCAGCTGATGAATTCCGATAACGCCGATTTGCACGAGCAGGCGATGCGGCTGGCGCTTCAGGAGAAGACGAACGTTATCGAATGGTGCGCGGAATCATCCGAAGGCGCTCCGCGCAGCTACCAAACGTCGTATTCCACGCTTCGCGACAACAGCGACATCATGGGCGTCGTCTCCGTCAGCCGCGACATTACGCAGCTGAAGGCGGCCGAAGAAGCGTACCGGGAGTCGCAAGCGCGGATCAACAATATTTTAGAGAGCATCACGGATGCTTTCATGGCGCTGAATTATGATTGGACGCTGGCTTATGTAAACAGCGAAGCGGAGCGCATGCTCGGCCGAAGCCGCTCGCAGATCATGGGCAGGCTGCTTTGGGACGTTTTCCCCGGAATGGCGGACTCGCCAATGCGCGAGAGCTGCCGACAAGCCATGGAGGAGCAGGTGCCGGTCTCGACGGAAGATTACGTGCCGCATTTGAAAGCGTGGTACAGCGTGCATATCTACCCGTCCAAAGTCGGTCTGTCCATCTATCTCCAGGACATCACGGTGCGCAAGGCGCTGGAGCAGACGGCCGTCGAAAGCCAGCTGCGGCTCGGCACGATCATCGAGACGGTGCCGTCGGGAATCGTGGTCGTCGATCAGAGCGGACGGATCGCCGTGGCGAACCGGATGGCGGAAGAAATCTTCGGCATGGACAAGGAGGAGATTATCAGCCTTCCGTACGACAGCCCGATCTGGGTGCTGGCCGACTTCGCCGGCAATCCGCTGCCGATCGAGGAATATCCCGTTTCGATCGCGATTAGGACGGGCCGGGCGGTGTCGAACAGCGAGTTTATTTTCAGAAGGCCGAACGGGGAAAGCGCGATGATCTCCTGCAACTGCTCGCCGTTGTTAGACCAGGAGGGGAACGTGAGCAGCGTGCTCGTCTCGCTGTCGGACATTACCGGGCGGATCGCGACGCAGACGGAGCTTCGTGCAGCGAATGACGAGCTGAGAAAGCTGTCCTCGCTTGACGGCCTGACGGGAATATTCAACCGGAGGTACTTCAACGAACAGCTGCGCGCGGAATGGAACACGCATACCCTCAAGAAAGAACCGCTGTCCCTCATCATGCTGGACATCGATTATTTCAAGGCGTACAACGATACGTACGGGCATCTTGGCGGCGACATGTGCTTGAAGACGGTCGCATCCGCGATCCGAACCTCGCTCAAGAAGCCGCGGTATTTCGTCGCCCGATACGGCGGCGAAGAGTTCGGCATCGTGCTTCCGGGCACGACGCTAAGCGAGGCGGCGAGCCTTGCGGAGTCTCTTCGGGAACGAATCGAAGGCAAAGAAATCTCGCATGCCAATTCGAAGGTCAGCCGTTATCTGACGATCAGTCTCGGCGTGGCATCGGTCGTGCCCAAGTTCGGAAGCGAAGAGGATTCGCTGGTGGCGGCAGCGGACAAATGCTTGTACGAAGCGAAGCGGACGCGCAATCGGGTCGTCGTTCACGAGAATCAGTCGGATCGAGAGAGAATCTCGATATAAACCAGCGTCGACGGAAACTCCAAGAACATCCACGGAAACTCCAACAACATCCACGGAAACTCCAACAACATCCACGCATTCATCAACATCATTCTCGCCGCCAACGACAAAGGACCGCAGCAAGCGTGAAAGCGCCTGCCGCGGTCCTTTGTCGTTCAATCATTCAATCGCTCAATCATCAAATTGCTCAATCATCAATCGCTCAATCCGAATCAATACACCCCGTACGTGACTTTGCGAACGAGCTGTTCGATCCGTTCCGCCATGCCCGAATCGTCCAGCTGCCCGTAGACTTCCGACCGGAACAGCTGTCTCTTCTTGATGTTGTAGTAATCCGCGATGGCGCTGCGAAGCGTCAAATTGTGCTTCATCAAATAATGCGGATCCAGCAAATGGCGGAACATGAGCTCATCCTGGATGATCAGCAGCGTGGTGTTCGTATCGTACATGATGCCGTCTTGGATGCCCTGATCGTAGAAGCGGCGCAGCCGCTCGTTCCGTTCGCTGATCGCGACGTCGATGGACGCCATCAATTGCGGATACACTTCCCGCAGGTCGCCGAAGAACGTTTCGGTACCATAGTTGGCGATCAGCAGCGTTTGGGCGAAGGAGGACTTGAAGCCTTTGAAATAATCCTCCGCGCTGCCGGGCACGAATTGACTCTCGGCTCCGACGACATACTGGATGAACAGCTGCACGAGAATGTCTATGATTTCGTCCCGGGACGTAAAGTATTTGTACAAGGTCGCTTTGGACAAGTCCATCGTTTTGGCGATGTCGTCCATGCGAAGGCTTTGGAAGCCGTTTAATTTGACGGGGTGAAGGAGCTTGACTACGTATTTGTTCTTGATCGTCTCGTCCGTATACCGGCAGTGCTGCGTTTCGTTGCTCGGTTCCATTGGATCACGCTCTCTTTCTATACCGCTAATTATACACAAGTCGGATTGTAAAATAAACGATATAGCCAAACTAAACTAATATTGACGAAATGAGTTTACTTTATCTAGGCGTTGGTGTATGATCAATTTTACAAAATGGCCGACGCACTGTGATGAACATGCGAAAGAGCCATGACGATAACGCGAGGGAGAGAACCAAACCGTATGAGCACTACGAACGTACCGACCGTCCGCTTTTGGCCCATTATGACCGCCATCTTTTTCGGCGCCTTTCTAAGCATACTCGGCATCAGCACGATCAATGTTGCGCTGACCATCTTCATGGGCGATTTTCATGCAGCGCTGAGCACCGTCCAATGGACGCTCACCGGATTCATGCTGTCGCTCGGCACGATCGCGCCTTTGACAGGCTACTTGGGCGATAAGTTCGGGTATAAGAACGTGTATTTGTTTGCGATGGTCGGCTTTGTCGT
Organism: Paenibacillus sp. J31P316; assembly: GCF_056269105.1. Classification (NCBI taxonomy): domain Bacteria; kingdom Bacillati; phylum Bacillota; class Bacilli; order Caryophanales; family Paenibacillaceae; genus Paenibacillus; species Paenibacillus sp. J31P316. The sequence goes on along the minus strand of NZ_JBWDNI010000001.1, from coordinate 1,010,332 downwards.
CTTCTCGCTGCTGTGCGGATTTTCATGGAACATCGGTTCGTTGATTACGTTCCGCATTTTGCAGGGGATCTTCACCGGCTTGATTCTGCCGGCGACGATGACGATTATTTTCCAAGTCATTCCGCGGGAAAAGCAGCCGTTCGCCGTCAGCATCTGGGGCCTGTCCGCCATGCTGGCGCCCGCATTCGGCCCGACGATCAGCGGCTGGCTGATTCAGCAGCTGAGCTGGCACTGGCTGTTCTTCATCAATGTTCCGATCGGCTTGATTGCGATCGTCTTCATCATGATTATGATTCCGAGCTACCGTATCGGCAAACCTTCGCCGCTTGATAAGCTTGGCCTCTTTACCGTTATGGCTAGCAGCGCATCGCTGCTCGTCGCGCTCAGCCAAGGACGTCAGTGGGGCTGGGATTCCGGCAAGACGATCGGCTTGTTCGTTATCGGCGCTGTTCTGCTGGCAATCTTTATCGTGTGGGAGCTGCGAACGAAGAATCCGCTGCTCAACCTGCGCGTGTTCGGCAATTACCGTTTCTCCATCACGCTGGTGGCGAATACGATCATTACGATCAGTCTCTATTCCGGTACGCTGCTCGTTCCGCTGTTCCTGCAAAACGTCCAGCAAACCTCCGCGATGGACACCGGGTTGATCCTGCTGCCTTCCTCGTTAATCATGGCGCTAGCTATGCCGATTGCCGGTAAAATCTATCCGATCGTCGGCGCCAAGTGGATGACGATCGCAGGTCTCGTGCTCATCATTTACGGCAGCTACGAGATGACGCAGCTTCATAGCGACAGCACGCACTTCTACATTATTCTGTGGATGGCTGTCCGAAATCTCGGCGTATCGCTCGCAGCCGCGGCGACGAGCACGGCGGCAATGGAAGAGATCGGACCGACCATGGTCGGCCATGCCTCTTCCGTTACGAACTGGGTGCGTAACGTGGGCGGTTCGTTCGCCATCGCCTTGTTCACTTCGCTGCTCGCGTCCCATACGCTGACGCACGCGACCGACCTGACGCAGAGCGGGAAGGATCCCGTGAAGCTCATTCCGCTGTTGTCCTTCACGATGAGCGTGAACGACGTGTTCTTGATCGCGACCTTCATCGCCGTCGCCGCCATTCCGTTCACGCTGCTGATCCGCCGGAGACTGAAGGTCTCGCAGGCGGGCACCGTCGCGGCTTAAGTCAGTTCAATTATCATCATCTACAGCTTCACCAAAGCATATATCTTCTTAAGCAACTCGCCATAAGCATGACCACAAACCCGCCGTCTTCTCTGAAGAATCGGCGGGTTTGTTTGGTGAGTTCAAGGCAGCCGCGACTTGGCCATCGAGCAGCTGGTCGGCAAACCAGTTCGGATACAGCTTCGCGGGGCAGGTCAGGCGCGGCCGATCCGGAAGCAACCCTATTGCGGATCCCGCGGCTGCGCGTTCTTATAGCTCCGCGGATTGACGCCGAAGCGCTTGCGGAATTGATTGGCAAAATGGTTATAGTTCTCGAAGCCGACATCCGCCGCCACCTCGGACGCCTGCCGTCCGGTATGCTCGAGAAGCACGGCCGCCTGCCGGATGCGCATGTCGTTCAAGGAATCGATGATGGACATGCCGGTCGATTCCTTGTACAGATGGGATAGTCTGGAGGGGGACAAACCGATCTCCTGTGCCAAATCCTCGATGCGCACCGGCTCCCGCATGCGGGAGGAAAGCAGGTAGCGAACCTCCTCGATCCGCGGATCAAGCGGCTTGGCATACCGCTGCGCCAGCAGCAGAATAACCTCGCGAAGCGTATTCTCGCACAATTCGCCCCAGAACGCGCTCTGTTCGATCGCGTCCGACAGGATCCGTTTGAACGCGCGTCCGACGCGCTTGCGCGCCGATTCGTTATCCAAGGCGTGAACCAGCAGCTTCTCTGCAGGCAGGAGGTTCGTTTCCGTAATCCGCGAGGTGAAGTGCGCCCACATGAAGTTCCAATGGCCGCCTTTGCGCGTGCCATATTGGTGAGGCACGCCGGGCTGCAGCAGCGCGATTTCGCCGGCCTGGCAGAATCGTTCCTCTCCGTCGATGAGGAAGTAGCCGCTTCCGTCTAACGTATACGTGATCAGCCAATCGCTCATGCCGCCCGGGCGTCTGGTGATATACGTATCCGATTCATTGAAATGCCCGGAAATGACGGTGCTTGCTCCTTGCTCCTTGATTACTGAAGGCAGTCGTTTATCGATCGCGCTCATACCGGTGCCACGCTCCCAACTCTTTGAAGATTGATTTCATTATAGCAGGATCGTAGCAGTTTTCAGCATGATTCTTACTTCAGCTTTGCGGCGGAAAATTCTACAATGAAGTCATAGGAAATACATTCATTCACGTCAACTCTTGCACAGGGGGAAGGATAATGGCACAGCTACTTCGCGCGATTACGGAAGAACAGAAGAAGCAATTCGATACTGAAGGCTATTTGATCGTCAAAGGGTTGTTTTCGCCGGACAATTTGGGGGAAATCGAGCAAACCTTCGAGAACATGAGCACGGAAACCATTCCCGGCTATTTCGAGCCTAAGCTGGACGGCGAATCCCAGGATCCGCTGCAGCGGTATCCGCGCGTCATGCATCCGCATCGCTATAACGAGACGGCGAAGCGATTCATGCTTCATCCGCCGGTGCTCGAAGTGCTGGCCGATTTGTACGGCGAAGAGGCTTACGCGGCACAAAGCATGTTTTATTACAAGCCTCCGGGCTCCAGAGGCCAGGCGCTGCATCAGGACAATTTCTATTTGAAGGTCGAGCCGGGCAACTGCATCGCCGCTTGGACGGCGGTCGATGCCGCCTATGAAGAGAACGGCGGCCTGCTGATCGTGCCGAAGACGCAAGCGCATGAAATTTCCTGTCCGGAAGAGGCAGACACGAAGGAGTCGTTCACGAATCATTACGTGAAGCCGCCGAAGGACGGAGTCGTCATGCCGGTCATCATGGATAAAGGCGACGTGCTCTTCTTCAACGGCAATCTGATCCACGGTTCCTACCGGAACAAGACGAAGGATCAATTCCGCCGCGCGTTCATCTGCCATTACGCCAACGCGTCCGCGGCTACGATCAGCGTGCATTACAACCCGCTCTACAAGGCCGACGGTTCGGAAGTCGTGCTGGAAGGCAATCCCGATGGAGGCCCCTGCGGGATCGACGTGGGCGAGTTCACGTATCATTAAGCGGTCAATTGCATGACCTGACCGCGTATAGAAGCCGCAGCTATCAAGGGCTGCGGCTTTTTGCTGCCATGGGACCGCTTCGCCTTTTGCGATAATCCGAACATATGCATACTTTTCCCGTGAAGAAGAAAAGCGCTTTCGCGGCAATCGCGCGATAATGGGGTCATGGAAGGCTTCAACAAACCGTAAATAACGCAGGTACCCCAAAATCCAGGAGGCGGCATACATGTCCAATATTGCAAAAGCCCAATTAACGCAGGCGGAAGTCGATTTTTACAAGGAGAATGGTTACACGTTATGCAAGAGCCAGCTGTTCAGCGATGAGAAGCAGGCGGAGTTGTCGGAAATTTTCGAAGAGCAATGGGAGATGGTCGGACGCCGCCTGAACAGCGAGCTTGATACGCCGCATTTCCGCGATGAGCGGCTGCTCAAATTCCTGCTCGCGGACGAGGTGCTGGACCTCGTCGAACCGATTCTCGGACCGAACATCGGACTGTGGTCGAGCCATTTCATCTGCAAGGAGCCGCTGATCGGGAAGCAGACGCCATGGCATGAGGATTCCGCCTACTGGAAAGGCCGCCTCGACCGTTTCGACAAAATCGCGACCGTCTGGCTGGCCATCGATCGCAGCAACAAGGAGAACGGCTGCATGCGGGTCATCCCGGGCACGCACAAGAACGGATTCTCGGATTACGAGGCCGTGAACGAGAACGAGAATATTTTCGCCACGCAAATCAAAAATATCGATGAATCGCAAGCGGTTTACTTTGAGCTGGAGCCAGGCCAATGCTCGATCCACGATTCGCGGATCATCCACGGCGCGACGCCGAACAAGAGCCCTAACCGTCGCTGCGGCTATACGATGCGCTACTTCTCCACGGAAGCGAAGGTGCTGCCGGAGAAGAACCCGGGCTTCAAAATTTGGCTCGCGCGCGGAAAGGATATCGCAGGCAATCCCTTTGTGAATGTATAATAGAATCCACACGCCTGCGAACGGAGCAATTACGCGTCCAGTCGCATATCGAGTGATAGAATAACGTATTACGGGGGGGCGACGGTGAAGGCATGAGCGTCTATAAGAGTCCCGAACGGTTGACCAACGACAGCTATATGACGCAATCCTCGCCCGTGCGCCTCTTCAAGCAGCAGCTGGACGGACATATCGATACGCACTGGCATGAATTTTATGAAATGGGCTTCGTCGTCGCGGGCAGCGGAACCCATGTGCTGAACGGCGTTCCGATGCGGATCCGCCGAGGCGATGCGTTCCTGCTGACGCCGGCGGATTTTCACAGCTTGGAGCCGGATCCCGGCGATACGCTGCAGCTGTATGATTTGATTTTCGGCGGCCACTTCATCCGCGAGCCGCTGCAGGAACTGCTATTCGCGCATGGGACGCATCATGCCGCAGGCTACGGCCCGGAGGAGTCCGACGCGGCGGAGCGGGAATTCGAGCTCATCTGGGAGGAATCCGAGAACTGGCAGCCGGGGAGCGGCATGCTGGTGCAAGGCAGCGTCGAACGCCTGCTTATCCAGCTGTCCCGCAGCAGCAGGGAGTCGCAGGCGGGTGCTTCCGGCACAGAAGCGGAGATTCAGCCGAATCAACCTATCCAGCCGATTCAGCCCGCGGTCCGGAAAGCGCTGATCTATATCCAGCATCATTTTCGGGAGACGATTACGCTGGAGGAGGCTGCCGGGAGCTGCGGCCTGTCGCCCAACTATTTCAGCGAGTGCTTTCGCAAAGGGACGGGCGTCACGTTCCAAGCCTACGTGCAGGAGCTGCGCCTGCAATTCGCCAAATCATTGCTGAAGACGACGCGGCTGCCGGTGACGGAGATCTGCTTCGCCTCCGGCTTCAATACGCTTCCGCATTTCGAACGGGCGTTCAAGAAGCGCTTCGGGACGACGCCTAGGGAGCATCGCAAACATTAGGGCCTGAATGCCGGGCGGTCGACAATTCGCAAACAGGTCGCATACGCTTAGCGAACGCTTCGGAGATGCTTCGAAAATGGTTCGAAATGCATCGAAAATGCTTCGAAAATGCTTCGAAGCCCACTCGAGGAAGCTTAGAACATGAATAGCCTCCAGGCTCCCCGTTGGGAGCTTGGAGGCTATTCGCTTGTTGCTGCGCCTATGCGGCTCGACATAATGTAATGCTTAGCCGCGTAATCCGAAGGTTAGTTCAGGACCACGGCCACCTGATCGACGAAATCGGTGCAATCCGGTACCGCTTGTCCGGCGAAGGTGATCGTATGCACGCCCGGCGTTGCGGTGAAGCCGCTCGTCTCGAACGAGGCGAACGCGCTCGTATTCGTCGGCGTGAAGGTGCCGATGAGCGTCGAATCGAAGTACACCTTCAGCGTCTGGTCCCCGTCTCCCGGACGTTTCGCCGCGGAGAACGTCACTTTGAAGCTGCCTGCCGCGGGAAACGTTACGTTTTGTTTGACGAAGCCCGTACGCTGCACGAAGGCAGCCTGCGTGCCCTCAGGCGCGTTTGGCGCGTTGAACGCGCTGCCGTTATGCTCGATGCCGGCATAGCCGGAGTCGAAGATCCAGCCCGAGCCGGATGGGTTGTATTGGAGCGTCGGGACGGATGGCGTCTCGAAGCCGGCGTTCGCGATGACCGGCAGCGCCTGCACGGCGACTCCGTCGACGAAGGCCGTGTTGTCGTCCGCCGATTGGCCGGCGAATTTGACGGTATGACTGCCGGCCGATACCGTGAACGGACTTGTCTTAAAGGGAGTGAACGCGCTCGTGTTCGTAGGAGTTACGGTGGCGATCAGCGTGGAGTCGATATATACCTTGACCGTTTGATCGTTCCCCGGACGCTTCGCCGCGCTGAAGGAAAGCTGGAACGTGCCGGAAGACGGGAAATTCACCGCTTGGGTGAAGGAGCCCGTCCGCTGCAGAATCGCGGCCTGGGTGCCGTCCGGCGCGTTCGGCGCGCCGAACGCGCTGCCGTTATGCTCGATGCCCGCGAATCCCGGATCGAACGTCCAGCCCGAGCCGGACGGATTGTACTGGAACCCGGAGATGGCCGGCGTCTCGAAGCTGCCGTTCGCGACGGCCGGCAGAGCGGGCGGCGTCACCGCGGAATAGGCGTAGCTGAGCCGTGCGCCGGGTGCGGCGTCCCCGTTCACGTACCAGTCGAGCGGATCGGTGTCGCTCTGCATGTTGTCGGACCACTTGAATTCGAATTGAAGCGGATCCGAAGGGCTGCCGACGGTGCTGCGAGGAATAGTGATCATCATTTCCTTGCCGCTGACGGAGTACGCGACCGTGCCGGCGCTCGTCCAGCTGCTGCCGACGTAATGCTGGAGCGCGCTTCCTCCGGCGACGCGATAATCATAGCCCTTCCAGCCGGTGGCCGGATTATGATCGATGTCGAGATAGAGCCGCATCCAGTTGCTGCCGGAATTGGCGGTGACGTTGGCGGCGGTTTTGGCATAGAAGTACAGATTGCTTGCGTCGCGGCTCACCTTCAGCGTGTCGAAGTCGTTGCGCCCGGTGTTGTTCGCGTACGTGATGCCCGCCGGAGCGCCGATGGAATTGCGGGCCAGCGTATCGCCGGTATAATCCCTGTAAGACGGAGAGACGTCCGTCCAGTCGGCGAAGCTTGCGATCGTCTTGGCCGCGCTCGGCTGCGGGATAGGCTCGATGCCTTTGTAACGCCGGATATTGTCGACCATCTGCATATAGTAGTTATCCTTCAGATTGCCCGTGAGCGTCGGTTCGATGTCGCGGCTGTACTCGGCGGTGGCAAGGTCGACGAAGTTGGATTTGCCGTTGCCGTAGTCCCACCGACCGGCGATCCATTCGTTCCAGCCGGTGACGAAGATGAACGGCGTCTGCTGCGCGATGGCGTAGTCCCATTGTTCTTGGACGTTGTAGCCGTACGGCGTATCCGCCGGCTCGCTGCCGGAGGCACCGTTATGATAGCTTCGGCCCCAGGCGCCGGGAACGCCATAGAGCGCCGTGTCGCCGAAAATGCCGTTCGGATGCTGGGCAACGGAGACGTTGACGATCTCGCGCTGGCCGCTCGCGTTCGTGTACACCCGCTGCGGCCGGACGAATTCGAGCCATGGCCAACCGTTCGTCTTCTGGCCCTCGTTCGGCCACTGCGATTCGCGGTAGGTGAAGAAGTTCTGGTAATCATGGCCTGCCGCTTGGCCGCTCAAGCCGATGATCAGCGGCTTGCCGTCCAAGTAGTAGACGCTGTTCGGATGCGCGTAAGGAGCGCCGGGCTTGTAGAAGTCGTTATAAATTTGCTGCATCGTGCTGCCGGAATTCGTATTCGTGTAGAAGACGACCTTCGGCGGGTTTTTGCCCTGCGCCTTGACCGCGTCGATCGCGTTCATGAGAATGTTGGCCACGTTCGAGTACGTGACGGCATTCGTGGCGTCGATCACGAGGATGTCGACGTTGGCGTCGGTCAACAGCTGCACGTTCTTGAGCTGGACCCAGTAATCCGAGCTGTCGTAGTAGTCGTAGATCGGCTGGCCCCAATAATACATGCTGCCGCTGCCGATGGCGCTGTACCAGTAAGGACTGTTCATGTCGGAGAGTACGCCGGGGTGGGAGGAGACGACGTCGCTGATGATCCAGTTGGTCGGATTGATGGTGCCGCGCTGCTGCCAGAGGAAGTAGAAGAGGGCAACCGTCCGGTTCGGTTTCGGCCCGCCGACGGATGCGTTCTGCGGCAGCGTTCGGCCGAGATCGTCGGTTCCGGCAAGCGGTCCCCACGCGTCGGCCGCGTAGGCGGTCCTTGCGCCGCCTTGCGCGCCGATGGCCGGCACCAGGCCGAGCAGCAAGGTGCCGAGCAGCAGGAGGAGGAAGGTTTTTTTCATGAATACACGCTCCTTAAGAAAGGTTGGTTATGCGATTGCGTCGTTCTTCGCTGTACGAGACTGCAATCGGTGTCCGTCTTGTCTGCGGACGCATGCCTCCTTTCGCGACCAAGCGGAAGCCTCCGGCTAAGCTTGCGCGGCGTATCAGTTACGTAATCTTAACGAATTTGAATGCGCTTACAAATAATAGAATATCGACAGCGCATCCTTGTATTATTTCGGGGAAAAGCCTGTTATTTCCTGCCTTTTCTTTGTCCGATTAGGCCTGCTTCGCTTTTACTCTCGCAAGCCGCTATACTAGATTCAGAGAAGCGAGAGGGACGAATGGAAACGGATGCTTTTCGAACGCCGCTAGAGGAGTTGGAGGACGCCATGAAACGCAAAATGTCTGTACGACCGTTTGTGATGCTGTTTATTTTATTGTGCCTGCAAGGTTTTGTGGGATGGCACTTGAAGCTGTTTCTCGGGGAGTGGCTGGGCTTTGACGGAGCTGCTTACACAGCCTTGTTTTGGCCGATCTACGCGGTTGGGGCGTTCGGCTACTTGATAGCGCGGATGCTTCGCCGCAGGCTGCCTGCTTGGGTTGCGCTGGGATTGAAACGGATCGGTTCTTACTGGCTCGCCGTCTTTGAATATGCGGTGCTCCTGCTGCCTTTCGCGGATTTAGCCGCTTGGCTCCTCCGGGCTCTGTCCGTGTCGCATGTTGAAGCTATTATGTCCGTTGGCAGCGCCGTTATTCTGATCCTGCTGATCATTATGCTCCGCGGTTCGTGGAATGCCTGGTCGCCGATCGTCCGCAAGTATGAGGTTGAGCTGTCCAAACCTGCGGGCGAATTGAAACAGCTGCATATCGCGGTCGCTTCCGACCTTCATCTCGGCACGACGGTCGGGAAGCGGCACCTGGACCGGCTCGTCCGTCGCGTGAACGAATTAAAGCCGGATATCATGCTGCTGCCCGGGGATGTGCTGGACGATGACGTCGAGCCATTCGTCCGCCGGCAGTACGGGCTTCAGCTGGCGCAGATGCAAGCTCCGTTCGGAACCTTTGCGGTACTTGGCAATCACGAATATTATGGCGGCGGCATCGAAACCTACGTGCCGGCCATGAGCGAGCTGCATATGCCCGTCCTGCGTGACGAGGCCATATTGCTCGGCGACAGCTTTTATCTAATCGGGCGCAAGGACAAGACCGACCGTTCCCGTGCTTCCGTCGCCGAATTGACGGCAGGTCTCGATTCCTCCAAGCCGTGGATTCTGATGGATCATCAGCCGTCCGCGCTTCGCGAAATCGCCGATTCGGGCGTGGACTTGTCGTTGTCCGGCCATACGCACCGCGGCCAAATGGCTCCGAATCATTGGATTACCCGCCGGATATTCGAACTGGACTGGGGCTATAAGCGGATCGGGCGGCTGCATGCGTTCGTGTCCTCCGGCTTCGGCACGTGGGGGCCGCCGATCCGTATCGGCAGCCGCAGCGAGATATTGTCGATCACCGTCCGATTCGGCTGCCAATAGTGTCAACAAATTCGTATTGGTCATGCTGCGGATTCATCGTATAATTTACTAGATAAAGTAGAGGAAGAATCATGGCGTGACCAAATGATAGATTACGGAACAACAAGCGATTCCAAGACGCATCGATTAGGAGCTGCCTATGGAACTTGAACTGAATACGCCGAATACTCCGATTATGCCGTTGCCGATTCCGCCGCGGAAGAAGCCTGGATGGAAGCGAGCAGCGGCGTGGCTACTATACCGGGGGCGTGTAGCGCTCCGATTCGATACCGCGCTTTGGCGTGCCGGGATCGTCGGCTTGTGGGCGGTCCTCGGCACTGTGCTGGTGATCACGGCGCTCGGCATGCCGACAGGCATCGGGATGCTCTTCGATGCCGCGGTAGCCGTACTGCTCGGAACGCTGGCAATGGGACTCGCGGGATTGGCGGCAGCTTACGTGCTGTCGCTTTGTTATGTGCCGATCCCTCGACTGACGACAGGCGTGCTGGCCTTCACCGGCGCAGCCTTATGGTTCATAGGCGACAAAGCCAGCCTCGGGGATTGGATGTCGATCGCGCTGGCGGTCATTCTGGCGGGCATCGGTTTGGCCGGCGGCTTGTTCGTCGGTCTGCTCGCGCACCGGCGGGTGCCCGTTATCGTCAAGCTCGCGCTAGTCGTCGTCATTACGCTGACAGGTCTTAGCTTCGACCAGTGGCCGATGAATGTATACGGCGACGTGCCGGCGGACGCCCAGGTCGTATCGGAAGAACCGGCCGTTGCTCAGCTCGGAGCCGAGGATCCTTCGGCAGAGGGCGCTTATCCCGTGCAATCCTTCACCTATGGCAGCGGGTCCGATTCCAAACGGGAAGAATTCGCGTCGGGAGCGGCGCTGACGACGAAGACCGTCGACGCTTCCGCGTATATCTCCCGCTGGAAATGGGTGCGGAGCCTGTTCTGGGGCTTCGACGAGACCAAGCTGCCGGTGAACGGCCGCGTATGGATGCCGGAGGGGCAAGGGCCGTTTCCGCTCGTGCTGATCGTGCACGGCAATCATTTGATGGAGCAGTTCTCGGATGACGGCTATGCCTACTTGGGCGAGATGCTCGCGAGCCGGGGGTATATCGCGGTGTCGGTGGACGAGAACTTCCTGAACTATTCCTTCTGGGGCAACATTCCGAACAATGATATGAAGGTGCGCGCGTGGATGCTGCTGAAGCATCTGCAGCAGATCCAAGCATTCGATGCGCAAGAGGGCAGCCCGTTCTATCATAAAGTGGACTTGCAGCAAGTCGCGCTGATCGGCCATTCCCGCGGCGGACAAGCGGTCGCGATGGCTGCGGACCGTTCCAAGTGGTTCGCCGAAGATAAGACGCTCACGGGACTGGATGCTATGCAGATTCAGGCCGTGATCGCGATCGCGCCGACGGATACGCTGGTCGACAAGAAGAAAGCAGAGCTGAAGGATACGTATTACATGTCGCTGCAGGGCGCGAGCGACGGCGACGTCGACACGTTCGGCGGGGAGCGCCAGTATATCCGTTCCAGCTTCACGCCGGGTTCGGATCGCTTTAAGACCACGCTCTATATTGGAGAGGCGAACCATAGCCGGTTCAATACGAGCTGGGGGACGATGGATGACAGTTTGCCGGGAGGCTTGCTGCTGCGGAAGAACGAGATGATGGATGCGGACGACCAGCGCCAAGTGGCGAAGGTGTATATTTCCGCTTTCCTGGAGACGGCGCTTCAAGGCACGAAGCAGTACGAACCGCTGTTCCGCGACTTCCGCGTCGGCGAGGCTTGGCTGCCGACCGCCACCTATTTGAATCGGTACGAGGACGGCAGCTTCGTGCCGCTCGCGCGAATCGACGGCGATTACGATAAGGCGAAGCTGGACAACGGCGTAACCGCGAGCGCGGAGCGGCTGCAATGGTCCGAGGCCGCCGCGGAAGACCGCGACGGCAATGACAAGGGAACCCGCGGCGCGGTTCTGCAATGGAAGCAAGGGGACGGCAGCTATACGCTGCAGCTCCCGGAGACGATGGATGCACGGCACGGCGCATCGCCTGCGTCCAAGCAGGAATTGATCTTCAACATGACGAACTTGGAGAGGGAGCTGCCCGGCTTCAAAGAAGCAGCTGCTTCAGGCAAAGGCGGTACCTCGGGCATTCCGCTGCCAAAGATCGAGATCGAGCTTGAGAGCCGGAACGGTGCCTCGGTACGTCTGCCGCTCTCGGAATTCAAGGCCGTGACGCCGCTGCCCTATACGCATTTCACCTTGTTCCCGTGGATGGAGAAGCGCGTCAAGGACGGCAAGTACAAGGAGCCGACGGAACCGGTCTTCCAAACGTACAGCTTGCCCTTCGAGCCCTTCCAGAGCAGCAACAGCCAATTCGATCCGGCCCGTTTATCCCGAATCACGTTTTACTTTACGAGCGATCAAGGCAAAGTCATGCTGGACGACATCGGCATCGCCGACGTTCGATAAGCGGAGCTAGTATCCCGCGTATTCTTCGCTGACCGACGTACATCCAAGGAGGAACTCTATTCATGCTGCATGGTATTCCCAAGATCATTTCGCCAGACCTGCTTAAAATCCTGATGGAGATGGGACACGGGGACGAAATCGTCCTTGCCGATGCCAACTTTCCGGCGGCCAGCCACGCCCAGCGTCTGATCCGCTGCGACGGCCATCCGATTCCGGAGCTGCTGGACGCCATCTTGCAGCTGTTCCCGCTCGATCCTTATGTAGAAAAGCCTGCTTCGCTGATGCAGGTCGTTCCCGGCGACCCGGTCGAGACGCCGATCTGGTCGGAATACGGCGGCATCATCGGCGCTCGTACGGGCATGGCTTCCCCGTTCGAGCAGGTGGAGCGCTTCGCGTTCTACGAACGGGCACGTCAAGCCTACGCGATCGTCGCGACGGGCGAGAGCGCGCTGTATGCCAATCTGATTCTCAAGAAGGGCGTTATCTCCTAAATGTCTGACCGGAGTTAATCGTGAATAGTTTTTAGCTTGCACGCCTGAGCCGCCACCCGGCCGTTTCCTAAGCAAATTGGCAAACGGCCGGTTTTTTTATGGACCCGTTGGTAAAACTATGCCGAAATGGATGTGGGAGGCGTTGCGTTTTGCCGAAGGAAGGGTCGCTCGGCCATTGGCCGATATTTATGATGCTGACGCTGTCCGTCGGTCTGTCCTCGCATGTCATCGTGCTTCCCGCCGTGCTCGACGTCAGCCTGAGGGATGCTTGGATGTGCGGTCCGCTGGCGTTCCTATTCATCGTTCCTTGGCTGGCGATCTTCGTCCACGGACCGATGAGACGAACGAAACAAGCAAATATGCGCGATTGGCTGCGTTCGCGGCTCACGCCCGCGGGAGCGTGGCTGGTCGTCGGGCCGGTGCTTCTGTTCCTGCTCATTACCAGCTTTCAATCCTTCGTGGAGACGACGGCTTGGACGTCGGCCACGTTCCTTCCTTTGACGCCGGAGATCGTCGTCCAGACCGTGATGATGCTGCTGATCGGCGCCGCCGCCCTCTGCGGCCTCCGTTCGATTGCGTTCGTCTCCTGCCTGCTCCTGCCGGTCGTCGTCGTTCTCGGCGACTTCGTCATGAGCGCCAACATGCCGCACAAGGACTACAGCGTCCTACTGCCGATGCTGGAGTACGGTTGGGGAACTCCGCTGCACGGCATGCTCTATGCGCTTAGCTGTTCGATGGAGATTTTCCTGATGCTCTTCCTGCAGCATTATTTGAAATCTTCGATCAAGCTGTGGCAGATCGTGACTTTCGCTGCCTTCATCATGCTTCTCATGACGGGGCCGACGATCGGCGCCATCACGGAGTTCGGGCCTATCGAAGCCGAGAAGCTCCGCTATCCGGCATTCTCGCAGTGGCGCCTCGTTTCGATCGGCAAATATTTCGAGCATGTTGATTTTTTCGCGATCTTCCAATGGATGTCGGGCGCCTTCATTCGCGTATCCCTCGGCCTTACCTTGATGATGGAGCTGATTCCGCTTCGCGAACGCAAGAGCCGCGCTTGGTTCGTCTGCATTCTCGGGGTGCTCTACATCGCGCTCGCGAAAGCGCTGGCCAGCATGATGATTCAAGCGGAGCATTTGATCCGCCTCGTTTTCTTGGTCGACTTGGCTCTCATTGTGCTCATTACGACTACGATCTGGCTGCTCTCGTTCCACGGGCTGCCGAAAGGGAGGAGACCCGATGGTTCCCAGCAACAGCAAGTCGGCTTCGGAGACGACGCCGGAGCCAACAATAACCTCTGAATGGCTGCACGGCCAGCTCTCGCGCTGCGGCGACGTATCGATGAAGACCGTCGTGCGTACCGTGCCGGATGCGGAAGAGCCGATACATTACACGGTCGCGTACGTGCCGGGCATGGTTGATTTTCGTTTCGTTCAGACGATGTTCGATAACGACGGCAGCTTGGCGTTCGATATCGAAGCGAATCCGCTAATCCGGCGTCTGGATCCCGGTCCGGATGGCAAAGGCGTGTTCGAGCAAATGTTCGGCGGCCAGATTATCCTGTTGAATGAATCGACGAACGCCTTGTTCGTCGTCGACAGCCCAGGTCAGCCCTCCAGAAGCATCGAGGAATCGACGCTGGAGCTATCGGTCAAAGGGCCGCGCGACGGCTTCGTCGAGACCATTGCCGTCAACCTGTCCCTGATCCGGACCCGACTGCGCACGCCGAAGCTGGCAGCCGAATGGTTTACGCTCGGCACCGAATCGCAGACCCAGGTTTGCTTGATGTGGATGGAGGGCATTACGTCGCCGGACGTCGTCGAGGAGGCGCGAAAACGATTGAACGGCATCAACGTCCTCGTGCTGCACGGAGCCGGGGAGCTGGAGATCGCGATCTCCGACCGGTCCATCGCGATGGTCCCGACGATCCACTACATCGGGCGTCCCGACTTCGTCGTCCAGTCCCTGATGAACGGACGGTTCGCCATCCTCGTGGACGGCTCGCCAGCCGCGCTCGTTGCACCGGTCAACATTTCTTATCTCGTCAAATCGCCAGAGGACGCTTATTTGCCTTTTTACTTCGTTTCCTTCGAGCGGTGCATCCGGCTGATCAGCTTCCTGCTCGCAGGCATGCTGCCGGGCTTCTGGCTGGCGCTGCTCGCTTACAATAACGACCAGGTGCCGTTCACGCTGCTCGCGACCGTCACGATGTCCCGCTTCGGCCTGCCGCTCAGTCCGCAGATGGAGCTATACCTCATGATCTTCATGTTCGAAATTTTCCGAGAAGCGGGCGTACGGCTGCCGCGCGCCGTCGGGCAGACGGTGACGGTCGTCGGCGGTCTCATCGTCGGGGATGCGGCGATTCGCGCGGGCCTGACGTCGCCGACGATGCTCGTGATCACCGCCGTCACCGCCGTCTCCACCTTTACGCTCGTGAACCAATCCCTGAACGGTTCCGTCACCGTCATTCGCCTGTTCATCATTACGGCGGCGGCCTTCCTGGGGCTGTTCGGTTTCTTCGTATCGGTCTTTGCGGTCATGCTCTACTTGTGTACGCTGGAATCGTTCGGCATGCCGTACATGCAGCCGCTAGCGCCGATCGAATTCCGCAAGTTGTTCACCGCCTTGCTGCAGCTGCCATGGAAATTCCGCGTCAAACGGGGTTCTTGATGATCGGGAGAATCGGCCGGCGGGCGGCCCATAACGTTCGGCAGTTGCTGGTGTTTGCCGCGCTTGCTTCAACAACCTGCCTGTTGGCCGGCTGCTGGGATTCCACGGAGATGGCGGACGAGGCGTTCGTGACGGGCATCGGGGTCGATTTTAAAGAAGGGCAATTCGAGATCAGCCTGCAGCTGCTGGACTTCGCTGCCATCGCGAAGACGGAGAGCCCTCCTCCGAGCGAGCCCAACGTTTGGATCGGCACCGGCAAGGGAAAAAGCCTGCACGCGGCCATCTCGGGCCTGGCTTTGTCCTCGCAGGTCCAAATCAATCTGGAGCAGCTCAAGGTCGTGGTCGTAAGGGAACCGGCGATGGACAAAATGGACGAAATTCTTGACGCGCTGAACCGCGTGCGCGTATCGCGGTACACCTCTTGGATCTTCGGCACGAAAGCGGAGATCAAGGACATTCTCGCAACGGATACGTTCTTCCAGCGCTCGCAGCTGGCGAGCCTCATCTATGAGCCGAAGCTGCTGTTTCGGCAGGACAGCTTATTCGAGCCGATGACGATGCAGCGCTTCGTCGCCGACTTCAACGAGAGTTCCGAGACCGCGCTGCTGCCCAGCGTATCCCTGAACAATCGCGCCTGGAGCAAACGTAAAAAGGGGATGCACATGGAGCAGTTGGACGGTCTCTTCGCCTTCAAAGGGAAGAAGCGTCCGAGCTATTTCACCCTCGGGGAAATTCGAGGCATGCAATGGGGCAACGAGCATTTCAATCGGGATGTCATGACGGTGATGGGGGGAACGGGTTTCACGAGCATCACGGTGAGGAATCTGAAGGTGAAGCGTTCCATCGCGATCGAGAACGGGAAGCCGGTGCCCGCGCTGAACGTGCGCGTCCACAGCTCGTTGAACGAATTGGGCGAGGGCATGATACGCTCCGAAATCGTCCGGCTTGCGCAGAAGCAGATCGAGGAGGAGATCCGGACTGCATACAATACGGCCGCGAAGAGGGAGGTTGATATCTTCAACTTCGACGAGACGCTCTACCGGCATCATCTGCGGACGTGGAAACGCATGTCGAACGGACGCTGGCATCCGGGAGAGAAGGAACTCAAAGTGAACGTTAAGCTGGTATTGAAATACTCCGGCGTATTTGAATTGAAATAGTGCCCGATTACATGAATATTACGGAGGAGAACCCTACAATAATCCATAGGATCGCTAAAAGCCTCCATGTCATGTACTTCTTGTACCGCCTATACTTGTAGACGACTGGCGCTATTTCGCAATTGCGCCACAGCATCGTTTATTCCATAGGAAGGGTGTTTTTATAATGACGATTACGTATATTCCCGAAAGCGGGTTGTTCCATCTGCAGACCCGTTCGATGAGCTACATGTTTCAATCGTTGCAAGGATTTCCCGCGCATGTCTACTGGGGCCGCAAGCTTAGCGAGGGCAGCGCGGCGCGACTGCTGAAGCGCGTCGAGCGAGCATCCTTCAGCCCGAATCCCGTTCCGGAGGATCGCAGCATTTCACTGGATACGCTGCCGCAGGAATATCCGGGCTACGGCTCCAGCGACTTCCGCAGCCCGGCGTATGCCGTTCAGCTGCCGAACGGAACGACGGTGACGGAGCTGCTCTACGCCTCCCACGAGATTCAAGCCGGCAAGCCTTCCTTAGAGGGATTGCCATCCGTATACGCCGAGAGCGCGGACGAGGCGGAAACGTTGATCGTGACGCTGGAAGACAAGCTCTCCGGCTTGAAGGTCGAATTATCGTATACCGTATTCGAAGCGTTCGACGCCGTGATCCGTTCGGCACGCTTGATCAATACCACCGCGGATGTGATGCAGCTGACGCGCGCGCTGAGCTTCAGCGTCGATTTGCCGCATGACCGTTTCGAGCTGCTGCAGCTGTCCGGCGCATGGGCACGGGAGCGTTACGTGCACAAGCGTGCGCTCACGCCCGGCATTCAGGCGATCGAGAGCCGCCGCGGCTCCAGCAGCCACATGAACAATCCGTTCTTCGCCCTGCTGTCCGAAGATGCGACGGAGGATCACGGGGACGTATTCGGCTTCAGTCTCGTATACAGCGGCAGCTTCGCCGGAGGCGTAGAAGTGGATCAATTCCATACGGCCCGCGCCTACATGGGCATTAATCCGTTCGATTTCTCCTGGCGTCTGGAAGCCGGAGAGTCGTTCCAAACGCCGGAAGCGGTCATGGTATTCTCGCATGAAGGGCTTGGCGCCATGTCGCGGACGTACCATGAGCTGTACCGGACCCGGCTGTGCCGCGGCGCGTTCCGCGATGCCGTCCGTCCGATCCTCGTCAACAACTGGGAAGCGACGTACTTCAACTTCAATGCGGATAAGATCGAATCCATTGCCAAAGCCGGCAGCGAGCTCGGACTCGAACTGTTCGTGCTCGACGACGGCTGGTTCGGACATCGCGACAGCGACAACAGCTCGCTCGGCGATTGGATCGTCGACAAGAAGAAGCTGCCGAACGGATTGGAAGACCTGGCGGAGCGCGTACGCAGCCACGGACTCGAATTCGGTTTATGGTTCGAGCCGGAGATGGTTTCCCCGGACAGCGACCTGTACCGCGCGCATCCGGATTGGTGCCTGCACGTGCCTGGCCGCCGCCGCTCCGAAGCTAGGCAGCAGCTGATTCTCGATTTGTCCCGCGCGGATGTTCAGGCTTATATCGTTGAAGCGGTGGGCAGCATCCTGCGCAGCGCGCCGATTACGTACGTGAAATGGGACATGAACCGCAATATGTCGGAGATCGGCTCGGCATTGCTGCCGGCGAACCGTCAGCGCGAAACGGCCCATCGTTATATGCTCGGCCTCTATAATGTCCTGGAGCAAATCACGACGTCCTTCCCGAACGTCCTGTTCGAGAGCTGCTCCGGCGGCGGCGGCCGCTTCGATCCAGGCATGCTCTACTACATGCCGCAAACGTGGACGAGCGATAATTCCGACGCCATCAGCCGATTGAAAATCCAATACGGCACCAGCATCGTCTATCCGGTCAGCTCGATGGGCGCGCACGTGTCCGCCGTGCCTAACCATCAAGTCGAGCGGAATACGCCGCTCAAGACGCGGGGCGACGTCGCGATGTCGGGCAACTTCGGCTACGAGCTGGATCTGACGAAGTTCACGGGCGCGGAGATCGAAGAAGTGAAACGTCAAGTCGCCATGGTGAAGGACGTACGGGGCCTTGTCCAATACGGCAACTTCTACCGCTTGCTCAGTCCGTTCGAAGGCAACGAGACCGCTTGGATGTTCGTCTCGCCGGACCGCCGGGAGGCGCTCGTCGTCCACGTCGTCGTGTTGAACGAACCGAACGCGAAGCTTGACCGTCTGAAGCTGAAAGGACTGGACGCCGGCCTTCAATACGAGTGGGTCGGAACGGGCGAGGTCGTGGGCGGAGACGAATTGATGTACGCGGGCGTCGCGAAAGAAAGACCGCACGGCGATTACTTCAGCACGGTACACCGGTTTATCGCCAAATAACTTCGCTGCCTGAGGCAGGGATGAGATTTCTAGAAGACTAGGACAATTGAGACGGACAACCAGCCTCCCTTCTGCATACATTGTATGGCAGCGTATATTTTGAAGGGAGCGTGAGATGGATGCCGCACACGATTGTTTGCAGTATGACGGCTGTGCTCGGTTCTGTTCTCGTTTTCTCTTTCGGGGTGTGGCCGGAATCCCTGACCGTCTTGCTGGTTGCCATGGGAATCGACTATGCAACAGGGATTACGGCTGCATTGAAGGAGAAGCAAGGGTTGAACAGTACCATAGGTGCATGGGGGTTGGCGCGTAAAGGCTTGATGCTGCTCGTTATCCTGCTGGGGCACCGGATCGATATCCTGCTCGAGCTGAACAATATTGCCATGGGCGGGGCGATCTACTTTTATTTGGCCAACGAGCTGATATCCGTGACCGAGAATTTGGGCAGAATGGGCGTTCCGATGCCCGATCGGTTACGTGAGTTGATAACCGTGCTCAAAAATAAAAAATAGCATTGATTAACGTTTCATCTTCCAGGCCATCCTAAACAGGATGGCTAATTTTTTGCCTATCTGCCGCTTGTCCGCCGATTGCGTATCCGGGACACCTTTGTTATAATGGGAACAAATGTTCCTACTTGGAGGAGACGTATGGTGCTGGAAACGGAAATGTTGGCGACGGCGCCCAGCCGGACGATGGAAGCGGAAGCGCCGCCGGCACAGCTCGGCAAGGAGCTGGAGCTTGTCAAGCATTATGTGCTGCTGGGAATCGCGAAAGTCATCTTGGAGCACGACATCCGAATCGCAGGCGCCGCCCCGACCAAGCTGCCGCGCTTGTACGAGTCCATGATGCGGGGACTTCAGGATCGCGTGCTGCTTGAGCTGGCTGGCATGCGCATTCAATTCAAAGCAAGCGGAATCGGGGTATATGAAGAGAAGCGGACGAAGGAAGCCTTGACCGCGAGCTATCGCTGCATGGGCTACCAGCGTTCATTCTCCATGCCATGGGCATTCGTGAAGGCGGAATCGGAACGTCTGTTGAAGAGTTATTTCGAGATCAGGAAAGCGTAGGCGTTCATGCAGATTCCCCAAAAACGTTCATCGTTTTGTCAAAAAAGGAAAAAAAGTTTATCGCTTGGCACAGTTTAAGGTTGAGAATAACGGACGATCTTAGGTAATATAGGGAGTAGACATTTGATGAAAAGGGGAGCAAGAAGCAATGCATAAGTGGATTATGTTCGTCGTTTTCGCAGCGGCTTCGGTTTTGGGCATTTATTTGCTAACGACTCAGCTTCCGGGCAAGCCAGTCGATGAGGCTGCATCGCTGCCGCCTGGCGTGACTTTATTGAAAGTAGAAGCTTCTCAGGACTTCGTATTCGATCAGAAGGAATACCACGCTAAAGTGGGCGAGAAAGTTATCGTGAAGCTCCACAATAAAAGCGGCGTTCACGGTCTTGCTATTCCTGAGCTCGGCATTGATCTTCAAGGCGACAAGATGGAACAGGAAGTTACGCTTGATAAGGCGGGTACTTATGAAATGCATTGTGCCGTCATGTGCGGTACGGGCCATGCAGACATGAAATCCGTGCTGATCGTTGAATAAGAGCAGCAATCCATAAGCAACAACAAAAGGAG
The DNA here is from genome assembly GCF_056269105.1 of Paenibacillus sp. J31P316. Taxonomy (NCBI): domain Bacteria; kingdom Bacillati; phylum Bacillota; class Bacilli; order Caryophanales; family Paenibacillaceae; genus Paenibacillus; species Paenibacillus sp. J31P316. The sequence goes on along the minus strand of NZ_JBWDNI010000001.1, from coordinate 990,001 downwards.
CCCGCATGCGGCTCCTTTTTTAAGTGATATGCTTACGCGGGCTTGCTGCCGCGGCTCGCTAGCGATAAGAGCGTCGGCGATTTCGCGCGATGGCCCAATCGCAGATAAAGCCGAGCAGCGCCCAAGTTGCGATCGTCAATACATACATCAGATAGACATTGACCTCATGAATATCGACGATTAAGTCCGCAATCCAAGCAGGGACGCTTAGGCTGAAGAACACCATGTTGTGCGGGTCATAGCCTGTCGAGTTGTACAGGCATATGGCGAGGCCGATAAGCGTCGCCACGATCGTGACTGGATAACGCATGAGCTGATCTCCTTTGCTGGAAGATTGCCGAATGGCGGCACCTTGCGTTATTATGTGACAAAAGGGTGCAGCGCATCCCCATCCCATACAAGAAGGAGCGAATGAATGATGATTACACATATCGTGCTATTCAAACTGAAAGACGGCAGTCCGGAGAGCGTTGCCCAAACCGTGCAGGTGCTCAAAAACATGGAAGGCAAAATCGAGGAGCTGCGCTCCATCGAAGTGGGCACCGACGTGATTCACTCGGAACGCTCGTACCATATCGCGCTCGTGACGCGCTTCGACTCGCTGGATGCGCTCAATGCGTACCAGATCCACCCGGAACATAAAAAAGTGATCGCGCATATGAGCGAGGTTCGTGAAGCGTCCGTATGCGTCGATTACGAATCGTAAGGGCGGTCTAAGATAATCCTATGGGCGACGTGTTTGAAATGATGACCTACCTGATTGTTATCATCGTTAGTTTGATCGTGATGACAATCTGGCTCAAGCGCAAGGCGCGCAAGAAAAGGTCCTAACCGGAAGACGAGGTAAACAACGATGTATTATGTCAATCGCGAACAAATTTCCGTCCGTCTCGGGGTTATTCCCGAGGTAGCGGAGGCACTTAAGCATTTGCAGTCCCACTGGGACGGCAGCGTTATTCAGGGCATGGCGCAGGAGCGGGCACTTATACTTGCGATCGAAACCTTAACGGACGTCGGCAGCTACTTGATCGACGGCTTCATCATGCGCGATGCGAGCAGCTACGAGGATATCGTGACGATCATCGCGGGCGAGGAGGTTTTCCCGGAGTCGCTCCAGGAACCTCTGCTTGAGCTGGTGAAGCTACGCAGGCCGCTTGTCCAGGATTACTTCGAATGGCCGCGCAAGGAGCTTCATCCGTTTACGGCGACGATGCCGAACCTCCTGATGGCTTTCAAGGAAGCCGTCGAATCCTATCTGCTGCGGGAGCTTGGGAACTAAGCTGCTCGGCGTCGTCCGCCGATTTACGAAACGGCGGAAATGCGTTACAATGACGTCAAGAGCGAGGCTTAGGGCCGAAGGCGGTGGATAGTATGGGAATGGAACCGAACGGGACACCGTTTATGCATAAGGAACAAGCGCTCAGGCAGGAAGGCTCGACGAGACAGACCGTACTGACGCTGCTTAAGACGGGCGGTCCGATGAACGCCGGCGAGCTGGCCAGACAGCTGCAGATTACGGAGATGGCCGTTCGCCGCCATTTGAGCACGCTGGAACGGGACGGACTGATCGTACCGAACATCGTTAGGCAGGCCATGGGCAGACCTACGCATATGTTCAGCTTGACGGAACAGGCCGAGCTGCTATTCCCGAAGAATTATCACGTTTTGGCACTCGATCTGCTTGAAGAGCTGGAGGAAGATCCGGAGACGGCCGCGATGATTGACCGGATGTTCGAAGGGCGCAAGCGCAAGCTCATTGAACGTTATGCCCATCGCATGGAAGGCAAGTCGCTCCCGGAGAGAGTCACGGAGCTGGCAGCCATCCAGAACGACGGCGGGTATATGGTGCAGGTGGAGACGGATGGCGAAAGTCTCGTGCTTCATGAATACAATTGTCCGATCGCGCATGTCGCAGACCGTTATCAGCAGGCCTGCCAATGCGAGCTGGCGCTGTTCCAGAAGCTGCTTGGAACGGACGTCGAACGGACGGAATGCTTGGCGAAAGGCGGCGGCAAATGCAGCTATCGCATTGCCGGCGCATAAGGATAAATCGATACAAGAAGACATGGGTGCGCAAGCCCCGTGTCTTTTTTCTTTTCCCGAAGCTGTGTCAAGTCAAGCCTATGCTGTTTATACTATTAATACGAAATGGGCACGAGCCCAATCGTACAGAGAGTTGGAATGGAGGTGGGCCGTGAATGGTCATTTGGTTTGAAGGAGCTGCCGCTGTTGCATTCGTGGCATTGGTCGTCGGCGTGTTGATGTGGCTGCGGTCAGTCGACAAACGAATGGGGAAATTGATGCAGCTGGCCGAGTCGCTCGAACGCCGCGCCGAAGTAGCCGTTGCCCAGGTCAGCGATTTACTTGATCCGGTCACGGAAACTGTACGGACGGTCCAAAAGTCGATGGATGGAATTACGAAACTCACGGAAGCAACGAAGCGCATTGGAGAATCGGCAAACCAATTTTCTTTCACCGTCAATCGGATCTCCAGCGAGCTGAACGACACCGTCGACCGGGTAGCCAGCAAGTCCGGCGACAAGGCGAAACGCAATATCGCGGATGCAATGGGATGGGCAGAGGTCGGATACGCCGTTTGGCATTTCTGGAAAGACAAACGGAAAGAAGACACCGCAGCGGAAACCTTGCATGCGAAAGCCGTTAATCAGGGCACGATATGAGGTACTAAGCGACTGCGGCAAGCGCTTGCCACATGGCGGCGGGAGAAGCGGTCAGATGAAACAGCCAAGGGCGCACTGAAGCCGAAGGATTAAACGCACAGGCGCCTGGGCTAATAAACAAACATACTTATAAAGGAGTGTATTCAGATGGCAAAAAGAGGATTTCTTGTAGGTGCAATCGCAGGTGGCGTAGTTGGTTCCGTAGCGGCATTGCTGCTGGCTCCGAAGTCGGGCCGGGAGCTGCGGCAAGATATTGCCGATAAGTCGCACACCCTGTCAGACCAAACGGCGCGCATCGCCGGTCAGGTCACGGACAAAACCGTAGAGCTCGCGAAGCAAGTCGGTTCGACGGCGAGCACGGCGGCTGTCAAAGCAAAGGATACCGCTTCCTCGGTAATCGACAATGTCCGCAGCTGGCGTGCCGATGCTAAGGATCAACTCGAGGAAACAGGCGAGCAAGTGAAGAATACCGTCGAAGACGTGAAGGACAAAGGCAAAGAGCTGATGGCCGAACACCGCGAAGAACTTCAAACGGTAAACAACTAACGCTTGGCTCGCTTGCGTAAGGCCGCAGCGTCATCGCTTATGGCAGCGTATCGTTCCGCTTGCTGCAGGTTGATGGCTGCCGATCATAGAGACACAAATAGGCTTTGCTGCCGGTCATGTACCGACGGCAAAGCCTATTTGCTTGTAGAAGTATCATGATTAACCGGATATAAGCCGCGTTTCTCCGATATCCCGCTTAGCCGTACCCCGCTTAGCCGTGACGCGCTTGGGCCCGGTATTCCGACGGCGAGTAGCCGAACGTTTTGCGGAACTGCTTCGAGAAATACAGCGCATCCGGATAACCGACGGAGGAGGCCACTTGGTCGATGGACAGGTGGCTTTGTTCGTTCAGCAGCTCCTTGGCACGATCCATGCGCACCTTGAGCAGAAACTGCATGGGCGATACGCCTGTGACCTGCTTGAACATTTTGGATAAATGCGTGCGGTGATAACCAAGGCTTCGGGAAAGCTGTTCGATCGAGATCGGCTGCGCGTATTGATACGACAGCCAGCGGACGGCCCGCTTGATCTGCCGGTCGATGTCGGGCAGAATGGCTAACGAATTGACGATGAGCTTGCCTTCGTTCAGCATGCCGATCTCCTTCAGCAATACGCGAAGATGGCCGCCTGCCTCCAGATCCGCCAGCTCCGGGAACGACGTCCGTTCGAAGGTGCTTCTTATTTTGCGGTACAGGGAAGTTAAAGGTCGCAGCTCATCGGTATGCACGACGGGATTGGAGGCGGACAAGCCGAGGCTGAGGAGCAAATGGCCGGCCGCGTGGCCTTTGAAAGCGACCCATACGTAATGCCATGGCTGGGCGTCGTCAGCGAAATAGGAGAACAGCTCGTCCGGAAAAATAAGGAATGTATCGCCGCGCGAGCAATCATAGCGCCGACCGTCGATTTCGAACGTGCCGCGGCCGGAAATAACGGTATGCATGAGGTAATAATTATGAACGGCCGGGCCGATGCCATGGCCGGAGAGCGTCTTGCCCTCTCCGCTGAACATGACCGAAAGCTCGCCCTGCGCGGGCTGGGAATTGTTCATGACGGTGAACTCGGAATGCTCGGTATGCGGGATTTCGCTGCGCGTGCTCGCCAATGCCTTCTTCATCTATAGAACCTTCTTCCTTCAACATGCTGTCCTTTTAAGAGTATACAACGAAACTACAAATGTACATATAAAAAATGCTTTAATTCCTACTCAAACCTATGTTTGTTGCTCTATAGTAGTGGTTAGAAGAAGACATTAATCCGCTTACATGCGGGCTTATCTGAGGAGGATATTCATGCCGAAAATTACGTTCATTGGAGCCGGAAGTACCGTGTTCGCTAAAAACGTGCTGGGCGACTGCCTGGTTACGCCGGCTCTGCAAGGATTCGAAATCGCGCTGTTCGATATTAATCCGGAGCGCCTGTCCGAGTCCGAAACGATGCTCAATCATATCAAGAACACTTACGGCAGCACGTCCGTCATCAAGGCGTACTCCGACCGCAAGGAAGCGCTTCGCGGCGCCAAATACGTCGTCAACGCCATCCAAGTAGGCGGCTACGATCCATGCACGATCACGGACTTCGAAATTCCGAAGAAATACGGCCTGCGCCAGACGATCGCGGACACGGTCGGCATCGGCGGCATCTTCCGCAACCTGCGCACGATTCCGGTCATGCTCGATTTTGCCAAGGATATGCAAGAGGTTTGTCCGGACGCCTTGTTCTTGAACTACACGAACCCGATGGCCGTGCTGACGAACGTGATGAACACGCACGGCGGCATCAAGACGGTCGGCCTCTGCCATAGCGTGCAGGCTTGCGTCTCCGAGCTCTTCAAGTCCCTCGGCATGGATCAAACCGGCGTCCAATCCAAAATCGCCGGCATCAACCACATGGCTTGGCTGCTGGAAGTGACGAAGGACGGCGTCGATCTGTACCCGGAAATCAAGCGCCGCGCCCGCGAGAAACAAAGCGAGAAGCATCATGATATGGTCCGCTACGAGATGATGCTGAACTTCGGCTACTACATCACGGAATCGTCCGAGCATAACGCCGAATACCACCCGTACTTCATCAAGCGCAACTATCCGGAGCTGATCGAGCGCTTCAACATTCCGCTGGACGAATATCCGCGCCGCTGCATCGAGCAGATCGGCAACTGGAAGAAGCTGAAGGAAGAGCTCGTCGGCAATCCGACGCTGGAGCACAAACGCACGCACGAATACGCGTCGTACATCTTCGAAGCGATCGAATCGAACAACGCGTTCCGTATCGGCGGCAACGTCATGAACACGGGCTTGATCACGAACCTGCCGAAGGAAGCGTGCGTCGAAGTCACCTGTCTCGTCGACCGCAACGGCGTAACGCCGACCTTCGTCGGCGATCTGCCGCCGCAATGCGCCGCGCTGAACCGCACGAACATCAACACGCAGCTGCTTACGATCGAAGCGGCGATTACCGGCAAACGCGACCATATCTACCACGCCGCGATGCTGGATCCGCATACGAGCGCCGAACTGTCGATGGACGACATCAAGTCCATGTGCGACGATTTGATCGAAGCGCATGGCGACTGGCTGCCTGCCTACAAGTAAGATTGTCCGAAGCAGACAACCTATACAAGCAAAGGCCGCCCCGAGAGGGGCGGCCTTTGCTTGTATTTCGTTGACGGGTGGAACTCGCTTCTTGTTTTCTAGGTTCGTCTAGCCGCGCAAATCCAGATTGCCGCCCAGATGGGGCGTCACGCTTTGCGCCATCATCTGCGTTAATTGCTGCGATTGCTGCGTCGACATGTCGACGGCCATTTTCAGCACGCTTACGTTTACGGCTTGCATCAGACTGCTTTGTGCCATAGAGGTGGAAAGAGCCGGAATGTCCATGATTGTCCCTCCTTCGAATAAGTCCTACATAGCCTATATCGGACAAGCGGCGAGAATAGATGAATGTTTTGGCGAAGCATGCCGTTTTGCGCCGTCCACGTTTGTTGAACCCTGTCCGGATATGCGCTAAGATGTAGGTACCTTTTCGCTGGCGGATTCATATTCTATTGGAGTCTTGTCAAAACGCTCAAGAAAGCGGTGTGTCTGTGCAACAACCGATCGCAATTTTGGATTCTGGCGTAGGCGGTCTAACCGTCGTCAAAGAGATTATGCGTCAGCTTCCCCGAGAGAAAATCATGTATTTCGGCGATACGGCCCGCACGCCATACGGCCCGCGTCCAGCTGAAGAAGTGACTCGGTTTACGAGGCAAATCGTAGAGTATTTGATTCAGTTCCGCCCGAAAATGATCGTCATCGCATGCAACACGGCGACAGCCGTCGCCCTGGAAGATATTCGTTCGCGGGTGGCCGTTCCCGTCGTCGGCGTGATCCACCCGGGCGCCCGTGCAGCTAACGGACGCACGCTAACCGGCATCGTCGGCGTCATCGGCACGGAGGGAACCATTCGCAGCGGCGCCTACGAACATGCGCTGAAGCAATTGTCCCCGGCGATTCATGTCATAAGCCTGGCTTGTCCGCGCTTCGTTCCGCTTGTCGAGCAGGGCAATTTCCGCTCGCCGGAAACGCAGGAAGTCGTGGAAGCTTCGCTCGAGCCGCTGAAGGAGCGGCATATCGACACGTTGATTCTCGGATGCACGCATTATCCGTTCCTATCGGAAACGATTGCGTCCGTGATGGGTCAAGAAGTTATGCTGATCAGCTCGGCGGACGAGACGGCCAGAGAAATCAGTACGATTCTGCATGACCGCAACAGGCTGACCCGCGAAGGCGAGCTGCCGGTGCATCAGTTTTTCTGCAGCGGAGATTCCCGGATGTTCCGCATGATCGCGCAGCAGTGGCTTGGCGAGCAGATCGAATTGACGCCTGTCGTGTGGCAGGTGCCCAAGATCGTCTAATACGAGGAAGCTTGGCCGCCGTCGCGCCTGCGCGACGGCGTTTTTTGTTTAGGCATGCGCTCCTGCGCGGCGGCATAGCATGAAGCATGTGAGATGACAAGAACCTGACAGAGGTGATCCGATGCTGCCTTATGTCGTGCAGTCCGGCGATACGCTGCTGCGCATCGCCCGCACGTTCAATGTGAATAAAGAATCGCTGCTTGCGGCGAATCCCGGGCTGTCCCAAGTTGAGCAGCCTTACCCGGGGCTCCTGTTGTCGATTCCCGTGCAGACGGCTTCCATTTACCGCGTTCAGCCCGGCGATACGCTGCTTGGCATTGCCGGGAAGTTCAGTCTGCCGCTTCATGCCATTCTGAACGCCAACGCGCACCAGGACCTGAAGCGGCTTCAGGCCGGGACGCTGCTTACGCTGCCATGCGCCGGCATCGGGCGGATCGTGGACGGACGCGCCGAATACGGCCAGCGCGAGCTGACAGCGGACGTGGATGCGCTGCTCAAGGCCTATCCGCTGCTTCAAGCGGAGACGATCGGAGCGAGCGTCATGGGCAAGCCGCTCATCGCCGTCCGGCTCGGAGAAGGTCCTGTCAAGGTGCATATGAATGCTGGCATGCATGCGAACGAGTGGATCACGACGCCGCTTCTGATGGCGTTCCTCGAAGACGCGGCCAAGGCGGCCTCGTTCGGAGAGAGGCTGTGCGGCATTGATATGCTGGCGCTACTGCAGCGGGTGACGTTGTGGGTCGTTCCCCTAGTCAACCCCGACGGGGCGGAGCTGGCGCAGGAGGGACTGCGGCCGGATCATCCGCATGCGACGGAGCTGCTCATATGGAATCGGGGCTCGCGCCGGTTCAACAAGTGGAAGGCGAATATTCGCGGCGTCGATCTGAACGATCAGTTTCCCGCCTTCTGGGAAGAAGAGACCGCCCGCCGAGACGCGGAAGGTCCTGGCCCGCGCGATTACCCGGGGCCGAGTCCGCTGTCGGAGCCCGAGGCGAAGGCGCTTGCCGAATTTACGGAAGCGCAGCAATTCGATCTTGTCGTTGCGCTGCACAGCCAAGGACAGGAGATATATTGGAATTATCGCGGCTACGAGCCGCCCGAGGCGGAGCGAATCGCCCGCAAGCTCGGGAAGGCAAGCGGCTATAAGCCCGTGAAGCTGTCCGGCAGCGACGCAGGGTACAAGGACTGGTTTATTTTCCAGTATCGCAAGCCTGGCTTTACCGTTGAGGTCGGCTTCGGCGTCAATCCGCTTCCGGTCGAGTCGTTCGCGGACTTGAACGACGAGGTTCGGCTGCTGCTTGCCGCCGTCTTGGAGGCCGCCCGTTCGATTGTGCTATAATAAGCGCAAGAAGAAGGAGGCGGTGAAGATGCGCAAGCTGCTGTCGCTCCGCCATTGGCGGGCCGTGTTCGTCCGAATCTTCCGTTTGCTTGCCGCAAAGGAAGTTCGGCTGCTGGACAAGCTCCTGTACGTCGTTCCCGTGCTGCTGTATTGGGTGCTCCCGGACGTACTGCCGTTCGTGCCGATCGACGATATCGCCGTAACGATGCTTGCCGCGGAAGGATACACACGGTATATGGAACGAAAATACGGACGCGTCATTAAGTAACGGTTGAACATTGGCCAAGGTTTCTATACAATAGGGTAAATAAAGTAGGCTAAATTAAGCGGTAAACATGACGGAGCTCCGGAAGACAGTACGGACTCCATCACTATAAAGGAGACGAAGAAGCCATGAACATCAAAATCACGCGCAATGCCGCGAAGGTCCTTCGCGAAGAGATCGATAAACCGGAAAACGACGGCAAGTTCCTGCGGGTGTTCGTCACGCATTCCCACGGCGATCACGCCCACTATGGCATGAAGATGGACGATGCCGCCGCGAATGACGAGATCATCGAGACGGACAAGGACATCAAGGTCGTGCTGGAACAAGGCGTGGAGCTGCTGGACGGCGTGCGCATCGACTATTTCTACGTGCCGCAGGAAGGCTTTTCGATTTCGAACCCAACCAAAGGCAACCACGGCGACCACTAATTGAATTCGGTTTGGGGAGAGAAACATGGCGAACGATATCCGCATTTGCGACAAATGCAAACATATCCGCACGAAGACGATGCTGCCGAAGCTGCAGAAGCTTGTGCCAGACGCGGAGATTCAAGTCGCGTGCAAATCGTACTGCGGCCCTTGCTCGCGATTTGCGTTCATTTTCATTAACGGCCGTTACATCACGGCACCGACAGAAGATGAAGCGATTGAGAAGGCAAGCAAATATATTAAGAAATAAACGAAAGACCCTCGAACCGGCATCCCGGGAGAGGGTCTTTTTGGTTTATTCACGTTAGGTTGAAGCTTATTCAAGCGAGGTTTGGGTTAATTCGCTCTTGGTCAGCTTGCCGTCGCTCTTACCGTCTTTGATGCCAATTGCTATGTTGTCATTGGTTGCCGGATTCCACGCCTTCATGCATCGCCGGCACCAGATCATGTTCGACGACAAGATCGGATGCGTCCAATTCTTTGCGCGCTTCAGCCGCACCGGCAGCACAGGCACTAGAATCCGAAAGAAGGCTGCCGTTCGTGGACGAATAGCATTTGCTATGTTCCTCGAGTCCGTCTTCGGCCGGCATATAGATGACGCGGTCGTCGATGAACGCGCCGTTTCGGAAGACGACTTGTTTGCCCGCAAGCGGCTGCTTCGTAACGAGCGGCGTGCCGATCATCGTCAAGCCGCTGCTTGGGATGCCGAGCAAATGAAGGACGGTCGGCGTCACGTCAAGCTGGCCGCCGACTTGGCCGTACGTGCCGGCAAGCGCATCGTCCGGCAGGTGGACAAGCAGCGGAACGCCTTTCAGAATGCGGAATCGATCGGCTTCGTTCAGCTTGCGTCCAAGGAACTCCTCGAACGGCTGCCAGTCCGGAATGGAGTTGTCGTGGTCGCCATAGAACAGGAAGATCGATCGGTTCCACAAGCCGGCGGCCTTCAACTCGTCGACCAGTGCGCCGATTGCGGCATCGACGTAATGGACCGCCTCCAAGTAATCGCCGAACATCGTGCCTTTAAATGCCCCGACGTCGAGCGTCTGTACCTTGGCCGGCAGCGCGTACGGATGGTGGCTGGAAAGCGAAATCATGAACGAGTAGAACGGCTCTTGCTGCTTCTTCATGATCGACACGGATTGCTTGAAGAACGACTTGTCCCCGAGCGACCAGCCGAGCGGCTCGTCGATGACGAATGCCTTCTTGCTGAAGAACTGATCATAACCGAGCGTCTCGTACATCATGTTGCGATTCCAGAAGCCGCCGTCGTAAGCGTGGAACGCGTTTGCCGTATATCCGTAGTTCTTCAGCGTCAGCGCCATGCTATCGTAACTGTGATCCGCGAATCGGGTGAATACGGATCCCGAAGGCATCGGCTGCAGCGAAGCGTTGGCGGCCAGATCGGCGTCGGATGTTCGTCCCTGCGCTGTCTGGTGATAGAAATGATCGAAATACATGGACGTCGACAGCAGCTTGTTCATATTCGGCGTGACTTCCTGGCCGCCGATACGTTGTCCGATGACGAAGCTTTGGAAAGCTTCCAGCTGCAGCATGATGACATTGGCCCCTTTGTACTGGCCGAACAGCGGATCCGTCCCGTCGATGCCGGCGCGGACTTGCCCGCGCGAAGCGAACCATTGCTTCGCCTCTCCGATCTGCTCCGCCGTCGCCGCGTTGCCGTGCAGCCAGTGTTCATCGACGTAGCGGTAGATGTCGTACCCATGGAATCCGAGAACGCCGGTGACGTTATAAAGGGATAAGTTCCACCAGTTGCCGCTGAATACGCCATGCGCCCATGTCCGCTGGGCTTTATGGACCGGCACGAACACGAGCGCGAAGCCGACCATGAGTACGGCAGCGCTTATGGCAAGACGCGCGGGGAACGCTCGCTTCGATGAAACGGCTGCCGGCACGGTTCGCCAAGGATCGTTGCGTGTACGTTTGATGACAACGGCGAGCACGCCTAGCGGGAGAAGCAGCAGCCAATCCGCGAACAGCCATAGATCCCGCCATGACAGCAGCGCATGGATGCTGTTGCCGAGCTCGCCGACCTGGCCGGCTTGGAACAGAACGGGAATCGTGATCAAATCCTGAAAGTAGCGAAAATAGAGCAGGTCACTATACAAGAGCGCCGTCAGCGCGAGATCCAGGACAATCAGCGCGAGCAGCCGGCCTCGTCTTGGCAGCCATAGCGTCCAGAAGGACAGCAGGGCGAGCGTTCCGACGGCGACCAGGCGGTCGTCCCGATTCATGTCCATATAGGGAACATGAATGAACCGGTCGAAGAGAGCAAGCTTGAACAGCAGCAGTGCGAAGAACAAGAAGAGATCAAGCCGCGGCAGCAGGGCGGCAACGCGAAACGGCGCCCGAAGTCGGCGCCGTTTGCGGGAAAGCTCCGGTAGGCTCATCAGCTCTGATTGCGCGGAGGCAGAGGCCCGAAGAATTGATAGAACGTACACTCGAGCCGGCCGTTGAACAGTTTGCGGCGCTTGTCCGCTTTGCGTCCGATCGTCTCCTCGAACGTCCGCGACTGCGTCAGCGCGAACATGGACCAATGGGGCAAGTAAAGCATGCTCAGGCCCAGCTGGCGAACGGCCTTCTCCGCGTCCGTCTCGTCGCCGAGCCGCGAGCCGTACGGCGGATTCGTGACGATGCAGCCGTAATCCCCTTCGGGCTTGATCCGGGATACCGGCATTTGCGTCAGCTTGATCTCCTTCGAGAAGCCGGCTTTCTTCACGGCTGCCGCCGCAACCTCCAGCGCGCTCGGATCGATGTCGGAGCCCGCGATTTGAAGCGGGATATCGTCCTTGACGGAATCGAACGCTTCCTCGCGGGCCTGCTCCCACAAGCTGTCCGGTACGAGCGGCCAGCCTTCGCTATTGAAGGTGCGCCGCAGTCCGGGCGCGATATTCCAGCCGATCATGGCGGCCTCGATCGGTATGGTGCCGGAACCGCAGAACGGGTCATAGAGCGGCCGTTCCGGGCGCCACCGGCTCAGCAGTACCATAGCTGCCGCCATCGTTTCCTTGAGCGGCGCTTCCGTGACGAGCTTGCGGTAGCCGCGTTTGTGCAGACCGGGACCGGTCGTATCGAGCGTAATCATGGCGATGTCGTTGAGCAGCCACACCTCGATGACGAACCTTGCGCCGTCCTCGTCGAACCATTCCGTCCCGTAGGCCGTTTTCATTTTCTCGACGACGGCTTTCTTCACGATGCTCTGGCAGGCGGGAACGCTGCTGAGCTGCGATTTGTGGGAACGTCCCTCGACAGGGAATTCGCCGTTCTCTGGAATCCAGTCCGGCCAGTTGATCGCTTTCGCGCCTTCGAACAGCTCTTCGAAGGTCGTGGCCGGATACTCCGCCATCTTGATCAGAACGCGGTCCGACGTGCGCAGCCACAGGTTGGCGCGGCAGATGTCGGCGGGTCCTCCTCTAAAAATGACCCGGCCGTTCTCCACCTTCTGGTCGGTATAGCCAAGATCCAATAATTCGCGCGCGACGACCGCTTCCAGCCCCATGGGCGCCGTTGCAATCAGCTGCAGGTTATCCATTGTTTTCGATTCCTCCGTCTTCCAATCGCTGCTTGTGTTGCATCAGCGAAAATCATACAATCAAGTATAGTCATCATAAGGTTGCATTACAAACGTTATCTCATAGAAGCGGCGAGGAGAGTGGTTCGAATGACGACGGAAGCGACGGAACAATACGTGGACGGCCTGCTTGGCGAGGATGCGGATTTGGCACGCGTCCATGCGTCGATCGAGGCGAAGGGCATGCCTCAGATCTCGATTGCGTCCGGCTATGGCAAGCTGCTGACGATGCTCGTGCGAATGAAAGGAGCGCGCAATGTGCTGGAAATCGGAGCTTTGGGCGGTTACAGCGGCATTTGTCTGGCACGGGGACTGCAGGAAGGCGGCCGGTTGACGTCGCTCGAGCTGATGCAGGACTACGCGGATACCGCAAAGTCCAATCTCGAAGCGGCCGGTCTTGGCGACCGCGTGGAGTATGTGGTCGGCGATGCCAAGGAAAGCCTGGCTGCCTTGGAGAAGGAAGGCCGCAAATTCGATTTCTTCTTCATCGATGCGGATAAGGAAAGCTACCCGGTCTACTTGGAATGGGCGATCAAGCTCGGCAATCCGGGGGCTGTCATTACGGGCGACAACGCGCTGCTGCACGGCAGAACGATCGATCCCGAGAAGAACGGTCCTTCGGTGCAGGCGATGCGTTCGTTCAACGAGGCGATGGTCGGCGATGAGCGGCTCACGGGAACGCTGCTGCCGGCTTACGACGGCCTGGCAATTGCAATGATCAAATAGCGGCTTAGCGATAACGAAACAACAACAAAGAACCGGCAAATCCCTGTGGTACAGGAGACTTGCCGGTTTCTTGTTTTTCTGGCTAGCTATTCCCGGTTGACCATGCCTCGCTTCGACACGAGCGTCTGCCGCACCCACAGCGCGTTGACGAAGAACAAGAGCGAAGAGATGAGGAATACGCCGCCGATGCCGGTCCAGCCGGACACCAGGCCGCCGACGATCGGGCCGACCATGTTGCCGAGCGAGAGCATGCTCGTGTTCAGGCTGAACGCGCGCCCCTCCATGCCGTCCGGCGTAAACCGGCGCACGAGCGCGTTGACCGACGGAATCAGTCCGCCGAGGAAGCAGCCCTGCAGCAGGCGGAACAGCAGCAGCTGCCAGACCGAGCCGGCGAATGCCTGCGGGATGAACAACAAGGCGGCGCCGACGAGCGAGATGCCGAGCACGCGTTCCTGGCCGATCCGGTCGCTCAGCTTGCCGAGCAGCGGGGCGGCGATCATGTTCGTGATGCCGGCCGCGGAGCTGACGAAGCCGGCCCAGAAAGCGAGGTTGACGTCCGTTCCGTGCAGTTTCTGCACGTAGAGCGGCATGAGCGGATTGGGACCGATCATCGCGAATTGGAGCAGGAACGTCACCGCGAACAGCGCCGTCAGCTGCGGTACGCCGCTCAGCTGACGGAAGCCGGCGATGACGGACACGTTCGGCTTCGCGGCGGCTTCGGCGCGGTTGAACCGCTCCTTGACGACGAAAAAGGCCAGCATGGAAGCAGCGAACAGCGAAGCTCCGGTCAAGTAGAAGATCGGGCGGTAGCCCACCGCATCCGCCAGCAGACCGCCGAGGAACGGTCCCAGAATCGTGCCCGCGATCCCTCCGGACTGCAGCGTGCCCATGGCGAAGCCCATCTTTTCCTTCGGCGTCGTAGCGGAGACGAGCGAGACGGCCGCGGGATTGAAGCCGGAGATCGTCCCGTTGACCATCCGGAGGGCGAGCAGATGCCACGGCGACGTGGCGAAGCCCATCAGCACCATCACGATCGCCATCCCGAAGCCCGAGCGAAGCAGCATCATTTTCCGACCGTACTTGTCCGACAGCTTGCCCCAGAGCGGTTGGAACAAGAAGGCGGTGACGAAGTTCCCGGCGAATATCACGCCCGACCACGTGGCAATCTCATGCGGATCCGTCATGCCGATCCGGGGGCTTTGCAGGTAGAGAGACATGAACGGCATGATCATCGTCATTCCGCCCATGACCAGAAACTGTCCGATCCACAGAACGGCAAGATTTTTTTTCCACGGTTCCATTTGAATCTCCTATTCAAAGCCTGTGTCGTTGTCGAACCTGTCCATCCCAGTATACCAGTCCCCCGGCGGATGACAAAAGTGCGCCAAGTAGGACGTGAACCTGACATTGTCATATGTTTGTCAATGATCCTCGGGGAGGGGCGGTTGTTACGACTTTGCAAAAAGGGCATAATGGAAACGTAGGGAAAACGATAGAAATGGGGAACTTCAATGAGCTACAACGACTTATTCATCCGGGCTTGCCGGGGAGAACACGTCGATCGCTTACCCGTTTGGTATATGCGGCAGGCGGGACGGTACGATCCCGACTACCGTAAAATAAAAGCGAATTTCTCGCTGCTCGAAATTTGCCGTCAGCCGGAGCTGGCCGCGGAAGTGACGATGATGCCGGTCAAGAAGCTGGGCGTCGACGCGGCGATTCTGTATTCCGATATCATGAATCCCGTTGCCTCCATCGGCATCGATTTCGACATCGTGGCGAACGTCGGTCCCGTCATTCACAATCCGATCCGGACGGCGGACGATATCGCGCGCCTGAAGCCGATCGACGTGGAAGGCGATCTTTCGCATGTCATCGAGACGATCCGCATCCTGGACCGCGAGCTGGACGTGCCGCTCATTACGTTTGCCGGCGCGCCGTTCACGATCGCCAGCTACCTGATCGAAGGCAGACCTTCCAAATCCTATATCAAGACGAAGACGATGATGTATTCCGAGCCGAAGCTGTGGTTCTCGCTGATGGACAAGCTCGGCGATATGGTCATTGCGTACCTGCGCGCGCATGTGGAAGCGGGCGGCAAGGCGTTCCAACTGTTCGACAGCTGGGTCGGCGCGCTTGCGCCTCATGATTTCCGCACGTTCGTGCTCCCGACGATCGAGAGGATTTTCAGCGAGCTCTCGGATTTGCCGCAGCCGAAAATCTACTTCCCGGGCGTTGCGTCCGGCGAGCTGCTGCCTACGCTCGGCAGCGTGAAGGCCGATGTCATCGGGCTGGATTGGCGTGTATCCATCGCCGAAGGCCGTCGCCGCCTGGGAGGCAAGTTCGGCGTTCAAGGCAACCTCGATCCTTATGTGCTGACTGCGCCGATGGACGTTATCCAAGCGCATGCGAAAGCGATCATCGACGAGGGCGTCAAGGAGCCGGGCTATATTTTCAATCTTGGACACGGGCTGTTTCCCGAAGCTTCGCTCGATAAGCTTCGCGAGCTGACCGATTACGTGCATGATTATTCCGCGGAGGCCATTGCGGCGCTGGGCGGGAAACGGGAGGAAGTGGCCCATGGCTGATCCGAAAATCGGCGTGCTCGTCATGTCTTACGGGACGCCCGAGAGCATGGACGGCATCGAGGAATACTATACGCATATCCGCAGGGGTCACGCCCCGACGCCGGAGCAGCTCGCCGAGCTGACCTCGCGGTACGATGCGGTCGTCGGGGGCGTATTTCCCCTTCGGGAGAATACGAACCGCCAGGCAGAGGGACTGCAGACGGCGCTTGATGCCATAGCGCCGGGTCGATATGCGGTATACCAAGGCCTGAAGCATGCGCGCCCGTATATCGAAGACGGCGTCGACGCGATGGCGGCGGACGGCGTGAAGCAGGCGGTCGGCATCGTGCTGGCGCCGCATTACTCGTCCATGAGCGTCGGCAGCTACATGACGCGGGCGCATGAGAGGGCCGAGGTGCGCGGCATCGCGTTCCAGACCGTCGAGAGCTATCATCTCCATCCCAAGCTGATTGAAGCGTTGGTGAAGCGGGTGAAGGACGCCTATGCGGAGCTCGTCGAAGGGACGGAAGCCGGGAAGCCGTTGAAAGTACTGTTCAGCGCACACAGCCTGCCCGTGCGAATTCGCGAAATCGGCGATCCGTACGAGGAGCAGCTGCTGGCTACGTCTTCGGTCGTAGCGGAAGGCGCTGGCGTGACGGATTGGCAGTTTACGTGGCAGAGCGCGGGGCGTACCCGCGAGCCATGGCTCGGTCCGGACATTTTGGAGACGTTGAAGGAAACGGCGGAAGCCGGTTACGCCGGCGTGCTTTCGGCGCCGATCGGCTTCGTATCGGAGCATTTGGAAGTGCTGTACGATATCGATATCGAAGCGCAGGCCGAAGCGAAGAAGCTCGGCATCCAGCTGGTCCGGATCGACATGCTGGGCACGGACCCGCTCTATATGGAGACGCTCGCCGATACTGTCGAACAGGCGGGTCGAGCGGCGTTTATTTAATGGGATTCAGTTGATGGTGACAGACATGGACGACAGAGGAGATGACCTGCATGCGGAGTAATGGAAAGCTGGATCGTTTTGTCGTCATTGGCGGCGGAATCAGCGGACTCAGCTCCGCTTTTTATTTGTTGAAAGAAGCGGAGCTGCGGGGACGGGAAGCGCATATTACGGTCGTCGACCCTTCGGAGCGGATCGGCGGCAAAATCAATACGCTGCGCAAGCAGGGCTTCGTGATCGAGAAGGGGCCGGATTCCTTCCTGGCGCGCAAGACGCCGATCGTCGACCTGGCGTACGATCTCGGCATCCAGGATGAATTGACGGGCACGAACCCTGCCGCGAAGAAAACGTACATTCTTCATCGCGGCAAGCTGCACCCTATGCCCCCGGGTCTGGTGCTGGGCGTTCCGACCGAGATCATGCCCTTTGCCAAGACCGGCTTGATCTCATGGGGCGGCAAGCTGCGGGCGCTGATGGATTTCGTCCTTCCTGCGAGCAAAGCGGAAGGGGACGAGTCCGTCGGCGAATTTCTGACGCGGCGCGTCGGACCGGAAGTGATGGAGCGGATCGCCGAGCCGCTGCTCGCGGGCATTTATGCCGGCGATCTGAGCAAGCTGAGCCTGCAGTCGACCTTCCCGCAGTTTCGCGATGCGGAACGCAGGCACGGCAGTCTGATCCGCGGAACGCGCGCGAACAAGCGCAAGGGCGCCGCGGCACCGGCAGCTCCGGACCGGCTGCCGAAGCATTTGCAGCGCAGCATGTTCTTGACGTTCAAGAACGGCTTGACGACGATGCTGGAGGCGTTGACGGATGCTTTGGCAGGCGCGGAAAGCCGGTTTGGCCTCAAGGCGGTCGCTTTCAGGCAGAATGAACCGGGGGACGAGCTGGCGACGTCAGCATACGAGGTGCTGCTAAGCGACGGCGAGATTCTGGAGGCGGATGGCATTATCATCACCGCTCCGGCTTATGACGCTGCCGATCTGCTGGAGCCGCATATTCCGGTCGATGCGCTGCGGGCGGTCAATTACGTATCCGTCGCGAACGTCGTCATGGCGTTCGATAAAGCGTCGTTCGGCATGGAATTCGACGGTTCGGGCTTCGTCGTGCCGCGCTCCGAGGGGACGACGATTACGGCATGCACCTGGACATCGTCCAAATGGGTCCATTCCAGCCCGGACGACAAAGTGCTGCTGCGCTGCTACGTCGGGCGGGCGAACGACGAGGAAGTCGTGGATCTGCCGGACGAGGATCTGAAGGAAGCGGTGCGCCGCGATATCCGGAATGTGCTGGGCATTACGGCCGAACCGCTCTTCACGGAGATCACCCGGCTTCACCGCTCCATGCCGCAATATCCCGTCGGGCATGTGCAGGCAACGGCTAAGCTGCGGGCGCAGCTGCGCTCCCAGATGCCGGGCGTATGGGCCGCCGGCGCCGCGTTCGACGGCGTCGGCCTCCCCGACTGCATTCGGCAGGGCAAAGAATCGGCGAGAATCGTTTACGACGCCGTCGTGAAATAATCTATTCATAAATAAAAAGATCGCCCTCTGCGAGGCCTTTCGGCCAAGCGGAGGGCGATCTTTTTTTGATTGAGATGCCTTGCGAATTCTCGCCGAACCGCCACCGCACGGGGTATCGATCTTGCAGCACGAGTTTAGTCCAACGGCGGTCCGATATGGCCTTCGCGCTCGGCTTGTTTGCGGTGTGCGATCCGGCTGCTGGCCGCTGCCGCGATGGCGCCGACGATATCGTCCAGGAACGTATGGCAGGCAGCGTCGTGCTTGTCGTTCAGTTTCTTGAGGATCCCGGGCTTCAGCTTATCGACGTAACCGAAGTTCGTGAAGCCGATACTGCCGTAGACGTTGACGATGGATAAGGCCAGCACCTCGTCGCAGCCGTATAAGCCTTCGTCGTTCTCGATCATTTCCTGCAGCGGCGAGAGCAGCTTGCCTTCTTCGGCGAGCAGGTCGAGCTGGATGCCGGTCAAGACCGCGTTTTGCACCTCGCGTTTGCTGAGCACGGCTTCGACATATTGTCCGCATTCCTCAAGCGTCAGGTCGGGATAGTAATCCTTCTGCAGGAAGATGACGAGCTCGGCAATTTGCCCGATCGTCACGCCGCGTTTCGCGAGCCACTCCATGGTCGCTCCCGCGATTGTTCTGCTGTTGAGCTGGTACGTCTCGGACTTGGTCAATGCCAACACCCCTTGTCTCAAAATAGTGGACAAAACTGGTCTAATTGATTTGGACAGCTCGTATACATAGTACTACAAAGCGGGACTTGTACCAAAGGGGCAGCATGCCGCGGGTTTGCGAATGACAGCAGGATTGACCATGTATCCAAAAATGGGGAGGAAATGTTGAATGACACATTATCGCCTGTTTCGCCGGGCAGCGCTTGCCGGGGCTTTGGCTCTGCCCATCTTGACGACTGGCTGCGGATTGTTCTCCCAGCCTGCCAGCGAATCGATCGATCCGCCGCCGAACAGCACGCAGAACGTCAGCACGGATCTTGATCAGGGACAAGTCACCGCGCAGGGCGACCAGTCTCAGATGACCTTGTATTTGCGTGACCGCAACGGCCTGCTCGCTCCGATCTCCGTCCTGACGACGCTCGGCCAGGATGAAAAGCCGGGCCAAAAAGCGCTTGAAATGATGGTGGACGGCAGCGCGTACTCGAATGAGATTCCGGACGGCTTCTCGGCCGTATTGCCGAAAGGCACGACCATCAAGCAGCTGACGCTCATTCCCGACCAGAAGCAAGCCGTCGTCGATTTCTCGAAGGAATTCGCCGATTACAGCGCGGCGGATGAACGCAAAATCGTCGAAGCGGTCATCTGGACGCTGACCAGCCAGCCGGATATCCAAAACGTGAAAATTTGGATGGAAGGCAAGGAGCTGACGTCGATGCCGAAGGATGCGATGCCGATCGACGAACCGCTGACGCGCGCGGTAGGCATCAACCTGGAGGCGGCAAGCGGCGTCGATTACAGCACCTCGGCTCCGGTCACGATTTATTTCTCCGCGGTGTCGCCGGATAACGTGCCTTATTACGTGCCGGTTACGAGACTCGTGAACCGCAGCAGCAACAGAGCCAAAACGGCGATCGAGCAGCTGATCAGCGGCCCGATCGGCGATCTTCCGCTTAACGCTGTCATGACGCCGGACGTGATCGTGAAGAACGTCACCAAGTCGAAGGACGTCGTGACGGTCGAGCTGCAGGATGACGGCTATAAAGCCGGTCAGCCGGAGCCGGCCGAAATGCTGGATGCCGTCGTGCTGTCGCTGACCGAAATCACCGGCCTTAGCAAGGTTCAGGTTAAGCTGAACGGTAAATCGGATTTCGTCGATTCGAACAATCAATCCTACACCGAGCCGGTAAGCCGTCCGCTGCGCGTGAACGCCTTCAAATCTTAATCGAGCACCGATCCGCCCCGGGCGAATGAAGAATCCGCCTCCGGGGCGGATCTTTTTTATGCGGTCGGAACGGACGAAGATGTTTTTCGCCGCTGCTTTTGGTAAAATGGTTTGGACCCATGACAGGAGGACTATTGATATGAGATTGGACGGACGACAGGCGGACGAGCTTCGCGCTGTTACGATTACGCTGCAACCCAACAAATACGCGGAAGGCTCCGTGCTCATCGAGTTCGGCGATACGAAGGTGCTCTGCACCGCGTCGATCGAAGAGCGCGTGCCTCCATTTATGAAAGGACAAGGCAAAGGCTGGATCAACGCCGAGTACGCCATGCTGCCGCGCGCTACACAGGTTCGCAATCACCGCGAATCGGCGAAGGGCAAGCTGACGGGACGCACGATGGAAATCCAGCGTCTCATCGGACGGGCACTGCGCTCGGTCGTGGATTTGCAGGCGCTCGGGGAGCGTACGATCACGCTCGACTGCGACGTGCTGCAAGCGGACGGCGGAACTCGGACGACCTCGATTACGGGCGCGTTCGTTGCGCTGGCGCTTGCCGTGGACAAGCTGAACCGGAATCATGCGTTCGCGAAATACCCGATTACGGATTTCCTGGCTTCGGTCAGCGTCGGCGTCATCGGAGAACGTACGCTGCTGGACCTCAATTACGAAGAGGATTCCAAGGCGAAGGTCGATATGAACGTGGTCATGACCGGCGCTCGCAAGTTCGTCGAGGTACAAGGCACCGGCGAAGAGGCGCCTTTCTCGCGCGAAGAGCTGGATACTTTGCTCGCGTCCGCGGAAGAAGGCATTGCCAGTCTGATTGCCAAGCAGCGGGATGCGCTCGGCGAGAAGGGCAGCCGAATCGGGACGGCCGTCGTATGAAGCGAGGAGAGACGGTTGTCGTCGCCACCAAGAATGCCGGCAAGGTGAGAGAATTCGCGCATGCCTTCGGCAAGCTCGGCATCGAGGTTGTCAGCATGTTCGACTATCCCGCGCTACCGGACGTGGTCGAGGATGGGACAACTTTCGGGGAGAACGCGCGCAAGAAGGCGCGTGAAGTGGCGGAGGCGCTTGGCATGCCGGTGCTGGCCGACGATTCCGGACTGGAAGTCGCGGCGCTCGGCGGCGAACCGGGCGTCTATTCTGCCCGGTATTCCGGCGAAGGCGCGACGGATGAACGCAATAACGAGAAGCTGCTGCGCGAGCTCGCACTGGCGGTGAAAGGCGGCGAGACGCTCGATCGCTTGCCGGACGGCACGAAGCTGCTCAGCGAAGCGCGGTTCGTTTGCGCGCTGGCGCTTTACGATCCGGCTGCAGGGACGTTTGCCGAAAGCGAAGGCGATGTTGCCGGCTGTATCATGGACGTACCAAGAGGAGATGGCGGCTTCGGCTACGATCCGCTCTTCTGGGTGAAAGCCGCGCAGCGAGGCATGGCGGAGATGTCGAAGGAAGAGAAACAGGCGATCGGCCACCGCGGCCAGGCACTTGCCCGCCTGCTCACGAAGCTGGAGGCGTGACAGGCCGGCGGCTTGTCCAACACGGATTCAACTATTAAAGGACAAGCCGGCCAACAGGTCACTAATCAGGCCATACATCAGGCCATTACCGCGTTTGCGAGATCGGTTCATGCGCGCGCGTAACCTATAGAAAACCCCCGTTCGCAACAAGGGACGCGGCGAGTTCGTTAAGTCGAACATCGCCTGCCGTTTTCCTTTGCGGACGGGGGTTTTGCTTATTCGTTCAGCTGCTGGATTATCGGACTATCGGGAATATCGAATTTTCGGGTTATCGGATGCTGACATGATAGTCGCGCAGCCACATATCCACTTGCAGCAGATAGGCGAACAGCTGCGGACCGGACATCAGCTGTCCGAACCAAGGCAGATTGGAGCTCGCCTCCTCGGATTCCGCCAGCTGACGGATCTTCTTCACGTTGATGAGGGGGAGGAGAGGCGAGGTGCCCTCGTTGATGATTTCAAGCAGCTGCGTGCGCACGGCGTTCAGGTAATTCGGGTTATGCGTTTTCGGATACGGGCTTTTCTTGCGGTACAGCACGTCGTGCGGCAGCACGCCTTCAAGCCCCTTGCGCAGGATGCCTTTCTCGCGGTCGCCGGCGGTCTTGATCTCCCAAGGGATATTGTAGACGTATTCGACCAAGCGGTGATCGCAGAACGGCACGCGAACTTCGAGGCCGACCGCCATGCTCATGCGATCCTTGCGGTCGAGTAGCGTCGGCATGAAGCGAGTAATGTTCAGATACGACATCTGCCGCATTTTGCGCGTGCTCTCGTCTTCTCCGTGCAGATGGGGGACCTCCGCGACGGCATCGAGGTATCGATCCCCGATGTACTCCAGCGGCCGGATCCAAGCGGCGACGTCCTGAGAGAGCAGATCCGCCCGCATGCCGGCAGCCAGCGACCACGGGAACGTCCCGGCATTGAGCGCTTCTTCGCGATGAAACCACGGATAGCCCCCGAAGATTTCGTCCGCCGCCTCGCCGGAAATCGCGACGGTCGCTTCTTTCTTGATTTCCCGGCAGAACAGCAGGAGCGACGAATCCACATCGGCCATGCCGGGCATGTCGCGCGCCGTCATCGCCTCGTGGAGCGCCGTCACGAGCTGCGGCGTATCGATTACCGTCGCATGGTGGATGGTGCCCAGGTGAGAGGTCATCCGCTGGATCCATGGCGCGTCCGCATTCGGTTGAAACGCATGCGATTTGAAATGCTTGTCGTTGTCGACGTAATCGACGGAGAACGTATGGACGGTTCCCTGTCCGGTTTCTTTATAATAATTGACCGCCAGCGACGTAAGCGCGCTGGAGTCGAGTCCGCCCGAGAGGAGCGTGCAGAGCGGAACGTCGGAGACGAGCTGGCGCTCCACCGTATCCTTCAGCAGATCGCCGACGGTGCGGGCCGTTTGATCGACGGTCTCCGTATGCGGGCGGCTCTCCAGCTTCCAATAGTGCGACACGCGGACGCCGGCGCGATTCACGATTGCGCATTGGCCGGGCAGCAGCTCCGTTAAGTCCCGATATACGCCGACGCCGGGCGTTCTCGCCGGCCCTACGATGAATATCTCCGCCAAACCCTCGGGTCCGACCTCCGGTTTGACGGCCGGATGCGCCAGCAGCGCCTTCGGTTCCGATCCGAAGATGAAGCGGCCCAGCTGCCGCGAGAAGAAGAACGGCTTGACGCCGAGACGATCGCGGGCGATGAACAGCTGCTCCTCGCGGGAATCCCACAGGGCAAAGGCGAAGATGCCGTTGAATTTCTCCACGCAGGACGGTCCCCACTCCATGTAGGCGACAAGCAGCACCTCGGTATCGCAGGTCGTCGTAAAGCGGCGTCCGCGGCCCTCCAGCTCTTTTTTCAGCTCCGGCGCGTTATAGAGCTCCCCGTTGTAGACGAGGACATACGTATCGTCGTCGGCGGTGCGAACCATCGGCTGCGCTCCGTTTGCGGGATCGATGACCGAGAGTCTGCGGTGGCCGAGCGCGCAGTGCGGCGAAATCCAGGTACCGGAGGCGTCCGGGCCGCGGTTAGCCAGCGTCTCGGTCATTTTCTCCAGGATAATGGATTGTTTTGTCAGGTCGGCGGTCCAGTCGATCCAGCCCGTGAATCCACACATGGTATTCATTCCTTTCTGGCTGCAAGGTTAAAAACAGCGATACTAGAATGGTTATGCCGATAAATTGGATAAAATGTCTGTCCGCTGGGGGATGCTAGACCTAGGATTATGCTTTAGAAGCAGATTTTTTCCTTGGAGATAGACCAGCTGCAAGCTACACTCACAAACCTTTTAGGAGGGAGTTTTCCATGATGGCCAATGAAGATGAGGCATCTGCATTTGAACGCAAAACGTACTATGTGTCTGTCCAGGCGGGCTCGATTCTCGAAGACCCGACTGCGACGTCCTACGAGCTTGTCATAACCGCGAATGAAGAAGAATTAAACCGGCTGCAGGAGCTGTTCGAAGAGCTGTCTTCCATGGATGAGGCGCAAACGGCCGTTTACGGCTTGACCCCGTTCAGCTCGGCAGGCGACAAACAGATCAATGCCGGCGTCGATGGCCTGCTCGAGGACATCTACAGGCTGCTTTACGAGCTTGGAACGGATGAAACGAAGCACCACGTGGCAACGATGGGACTGTTTCCCGAAGGGAGCCTGCAATGATCGTGACGGAAGCGCATGTAAGACGAGCGGCGGACCGGGACGGCCTGCATTGCGCGGAGGTCGAGGTGCATACGAGCGAGGCGCAGAATCAAGATCTGCTCGCGTATTTCGGCCAATCGGCGGACAATGATTACGATATGATCGCGGTCGTGAACAACGACGCCAGAAGCGATATCGATTGGTACGACAATAATATGCATCAGGCGTTCACGGATATCACCGACGAGCTGTTCGATACGCCGACGATGAAGACCGATTGGGGCGAGCGGGAAACGTTCAAGGAGCAGGTCCTTTCGTATCCCGGCGTTCGGGCGGATATTCGGCGGTTGATGGATTGGTCTTGATTTCGCAAATCGTTCCGCTATTCGGCTTTCATCCATGATACAATGTTAGCATAGTTAACAAAGGTGCTTGCGATTATGCGATGGAAGCGAGGGAAGTCCCATGGGAACGACTTTACTGCGCAATGTGACGATCGTCACGATGAACGAAAGGGACGAGATACTGACCGGTGATGTCATGTTTGAGGAGGATATCATCGTTTCCGTCGGCGGGCAGATCACCTCGTATGACCCGGAGACGACGACCGTTGTTGAAGCGAAGGGCAAGCTGCTGCTTCCCGGCTTCGTCCAAACCCATATCCACCTTTGCCAAACCCTCTTCCGCGGACAAGCCGACGACATGGCGCTCATGGACTGGCTGCGCAATCGGATCTGGCCGCTCGAGGCGGCGCATGATGAGGAGTCCGTCTACTATTCGGCTCTGCTCGGCATCGGCGAGCTGCTGCGAAGCGGCACGACGACGATTCTCGATATGGAGACGGTCAGCCATACGGATTTCGCTTTTCAAGCGTTGGCGGCAAGCGGAATTCGGGCGATTTCCGGGAAAGTGATGATGGATGCCGGAGGAGACGTGCCCGCGGGACTGCAAGAGGATACGGACCGTTCCCTCGCGGAAAGCACGGCGCTGCTCGAGAAGTGGCACGGCCATGACGGCGGGCGCCTGCACTACGCCTATAGTCCGCGTTTCGTCGTATCCTGCTCCGAGCGTCTTTTGACAGAGGTCAGGGATCTGTCGGCGAAGCATCAAGTGCTCGTGCACACCCATGCGGCGGAGAATCTAGAAGAGATCGAACTCGTCATGAGGCAGCGCAGCATGCGCAATATCGTATACTTGGATCATCTCGGACTTACCTCGCCAAGGCTCGTGCTGGCCCATTGCATATGGCTGGACGACGAAGAACGGGAGATACTCAGGCGGACCGGCACGCGGATGACGCACTGTCCGGGCTCGAACCTGAAGCTGGCGTCCGGCATCGCACCCGTGCCCGAGCTGCTGGAGCAAGGCGTCAATATCGGCATCGGAGCGGACGGCGCGCCGTGCAACAATACGCTGGATATGTTTCAGGAGATGCGCTTGACGGCGCTGCTTCACAAGGTCCGCTGCGGTCCGGAAGCGATGAACGCGCGGACCGTCCTTCGGATGGCGACGATCGGCGGCGCGCGAACGCTGGGGCTGGACCATCTGATCGGCAGCATCGAGCCGGGGAAGAAGGCGGATCTGGTGCTGCTCGACCTGGAGGACTTTCACACCTTTCCTTCCTACGATGCCGATCCCTATTCGCGAGTCGTGTATGCGGCGTCGCGAGGGAACGTGCAGGACGTATGGGTCGACGGCAAGCTCGTCGTGGAGAGCGGCCGCGTGAAAACGGTTGACAAAGGCATCGTGCTTCGCGAAGCGGACCGCTCCATTGCGCGGCTGCTGAAGCGAATCTGATACAAGCTCGAACGAATTCATAGGCATCAACCCAAAAAGCCGGAAGCGACCACCATGCATTGCTGCATAAGAGTCGCTCCCGGCTTTTGCGATTTGGGACGGCGGTCAGCCGTTGACGATTTCGCCGCCGTTAATATGGATGACTTGGCCGCTGACGTACGAGGAGTCGCCGCAAGCCAGGTAGACATAGGCCGGTGCCAGTTCTTCCGGTTGACCCGCGCGCTTCATCGGCGTATCGCCGCCGAATTTGGCTACTTTCTCCGCGTCGAAGGTCGACGGGATGAGCGGCGTCCAGATCGGTCCTGGGGCCACGGCGTTAACTCTGATCCCTTGCTCGGCGAGGTTCATGGCGAGCGAACGGGTAAAGGAGACGATCGCGCCTTTCGTCGAGGAGTAATCAAGCAGCGTTGGACTGCCGTGATAAGCCGTGATCGAGGCTGTATTAATGATAGTCGAGCCGGCCTTCAGATGAGGCATCGCTGCCTGCGTGAGGTAGAACATGCCGAATATATTCGTCTTGAACGTCCGCTCCAGCTGCTCCGGCGTAATCTGCTCCAGTTTATCCTGCGGATGCTGTTCTGCCGCGTTGTTGACGACGATGTCCAGTCCGCCGAGTTTGGCGGTAATCTCCTTCACCGCGTTTTTGCAAAAGGCGGGATCCCCGATATCGCCCGCGATAGCCAGACATTTGCGGCCGATTCCTTCGATCAGACTCTTCGTCTCCCCGGCATCGTCATGCTCGTCCAAATATAAGACGGCGACGTCCGCGCCTTCTTTGGCGAAGAGAAGCGAGACGGCGCGTCCGATCCCGCTGTCGCCGCCGGTGACGACGGCCACCCTGCCTGCGAGCTTGCCGGCTGCTTTATAGGAGTCGGATTGAAATTGAGGCCGTGGATTCATCTCGCTCTCCAAACCGGGCTGCCGATTCTGGTGCTGAGGAGGGAACGAGGTCGGCCGGTTGCTCTGCTGCTGCTTGTCGGTCATGAGAGATCACTCCTTCAAAATAATGTGGTTTGACTGCTCGGTCGTGTTTGACGGACATACGGAACCGAGCATTCGATTACCGCTTGTTCTTCCTTCGTTTTCGCGTGGAATTTGTCTATTTTGCTTCGGTCTTCCTTTATTTAAACATTCGGCCACGTATCCTAACGCGATCTTCTTCGTCATCGCCTCGACATGAAAATCAGGCTTGAACGATGGAAGCAGGCTGCAGGCCTAAATATCTATTTCGCTTAATAAGCTTTGGCGAGTAAAATCAGGCGTTTTTTGGCGAATATTCGCTTGTACCAAACAAGTAGGTGTAATAAGATGTAAATTGAGAAATGCAATTTATGGATGGGACTAAAGTAGTGCGTTGACAAAGTCTGATGCGTATTCGCTAATCGCTTGATCCGAATGAAAACATACGAATTTCTTATACGAGATAAAATTGAAGGGTCCGATAGCAGATGACTGACTTTGCCTTTTTTATGTTTTTCTCCACACTAGAGGGTATATCGCTTTACACGCTCGCGCTCTATTGTTTCCGCATCAATTTCGAACGCTATTTTTGGCACTCCATCTTGATTATCGAATTGATCAATTACCAGAATTACCTCACAAGGCATTTCAACGTCGAGGATGCGTTTGCGGTAGCGCCCATTGTCAATCTGGTCATAACGATGCTGTTTTTCAAGACGATCGTCCGGGTCCCCTTGATCTGGTCCATATTTATGACGCTGACAGGCTTTGCGTTTTTCATGGCCATACAGACGATGATTGTTTACTCGGTTTTCGGCGGCGTTTCCCATATGCAAGAGAAGGAAGTTTATGGGTACTTCGTTCAGCTGGTGACGGGGGCCATTTGCTACGGAGGCAGCAGGTTCCTCTATTTGAAGGGATACGGATTTACGTTTGACTTGGAGAAGCTGCGTTTATGGGGAGAGGGAATGATCGTAACCTTGCTCATCGTCATTCTGATCGTCGGCTTCATTTACTTGATTTTCCAGCAAAACTTATTTTGGAATCTTGTAGGTTCTCTTGCCGGTTTGCTCATTTTTCTTTACTACTCCGTTAGAAGGGAGAAAACACACGGCTTATGATTAAACGACTCTCGCTCGTTCTCGCCACCCAAATCAAGCTGCGCGCTCCTGATCATCCCGGGAGCATAGCGGTCATGGCTTACTCGATCTCCTTCATCATTAATATGATGTCAGTCATCTTGCTCACTCTCCTGGCAGGAATCGCGACAGGTCACATCGAAGATACCGTAACGGTCCTTGTTTCTTTTGCTTTGCTGAGGCAAGTATCCGGCGGCTATCATCTAAAATCAGGCATTACCTGCATTGTGGTCTCGACAGCGCTGCTATCCTTGCTTGCCCTTACTCCTGATCTGTCGGACGGTCTGCTGCTTGCTGTCAATATCGTCGGCATTACGATCGTTGCGTTTTTCTCGCCATCTCAGATCGAGAAACAAACGCGAATTCCTCCACGTTACTTCCCGCTCCTGAAGACACTCTCAATCATCATCGTAGCCAGCAATTTTCTGATCGGTTCAAGCGTGCTGGCAGCTGCGTTTTTGGCCCAGGCAGCAACACTCCTCATGAGAGGAGGTGTGAATAATCGTGAATAAAAAAGCATTCAGTTTGATCGCTACAGTTCTCTGCGGACTGGCAACGGTAGTTGTTACGACTGCCAGCTGGCTGTACGTGCACCAAGAAGAAACGCCTGCCGAATTGCTCAAGTAGTCCGCAGGTTTCCGTTCGCCGTGTACAGATATGTCGGAAAAGAGATGGTGAAGGGTTATGCTTCAATTAGCAGTAACTAGAGATATTGAAGGAGCTTCCGGACTCGTTAACATCCGTGTTGCAGATGTCTTCTATTTACAATCGGAGCAACCTTATGTTGTGATTCACACGAAAGATGCAATCTTTTATGCTCCGGGTACGATCAAGTATTTTGCGCAAGCGCTTGAATCCAACGGGTACAATTTCTTTATTGCGGACCGCGGCTGCCTGATTAATGCCAACAACATTCGTCAGCTGGACAAGACGTATAACATCGCCTTTTTCGATACGGAAGTGAATGACAAATCGAAGCGGTGCTATTTTTCCGGACGCTGCAAGTCCGCATTGATTGAATTCGTAGCTGCAAAGACGGGATTGGTTTTGAACTGATGCTTATTGATTGTAAGCGTGTCCGATTCTTGGACATGCTTTTTTTTTGGGGGCTCGTGGTCGGATCATATAGGTGGGAATCGCGATTAGCGGATAGCTGGTCGGAACGAAATGTATGAAATCATGGAGACGAAAAAAGCCCCGAATCCCTTGATACTGCTGGGATTACGAGGCTTTCTATATAGGCTTGCTATCGTGTCCTGGAAGTGTGAATGGCGTCCCAGGAGGGATTCGAACCCCCGACAACACGCTTAGAAGGCGTGTGCTCTATCCAACTGAGCTACTGGGACACGTAGGAAGTATCATAGCATGCGAATAGTGATATTGCAACCATAAAATTCATTTTATTTTTGCCCTAGCTAAGACGTGGAACATGCTGCTTCCGCTTTGGCTTGGCACGCAAACCAATCCGCGAGCGGAATGCTGCATGCCAAGCTTTGGCTTGGCACGCAAACCAATCCGCCTGTTTCAAAAAATACCGCTTCGGCCAAAATGGAAATGAACGGCAGGGAGTGTTATAATCGAACTCTATCCGAACAACAGGCCGGCAGGAGCACGGCAAACAAGGCGGTGATTCTATTACAACGTCCAATTCATCCCAAGATGACAATAGAGAGAACGTCTATTTATTCCCCAGCATGCTGGACCAATATCAGAACCAGTTAACCCGGCTGCTCGAGTCGGAGCAGTATGGCGAAGCCAAAGACTTGCTGCGCTTTCTGCTTAACTGTCAAGGAGAAGAGAAGCGGCATTACGACGAGTGGAGCAATTTGTTGACTTGGCTCGACGTCGCTTTCCCTACTTACGACAAATCGGGCAACGGGAGTTCTACGGCACCATACATAGAAGAAGACGATGACAATGAAGCAGCCTTGCGCGAACAAGCGCTTAGTCCTGCCGAGCATGACGAGGACTATGTCCAACAGGTGCTCTATATCATGCAGCACCATCCTGTCGCCGACCAACAGCTGTTGGCGCTGGAACGAGCGGCCTACTTAACCTATCCGGGCGTCGATGAGGTCATCCTGGCTTGGCTGACAGGGACTGAACTGCATCCGCAGTTGCAGTTCAAGGCACTGCAATGTTTGAAGAAACGCGGCGCATCCGGCACGGTCGAGCTGACGAGGCTGGGCGAGCATGTCGAGCTGGAGATCGAGGCTACCCCGCTTTCCGAGGACGATTTTCCTTTGGTGGCGGCGAGAGTCGTGGAACGGGTCGAATCGGTAACGGAAGTTATCGAGGCATCGCTGCCGCATTTCGCCCGGGAATTGTGGAAAGAATGCCTGCAGTGCATTTACGGCACGTCCGCCTATATCCGTCTTCTGAATGACGAAGATGATACAGTCGACTGCTATTCGGCCGCGCTTCACCAAGTATTGGAATTGTCGCTTTACGGGCGCGTAAATGACGACGATGTCCGCGATACATACGGGATTACGGATGCCCTTCGCTTCAGATATGAGCAGGCTTGCCGCTCTTTACGCCAAATCGTGCAATTTCGTCTAGAAGATGGCGGGGACAAGTCTTGATATTCGGTGGAATGTTGATTATACTAGAATGGTTTATTACGGGTAAGATCTGACGCAGAAGCGTTATTTAATTTGGAGGGGAAAGCATAACATGACAGCAACTTGGGAAAAAATAGACAAGAATCTTGTCTCGATCAACGTAGAAGTTGAGGCAGGACAAGTTAATGAAGCGATCGACAAAGCATTTAAGAAGGTCGTTCAGAAAGTAAACGTGCCTGGTTTCCGTAAAGGCAAAGTACCGCGGAGCATTTTCGAAGCGCGTTTCGGCATCGAAAGCCTGTACCAAGACGCAATCGACATCCTGCTTCCTGATACTTATTCGGCAGCACTGAAAGAAACGGGCGTATTCCCTGTTGACCGTCCTGAGATCGATGTAGAGCAATTCGCTAAAGGCGAAACGTTCAAGTACACCGCTAAAGTAACGGTTAAACCTGAAGTTGAGCTTGGCGAGTACAAAGGCCTTGAAGTTCCTGCAGCAGAAGCTGAAGTAACGGAAGAGGAAGTCGCGGCAGAACTTAACCGTCTACAGCAGCGTCACGCTGAACTGACTGTCCTTGAAGAAGGCGCAGCGGAAAGCGGCGACATCGCGGTTATCGATTTCGACGGCTATGTTGACGGCGAAGCATTCGAAGGCGGCAAAAGCGAGCGTCATTCCCTGGAGCTGGGTTCCGGCTCGTTCATCCCGGGCTTCGAAGAGCAAGTCGTAGGCATGCAAACGGGCGACTTCAAGGACGTTGAAGTAACGTTCCCTGAGAACTACCAAGCCGAGCACCTTGCTGGCAAGCTTGCTGTCTTCAAAGTGAAAGTTCATGAAATCAAACGCAAAAACCTTCCGGCGCTTGACGACGAGTTCGCGAAAGACGTAAGCGAGTTCGATACGCTCGAAGAGTACAAGCAAGATCTGCAAGCGAAGCTGGCTGAACGCAAATCGAAAGAAAACGAATCCGCACGCGAAGCGGCTGTCGTAGAGAAAGCGGCTGAAGCTGCTGTCATCGACATCCCTGAAGCGATGATCGATTCCGAAACTTCCTTCATGCTTCGCGACTTCGAGAACCGTCTGAAGATGCAAGGCATGAACCTTGACCTGTACTACCAGTTCTCCGGTCAAGACGAAGCTGCCCTGCGCGGTCAAATGCGCGGTGACGCAGAGAAACGCGTTCGCAACAACCTGGTTCTGGAGCAAATCGCGAAGAACGAAGGCATCGTCGTTAACGATGAGGATCTGAGCGAAGAGCTTGAGAACCTGTCCAAGCAATACAGCCGTCCTGCTGAAGAGCTGCGTTCGATTTTCGAATCCAACGGCAACTTGGATAACATCAAAGAAGACCTTGTGCTTCGCAAAACGATCAAGTTCCTGCTCGACAACAGCAAAACAGCTTCCGTTGTCGCTTAACTCAATCTAACGTAAATTTATGGATAAGGCACGTACCCACGTGCCTTATTTTATCCTCACCGAAGTTTTCAGAATTCAGGCAGGCTTCGATATCGGCATGCCGCGCCGCCTAAATGACGGCGTTTTGAATTCTTATTGCCAGGTAGGGAACAGTCACGTACATATGTCTTTGCCCGTATCGTATAATGTAGTATTCAGAAAAATGACATTGCATTCGGAACATGTTAGAATAAGTGTGATTTACAAGTCGATAACGAAAGAAGGTTGGTCGCATGAATCTGATACCAATGGTCGTTGAGCAAACGAATCGGGGAGAGCGTTCTTACGATATCTACTCCCGTCTTTTGAAGGATCGGATAATTTTTCTAGGAAGTGCGATCGACGACGATGTAGCCAATGCCGTCATCGCTCAGCTGTTGTTCCTGGCCGCCGATGATCCGGAGAAGGACATTCATCTGTACATTAACTCACCGGGCGGTTCCGTAACTGCAGGAATGGGTATTTTCGATACGATGCAGTTCATTAAGCCGGATGTCTCGACCATTTGCGTCGGCCTGGCTGCAAGCATGGGTTCGCTGCTTTTGACGGCGGGCGCTAAAGGCAAACGCTTCGCGCTTCCGAACAGCGAAGTGATGATTCACCAGCCGCTTGGCGGCGTTCGTGGCCAGGCTTCCGATATTGCGATCCACGCAGACTGGATCCTGAAGACGAAGAAGAAGCTGAACCAAATTTTGTCCGACCGTACTGGGCAGCCTTACGAGCGCATCGACCGCGACACGGACCGCGACAACTTCATGAGTGCCGAAGAAGCATTAAACTACGGCTTGATCGATAAAGTTGTCACGTCCCTCTAAGCGAAGTCCCTATAAATACAGGCGAACCAACAAGAAGGGGTGAAAACTCATGTTTAAATTCAATGACGAGAAGGGCCAATTGAAATGCTCGTTCTGCGGCAAATCGCAGGATCAAGTGCGCAAACTTGTTGCCGGACCGGGCGTTTATATATGCGATGAATGTATCGAACTGTGCACGGAAATCGTCGAGGAAGAGCTCGGGCACGAAGAAGAGCTTGATCTGAAGGACATTCCGAAACCGCGCGATATCCGCAATATTTTGGATCAATATGTCATCGGGCAAGAGCAAGCGAAAAAATCGCTTTCCGTAGCGGTTTACAACCACTACAAACGCGTGAATTCGCAGAACAAACTGGAGGATGTCGAGCTTCAGAAGAGCAATATCTTGCTCGTAGGACCGACAGGCTCCGGTAAAACGCTGCTGGCGCAAACGATGGCAAAGATTCTTAACGTGCCTTTCGCGATCGCGGACGCCACTTCGCTTACCGAAGCGGGCTATGTCGGCGAAGACGTCGAGAATATTTTGCTGAAGCTGATCCAAGCGGCCGATTATGATGTGGAGAAAGCCGAACGCGGCATTATCTACATCGATGAGATCGATAAAGTGGCTCGCAAATCCGAGAATCCGTCGATTACGCGCGACGTTTCCGGCGAAGGCGTTCAGCAAGCATTGCTCAAAATCTTGGAGGGCACGGTTGCATCCGTACCGCCGCAAGGCGGACGCAAGCATCCGCACCAAGAATTTATCCAAATCGATACAACGAATATCCTGTTCATTTGCGGCGGGGCATTCGACGGCTTGGAGCAGTTGATCAAACGCCGGATCGGCAAAAAAGTCATCGGCTTTAACACGGCGGGCGACGGCCAGAAGGATCTGAAGGCGGGCGAATACCTGTCGATGGTGCTTCCTGAAGATTTGCTCAAATTCGGGCTTATTCCTGAGTTCGTCGGCCGTCTGCCGGTCATCTCCACGCTGGAGCCGCTTGATGAAAGCGCGCTTGTTCGTATCCTCTCCGAGCCTAAGAACGCGCTCGTGAAGCAGTATCAGAAGCTGCTCGAGATGGACAACGTGAAGCTGGAGTTCGAAATGGCGGCACTTGAAGCCATCGCCAAAGAAGCGATCAAGCGGAATACGGGGGCGCGCGGTCTGCGTGCCATCATTGAAGGCTTGATGCTTGACGTGATGTACGAGGTGCCGTCGCGCGACGACGTCAGCAGCTGCCTCATCACGGAGAAGGTCGTTCAGGACCGAATCATGCCGGAGCTTGTTTCCAAGAAAGGCAAGAAGAAGGAAGAGAGCGCCTGATCCACTAAATAACACTTCAAATGTTTCCACCTCTGCCTGCCGCTGCTTCAATCGTGCGGTTGGTAGGGGTGGACTTTGACGTTCATGGGAGAGGTTAGATCATGTATTTGCGCAAGGATACCGTTCCGGTAAAGGTTGGTCCGCTGACAATCGGCGGCAGCGACGAGGTCATTATCCAGAGCATGTGCACGACCAAGACGGCCGACGTAGAAGCGACCGTTGCCGAAATTCTGCGGCTCGAAGAAGCCGGCTGCCAAATTGTCCGCGTCACCGTGAACAATAAGGAAGCGGCGGAAGCCATTAAAGAAATCAAGAAGCGGATTCATATCCCGCTCGTGGCGGATATCCATTTCGATTATCGGCTTGCTTTGGCCGCGATCGAGAACGGCGTGGATAAGGTGCGGATCAACCCGGGCAATATCGGACGCCGCGAGAAAGTCGAAGCGGTCGTAAAAGCCTGCAAGGAACACAATATTCCGATTCGGATCGGCGTCAATGCGGGTTCGCTTGAAAACCATCTGCTTGAGAAGTACGGCTACCCGACGCCTGAAGCAATGGTAGAGAGCGCCTTGTTCCATATCGGTATTCTGGAAGAGTTGGATTTCCACGATATTATCGTGTCGCTCAAAGCTTCCGACGTACCGATGGCGATCGAAGCGTACCGCATGGCGGCGGAAGTGATCCGCTATCCGCTTCATCTTGGAATCACGGAAGCGGGGACGCTGCATACCGGCACAATCAAGAGTTCGGCCGGCATCGGCGCGCTGCTTGCGATGGGGATCGGCAATACGGTCCGCATCAGCTTGAGCGCAGATCCGGTGGAGGAAGTCAAAGTCGCGCGCGAGCTGCTCAAGACGTTCGGTCTGATCACGAACGCGGCAACTCTCGTCTCCTGCCCGACTTGCGGCCGGCTTGATATTGACCTGTTCTCGATTGCCAACGAGGTCGAGGACTACATCAGCAAGATCAAGGTGCCGATCAAGGTGTCGGTACTGGGCTGCGCGGTGAACGGTCCCGGTGAAGCGCGTGAAGCGGACATCGGCATTGCAGGCGCGCGCGGGGAAGGCATGCTGTTCCGTTACGGAGAGATGATTCGTAAAGTACCGGAAGCCGAGCTGCTTTCCGAGCTTAAGAAAGAAATCGACGAGATCGTGCGCGTTTTCGAGGAAACCGGCGAAATTCCCGGGCGCAAGCATCAACCTGGTCCGCATGTAACTGCATAACCAAGGCATTCAAACTTTAGTCGAATAGTGCGATTATTCCATCCGGCCGGGGGCAATACTGAAAAGTATACGCCCTGTGAGGCCGGATTTTTTTAGGTGCGGGAAGAGCAGCAGAGCGCTTCGCTTTCCGTGACGAGAGGAGTAACGCAAATGAGTTTAAGCGTGGTTCTAATGTTTATCCAGGTGTTTTTCGCGATCGTGATCGGTCTGTATTTTTGGAATTTACTGCGCAATCAGAAGACGAACCGGACGGCAGTCGACCGGGAGTCCCGCAAGGAAATGGATAAGCTTCGCAAGCTGCGTTCCGTCTCGCTTACGAAGCCGTTGTCGGAGAAGACGCGGCCGCAGACGATCAATGACATCGTCGGCCAACGCGACGGGCTCCGCGCTCTTAAGGCGGCGCTTTGCAGCACGAATCCACAGCATGTCATTATTTACGGCCCGCCGGGCGTCGGCAAGACCGCTGCTGCCCGCGTCGTGCTGGAAGAGGCCAAGAAGAACCCCACATCGCCGTTTCTTGCGGATGCGAAGTTCACGGAGATCGATGCGACGACCGCCCGGTTCGACGAGCGCGGCATCGCGGATCCGCTCATCGGCTCCGTGCACGATCCGATTTATCAAGGTGCCGGAGCGATGGGCGTAGCGGGTATTCCGCAGCCGAAGCCGGGCGCCGTGACGAAAGCGCATGGCGGCATGCTGTTTATTGATGAGATTGGCGAATTGCATCCCATTCAGATGAATAAATTGTTAAAAGTACTGGAAGACCGCAAGGTGTACCTGGAGAGCGCGTACTACAATTCGGAAGACACCAACATTCCGATGTATATACACGATATTTTTCAAAACGGGCTTCCTGCGGATTTCAGGCTTGTAGGCGCAACGACGCGGTCGCCCCAGGAACTGCCGCCCGCGCTTCGCTCGCGTTGCATGGAAATCTATTTCCGCCCGCTGCTGCCGGACGAGATATCGCAAATTGCCGTCAATGCACTGAAGAAGATCGGTCTGCCACCGTCCCAGGAGGCGATCGACGTCGTGACGCGTTACGCCACGAACGGCCGCGAAGCGGTCAATGTGATTCAGCTTGCCGCAGGTTTGGCGCTTTCGGAGAAGCGTGAATTCATCACCGCTGCCGATGTGGAGTGGGTTGTGAACAGCAGCCAAATCCCTCCGCGTCCGGATCGAAAAGTACCTTCCGCGCCGCAGGTTGGTTTCGTAAACGGGCTGGCTGTTTATGGTCCTAATATGGGTACGCTGCTTGAAATCGAAGTCAGCGCCATCGTTGCGCGTCCGGGGAAAGGTGTCTACACCATTACCGGCGTCGTGGACGAAGAGGAGCTCGGCGGCGGCAGCAGCCGGACGCTCCGGCGCAAAAGCATGGCGAAGGGCTCCATCGAGAACGTGCTTACCGTGCTGAGACGGATGGGCATGAAGCCGGAAAATTACGATTTGCACATTAATTTCCCGGGCGGCACGCCGATTGATGGACCTTCTGCGGGGATCGCCATGGCTACGGCAATCGCATCCGCCATTAAAGGCGAAGTGATCAACAACAAGCTGGCCATGACCGGGGAGATGGGCATCCACGGCAACGTGAAGCCTGTCGGAGGCGTGTTGGCCAAGGTTGAAGCTGCATTCCAGGCGGGAGCGGATACCGTTATTATTCCGCGGGAGAATTGGCAGGCGATTTTTGCCGATCTGCAAGGCGTGCAGGTTATTCCGGTGGATCATGTCGAGGAAGTATTCCGCCATGTGTTCGGAGCGGAATATATGGATGCGCCGGCGCCGGCGCCAATCCAGTCTGCCGACGTTTTTATCGCGACAAGTCTGCCCTATTTGCAGGCGGATTCCGTTGAGTGATAAAATGGAGAAAGGCTTTAAGACTTAAGGCCGAAGTTTTCGGTCACGATAGGTGAACGGAAAACTTCAACGACGGAGGTGCTGGAATGGGACCTGCTAAATGGAAAGGTCGTCGATTGCCCCTGTTGCCCTTACGGGGGCTTCTTGTATATCCAAGTATGGTATTGCATTTGGATGTAGGACGCGAGAAATCCGTGCGCGCGCTTGACCGCGCCATGCTGGACGATCACATGATCTTGCTTTGCTCGCAATCGGAAGTGAACATCGAGGAACCGTCCCAGGAAGATATTTATCGGATCGGAACCGTGGCGAGAGTCAGGCAAATGCTGAAATTGCCGAACGGCACGATTCGCGTGCTCGTCGAAGGCGTCGTTCGTGCCGAGATCGTCGATTATCTGCCGACCGATGAATTCTATGAAGTCTCGATTCGGGAGCTGCCGGAGTCTGAAACGACGGACCCGGAGATCGACGCATTGATGCGAACCGTACTGAATCAGTTCGAGCATTACATTAATTTGTCGAAGAAAGTAACGCCGGAGACGCTTGCCGCTGTCTCCGATATCGATGAGCCTGGTCGTCTCGCGGATGTCATCTCCAGTCATCTGTCGCTTAAGATCAAGGATAAGCAGGATATCCTGGAGACGATCGATGTGCGGCAGCGTCTGGAGCGTCTGCTCGACATCCTCAACAATGAGCGCGAAGTGCTCGAGCTTGAGCGCAAGATCGGTCAGCGCGTCAAGAAGCAGATGGAGAAGACCCAGAAGGAATACTATTTGCGCGAGCAAATGAAAGCCATTCAAAAGGAGCTCGGAGAGAAGGAAGGACGAGCAGGCGAGGTGGAAGAGCTTCGCACCCAAATGGCCGAGTCGGGCATCCCGGAGAAAGTCAGGGAGAAGGTCGAGAAGGAAATCGACCGGCTTGAGAAGATGCCTTCCACGTCTGCCGAAGGCGGGGTCATTCGCAATTATATCGATTGGTTACTCTCTTTACCTTGGAACAAACAAACCGAGGATGACCTTGACGTCAACAAGGCCGAGGGCATCCTGAATGAGGATCATTACGGCCTCGAGAAACCGAAGGAGCGCGTTCTCGAATATTTGGCCGTCCAACAGCTCGTGAAGAAGCTGAAGGGACCGATTCTCTGCCTTGTCGGACCTCCGGGCGTCGGTAAAACGTCCATGGCGCGTTCGATCGCGAAGTCGCTTGGCCGCCAATTCGTCCGCATCTCGCTCGGCGGCGTGCGCGATGAAGCCGAAATCCGCGGTCACCGCCGCACGTATGTCGGCGCAATGCCTGGCCGCGTCATTCAAGGCATGAAGACGGCCGGCTCGCTCAATCCGGTGTTCCTGCTCGATGAGATCGACAAGATGGCGATGGACTTCCGCGGCGACCCGGCTTCGGCGTTGCTTGAGGTACTCGATCCGGAGCAGAACAACACGTTCAGCGATCACTTTATCGAGGTGCCGTTTGACCTGTCGAAAGTCATGTTCATCACGACTGCGAATGCCATCCACAACATTCCGCGACCTTTGCTGGATCGGATGGAAGTGCTCTATATTCCGGGCTACACGGAACTGGAGAAGCTCCAAATCGCTTCCCGATATTTGCTGCCGAAGCAGAAGAAGGAGCATGGACTCGAGGAGAATCAAATGCGGTTGGCCGAAAGCAGCCTGCTGCAAGTCATCCGCGAATATACCCGTGAATCCGGCGTGCGTAATTTGGAACAGCAAATCGCGGCGATCTGCCGCAAGGCGGCAAGGGCGATCGTCACCGACGAGAATACGAACGAGATCGAAGTCGATTCCGCGAAAGTGAAGGAATGGCTTGGACCTGCCAAGTTCCGCTACGGCACGGCTGAAGTGGAGAATCAGGTCGGCGCCGTAACCGGCCTTGCGTGGACGGAGGTCGGCGGCGATACGCTCGTCATCGAAGTGACCGTGCTTCCGGGCAGCGGCAAGCTGACCTTGACGGGCCAGCTGGGCGATGTCATGAAGGAATCCGCGCAGGCTGCCTTCAGTTATACGCGGTCGCGGGCGAACGAGCTTGGCATCGACCCTCAGTTCCACGAGAAGAACGATATCCACATCCATATTCCCGAAGGCGCCATTCCCAAAGACGGACCTTCGGCGGGCATCACGATGGCGACAGCGCTCATCTCGGCGCTCACGAACCGTTACGTGAACAAAGAAGTCGCCATGACCGGCGAGATTACGCTAAGGGGCCGCGTGCTGCCGATCGGCGGATTGAAAGAGAAATCGCTTGCCGCTCATCGGGCCGGCATCAAGAAGGTGCTGCTGCCGAAGGATAACGAACGCGATCTTCGCGATATTCCGGACAGCGTGAAGGCTGACATGGAATTCGTGCCGGTCGGCACGATGGATGAAGTCCTCCAGCATGCCCTGACGGCCAACGAAGCGCAGGCACCGGTAGAAACGCATTAGAAAGCAGGTTGCTTAAACGTGAAAATTACGAACGTAGAATTTGTGATCAGCGCCGTAAGGCCCGATCAATATCCAGTGGATGCCTTGCCAGAGTTTGCTCTGGCAGGGCGTTCCAATGTCGGAAAGTCCTCGCTGATCAACAAAATGATCATGCGCAAGGGCTTGGCTCGCACGAGCGCGCAGCCGGGCAAGACGCAGCAATTGAATTATTACCGCGTGAACGAACGCGTCTACTTGGTCGATTTTCCGGGATACGGCTATGCGAAGGTGTCCAAGGTCCAGCGCGCGCAATTCGGGACGATGATCGAAACGTTCCTCGGCGACCGCGATCCGCTGCGGATGGTGCTGCTGATCGTCGATATCCGGCATTCGCCGTCCAAGGACGACATCCTGATGTACGATTGGCTGAAGCATTACGAGATTCCGGTATGCGTCGTGACCACGAAGGCCGACAAGGTGCCGAAGAGTCAGTGGCCGAAGCAGGTGAAGATGATCAAGACGGAGCTTGGCTTCCATCCCGAAGATCGTCATGTTCTGTTCTCGTCCGAGACAGGCCTTGGCCGCGATGAGCTGTGGGCCATTATTGACGAGGTAATCGCGGAAACAAGCGAAGAAGCGGAAGAAACCGAAGAAGTTTCAATCGAATAGCGAGGATAACGCATATAAGCACGGACTCATTGTGAAATCTCCTTAATTATTCAGAAATATGCGAGAATATCGCGGCTGGGCGGCAGGAATAAAAGACCTCGATCGGGTATAATATACGTAAGCAGTGGTTTTACAAACGCGTTACTTTAAAGAATTGAGGAGATTTTTATGGCTCAGCGGATAGCCACCGAGTATGTCAATGCTTCTCTGCAATTAACGGCTGAAGAGATGGCGGGATTTGTCCGGTTTTTCGAAGACCAGCATATCAAGCTGCAAGTGCGGGTACTGGATAACGGCAATCACGAGATGGTTCTCGAGGACGACGCAGGACGAGAAGAGGTCCGCTTAACTTTCGAGCGTCAGCAAGACGAGTATGTTAGTTTGCTTTCCTGCCGGATCATGCATCCCAAACTGACGAATGCGATGCGCAAAGCAGTAGCGGCGTTCAGGGGCGATGCAATCGTAAATCGCATTTATCCGAATTACACAATGACGTACCATTATGTTCAAGGCAATGTTCGCAAAATTGTTGAAAACAAAAACAATGAAGCGAGGGTGATCTTCGAGTTCAAGGATACGATCGGCCAGCTGGAAGCGGCTTTTCATATCATGGACGTCGAGAACGAAATCAAAGTCGTACAGGGCGCGATCGATCAGCTGCTTGATCTTCGCAACCAATGCAGCGACTTATCGCAGACCGCCATTATCGATGAACGTTTAGCATCTTATACCAGGCAGCTGTTCATGCTGGAAGCATGAGCGGACGATAGCCTCAGACATTTTTGAAGAGCCGCATTCGATGCGGCTTTTTTATTTTTCCGCGGATTGGGACGAACACAGAAACCGTCCTGCCGACATACGCTTATAATTGGAGTTTGCGGTTTCTTCTCCAAACATAGTGCCCAAAAAAAACTATTGCATTTCTCCGCAATAGATGGTATTTTTATTTTCGTTGCAATGAATATTAGGAACCAGGATTCACTCAGGACATGGTAATGTTGCGAGAGGAAAGTCCCTCGGGCAGTGAATGACGTAGGTCCTAGCGGATGAAATTACTAAACATTTTATTCCTAGGAAGGGGGAACCGAGAGATGGAATATTCAACTTTCGGAAGACACGTTGCTGTTGATACTTGGGGTGTAGATTTCGACCTACTCAACAACGCGGAATTTTTACAAGCCCAAATGGTAGAGGCGGCTGAAGCTTGCGGCGCTACCGTACTCTCTGTGCAAGCCCAACAATTTGAGCCACAAGGCGCAACTGTGCTCGTACTGCTGTCTGAAAGTCATCTTTCCATTCACACGTATCCTGAGAGAGGTTTCGCTGCTCTTGATTGTTATACATGTGGAGAAACAGTGGATCCGCAACTTGCGATCGACTACATGATGTCTGTTTTGAAGCCGAAAATGATGCATGCCAAGAAGCTTGTCCGCGGCATGGGAGAACTGCAAGTTGTAGAAGCAGATATGAAGCAAGTCGAGCTTGTGTAGCATTTTTATAGAATCAATGGAGGTCGCGGGTACGTCCGCGGCCTTTTTGTATGCTCTGATACAGTCATTTTACATACCTGGAAACAGCTTGTTTTATGCCTTGAAAAGCAATGAAAACGGATGACGTGATTT
Source organism: Paenibacillus sp. J31P316 (assembly GCF_056269105.1). NCBI lineage: Bacteria > Bacillati > Bacillota > Bacilli > Caryophanales > Paenibacillaceae > Paenibacillus > Paenibacillus sp. J31P316. The sequence goes on along the minus strand of NZ_JBWDNI010000001.1, from coordinate 947,620 downwards.
CAAACAATTTTCATAATTGCAGGGGTACGGCTTGTCGAACTGTGCTATACTAAGTGATGGAAATCAAGATGAAGGGCAGGTGAACGCACATGCACATTATCGTTGTCGGACTGAATTATCGTACGGCTCCGGTTGAGGTTAGGGAACGCTTTACATTCGCCGATCGGGATTTGCCCGAGGCATTGAAGCAGCTCAAACAAACCAAAAGCATAATGGAATGTGTCATTGTAGCGACCTGTAACCGTACGGAGCTTTATGCGGTAGTTGACCGCCCGCATCTGTGCGGACACTACATTCGCAGCTTTATGGAGAAATGGTTCGGAACGCCGAGACAGCAGTTTACCTCGGATCTATATATGTATGAAGACGAACGGGCAATCGAGCACTTGTTCCGCGTAACTTGCGGTCTGGACTCCATGGTCATCGGCGAGACGCAAATTCTCGGACAAGTGAAGAGCGCATTTTTGCTGGCGCAAGAGCAGAAGACGACCGGGACGCTGTTCAACTCCATCTTCAAACAAGCGGTCACGCTTGCGAAGAGAGCCCATTCCGATACGGCAGTCGGCGAAGCAGCGGTGTCGGTCAGCTATGCGGCCGTAGAACTGGGCAAACGGATTTTCGGCCAGTTCGGCGGCAAGACGGTCATGATCGTCGGCGCCGGCAAAATGAGCGAGCTGACGGCGAAGCACCTCTATGCCAGCGGCGTAGAGCGCGTTTTCGTCGTAAACCGGACCTATGACCGTGCGGTTCAGCTCGCGGATAAATTCAATGGCACGCCGCTGAACATGACGGAAGCAATTGCGCGTCTGCACGAAACGGATATCGTCATCAGTTCCACAGGCTCCGAAGGCTTCGTGCTCGTACGGGAACAGGTAGAAGCAGCCATGCGCAAACGGAAATCGCGCCCGCTGTTCATGATCGATATCGCGGTACCGCGGGATTTGGATCCTGCGATCGCTTCCGTGCAGAACGTATTTCTGTACGATATCGATGATCTCGAAGGAATCGTCGAGAGCAATATGGAACAACGCCGGCAAGAAGCGGCGAAGATCGAAACGTTCATCGCGGCGGAGCTCGAAGCTTACCGTCAATGGTACAAGACGCTTGGCGTAGCGCCGCTGATTCAAGCGCTGCAGACGAAAGGCGCTGCCATTCATGCGGAAACGATGGGCAGCCTGGCTAACAAGCTGCCTGACTTAAGCGACCGTGAGCTCAAGATCATCCATAAGCTGACGAAGAGCATCGTGAATCAAATGATGAGTGATCCCATTGTGCGGATAAAAGAAATGTCCGGTGAGAAGAATGCGGATCAGGCGATGGATATGTTTGTGAAATTATTCGCGCTTGAAGAAGAAGTCGAGCGGGCCGAACAGAAGGCGGTGTCTGCGAAGCCTTCAGCGCGCGCGGAATCGTCGTCATCAGCGGAGTCAGCGCCGAAGCTTAGAACAGGCGCGGTTCCTGCCATTTTGACCTAAATCGGCCTGGCGGGTAGCGGAGGCGGCTATGGTTACTCATAATTGGTTCTATGATGGAATACTGTATGTCTACGCCCTGAGCCTCCTGTTTTACTTCTCGGATTTCGTCGATCGAAACCGGCAAGCGAAGCAAGTGGGCACAGGGCTGCTTATTTTCGTGTGGGTGCTGCAAACTGGATTTCTGGTTCATCGCATCATTTCCCATTTGGATATGACACTGATGACCTTATTCGAATACCTGCTCATTTTCTCTTGGCTGCTGATCACGATTTCATTAGTGATGAGCCGTTTTTTTCGAATGGAATTCATCGTATTCTTCGTTAACGTGATTGGTTTTGCGGTATTGACCGTCAATTTGTTCCGCATCGGCTCAGGTGCCTCGCTCGCGAGATGGGAGCTGGCCCACGACATGCTGATCGTGCACATCGCGCTCATGATTCTTGCGTATACCGCATTTACGATCAGCGCGATCTTCTCCGGGATGTATCTGTTCCTGTTCGCGCGGCTGAAAGGCAAGCAGTGGACGAAGCGGATGCAGCGGCTTCCGAGTCTGGATGCGGCGGATCGGTTCATGTTTCGGGTATCGTTGGTCGGCACGCCTCTGCTTATGCTCTCCCTGGCCGTAGCCGTTACGTCCATCCTCATCGAAGGACGCTACGGGCTGCTGCTGGACTGGAAGGTCATCGTGTCCTTCGTTGCGCTTGGCTTATACATTTGGAACGTGACGAAGCATCAGTGGTTCGATGGCACGGGCTTGAAGTTCGCGCGTTATAATCTGATCAGCTACGCGGTGCTGCTGCTGAACGTATTCACCAACCAGGCTTCCAATTTTCACGGATGGTCCTGAATCGTGAAGCTTCGCGGCGGCGCATAAGGAGACGATGCGGGGAGGAACGGCAATGTCGGCGTATTATCCGATCATGGTGAGATTATCCGGCAAGCGATGCGTCGTCGTCGGCGGCGGAGCGGTTGCCGAGCGCAAGACGATCGCGCTCCTTGAGGGCGGAGCCGATGAACTCATCGTCGTTGCTCCCCGACTGACGCCGAAGCTCGAAGAGCTTGCGGCGTCCGGGTGTATCGCGCTTCGGCGAAGGGAATACAAAGATAAAGATAGCGAAGGCGCATTCCTGCTGATCGCAGCCACGAACGACCGGCTGCTGAACAGCGGGATTGCCGTCTATGCGGAGAGTCAGGGCATTTTGGTCAATACGGCGGATCTTGGGGAAGCGGGCAGCTTCATTACGCCTTCCGTCGTGAGACGGGGCGAGTTAGTGATCGCATTAACGACGGGCGGCGCAAGTCCCGCGTTGACCGCGCTGCTGAGACGACGGCTTGCCGCGCAATATGGACAAGCTTACGAGCCGTTTCTGAAGCGGCTGCACGCGCTGCGAAAGCGAGTACTGGCTGAAGTCGCGGATCCTGAGCTTCGAGCTGCAGTGTTGCGCATGGCGGCCGAGGAACTCCCGGAAGATGATAACCAAGCGAAGAACGACTTCGGCAGAGGTACACCCTCTGGCCAAGCGAATTTCGATATCGAACAATGGATGACCAAGCTGCTTCAAGCGGCCGAGAGGGGACGATAGAATCATGACTTATATCGTAGACGGACAGAGAGTTATCGTCGTTGGAACGAGACAGAGCGCGCTGGCGCTTACGCAAACCGGACAAGTCATCAATCAATTAAAGGCGCTGAGCGAGAAGCACGGCCTGCCGTATACATTTGAAATTCGCAAGATCGTAACCAAGGGAGACCGTATTCTCGACGTGACGCTGTCCAAGGTCGGCGGCAAAGGATTGTTCGTCAAAGAAATCGAGCAGGCGCTGTTCGACGGCGAAATCGATCTCGCGGTTCACAGCATGAAGGACATGCCGTACGAGCTGCCGGAAGGGCTGATGAACGGGGCGGTGCCGAAGCGCGTGGATCCGCGTGACTGCCTGATTACGGCCGGCGGCATCGCCTTCGAGGAGCTTCCGCAGGGCGCGAAGGTGGGAACGAGCAGCCTGCGCCGCTCCAGCCAGCTGCTGAACGTCCGCCCGGATCTGAAGATCGAGTCGGTTCGGGGCAATATCGATTCGCGCATTAAGAAGCTGGAGGCCGAAGGCTTCGACGCGATCGTGCTGGCGGCTGCCGGCATTCACCGCATGGGCTGGGACGAGAAGATTTCATCGTTCCTATCCGAAGACGTTTGTGTGCCAGCTGTTGGACAAGGCGCGCTAGGCATCGAATGCCGCCAGGATGACGCCGACGTGCGTCACCTTTTGTCATTGCTTAATGATGCAGATACCGCACTGACGGTTGCCGCGGAACGCAGCTTCCTCGGCGCCTTGAACGGCGGCTGTCAAATTCCGATCGGCGCCCACGCCAAGCTCTTCGCAAGCGGCGAAGAAGCGCCGGTCATCGAGCTTACGGGCATTGTCGGTTCGGCGGACGGAACGGTCCTGTTGAAAGAAACGGTTCGCGGACAGGATCCGGAAGCGCTGGGCATTGAAGCCGCCAATCGCTTGAAAGCCAAGGGAGCGGACCGCATATTGGCGGAAGTGAGAGGATGATCGACTTGCTAACGGGGAAAAGCAAAGGGAAGGTCTATTTGGTAGGAGCGGGTCCTGGCGATCCGAAACTGATCACCCTTCGTGGCATGGAGTGCATCCGTGCTTGCGACGTCATCGTGTACGATAGATTGGCAAGTCCGCGGTTGCTGCGTTATTTGAAGCCGGAAGCGGAGAAGATCTATGTAGGCAAGCTGCCTGACCGCCATACGATGAAGCAGGAGGATATCAATCAGCTGCTTGTCGATTTGGCGCTGCAAGGGAAGATCGTTACGCGGCTCAAGGGCGGCGATCCGACGATATTCGGCCGCGTTGGCGAAGAAGCCGAGCTGTTGGTGAATAATAATATCGAATTCGACATCGTTCCGGGGATTACGTCCGCCATTGCCGTTCCGGCCTATGCGGGCATTCCGGTGACGCACCGGGATCTGGCCTCTTCCTTATCCATCATTACCGGGCACGAAAGTCCGGATAAGCTTGATTATTCGATTCACTGGGACAAAGTTACGTTGGCCACGGGCACGCTTGTTTTTCTGATGGGCGTGGCGAAGATCGGCTATATCGCGGAGCAGCTCATCAAGCACGGCAAGCCTGCCGATACGCCGGTAGCGCTTGTACGCTGGGGGACGCGGGTTGAGCAGCGCACGGTGACGGGCACGCTCGAAACGATCGAAGCGATCGTGCAGGCAGCGAATTTCAAGCCGCCCGCGGTCATCGTCGTCGGCGATGTCGTGCTGCAGCGCGAGAAGCTGAATTGGTACGAGCGCAAGCCGCTGTTCGGCACGCGCGTACTCGTCACGCGGGCTAGAGCGCAGAGCAGCGACCTTAGCGAGCAGATCGAAGAAATGGGCGGCGAGGCGTGCGAGTTCCCGGTCATCGAGACGCGTCCGGTATCGGAGCCTGCGGCCACCGCGGACATTCAATCCGCGTTTGAGCAAGCCGGCGAATACGACTGGCTGATGTTCACAAGCGTGAACGGCGTCGAATACTTCTTCGATTGGCTGAAGAAGCTGCGCATCGATATTCGTCAGTTCCATCGCGCTCGAGTTGCGGCCGTCGGTCCCAAGACGGCGGAAGCGCTGGAGAAGCGGGGCGTCATCGCCGACGTGCTTCCGGTGAAGTTTCAGGCGGAAGATCTGCTGGAGAGCTTGGCGGATCAACTGGAGCCCGGGCAGCGCGTGCTGCTGCCTAGAGGCGATCTGGCGAGGGAAGTACTGCCTCGCGAGCTAAGAGCCAAAGGGCTGGAGCCTGTAGAAATCGATGTTTACGAAACGATTATCGCGCAGGATCAAGACGAAGAAACGCTTGAACTGCTGAAGAACGGCGGCGTGCATGTCATTACCTTCGCGAGCTCGTCAACGGTGACGAATCTGCTGGAGGTGCTGCGCCGGATGGGTATCACGGATCCGCAAGCGCTGCTTAGCGGCATCGACATTGCCTGCATCGGCCCAGTGACCGCCAAAACCGCGGTGGAGGCGGGCCTGACCGTGACGATACAACCCGAGGATGCAACGATCGACAAACTTGTCGAAGCCATCGCCGAGTCGCGCGTGGCGCATCGATTTGAACTAGGAGGCGTTTGATTTATGGCATTCCCAATTACAAGACACCGCCGTTTGCGCAGAACGGCCGCGATGCGCAGCATCGTTCGCGAAACGCAGCTGAGCGTGGACGATTTTATTTATCCGCTGTTCGTTACGCACGGCACGAACGTGAAAGTGGAAATCTCTTCGATGCCCGGCGTATATCATCTGTCGCTCGACAGATTGAAGGCTGAAATCGATGTCGTCGTCGCTTCCGGCGTCAAAGCCGTGCTGCTGTTCGGCTTGCCGGAGACCAAGGACGCGGTCGGAACGTCGGCGTTCGAAGCGGACGGCATCGTCCAGCAAGCGACGCGCGCGATCAAGGAATGGGCGCCGGAGCTTCTCGTCGTCGCGGATACGTGCTTGTGCGAATTTACGGATCACGGCCACTGCGGCATGATCCACCGCGACCCTCGTACCGGCAATGCCGAAGTCGACAACGATTCATCGCTCGAGCTGCTTGTCAAAACGGCGGTTTCGCAAGCGCAAGCGGGCGCCGATATCATCGCGCCGTCGAACATGATGGACGGTTTCGTCGGCGCGATTCGTGAGGGACTGGATGCGGCTGGCTTCGAAATGGTGCCGATCATGTCCTATTCCGTTAAATATGCGTCGGCGTTCTACGGACCTTTCCGAGAAGCCGCGCAATCGGCGCCGCAGTTCGGCGACCGCAAATCGTACCAGATGGATCCGGCGAACGCCCGCGAAGCGCTGCGCGAAGCGGAATCCGACGTCCTCGAAGGCGCAGACATGCTGATGGTGAAGCCGGCGCTCGCGTATATGGACATCATCCGTATGTTGAAGGAACAATACGATCTGCCGCTTGTTGCTTACAATGTAAGTGCCGAATATTCCATGGTGAAAGCAGCCGCGGCGAATGGCTGGATCGACGAGCGAGCCATCGTGCTGGAGACGTTGACAGGCATGAAGCGCGCAGGCGCGGATGTCATCATCACGTACCATGCGCTGGATGCTGCACGCTGGCTGCGGGGCGAATAACGAAGCATACCGTACCCGCACGCAAACTCGGAAATAACGCATAGGATGTCCACTAACATAGACAGGCAGGTGTCAACCAACCATGATCGATACTAATCGCAAACGATCGGACGAGCGCTCCAAAGCCGCCTTCGCGAAAGCGAAAACGGTCATCCCGGGAGGCGTCAATTCCCCGGTTCGCGCTTTCAAATCCGTCGGCCTTACTCCCGTCTATATGGAACGCGGCGAAGGCTACCGCGTCTACGATATCGACGGCAACAGCTACATCGATTACGTGGCTTCCTGGGGGCCGCTCATCATGGGTCACGCGCATCCTGAAGTGATCGAAGCGGTGAAGAAGACGGCCGAGAAAGGCACGAGCTTCGGCGCGCCGACGGAACTGGAGACGCTCATGGCGGAGCTCGTCTGCTCGCGCGTACCCTCCGTCGAGGTCGTGCGCATGGTGAATTCCGGCACGGAAGCGACGATGAGCGCGCTGCGTCTGGCGCGCGGCTATACGAAGCGCAGCAAGATTTTGAAATTCGAAGGTTCGTATCACGGCCATGCCGACAGCCTGCTGATCAAAGCCGGATCGGGCGTCGCGACGCTTGGTCTGCCGGACAGTCCCGGCGTGCCGGAAAGCGTGGCTTCGCATACGATTACGGTCCCTTACAATGATTTGGAAGCCGTAAAATACGCGTTCGAGCAATTCGGCGAGGAAATCGCTTGTATCATCGTCGAGCCTGTTGCCGGCAACATGGGCGTCGTTCCGCCGCTGCCTGGCTTCCTGCAAGGCTTGCGGGATGTAACGAACCAGTACGGCAGCCTGCTAATCTTTGATGAAGTCATGACCGGCTTCCGTGTCGGCTTCCATTGCGCGCAAGGCCTGTACGGCATTACGCCCGATCTGACCTGCTTAGGCAAAGTCATCGGCGGCGGGTTGCCGGTTGGCGCTTATGGCGGCAAACGGGAGATTATGGAAATGATGGCGCCGAGCGGTCCGATCTATCAAGCGGGCACGCTGTCCGGCAATCCGCTCGCGATGGCAGCGGGATATACGACGCTCAGCTTGCTGACGCCGGACACGTACGAGCAGATGGAACGGATGTCCGTTCGCCTGCAGCTCGGCTTCGAAGCCAATGCCTCGAAGCATGGCATTGCCAGCACGATCAACCGCGTCGGCTCTATGGTTTGTCCGTTCTTTACCGAGACGCATGTCATCAACTACGACACGGCTAAGACGGCTGACCTGGAACGGTTCAAAGGTTACTTCGGCGCCATGCTCGACCTGGGCATCAGCATCGCTCCTTCGCAATTCGAAGGCATGTTCGTATCGGGCATCCACGACGAAGCGGCCATCGATGCGACGATCGAAGCGCATGACGAGGCGCTTCGCCGTCTGTAAATGATAGAGCGCGTTACCAAATATGGGAGATGAGTGATTATGATCATGGATCATCAAGCACTGCCCTATGCGCGGAATGGAGAGTGGCTGTCGATCGCGGCGGCCGACCTTCTTCGTATCGCGCATGCCGCAGGCATAGCCGTCTCTCCGATCGAGGCCGGGAGCCATCCGCATCATGTGCGGATTTGGCTGCTGGCCCTTGGTTTATTTCCGGAGAAATGGTTGAATCGATTATTTTCGGTAGGCGGCATTAAATTGGAGGACGGAAGGATCCGGCTGCGAAATTTCCTGCCGGGCGACCCCGTCAAAGACCCGGCATTCCGAATGGCGCAAGATAAGCCTCCATTGACGGCAGCCTCAGGTGCTTCCGCATCGACTATTGTAGATACTCCTATGGCTGAGGCGCTATTTCAGGATGATTGGTGCCTCGTCATGAACAAGCCGGCAGGCATGCCGGTACATCCTTCCGCGCCAGGCCAACGAGGAACGCTGGACGAAGCGGCCGCTCGGCATGGCCTGCTTCAAGGAGATCCGCAGCCTGCCAAGCATATTCACCGACTGGATGACGATACGGCAGGTCCTGTTCTATATGCACGTAATGAATTGGCGCAGCTGCGACTCGACGAAGCGATGCGCGCCAAAACAATAGGCAGGCAATATGCCGCCATCGTCCATGGCGCACTGAAGCGGAAGAGCGGCAGCGTAATCGCGCCGATCGGGAAAGACCGGCATCACCGTGCCAGGCGCATCGTAGCTCCGGGAGGCGACGAAGCGGTCACGCATTACGAGACCATCGAAACCTATCGAGATGCCACGCTCGTCCGGCTATGGCTGGAAACGGGAAGAACCCATCAGATCCGCGTCCATATGGGCTACTTAGGTCATCCGCTCGTCGGCGACACGTTGTACGGCGGACGAGATGCGATTTTGCGCCATCAGGCGCTTCGAGGCGAGCAATTGACCTTCCGCCATCCATGGAGCGGCAGCGAGATGACGCTGACGGCTCCTGAGCCCTCCTGGTTCGCCGAAGTCCGGCGCCGCTGCGCGTCCCTGTGAAAATCGTAGTCATGCCTTCCACCCCCTTGCCATATAGTTAAATAGGCAAGATGAAACGCCTGTCGCTTGTTTGCCGGCGCTGCGGGTTTCATTCCAATAGAAATATAAGCAGAGTATGAGCGGCCTGATACTTACTTATGGTTGCGCAATTCGGCAGCCAAGCTTTGGAAGAGGGGAAGGGAGGACGACTAGCGTGCCAAGCCAGTCAAACGGTTTGCGATTCGATATTTACGAGCGGGTTCATTTGCCTGATGAAGTGGCGGCTATCGACGAGCTGGATGAAATCGAGCTCGTTCCGCGCATTGGCATTGTACAGCAAGACGAGCAGGTTCTACTGAAAGGACATCTTCTGCTGACGGGAGTTTATCGTTCGGAGGAGCAGCCGCTGTCGGAGCAGTCGCTGGAGCATTGGATTCCGGTCGAAATTACGCTGCCGCTTAACCGCATTCACCGATTGGACGACATCTCTGTGGAAATCGACAACTTCGACGTGGATGTGCTGTCCACGAGAACGCTCAATATCACGGGCGTGCTGTCGTTGTTTGGCATCGAAATCGAACAAACGAGTTCGCAGGCGGATTGGCAGCGGGAAGAACCGTATACAGTGGTGCACAGCCGAGAAGAGGAACTACAGTTTGAAGCGCCGTCATTCTTGGATGCGCAGCGTTCGGAGGAGCAGCCGTTTTTTGCGCAGCCGCCGCAGTTCTGGCAGACGGATCAATCCCGCGAAGCCGAGGAGCAGGACGCGCAGCGCGCGTTGGCTGCCCAAGCCGAGGCGGAAGAGGCGCGTGAAGCGCTGGCCCGCGCTGCCAGGGCAAGGGAGCAGGAATTGCTGGCTGTCGCCCAGCAGGAAATAGCGCGGCAGGAAGCTGCCCGTCAAGAGTCTGTCCGTCTAGAGGCATTCCGCCAGGAAGCATTTCTGCAAGAAGCTGCCCGTCAAGAGGAGATACGCCAAGAGGCGGCTGAAGAGGCAGAGCGCGAAGCGGCTCAAGCAGCCGAGCGCCAGCAATTCGCTCAGCCGTCTGAATCGCCGGCGTTTCAAGCGGATATTCCGCCGCCGCAGGCGTGGCAGCAAGAGCCTGTCCCGGAAGAGGCGCCTTCAATACCGTCCGCTTTCGTTCAGCAGGAAATCGAATCTCCATTCCGCTCGCCCTCCGCGCCTGAAGCGGTTCAGTCGTTCGGCGATGTGACGGTGCAGCATGATACCGATGCGGAGCGCAAACAGCTTCGCGTCGCGCTATCCGGCAAGCCGGCAGAGGATGAAGCGGCGCAGCAAGGCGCAACCAATGTCAGCTTCAGGTCGCTCCTGCAGTCCAGCAAGCGGGAGCAGGAGGCCAAAGCTGCCGCGGAGCAGCATGCGGAGCGCGAAGCCGCGCAGAGCCGCAAAACCTCCGGAGATGAGATCGAGTGGAAAAACCTGCTTCGTCCGAGCGAAGATCATGCGTTCCGCAAGATGCGCATCTGTATCGTGCAGCGCGAAGAAACGCTGGACCTTATTGCGGGCCGCTACCAGCTGCAGGCGCGGGAGATCGCGCTCTACAACCGGCTAAGCGATCAAAGCGTCAGCGAGGGCCAAGTCCTGTACATCCCTTGAATCGCTGTTCTAAAGCCTGCCAGAAGCCTCTTAGAGGCCTCTCGGCAGGCTTTTGCTATGTAATCAGGCAGGCTGACGTCCGCCTGGGATTGACGTTTGCAAATAAGAACGTGTATGATAGAAAAAATAAGGCAATAATTATGTTTATACTGACGTTGATGGGGAAGAGTGGCAGGAATACCTTCAGAGAGTGGAACCGATTGCGCTGCGAGGTTCTGCAGGAATATGCTGCGACTGGTCGCCCTGGAGTTGCTGGAATGAAGCGAAGACATTCGCGTAGTTGCGGCCGGCTGCAGCCGTTATCTGTGAATGAGTTGCCGGACGGACGGAATCGTCTGTTTCGGAACAAAGGTGGTACCGCGGAAGCCCAAACCTTTCGTCCTTTGCTATAAGGGCGATAGGTTTATTTTTTTTTCGATTTACGACGATGGGAGCATGTTGCGCCCGCTGCACGTCGAAGGGCTCATACTTACTAGCGAATCTACGCCTGTGTTGCGCGAATCCGCGCAAGAGACGGGTGAGGACATATTATGGAGGTAGGAAAACACATGTCGCAGAAACAAATCCTAACTGAAATGCCGACGACTTATGACCCGAAGGCCGCGGAAACCAAATGGTATCCTTTTTGGATGGAAGGTAAATTTTTCGAAGCGGGTAAACGGCCTTCGGCCGAAACGTATACGATCGTTATTCCGCCGCCGAACGTTACGGGCATGCTTCATATCGGTCATGCCCTCGACTTTACGCTGCAGGATATTTTGATCCGCGCTAAGCGGATGCAGGGCTATGATACGCTTTGGCTTCCGGGTACGGACCATGCCGGTATCGCGACGCAGACGAAGGTGGAGCAGAAGCTGCGTGAGGAAGGTCAGTCCCGTTACGACTTGGGGCGCGAGAAGTTCCTGGAGAAAGTGTGGGAGTGGAAAGACAGCTACGCGGCGACGATCCACGAGCAATGGGCCAAAATGGGCTTCTCGCTGGACTATTCGCGCGAACGCTTCACGCTGGACGAAGGTCTCTCCCAAGCCGTTCGCGAAGTTTTCGTACGGTTATATGAGAAAGGCTTGATTTATCGCGGCAAAAAAATCATCAACTGGGATCCGGCCGCCCGCACGGCATTGTCGGATATCGAGGTTGAGCATAAAGAAGTAAACGGCCATTTGTATCATCTGCAGTATCCGCTGAAGAACGGCTCGGGATTCATTACGGTCGCGACCACGCGTCCGGAAACGATGCTCGGCGATACGGCCGTTGCGGTTCATCCGGAAGACGAGCGCTACAAGCATCTCATCGGCGAGATGATCGTCCTGCCGATTATCGGCCGGGAAATTCCGATCATCGCGGATGAGTACGTCGAGAAGGAGTTCGGTTCCGGCGCGGTCAAAATCACGCCGGCGCATGACCCGAACGACTTCGAGGTCGGTCTGCGCCACAGCCTGCCGCAAATCGTCGTCATGGACGAGAGCGGCACGATGAACGAAGAAGCGGGTCCGTACAATGGCATGGACCGCGCGGACTGCCGGAAACGCATCGTCGCCGATATGCAAGCCAGCGGCGTATGCATCAAAATCGAGGACCATGTTCATCAAGTCGGCCACAGCGAACGCAGCGGCGCGGTCGTTGAGCCGTATCTGTCGACGCAATGGTTCGTCGATATGAAGCCTCTCGCCGACGCCGCGATTGACGCGCAGAAGAACGGGAAGGGCGTTAATTTCGTTCCGGACCGCTTCGACAAAACGTATTTGCAGTGGATCGAGAACGTTCGCGACTGGTGTATTTCCCGTCAACTCTGGTGGGGGCACCGCATTCCGGCTTGGTATTGCGACGCCTGCGGAGCAATGCACGTCGCGCGCGAGGATCAATCGGCCTGCTCCGCCTGCGGAAGCGAATCGCTCCGCCAAGACGAAGACGTGCTTGATACCTGGTTCAGCTCGGGACTGTGGCCGTTCTCCACGCTCGGCTGGCCGGAAGAGACGGAAGATCTGAAGCGCTTCTACCCGACGAACGTACTCGTTACGGGCTACGATATCATTTACTTCTGGGTTGCCCGGATGATCTTCACGGCCATCGAATTCACGGATGAAATTCCGTTCAAGGATGTCCTTATGCATGGTCTCGTCCGCGACGAGAACGGCAAGAAAATGTCCAAATCGCTCGGCAACGGCGTCGATCCGCTCGAGGTGATCGAGAAATACGGCGCCGATGCGATGCGCTATATGATTTCGACGAGCAGCACGCCGGGTCAGGATCTTCGCTTCCGCTGGGAACGCGTCGAGCAGGCTCGCAACTTCGCGAATAAAATTTGGAACGCATCCCGGTTCGCGCTGATGAACCTGGAAGGCGTGACGGCGGCCGATATTGACATCAACGTGAACCTCGGTACCGCGGACCGTTGGATTCTGCATCGCTTGAACGCAGCGGTTGCAGATACGACGCGTTTGATCGACAGCTATGATTTCGGCGAGACGGGCCGCGTCCTGTACAATTTCATATGGGATGACCTGTGCGACTGGTACATCGAGTTCGCGAAGCTGAACTTGAACGGTCAGGATGCCGAGGCGAAACGCGCGACGCAATCCGTGCTTGCTTACGTGCTGGACCGCACGCAGCGGCTGATTCATCCGTTCATGCCGTTCATCAGCGAAGAAATATGGCAGCATCTTCCGCACGAAGGCGAGACGATCATGCTTGCGCCATGGCCAGTCTATGACGCGGCGTTCGAAGCGCCGGATGCCGTTGCCGAGATGGAGCTGCTCATGGAGATGATCCGTTCGGTACGGAACATCCGCGCCGAGGTGAATGTACCGATGAGCAAGAAGATCGAGCTGCAAATCAAGCCGTCGAGCCCGAACGAGGCAGCGATTCTGGTGCGCAACGAAGAATTCATCATCCGCTTCTGCGGCACGTCGAAGCTTGCGATCAGCCTCGATCTGAATGCCCCGGACAAAGCGATGACGGCCATCGTTACCGGAGCCGAGATGTATCTGCCGCTAGCCGGACTGATCGATATCGCGCAGGAAATCGCCCGTTTGGAGAAGGAAATTCAACATTTGGACGGCGAAGTGCAGCGCGTGGAGAAGAAGCTTGCCAACGAAGGCTTCGTTGCCAAAGCGCCGGCGAAAGTCATCGAGGAAGAAAAGGCGAAAATGGCCGATTATGCCGATAAACGCGATAAAGTGAAGGCGCGGATCGTAGAATTGAGAGGCTGAAGCGAGATGAACGAACATATGCAGGAACATCAAAATAAGCCGTTGGCATCCTACGAGGAAGCAAGACAGTGGATTGAAGGACTCGTTCCGTTCGGCATTCGTCCTGGCATGGAGCGAATCCAGAAGCTGATGGAGATGACGGGCCATTCGGAGCGCCGGATCAAGTTCATCCATGTGGCGGGCACGAACGGCAAAGGCTCCGTCTGCGCTTACTTAACCAGCGTGCTGCTGCGCTGCGGCTATGACGTGGGGACGTTTACGTCCCCTTACATTACGAAATTCACGAACCGGTTCCAATATAACGGCACGGATATCCCGGAAGAGACGCTGCTGGCGCTCTCCAATCGGTTGAAGCCGCTCGTAGAAGACATCGCGGCAACGGAGCTCGGTTCTCCGTCCATGTTCGAGGTGTCCACGGCACTGGCGATTCTATATTACGGCACCGTATCCTATCCGGATTTCGTCGTATGGGAAACCGGACTCGGCGGTCGTCTTGACGTGACGAACATCGTGACGCCGGTCGTTTCAGTGATTACGAACGTCGGCCATGATCATATGGACATTCTCGGCGATACGTTGGAGGCGATCGCAACCGAGAAGGCGGGGATCATCAAGGCCGGCGTTCCTGTCATCAGCGCCGTCAGTCAGCCGGAGGCCGCGGCAATTATCCGCGAGACCGCGAAGGCGAAGAACAGCTCGCTTTATATGATGGGCGATAAGTTTCACGAGGTTACGCTAAGCGTGCAAGAAAATGAGCAGTCTTTTCGCTTCGACGGTATCTTCCGTACGATCGATGATCTCGTGATTACCTTGAACGGCGCGCACCAGCGCTCCAATGCGGCGGTCGCCGTCATGACGCTGGAAGTGCTGCGGCAATACTATGCGCTTATTTTGGAAGATGAGGATTTGAGGGAAGGTCTGCGCACTGCCGCATGGCCCGGTCGTCTGGAAATGATCGGCGATTCCCCCCGCGTTCTCATCGACGGCGCCCATAATCCGGAAGGCGCGGAAATGCTTGCGGCCGCGCTCAAGGATACGTATGCGTACGAGCATCTTCACCTTATGATCGGGATGCTGGCGAATAAGAATCATCGTGACGCTTTACGGCATATACTACCTCTAGTGAATACGCTTATCGTGACAGAGGCGGATTTTCGAAAGGCTTTGCCTGCCTCTTCACTGGCATCGCTCGTTCAAGAGCTTCGGGAGGAAGAAGGGTATTCCTTCGAGCTCATCGTTGAACCGGATTGGAAGCAGGCGCTTGCGCGGCTTCAGCAGTCGACCGGCAAGGGAGATTTGGCGGTCGTGACAGGCACGCTCTATTTGATTGCCGACGTCCGGTCCAAATTGCTCTACAATAAGGATTCTGAAAAAGGTTGGTGAACCGTCTTTGAATACAGCAGAACACGTTCATTTCATCGGAATTGGCGGTTACGGCATGAGCGCAATCGCGCGTGTCATGCTGGAGATGGGCTATAAAGTTACCGGCTCCGACGTAGCCCGGCAAGAATTGACGGAGAAGCTTGCAGCTAAGGGAGCTCGCATTTTTATCGGTCATGAACCGGAGCATATCGCTGGAGCGGATCTCGTCGTTTATTCTACGGCCCTGTCGAGGGACAACGTAGAGCGCAGAGCGGCGGAGGAATTGAATATTCCGATTCTGCACCGCGCGCAAATGCTGGCAAGGCTCATGAATAACGGCAAAGGCGTAGCCGTTGCGGGCGCGCATGGCAAAACGACGACTTCGTCGATGATCGCGCTCGTCATGGAAAACTGCAAGACGGATCCCACGTTCATTATCGGCGGCGAAATCGTCAATGTCGGCACGAATGCGAAAGCCGGTAAAGGCGAATACGTTGTCGCTGAAGCAGATGAGAGCGACGGCTCCTTCCTGCAGTACCATCCGACAATCGCGATCGTAACGAATATCGAGCCGGATCATCTTGAGAACTACGACGGTGATTTCAATAAATTGAAAGCTGCATATGTTCAGTTTCTGAGTCAAGTCAAGCAGGACGGCAGCGCTATTATTTGCGCGGACGACGAGAACATTCAGGAGATGCTGCCCGAACTGCTGTCCGGACCGCTTGGTCACAATGGCGTGCTGACCTACGGGATCGACCAGGACGCAGTATATAAAGCCAGCAACATAACGCTTGGCGACCGGAAGGTTTCCTTCGATATGTCGAAGCATGGACAGTTGCTCGGACGGATCGAGCTGTCCGTTCCTGGCAGGCACAACGTGTACAATGCGATGGCGACCGTCATTACATGTCTGGAAGCGGGAATTCCATTCGCGTCCATCGCCGAAGCGATCGTTGATTTCCGAGGGGCAAAACGTCGGTTCCAAGTACTCGGGGAAGTTAACGACATCCTTGTCATTGATGACTACGCGCATCATCCGACGGAGATTCAAGCGACGATCAGCGCCGCGAAGTCGACGGGCAAACGCATCATCGCCGTTTTCCAGCCGCAGCGCTATACGCGGACGTTCTTCCTGTTGGAGCAGTTCAGCCGCGCTTTCCCTGAGGCGGATGAGGTGTTGATCACGGATATCTATTCGCCAGCCGGCGAACAGCAGATCGAGGGCGTCAATTCCAAGAAGCTCGTCGAGATGATCATCAAGAACAGCAATGCCAACACGTCCTACTATCCTTCGAAGGAAGAGGTACTGGCGGTGCTGACCGAACGGGTGAAACCGGGCGACCTCGTGATCACGATGGGGGCCGGCGATATCTGGAAAGTAGCCGACGCACTGGCGAAGTCGCTTCGCGCCAAAGCTTAAGCTAAGCTAAGCTTGAACAGGCATGCTTATGAACTTGCAGTCGCAGTGATTCAGCGTTGGCCTACGAAAGGCCGCTCCCGGTTTACCGGGAGCGGCCTTTTCTTTAAACGATGCAGCTTCAGAGGCAAAAACAACAGCCGGAAAATCCAAATGGATTATCCGGCTGTTTTGCGTTATTTTTACGAGTTGTCCTTGCCTTTGCCGCTGCCTTGACCTTGACCTTGACCTTGACCTTGACCTTGATCCTGTCCATGGCCCTGATCGCTGCCTTTTTCTTGCATGCCGCCTTGGCCTTGGCCGCCGCCTTTTTGTTCGATGTTGCCTTTCTCCTGGGTGCCGCCTTGGTCCGTGCCGCCGCCTTTTTGTTCGGCATTGCCTTTCTCTTGCGTGCCGCCTTGGTCCATGCCGCCGCCTTGACCTTGACCGCCGCCTTGGTTCATGCCGCCGCCTTGACCAGCACCGCCGCCGCCTTGACCAGCACCGCCGCCTTGACCAGCACCGCCGCCTTGGCCAGCACCGCCGCCTTGGCCAGCACCGCCGCCTTGGCCACCGCCGCCGCCTTGACCAGCGCCACCGCCTTGGCCACCGCCGCCGCCTTGACCAGCGCCGCCGCCTTTACCGCGGCCTGCTCCTGAGCCTCTTCCGGCTCCAATGCCCTTACCGGCACCGTTGCTGCGTATTTTATAGCCTTTTCCGTTCGACATGCCTTTGCTTTTTGCTTTCATTTGCATCACTTTTTTGCTGTGATAGCTATAGACGACCGATTTGAAGGTGCGCGGATCGACAGCGCCCGTTACCGGAAGACCATGTTTCTTCTGATAGTATTTGACGCCGCGGACCGTGAGGTCATTATAATGACCGTCGATCGGTCCCGAGTAGCTCCCCAGCGACTTTAGCATGCCTTGGATGACGTAAACATCCGGGCCCTTCGCTCCTTTGCCGATAGCGGAGCTGACATTTGGCAATGCCAGCATCAGTACGAGGGCCAGCATCGCGGCTCCAAGCAGCTTGGAGACTTTCGCGGCTGTCCGGCCTGTACGTTTCGGTTCTTGAATCTTTTCCTTCATTCAACAAGACACCTGCCTTAGATAGTATACGGCCGTATCGACCACAGCCCTTACTATGCCTGTGATTGTTTGTGTCTATGCCAGTCGATGGAACCTTTGGGCATTCCAATATTATCCTAGTCCAGAACGAAGTGCCAGACCGTTGGAACGCAAACAAGCCAGCCCCGCAGGGATGGCTTGCTTCTCGTAATTTTGAGGTCGTAGACGGCATGGGGATGCAATGTCTCGGTGAGCGCATTCCTCATCCTGTGCTAAATAAATGAGCGTGAGCCAGCAATTCGGCCCTCCTAGTCGCCGTTCGGCTCTTTGGACTTGCTCTGCAGTTCGTGCAAATAATCCTCCAATTGGTCGAAGCGATTCTCCCATAGGCGTCGGAACGAATCCAGCCAAGCGTCCAGCTCCTGGAGAGGACGGGTCTCCAGCTTATAGATACGCCGATTGGCAGCGGGCTGCACGTCTACGAGCCCGGCTTCGTGCAATACGCGCAGATGCTTGGAAACCTGCGGCTGCTGGAGGCGCAGCCGATCGGCAATATCGCCCACTGGCAGCGGGCCTTGGCGCAGCAGTTCGACGATGTGTAATCGATGTGGCTCGGCAAGAGCAGTTAAAGTTGCATTCATGCTTTCAATATACCCCCTTTAGAATATTCCTGCAAACGAATATTATAAGAGGCCTAATAGCCCCAGGCGGGTCATAATTCTCTCAACCCTCTCATAGACTTGTACTAGAGTACGCGGACAAGGAGAGAGTGCGATGAGTGCGAAAGGACGCATTACGTATCGATTCGATAAACAGAGCGGGGCTCGCGAAGAGCTGCCGCGGCAGGAGAGGCAGCGCTCATCGGACACGAACGCCGTGCCTTACTTTCAAGAGGAACTGTCTTTTACGGCCGACATCGGCTCCTGGAATAGTCCTTTTCAAAATGATGCCCATGCCTTGGAGCAGTTAATCCGCGAAGCCGATGGACAGCTGCCTAAAACGGCGTCCAAGACACGCCCGAACGGATCCAGGCAATCGCTCGAGCCGGCGGATTATTCGGCCTACGCTTCTTCGAAAGCCCAGCCCGCCGCGCCGATGGATACTGAATTGCCGCCGCTCGATGCGGGATCAGCTATTCTCCTCGGCGATGAGGAGTCGGACCATGACCGCAACCTTCAAGCCTTTTCCAAACGAGGTTCCGCGCCGCAGGTAATTGACATGTATCCGCTGATTGATGTCGAGGACGACCTATATGACATTAATGCCGGCCGCCGGGGGCAAAGCAAGGCGTTCGGTTCTCCGTTATCCGGCTCTGGGAGGCGGCCGGCACAAGGGCCTTCTTGGCTTAAAGTGTTCGCTTCGGTTGCTGGCGCGATCGCAACGGGCGCTTTGTTCGGCTATTTCGTGCTGACCCTGTTCACGGGCGGCGGTCCGGCTGCTTCTGTTGACGATCCGGATGGGTCACTCCCGGCCGTAAGCAGCGGCACGGCAGACGGAAACCAATCAGCGGCTGGCACGGCGGACGGAGGAAAAGGAACCGCCGCGGCAGGGAATAAGGATGCTGACAAAGGCGCAAACGGCAATGCGAATGCCGGCACTGTCAAGACGGTCAAAGTAGATGTGCCCGCCGCATCCTATTATATGCTTCAATATGGCGTATTCAGCAGCAAAGACGGTCTGGACGCCGCAGCGGCGGAGCTGCACGGCAAAGGGCTGGCCGCTGCCTCGCTGACGTCGCAGGAGGATTTCCGCATCTATGTCGGCATGTCCACGGATAAGGCCGCGGCCGATCTTCTAGGCCAGACATTGACCGGCAT
The DNA here is from genome assembly GCF_056269105.1 of Paenibacillus sp. J31P316. Classification (NCBI taxonomy): domain Bacteria; kingdom Bacillati; phylum Bacillota; class Bacilli; order Caryophanales; family Paenibacillaceae; genus Paenibacillus; species Paenibacillus sp. J31P316. The sequence goes on along the minus strand of NZ_JBWDNI010000001.1, from coordinate 928,125 downwards.
GGATGTTTACGTGAAGCAGGTCGAACTACCCTCGCTTAAGGCTATGCCTTACAAAGGCGCGGCATCCGACGTTCAATCTTTCTTCGAGAATACGTCGGGGCTGCTGACCAAGCTGGACAGCATGACACTCGACCGGTTAATCGGGCAAGCGGACACGGGCGCCGTTACCGAATGGCAGACGCTGCACGAACAGTGGACGGCATCCGCATCCCGTCTGGACGCAGGACTGACGAGCAAGACCGATCAGGAGTCGCTGCGTAAACTGGAGCAAGCCATGAACACGGCAGCGGTTGCGGCGGGCGAATATGTCAAGAAGCCTTCGGATGCCTACTTATGGTCCATGCAGACCGCGCTCATGAACGCCGTCTTTATCCAGAAAGGCTGGTTTGAATCGATCGAATCATTGTAAAGCGTTTCCGCTGCGCGTATAATGAAGAGTACGTGTCAAAAAATGGCGAGGGACGTTGGAAGATGAAGAAAAATTTCTGGGTACTGCTGCTGTTCATGCTGATCGGCCTGTTGGCCGGCGCGCTTATCGCTCGTTCGCTGTCGACGGTCCCAGGACTTTCGTTTCTGACGAATTCGACCCCGATTGTATGGTCGCCCACCGCGGATTTGCTCGTGCTCAGCTATGCAATTACGCTGCGGATTCATATCAGTCTGCTCAGCATCGCCGGTCTCGCGCTTGCGATTTGGCTGTACCGCAAACTATAGGGAGCCGTCAGCAAGCGATAAGGAGCTTTGCCTCAATGGTACAATCCCGCAGTAATCCAACCGAACATTTGCGCCAGCTAGTGCTGGCTTCATCTTCTCCCCGCCGGCGGGAATTGGTCGCTTCACTCGACCTTTCCTTGCCGGTTCTCATTTTGCCCAGCGATACCGATGAAGGGACGCCGCCGGAATGGCAGCCGGCCCGAATCGTCGAACAGCTCGGACTGCGCAAAGCAAGAGCGACAGCCGAGCTTCTCGCTGCCGAAGACAGGGACGGTTCGCTCATAATCGGTGCGGACACAATCGTCGTCCTGGACGGCGAAGTGCTGGGCAAGCCGCTCGACCGAGAGGACGCCATCCGTACATTAAGCCGGTTGCAGGGCCGGAGGCATCAAGTATTCACCGGCATTGCCTGCTTGGATCCGTATACGGGCCGCGAGTTTGCGGCGCATCGGATGACGGAAGTCGTCATGAAGCCGCTCGATCCTGAAGTGATCGCGCGTTACGCCGATACCGGCGAGCCCCTCGACAAGGCGGGAAGCTACGGCATCCAGGGACGGGGCGCCGTCCTCGTGGACCGGATCGACGGCTGTTATTTCAACGTCGTCGGCCTGCCGCTCTCGCTTCTGGCGGACATGCTGTCCGAATTCAATATCGCCGTTATTTAAGAGACCGGTTATCGCCGATCTCGCGGCTCCATCACCATAACTGAAAGCAGGGAACGTTCATGGAAGCAGAGAAAGCCTACTTGCTGAAAAACGTCCCTAACGAAGACCGACCTAGAGAGCGCCTGATGACCGTTGGGGCCGATGCACTTAGCCATGCGGAATTACTTGCGATATTGCTGCGAACGGGAACGAAGAGCGAATCCGCCGTTCTTCTGGCCTCCCGTATTCTTAATCAGTGCGGAAGCTTGCGCGGCCTTGTGGATATGAGCATCGCGGAGCTGACCGAGATACGCGGAATCGGGCCTGCGAAAGCCGTTCAGCTCCGCGCCGGAATTGAGCTCGGCCGCCGTTTGGCACGCAGCCAGCAGGGCGAGCTGCCGACGATCAGAAGGCCGGCGGATGCCGCTCAATTGATGATGGAGGAGCTCCGTTATTTGAAGCAGGAGCACTTCATCTGTTTGTTTTTGAACACGAAGAACCAAGTCATATCGACCGAAACATTATCCGTAGGTACGTTGAATGCGACGCTTGTTCACCCTCGCGAGGTATTTCGCGCGGCCATCAAGCTTAGCAGCTCTTCGCTGATCTGCATGCATAACCACCCCAGCGGCGATCCGACGCCGAGCCCCGAGGACATCGCGCTCACGAAGCGTTTGATGGAAGCGGGCGAGCTTGTCGGCATCGATGTACTGGACCATTTGGTAATAGGTGACAATCGCTTTATAAGTTTGAAGGAGCAAGGCCACATGTAATATAATAAGAGGGATTGTCTTACGAAAGAAAGGAAGATACAACTATGTTCGGTGGTTTTTCGAAAGATCTAGGAATCGATTTGGGTACGGCTAACACGCTGGTTTATGTCAAAGGAAAAGGAATTGTCGTAAGAGAGCCTTCCGTGGTTGCTCTTCGTACCGATACAAAGAAAATCGAAGCTGTCGGCGAGCATGCGAAGAAAATGATCGGTAGAACGCCCGGCAACATTCGCGCGATCCGTCCAATGAAAGACGGCGTTATCGCGGACTTCGATACGACCTCGACGATGATCAAGTACTTCATCCGTCAAGCACAGAAAAGCCGTTCGTTGTTCCCGCGTCATCCGAACGTCATGGTTTGCGTGCCGTCCGGCATCACGGCTGTAGAACAGCGTGCGGTTAAAGACGCAACCGTTCAAGCTGGAGCCCGCGAAGCGTTCACGATCGAAGAGCCGTTCGCGGCGGCGATCGGCGCGGATCTGCCGGTTTGGGAACCGACTGGAAGCATGGTCGTGGATATCGGCGGCGGCACGACGGAGGTTGCGGTTATTTCGCTGGGCGGTATCGTTACGAGCCGATCCATCCGGATCGCCGGCGACGAAATGGACGAAGCGATCATCCAATACATCAAACGGATGTACAATCTGATGATCGGCGAACGGACGTCAGAACAATTGAAGATGGAAATCGGCTCGGCGCTTGCGCCGGAACAGCAGGAAACGATCGAGATCCGCGGCCGTGACCTCGTGTCCGGACTGCCGAAGACGCTTCCGATATCATCCGACGAAATTTGCGAGGCTTTGGCGGATACGGTCAATGCGATCGTGGATGCCGTCAAAATCACGCTCGAGAAATGTCCGCCTGAATTGTCCGCGGATATCATGGACCGCGGCATCGTCCTTACGGGCGGCGGCGCGCTGCTCAAAAACCTGGACAAGCTGCTGGCCCGCGAGACGGGAATGCCGGTCATCGTTGCCGAGAACCCGCTTGACTGCGTTGCAATAGGAACGGGCAGGGCGCTTGATCATATCGACCTGTTCAAAACACGTGGAGGTCCGGTTTCCCGTTCCAAGAAGTAATCCGGTATTTGGATTTAGGGGAAAACGGATGAGCGACGCTGACTGGTCGAACGAGCTTTAGGGTCGTTCGGCATTCAGCATGGAAAATGGGCGGGTGAAGCGAAGTGTTTAATTGGATGCGCAACAGACGGATGTTTGTGCTCATGATCGTGTTTATTCTCTTCGTCGCCGTAATGGGCTTCTCCATCGGCGACCGGAAGAAGCTGACGTGGCCGGAAAATTTCGCGCTCGATACGTCGGGCTTCTTCCAGCAATGGCTGTATGAACCGGCCGGCTATGTGTCGGAACTCATTCACGATCTCTCCCATATGCGCGAGGTCTACAAAGAGAATGAGCAGCTGCGCATCGCCGCCGCCGCGTACGCGCGGGACAGCATCAAATACAACGGCATGGAAGACAAACTGAAACAGCTTCAGGATGATCTCCATTTCACCGAACGCCAGAGAGAGCTGGACAACTACAAATATCTCATCGCACAGGTCATAGCCGTCAGCACCGACCCGTACGACGAGACGATCCGCATTAATTTGGGCTCCAAGAACGGCATCAAGCCGAACATGGCCGTCGTGACGAACAAGGGCTTGGTCGGTTTGATTACTCGAGTCGATCCGTTCTTCTCGTCCGTCATGCCGATCACGAAGCTGAACGTCAATTCGGCGGACACGAAGCTCATCGCGGCGACCGTGCTGGGCAAGGAGGCCGACTCGTTCGGCATCGTGGATAATTACGACACGGAGACAGGCAAGCTGTCCATGTCCAAAATTTCCGAGCACGATCCGCTTAAGAAAGGCGACACGATCATCTCGTCCGGCAAGGGCAACGTCTTCCCTCGCGGCATGGTCATCGGCACGGTCGACAGCAGCCAAGTGGGAGATTTCGGTCTGACGTACACGGCTACGATTACGCCGGCAGCGGATTTCGATCATCTGCGGGAAGTATTCGTCGTACAAACGCCGGATACGGGAGATACGGCGCCATGAGCATGCAGCGCATCATCATTGTCATGCTGCTCTTCTTTCTCTCCGAGGGGACGATCTTCTATTGGCTGGTGCCGGGAGATCTCGTTGGGCGCATTGTGCCTCATTTTACGCTTGCTTTCGTGTTATTCGCTGCCCTATACCGAGGGCGTCATGCCTCGCTGCTGCTCGGCCTCTCATTCGGCTTGCTGCAGGACCTGGCCTTTTACGGCCGGATTATCGGCGTTCATTCCTTCTCGATGGGGCTCGTCGGATATATGACGGGCCTTCTTCTGGAGCGCAAGCGCAGCACGCTGCTGATGGCGCTGTCCATGGTCGGCTTATCTACTCTCGTTTACGATACGGTTGTCTATTTCATCTATAAGGTGTTCCGGCTTACGGATCAAACTTACGAGTGGGCGCTGTACCAGCACATCATTCCGAGCTTGTTTCTTCAGTTATTGTTCGCATTGGCGCTGTACATACCGGCAAGACGATGGTTCGAGGGCAGCCTCAAGCCCAAAACCGAAGAAGAAGAAGTTTAGCACGGCTCCCATGCAGGAATACGCGCGCGGATGAAAGAATCGTATAGAGAGAGGGGTGGGACGAGCGTGACCGAGAAGCAGCATATTACGATAAAAGGCGTCAAAGAAGGCTTGATCTTTCTCCTTGACGACAATTGCGAGTTTTCCATCTTGCTGGACGAGCTGCAGTACAAATTGGAAAAGTCGCATCAACAGCTGCTGACAGGTCCTATCGTTCATGTCCAAGTGAAGTTGGGCTCCCGTCACGTGACCGAGGAAGATAAAGAACGGATCCGGGCGACGATTCGCCAGCAGGGCAATTTGCTGGTGCAATCGGTCGAGAGCGAAGCAATCGCCCCGACGAAGCCCGAGGACGGCAATAATATTAAAGTGCTTACAGGCATCGTCCGCTCCGGCCAAACGATGGAGCACGACGGAAACTTACTGCTGATGGGGGACGTGAACCCCGGCGGCACGGTGCTCTGCACGGGTGACATCTACGTTCTCGGTGCGCTCCGCGGGCTGGCCCATGCCGGCTGCGAGGGGCGGAAGGATGCCGTCATCGCCGCATCGTTGCTGCGACCGACGCAGCTGCGCATTGACGATGTCATCAGCCGTCCGCCGGACGAATGGATGACGGGTGACGCACTGATGGAGTTTGCTTTTCTGAGTGAAGGTGTAATGAAGATCGATAAGTTGACGCAGCTGCAGCGGATACGCAAGCTGCCGATCGTGTTTAGAGCTTGAGCGGGGAGTGTGAAGTCATGGGAGAAGCGATTGTAGTTACATCGGGGAAAGGCGGCGTCGGCAAAACGACGACATCGGCCAATATCGGGACTGCGCTTGCTTTGCTTGGCAAAAAGGTATGTATGGTGGATACCGATATCGGCCTGCGCAATCTGGACGTGGTCATGGGTCTGGAGAATCGGATCATTTATGATTTGATCGATGTCGCGGAGGGTCGCTGCAGGCTGAACCAAGCGCTGGTGAAGGATAAGCGGTTCGAAGAGCTGTACATGCTGCCGGCTGCCCAAACGAAGGATAAGAGCGCGGTGACGCCCGAGCAGGTGAAGGATATGATCCTGGAGCTGAAGAAAGAGTTCGAGTATGTCATTATCGACTGCCCCGCCGGCATCGAACAGGGCTTCCGCAACGCCATCGCCGGAGCTGACCGCGCCATCGTCGTGACGACGCCGGAGAACGCGGCCGTTCGCGACGCGGATCGGGTAATCGGTCTGCTGGAGCAGTCGCAGGTGCCTGCGCGCCTCGTGATCAACCGCATTCGGGTGAATATGGTGAAATCCGGGGAAATGCTGGATATCGATGAAATTTGCCAAGTGCTTGCCATCGACCTGCTGGGCATCGTGCCTGACGACGAGAAGGTCATCCGTTCCGCGAACGCCGGGGAACCGACGGTCATGGATCCTTCTTCCCGCGCGGCGATCGCCTATCGCAACATTTCCAGACGGATGCTGGGCGATATGGTTCCGCTGATGCAGTTGGAAGAGAAAGCGGGCGTCATGAAGCGTTTCCGCAAGTTTCTTGGAATAGGATGATTGTGAAGTGCTGAATAAACTGAAAAAAATCGATGTGGGCATGATCGTCATTCTGCTGGCTTTCGCGGTGGTGAGCACGATGCTCGTGCATAGCGCCACGTACGGCAATCCGGAGTACGCCGGATATGACACGAAGACGATCATTTTCTACGGCCTCGGGTTTTTCGTCGCGATTGTCGCGGCTTTGCTCGATTATCGGATCTATTTGAAGGCATGGTTCATTCTATACGGCATCGGTTTGATCCTGCTCGTGATCGTTTATTTGACGGCACCGGAAATCAACGGCGCGAAGAGCTGGTTCCCGCTCCCGGGCGGATTGCAGTTTCAACCGGCGGAGATGGTCAAGCTGATTCTAATCATCACGGTCGCCTATTTGATGGGCCGTCGGCAGGGCGAACCGCTTCGCGTGCGGCAGGATTTGTTCGTCGTCGCGTTCTTCTCGTTCGTTCCGTTCGCGCTCGTCATGATTCAGCCGGATCTCGGGAATGCCATCATCTATCTCGTCATCGTGCTTGGCATGCTATGGATCGGGAACGTCCGTTACACGCATGTTCTGTTGGGACTCGGCGCCGTGGTAGGCGGCGTGATCTTGTTCATGTTCCTGTTCAATACATATAACAAAGAAATTCACGATTATGCGTACGATCACGACAAGCTCCATTGGTATGAACGAATCAACGGCTTTATCAATCCGGAGACGGCTTCCGAGAAGGAAGTGTACCAGGCGAACAAGGCCAAGATCGCCATCGGTTCCGGCGGATTGATGGGCGACGGGTATATGAAGGGCGAGTCCAAGAACCGCAAATTCATTCCGTATCCCTACTCGGACGCGATCTTTGTCGTCATCGGCGAGGAGTTTGGCTTCCAGGGCGCCGCGGTCGTGTTGATGCTGTACTTCCTGTTGATTTACAGGATGATCATCATCGCCTTCCAGTGTTATGACTTGCGAGGATCGTTCATCGTGATCGGGATCGTATCGATGTACGTCTTCCAAGTCTTCCAGAACATCGGCATGATGATCGGCCTGATGCCGATTACGGGCATTACGCTTCCGTTCATCAGCTATGGCGGCACGTCGCTGCTGCTGAACATGCTTTGCATCGGCATCGTATTCAGCGTGAAAGTCCATCAAGAAAAATACGAGTTAGCCACCTAAACCGTCCGGCGCTGCCGGGCGGTTTTCTTTGCCTTGCGGGCGAACTCATAACCCGTCCAAGCGCCTCATATACTGGAGTGAACAAGCTGTATAAAGGTGGAGGGATTGGCGATGGATACCCGAAACAGCATCCGTGAACGCAGACAAGAGCGCATTCGCCGGATTATGGAGAGTAACGCCTCACAGGCACAAGCAGGACGGCATTCAGCGCAGCGTCAGCTGCCGGAGCCCCAGCAGCCAAGGCCGCAGGAACAACCGATTTTGCGGCTGCCCGCGCAGACGGCCAGCCGCTCGGACAACATGCAGGGACATTCCGACTATCCGGCACCGCTGCGCGAGGACGATCCGGAACGGCTGTGGAAGGCGAATCCCAATCCATGGCAAACGGCCGGCTGGAACATTGCTCCGCTGCCAAGCAAGGACATCCGCGCCAGCAAGTCGGGCGGCCCGCCGCCTGATCCAACGGAGACGGGCGGCCGCTTTATCGTGCGCGGGCTCTTTATTCAGTCCGTCATCGCCGTGGCGCTGTTCATCATCGTGTACTTGATGTTTCAGACGCAATTGCCCGCGGCGAAGAAAGGCCAAGAAGCGGTAACAGCCGCTTTGACGGAGAACATGGATTTTAACGCTTCGGCTTCGCTGTACAAGAAATGGTTTGCGGGCGCACCTTCGTTTATCCCGTTCTTCGGCAGCAAAGCTGACGAGGAGTCCAGGCTTGCCGAGGGCGCGGTCGAGATCCCGATCGTATCGCCGCTGCCCAATGGCGCGGTCGTACGTTCGTTCGCGGAAACGCTGAGCGGCGTCGAAATCGCGGGCAATCCCGCGCAGTCGGTGCTCGCCGCGGAGACGGGACGCGTCATACTCGTATCCAACGACGGGGATGCCGAGGGCGATACCGTCATGGTCCAGCATGCGGGCGGACGAGTAACCGTCTACGGCCGGCTCGGCAGCGTGATCGTGGCAGCCAATGATTGGGTCGAGGCTGGCAAGACGCTCGGCAAGCTGGCGGAAACGAAGGCGCAAGATGGCAGCCAAAGTTTGTTGTTCTTCGCGGTGAAGGAGCAAGGCCGATACGTCGATCCGGCGGACGTCGTTCCGATTGATTAAACTTGGCGGCATCCGGTGGTCCGTTCACCCGCTCTTCGTGCTCATTATGCTCGCTTCTGTTCTGACGGGTTATTTCGTCGAGCTGTTGACGTTGTTTGCGATCGTGCTCGTTCACGAGCTGGGCCACGTTATCGCTGCTCGGGGCTTTGGCTGGACGGTTCGCGAGGTAAAACTGCTGCCCTTCGGCGGGGTGGCGGAGGTTGAGGATGGAAGCGGGCTGCCGGCTAGGGAAGAGGCGCTCGTCGCGATCGCGGGACCGCTGCAGAACGCGTGGATGGCGGGCGCCGCTTGGCTGCTAGGCCAGCTGGGACTGTGGCAGCACGATTGGGCGGCTTACGTCTGCCAGGCGAATATCATGATCGGCTTGTTCAATTTGCTGCCGATCTTGCCGCTGGACGGCGGGAAGCTGATGCAGGCGGGACTTAGCCGCGCGCTGACGTTTCACGGGACGCTCGTTTGGGGTACTAGGATTAGTCTGCTCTTTAGCGCGTTAATGATTGTGTGCGCGATTGCGCCCGCCGTGCTGAGCCGGAACGCGGTGCATCTTCACCTCAACCTGATCGCTGTCGGCGTGTTTCTGCTGCTTACGAATTGGACAGCTTATCGCAATATTCCGTTTTTGTTTCTTCGCTTTCTAACGAACCGGGCGCTTTCGTCGACCCGTGCCGTATCGCGGGGAACCTGGGCGTTTCCCATTATCGTGCCCAAGGGCTATACCGTACTCGCGGCGCTGCGGTTATTTAAACGGGACAGTTATCATCTGATCGTGGTCATGGAGGAGAAGGGGGACATACTGGCCGTGCTGCCGGAACAACGGCTTGTCAGCGGATTTCTCTCGGACGGAAAAGCAGACCGTGCAGTATTGGAGCTTTTCATGTAAAATAGGTATCCGTGGAGACCGACTGAGGCAGGAGGTCATGGGAATGAAAAAAATGCTGGTTCACGGTCAGAAAGACATGCTGCAGATCGCCATTGTGGAAGATGCGTCGCTGTATGAATATTACATGGAAAAAACCGAACAAGCGGGCCAACTGGTCGGAAGCATTTACAAGGGCCGCGTCGTCAATGTCCTGCCGGGCATGCAGGCGGCTTTTGTCGATATCGGGCTTCCGAAGAACGCGTTTTTATATATCGATGACGTGCTTCACCCGCATTTGGAACGACAGCCGAAGGAAAAGCCGCAGATCGGCCAATTGCTTCAGCCTGGGCAGGAGATTCTGGTGCAGGTGATGAAGGAACCGCTTGGAGGCAAAGGCGCTCGAGTCACCACGCATTTTTCTCTGCCTGGCCGATATTTGGTTTATATGCCGATCGCAGATTACATAGGCGTCTCCAAGAAGGTCTCTACCGAAGCGGAACGGTCGCGCATGCGCGCCGTCGGCGAGCGGATCCGACTACCCGGCGAAGGGGTTATCATGCGTACGGCTGCCGAGGGAGAGAGTCAGGAATCCCTTCAGCAGGACGTTCAGTTCCTTAGGGAGCATTGGCAAGAAATCCGGCAGCGGGGAGAGACGGCTTCTACGCCGACGCTCATTCACCGGGACGCGGATCTCGTGCATCGGCTCGTGCGCGATCTGCTGACGACCGAAATCGATGAGATATGGATCGACGAGGGCTCTGTCTACAGGAAGACGAAGGCGACGATGAAGCGGTTGGCTCCGGCCATGCTGCCCCGCCTTCGTTTGTTCGAGCCGCAGATCGGCGGCGCTTCGCTCTTTCAGCTGAATCACATTCACGAACAGCTTCAGGAAGCATCGCAGCGGCGTTATCGGCTCAAGTCCGGCGGCGATCTCGTATGGGACCAAACCGAGGCGCTGACGGTCGTCGACGTCAATACTGGACGTTTTGTAGGTACTTCCGATCTCGAGGACACGGTATTCCGCACGAATTTGGAGGCGGCCGAGCAGATTGCCAGGCTGCTGCGGCTGCGGGATGTCGGCGGCATCATCATTGTGGATTTCATTGACATGGAAGAAGAGCAGCACCGTGAGCAGGTGATGCACCTGCTTGAGCGCCGTGTCCGCTCCGACCGGACGAAATGTCAGGTCGTCGGCTGGACAAGGCTTGGCTTGTTGGAGATGACGCGCAAGAAAGTCCGCGAGCAGAAAGTTTTTCCTGCTAAGGAGTCGGCTGGCAGTCGGGACGAAGCGAGATCCTGACGCAGGCTGCCAGGGCAAGCCTGCAATGGCCCAAAATATGCATTGCTATCGAATATAATGTATGCTAAGATATTATGGTGTCTGCGATCGAGAAACGTGAATTGCAGTCCAAATACCGCTCCGAACAGGTACATAAGCCCGCGTCAGTCCGCTTTCTCGGCACCTGCATCAGGCGAGTCTTCGAAATAAGGAGGTGCAACACATGTTTGCGATCATTGAAACGGGTGGAAAGCAATACAAAGTGCAAGAAGGCGACGTTCTTTACATCGAAAAACTGGATGCTGCTGAAGGCGAGAGCGTAACGTTCGACCGCGTATTGGCTGTTTCCAAAGGCGAAGAATTCGTTACAGGTACACCGGTCGTTTCCGGCGCTACCGTAACGGCGACTGTCGAGAAACACGGCAGAGGTCAAAAAATCATCGTTTTTAAATATAAAGCGAAGAAAAACTACCGCCGGAAGCAAGGTCACCGTCAACCGTACTCCAAAGTTACGATTGGCAAGATTCAAGCTTAAGAGGTTATCCTATGATTACGGTCAACATTGAGCGGCGGTCTGCCGCCGAATCACGGATCGTATCGTTTGCGATAGATGGACATGCTGGTTTCGCCAAGCCCGGCAAAGACATTGTCTGTGCCGGCGTGTCGGCCGTATCGGTCGGCACGGTGAATGCAATCGAAGCGCTGGCGGGGTGCGAACTCCCGGCTTCGATGAAGAGCGGCTGGCTGCGATCCGAAATCCCGGTCGGAGAGACTGCTGATTCCGATGCGAAGATGCAGCTCCTTCTGGAAAGTATGATCGTGATGCTGGACTCTATCGCAGCCTCGTACGGGAAGTTTGTTGTCATTCGTCAACTATTTCGTGAATAAAGGAGGGAACATCCATGTTGAAACTGAATCTCCAACTCTTCGCTTCGAAGAAAGGTGTAGGTTCCACAAAGAACGGACGCGACAGCCAATCCAAACGTCTCGGCGCTAAACGCGCTGACGGCCAAACGGTATCGGCTGGCAGCATCCTTGTTCGTCAACGCGGAACGAAAGTTCATCCGGGCAACAACGTTGGTATCGGTAAAGACGATACGCTCTTCGCGAAAGTAGAAGGCGTCGTGAAATACGAACGTTGGGGACGCGACCGTAAGAAAGTCAGCGTTTACCCGGTTGCAGCAGCTGCTGTCGCTGCAGCGGAATAAGCAACACGCCCCGGTCTGCATGCAGACCGGGGTTTTCTTTTTTTATTCGGCGCTTTCGGACCCGGATGAACTTTCCGCTTACTCGTGCTATACTGGTTAAGACTAGGAAAGAATAGGAAAGTAGGCTCGATCATGAACCGCATCCGAATTTTTGCGGCCGTATCCGTCATTTTGCCGGCGGCGGCAGCGCTTAGTTGGCCAACGCAGCGATGGCTGCTGGCCGTATTCCTGGTATGGACAGCGGCAGCGGCGGTAATGTGGAACCGCTCTCTCGCGCGCGAACAAGCCCGCAGGCTGGAAGTCCTGGAACGGACCTTGCAGCAAACGGCAATTGCAACGCTTAATCATCATCGGCATGATTGGATGAATGATCTGCAGATTATCTTTGGTTACATTCGCATGGGGAAGACGGATAAGACGATTCAGTGCGTGGAACAGATAAAGGAACGGATGACGAGCGAAAGCAAGATCGCGAAGCTCGGCGTGCCGTCACTCGTCATGTTTCTGCAGTCGTTCCGAACCCGGACCAATTCCATGATAATCGACATGGACATCGATGGCGAAGTGAATTTGGCCGAGCTGCTTCCGGATAAGGAACGCGCGGCGAATGCGATCATAGAACTTATTCAAGCGTACCGTTCAGCGGCGGCAACGGGCAGCGGCGACGCGGCCCGGTTGCTGATGGATCTTTCCTTGGACGGGATGAAGCTGCAGCTGTCGTTTCATTTCGACGGCATACTTCAATCGGGCAGCGACTGGAAATCGAATTGCGAGCGCGCGCTTCAAGGCTCTCCGCTGCGGTTGGCGGATGCGGATTACGGCAAAGGGATGCTGATGCTGGAAGCGCAGCTTGGGACATAAACGGAGGACGTAAAGACATGTTTGTCGATAAGGCGAAAATATTCGTAAAAGGCGGCGACGGCGGGAATGGAATCGTGTCGTACCGCCGTGAGAAATACGTGCCGAACGGCGGGCCGGCCGGCGGCGACGGCGGCAAGGGCGGAGACGTCATTTTCCGCGTGGACAACGGACTGCGGACGCTGATGGATTTCCGCTACCAGAAGCATTTCAAAGGCGAGCGGGGCGAGCGCGGCAAAGTCAAGACGATGCACGGATCGAACGCGGAGAACACGGTCATCCGTATTCCGCCCGGAACGGTCATCCTCGATGATGATTCCGGCGAGATCATTGCCGACATGACGAAGCACGGTTCGGAAATCATCGTTGCGAAGGGCGGACGCGGCGGACGCGGCAATTGCCGGTTCGCGACCGCAAGCAATCCTGCGCCGGATTTTGCCGAGAACGGCGAGGAAGGCGTAGAACGCTGGATCATCCTGGAACTGAAGGTCATGGCGGACGTTGGCCTTGTCGGGTTTCCGAGCGTCGGCAAATCGACGCTGCTGTCGATCGTATCGGCGGCGCAGCCGAAGATCGGCGCATACCACTTCACGACGATTTCGCCGAATCTCGGCGTCGTCGATGTAGGTGACGGGCGCAGCTTCGTCATGGCGGATTTGCCTGGACTTATCGAAGGCGCGCATGAAGGCGTCGGGTTAGGTCATGACTTCCTGCGTCACGTTGAACGCACGCGCATTATACTGCATGTGCTCGACATGTCGGGCTCGGAGGGGCGCGACCCTTACGAAGACTGGGTGACGATCAACCAGGAACTCGAACTGTACAACCCGCTTCTTGCGGAACGACCGCAAATCATCGTGGCGAACAAAATGGACATGCCCGATTCCGAGGCGAACCTGGAGATCTTCCTGGAACAGCTGAAGGCGGAAGCCGGGGAAGCCGAAACCGATGAAGATGGGAACGAATTGCCTAAACATCAGGTCGTGGCCATGTCTTCGCTTACGAAGCAGGGCGTTCAAGAGCTGCTGTACAAGGCGATGGATTTGCTCGAAACGGTGCCGGAGACGCGTCAGATCGAGGAAGTGCGGGATGTTGCGGAGCGCAAGGTCTATACGCTGGACAAGGACGAGGATCGTTCCTTTACGGTCGGCAAGGAGAACGAAGGCTTCTACGTCGAGAGCGCGTACATCGAGAAGTTCATGAAACGCGTGAATTTGAACAATTCTTACGACGCGATTATGCGTTTCGCGCGTACGCTGCGTTTGATGGGCGTCGATGCGGAATTGCGTAAGATCGGCGCGAAGGATGGCGATATCGTTCGGATCGCGGACTTCACGTTCGAATTTTTCGAGGGAAGCGACTTTTATTACCACGAATAGCGTCACGACAGCTGCCGGAGCTGTGTTTGCAGGTCGACTGCAGACATGGCTTCGACAGCTTTTTTATGGAGAAACCGGCTTGTCTCGTGGAAATGACTATTGCCGCATCGGTGAATATTCGATATAATGTCCTCTATGGAAGAACAGATGTCTTTGTTGGGAGGACGGCCCGTGGAGGAACGCTATTATGTCGTACGCGAGGATATGCTGCCGGAAGCGATCGTGAAGACCATTCAGGTCAAGGAAATGCTCCGCCGCGGCGAAGCGGCGACCGTTCACGAAGCGGCCGAGCGAGTAGGCTTAAGCCGAAGCGCCTTCTATAAGTACAAAGACGGCGTATATACGCAGTATCAGCTCAAGCGGGAAACGATCGCTACCATTTCCATGGATTTGGACCATCGGTCCGGCGTGCTGTCCAAGGTGCTCGGCCTCGTGGCCGGTTACGAAGGAAACGTGCTGACGATTCATCAAACGATACCGCTTCAGGGACTTGCCAATGTTGTGATTTCCGTTGATACCTCTCTAATGAGCGGCGCGATGTCCGAGTTCATGGATGCGCTCCGCAGGCAGGACGGCGTTCGTAAGGCGTCCATCATCGGGCAAGGCTAGACTATATATTTGGAGGTAGAACGGAATGAAACCGATTAAAGTTGGATTGCTTGGCCTGGGAACCGTAGGAACGGGTGTCGTACGTATCGTGGAAGGACATCAGAGCGACCTGCAAAGCCAAGTAGGCTCGCCGATCGTCATTGAGCAGGTGCTCGTACAGAACAAGAACAAAGTACGTTCCATCAGCATGCCCGCGGATAAATTGACGGAAGATGCATGGGACATTATTCATAATCCGGAGATCGACGTGATCGTTGAAGTCATGGGCGGCATCGAGACGACGAAAGGTTATATCCTTGAAGCACTCTCCCGCGGGAAGCATGTCGTAACGGCCAACAAAGATTTAATGGCTTTGCACGGACCCGAGATTCTAGCGGCGGCTCATGAGAACGGCTGCGACGTGCTGTACGAAGCAAGCGTCGCAGGCGGCATTCCGATCATCCGAACGCTGGTCGAGGGCTTCTCCTCCGATCGGATCACCAAAATCATGGGTATCGTGAACGGAACGACGAACTACATTTTGACGAAGATGAGCAAGGAAGGCGCGGCTTACAGCGATGTGCTGAAAGAAGCACAGGAGCTTGGTTATGCCGAGGCTGATCCGACCTCCGACGTGGAAGGCCTTGATGCCGCCCGTAAGATGACGATTCTCGCCACGCTCGGTTTCCGTGCGAACGTTGCGCTGGAGGATGTTGACGTAAAGGGCATTTCGGCCATCAGCCGCGAAGAGATTTTGTATGCCAAGCGGCTTGGCTACGAAGTGAAGCTGCTCGGCATCGCAGAGCGTCAGGACGATTACATCAGCGTCTCGGTACAACCGACGATGGTGAAGGCTTCGCATCCGATCGCATCCGTCAACGGCGTGTATAACGCGGTGTACGTCTATGGCGAAGCCGTCGGAGAAACGATGTTTTATGGCGCAGGCGCAGGCGAAATGCCGACCGCAACGTCCATCGTTGCCGACCTGGTCGCGGTCGTGAAGAACCTGAAGCTCGGCGTAAACGGCAAGCAGGCTAAGCTCGCGTACAAAGAGAAGAAGCTCAAAACCGATGAGCAAATCGCGTCGAAGTATTTCATGCTGCTTCATGTACAAGATCGCGCAGGGGTGCTTGCCCGGATCACGCAGGCGTTCGCGGAGCACGAGGTCAGCCTGGAATCCGTGCTGCAGCAGCCGAATCCGAGCAATCCGGAAGCCGAGATCATCATCATTACGCATGATGCCAACAAAGCAGCGGCGTCCCGCGTCTTGAAGTCGCTTGAAGGCATGGAAGTCGTGAAAGCGATCAAGAGCGTTTATCGGGTTGAGGGCTAACGGTCGGCGGTAAGCGATAGAAGCGTTCGCGATAGAGTGGCATGTGAAAGTACATTACGTTAACGGATGAAGAAACCATGACGAGCAGCAGCGGTTATGAGTTAAGTACGCCATCCGTCATCTGGAGGGTGCGGGAGTATGATAAACGGCCAGGTATTGGTTAAAGTTCCGGCCAGCACGGCGAATCTCGGTCCGGGCTTCGACACGCTTGGCATGGCGCTGTCGCTATACGCGTGGATCGAGATGGAAGCCGCCGCCGATGGAGAAACGGTCATCGAGCTGTACGGCGACGGGTTGGACGGCATTCCGGTGAACAAGACGAACCTGATTTATAAAGTCGCGCAGATGGTTTTCGAGGAGGCCGGCGTGAGCATTCCCGAGCTTCGAATCGCCATGTACAGCGACATCCCGCTGACGCGCGGGCTTGGCAGCAGCGCTTCGGCCATCGTAGGCGCGCTTGTGGCGGCGAATGCGCTTGCGGGAAGTCCGCTTAGCGAGGACAAGCTGTTCCAAATGGCTTCCGAGCTGGAAGGCCATCCCGATAATGTCGGGGCTTCGTTGTTCGGGGGCATCGTCGTCTCCGCCTGGGACGGAACCCGCGCGGAGAAGGTTCGGATCACTCCCCATGAGAAGCTGGAAGTGTTGGTGGCCATTCCGTCTTTTCAGCTTTCTACGGAGAAGGCGCGGCACGCGCTGCCCGATAAGCTCGATATGAAAGACGCCGTCTTTAATGTAGCGTGCAGTTCGCTGCTCGTCGCGGCGTTCGCCAGCGGGAATCTGGAATTGATTCCATTCGCGATGCGCGATAAGCTTCATCAGCCCTACCGCGCGCCGCTCGTGCCCGGCATGTCGGAGATTCTGGAGCAGGCGACGAGCCGCGGGGCGCTTGGCGTAGCGCTGAGCGGCGCCGGACCGACCCTCCTGACGCTCGTAGACCGGGGAAGTGCCAGGAAAACCGAGCTGGAAGCCTTTCTGCTGGAGACGCTGAAGCAGCATGGCATCGAAGCTCAAACGATGTGGCTTACGCCCGCTTTGAACGGTCCCGAGCTGTCCATCTTCGAAACAGGCAAGACAGTACCGTTCATGGAACGAATCAAAGGAGAAGTCAAGGCATGATAAGCGTAGCGTGTTTGACGAAAGGTTCTACGTCCGACGAAGCGGCCAGGTATATGCTGAACGGCTTCGGCATCGATATTCGATACGAATATCATCGGATGATCGCGGACGTGTTTCTGTCCACGGCGGAAGGGAATACGAATTATGCCGTCATTCCGATCGAGAACACGATCGACGGTTCCGTCAGCCTTCATACCGATTGGCTCGTTGACGAGGTGAATTTGCCGATTCAAGCGGAATGGATCTACCCTTCCATTCAGAACTTGATCGGAGCCTCTGCGGAGCTGAACGAGGACAACGGCGAGTTGGCATACTGCCGCATCGTGAAAGTCATGAGTCATCCCGTCGCGATGGCCCAGTGTACGCAATATCTGAAGCGCCATCTCCCTCATGCCGAGCTGGAGCATGTCGGAAGCACGTCCGAGGCGGTCCGTATCGTCCGTGATAATCCTGGACGCGGGTGGGCGGCTATCGGCCAAGTGTCCGCTGCAGCTGACAACGGTCTGGATCTGTTGGAGACGGCGGTTACCGACCATGACAACAATTACACCCGCTTCCTGCTCGCGGGCCCGGAGCCATTCATGCTGCGGGAGTCTGAGAAGCATAAGACAAGCATCCTGATTACGCTGCCGGAGGATTATCCAGGTGCGCTTCATCAAGTGCTATCCGCGTTCTCCTGGCGCCGAATCAACCTGTCCCGCATCGAGTCGCGGCCGACGAAGAAGAAATTGGGCAATTATTACTTTTTGATCGATATCGAGATGTCGATGGATTCCGTGCTGCTCCCGTCCGCCATTGCCGAGATCGAAGCAATCGGATGTCAGGTCCGCGTGCTGGGCAGCTATCCAAGCTTCACCTACGCGGCGCGTTAGCCTGAAGAGGGACGAATGGCTCGCAAAAGCGGGTGCTGCAACAAGATTGAAGCTTTCCTGAGGCGAATATGCCTGGGGGAGCTTCAATCTTTTTTTTGTGCCGGAGGGTGACACTCGCCCACCTTCTGCATAGGATGTAGGGATTGATAACGGGCGTTTGCCGCGTCTGCCTAAGACGTAAAACGTGACAGGAGGTTTTTGGCGGGTGAAAATTCATATTGTGAAAAAAGGCGATACGCTGTATATGATAGCGCAGAAGTATAACGTGTCGTTGGAAGAAATTTTAAAGCTCAACCCATCCATCACGAATCCGGACGAAATCGACATCGGCATGAAAATCAAAGTTCCCGCAGGACATAGCGGCGATATGGAGATCATGCACCAGCATGTCGTGCAGCAGGGAGATACGCTTTGGAAGCTCTCCAAAGCATGGGGCGTTCCGCTCGGCGATATGATCAAAGCGAATCCGCAGCTCAAAAACCCGAACGTACTGCTGACCGGCGAGGTTGTGAACATCCCGAAACCGGGCATGCCTAGCACGATGCCGGAAATGCACGGAACGCCATCGGGCCATCACAAATCGGGAACGGGCAATCACCCGCTTCATCCGTCTTCGGTCATGCATGGCGTTCAGGGACTGATGGGCAAAATCCCGACCGGTAAAATTTTGACGGGCAAAAAGCCTACGGGTCCGAAGGAGAACACGGCTCCGGTAAATGAAGCTCCAGTGAATATGCCGGAGCCGGTGCCGACTCCGATGCCGGTGCCAACGGAATTGCCGATCGCGGAGAAGAAATATCCCGTTCACAAGCCATATGAGCAAAGTGTGGATTTGTTCAAGCAATACGGTATTCCGGCAACGGAGGTCATGTCGCTTCATGACTTGCCGGTGTCGCCGGTATCGACTGCGCCGATTCACAGCGGCTACGGCTACAGCCAGCCGACAGCGGTGTCGCCAGCGATGACGGGCGGCTACGGCTACGGCCAGCCGACGATGGTGTCGCCAGCGATGACGGGCGGCTATGGCTATGAACAACCGACGATGGTGTCGCCAGCGATGACGGGCGGTTATGGCTATGGCCAGCCGACGATGGTGTCGCCAGCGATGACGGGCGGCTATGGCTATGAACAACCGACAATGGTGTCGCCAGCGATGACGGGCGGCTATGGCTATGATCAGCCGACGGCGGTGTCGCCAGCGATGACGGGCGGCTATGGCTATGGTCAGCCGACGGCGGTGTCGCCAGCGATGACGGGCGGCTATGGTTATGAACACCCTACGGCTGTCAGCCCTGCCGCAACATCGCCCGAAGGCGGCGCAGGACTTCCATGGGGAGCGCCGAATTACGGTTGGGGTTCGCCGATGGTAAGCCCAATCAGTGACGAGGATTGCGGGCCTGGCTTCGTATCGCCGGAAAACACGGGACCGATGGGCGGTTACGGATACGGCGGTTACAATCCGTCGATGGTATCGCCGGAAAACACGGGACCGATGGGCGGCTATGGATACGGCGGCTACAATCCGTCGATGGTATCGCCGGAAAACACGGGACCGATGGGCGGCTACGGATACGGCGGTTACAATCCGTCGTTGGTATCGCCTGAAAACACGGGACCGATGGGCGGCTACGGATACGGCGGCTATAATCCGTCGATGGTATCGCCGGCAAACATGGGACCGCAGTATACCTACGGTTATGCAGGCAACGGTCAAGTCTCGCCCGTAAATACGACTGGCAAAAAGCCGTGCAATTGCGGCTGCCATGACAAACGCGACGAAGAGGAATTCGAAGTGGAGTCGGATCCGGTGAAAGTCAGCAAGTCGGCCGCAGGCCGGAAGCCTGCCAAAAAGGCCGCCATTCGCCAAACTCGCACTTTAAAACCGAAGCGCCGCGACAGTCTGCCTTGGATTAACCGCTAACGAGCCGCAGCAGCAAGCCCCGCATGCATCGACTGGCGATGCGTGCGGGGCTTTATTATGCGCCGAGTGCGCATGCATATTTCTCCAGCATAGGAGACAGACTAACAAAAAAAGAAAATGGGGGGGAACCCATATGATGACATTCAACCTCTGGCGAAAAGTGAGACAGAAACTAAGACGCAGCAAAAGGCCGATCTGGCATCTGGCCTGCGGCATGCTGATATCGGCGGCGTGCCTGTTCATTTCGCCGATCGCGGAGGATGCAGTAAATGCCCAAGGAATAAACGGTCCGCAAGCCGCAGCTCCTGCTTCGCGACACGAGCCAGAGGGCGGCAGACGCAGCGTTATCGCCGCGCTGTCCGATATGCAGGAGAAGGTAACGGTCAAGCTTCGGCGCGTATACATTTGCGGCGTAGAATCGGAAACGATCGGCGTCTTGAGCTCCGCGGATGCGCTTCGTATGATGAAGCAGCACCCCGAGTGGACGGCCATGCTTGATGAGCAAGGAGCAGTCGTCATGGAGCAGCGGATCGACGATTTATCGGAGTCGTGCAAACGCAGCGCTTATTTCGGCCTGGACAAGCTGGGACGGCTGTCTCTATTCGACGGCGAGCCCAAAAAAGAGAAAGTCATGCGGACGTTCTTCCAGCTGGACGTGAACTATATGGAGAGCAGCCTGCCCAAAGAACGGGTCGAAGAGCTGGAGAACGGCATTCGCATTTCGGATAAGGACGCGTTCAACAGCGTGCTTTCGACGTACAGCGACTTTGCGGTGGCGCGGACGCAAAAGGTGATGAAACGGACGTACTAGAGCGGGTGGAAGGAAGAAAAGTGAGGCTAGGACGAAGGACGGCTGCCCGGAGCAGCCGTCCTTTTGCTTGATTGTGCAATCGGAGCCGGTTGGGACAAAACGCGTGTTCTCATTCGATCCATCATTTGATATAATGGGAGGAAGCCGTTTTTTGGTTCGTGTCAACGCGCCTCTATCAGGATCGTCCTTAGTACGTTAGGGATGACCGATACAGCGTGCGCTGACGCCAAGGACGGAACTGGCTGTTTCGGCTGCAATCAGGTTAAAATCGCGGTTGGCGTGAGGAGAGAAGAAGCTTTGCGAGTATTAGGCATAGATCCGGGAATCGCCATCGTAGGCTTCGGATTCATCGACAAAGTCGGGAGCAAGCTCGTTCCCGTGCAATACGGTTGCATTACGACGGAAGCGCGCACGCCGCAGGAAGAGCGCTTGAAGCAGGTTTACGAGTCTGCCTGCGCGCTTATGGACCGCTATAAACCAGACACGCTGGGAATCGAGAAGTTGTTCTTTAACCGCAACGTCACGACGGCGTTTTCGGTCGGCCAGGCTAGGGGCGTCGTGATATTGGCGGCTGCTCAGCGGGGGATACCGGTCATGGAGTATACGCCGCTTCAAGTGAAGCAAGCGGTGGTCGGCTACGGCAAGGCGGAGAAGCGGCAGGTGCAGGAAATGGTGAAGATGCTGCTGAAGCTGAGCGCCATTCCGAAGCCGGACGACGTCGCGGATGCGCTCGCGGTGGCGATTTGTCATGCGCACTCTGCCGTTCTAGCGAACAAAATCAATGGGGTGAACCGTTCATGATCGATTATGTAAGAGGCCGGGTCGTCCATCTCGATACGGAATTCGTGGTCGTGGACGTCCATGATATCGGCTATCAAATTTTCACTCCCAATCCGTACGCGTTCGCCAAAAACGACGATATCATTACGATTTATACGCATCATCATGTTCGGGAAGACGCCGCGCTGCTCTTCGGATTCGCAAACCGCGACGAGCAGGCGATGTTCCGCAAGCTGCTGGACGTTTCGGGCATCGGACCGCGCGTAGCGCTTGGCATTCTTGCCGGGGGCAAGCCGGAGACGATCGCCGCCGCGATCCAACAGGAGAATTTGACGTTCCTGACGAAGCTGCCGGGCATCGGGAAGAAAACGGCCCAGCGCATGGTGCTTGACTTGAAGGATAAGCTTGATGCGATTCCGGGCGGATTCAGCTTCGCAGCGGCGGGCATCATGCTGGAGGATCCGGGATCGGGAGCCGCGGAGGCGGAAGGCGGCCAAACCTGGCGCGAGGCGCGCGAGGCGCTGATGACGCTGGGCTATACGGCAGCCGAGCTCGACCGCGCGTGGCAGTCGATGAAGGGGACGGATATTCCGAACGAGTCGGTCGACGCGCTCATGAAGCGGGCGCTGCAGCAATTGTTTAAAGGCTAGTGGAGAGGGGCAAGCGTGAATGGACGAGAGGATTATTTCCGCCAACCTCATGATGGAAGATCAAGCGGTGGAGCTTAGCTTGCGTCCCCGCTATTTGTCCGAATATATCGGTCAGTCGCAAGTGAAAGACAATTTGAAAGTGTTTATCGAAGCGGCGAAGCTGCGCAAAGAGGCCTTGGATCACGTCCTGCTGTACGGGCCGCCAGGACTCGGCAAGACGACGTTGTCGAACATCATTGCCAATGAGCTAGGTGTCAATCTGCGGACGACAAGCGGACCGGCCATCGAACGGCCGGGCGACTTGGCCGCGCTGCTGACGAACCTGCAGGAAGGCGACGTGCTGTTCATCGACGAGATTCACCGCCTTCATCGCACGGTGGAAGAAGTGCTGTATCCGGCGATGGAGGATTTCGCGCTGGATATTATGATCGGCAAAGGTCCAAGCGCACGTTCCGTCCGGCTCGAGCTGCCGCCATTCACGCTGATCGGCGCAACGACGCGCGCCGGGCTGCTGTCGGCGCCGCTTCGCGACCGCTTCGGCGTCGTCAGCCGCCTGGAGTTCTACACGGTCGACGAATTGGCGTACATCGTCACGCGCGCTTCGGAAATTCTCGGCGTCAGCGTGATTGGCGAAGCGGCACAGGAAATCGCCATGCGTTCCCGGGGAACGCCGCGGATCGCCAATCGCCTGCTGAAGCGGGTGCGCGATTTCGCGCAGGTGCGCGGGGATGGCATTGTCACGCATGAACTGGCGCGCTCCGCGCTCGGGCTCATCCAAGTGGATCCGCTCGGGCTCGACAGCATCGATCACAAGATGCTGCGCGCGATGATTACGATTTACCGCGGCGGCCCTGTCGGGCTGGATACGATTGCCGCAACGATCGGCGAGGAAGGGCAGACGATCGAGGATGTTTACGAGCCGTATTTGATGCAGATCGGTTTCCTGCAGCGGACGCCTCGCGGACGTATGGTAACCCCGCTTGCTTATCGCCATTTGGGACTGCCCGTTCCTCAAGATAACGCGGCAATGGGCGATGCGGGAGACGTGAAGGAAGAAGGAGGCGGCTTCGTCTAATGGGCTCTAGAAGGAAACAAGCTGAAGAAGAGAGGCGCGAGAAGCTGATAGTGCTTTACGACGGTACCTGCAATTTATGTTTAGCCAGCGTTCGCCGTTTGAAGGAGCTTCAGTCGACCGCGGTTTTGCGGTTTATTCCCGTTCAGTCTCTCGAGGAAACGTATGAATCGATTCCCGAACTTTCAGCTGTAACCGAAGAACAGCTTCTGACGAAAATGCATGTCGTGGAAATGGATGGCACGATGCATGCCGGGGCTGCGGGCGTCGTTCGTATTTTGAGGACGGTGCGCGGGCTAAGATGGCTTGCGCCGCTATATAAAGTGCCGGGTCTGCGCGGAGCGGCGGATTTCGCCTACCGCTTTATAGCAGGCCGGCGGTATGAATGGTTTGGGAAGACGGACGACAGTTGTCATGACGGAGCCTGTGCGCTGCCCAAAAGGGATTAAGCAAGCAGGTGATTACGAAGCAGTTTTGCTCCGCAAAACTTAAGTCGATGCTTACGAAGCAGTTTTGCTAAAGCAAAACTTAAGCCTACGCTTACGAAGCAGTTTTGCTCCGCAAAACTTAAGCCCATGCTTACGAAGTAGTTTTGCTCCGCAAAACTTTAAGGAGGACGATATAGCCGTGAATGGCGTAAACGTTCATAACGACGGGAATAGGAGATCGGCATGGCGGCTAATCGCGATGCCGAAGGCCAAACGAACGCTTGCGGTCTTTGGGGCCGGTGTCATCGCATTATCGGTATGGACGACGCACCCTACCGAGGGGGCGGCCGTTCCGCAGCTGGACACGATTCGGGTCGGTATCTTCATGAATACGAGCAAGTATACCTTGAACACCGCGGCAGCGACTTTCAGCTCGTCTGGCGGCATGAAGGTCGGCATGAGGCTTCCTTCTTCTATCGTTCCGATGTTCGTGTCAGGGAGCGACGAGTCGGTTCGGTTCACTATGGACGATTATAAGCCCATCCTGCTGGAGACAACGGACTATCTGGCTGCAACTGCCGTCGTGAAGCGCTTAAAGGCACTTGGCGGCTCAGGTATGATGATCGGCGTGAATGATACCCGCGGTAAAGTCTATCAGATCTCGGAAGGCTCGTATGCGTCCGCTGCCGAAGCGAACGCGGCGGGGGACAAGTGGTTGAAGGACGGCACGATTGCCGGTTATGCCGGCAAGGCGGGGAAAGCCGGATTGATCGGGCCGCTTCATCTTGAATCAGGCACGAACTACGCCTCCAAGAACGAAGCCGCGGCGGCTGCCCAGAAACTGACTGCTTCCGGTATCGAGGCCTATGCGGCTATCAAGCAGTCCGGAACGGCAGCAGGCGTCTACACGGTGCTGATCGGCTCGGAAAGCGATCAGGCGGCGTTGAGCGCGCTCGGAGCGCAAGCGAAGCAAGCCGAAGCGGGCTTAACGCTGACTCCAACGGATCCCAAGTCCGCGTATGTACTTATTCGCGACGATTACACTACAGCGGAATCCGTCTCCAAGCCTCCGGTGTCGCTCTATTCCGTTCCTTTGACCGGCGCCAAGCTGTGGCTGGAAACGACGGCCGACACTGGCATCAAGCTGGTGGAACGTTATAGCCGCAGCTACCGAGGTTCGTTCGAAGTGAGCGGACTCGGCAATCGGATGGCGGTCGTCAACGAAGTGCCGTTCGAGCAATACATATCCGCCGTCGTAGGTGCGGAGATGCCGGCTTCCTGGCCGGCTGAAGCGTTGAAAGCGCAGGCGGTAGCTGCCCGCACGTACGCGCTGTACCAAGGGTTTGGCTTTCAGATCGCGCATGTCGTGGATACGACGCTGAGCCAAGCATACGGCGGCATCGGTTCGGAGAAGGCGGCAACGATCGCGGCCGTCGAAGCGACGCGGGGAGAAGTGGCCATGTACGGCGGCAAAGTCATTAATACCGTCTTCTCCTCCAGCGCGGGCGGCTTCACGGCGGATGCGCAAGAAATCTGGGGCAGCAGCTTCGATTATTTGAAGAGCGTGCAAAGCCCGGATACCTCGTCCGAGAACGGATTGTACAAATGGTATCGCGTCGTGACTCCCAATAACCTCGTAGGCTATATTCGCGAGGATCTGCTTGAAGACAGCGGACAGAAGTCGGCAGGCGGACAAGCTCTATTGCGCGTGAAGGGAGCGGGAACGAAGGTTCGTCCGATTCCGCTCGTTCAGGATACCGTGCCGGTAGTGGATACGGTGAACGCAGGGGCGCTTGTTGTCTCATTGGAGAAAGTGACCCAGTCCAACGAAATGTCATGGGTGCGCGGTACGTACTCCGCCGCGGAGCTGCTCAAGCTGACGCAAGGCAAGCTGAGCAAGGCGATCAGCGGGCCGATTCGGACGCTTGAGATCAGCAAGCAGGGCCCTTCCGGAAGACCGACCGAGATCAAGGCGAATGGACAAGCATTAAGCGTGAAAACACCGGATGCTTTCCGCTCTGCGTTCGGAGGCCTGCCAAGCACGCTGTTTAAAATCGACGAGACCGCCAGGTTGACCATTGCCGGAACTGGCGGAGCAACGACCGAGAAGCCTGCGGACGGAAGTGCGACGTACATTCTTGGCGGAAACGGCAAGAAGCAGGAGCTGACGGCTGCGAACTACTTCATAATGAATGGCAGCGGCACCGTCCGCGCCGCGACGAAGGAACCCGCGTTCCGTTTCGTCGGATCCGGCAATGGACACGGCGTCGGATTGTCGCAATACGGCGCGCGCGGGTTGGCAGGACTTGGGTATGACTACAAATATATTATGCAATACTACTACAAAGACGCGAAGATCGTTAAGGAATGACACATAACCGATGAATGTAAACGAATTTGATTTTGAACTGCCGGAACGACTGATTGCACAGACGCCGCTGGCTGATCGTACGTCATCCAGGCTGCTGACGCTGAACAAGGCGACCGGTGAAATCGATCACCATCAGTTCACGAAGCTGGCTGATCTCCTCAATGAGGGCGATACATTGATTCTAAATGACACCCGTGTTATGCCTGCCAGGCTGCTGGGGGTCAAATCCGATACGGGCGCGAAAGTCGAGCTGCTGCTTTTGAAGCAGCTGGCAGGCGACCGTTGGGAGACGCTCGCGAAGCCGGGAAAACGGCTCAGAGTCGGCGCGAAGCTGAGCTTCGGCGACGACGGCAGCGGCGCGCCGCTGTTGCAAGCCGAGATCGTAGACGTAGGCGAGCAGGGCGCGCGAGTGGTGGAATTCCGCTACGAGGGCATTTTCAACGAGCTGCTGGACCGTCTTGGCGAAATGCCGCTCCCGCCCTACATCAAGGAAAGACTGAGCGACCGCGAACGTTACCAGACGGTATACGCGAAGCATGAAGGGTCCGCTGCGGCACCGACCGCTGGCCTTCATTTTACGAAGCCGTTCCTGGAGCAGCTGGAGCGCAAAGGCGTGCAAATCGGCTATATTACGCTGCATGTCGGATTAGGCACGTTCCGGCCGATGTCAGTCGATACGATCGAAGAGCATACGATGCATACCGAATATTACGAGCTGAGCGAAGAAACGGCAGCCATGCTGCGCAGTGCCAAGGCGAGGAACGGGCGGATCGTCGCAGTCGGAACAACTTCCGCAAGAACGCTTGAAACCGTTGCCGCCCGCTTTGCGTATGAAGAGTTACGGGCTTGCAGCGGATGGACCGATATCTTTATTTTCCCGGGCTATGAGTTCAAGCTCGTGAATGCGCTGCTGACGAACTTTCACCTTCCGAAGTCGACGCTCGTCATGCTCGTCAGTGCTTTGGCCGGACGTTCGGCCATCATGCAAGCGTACAAGGAAGCCGTTGAACGGGAGTACCGCTTCTTCAGCTTCGGCGACGCGATGTTTATTTATTAGGAACGAAGAAAGAGGCAGAGCATAGTGGCAATTACTTACGAATTAATAAAGACCTGCAAGCAGACGGGAGCAAGGCTCGGCCGCGTGCATACACCGCATGGCATCATCGAAACGCCGGCATTCATGCCGGTCGGAACGCAGGCGACCGTCAAGACGGTCAGTCCTGAGGAATTGAAGACGATGGACGCGCATATCATCCTGAGCAATACCTACCATTTGTTTGTCCGTCCAGGTCATGAAATCGTGCGCAAAGCAGGCGGTCTCCATAAGTTCATGAACTGGGATCGTCCGATTCTGACCGACAGCGGCGGCTTCCAAGTGTTCAGCTTGAGCAACATGCGCAAGATCAAGGAAGAAGGCGTCGAGTTTCGCAACCATCTGAACGGCGACAAAATGTTCATCTCGCCGGAGAAAGCGATGGAGATTCAAAATGCGCTCGGCTCCGACATCATGATGGCGTTCGACGAATGCGCGCCTTATCCTGCCGAGTACGATTACGTGAAGAATTCGCTGGAACGGACGACTCGCTGGGCGGAGCGGTGTCTTGCTTCTCACAGCCGTCCGCATGACCAGGCATTGTTCGCCATTGTACAAGGCGGCATGTACGAAGACCTGCGGCGTCAAAGCGCGTCCGAGTTGACTTCCATGGATTTCCCGGGGTATGCTATTGGAGGTCTCAGCGTCGGAGAACCGAAAGATCTCATGTATAATGTACTGGATTGTACGGTTCCGCTGCTGCCGGCTAATAAGCCCCGCTATCTGATGGGGGTCGGTTCGCCAGATGCATTGCTAGACGGATCGATTCGCGGCATCGACATGTTCGATTGCGTGCTGCCTACTCGGATCGCGCGTAACGGAACGACGATGACCAGCTCGGGCCGCCTCGTCATCCGCAATGCCAAATTCGCGGAGGATTTCGGTCCGCTGGATCCCGAGTGCAGCTGCTACACGTGCACGAATTACTCGCGTGCTTATATCCGCCATCTGATTAAAGCAGACGAGACGTTCGGCATCCGCCTGACCACGATTCATAACTTGCATTTCCTGCTTGAGCTGATGAGAAACGTACGTCAAGCGATCATGGAAGACCGGCTGCTTGATTTCCGTAATTCCTTCTTTGACAAGTACGGTTTATATGAGAACGATAAAGGATTCTAAGGAAAGGGGTGAAATGAAATGGGAGCAGCATCCTTAATTCCGTTTATTCTTATGTTTGCGGTTTTTTATTTCCTTCTGATCCGTCCGCAGCAACGTAAATCCAAGACGCGCAATGCCATGCTGAGCGCGATCAAGAAGGGCGACAAAATCGTCACGATCGGAGGCATGCACGGTACGATCCTGGAACTTACGGACGATACCGTCGTATTGCGCGTGAATGATTCCACCCGGATTACATTCGACCGCAGCGCAATCAATACGGTCGTTTCCTCCAGCGCGGTCGCAGCGACAACCGTGACGGCAGCAGTGAAAGAAGAGAAAGCAGAAGAGATCAAAGGGTAAGCTTGAAGAACCGGCAGCGCATAGCGCTGCCGGTTTTTTGTCGTTCGGCGCCCTCGTCGGAGGCTCATAGTTTCCAGCATGATGGTAAATACTATGGCGACGACAACGGGATCGAGGTGGAAATGAACGTATGCATTTATGGCTGGAGATTGTGCTGCGCACGCTGACGGCTGTGCTTTTTTTGCTGCTATTGACGAAGGTATTGGGTAAGCGGCAGGTAACGGAGTTGTCCGTATTCGAATACATAACGGGTATCACGATCGGTAATCTCGCGGGCTATGTTTCGTTGGAAGCCGAGAATCATTGGTATTTGGGGATGCTTTCCCTCGGGGTGTGGGCTGCCGTATCGCTCGGCATCGAGTTGCTTCAAATGAAAAGCAAAAAGGCTCGCGATTGGATTGACGGACAGCCAACGGTTCTGATTCAGAAAGGCAAGATTCTGGAAGGCAACCTCAAGAAAGAACGCATAACGACGGACGAACTGATGGAGAGTCTAAGGCGAAAGGACGTCTTCAAGACCGCAGACGTCGAATTTGCCGTCATGGAAGTGAGCGGGGCCATTAACGTCATGCTGAAGGCGGAGAATCAGCCGCTAACGCCCAAAACACTCGGCCTTCGTGTGCAGCCCGAGCATGAACCGCAAGCCGTCATCATGGACGGGAACATTCTTCCCGATCCGCTTCGATCGTCAGGTTATAATGTAGCCTGGCTGAAGAAAGAGCTGAAGAAGTCGAACGTGGAAATAGAGGACGTGTTTCTGGCGCAGATCGATGATTCGGGCAATTTGTACTTCGATCTCTTCGACGACAAGGCCAAATTGCCGAAGCAACCGAAAGGCCAAGCTACGCTGCTTGCGGCTTTGAAGAAATGCGAAGCCGATATGGAAATGTACGGCCTGTTGACGACGGACGAGAAAGAGAAGCTGCAATACGCGGCCTGCTCCAAGCAGCTGCAGCAGCTGATCGACGAGGTGCGACCGTTAATCTACCAATAAGCTAACAAAGCAAAAGCAAAGACCGCAGCACCAGGCTATGTGGCCCGGAAGCTGCGGTCTTTCTAATAATAGACATTTATTTGGCGTCTTCTCGCAAATAGCTGACTGGAGCCGGCGGAACAACCGTGCCGCGCCGGCCGCGAAGCGACCATTTCATCGTGCTTAGCCGGATGCCCATCATGGAAGCGAACGTACCGAGCGCCAGGCCGCCGCACATATCGATGAGCCAGTGAATGCCGAGGTAAAAAATCGAAAAAATAATGATAACGGCGCTGATGCAACAGAGCCAGGCCCAGCGCTTGATCCCGGATCGGACGGCAAGAATGGCTATTGTTACGGAGATCGAGGTGTGCAGACTTGGGAAGCAGTTATCCAACCCCGACAGCGCGCGGTATTGATTCTCGAAATCCGGAAATACCTTCAGCATGAGGAAGCTGACGTTCGGATCTTGATGCCATACTTCACTAACCGGCAAGAATAAAAAGAACGGAATGGCAATCAAGTAGTTGAACATGATCGCAAAGCAGATGGCGCGAAACATGACTTTATTTGGATTCAGGTATGTATAGATACCGACGGAAGCGATGATCAGCGCCTGAAGAACGACGATATACATGAAGGACAAGAACGTCGTCAGCCAATCGCTCTGGAACGTATGCTGGACGTTAGCGACGAAGCTGCCCTCGATGGATTGGAAGAAGCGAGAAAAATCGTACGTTTTCGTAATGTGCTTTTCGATGCGCATCTCAAACTTGTTGCACAGCAGAATGAGAATGAGCGAGAAAAACAGCAAGGCGTATTTGCGGTCGACGATCAATTCTTTAATGAAGAGTCCGCCGATCTTGAAAGGATTCGCTGCAGTCCCGTACCAAATCAGAATGATCACGGTCAAAGTCGTATAGATCGCGACCGTAGTCATGTTGTCAAACAAAGTCATGGTTCTTAATATCCCCCTAAGGTGTTTACGTCGTTACGGTCCGATATAGTATAACACAATTTGCAGGGATGATTACAATTTACAAGCGTGTGGAGGATGCTGGATTGTTTGGTTAGGACCGCTTCGTGTTCACACCGATCATTCCGCCGAAAGAGCCGCAAAGCAGGGTCTCGATCAGCATCGTTAACGTTTTGCCGCTGAAGCCGGTATTGCTGGCCAGAAAGCTGACGAGCAGCACCAGGACGGCGTAAGCGACGCCTAGCATGCCTCCATAGTACCAGCCGCGTTCGCGGGAGCGCCTCCCCGATACGAAGCCTCCTGCCAATGCGGAACAGCCATGGATGACCAAGCTGTAGGTCGGCAGCTCGTTCTCCTGCATGCTGCCCCATCTGAGAAGCGCCGACAGCAGCAGCGCTCCCGCGGCGAGCCAAATGGATGCATACAGAATGCCCGCAAGCAGCGGCGAAGCCATATGCGCTTTCGGTACGTTTTTCATCGCGTTTATCGGTTTCATTAGGGTTCCCTCCTATTCATCTTCTTGTCCATTGTTTATTACAACATATGGCCGAGCCGTCGGGATTAGTACCTTGTCCGATCCCCTTCCAATAATTCGATCCTTTCCATTCGTATGACACGCAGACCATCCGGTGACAATAGTCGTACCTTTACGCAGGGAGGGCGGTTCTGATGGAATACTGGACGCTGTTATTCCGTACGCTTCTCATCTATTTCGTGGTGTTCTTGATCATGCGGGTGATGGGGAAAAGGGAAATCGGCAAGCTGTCGGTCTTCGATTTGGTCATCTCCGTCATGATTGCGGAAATCGCGGTATTTGTGATCGAGGATACGGATCGGCCGATCATGGACGGCATTATGCCAATGGTGATCCTGCTTGTCATTCAGATCGGAATTGCGCTTCTGTCCTTACGATCACGCAGAATGCGGACGTTGTTCGACGGCGAACCGACGGTTATCGTCGATCGGGGTAAATTAAACCGCGACGCGATGCGCAAGCAGCGTTACAACCTGGATGATTTGCTGCTGCAATTCCGGGAAAACAAGACGAACATCGCCGATGTTGAATTTGCGATTTTGGAGACGACGGGCAAGCTGTCCATCGTTCAGAAGGATAAACTCAAGCGTGATTCGCAGGGTGAGTCTCAAGAAAACAATACTGATCAAGATCAAGGTGCCCAAAGCGAGAACCAAACGGGCAAAAACACTTCTCAGAGCGAAAGCCAAGCAGGGAATAAAGAAACGCGTCTGCCTAAAACGTTCCCGCGCAATTACAGGTTCGAAAATTTGCCGGTGCCATTGATCATGGACGGCGAGATCCAAAAGCATAATCTAGAGAAGCTGGACAAAGATCGGTTCTGGTTGAACAATCAGTTGAAGCAGCGCGGCATCATCGACGCGAAGCAGGTGTTTCTGTGCACCATCGATCATCGAGGAGAGCTGTTCATCGATATCAAGCACAGGAAGGGACCTTATCGCCGTTAAGAAGCGCCATCGCCAGCACCAGCACATGCACTGTCATCTGCTGCGTCATTTGCACTTTCACTGCACCGGCATTAGCCGGTGTTTTTTCATGGCCGAAACCATCTTCCGACAATCGGCAGCCTTGCCGCATCGTAACGGTCGATGATACGGAGTACGACCATGAGGATCAAATAGACGATGACGCCGGCCAAGCAGGCCGAGATCAGATTCTGCCACAAGGCAGGCATCGCCTGCAGGTTCATGACCCAGAGGGAGGCTGCGCCCATGATGAACATCGCTGCAGCCACTTTTAGAAAATCGAGCCCCTTCATGCGAAAACCGGTCAATCGGGCTACGCTGATCCAGTGCAGCGCCGTCACGAGGACGATGTTCACGTTGATGGCGATGAGCGCGCCGTAGATGCCGAGAGAGGGCATCGAAGCAAGCTTTACGATGAGGACGAGCTTCACGACCGCTCCGATAAAGGTATTCATGAGCGCCGTCGACGGTTTATCGAGCGCCTGGAGCGCGGCTTGAAGCGGCGCCTGCATATAAATGAACAATCCGATCGGGGCCATCCATTTGAGCATGGGGGCGATTTCCACGTGATTATACAGCAAGCGGCAGATCGGTTCCGCGAACAAGAGCATGACGACGACGAACGGGGCGCCGGTGACCAGACAAAGCCGCATGGATTGATGCAGCCTTTTATGGATCGTCGTCCGATCGCCCTTGGCGGCGGCTTCCGATAAGGAGGGGACGAGAGAGACGGCGAGCGAATAGGTCAAAGCCGTTGGCAGAAGCAAGATCGGTATAATCATGCCTTGCAGCGCGCCATATTGCGCCGTTGCCGCGCCGGTGGCGATTCCTGCTACCAGCAGCGCCCGTGCGGTGAGAATGGACTCCAGCAAGTAGGAGAAGGAGCCGATCATGCGGCTGGCCGTCACCGGAACGGACAGGTTGATCAGCCGCCGCATGACGGAGTCGGGGCGTTTGGAATCGGATTTGATTAGCCCGTAGGACTTCTTCTTCAGCGCAGGATGAATCTGCAGCTCGGCCTCATTGCTTTCCAAGCCGTCATTATGCGCTGCAGGCGGTTTCTTCCGGTCAACGATAAACTGCAGCAGGAGGACGGCAAATCCGGCGACCTCTCCGGCCACAACGCCAAGCATGGCGCCGGCCGCGCCCCATTCCAGTCCGTAGGGCAGCAGCCACTGCGCGAATAGCAAAGCGAATATGATGCGGATGACCGTCTCCATCGTTTGCGATAAGGCAGTCGGTATCATATTGTGTTTGCCTTGGAAATAACCGCGGTAGACAGAGGAGATGCCGATTATAAGCAGCAGCGGGCTCATCATCCGGAATGTCTGGAAGACGCGCGGATCCGTCATCACATGGGTCGAAATCCAGGGCGTCATCCATACGAACAATACGGTAAGCACCGCGGCGAGCATGACGGTCAATGCCATGGCGGCCCGGAAAATCGACTTGACGTGGTGGCTGTTCCCCTGAGATTCCGCTTCGGCGATCGATTTGGCGACGGCCAGCGGGATACCGCCCGTTATGAGCGTAAGCAGCACGATCAGAAACGGATAGCCGAGCTGATAAATCCCGACGCCCTCGGCGCCGATGATACGGGGCAGCGCGATGCGAGGCACGAAGGCAAGGATGCGGTTGACGATCCCTGCAGCCAGCAGGATCAGGGCTCCTTTGATAAACGTTTGCTTGGTCAATGGGTTCCTCTCCCTCTACCATGAACATGTCCTATCTTCATGCTTATGCGCGGCATGTCCCCTTCCATGCAGTCATTTTTTGGAGAAAGAACCGTGCCGGCAGGAATGCAGACATTGACAGCGAATGTAAAGGGTTGGAGAGACATCGAGGCGAGGGGGTCGTGGAATGGAATATGACGATAGGCCGTTATCGGATGAAGATTGGGTCGCGACCATCGAATATTTATGCAAGAGCAAAGCTGACGAATTCAAGCTGTTCGGCTACGATTACGTAACCGGCGGGGAAGTGTGGCACTGCGTCAGCGAGAAATACGCCAAGACCGGAGAGCCGGCCAGACATCAGGTCGTAAATGACATACTTTCGTTAAAAGTGACAAGATTTATGAACTTTATTACGCTAAGCGCGTATAAAGGGACCCATTTTTAACGAGTGGGCTCTTTTTTTTGACTCGATTTTGAGGCATCGGTATAATAGGAATATTGAACAGAGCACTTAAGGGGGAACTGAGGGTATTATGAATCGTCGACTGTTAGCGTTTTTACTCATCGTCGTCGTCTCGATCGGCGTCGTTGCAGGCTTGTCCAAGTGGGTCATGGACGATGTAAAGCTTGGCCTGGATTTGAAAGGCGGATTCGAGATTTTATACGAAGCCGAGCCGATTGAAGCCGGCGGAACAGTAACAAAGGAATCATTGAATGAAACTGCGAAGAGCCTCGAGGCCCGTGCCAATGCGACTGGCGTCGCCGAGCCGGAAGTCACGACCGAAGGCGACAACCGGATCCGAGTCAAAATCGCGGGCGTAACCGACGAAGCGAAAGTAAGGGACGTCCTGAAGAAACCGGCTGAACTGACTTTCCGCAGTGCCCGCGGCTGCGCGGCCGATGCAGGCTACTGTACTGTGGAGCTTCACGGCAGCGATTTCAAGCAAAACGGCGCTGACGTCGTTCAAACGAACTTGAACCAATACGAAATCACGATCAAGCTCAAGAGCGCGAAGCAATTCGCGGAAGTTACGAGCGAAGTGGCCAAGCTGACTCCAAACAATCAGCTTGCGATCTACCTGGACGACGTTCAATTGTCCGCGCCGAACGTCGAGCAGGAAATCAACAGCTCCGATGCCGTCATCAACGGCACGTTTACGCGCGATGAAGCGAATAATTTGAAGGACACGATCAACCTTGGCGCGCTGCCGCTGAAGCTGACCGAGAAATACACGCAGAGCGTAGGCGCTACGCTCGGCAAGAAGTCGCTCGACGAAACCGTCGAAGCGGGCGCGATCGCAACGGTCGTCATCCTGCTGTTCATGATGATCTTCTATCGCCTGCCTGGCGTGATCGCCAGCATTTCCATTATCGTATTTATCTGGCTGCTGCTGCTTGGCTTCAATCTCATTCACGCCACGCTGACGCTGCCGGGCATCGCCGCCTTCATTCTCGGAATCGGGATGGCGGTCGACGCCAATATCATTATGGCGGAACGGATCCGCGAGGAGCTGCGCAGCGGCAAGAGCATTTTGTCGTCGCAGAAATCGGGCTCCAAGCATTCTTTCCGGACGATCATCGATGCGCACGTCACGACGGCGATCGCGGCGCTCGTGCTGTTCTTTATCGGGGTAGGTTCGGTTAAAGGCTTTGCCGTCATCCTGCTGCTTAGTATCGCAATGAGTATTTTGACGAACGTATTCTTCTCGCGCTTGCTCCTCACGCTCCTTATCCGCAGCGGCATTGTCAAGAAGAAATCCAACTTCGGCGTAAAGGAGAGTGAAGTGCGTGCACTATAAAGCATTCGATAACGTCTCGGACAAAAGGTTCAGCATTGTTGCCAAAGCCCGTTACTTCTTTATTTTCTCGATTATCATTACCATTCTCGGCATCGCCACGCTCCTCTATCACGGCTTGAATTACGGAGTCGACTTCAAGGCAGGCTCCAGCGTTGATATTTCGTTCCAGAAGGACGTAAGCGGCCAAAAAGAAGCGCTCGAGCAGTATTTGAAAGACAATGACTTCGGAACGCCGGGCATGACGTTCGGCGCGAAGCGCGTGACGCTTCGTTTCGACGACGTGCTGACGGATACCAAAGAGAAGGCGCTGAAGCAAGGCATCGCCGACAAGTTCGACAAAGGCGCGTCGATGGAAGTCAACACCGTTGACGTCGAAATCGCGAAGGAGCTGCAAGGCAACGCGCTTAAAGCCGTGCTCGTCGCCAGCATCGGGATCGTCATCTACGTCAGCATCCGGTTCGAATGGCGCTTTGCGATCGCGGCCATCGTCGCGCTGCTTCACGATGCTTTCATCGTTATCAGCCTATTCTCGATCTTCAAGCTGGAAGTCAACCTGCCGTTTATCGTGGCGGTGCTGACTATTATCGGTTACTCGATCAACGATACGATCGTTATCTTCGACCGGGTGCGAGAGAATCTTCGGTTCGCTAAGCTCAAGACGAACGATGACATTGCCAACGTCGTCAACGCGAGTATTTGGCAGACGATGTCCCGTTCCATCAATACGGTCATGACCGTTCTCTTCGCTACCGTGTGTCTGTTGATCTTCGGAAGCGAATCGATTCGGATGTTCTCGCTGGCGGTTCTGTTCGGGCTTATCAGCGGCGCGTATTCGTCGATCTTCATTGCCAGCCCGCTCTGGCTTGCGATGAAACGCAGACAAAAACCAAAAACGAATGTCAAGTCTTAGGCTGCATCGTAGTAAGCTAGATAGTAGAGCAGCGTTAATTAAAGAAGTACCACGTTACATCATTCAGGAGGCGTCCATGACAGCGAACCAACGTTATGCCAAGGCGGAGTCTGCAGCATGGACCGGACTTATCGGCAATGTCTGCATCGCAGCGGTTAAAGCCGGGGTTGGCGTTATGGCGGGCAGCAAATCGCTGCTTGCCGATGCCTGCCGATCGGCTTCCGAGGCTGCCGCCTCGTTTGTCTCCTTGACCGGCATCCGCCGGTGCAGACAATTCGGTACGCCCGACGCGCCGGTCCCCGCTTCCCGGGGACGTTCGGAGGCTGCGTCCGGCGTGCTGGCATCCCTATTGCTGATGATCGTCGGTCTCGAGATCGGAATATCCGCCATTAAGTCGATTGCGGACGGCGTCGACGATAGTCCAAGCTGGCCGGCGGCCGCGGTCGTCCTCGGAGTTTTCATCCTGAAGGAAGTCGGCTTCTCTGCGAAAGAACGGGGTACTGACTTCTATGCTTCGCTTGCCGCGCTTGTAGGCACCGGCGGATCGATGCTCGGCCATCCGCTGGGCCTGCATCTGCTGTATTATCTGGATCCAGCTGCTTCGCTGATCATCGTCGTGATCGTGTTCAGCAGCGGCTACCGCGTCGCATCGGCTTCCGTCATGCGAAGCCGTTTTCTCGAAGTCGAGCCTTCCGACCTGTCAGAGCTGAAAGCCGTCGTTCTGCGCATGGAAGGCGTCATCGAAATCGAGGTGCTGCGCGCTCGGGAGCATGGGCATTATGCGGTTGCGGAAGTCGTCATCAGCGTGAATCCGCGTATCTCGGTGCTGGAAGGCAACGAAATCGCGAAGCGCGTCCGGGAGTTTCTCATGAAGCGCTTTAATCACATGACCGAAGTAACCGTACATGTCGAGCCTTACGATCCGGGGTATCCGTATAAAACAAATCACGATTCCAATCAGGAACAATTGACAACGCTACTGCAATAGCAGCAGCGTTCGTTTTTTTTGATACTCAAGAACAGAAGAGAGGTGACAAGCGACTTGCTTCAATCGAAAACACGCTGGAACCTCGCATCGCTGGATGTGGAAGGCGAGGCGCGCGCAGCCGTGCTCGCGCGTTCGCTATCCCTTACGCCGCTTGTCGCAAGACTGCTGGTGCAGCGCGGTTATGACCGCGTGGACGCCGCAAGGCAGTTCCTGGACGGCGGCGCGGAATGTCTGCACGACCCCTTCCTGCTGAAAGGGATGAAGGAGGCCGCCGATCGTATCTCGCTTGCCCGCGAACGCGCCGAACGGGTTCGTATCTATGGCGATTATGACGCGGACGGCGTTTCCTCCACGACGCTCATGACGTATCTGTTTACGCGGCTGGAGATGAATTTCGATCATTACATTCCCCATCGTACGCTCGAAGGCTATGGATTAAACAACAAGGCGCTCGATGCCGC
Organism: Paenibacillus sp. J31P316; assembly: GCF_056269105.1. Lineage (NCBI taxonomy): Bacteria > Bacillati > Bacillota > Bacilli > Caryophanales > Paenibacillaceae > Paenibacillus > Paenibacillus sp. J31P316. The sequence goes on along the minus strand of NZ_JBWDNI010000001.1, from coordinate 890,251 downwards.
TGCGGCGGCCGGCGTAACCTTGATCGTCACCGTCGATACGGGAATCAGCGCCGTGGCGGAAATCGCATACGCGGCCGGGCTTGGCATTGACGTCGTTGTCACCGACCATCATGAGCCCCCTCATGAATTGCCAGCCGCTTACGCCATCGTGAATCCGAAGCAAGAAGACTGCGGTTACCCGTTCAAAGGCTTGGCAGGTGTTGGCGTAGCCTTCAAGCTGGCGACGGCGCTCCTGGGAGAGCCGCCGCTGGAATGGACGGACGTTGTAGCGCTGGGCACGATCGCGGATCTCATGCCGCTGACGGACGAGAACCGGGTGCTCGTTCGATTCGGACTGGAGCAGCTCCGTCAGACGGACAAGCCTGGCTTCCGCGCCTTGGCCGAAGTTGCGGGCGTCGAGATGCCTGCATTGCTGGCCACGCATATCGCATTCAGCATGGCACCGCGAATCAATGCGGCAGGCAGGCTGGAGCATGCGAACAGCGCGGTTGCCTTGCTTACCTCCGTCTCCGACGAAGAGGCGGCTGCAGGCGCTCTACATCTCGATATCCTGAATAAAGCGCGTCAGGGGATCGTCGAGGAGATCGTGCAGGAAGCACAAGCGATGTGGGCCGCCAAGTGCGAAGCCGCCAAAGCGGCGGAGAAACGCGAGCCGTCCGTCATCATCCTCGCCGGCGAAGGCTGGAATCCGGGCGTCGTCGGTATCGTAGCCTCCAAAATGATCGAAAAGCATTACAAGCCGACGATCATTCTCGGCATGGATGCGGAGACCGGCAAATGCAAAGGATCCGCCCGTTCCATTGAAGGATACGATCTGCACGCCGCGCTTACCGAATGCGAGCAATGGCTCGATCATTACGGCGGCCACCAAGCGGCTGCGGGCATGACGCTTCACCGCGACAATTTGACGCCTTTCGAAGAGAAACTCTCGCAGCTGGCGGATGATTGGTTGCAGGCGGACGACTGGATTCCGAAGCTGACGATCGATCTCGCCTGCAAGATGGAAGACGCGACGCTGAAAGTGCGCGAGCAGCTGTCGAAGCTGGAGCCCTTCGGAGCTGGCAACGCTTCGCCGAAGCTGCTGCTCACCGGCATCACGCTGGCGGACCGCAAAACGATGGGGAAAGAGCATACCCATCTGAAGCTGGCGCTCGCCGGACAAGGGAAAATGCTGGATGCCGTCGGCTTCGGCTATGGCTACCTGGCGGAGCGGCTTGCGAACGGAGCATCGGTCGAGGTTGTCGGCGAACTGGCGATCAATGAATGGAACGGTCAGCGCAAGGCGCAGTTTATGCTCAGTGATTTGCGCGTTCCTCATATCCAGCTGTTCGATAAGCGCAATGAACCGGACTGCGAGTCATTCGTCTCCTTGGAGCGGTTGTTTGCCTCATCCGGTTTTGAAGGCGCGCAAGGGGTGCTTCTCGTGCCTAACGAACCCTGGGCGGAAGCAGCGGAACGATCGGATCGCGTGAAGCTTCCTCCAGGATTTCGGCTCTTGACATATGCCTCGCTCATAGGGCAAAGTGTACATTGTCGCCATTTGACCGTACACGGAAAACCGCCGGCCGCAGAGCTGCTTTCGAAGGCAGTGGAAGCGTGCCAAGGGCTTGAATCCGTTCATCTTCTCTATGATTTCGAGAAGGAGCAGGGACCGTTTCCTTCGCGTGAGCAATTCGGTCAGTTGTACCAGCTGCTTCGGCGCGAATGCCCGATTCCGGATGCGGGCAGCAGGGAACGACTGGCAGCGAAGCTGAACCGCTCCGCGCCGAGCATCGATTTGATGCTGAGCGTGTTCGAGGAGCTGGAATTTATCGCCTTCGCGAATGGAACGATCGAGCTGAGCGCGGTAACGGGCAAGAAGGAGCTGACGCTTTCGCGGAAATACCGCGAAGGTCGCCGATCGGCTGAATCCGATTCCGTTCTTGCCATGCCGGTCAAGCAGCTGACGGAATGGCTGGCGGTTCAAGCCAGCATTAATCAAAATGAACAAAACGAAGGAGTCCTCCAAGCATGAATTATAAAGAACATATCCGCGTGATCCCCGATTTCCCGCAACCGGGCATCCGTTTCAAAGACATCACTACGCTGACGAACAACGGCGTCGTCTATGCGGCAGCCATCAATGAAATCAAAGAAGCGGTTCAGAACAAGCAGATCGATCTAATCGCGGGACCGGAAGCGCGCGGCTTCATCATCGGCGCGCCGCTCGCCGTCGCAATGGGCGTCGGCTTCGTTCCGATTCGCAAGAGCGGCAAGCTTCCGGGCGAAGTTGTCGAAGCCAGCTATGATTTGGAATACGGCAAAGACAAGCTGACGATCCATAAGGATGCGATCAAGCCCGGCCAAAAGGTGCTCATCGCCGATGATTTGCTCGCGACGGGCGGAACCATCGCGACGACGATCAACCTGATCGAGCAGCTCGGCGGCGAGGTAGTCGGCGCTGCGTTTCTGATCGAACTCGGTTATTTGGACGGCCGCAGCAAGCTCGGCGACATCGACATTTTCTCGCTCGTCACGTACTAATAAAGACCGTCAAACGCCGGACACGGGAGCTATCGCTTCTGTCGTCCGGCGTTCTCGATTGCGGAGGTTGACGGAAAGGCTTGAAAACAGGCATAATAATAGGAAAAACTCGGGCAATACGATCACGTCGGACCATTTCATGATTTCGAATGATTTGGAGAGCCAAGGCGCCTCGCAGACGCGTGCTTTTCCGGAAAGGGACATTCATGGGCATAGAGCAGCTACTCGATAAAGCATCAACCTATATGAAGGAACAAGACTTGGTACGGATTACGGAAGCTTACGAATTCGCCGATCAGGCCCATCACGGGCAGGTGCGCAAATCGGGAGAGCCGTATATTTTACATCCCGTTGCCGTCGCTGAAATTCTCGTCAATATGCAAATGGACGTATTGTCGATTATTGCGGCGCTCCTTCATGACGTGGTTGAAGATACGACCGTCCCGCTGGAGGAAGTCCGCTCCCGGTTCGGCGAGGCATGCGCTGCCGTCGTGGATGGACTCACCAAGCTGGAGAAAATCCAGTTCCGCTCCAAGGAAGAGCAGCAGAACGAGAATTACCGCAAAATGTTCGTCGCCATGGCGCAGGATATGCGGGTCATTCTAATCAAGCTGGCCGATCGGCTGCACAATATGCGCACGCTCAAATATCAATCCGAAGAAGCGCAGCGCCGGATCGCCTACGAGACGCTCGAAATCTTCTGTCCGATCGCGCATCGGCTCGGTATTTCCGCGATCAAGTGGGAGATGGAGGACATCGCCCTTCGTTACTTGAATCCGCAGCAATACTACCGCATTGCCAATCTGATGAAGAAGAAGCGCGCGGAGCGGGAGCAGTACATCGACGATGTCATCGGACGCATTCGCGAGAAGCTGGACGACATGGGCATCGAAGGCGATATTTCCGGCCGTCCGAAGCATATCTACAGCATTTATAAGAAAATGACCGCGCGCAGCAAGCAGTTCAACGAGATTTACGACCTGCTTGCGATCCGCATTATCGTTGAAAATATTAAAGATTGCTATGCGACGCTCGGCATCATCCACACGCTGTGGAAGCCGATGCCGGGACGCTTCAAGGATTATATCGCCATGCCGAAGGCGAATATGTACCAGTCGCTGCATACGACCGTCATCGGTCCGACCGGCGAACCGACGGAAGTGCAGATCCGCACGTGGGAGATGCACCGGACGTCCGAGTTCGGTATCGCGGCCCACTGGGCTTACAAAGAAGGCGGCGTCGTCCCGAGCGGATCGTTCGAGGACAAAATGACGCTGTTCCGCGAAATCATCGAGCTGCAGCATGAGGCGAGCGACGCATCGGAATTTGTCGAATCGCTGAAGATGGATTTCTTTTCCGACCTTGTATTCGTGTTTACGCCGAAAGGCGAGGTGTTCGAGCTTCCAGCCGGCGCCGTGCCGCTCGATTTTGCCTACCGCATTCATACGGAGGTCGGTAATCGGACGATCGGCTCCAAGGTCAATGGCCGCATCGTGCCGCTCGATTATAAGCTCAAGACCGGCGACATCGTAGAGATTCTGACCTCCAAGCATTCGTACGGACCGAGCCAGGATTGGATCAAGATCGCGCAGTCTTCGCACGCGCGCAGCAAGATCAAGCAATGGTTCAAGAAGGAACGCCGCGAAGAGAACGTCGTCAAAGGCCGGGATGCGATCGAGCGCGAGCTGAAGCGTCTCGGACTCGAACCGTCGAGCTTCATGTCGGATGCTCAGCTGCAGGAAGCAGCGTACAAATATACGTTCAATGATATCGACGACATGCTGTCGGCTGTCGGATTCGGGGGCATCACCGCCGCTCAAATTTGTACCAAGCTGACCGAGAAGATGCGCAAGGAAGCCGAAGAAGCGAACCAAATCGAGCTGTCCAACGAAATGAAGGAAGTCGTAAAATCGTCGCCTTCGCTGCGCAAGACTCGTCCTACGCACGGCGTTTCCGTTAAAGGCGTCGACAATTTGCTTGTCCGTTTCGCACGCTGCTGCAACCCGGTTCCGGGAGATACCATCGTCGGCTACATTACGCGCGGCCGAGGCGTATCCGTTCACCGCGCGGACTGCACGAACTTGACGTCAAGCGCGGACGGAGAAGAAGCGGCGCGCATGATCGAAGTGGACTGGGAAGAGTCGGTCGAGGCGAACTATAGCGTCGATATTGAAATTACCGGCCATGACCGTTCGGGCCTTCTGAACGAAGTGCTCCAGGCGGTGTCGGAGATCAAGACGAATATATCGGAAGTGTCCGCCCGTTCGGATAAAAACAAGCTGGCGATGATTCATATGACGGTGCTCATCCGCAACATCGAGCATCTGCAATCCGTCGTGGAGCGCATCAAACGGGTCAAGGATATCTATTCCGTTCATCGTATCATGCAGTAACGAATGACGAATTCTGATCATGCAGGGGAGCAAGCAGGATTATGAAAGTGGTCGTGCAGCGCAGCAAGGAAGCGGTCGTCATCGTAGACGGCGAGAAAGTCGGTTCAATCGAAAAAGGTCTCGTTCTGCTTGTCGGCATGACGCACGAGGATACGGAAGCCGATGTTCGGTGGATGGCAGACAAGATCGCAGGCTTGCGGATCTTCGAGGACGACAGCGAGAAAATGAATTTGTCCGTGACGGATATCGGCGGCGCGATCTTGTCCGTCTCGCAGTTTACGCTCTACGGTGATTGCCGCAAAGGACGCCGGCCGAACTTCATGGCGGCGGCGCGACCGGAGCAGGCGGAGGCGCTGTATGAAGGGTTCAACGAAGCGCTTCGCAAGCTGAACCTTCATGTCGAGACCGGCAAATTCGGAGCGATGATGGACGTGTCTTTTACCAATTGGGGACCGGTCACGTTGATTATCGACAGCAAAGGCTAGCGACGATAATAGAAAGGGCGGCATACCTTTGCCGTCCTTTTTCGTTTTGAAAGCGCCGGATCGGGGCACACTAGAGCAGGACAACGCCGCGAAGACAATCGTGTCAAGACGACAGCGCGGTAATAGTGGAGGTCGAATCCGGAATGCATCAATCGCGTAAAGAGCAAGGAATCGAGAGAACGTCCAAACGGCTGCTGCACGCCGATCGCCAAGAGGCGATTATGCTGGCGAGAGAGGAATCCAGCATCGAGGCCGGCGGAGAGCTGGGCAGAGCAGCGGCAATACCGAGGAAGACCCCTTAGGTTGATCGAGGCGAGGCGGTGGGCAAAGGGAGCCAATAGGTGCGATCGAAGCAGATATTTAATGTGATCGATGCAGGCAGGTTTGCAGTACGTAGTGCTTTGTAAGAAATCGCTTCATTTTTTGTAATGAAACTGTAACTTATTTTCAATGTTTCTCTAACATGCTATGCCTATAATAGACCTCGACCCCCTTTTTTGAATATATTATTGATGGACCTACAACTCGTTTGTAGGTTTTTTTCTGTCCGCATGCAGCTTGACCTATTTTAAGGGGCGAATGTATATTGACAGGACAAAACTGGAATGATAAAATATATTAAATAATGTGTCGATCCGTTGATAGGACAGTTTCGCTCTACCTGCACCGATTCAGAGATGGATTCCTTGGCTGGAAGAATCCTCGGCGTGCTTGAGCGAATAGACCTCCTGGAGGACATACGGCGAACCTGCAGCTGAAGCCTAACGCTCTCAGTAGCCGTATTGCGTAGCCGGGCGTTAACCGGGTAAAGCGAAATGAACGCGATCCAGCGCGAGTTTCGGAATGTGGGTGGTACCACGATTGCTTCGTACATGACAAGCTCTCGTCCCTTTTGCCTGAACAAGGCGGAGGGCGGGAGCTTTTTTGAATTTCGACTGTTGAAGGAGGAAGCTGCAATGGCCTTTCAGAAGCCACCGGGCACGCAGGATTTTTTGCCGGGCGCCGTTGAGAAATGGCAATACGTCGAGCGTATCGCGCGCGATATTTGCCGGCGGTTCAATTTTCGCGAAATCCGCACCCCGATATTCGAGATGACGGAATTGTATAAAAGGGGCGTCGGCGAGACGACGGATATCGTCGAGAAAGAAATGTATACGTTCACCGATCGCGGCGACCGCAGCTTGACGCTGCGTCCCGAAGGAACCGCAGGCGCTGTCCGCGCTTACGTGGAGAACAAGCTTTACGGCGAGCCGGACCTAACGAAGCTGTATTACATCGGACCGATGTTCCGCTATGAGCGTCAGCAGGCGGGCCGGTACAGACAGTTTCACCAGTTCGGGATCGAAGCGCTAGGCGCGGTCGATCCGGCGCTCGATGCGGAAGTGATTGCGCTGGGATATGCGTTCTACACGGAAGTCGGCCTGAGGGATGTCCGGGTGGAGATCAATTCGGTCGGTACGCCGGCGGTCCGCACTGCATTCCGGGAACGGCTGCTGGCTTTCCTGGAGCCGAAGCGTGAAATCCTCTGCAAGGACTGCCAGTCCCGCATGGACCGAAACCCGCTTCGCGTACTGGACTGCAAGGTGGACCAGCATCATTTCGAAGGAGCGCCTTCCATATTGGACAGCCTCGACGAAGAATGCCGGACGCACTTTGAAGCCCTGCAAGCGCATCTGACGGGAATGAACATTCCCTATACGATTAATCCGCGTCTGGTGCGCGGCCTTGATTACTACACGCATACAGCGTTCGAGTACAAGGCGGAAGGCATCGGCGCAATCGATACGATCGGCGGCGGCGGGCGCTATAACGGACTCGTGGCAGACATCGGCGGACCGGATCAGCCGGGCGTCGGCCTCGGCCTCGGTCTGGAGCGAACCGTCATGCTTCTTGAAAGCCAAGGCGCGCAGCTGGATAACCTTCATCAGGTCGATGTGTACATGGTCGCATTGGGCGAAGCGGCGGACCGCGAAGTAACGCGTCTGCTGCACGGCTTGCGCATGCGCGGCATTGCCGCCGAGCGCGATTATCAAGGACGCAAGATGAAGGCGCAGATGAAGTCGGCCGACAGGCTGCAGGCGCGGTTCACGGCCATTCTCGGCGACGACGAGCTGGAGCGGGGAGAAATCACCCTAAAGCATATGGCGTCGGGCGAGCAGAAGCTCGTGACGCTGGAAGCGCTGGCCGATGCGATCATCGGCGGTTAGGCTGGAAGAGATCTATACCATTCATTTACTTATAAAAGGAGTCGAATAATCATGACGATGCTCAAAACGCATGCATGCGGAACACTTACGAAAGCGGAAGTGGGCCAAACCGTAACACTCAACGGCTGGGTACAACGACGCCGCGACCTTGGCGGAGTGATGTTCATCGACCTTCGCGACCGTACAGGCATTATACAAATCGTTTTCAACCCTGACTTTTCCGGCGATGCGCTTGCTATTGCAGACCGCGCGCGCAACGAGTACGTGCTGGCTGTCCGCGGCCAAGTCGTGGAACGCGACGCCGAGACGGTCAACACGAACATCGCGACAGGCGAGATTGAAATTCGCGTCACGGAGATCGAAATCATGAACGCGGCGAAGACCCCTCCGTTTCCGATCGAAGACGGCGTCGAAGTCGACGAGTCGCTGCGCTTGAAGTACCGTTACTTGGATCTGCGCCGTCCGGAAATGCAGAAGACGCTGCTGCTCCGCTCGAAAGCCGCGAAAGTATTCCGCGACTACCTCGACGGTCAAGGCTTCATCGACGTGGAGACGCCGATTCTGACGAAGAGCACGCCGGAAGGCGCGCGCGATTACCTCGTGCCAAGCCGCGTGCATCCGGGCGAGTTCTTCGCCCTGCCGCAATCGCCGCAAATCTTCAAACAATTGTTGATGGTCAGCGGTCTGGAGCGCTACTATCAAATCGCTCGCTGCTTCCGCGACGAAGACCTTCGCGCCGACCGTCAGCCTGAATTTACGCAGGTCGACATCGAGACCTCGTTCTTGTCGCAAGACCAGCTGCTTGAGCTGTTGGAAGAGCTCGTAGCGAAGCTGTTCCGCGAAACGGTCGGCGTAGAAATTCCGCGTCCGTTCCAACGGATTACGCATGCGGATGCCATGAATAAATACGGCTCCGATAAGCCGGACCTGCGTTTCGGCATGGAAATGGAAGACATCACCGATATCGTAGCCACGAGCGACGTGAAAGTATTCGCTTCCGTATCGGCCAGCGGCGGCGTCGTCAAGGCGCTGAACGCCAAGGGCTGCGCGAGCTGGAGCCGCAAGGAGCTTGACGACTTGCAGCCGTTCGCGGCGCGCTACGGCGGCAAAGGCTTGGCGTGGGTGACGGTGAAGGAAGGCGAATGGCGCGGTCCGATCGTGAAATTCTTCAAGCCGGAAGAAATCGCGGCCATGACGGAGCGCCTCGGCGTCGAGGAAGGCGATCTGCTGCTCTTCTCTGCCGACAAGAAGAAAGTCGTCGCGGACGTGCTCGGCAACCTGCGTCTGAAGATCGGCAAGCAGCTTGGCCTGATCGACGAGTCCAAGTTCAAGCTGGAGTGGGTCGTGGACTTCCCGCTGCTCGGCTACGACGAAGAAGCCAAACGTTATGTAGCAGAACACCATCCGTTCACGCGTCCGAACGACGACGACGTGGCGCTGTTCGAGACGAATCCGGGCGAAATCCGCGCGCAAGCGTACGACTTGGTTCTGAACGGCTACGAAGTGGGCGGCGGTTCGATGCGGATCTACAAGCGCGACGTGCAAGAGATGATGTTCAAGGCGCTCGGCTTCTCGCTGGAAGAAGCGCATGAGAAATTCGGCTTCCTGCTGGATGCGTTCGATTACGGCACGCCTCCGCACGGCGGGTTTGCGTTCGGATTCGACCGTCTGGTTATGCTGCTTGCGGGCCGCACGAACCTGCGCGAGACGATCGCGTTCCCTAAGACGGCAAGCGCGACGGATTTGCTGAGCGATGCACCTTCCGAGGTAGATATCTCGCAGCTGCAGCAGCTTCACATCCGTACGATTCAGAAGGCTGCCAAACAGCCGGAAGCAGCTGCCGCAGGCGCTGCTCCGGCACCGCAAAACTAAACCTTTCCCGGCTTTCGTCCCCCAGCAGGCGGGCGGGAGCCGGATTCGTTATTATCGCCCAAGGAGGTGTGATGAAGCATGCTGCATCAATTTTCCCGTACGGAACTGGCTATCGGCCAAGAGGGATTGGACATTATGAAGAAGAGCACCGTTGCGGTGCTCGGCATTGGCGGCGTAGGGGCCATCGCGGCGGAAGCGCTGGCGCGCACAGGCATCGGACGCATTATTCTGATCGATAAGGACGTCGTCGATATTACGAACATTAACCGCCAGATCCATGCGCTGACGACGACCGTCGGCCAGCCGAAGGCGGATCTGATGCGCGATCGGATTAAGTTGATCAACCCCGATTGCGACGCGATTTCGCTGCGGATGTTTTATACCGAGGAAACGTATGAGAAGCTGTTCGAATACGATCTGGATTACGTGGTCGATGCATCCGACACGATCATTTATAAAGTCCATCTCATCAAACAATGCCTGGAGCGTAATATTCCGGTTATCTCGAGCATGGGAGCAGCGAACAAAATGGACCCGTCGAGATTCCAAGTCGCGGATATTTCCAAGACGTCCATGGATCCCGTCGCCCGCATCGTTCGGCAGAAGCTGCGGAAAGAAGGCATTAAGAAAGGCGTGAAGGTCGTCTTCTCTACCGAGGAGCCGGTGAAGCCGCGCGAGGATGTCACGCAGCGGATCGTACCCGAGAACGCGCCCGATATCCGCAAAGCGCAGCAGCCGCCAGCCAGCAACGCTTTCGTTCCGCCAGTGGCGGGACTAATCATGGTGGGCGCCGTCGTTAAAGATTTGCTTGCAACAGGAGGCCAACCGTTATGAACGTAGATTTGATGAACAAATTAAGACTTTCGCTGGAAATGCGGATCGCTTTGCTTGAAACGCCCGACGATTCCTACAAGGAAGCGCTTGGGGCCGAGAATGCCGAGCCATTCAGCGAGATGGACGCCGGCACTTACGATTTCGTGATGCTGTTCGCCAAGGATATTAAGAGCTTAACCGAGCATGCGCCGAAGGCGCTGAAAGCCGTGAAGAAGGACGGGCTCCTTTGGATATGCTATCCGAAGGGCACCTCCAAGATCAGAACGGACATTAACCGTGACCGCGGCTGGAGAGTCGTCAAGGACGAGGGCTGGGAAGGCGTATCGCTCGTGTCCGTCGACGATACATGGTCCGCCATGAGGTTCCGCCCTGTCGGCATGGTGCAGACGAGCGCAAGAGCTAGCCGTGCTGCGGATGCAAGCCGAACGGCGGGCACAACGTTGGTGAAAGAGCTCGTTATCCCCGATGACGTGAAGGCGGCCCTATCGAAAGCACCGGAAGCGGAAGCATTCTTCGCAGAGCTCGCGCAGTCGCACCGCAAAGAGTACATCCGCTGGATAAACGAAGCGAAGCAAGAAGTGACGCGGGCCAAGCGGATAAGCGAGATGACGGCAAAGCTGCAGCAGCAGCTGAAGAGCCCGTCGGACAAGCCGCAAGCATGAATTAAATAATACGACGACAGCAGCAGGCTGATCGGATCGATGTTTCATCGATTCCGTCAGCCTGTTTTTTATTCTGATTTTTATTTATACGCTATATTTCTTTGTCTGGGCCACGAAATTTGTCCCAGTCAACAAAAGTTGCCTTTGACAAACTTTTTTGGAGGTGTACAATGAAAATAGGAAACAATGGTTTCATGCCTGCATATTTGTAGGTATTAACAAATTAACTTCACGACAGATTAACGTAACGACGACGAATATGAAGAGGTGAAAGGCAATGAGCACCAATCAGCCTGCACCAGCTGCCCAAGAAAGCGGCTGGCGTCAAACGAGAACCCAAAACTCGCTTCCTGAAGTTTACCGTTCGATGAAAATTCCGAAACACGGTTCATGGTTTCGTAAATTCCTCGCATTCGCAGGTCCGGGCTATTTGGTCGCTGTTGGCTATATGGATCCGGGTAACTGGGCGACGGATCTGGCCGGCGGATCGAAGTTCGGATATTCGCTTCTCGCAGTCATCCTGCTCTCCAATCTCATGGCGATCCTGCTTCAAGCGCTAGCCGGCAAGCTTGGAATCGTAACGGGACGCGATCTTGCGCAGGCGTGCAAGGATCACTACAGCAAGCCCGTCGCGATGAGCTTGTGGGTGCTGTGCGAACTTGCTATCGCCGCCTGCGACCTTGCCGAAGTCATCGGTTCGGCAATCGCCTTGAATCTGCTGTTCGGCATACCGCTGGTAGCCGGGGTCATCTTGACCGTACTGGACGTTCTCCTCGTGCTGCTGCTGCAAAATAAAGGGTTTCGATTCATTGAATCGCTCGTAATCGTGCTTATCGTTACGATCGGGGGCTGCTTCCTGATCGAGATGTTCTGGTCCCAGCCCGCGGTGGGCGAGGTCATGAAAGGCTTCATTCCGACCGGGCAAATCGTCTCGGATCCGACGATGCTGTATATCGCCATCGGAATCTTGGGCGCGACCGTCATGCCGCATAATTTGTATTTGCACTCATCCATCGTTCAAACCAGGCAATACGACCAAACCGAGCTCGGCAAACGCCAAGCGATCAAATACGCGACTTGGGATTCCACCATTGCTTTGTTCTTCGCCTTGTTCATCAATGCGGCCATTCTGATCATCGCGGCTTCGACGTTCCATACGTCGGGCCACACGGACGTCGCGGAGATCCAGGATGCCTATCATCTGCTTTCGCCGATGCTGGGAACGGCCGCGGCGAGCGTCTTGTTCGGCGTCGCGCTGCTGGCTTCCGGTCAGAACTCCACGCTGACGGGCACGCTTGCAGGGCAGATCGTCATGGAGGGCTTCCTGAACCTGAGGCTGAAGCCGTGGCTGAGACGATTGATTACGCGAATGATTGCGGTCGTACCGGCCGTCATCGTCACCTGGCTGTACGGAGCCAAAGGAACGACGGATTTGTTGATTCTAAGTCAAGTCATTCTGTCCTTGCAGCTATCCTTCGCGGTAATTCCGCTCGTGAAATTTACAAGCGACAAGAAGAAAATGGGTGTATTCGCCAACAAGCCGTGGCTGAAGATCCTGGCTTGGGTCGTGGCAGTCGTCATTGCAGGCCTCAATCTTTACTTGCTGTATCAGACATTTACCGGCTAATCGAACGAAATCGATATCATGCAGATCGAAGTCCTCCCGAAGGAGTCCCCTCCAGCGGCGAGGGCTTCTTGCTTCTTCCGGCGGCATGGCGAACGTGTGTGCTAGTATGATATGATGAATTTTGATTGGGAAAGGAACGTGATGGAAATGGACTTGTTTACCTATCATCAGGAAGAAGAACAGCCTAAAGCAAAATTGCTTGCGGACCGCATGCGTCCTCAAACAATCGATGAATATATCGGACAGCACGATGTCGTCGGACCGGGTAAGCTGCTGAGAAGGGCGATTGAAGGCGACCAAGTGTCCTCCATCCTTCTCTACGGACCGCCGGGCTGCGGCAAAACGACGCTCGCGCATATTATATCCAAACGCACACAAGGGGATTTCGTGAAATTAAACGCGGTCGATGCCTCCGTGAAAGATGTCCGCGCCGTAATCGATCAAGCGAAGATGACCAAGTCCATGTACGGCCGCAAAACCATCCTATTCCTTGACGAGGTGCATCGATTCAATTCCTCCAGGCAGGACGCGCTTCTCCCGGCCGTGGAGCAGGGGATCATCGTCTTTATCGGGGCGACCACGGAAAATCCGTTTCATTACGTGAACGGAGCGCTCCTGTCGCGCTCGACCTTGTTTCAATTAGAGTCGTTGACGAAGGAGGATGCGCTGGAAGCGATGCGGCGCGCCTTGACGGATTCTGCGCGGGGATTGGGTTTCATGAAGCTGAACGTTGCCGAAGACGCGCTGCAGCATATCGCCAGTACGGCGGGCGGGGATATCCGCAGAGCGCTGAACGCGTTGGAGCTGGCGGCAGTGACGACGCCTTCCCAACCGGACGGGAGCGTCGAGATCACGCTCGAGGTCGCCGAGGAATCGATTCGCAAACCGACGATTCGCGCCGACGAATCGACGCAGTACGACATTCTTTCCGCTTTTCACAAAAGCGTTCGAGGCTCCAGCGACGCAGCCTTGTTCTGGTTTCTCTACGCCGTCGAGAAGCTGGGCATGGATCCGATGACCTTCGTGCGACGACTGATCGTAGCCTGCAGCGAGGATATCGGGCTTGCCAATCCGCAAGCCATGGTCCAAGCCGTCACGGCAATGGACGCTTATCATAAGATCGGCTGGCCGGAAGCCAAGTACAACATCACGCAAGCCATTTTGTTCGCCGTGGAAAGTCCCAAATCCAACGCTGCGGCAATCGCGATCGGCAATGTGATGAACGCGATCGAAAGCATGGGCTCGGCGGAAGTGCCGCTTCATCTTCGCGATACGCATTACAGCGGAGCCGAACGGCTTGGCCACGTCGGCTATCAATATCCCCATGATTTCCCGGGCCACTACGTGAAGCAGGTTTATTTGCCGGAACGAATCGCCCATAAGAAGTTCTACAAAGCGACGATGCAGGGGATGGAGGATAAAATTCGTCAAAACCAGGAGCGGAGAAAATAGCCTGATTACGCTTATAAAAGCAATATCGGTAGCAGGAGCTCGAAAACAGCGCATAAAGGCCGACCATTACGGAATAAACATGAGTATAACCCGAATACGGGCCAGAAGGTGGGATGGCGGCATTTGACGGAAAGAGACGTCATCGTCTAATGTAGTATTATAAAAGAAATTTATAATTTTTATTCCCTGAAGGAGGTGCACCTGTTGGTCGTGATTGCGGCTTAAGGCGCGAACGGCAAACAGGGAATCGTTGAATAGTGACCCGTTACCCATAATGTGGAGCATCTTGCTCATCTTGGTGCTCGTCTTTTTGAACGGATTTTTCGTTGCCGCTGAGTTTGCCATGGTTAAAGTAAGAAGCAGTCGAATCGACACGCTCGTCCAGGACGGCAATCGCCGGGCGCGCTTCGCGTCTGCGCTGACGACGAATTTGGATGCTTATTTATCGGCCTGCCAGCTCGGAATCACACTCGCTTCGCTCGGACTCGGCTGGGTAGGGGAGCCTACCATATCCCATATCATTGAGCCGATTCTCGAAAAGCTTCATTTTAGTCCCGTCGCCATTTCGACGGTATCGTTCATTATTGCCTTTTCCGTCATCACTGTTTTTCATATCGTGCTCGGGGAGCTTGCTCCCAAGACCTATGCGATTCGCAAAGCAGAGAACGTAACGCTGTGGACCGCTCTTCCGCTGATCGTGTTTCATAAAGTGATGTACCCGTTCATTTATCTGCTGAACGGCATGGCGAACCGAATGCTGATGAGCGTTGGCATAGAGCCTGCCGCCGAACATGAGTCTGCGCACACGGAAGAAGAAATCCGCATTCTCATGAAGGAAAGCCACAAATCCGGACTTATCGATAATACAGAGCTTACACTGGTCGATAATATTTTCGATTTTGCCGAGACGCATGCCAGAGAGATCATGATTCCGCGTACCGAAATGATCTGTCTGTACGCGAACCTGTCGTTCGAGGAGAACCAGGCGATCGCGCTGAAGGAAATGCACACCCGCTATCCCGTATGCGACAAAGACAAAGACAACATTATCGGCTTTATTCATATAAAAGATTTGTTGAAAGTAACGCACCAGGGCGTTCATGACATTCGGCATATTACCCGTTCCATGACGACGGTGCCGGATTCGATGCATATCAGCACGCTGCTTAAGCTAATGCAGAAGAAGAAGACGCAGATCGCCATTCTCATCGACGAGTACGGCGGTACGTCGGGACTTGTCACATTGGAAGATATCATGGAGGAAATCGTCGGAGAGATTCAGGATGAATTCGACGAGGAACGCGCGGATATCGAACCGAAGGAAGACGGTACGCATTCCATTAACGGGATGATGCTTATCGAAGAGGTAAACAGTTACTTCGGTACGGAGATCGAAAGCGACGATTACGATACGATCGGCGGCTGGATGTATGCGCAGATCGAGAATCCGCCTTCCGAGGGGCAAAGGGTCGTGCTTCCCGTCGGCTTCGAGTTTACGATCGTGGAAACCGATCATTTGCGCATCTCGCGCATTCAGATCCGCAAGCGGACAATTGAGGAAGAAGAAGAAGAAATGCTGCTGGAAGCCGAGGTTCAGGCGGAGACAGGTTAAATTATCAAGCACGCAAACAAAGAAGAGGCATTCGATTTATATCGAACGCCTCTTCTTTGTTTCGTATAGGCCGTTATTTCACGACGATATCGATCGTGCCGCCGCCAAGGCAGACATCACCGTCGAAGAACACGACGGCCTGTCCGGGGGTGATCGCTTTCTGCTGCTGCAGGAAGACGACGTCGGCGGTAGATCCGTCAGGCCGGAACGTCACCGTAACCTGCTGATCGGGCTGGCGGTAGCGGAATTTCGCGGTGCACGTGAACGTGCCTTCCGGCTTTACTGGCGAAATCCAGTTGATGCCGGTCGCCGTAAGTCCCGTTGAGTACAAGCTAGGATGTGCGTCGCCTTGAACGACATAGAGGATGTTTTCCTTCAAGTCTTTATCGGCGACGAACCACGGCTCGCCATTACCGGAACCGCCAATGCCTAGGCCTTGGCGCTGTCCGAGCGTATAATACATGAGGCCGTCATGGCGGCCTTTCGTTTCCCCGGTGACGATATCGATCATCGGACCAGGCTGCGCAGGCAGATAGCCGCTCAGGAATTGCTTGAAGTTGCGTTCGCCGATGAAGCAGACGCCGGTGCTGTCTTTCTTCTTGGCGGTCGCAAGACCGAATTCCTCAGCGATCCTTCTGACCTCCGGTTTCGGCAGATGACCGATCGGGAACATGGCTTTGGCCAATTGATCCTGACGCAGGGCGTGCAGGAAGTACGTTTGATCCTTGCCGGCGTCGACGCCGCGAAGCAGCTTCGATTCGCCGTCCTCATGACGCTCCAGCCGGGCATAATGGCCGGTGGCCAAATAATCGGCGCCAAGCTCCAGCGCTTTCTGCAGGAAATCGCCGAACTTGATTTCGCGGTTGCACATCACATCCGGATTCGGCGTACGGCCGTTCCGGTATTCGTCGAGGAAATAGGCGAACACTTTGTCATGATAGGCTTTCTCGAAATTGACCGTATAATAAGGGATACCGATTTGGTCGCAGACGCGGCGCACGTCTTCCGCGTCTTCTTCGGCCGTGCAATGGCCGAATTCATCCGTGTCATCCCAGTTCTTCATGAAGATGCCGATCACGTCGTACCCTTGCTGTTTGAGCAGCAAAGCGGTTACGGACGAATCGACGCCGCCTGACATGCCGACGACGACGCGTGTATTGGAATTGCTCATAAAATGTCCACCACCTTGAATGTCAGCCCCATTCCGATGAAATAGAGAGGAAAGGGCGCTTAAGTTTTTATTGTAGCACACTTTAGCCGATCACTTCCAAACCGATTTTCATGAAAGTGTCATCATTTTATCAACAAATTGTTGCGCGGTTATGTTAACATAGATATGATATGGGAATACCATGAATTGTAATCTGTAGGGAAGAAACGCCGTAAGCGGCGAAGTTTCTTCTCAAGCAGCAACCTTTAAATAAGATTTCCTTTCGTCGGAGGAGAGGTGCTCGAATTGAAAATTTCTACAAAGGGCCGATACGGCCTCACGATTATGATGGAACTGGCTGCTAAGTTCGGCGAAGGTCCAACGTCACTGAAGAGCATTGCGGAGCGCAACCAGCTGTCGGAGCATTATCTGGAGCAGTTGATCGCTCCGCTCAGAAATGCCGGCCTTGTGAAGAGCATTCGCGGCGCGTACGGCGGCTATATCCTATCCAAGGAACCGCAGCAAATTACGTCTGGCGACGTGATTCGAATTTTGGAAGGACCGATTTCGCCCGTTGATTTTACGGAAGAAGACGATCCGGCCAAACGCAACCTGTGGCTTCGAATCCGCAACAGCATTGCGGAAGTGCTAGACTCGACGACGCTTGCCGACCTCGTCACGTACAAAGAAGAGGTTCAGCAGGACTCTTATATGTTCTATATTTAAGGATGATTGCAATGGAACGCATTTATTATGATCATGCGGCCTCGTCGCCGATGCATCCCGATGCAGCGGCGGCGATGATGGAAGTGTTTACCGGAACGGTAGGCAACGCATCCAGCATTCACGGCAACGGCCGCGCTGCCAGAGGCATGCTGAATCGTTCCCGTGACGTCATCGCCGGCGGCATCGGCTGCACGGCGGCAGAGCTCGTGTTCACGAGCGGTGGAACGGAGAGCGACAATACCGCGATTATTGGTGCCGCAAGGGCCGCGCGCAAACGTGGCAAATCCCATATCATTACCCTTGCGACCGAGCATCACGCGGTTCTTCATGCTTGTGAATCCCTCGAGAGCGAAGGATTTCGATTGTCTGTACTTCCGGTGAATGAGCAAGGAGCGGTGTACGTTCAGGATATTGCGGACGCCATCGCGGACGATACGGCGCTGATTAGCGTCATGTATGTCAACAATGAGACTGGTACGATTCAGCCGATCGTGGAGATCGGTGAACTCGCCCGGTCTAAAGGCGTTCTTTTTCATGTTGATGCCGTACAAGCACTAGGCATGCTGCCCATCGATCTTCGCATACTGCCCGTTGATCTTATGAGCATTTCTGCCCATAAGATCAACGGGCCGCAAGGCGTAGGCGCATTATTCGTGCGCAAAGGGACGGTGCTTGCGCCATTGCTTCACGGCGGTTCCCAGGAACGGAAGAGAAGACCCGGAACCGAGAACATCGCAGGCATCGTCGGTTTCGCCGCAGCGTTTGAACATTCTGTGAATTCACTCGCGAATCGGAAACCTTTTTTGGACAAGCTGCGTTATACATGGATAGAACGGATGATAGACCTATTCGGTCAGGAGCATGTCGTCGTTAACGGCCACCCGGCTGAAAGCACGGCAAGTGCCCCTCATATCTTGAATCTCAGCTTCCTGGGCATCAGCTCGGAGACGATGCTGATGAATTTGGATTTGGCCGGTATTGCGGCATCGAGCGGTTCTGCCTGCACGGCTGGCGCGCTTGAGCCTTCTCATGTGCTAGAGGCCATGGGAATCTCGCGTGAACGATTGGAATCTGCTGTAAGATTTAGCTTCGGTTTGGGAAACACTATGGAGGAACTCGAATGCGCGGCAAAAAAAATTGCAACCTTTAAGAGCCGCATTCGTACTAATGCCTAGGGGGCTTTGCCAAATTGCTGCGATTACAGCATCTGATTGGACTGCCTGTCATTGAGATGAACGCCGGCAAGCATGTCGGACACGTGAAGGATGCTTGGTTCGACGAGCATTGGGAACTAGGCGGCATTATTTTGGATGCTGGCAGGCGTTTCTTTACATCGATGAAAGCTGTCACTTGGAACGAGGTCGTGGTGTGCGGCGAAGATGCTGTCATTGTTATGAATGAAGCATCCGTGAAGCGGACCAAACCAGCGGACGTGCAGCGCTCTTTTTTGACCGGAACCGTACGATTGAAGGATTTGCCCGTCATTACCGCTCATGGCGAACAACTTGGACGCGTATCGGATGTTTATTTTAGCGATATACAGGGTACACAAATAATAGGCTATGAGTTGACGGATGGTTTCATAGCGGATATCATGGAAGGCCGCAAATGGCTTCCTGCTCCGCTTCAAGCTGACGAAGTCATGCTAGGCAATGCTGTCATTATAGTACCGGCCGGAAGCGAGGATCATCTCTCGCCGGTCGCTGTTTCTGAGACGGATATTAGGGAGAAATGAGCTATGAAATGCCCAAATTGCAGTTCAAAGGATATCGGAAAAATCGGATCGCACCAGTATTACTGTTGGGGCTGCTTCATCGAACTGACGGTGAACGGCGAGAAGATGTCCGTCTACCAGGTAGAGGAAGACGGCACGCTAAGCTCGCTGGACGATTTGTTCTTTGAAGACGAAATGCCGCAGGTGCACGCGAACTAGTTCGGAGCATGCCACCGGCGGATATTTGGGAAGACGGCCTTGTAGAGGTCGTCTTTTTTTTGCGCGCTCAGGGACGCCCGGGATGATTCCGGCAACTTGTACATATACTGTAATACCAGTTATATCGGATGCGGCCTTGGAATGCTGAAGTGCGGATGTTGGGTTGACACAAGGGAGGGATGCGGCCGTGGAACGGTTTACGAATAACCGGATATTTGCATGGCTCTTGTATCTCATCATGGGACTGGTAGCCCTGTATCTGCTTCTGCTGGTGAAGCCGATTTTCCTCCATATCTACGTCTTCCTGCGGGCGGTGCTCGCACCGTTCTTGATCGCCATGATTATTTCTTATGTGCTCAATCCGATCGTGAGCCTGCTGAATGAACGCAAAGTGCCCCGGACGATGGCGGTGCTGCTCATCTACGCGGTTTTCTTGGCGGGGTTGACCGTTATTCTGATGAATGCGATCCCGATGTTCATCGAGCAGCTGCAGGAGCTTAATCGCCATATGCCGGACTTGTCGATGAAAGCCCAAAATATCGTCGACGATCTCAACAATAGTTCGTTTCTGCCGGAGAGCATACGCTCTGGCATCAATAAATCGTTGTACAAGCTGGAGAAGCAGGGCTCGGATGCCATCTTCGGCTTCATTAACAATATCGGGGCGATGTTGAACGTCGTATTTATCGCGTTCATTATTCCGTTTCTGGCGTTCTACATTTTGAAGGATTTCGAGGTATTCGAACGGACGCTGCTGACCTACGTGCCGAAGCCGCATCGCAAGCATGCCGTAAGATTGCTCAAGGACATCGACAATGCACTGGGAAGTTATATCCGCGGTCAGTTCATCGTCTGCGTCATTGTAGGCACGCTCGCGTATATCGGCTACCTCATTATCGGCATGCCCTACCCGCTGCTGCTCGCAAGCGTCGTGGCGGTGACGAATATCATTCCGTATCTCGGGCCGTTCTTCGGTGCGGCTCCTGCGCTTGTGATGGCCTCGACCGTGTCGCTCAAAATGATGCTGATGGTGGTCATCGTCAACAGCGTCTGCCAAATCCTCGAGGGCAACGTCGTCTCTCCTCAGGTGGTCGGGCGAACCCTGCATATGCATCCGTTATCGATCATCTTCGCCCTGCTCGTGGGCGGGGAATTGGCCGGCATTGTCGGCATGATTTTGGCTGTGCCGATCTTTGCGGCGCTTAAAGTCATCGTGCAGCATATCTTCGCGTATTACGTTCGCAGGAAGACCATTTGACAGTGATGGAGGTTTGCTGATATTCTTCTATTATCTAGGTTATTTGCATACGTGAAAACGTCGATGAAACTGAAGTAGACCATAGACCGCCAACAGAGAAAGAATTCCTTCGCGTAAGCGGATTGGTTTGCGTGTACGACCGCAAGGTTGGACATGCAGCATTCCGCAATGAGCGGATTGGTTTGCGTGTACGACCGCAGGTTGGACATGCAGCATTCCGCAATAAGCGGATTGGTTTGCGTGTACAACCGAGGTTGGACATGCAGCATTCCGCTATGAACGGATTGGTTAGCGTGAACGACCGCAAGGTTGGAAATGCAGTATTCCGCTCCCGATACGACGCGATGGCTGTGAGAATTCTAAGGGCGAAGGATGGTCGAAAGCTGGTTTCGGAGTGTGAACGAACTTCGCCGGTGGACCCGTTATCGTCCTTTCAAGGAGATTGTGTTGGCTTGACGAAGCCGCCTCAGGGGCAGCATTTCGTAGGGTCGCGCAATAACCAGGGTGGTACCGCGAATGATTCGTCCCTGTTTTTAGGGGCGTTTTTTTATTTTATTTGACATTGTGGAGGCTGATTTGAACATGAAAGCTAGTGAAATCCGTTCCAAATGGCTCGCTTTTTTTGAAAGCAAAGGCCATAAGATCGAGCAGAGCGCGTCTCTCGTACCGCATAACGACCCGTCCCTGCTGTGGATCAATGCGGGCATGGCGCCGTTGAAGCCGTATTTCGACGGCCGCGTCATTCCGGATAATCCGCGTATCGCCAACTCGCAGAAATGCATTCGTACCAACGATATCGAGAACGTCGGCAAAACCCGCCGCCATCATACGATGTTCGAAATGCTGGGCAATTTCTCGATCGGCGACTATTTCAAGGAAGAAGTCATCACGTGGGCATGGGAGTTTCTGACGAGCCCGCAGTGGATCGGCTTTGATCCCGAGCGTTTGTCCGTAACGGTATATCCGGAAGACGAAGAAGCGTTACGCTTCTGGAACGAGAAGATCGGCCTGCCGGAAGCGCGCATCTATAAACTGGAAGAGAACTTCTGGGATATCGGCGAAGGCCCTTGCGGTCCGTGCACGGAGATCTTCTACGACCGCGGCGATGCATTCGGCGACTTGAGAGATCCGGAATGCTGGCCCGGCGGCGAAAATGAACGGTTCCTCGAAGTATGGAACCTCGTGTTTTCGCAATATAATCATAATAAAGACGGTAGTTACACGCCGCTGCCGAACAAAAACATCGATACGGGCGCAGGCCTGGAGCGGTTCACGTCGATTCTGCAAAACGTGGATTCCAACTTCGACACGGATCTGTTCCGCCCGATTATCGACCGCACTTGCGAAATCGCGGGTGTATCCTACCACACGAATCCGGAGCATGACATTGCGCTGAAAGTCATTGCCGACCATATCCGGACGGTAGCTTTCGCTGTCGGTGACGGCGTCATGCCTTCCAATGAAGGCCGCGGCTATGTTATCCGCCGTTTGCTGCGCCGCGCGGTTCGTTATGGGAAGACGATCGGCGTTGATCGTCCGTTCCTGTTTGAGCTTGTAGCGGTCGTTGCCGAAATCATGGGCGCCTACTACACGGAAGTCGTAGAGAAACGCGAATTCATCGAGAAGGTCATTCGCACGGAAGAGGAGCGTTTCCACGAGACGCTTTCGGACGGCCTTTCCTTGCTCGGCGAGCTGGTCAAGACAGCTAAAGCGGAAGGCAAGTCGCTTATTAGCGGACCGGATGCGTTCAAGCTGTATGACACGTATGGCTTCCCTTTCGATTTGACGGAAGACTATGCGTCCGAGCATGGCATGACGGTTGACCGCGACGGTTTCGATGCTTCGATGGAGGAGCAACGTACGCGCGCGCGCGCAGCGCGTCAGGACACTGGGGGCATGAACGTGCAAGGCGGGCCGCTGGCGGACTTCACGGAGAAGTCGGAATTCGTCGGTTATCAGGACCTTGTCGTAGACGGAGCTAAGGTATTAGCGATCGTGAATGGCGATTCGCTCGCTCAAGAAGCAGGCGAAGGCAGCCAAGTGCTGATCATCCTGGACCGTACTTCTTTCTACGCAGAGAGCGGCGGCCAGGTCGGAGACAGCGGCACGATTGCCGGAGCAGGCTTCACGCTGACGGTTGACAACGTGACGAAAGCGCCGCACGGCCAATCGGTTCACCATGCAATCGTCGAAAGCGGAACCGTCAAAGTCGGCGATTCTGTTCAAGCGATCGTTACGACAGCGACGCGCGAGGATACGATCAAGAATCATACGGCGACGCATTTGCTTCACCGTGCGCTCAAGGACGTGCTCGGCGAGCATGTTAACCAAGCGGGTTCGCTTGTTGAGCCTGAACGGCTGCGTTTCGATTTCTCTCATTTCGGAAGCATTACGCCGGAAGAGCTGACGGAAATCGAACGCCGCGTAAACGAGCAGATCTGGCTCGGTACGGCGCTGCAGATCGACAACAAGTCGCTGGCCGAGGCGAAAGCGATGGGCGCGATGGCGCTGTTTGGCGAGAAGTACGGAGACGTGGTGCGCGTCGTGCGCGTCGGCAACTACAGCTTGGAATTGTGCGGTGGCTGCCACGTGACGAATACGTCCCAGATCGGACTCTTCAAGCTCGTCAGCGAGAGCGGCATCGGTTCCGGCGTGCGCCGGATCGAAGCGGTCACAGGCCGTCATGCCTACCTGTACATGGAAGGCCAGCTCGATGTGCTGAAACAATCGGCCGCGCTGCTGAAAACGAACTTGAACGACGTGCCGAAGCGTATCGAGGGACTCCACGCTCAAGTGAAGGAACTGACGCGCGACAACGAGTCGCTGCAAAGCAAATTGAGCCGAATCGAAGCGGGATCGCTGGAAACGCAGGCGAAAACAATCGGCGGGGTGACCTTGCTGGCGGCGCAAGTGAATGCACCATCGATGGATGCCCTTCGCGGAATCGTCGACGAATTGAAGGCGAAGCTCGCCAGCTCGATTATCGTGCTCGGCGCCGTAGCGGAGGACAAAGTGAATTTGGTTGCTGCGGTCTCTCCTGATCTCGTGAAGCAAGGTTTCAACGCCGGGAAAATCGTGAAGGAAGCTGCGGCTGCATGCGGCGGCGGCGGCGGCGGTCGTCCGGATATGGCACAAGCCGGCGGCAAAGATCCTTCCAAACTGGCGGCAGCGCTCCAAATTGCCGAAGAACTGGTTCTTGCGCAGTCAAATGTGATATGATAGGGCTATAAATCGGCTGTCAAGCGACTTGGAAAGTGAGGTGCTGGCGATGAATTCGATGGACAAGACAATGAAATTCGACGTTAAGGCGGAAGGGGAAGCGTCCTCGAGAGAGATCATGCTTTCCGTGTACGATGCGCTGCTTGAGAAGGATTACAATCCCATCAATCAAATTGTCGGTTATTTGTTGTCCGGAGATCCTGCATACATCCCGCGGCATAACAATGCCCGAAGCTTGATCCGCAGGAAAGAGCGCGACGAATTGATTGAAGAGCTGGTGCGCTCCTACCTTAGCCAGCACAGCAAATAAGGGAATAGAAATGAGGTTCCACCCGTATGCGTCTAATGGGTTTGGATTACGGCGACCGCAGGATCGGTGTTGCCGTCAGCGATGCATTCGGTTGGACCGCACAGGGCGTCGGTGTCGTCGAGAAACGCCGCGATAATCGCGAGGACGACGACATTGCGAAGCTCGTGCAGGAACATGAAGTATCTGAGATTGTGGTCGGATTACCGAAGAACATGAATGGCACCATCGGACCGCGTGGCGAAATTTGCATCGCATTCGCAGAACATTTACAGCAGAAGCTAAATGTACCCGTACACCTTTGGGACGAACGTCTGACAACTGTTGCCGCAGAACGCACGCTTATTGAGGCAGATGTCAGCCGGAAGAAGCGAAAGTTAGTGGTGGACAAAATGGCGGCGACGCTCATTTTGCAAAATTATCTCGATTCTAAAACGAAAAGGTGAGGGTAACGATGACAAAGGACAACATGCAGTACGAAGAGCCAGAAATCATCTACATTCCGGATGAAGAAGGCAACGAAGAAGAATTCGAGGTAGTCATGAAGTTCGAGGTTGACGGCTCCGATCAGAAATATATGATGGTTGTACCGCTGAACGTCGATTCCGAGGATGAGCAGGACGAAGACGCGGACGAAGTCTATGCGTTCCGTTACGAAGAAGACGGCGATGATTTGAAGCTCTATACGATCGAGGACGAAGAAGAGTGGAATATGGTTGAAGAGACCTTTAACACGCTTCTTGCCGAGATTGACGATAACGACTAAAAAAGCGATTGGTTTGCGTAAGGCGATTGGATCGCGTTCACTGTCGTAAGGCAGGGAATGCAGCATGCGCCAGCATCTTCGAATCGGAAATACATGTCAGCCCTGGGCTGAAAGGAGTACTGCACGTGTCTGAAATTAAACGGATTTTCATCTTGGATCCGATCTATGGGACGGAAGTTGATCTGATCGGAGAATCGGGCGAGACCGAGCCGTTCCGGATCATCGCCGAATTCCAGCTTGGCGAGCGCGCCTATGCAGGCTTGCAGTCGCATAGCATGCAGAAGGAAGATGAAATCGCATTCTTCCGCATCGTGTTGAACGAAGGTTCCGAACCGGAGCTGGAGTCCATCGAGGATGACGAAGAATGGGAAGACGTCGCCGAAGCTTACGATGATTTAATGTTTGAAGGCGACGAGCAGCCTTAACGGCTTCAGCGCCGGCTGAAATATAGAGGACGGGAAGGGGCGGCGCTGACCGCCCTTTTTCCGCGCAGACATGAGAAACGGGGGATCGTTGCTTGAGTCCATCAAAGCATCAGCCGGACAGCGCTTGGCCGGCCAACGACGACATGCGGCCTGCGGGGCCGGGTAAAGGGCGCATTACATTTTGGGTAATTACTACGATTTTGAGCTTGATCATCATTATTGTGGGCGGTACGTACTTATATATTTGGAATGGACTGCGCCCGACGTCCGCAGGCGACACTGTGAAAGTTGAGCTGAAGAAGGGAACCTCGCCTTTCGGATTTGCAGAGGTGCTTGAAGAGCAAGGTATCATACGTAACGCGTTTCTGTTCAAGTATTATTTGCGTTATAAGCACGAAGGCCCTCGATTTCAAGCTGGCGTTTACGAGTTAAAGCCGGGCATGGACAAGCAGGCGATCATCGCGAAGCTGAATGCCGGCGAAATATTGAAGGCGGAAACGATCAAATTTACGATTCCGGAAGGACTGACCGTCGAGCAAATCGCGGACAAGCTGAGCGAATCCGGATTCGGAGATAAAGCGTCTTTCATGGCCGCGGCGGACAAGGTTCAGACGTGGCCGGATACGGAAGCGTCGACCCATATTCCGACGGACGGCAAGCTTCGCCACCGCTTGGAGGGATATTTGTTCCCCGATACGTACGAGATGCCGAAGGATACGAAGGTGGACGCCATCATCGACAGGCTTCTGCAGGAACTGGACCGCAAGCTGGACAGCTTGCCCGAGAACTGGGAAGATGCGCTCGAGCAGAACGGCGTTAATTTCCATCAGATGCTGACGATCGCGTCGCTTATTGAGCGCGAAGTCGTTGTCGACGAGGAACGTCCGATCGTAGCCGGCATTATCTACAATCGGATCAAGAAGGGGATGCCCCTCCAAATCGACGCGACGGTGCAGTATTTGCTGGACAAGCAGAAGGAACGGCTCATGGAATCGGATCTGCAGGTCGACAGCCCCTATAACACGTACAAGATCAAAGGGCTTCCTCCGGGACCGATCGCTTCGCCGAGCATAAAGTCGATCGAAGCGGCGCTATTCCCGAAACAGACGGATTATTATTATTACGTGACGAAGAAAGACGGCAGCCATGAGCATTTGTTTGCCGAAACGCTCAAGCAGCATAATCAGAACATCGCGAAGAGCAATCAAACCGCAAATCAATAGATTATGCTTTCGATGACGTTTGTTTTCTTTGGCTGAAGCCCGACCAGGCTTCGCTCACAAACATTAGGAGGATTTACAAATGGCAACAAAGCCGGAGCTGCTTATTGATGCAGCTTCTTTAGCCGACATGGAGCGGTTGATTGAAGCAGGTGCGGATGCGTTCGTGATCGGCGAGGCGAGATATGGCATGCGCCTTCCCGGCGAATTCGATATCGCCGCGATGGCGGCGGCCGTGAAGCTGGCCCATGCGCATCGGGTTTCCGTCTATGCAGCGGTCAACAATGTCATGGATAATGCCACGGTAGACACGCTGCCGGATTATTTCCGAGCGCTGGCTGATGCCGGCGTTGACGCCGTCGTTTTCGGCGACCCGGCGGTGCTCATGGCGGCGCGGACTTCAGCGCCTGCGATGAAGCTGCATTGGAACGCCGAAATGACATCGACGAACTACGCGACAGCCAACTATTGGGGACGCCGCGGCGCGTCCAGAGTCGTGCTCGCTCGCGAGCTGAATTTGGAGCAAATTATTGGCGTCAAGGAGAATACCGAGCTCGCCGTGCAAGTGCAGGTGCATGGAATGACGAATATTTACCATTCCAAGCGGCCGCTCGTACACAATTACTTCGAGCATCAGAACAAGGACGGCGCTTTAGAAAGCGTGCCGGTTCACGGCAAACGCGAGGACGGCCTGTATCTCATCGAATCGGAACGCCCGGACGAACGGTTCCCGATCTATGAAGACGCGAACGGTACCCATATCATGAGCTCCGATGATCTTTGCATGATTGAGAACCTGCACGAGCTGATGGAAGTTAATATCGATAGCTTTCGGATCGAAGGCCTGTTAAAATCGATAGCATACAATGAAGCTGTCGTGCGCGCTTACCGCGCAGCCATCGATTCGTATTGCTCGGATCCGCTAGGTTACGCGTTTAATGAAGATTGGCTGGAGTCGATCGTCCAACTGCAGAATCAGGCCCGCGAGCTGTCGTACGGGTTTTTCTATAAAGAACAAGTTTATTAATCAACTGTATGAAGTCACCCTTGAAGGTTCTTGGAGGTGAGGATGGTGACAACGCAAACGGCCCCTCGTTTTAAGGGCAGAAGAAATCGGCTGGATAAGCCGGAATTGCTGGCTCCGGCCGGCAACCTGGAAAAATTGAAATTTGCCGTCCATTACGGAGCGGATGCGGTTTATATCGGTGGTCAGAAGTACGGCTTGCGGTCGGGAGCAGACAATTTCAGCTTCGAAGAGATGAAGGAAGGCGTCGAGTTCGCAAAGAAATACGGCGCCAAAGTATTCGTGGCGACCAATATTTACGCGCATAACGAGGACGTATCGGGATTGGCGGACTACCTCCGGGAGTTGGAAAATGCGGGAATCGCGGCGATCATCGCGGCGGATCCGATCATTATCGAGACGGCGCAGCGCGTCGCTCCGAAGCTGGAGGTTCATCTCAGCACGCAGCAGTCGACCATGAATTGGCAGGCTGTTCAGTTCTGGAAGGAAGAGGGTCTGCCGCGCGTCGTACTGGCTCGCGAAGCCAGCCTCGAGGAGATCGCGCAGATCAAATCGCATGTCGATATTGAAATCGAAGCGTTCATTCACGGCGCCATGTGTTCCTCGTTCTCGGGACGATGCGTGTTATCCAATCACTTTACGGACCGCGACTCCAATCGCGGCGGCTGCTGCCAGTCCTGCCGTTGGAAGTATGATATCTACGAAGACGATATTCAAATGGTGGGCATGGAAGCCGATCAATTCACGATGGGCTCCAAAGACCTTTGCATGCTCGATCATATTCCGGATCTGATCGAGGTCGGCGTGGACAGCTTCAAAATCGAAGGCCGCATGAAGAGCCTTCATTATGTGGCAACCGTCGTCAATGCATATCGCCAAGCCATCGATTCCTACATGGCGGATCCGCAAAACTACGAGCTGAAGCAAGTGTGGCAGGACGATATTCAGAAAGCGGCGAACCGGCCGCTCAATACAGGCTTTTTCTACGATACGCCTGGAGCGGAAGATCATATTTACGAGCCGGAAGACAAAGCCGCGCCGTATGATTTCGCAGGAGTCGTCGTTTCCTACGATGAAGCTTCCGGTACGGCAGTCATTCAACAGCGCAATCATTTCAAGCCCGGACAAGAAGTGGAGTTTTTCGGCCCGAACGGTACATTCTTCAAACAAACCGTCGTATCGCTCACGGACACGGACGGCAACGTCCTGGACGCGGCGAGACATCCGCTTCAGCATGTCGTGATGCGGACGGAATCGCCGGTTAAGCCAATGGACATGATGCGTAAGCGGGTTCGATAATACGTTAGACCTAAAAACATCCTCGTCGATCATTCGATAGGATGTTTTTTTTGTGATTTTTTTCCTTAATCCTAACAAAAACATTTCTGGATACCGATAAATTGGATAATGCCACAATTTGTCGAAACTTGCTTTTGGATGATGGAACTGACGTAAGCTTTCCAACATAAGCATGCGACACATACCCGCAATCGTGCTCATCCGAAATTGAAACTCTATCCCTAGATCAGGTGGTGTCCAGCAATGAAGGTCAAGTCAAAGAAAGAAAAAAATCAATCGAAATCAAAGGGCGAGAGTTTGAATGAAAACGCGAAGGCGCTTTATTCCTCGTCTGTCAACGGGATCAAAAACGTGAAGATCTCAAACCCGATCAAATCAGTGGGACTTATGCTGTTTTTGATTATATTCTGCGCGATTGTCGTGTGCGTGCTTGTCGTAGGTCTATTCTCCTACTCGACCTCGAAGTCGATTCTCAAGGACAAGGTTGCGGAATCGAGTTCCGTCGCGATCGCGCAATCGAACGGCAAGCTGGATCTGATGTTCAAGAACTACGAAGCGTTGTCCATGCAGATTCTGTTGGACAAGAATGTTCAGGATTATTTGCAGCAATACAAAAAAGCTACGGATGATTATGACAAGTTCGATATTATGAAGAAGCTCAGCGATTCCATTCAATCGTATATCCTCGGTAACCAAACGATCGTAGGCGCGGCCATTATCCCGATTTCCGGAGAGGCCAATTCCATATCGGTTGGCGCCACGAACATCACGACTGCCGATGCGCAGAAGGCAGATTGGATGAAGCCGATCATTGATGGAGCGGGGCGACTCACCTGGCTGCCGAGCCAAGCGAAGGGCTACAGCGGCACTTCGAACGATCCGACGTTCGCCATGGGGCGCGTCATGAAGAATACAATAAGCAACGAAGGCAATTTCATTATCCTCATCGAGGTCCGCCTGCAGGAAGTAGCGGATCAACTGAGCGATCTGAAGCTTAGCGACGGCAGCGAAGTGTATATTCAGGACGACAACAATAATTTGATCTATAGCGCCAAAACGGAGCAGCTGGGTAAAGCTTCGCCGTTTGTGCTTCCGGTCAAAGGCAAAGAAGCTGAATCGGGTTCGGTCACCGGCACGGATTCCCAAAGTCACGAGTCGTTGGTGATGTACAATAAATTCGCAAGCACCGGCTGGAAGCTAGTGGGTACCGTTCCGGTCGACAAGCTGGTCGAAGACGCCAAGCAAATCCGCAATGCGACGTACATCATCGCGGCCATTGCTGCGCTGCTGGCGATCGGGATCGGGCTTCTGGTTATCCGTATGGTTGCTATACCGCTCGTCAATCTTCGCAACCTGATGAACGAAGGCGAACGCGGTAATTTGACGGTGCGCTCCAAGATCAACAAGAAGGACGAGATCGGTCAGTTGGCGCAAAGCTTCAACCAGATGATGACGCAGATCACCATACTGGTTACGCAAACGAACCAATCCGCTCAAGACGTGCTGGCAACGGCCGGAGAATTGTCGGACGCTTCCAAGAAAACGGCGATATCGGCCAAGGAAATTGCCGTCGCTACGGAAGAAATCGCCGGAGGCGCTACAAGCTTGGCTGTGGAAGCGGAGAAGGGCAGCGACCTGACTAGCGAAATTGGCCAGCAAATGCAGCAAGTAACGACGGCCAACCAAGAAATGGGCGCAGCCGCAAGCGAAGTGGAGAAAGCCAGCCGTCAAGGTACGGTGTACATGAATAGCCTGATCGAGAAAACCGGCATGACGGAAGAGATGACGCGTTCCATGGTGGAGAAGGTCGACCGCCTGAAGGAATCGACGCGCTCCATTCGCAAAATCTTGGAAGTGTTGGACAACATGACGAAGCAAACGAACATCTTGTCCCTTAACGCTACGATTGAAGCGGCGCGCGCGGGTACGGCCGGCAAGGGCTTCATGGTCGTCGCGGACGAGATTCGCAAGCTGGCGGATCAATCGCGTCAATCCATCGATGTGGTCGGCCAAATTACGGAGACGATCCAAAAAGAAATCGACGAGACGGTTGGCGTTCTATCCGACGCCTACCCGATCTTCCAAGAACAGATTCAATCCGTTAAAGAAGCGAATCAAATTTTCCTCACGGTACAAGGACAAATGGGAGACTTCGTCGGCCGTCTCGGCACCGTTACGAATTCAATCGGTACGTTGGAGCGTTCGCAGCTCGTTCTGTCGGAAGCCATGGGCAATGTCAGCGCCGTTGCGGAGGAATCATCCGCGACATCCGAGGAAGTCGCTTCGCTCAGCAGCGAGCAGACGAACATCAGCGAGAGCCTTGTCCGTTTGTCGGACAAGCTGGAAACCGTCTCTACGGGCTTGAAAGAAACGTTGAGCCGTTTCCGTACCTAAACAACGATAATAACACCTATGACTTGGCGGAACGGCTGCAGGCATGCGGGGGAGCTCTCAACTTGCCTGCTTCCGTTCTGCCGCCCCAAACTAATACTCAGAAGCAAACACAAACAGGAGCTGCGCCAAAGCTATTAAGCTTAGGGGCAGCTCCTGTTTGTGCAGTCATTGCAAACAAAAGGGAGGGCAGCGAATGCTGCCCTCCCTTTGTGATTGGAGATGTTATTCCCGTTGCTGAGTAAAGATCATGATGTACTTGATCAGCTCGAGCAGCGAGATGAGCGCTGCTGCCACGTAAGTTAGCGCTGCGGCGTTTAATACTTTGGCGACGCCGCGTTCTTCGTCGTTCGTAATGAAGCCTTCAGCGACCATCAGATCGCGAGCACGGCTGCTGGCATTGAATTCGACAGGCAGCGTAACGAGCTGGAAGGCGACCGCGCAGGAGAAGAAGATGATGCCAAGCCCGATCAAGCCGGTAGCATGGAACAGAAAACCGGCGATGAGCAAGAAGGGCGCCACGCCCGATGCGAAATTAACGACCGGGAAGATACGGTGACGCAGTGCCAGCATCGGATAATGCTCCTTATGCTGAATTGCGTGTCCGACCTCGTGACAGGCCACAGAAACGGCTGAAATCGAGTTTTCGTAATAGACATGCTCCGAAAGCCTTACGACGCGGTGAATGGGGTCGTAGTGGTCCGAGAGGGTGCCTGGAACCGGCTCGACCGGAATATCGTGGAGTCCGTTACGGTCCAGCATCATTCGGGCTGCCTGATAGCCGGTAATGCCGCTGGCGGTTTGAACCTCCGACCAACGATTAAACGTGCCGCGAACTCTGAACTGCGCCCAGATCGATAAGGCGAATGCGATAATAATCAGAAAATCCATCGGGTGAAAAAACATGCCAATTCCCTCCGTTTGTTTAGGATGCTACATGATTCCGCCTTTGTTCAGCAGCAGCATGAGCGTCTCGACGCAAGCGGCCGTTTGCGGAATTAGCCGCTTGAAAACCTGCTTGGCCTGGCCGGGCTTTAATTGGCTGATCACAGGTTCGATTGCCTTGACTTCGCGCTGAAGCTGTTCAAGATGAATTTCAAGCTCGATCAGCTGCTCGGAAACCTCTTCTTGCGAAGAAACTTTCCCCCAGCCCGACAAGCTCGTTTTGATTTCATCCAGCGAATATTTATCTTGCTTCATTTGTACGATACGTTTGAGACGCGATAAGGTTTCATCACTGTATAAACGATAATTTTTGGCTGAGCGGCGCTCCGGTTCGATAAGGCCCATAGAAGTATAGAAATCAATCGTGCGAGGGCTTACGCCGGCCAGTTTGGACAATTCGCCGATCCGATACAATAATAATTCAGACATCGCAGTCACCTCTTTCATTATAAGACGGGTATGTACATAAAATCCTATGTATCTATGATACAAATCCTGAACCATACAGTCAAACGTAATGCTTTGACAATTCCTTCTTCGCATAAAACCTAACATGAGAAATGTTTCCCTATGCATTTTTTGCCGAATTGCGCCGGAATTACTAGATGGTAGAAGTGGCGGATGGTAAGAAAAGCGAAGGTTGAAGCCGAAAATGAAACGTTTTGATCGTTTGTTTGTGAAAAAACTTAACAATACCTTACAAGACGGACACGAATGTTAGATTTTTTTCTAAGAAATGAAAAAACCATATTGTCAAAACAGGGACTTCTGACTATAATGACATTAAGTCTTTCATATCATGTTAAGAAACATTACATTAGGGAGTGGTCGCAATGGTCAAGAAGTTGATTTTGTCTTTAGGAGCTCTATCGTTGTTATTTCCGGCAATGGCGTTCGCGGATGATCCGTCCGCAGGTACGCTCAACATGGGACTCAACTCGATTTGGGTTCTAGTCGCAGCAGTTCTGGTCATCTTGATGCAAGGCGGCTTCATCCTCTTGGAATCCGGTTCTACGCGAATGAAGAATGCGGGTCATATTGCGGGTAAAACGATTTTCACATTAGGTCTTTGTACCTTGGTTTACTGGGCCGTCGGATATGCATTCGCTTTCGGTTCCGATAACGCAGAGAATTCCATCAGCTCCGTAATCGGTTGGGGCGGCGCATTCTTCTCGCCAAGCGTAGCCGCGGCTGACGGCGAAGCACTTCCGACGACGATCTTCTTCGTATTCCAACTGGCATTCGCCGCTGTATCGCTCTCCATTGCATGGGGCGGTTTCGCGGAACGCGCCAAACTGTCTGCTTACCTGGTCTTCACGGTACTGTTCACGGCACTTATCTATCCTGTTATCGCGCACTGGATCTGGAGCTCCTCCGGATGGTTGTTTACGAAAGGCGCGCAAGACTATGCAGGCTCGACAGTCGTTCACTTAACGGGCGCTATCGCGGCCTTCGCCGCAACGGTCCTGTTGAAACCGCGGATCGGCCGCTTCAATAAAGACGGCTCCGCTAATGAAATCCTTGGTCACAACCAAGTGTTCGGCGCTTTGTCCGTACTGATTCTGTGGGTAGGCTGGTTCGGCTTCAATGCAGGAAGCGCGCTTGGCGTAGGCGACGGATTCTTCGGTTACGTAGCCTTCAACACGCAGCTTGGCGCTGCAGGCGGTGCGGTAGCAGCGCTTCTGATCTCCTGGTTGGTTAACGGCAAAGCGGATATCACGACGACACTGAACGGTGCGTTGGCCGGTCTCGTTGCAATCACGGCAACTTGCGCATTCGTTGATCCATGGGCTGCGGTCGTAATCGGTCTGGTAGCGGGCGTGCTCGTATTCTTCAGCGCTAAATTCTTCGAGAAAATCAAAGTCGACGATCCGATCTTCGCGCTTTCCGTTCATGGCGCAGCAGGGGTTTGGGGTACGGTCGCGAACGGTATCTTCGCAACGGACGTACTTGCCAAGAAATTGAATGTCGGTGAAGGCGGTCTGATCGACACGGGCAACTGGCATCAATTGTGGATCCAAGTCGAATCCGTTCTCGTTTGCGGCGGTTACACGCTCGTTGCATCCTTCATCTTGCTCGGCATCATGAAAGTGGTCATGGGCCTTCGCGTAACGGAAGAGCAAGAGATTATCGGTCTCGATCTTTCCGAGCACGGAACGTTCGGCTATCCGGAGCAAATGAAAAAAGCACAACAAAACATGTAAGCTTGGTTCGATAGAAAAGTAAGAGATCCGAGAATGAAACTTGCGCCTCGTCAGCGGACGACGGTGCAAGTTTCGTCTTGGCTATCCTGACATTGAGGTGAGCACAGCATGAGCGACCCGGTCCGTGCGGAGCTGCTTGCAAGCATCGGCAAGACCGGCGATGTTGCAGCACTACGCGGCTTGCGGGATCAAATTCACGTCCAGATGGAAGCTCTGCTTTTCGAACAACCGATCGAACAATTTTATACGGATCTGAATGAGGTTCACGACGCATTGATTCGGCGTGCCGTCGCCCTCTCGGAAGAGCAAATGGCACGGATGGGGAAAGGTTCCCCTCCCGTGCCTTACGCGTATTTGTTGTTTGGCAGCGGGGGCAGAGAAGAACAAACATTAACCAGCGATCAGGACAGCGGAATTGTCTATGCCGATCCTAAAGACCCTTTGCAGCTGGAGGAGGTGGCCCGCTACTTCGAACTCTTCGCGAACACGGTCGTCATGACGCTTCAGCAGCTCGGTTACCCGCCCTGCGAAGGGGAGGTCGTCAGCTCGAATCCGTTATGGTGCCAATCGTTGACGCAATGGACCGGCAAGCTGGATCTATGGTTCAAGGATCCGGATTGGGAGCGGGTGCGATACCTGCTGATCGTAGCGGATTGCAGAATCGTCGCAGGACAGCCATTCGTTTGGATTGCGCTGAAAGAACATTTCTTTATGCTTATGCTGTCAACGGATCGGATCGCGGAGAGCATGCTCAACAATACGATGCGGCACAAGGTGCTGCTTGGCGTATTCGGGCAGCTGTTCAAGGAGCATTACGGCGAAGATGCGGGCAGCGTGGATTTGAAATACGGCGCGTACATCCCGATGGTCAATGCGATTCGGCTGCTTGCCATACAGGCGGGCATACGGGCGACTGCGACAATGACGCGCATTGCTGATTTGACGCGGCAAGGGGTTTTGGACGAAGCCGAAGGGGCTGCATATGCGGAGGTCTTCCGATTGTTTATGCGGCTGCGCCTGCTGACGACGTCGAAGCAGGAAGACGGCTTCTATACGTCGAGCGGCAAGCTGTCCAATGCAAGATTGACCAAGGAGCTGATCGAAGAGCTTAAAGCGGGCCTGCGCATCGTGAGGAAGCTGCAAAAGAAGGTTCGGAAGCGAGCGACGGGACGGATCTAAACCACCCGGAGGGGAGTAACATGAAAGAGCAAAAAGGCGTAGGCCGGATGTGGCATTTGTACAAAATGGGCGGAATAACGCCGGCGCTGGCTTCTATGATGGGCGCCCAAAATGCGCAGCAAATGGCTTTTATTCGTTCCATGTCCAAGGAACAGCGCAAGGATTCGATTATGGATCGGCCGCTGAGCGAGATGGAGGTCGTCGTCTTCGACTTGGAGACGACCGGATTT
The DNA here is from genome assembly GCF_056269105.1 of Paenibacillus sp. J31P316. Classification (NCBI taxonomy): domain Bacteria; kingdom Bacillati; phylum Bacillota; class Bacilli; order Caryophanales; family Paenibacillaceae; genus Paenibacillus; species Paenibacillus sp. J31P316. The sequence continues at coordinate 854,308 of NZ_JBWDNI010000001.1, read as the reverse complement.
TACCCGACGAACGGGGACGAGATTCTGTCGTTTGGAGCGGTGCTTCTAAAGGGCGGTCAGCTGATGGAGGAGCAGTCCTTTTATAGCCTGGTCAACCCCAAACGCAAGGTACCGAAGCATATTACGGAGCTGACTGGAATTACGAACGAGATGGCACAGGATGCGCCGGACTTGATGCAGGTGCTGCATGATTTTATGGAATTCATCGGCAAACGCCTCCTGATCGCGCATGCCAGCGGGCACGACAAGCATTTCTTGAACAACGCGCTGTGGCGTACGTCGAAGGTGAATCTCACGCATCGGGTGCTGGATACGATGATGGTTGCCAAGTGGCTGGATCCGGGTCGGACCAATTACAATTTGGACGATCTGCTGGATCAAGCCGGCATTGAAATTACGAATCGGCATCATGCGCTCGAGGACTCGATGATGACGGCCAGGTTATGGCTGTATTACTTGCGGCGGATGCTTGATCGGAACGTGGTGACATTAGGGGACTTATACGCTTATTTAAGCAAGCATTAATGGGAAGAGACTGTTTCCCTGCAGCCAATACGGCTGAATGAGCAGGCGGTTATCCTCGCGCTGCGGGGAGACGATCCAATAGGAAATGCCGCCGTTGTCTGCCGGAAGGCCTGCCTGGTCCGTTGTGCTGGGGATGGGCAGGGAGGCGGGGTGGGAGTGAAAGAAACCGACAAGCGTTTGTCGGTTTTTTTGCATGTCGTAATGAACGCGTACCCAGTCGGCCGGATCGAAGGAGAACTGCTTTTCCGGACGAAGCGCTGCATTCTTAACCGAATGAACGGCTGTGACCTGCAGCGCGCAAGGCGATGAGGTTGGGCCGCTGGTTTCGCCGACGTTGATATAACTCCCAGAAAAGACGCCGCAAGCTTCGTGAGGCAATGCCCCAAAGCATAGCTCGGCGAGCCGCTCATAAGCTTCTGGCTTGAGCTCGGCGTATATGGGCTTAAGTATCGTAACGATTATAGCGCTCCCCTTTCTGTGGTAGATGGCGATGCCATCACACCAAGTCATTATAGCGCAAATGAGGAACGGGGAGGATAACGGGAAGGAGCAGGTCACGCATCGCCGGCTTGTTTCGGTGGATGGACGAGGAACACGATGATGAGCAGCGCGCCAACGGACAAGCCGGAGACGATCCCGTACAACAGCGTGTCTGATTTGCTGGCGATCCAGCCGAACAGCGGAGGGCCGAAGGCGACGCCGAAGAACCGGAGGCTGCTGTACAACGAAGTGACCATGCCGCGGTGCTGGCGGTCGACCGATCCTGTGATCAGCGTGTTCAAGCAAGGCAGGAGAAGGCCGGTTCCCAGGCTGCTTAAGGCGGCAAAGCCGATCAAGACGTAAATGTTCTTATGGAAGAACGCCGCGGCGCCTAATGCGACGCTCATGACGGCGAGTCCGGCAATCATCAAGATGCGCATTAAGAGGCCGTTGTTTTTGATTTTATGGCCCGTGATATAAGCAGTAATGACGAGAAACAGCAATGGAATGGCTAGGATGCCGCCTTTCGCCACGCCGTCGATCTTGTAGGGAGCTTGCTCCAGCAGATCCGATAGACGGAATAGGACGCCGAATAATATAAACAAGCCTAGGGAACCGGATATAAAAGCGCCGATCAGCCACCTTCCTTTTTCCCTGAACAGTATGCCGATGTCTTTGATGTATTGCTTAATCGGCAGTGCCTGCTCCTTGCCTTCCTTCGAAGGTTCTTTGATCATGAACAGCACCGCCGCGAACGAGCCGGCACAGAAGACGGGGAAGGCGAATAACGGCGCATACCAGATTATAAGCGCGAGCAGAGAGCCGATGATCGGACTGACGACTTTGCCGGCGCCGTTCGAAGCTTCGATCAGTCCTAGCGCCTCGCTCTCTTCGCCGTCTTTGTACTTGTCGCCGACAAGCGCCATCGCTATGGAAGAGGTACCCGCGGCTCCAATGCCTTGAAGGGCTCTAGCGGCGATCAGAAAGCCATAGGAATGCATGACGGCAGCGATACCTGCCCCGATGCCTGCAATGCCGTAGAGAGCAAGCGACGGCAGGATGACGGCCTTGCGCGAGTAACGATCCGACAAATAACCGGAGATCGGAATAATAAGACCCGCCGCGACGGAAAATAGCGTAATGATAAGACTGGCTTGAAACGTCGAAATATGCAGCTTGCGTTCCATATCGGGCAAAATCGGAACAAGCATCGAATTTCCGAGCACGAGTACGAGGGGGACTGTCGCCAGCGCGGTATATTCCAGCCACTTGCCGCCGCCTTTTCCGTTAGGCTGCGCCTTCGAAGAACCGCTGCTCTCCACCGTCCGCACTTTGCCGGAATTGCCGCCCGCACCGCGGGATTTCGTCGTTTGCTTCATCTCCTATTGCCCCCAAGCCCATGAATTGACCGTCCGGTCTCGAGGGTAATGTGCCCCTGAACTTGAGCTGCCATTCTCGATCGTGGTAACATAGAAGAATCGAGCATCGAACCACATGCAATTCGACAACTTTCGGGAAGAAGGCGCATTATGAAACGATCCATCATACTGCTCGCCATCGTGCTTATTCTAGCAGGTGCCGCAGTTTATCAAAATAACGGCAAGCACGACGATGCGTTAGCGGCATCTTCGGACGTACTGCCGAAGCCAGGCTACACCGCCCCGACGCTGAGCTTGCCGGACTTGAAGGATCAAGCCGTAGCGATCGGCGGAAAACAGGATAAGCTGACGCTGGTGAACTTCTGGGCGTCCTGGTGCTATCCTTGCGAGATGGAGGCGCCTGACCTGCAGGCGTTAGCGAAGGAGTACAAAGGCAAGCTTCAAATTCTAGGCATCAATGCGACGAGCTTGGACAAGGAGCGTCAAGCAAGGGAGTTCGTCGACCAGCAGAAGCTGACCTTTCCTATTCTGATGGATCGGAAGGGCGATGCGCAGGAGTTGTACAAAGTGAACTCGTTTCCTTTGAGCTTGCTGGTAGACAGCAATGGCATCGTCAGGGAACGTGTCCAAGGTGTCATTGATAAAGCGAAATGGCAAGAATTGATCGACAAATGGCTTGATGCCGCGGTCGAAGAAAAAGCCGGCAGCGAAACGGGAACCTAAGCACAATACACGACGACATTAGCGCGAAAAACGCCAAGGCCCGAAGGCCTTGGCGTTTATTTTTACCGTTTTTCTGTTTATCGGCACTTAATCACCGGACTTTGCGAGAAAACATCGGCGCTTCTAGCGTCGCTGTCGCTTGTTAATGGTTGACGAGCCCGAGTTGTTCGCGCGGCTCATCGTGATTATCAACCTTGAGCTTCGTCAGCAGCGCATAACGGATACTGTCGACGAGCGCTTCCCAGCTCGCTTCAATGACGTTGTTGGATACGCCCACCGTGTTCCAGGTGTTTTTGAAATCCGTCGATTCCATGAGCACGCGGACTTTCGCGGCCGTCGCATCCTTCTCATCGATAACCCGAACCTTGTAATCGGATAAATGGAAGTCGTTGATGCTCGGATAATACTGTTCAAGCGCCTTGCGCAGCGCATTGTTGAGCGCATTGACCGGGCCGTTGCCTTCGGCGGCCATATAGACGGTTTGCCCATCGACATTTACTTTGACGATCGCCTCGGCATTCATGCCGTGACCGTTCGTTTTCTCGACGAGCATTTTCAGCGACTCCAGCTTGAATATTTCTTTCATTTCGCCGAATGCATCGCGCAGCAGCAGCTCGAGCGAGGCGTCCGCGCCTTCGAACTGATAGCCTTGATGCTCCAGATCCTTGATTTTCTCCATGATCTGCTTCGTCTTCTCATTATTTGCGTTGATATCGAGTCCAAGCTCTTGCGCCTTGGAAATGATATTGCTTTGGCCCGCAAGCTCGGATACGAGCACGCGCTGCTTGTTGCCGACGAGCTCAGGCTGGATATGCTCGTACGTCTTCGAATCTTTCATGATCGCGGAGACGTGAATGCCGCCTTTATGGGCGAACGCGGCATTGCCGACATACGGCTGCGCAACCGGCATATGGACATTGGCAATCTCGCTGACATAACGCGCGGTCTTCGTCAACGACTGCATTTGGTCGTCGCTGATGCAATCGTAATTCATCTTCAATTGAAGCGTAGGCAGAATCGAGCACAGATTCGCGTTGCCGCAGCGCTCGCCATAGCCGTTAATCGTACCTTGAATCTGGCGGGCACCGGCTTCTACGGCGGCAAGGGTATTGGCGACGGCAAGCTCGCAGTCGTTATGCGTATGTATGCCGATCGGCGTGCTGAGCTCGTTGGAGATGCGGGAGACGATCGTGTGGATCTCCGTCGGAAGCGTGCCGCCGTTCGTGTCGCATAGTACGATCCAATCGGCTCCGGCATCCTGTGCTTTGCGAAGCACGGCAAGCGCGTATTCCGGATTATGCTTGTAGCCGTCGAAGAAATGCTCGGCATCGAAGATCGCTTCGACGCTTTTGCGCTTCAGGAAAGCGAAGGAGTCGTAGATCATGGACAGGTTCTCTTCAAGCGTCGTTTGCAAAGCGGTATGCACATGGAAATCCCATGACTTGCCGACGAGCGTAGCGGCAGGAACGCCGGATTCGACGATGCGCAGCAGGCTGCTGTCCTGATCGGCGATGCTGTTCTTGCGCCGCGTGCTGCCGAATGCGGTCAGCTTGGCATTCAGCTTCATCCCTTTGATGCGTTGGAAGAACTCGATGTCCTTGCTGTTGCTGCCAGGATTTCCGCCTTCAATATAATGAACGCCTAGCAAATCAAGCTTCAGGGCGATTTTTACTTTGTCCTCTGCGGAAAGGCTGATGCCTTCTCCCTGCGTGCCGTCTCGAAGCGTTGTGTCGAATATGGAGATCGTGTTTCCCATGAATGCAGAAGCCCCCTTCCTCAGAACCATTTTTTGTAATATAAGAAAACATGAATAGCAGGCATGCTTTACTTATATTTGTACAGCTTTTTGCGTAGTCATAATTTTTTATTATATCATTAGATAAGCAGGGCGTAAATGTTCGATAGGACGGCGCGACCGGGGATGTTGACGGTGAACGCGCGCGATTGGTATGCTGAAAATACGATCATATGATCGGTTAACGATTCCAAGGAGGATGATTGCAGCGATGTCGAAGGAGCGGGAAACGGCGCCTCCTAAAAGCCGGGTCATTCTTCATTTGGATATGAACGCGTTCTATTGCTCCGTTCACGAGGCCGAGGAGCCTCATTTATATAAAGACAAGCCGACGGCGGTTGCCGGGAGCGTGGAGCTGCGCAAGGGAATCATCGTTACGTCTTCTTACACGGCAAGAGCGCAGGGCGTGAAGACGGGCATGACGGTTCGGGAGGGACTCCGGCGATGCCCGGAGCTGCTGCTGATCAGTCCGGACTTCAATCTGTACCGCACGTATTCCAGAGGCTTCATGTCGATCGCCAGGCAGTATACGCCGCTCGTGGAAGCCGTCTCCATCGATGAATGTTATCTGGATATAACGGGCTCGTCGGCATTCGGCGAACCGCTCGATATCGCGCATACCATTCAGGAACGAATCTCGTCGGAGTGGAATTTGCCCTGTTCCATCGGTATCGCGCCGAATAAGCTCTTGGCCAAGATGGCATCCGATATGAATAAGCCGAACGGCTTCACCGTGCTGCGCATTCGCGACGTCCCGAGCATACTATGGCATAAACCTTGCGATATGCTTTTTGGCATCGGCCGAAAAACGGCGGATAAGCTGACGAAGCTTAACATTCGGACGATTGGCCAGCTTGCCGCCGCCGAGGAGGCCATGCTCGTGAAGCATTTCGGCGTCATGGGCTCTTGGATGAAGGCAGCTTCGCATGGCTTCGACTATGCCCCTGTTAATGCGGAACGGGAGCGCAACAAGTCCATCGGGCATACGACGACGCTTCCCAAGGACGTTGTCGACCGCGAGGAGGCGCATCGCATTCTGCTCAATCTGGCGGATCAGACAGGGAGGAGGATGAGGCATCAGAAGATGCTTGCCATGACGATCCAGATCGTCATCCGCAGACCCGACATGACCACGATCAACCGATCGGTCACGCTTGGCGTGCCTACTGATTCCGCGGCCGATATTCATAGGGAAGCCTGCAAGCTTTTCGATAAGCACTGGAAGAAGGGCGAGCCCGTGCGCCTGCTGGGCATTACGCTTCAGAACCTTTCCCTGCAGACGGAAACCGCGGTCCAGCTGGATTTATTCAATTACGAGGAGCAGCCGAAGAAAGCCGCGCTGACGAGAACGATGGACATGTTAAGAGACAAATTCGGCGAGGATGCGGTGCTCACGGCAGGGATGCTAGGAGACGATCCGTCAGCCTTAATTCGCAACAAACGAATTCGAGGGACATCCTTGCAAAGGGACGAGCATATGTTATATAGTGATGAATGAGGGTTGTTTGCTTATGATGAAGCATATACGTAAGTTTTAACTTACAACTAATAGGAGGGAACCACGATGTCGAAGTTTACTTGGGTTGAGAAAGATACGTGCATTGCTTGCGGAGCGTGCGGAGCAACGGCACCGGACATTTACGACTATGACGACGAAGGATTGGCAGAGGTTATTTTCGGCAACGACGGTAACCATGGCAACACCGAGATTCCTGAGGACTTGTACGATGATTTGCAAGATGCGGCTGACGGCTGCCCGACGGACTCCATCAAAATCGCAGATGCAGCATTTAATTACTAATCTCGCATAAAGCATACATGCAGCTGAATCCCATTTCCTGTTTCGACAGGGAATGGGATTTTTCTTGTTTATTCGACAACAAGTTATTGCCAATGCCTGTAAAACTAAACTAGAATAATAGATAGTTTATCTGCCTGTTTTTGGCAGAACGTGTAGAGAGAGTAGGGGGCGAATATGCGGGGGCGCAAATGGATCATAACGGCAGCCGCCGGCGTGCTGATCTGTCTTTTCTGGTGTTTCCTGAGCCAGCTGGGAACCGGAGGGACGCTGAATAAGCTCGAATCCGTGCTTCAGGACAGGGTGACGCAGCAATCGGACGCGGAGCGGGCGCCGAACGCCAATATCAAGCTGATCAAGATCGACCAGGCATCGCTGGATGGCTTGGGGCAATTTCCATGGGATCGCAGTCTCTATGCGCAATTGATCGGCATGCTCGCCGATGCTGGGGCGAAAGCGATTGCACTCGACGTGGTGCTCGCCGAGCCGGGCAAAGATCCCGAGAGCGACGCACTGATGGCGGAGACGATGAAGAAGTATAAGAACGTCGTGCTGCCTGTCGTATTCAATTTCAAGGCAAAGCAGGACGAAGCCGGACTTCTGGAGACGGAATCCGTCGAATATCCGGCGGATACGATCGGAGCGGGACCGAACCAGCTCGGCCACATCAACGTCATGCAAGACGATGACTCCGTGGTGCGGAAGCTGACGGTCGGCCTGCAGGACGGAGCCGGCGCGATGATTCCCGCATTCAGCGTGAAGCTGGCGAATGAATTGCTGGATGCGTCGCATCAAATTGTCTGGAATGCGGAGAAAAACGGTTGGTACCGGGGAGAGAAGCGGCTGCCTGTCGACGACCGGAATCAAATCGCGACGCAGTTCTATACGGAGCCGCGTGAAGTCATGAGCGCGGAGACGGGCTACGATTCGCAGAGCTTCATCGACGTGCTGACAGGCAATGTGCCGGCTGATTATTATCAAGGCGACATCGTACTGATCGGGCCGTATGCGCCTGGGCTGCAGGACGAGTATTTGACGCCGCTCAGCACGACGCTGAAGATGTACGGGGTCGAGATTCACGCGAACATGGTTCAGTCGCTGGTAGCGGGCAAGTTTTTTACCGAAGCGGGTTCAACCGTCAATTACGGTCTCATCATCCTGCTTTCGGTGCTGTCGCTGCTTGTATTCGGGCGGGTAACCGGGTTTAAGGCGTTTATCGTCTATGCAGCGTTAGCGGCGGGGTACGTCTTGACCTGGATTGAGCTGTATCAGCTCAAGTCGATCTTCATCATGTTCACGTATCCGTTTCTGGCGATGACGACGGCGTTCGTATGGTCGGTCGTGCAGCATTACGTGACGGAGCGCCAAGAACGGGGGCGGGTCACGAACATTTTCGGCCGCTTCGTTCCAAGGACGGTCGTCGACGAGCTGCTTGCATCCGGCGAAGAGGTGAAGGTCGGCGGCCAAAGAAGGGATATTAGCGTCATCTTCGTCGATATTCGCGGCTTTACGCCGATGTCGGAGAAGCTCGAGCCGGAGCAGGTCATTCAAGTGTTGAACGAGTATTTGGACATTTGCACGAAAGCGGTATTCAAATACGGCGGCACGCTGGACAAGTTTATCGGCGACGGCGTAATGGCGATCTTCGGGGCTCCCATATCGCAGCCGAACCATCCCGAACTGGCCGTGCTCGCCGCGCTCGAAATGAAACGGCAGTCCGCCGATCTCGAGGAACGCTGCCTGCGGGAGATCGGTCTGCCCGTTCGTTTCGGCGTCGGCATTAACAGCGGACCCGCCGTCGTCGGCAATATCGGCTCGCAGATGCTGCGATTGGATTATACGGCTATCGGGGATACGGTCAATTTGGCTGCCCGTCTGGAATCCAATGCGAAGCCGGGGCAGATTCTGATCAGCGAAGAGACGAAGAACCGATTGACCGGCTCGTTTGCGACGTCTTTCGTCGGCGACATCAAGGTCAAGGGAAAAGAGAAGCCCGTGCCGGTTACGGAAGTGCTGGGCAACGAAGAGACATTTGAATCTATAAAGCTAGCGGAGTTTAAGGGAGGAGAGGGAGCATGAGGAAAAGAAGCCTTCGCACGCTGCTCACGGTGCTGTGTTTCCTGCTTGTCATCGGGCCGGCATCGCTGTTCGCGGGCAAGCATGCATCCGCGCAGTTGTTGCGCGTTGCGGTCGTGCAGTCGCTTAAGGGCACCGTGACCGTATTGAAATCGGGTGGAACGAAGCCATTCAAGGCGTTCAAGAACATGAGCCTTAACGAAGGAGATCAAATCGCGACAGGGAGTGACGGGGGAGCGGTGCTGGAATTGTCCAGCGCGGACGCAGACAGAGATTCCGTTACGATCGCGGCCAATTCGGTCGTCAATTTCTCGAAGCTGAAGGATGCGGGCGGAACCAAAACGAAGCTGAGCGTCTGGGCCGGTTCCCTATGGGTCAAAGTGAAGTCGGTATCGAACGCGAGCGATCAATTCGAGGTGGAGACGCCGACATCGATCATGGGCGTCCGCGGGACGCAGTTTTATGTGGCGGTCGACCCTTCGACAGGCTTGACGAATTTGTTCCTTGCAGCCGGGGTGGTCGAAGCCGGAACGAACACGAACCGCTTGGATGCGTCCAGCCAAAACCCGATCGGCAAAATCCAGAAGATCTATCCGGGCCAACAGCTCGTCGAGGTGCATGATTTGGCCGGCTTGGAGACGCAGCTCTCGATGGTCAATATCGAAGAGTTAGTGAGCAGCAGCTCGCCGGATATTATACAATCCCTTATCGAGAGCATACAAACCATCAATGAAGAAAACAAAGGCTTCTTGGACAAAGCGAAGAATCAAATCGGCAGCTTGCCGAACAATGATAATTTCGGGGGCATGATTCAGTCCCAAGAAGACTTGGAGCGGGTTACGAATAATCTGAACAACCTCATAGCGCTGATTGCCAAACAAGCCATCAATCAGCACAAAATCGATCAAAAGTTGATTGACGAGATCAACAAAAACGCCGGCGGCAAGCTAATCGATCTTGACAAGGTAGAGTCGCTCAAGCTGACGGATAGCGAGAAACAGCAGCAGGAGCTGCTGCTCAAGCTTAAGAAAGAGAAGCAGCTGGAGGCTGAACGCGAGAAAGCGGCGGCCATGGCGGCGCTGCTGGAGAAACAGAAGGAAGCGATGCTGAAAGCGAAGCAGAAGGCAGAAGAGCTGCTGGAGAAAAACAAGCAGAAAGCTGCCGAGCAGCTCATGCAAGCGGAGCTTCTGTTCTTCCAATCGCTGACCGCGGCCGAGCAGCAAAAGTTCAACCAGGACCGGGTGGACAACGGTCTGCCGGAAATCGGCCCGACGAAGGGAACGGGCAGCAACACGACTTCGCCGCCAAGCAGCAACGCGAAGGCGAGCCTGAAGTTCGCGAACCCGCTGCTCGAAACAACGCCGCTTCAGAACGGAGGGCCTCTTGAACTGAACGTGGTGTTCAGCGGCATGAGCAGTTCGGCGCGAATTGCCGGCTACCAGATCGAGGTGGAATATAACTCGCAGCAGGCTTCCTTCGACGATTATGCCTTCGCATATCCGGAAACGGCGCTGCAATATCGTGCCGGAGCTCCGGGTTTCAAAGTGGAACCGGCCGGAACGTCTGTCGAAGATGCCGACAGCGTGGATGATTTCCGCGTAGTGGAAGTCGCTAACGTATCCCGATTGATCTATACGGTCGCCAAATTCAGCGGTGATCCCGTTGCCGTCAGCGACGGAACGGTGATGGTCAAGCTGCCGTTCCAGGTTCACCCGGAACAGGAAGGTACTTTAATATCAGTGCCGTTCCACATTCGCTCCATCAAGGCTGTCGACGCAAGTGGCAATCCGATCGGGATGGCCGCAGCGGAGGATTTGACCGTTCGGGTGCAGCGGACGAACGATTAATTAACGAGAGGATAACCTTTCTATGAAGAAACGAATGAAATTCGCTGTTCTTGCGGCTGCAACGGCGGCAGTGCTCGGCAGCATGGCCGATACTGGCTTTGCCGCCGCGGGGAATGGCCAAGATTCGATCATGAAGCTTAAGCCGCTCTATGAGGTATATACGATCGCCGGCTCTGGAGCTTATGGTCTATTAAACGGCAACTCTAAGGCATCCGCGTTCCGGGAGCCGACATCGCTGCTCTACAATTCCGGGCTGCACATGTTTCTCGTTACGGATACGCACAATCAGCAGCTGCGGGTAATCGCGCCCGGCACGACAAGCACGGCTGCGGGCTTCTATTTCGGGGACGATGATCTGAATGCGCCGCTCGGCAGCCTGGTCGATGGCGCGGCTGATCAAGCGGCCTTCAACGATCCGTCCGCTCTTGCCGAAGACGCAGCAGGGAATGTGTATGTCGCCGATTCGGGCAATCATGCCATTCGTAAAATCGATCTTGAAGGCACTGTCACGACGATTGCCGGCGACGGACTGATCGGCGCTGCCGACGGTAAGGGCACGGCTGCCGAATTCAATCATCCGATGGATATCGCGGTGTCGGGCGACGGCGTCGTCTATGTCGCGGATACGCTGAATCATGTCATTCGCCGGATCAAAGACGGCGTCGTAACGACGCTGAATGCGCATTCGAGCAGAATCGTGGAATACTTCCCCGGATCCATCGCGACTGCGGGCGATTATGCCGACGGACCGATCGCGAAGGCGATGTTCAACGAGCCGAGCGGTCTTGCGCTGGACAGCAAAGGCAACTTGTACGTCAGCGACACGGGCAACGATGTCGTTCGTTATATTGATTTCGCTGCTGATCGCGTCACGACGGTCGCAGGTTTGAAGGCCGGAGCTTCCATCGTGTACGGGGCCAATGAGCCGTATGCAGCGGGCGGCTATGCGGACGGCGCCGCGAGCGCCGCGAAGTTCCGCTCCCCGCGCGGCCTGGACGTGACGCCTGAAGGCGGCCTCTTGATCGCGGATTCGCTTAATCATGTCGTTCGTTATCTCTTGAACGGAACCGTAACCACGATTGTCGGCACGCCGGACGAGGAAGGACGCGTGGACGGCGTTGCCGGAAGCGCGCTGCTTCATAAACCGACGGATGTCGCATGGCTGGGCGGCGGCGCGATCGGAATTGCCGACAGCGGCAGCAATACGATCCGCGTCGCATCTCCTTACGAAGTGCCGGCCGGCGTCAAGGCGGATGGAAGCATTCACCTGCTGTACGGCACCGACCTGCTGAACAGCGATGCCGATCCGATCATCAAGAACGGCGTCACCTATGTGCCGGTCCGCGTGCTGGCCGAGAAACTCGGCTATAACGTGCAATATACCGGCGGTCAAACATCGCTTCGGCTCGGTACGGCGGCATATACAGTGAAAGCCGGATCTTCCGCAATCAGCAAAACGGTCCAGGGCTCCGCGCCGCAGACCGTCAAGACCAATGCCGTGCCGTTCAACGCCGGCGGGCACCTATTCCTGCCGGTACGCTTCTTCGCCGAAGAGCTTGGGCTCGACGTGCAGTGGCTGTCGGATGTGCGCGCCGTCTTGCTGCGCGATAAGCAGTTTGCATCCTAACTCATCATGTTCTTGCCAGGAAAAGCCGTCCGGATTATATCCGGACGGCTTTTCTGCCGATATAGAAACTAACGGCACCGGATACAGGAGGCAGCATGATGGAATTGAAGGACGATATGAATTATTTGAAGCGTTACGTTCAGAACCATCCCGATAATCGTATGGCTTGGTATTTACTGGGCAAACAGTATATGCAGGAAGATAAGGAAGCCAAGGCGAACTATTGTTTCCTGCAGTCCGGCAGTATTTATGACGCCTATGAACGCAAGCAGCACCCGCTGGTGAGCGAGCCTCGGCAGTTGATTGCGGTCTGGAACCGCAAGCGCAAGCGGTTGTTGATGGGTGCGCGGACCTCGGCGGCTACGCTGGTCATCCTTGCTCTTATGCTGGCATTCTCGACGACAAGCTCCGAGGAGGATGCAGGGGAGGAAGCGGACCGGCTGACATCGACGGGAGCTGAACAATCGGTCGGTCAACAGCAGGGAAGCGGGCTCAGAATCGTGTTCGTGAAACCGAACGGAGGAGACGGCACCATGCTCGGCAATGCGCTTGGCGTATTGATGCGAGGCGCGGATCAGAGGAATGAAAAAGGATTAGCCGTCTCGCTCCAGCAGGATGGCAATTGGCGCAAATGGACGGGGACAACGCGTCTCTTGGCGGAGTCGGCGCGACAAGGGACAGGCCGAGCCGGCGTCAGCCTTCTCGATGCGAAAGCTTGCGATTGCTTGCCGGACGAATCTTCGGCTGCGCGCAAAAGCTATGCATCTTGGAGTAAGGACCAGGAACTGCAATGGACGTTGTCCAGCGCGATCACGCATTATCGCGAACGGACGAAGAGCTGGCCGTCCAAGCTGGAGGATTTGACACGGCCATATCCTAATAATATGCTCTCAGGAACTTCCAAGGCGATGCGGGCACTGTTTGCGCCGCTGGTGAAGGTAATGAAAGCGGAAGCGTCAGCGGATGCTGATCCGCAAGTGGAAGCTGGAGACGAAGGAAAGAACGGCGCGGAGGGGACCGCCGGTCCGGCGGGCGGAAGCGGATCAACTAGCGGTGAAGCGCCGCTCTCGAAGGAGCCGCTCTCGATCATCGTAGACACGAGCAATCATCAGCTGGCCGTCGTCAGCGGGGACGTGATCGTTCGCAGCTACACGGTCGGTCTCGGAGGCGCGAAGACGCCATCCGGTCATTTCGTCATCAGCGAGAAAGTGCGTAATCCAAACGGCCGCACGGACGGCGAGTTTGGCAGCCGGGGCATGGCGCTGTCGGATACGAGGTATGCCATCCATGGAACGAACGAACCGGACAGCATCGGCAAGGACGAATCCCATGGCTGCGTTCGGATGACGCGCATGGATGTGGAGGAACTCTATGATCTGGTTCCCCTCGGTACGGAGGTCAACATAAAAAGCGGCGTTCTTCCCGATCAAGCTGCACCGATCGCAACGCGTTTCCGGTTGCAGCCGGCCCAGGACGAGACGAACCCCGCTAAGGTTTACGATTGGCTGGATTAACAAGCGAGCTTAATTGTCAATAATGAGCAGTACGGCCATGATAACCACGATGACGGCAAAGATCGATCCGATCCAAACGAGCGCTTTCTTATTGATTTCTTCTTTGTGCTTGGATTTCATGATGGGCGGCTTTTTTTTGGCTTGGCTCATGGGGATCAACCTTTCTTTCGCGGGAGATAGGATTATGTTATTATTGTAATCGTTTTCTTGCGCGGAGACAACTGCTTGTCCGATGGTAGCGGGCGTGGCTTGCGGATGAAAGCGGCGGCGACTCTTTCTTTTTCGTGTCTGACACGTTAAACTGTTCGATAGAGCTAACACGAAGAACGGAGTGACTTTTCCTTGTTGTATACGAAATTTGCCAAGCCATACTTTTTCCGAATGGATGCCGAGAAAGCCCACCATATGGTGATTGACGGGCTGCATACGGCAAGCCGCGTACCCGGCATTCCCGCGATGATGCGCGCCATGTACGGCGTACGGGAGACGAAGGCGCTCGCGATGGATTTGTTCGGACTGCATTTCGCGCATCCGGTCGGTCTCGCGGCGGGACTGGATAAGAATGCAAAGGCCGTCGACATGTTCGCGAACATCGGCTTCGGCTTCGCGGAAGTCGGCACCGTGACGCCGAAAGGACAAGCCGGCAACGACCTGCCGCGGCTGTTCCGACTTCCGAGCGACGAGGCGCTCATCAACCGGATGGGCTTCAATAATGACGGAGCGGCAGCCATGGCTGAGCGGTTGGCGAACGCCGGGCAGCGCCGGATTCCGATCGCCGTCAACATCGGCAAGAACAAGACGACGCCGAACGAGCTCGCGCACGAGGATTATCGCGCTTGCTTGCAGCAGCTTTATACATACGGCGACTTTTTTGTCGTCAACATCAGCTCGCCGAATACGCCGGACCTTCGGGCACTCCAGCATGGCGACGAGCTGAAGCTCCTTCTCCAGACGGTTATGGAAGAGATGGGGGTTCAAGCGGCCAAGGGCGGCGCGCCCCGCAAGCCCGTGCTTGTCAAAATCGCGCCGGATATGACAAGCGAGCAGCTTGCCTATACCGTTGAAACGATCGTGGCGAGCGGCGTTAACGGCATCATCGCGACGAATACGACGATAAGCCGCGAAGGGCTGCGGCATACCAATGCGAAGGAAACCGGCGGCATGAGCGGCAAGCCGCTGCGCGAGCGCTCCACGGAGGTTATCCGCGAGGTATACCGGTTAACGGGCGGACAGCTGCCCATTATTGGTTCGGGCGGCATCTTTACGGCATCGGATGCATACGATAAAATTCGCGCAGGCGCAAGTCTTGTAGAAATTTATACGGCGCTCATCTATCAAGGTCCGGAGCTGCTGCGCGAGCTGACGGACGGACTTCAAGCATTGTTGCGCAAGGACGGGTTTACATCGATCGTAGAGGCTATAGGAGCAGATCATCGGTCTTAGACAGGAGGCGGCCGGATGGACGGAAGAGACTGGGGATTATTTTTGCAACCGTATGAGCAGGCAGTGGAAGAATTGAAGGTCAAATTAAAGACGCTTCGAACGGAGCTTAAGAATCGCGAAGCCTACGCGCCGATCGAATTCGTGACCGGCCGGGTGAAGAAGATTTCCAGCATATTGGAGAAGGCCAAACGATTGTCGGTACCGATGGAGAAGATCGATACCGGCATCGAGGATATAGCAGGCATCCGCATCATGTGCCAGTTCGTGGACGATATACATCGCGTTGCGGCGTTGATTCGCTCGCGCAAGGATTTGAAGCTCGTATACGAGAAGGACTATATTACGAATTTCAAGGACAGCGGCTATCGGAGCTACCATATGATCATCGAATATCCCGTTCAGACGGCGATCGGCCAGAAGAACGTATTGGCGGAGATTCAAATTCGGACGCTCGCGATGAATTTCTGGGCGACGATCGAGCATTCGCTAAACTATAAGTATAAAGAAAGCCTGCCTGAAGACGTCCGCGGCCGATTGAAGAAAGCGGCCGAGGCGGCGTCGGTGCTCGATACGGAAATGTCGAGCATTCGCAATGAAATTCTGGATGCCCAGCGCGATTTCGAAGAGAAATCGAACATGTTCTCCAGCGTGCTCAGCGACATTCAGGAATTGTATTTCTTCAATCGCGTTCGCGAGGCCGTGCAGTTCCAACTGCGGTTCAACGAGCTGTGGGAGAAGGAAGACGCCTTCGAGATCCGGAGGCTGTCCGACGAGATTCGGGCGGCAATCGGCCGTGCGAAGAAGAACAGCTCGACATAGATGACGGCATCGCATCCGCATCCGTACGACGAGAAGTTCGTACATTTTGTCGTGTTGTTCAATGTCGACGCCGATTATTTCGAATGTCACGAGGTGATGGAGGAGCTCTGGCTTGAAGAAGGCCGCAGCACGCTCTATCAGGGATTGCTGCAAGCAGCGGTCGGTCTCCATCATTGGCGCAACGATAATTTCTCAGGAGCGGTCAAATTGTTCTCCCAAGCGGAGAACAAGCTGGCGGCGTATCCCGACGTAACGATGGGACTTGATCTCAAGCAGCTCCGAGTCGATATCGCAATGAGTTTGGATCGGCTTCGCGCTGATGCGGCAAGCAGCCATTCTTCGGCTGCCGCCGGCGAGGCGCCGGCCTTCGAAGCTTTTCGCCTCGTCGTAACGGACGATACGCTGCGCTCGCTCGCGAAAGCGCTTGCGGAGATTCCGTACGAGCAGCGCGTGCATCCCGAAGACGACTAAGAGCCCGCGGATACGCGCGAGGCGATCGCATGAGCTGCCGGCAGCTTTCCGGAACCCGATCCACGGGACCGTTAGCGTCGGCAGCCTTTTTTTGCGTTCAGTACGGTCAGGGTTGGTTAAGAAACTTGGTTTAGTATACAATGGAGTGAAGAATCGAGGCAGCAATGGGAGTGGAATGAGTATGGCGAAGAGAATGCGGCTGGACAAGCTGCTTGCGAATATGGGATTCGGCACGCGCAGCGAAGTAAGACGAGCCGTGAAACAGGGCCGGGTAACGGTTGACGGCCAGACGGCCAAGGATTTCGGCTTAACCATCGATCCGGAGTCGGCGGACGTTCGTTTCGACGGCGAGGAAGTCGTTTATCAAGAGACGATTTATGTCATGCTGAACAAGCCGCAGGGCGTTGTGTCGGCGACGGAAGACGCGCGTGATCGTACGGTTATCGATTTATTGGAGCCCGTAGACCGCGTCCTGCAGCCGTTTCCGGTCGGCAGGCTGGATAAAGACACGGAAGGGCTGCTGCTGCTGACGAACGATGGCAAGCTGGCGCATGATTTGCTATCGCCGCGCAAGCATGTGCCGAAGACCTATGAGGCGCTTGTGCTTGGCGATGTTGGCGCAAGCGACCAGGCTGCCTTCCGTCAGGGCGTTACGCTCGACGACGGGTATGCAACGATGCCTGCAGAGCTCGTCGTTGGCGATAAGGAAGAACGCGCGGACGGCGTATACAGCCGGATTACGCTGACCATTCACGAAGGAAAATTCCATCAGGTCAAACGCATGTTCGAGGCAGTCGGCAAGCGGGTTCTCTACTTGAAGCGTATCTCGATGGGGCCGCTGGCGCTGGACAAGAAGCTGAAGCTCGGCGAATACCGCGCGCTTACGGAAGCGGAACTGGAAGCGCTGCTGAACGTCCGGTCTAGCGGCGTGCTTGATGCTAATGAAGGATAGGAGAGACAGCTAGCAATGGGGAACATCAACTACGATTTGATCGCGCTGGATATTGACGGAACGCTGCTCACGGATGACCATACCCTGACCTCGAACGTTCGGGAAGCGGTGCGCGAGGCGCATAGCCGCGGAGCGGAGATCGTGCTGTGCACGGGACGAGGGCCTGCGAACGCAATCCCTGTCTTGGACGAGCTGGGTCTTGCCGGTACGATGATTACGCATAACGGGGCTGCAACGGTGGATTCGGCGAGCCGTACCGTGCTGCATCAATACAGTATCGATAACGCGGAAGTGGCGCGCTTTCGGGCTTATTGCCTGGAGGCGAAGCTGCATTTCGACCTGAACACGGCGTTCGAGATGCTGATCGAGGATATCACGCCGGAAGCCGAGGCTATGTACCGGTTATATGGCGCGAGTCCGGTCTTGCGCAACCCGGGCGATCCGCTTCCCGAAGGGCTCGTGAAGTTTACGCTCTTCGGCGATCAAGCGGAACTTGATCGCGTCGAAGCGGAATGGAACGGCTGGACGCACGGCTTGCAGCATATCCGAAGCGGCGATTATTTCATCGACGTGCAGCATAGAGAGGCAAGCAAAGGGAAGGCGCTCCAGCAGCTGGCGCAGCTCAGAGGCATCGAGCAGAGCCGCATTATGGCGATCGGAAACTACTTTAACGATGTCGGCATGCTGGTGTTTGCCGGTTTGGGCGTCGCTGTAGCGAACTCGCCGGAGGCCGTGAAAGAAGCGGCGAATGTGGTGACCCGTTCCAATGAGGCGGACGGCGTGGCGCACGCGCTGCATGCTTTTGCCTGGAAATAATGAAAAACCGTCGAAGGGATTCCCTCGACGGTTTTCTCATTATAGGCTAGATCAGATTAGTACAGGGCTCCGCGGGATACGATGACCAGCAGAATGAACAGTACCAGAATCACGCCAGCAAAATTTCCTCCCAATACACCGGACATGCAATTGCCTCCCCTAAATGGTATTTCCGGCACCGGCAGCAAGTAGATCATGTTGTTGTTCTCGGCACTCGGTATACGTTATTGTATGAAAATCGCCGTCCGCGGATTGGACAGAAGCCCGCATCGGCCACATTTGGGCATTAGCCCCGGGAGATATGGCCGAAGAATGAGATGCTTGCACGGGAGACAGATCATGGGGAGATATCGCCTAGCGGCACTTATATACAACGGAGAGAGGGATCATTCACTTTATGATGCTGGCGAAAGGTTTGCTTATCGGCCTGTCGATCGCCGCCCCCGTGGGGCCGATCGGCATCCTGTGCATGAAACGTACCTTGACGCAAGGCAGCCGCTACGGATTCGTCTCCGGTCTTGGGGCGGCTTCGGCCGACGGGTTGTACGGATTAATCGCCGCTTTCGGCTTCGGAGCGGTTATATCAAGAATCGTAGCGCTGCAAGACGCGGTGTCATGGCTCGGCGGCTTGTTCCTCTGTTACTTGGGCTATCGTTCGTTCCGATCCGCTGCCGGGGAACGAAGCGCAGAAGCGGGACGAAGCGGCAGCTTGGCTGGCGCTTACGGAACGACGTTTCTGCTGACGGTTGCCAATCCCGTAACGATCCTGTCGTTTCTCGGCATTTTTGCCGGATTGAACGTGATGGGTGCGTCGTTGCCCGGTCTTCTGGCGCTCGTTATCGGCGTTTTTGCCGGATCGGCGCTCTGGTGGCTATGCTTAAGCGTTGTCGTCGGTGCGGTTCGGCAGACCCTGAACCCTGCGGCCATGCGTTGGATCAATCGATTGTCCGGCCTGCTTCTGCTCGGATTCGGCATCTATTCGCTGTTGGACGTCATGATATTCTAACGCGTTGATAATTCATAGTCGAACAAACCATAGTCGAACAAACTTTAAAATAAGGAGAGACTACTTATGATTCCAGTTCATGAATGGCATCGCCTGAAATTGCATACGCAGCGCTTGCAGCTGCAAGTAATCGATGAATCCTGCGCCGAGCGCGTGCTGGCATTCGTAACCCGTAATCGGGAGTCGCTTGCCGAATGGGAGCCTAGCCGTGAGGACGACTATTTCACGGCGGAAACCCAGCGAGGATTAATTGCGCAGGACATCCACGTCATGCAGAACGGACATGGCGTGCGATTATGGCTGACGGCTGCTGGCGCACCCGACGGGGAACTTATCGGAACGGTTTCCCTCAGCAATATCGTGCGCGGAGCGTTTCAATCCTGCCATCTCGGTTATCGGATGGATGATCGGTATCGAAACAAAGGATATATGACGGAAGCATTGTCCCATCTCGTCGCGTTCGCCTTCGGACAGCTGAATTTGCACCGGATCGAAGCCAACGTCATGCCGCGCAACGCAGCGTCGTTGAAAGTCTGCGAACGGCTCGGATTTCATCGCGAGGGGCTTGCCAGGGACTACTTGCGTATCGGCGGCCGGTGGGAGGATCATATTCATATGGTGCTGCTGAATCCGTCTTGGACAGCATCGTAAACGAATGGAAGCTGACAGCCCGCGATAATTAACCTTGCCGCAGGCATTTAGTCCTTCCCGGTTTCATGTTAGAATAGAAACTGTATCCTCCTGAACTACATAGAAAGCGAGCGTGCACCTCAGATGTTGACTTTTATGCGCTCTTCGAATGAAAGCTTGGCGGCCGAACGGGAGATATTGAATGCGAATCCGTTGTTCAACCGCCTTTCCAAAGATAAAGAAACGCTGTCGCTGGCAGATATCGAAGCGGAGCATCGGGATGCCGAAGCCGCCGGTGCGGAACGATACGTCCTCTCTATGCAGGAACATCCTGCCGGGATCCTGGAGTATCTGATGATCAATCCGAAGGACTCCTGCACGTGGATCGGACTGCTCGTGATACATGGCGCTTTTCAAGGCAAGGGATTGGCCCGCGCGGCATTGGCGTGGTTCGATGAACGCATGCAAGGCAGAGGCGTTGCTTCCCATCGTCTCGGCGTGCTCGAAGACAATCATCCCGCGCATGCCTTTTGGCGCAGCCAAGGCGCCAGCCCGGTAAGACCCGCCGTACTGCCAGACGGAAAGCCCATTCTCATCTATGAACGGAACGTTCAAGGGTAAGAAGAGGATGCAATTCATAAAGACGGGAGATTACAAGGATGTACAGAACAGCAATGCTCGGCATGCTGCTAAGTCTGACTGTGCTGACCAGTGCCTGTTCGGTAAAGGACGACAGCCACGGGCAGGACCCCGTCCCAAGCGATCAACTTGACTATAGAGATTCATCGGGTGCGTCCGATGTGATGAATGCATATGAAGAGTCCATGGTCGAAGCGATCAACAAGAACCGCTTCTCGCTTGTGGAAGGTCTGTTGGACCCGGAAGGCCCGCTATACAAGGAGCAGCAAGGACTCGTTCGCCGGCTCAGCGGGAAGGACATCAAGGAAAAGCTTATTCGGTATCAGATCATGAATATCCAGAAAATCAACGGCGAATACAAGTTTTACATCATCGAGAAGATCGGCATTTATTATCCGGAAGGCAAATCGATGGTGAATGAATACGAATGGATTTATACCGTGAAGCAGCATCCCGTGACGAGCGCCTTCAAGGTGTACAGCATCGAGCGCTGGGAATAGCCATTTAGACGGGCAGGCGGGCTGGAAGCAGCATGGTCTGCCTGTTTTTCAAACATTTACACGATGAGGTGCAACGATGACGAGCAGAATTGCGTTTCAACCCTATGACAGCCAATATTTGGAAGAGGTCCGCGGCACCTATAATTATTTCGTCGAGCAGACCACGGTCTCATTCGATCTGTTTCCCTATACGCCGGAGCAGATGGTTCAGCTGATTGAACCTCTCTCGGAGCTGTATCGCTCCTATGTCGCGCTCTATGACGGACAATATGCAGGCTATTTTTTGCTGACCCAGCATAAGAAACGGCCTGCGTTCAACGTCACTGCGGAAGTGACGGTCTATCTGGAGCCCGACTTTACAGGCAAGGGCATCGGCAAGGAAGCGATGCTCTTCTTGGAAGAAGTGGCGAGGTCGCTGAATTTCCATTCGTTGATTGCAACCATCTGCACGGAAAACGAAGGCAGCATCGCTTTATTCTCCAAGCTGGGGTACAAGCAGGTATCGCACTACGAAGAGATCGCCTACAAATTCGATCGTTGGCTCGATTTGGCTTGCTATCAGAAAAAGCTGAAGTAGAGGCGGGATGCTCATGCGGGATCGTTGGTCCGCCGGAGGACTGGCGGCATGCACGGCTGCGATTGTTTTCATAACCGCTGGGTGCAGCGGTAACGAGAAAAAGGACAAGCTGCAAGCTCAGCTTGAAGCGCAAGCCGAACAAATAACGGCGCTGCAGGCCGAGAACGGCAAGCTGGGAGCGAGGGTGAAGGAAACGGGAACCCGGCTGGACGAGGCGGAGAGACGACTGAAGCAGCAGGCAGAGGTTGAAGAAGCAGCTGCGGATCCTTATAGGAACCGGACCGACGATGATCTTCTCGTCGACAAGCGCATTCCTTCGGACGCCGCAGGATTGCTGCTTAAGCTGGTGGAGACGGTCAACGCCAATCCTAAGATCAAGGCGGACGATAAGGTATGGCAGCAGTTTTTCGCCGCTCCTGCGAACCCGGACACGTCAGGCTTCATTAAGAGCGTCTTGACGATGCCGGAGCTGACCTATACGAAGCTATTCTATCAAGGCGAGACGACGTACAAGAAGCCGGGTAAAATAACGAGATCGATGGTCGTCGTTGCCGCCCTGAAGGCGGAAGGCGCACACGCCTATGCGTTGATGAATACGAACGGGACGGGATGGAAGATTGCGGATGTGGATTAACGAGGCAAGCATGTTGGCGCTTCATCCGCGGATTGCAGAAATCCTGTATGCGTATCTCGAATCCCTGCAAGAGGCACTGTCCCGGCAAGGACGGTCTGCCAAGCATTTCTTGGATGGCTTCTATCTCTATGGCTCGCTTGCGCTCGGCGATTATTCGTTGACGCTAAGCGATATCGATTTTGTCGCGGTGACGAAGGAAAGGCCGAATGCCGCGGATATCGAGCTGCTGGGAAGCGTGCACGGGAGCGTTCATCAGCGGTATCCCAAGCCGAATATGGACGGGATCTACGTGACGGCCGATCAGCTCGGCAAGCTGCCGCAGGAGACCGAGGCGTATCCGTATCACCATGACGGACGGATGGCGGCTTCCGGTTATTTTGAATGCAATCTCGTTACGTGGCATGAACTGAAGCGGCACGGAATAGCTATAGTTGGCGGGGGGACGAGCGCACTGCCTTATTCCGTCGATGTAGAACGCCTCCTGGCGGCGATGCACGAGAATTTGAACGGCTATTGGAAGGATTGGATCGAACAATCCGACAAGCCGTTCACGGCCAAAGGTGCTGCCCTGCTGGGGCGCGACGCGGCGTCCTGGGGCGTTCTTGGCATTGCCCGGCTCTACTATTCGTTCCGCGAACGGGCGATCACGACCAAGACGGGCGCAGGCGAATATATGCTGGAGCAGCCCGTCGGCGCACCGTGGCGGGCGATTCTGGAAGAATCGATCCGATACCGCCGCGGACAGAGCTCGATCTATCGATCTCCATGGGCTAGAAGGCGGGCTGCGCTGGCTTGCATGCGGGCGATCTGCGCGGCTTGCGAGATGGAGCGCTCGCGAGGTTAGGAGGTTAGCAGCGAAAGCAATGAAACGAGCAATCGCACTGATTACGTTGGCCTATTCCCTGTTACTCCTCTATTGGATGTTTATCGGATTCGGACGGACGAATCCGCATTTGCCAGGCTACAAGTACAATGTGATACCGCTTCAGACGATCAAGCTTTATTTCGTCCACGCGGACAGCTTTCCGTTCAAATATTGGATCGTGAATATGATCGGCAATGTTGCCGTATTCGCGCCATTCGGCCTCTCCGTCCCGTATTTGCTCCGCATGCGGCTGTTCTCGTTCACGATGCTCTTCATCTGCGTCCTATTCCTGCTCGAGACCTTCCAGCTGCTGCTGCAGCGCGGAAGCTTCGATATTGATGATGTCCTCCTGAACACCATCGGGGCATGGATCGGTTTCGCATGCTTGCACCTGATTCGCAAGCGGGCGGCCGCATGACCGTGAACAAGGCGATACTGATATTATAAGCTGGGCTATAGGCTGCCGAGCGGCATTACTACTAGAGAAGAGGGACAGCAATGAAATTCAGACCATGCATCGACCTGCATAACGGCAAAGTAAAACAGATCGTCGGCGAGACGCTCGGCGGCAGCGACAAGCAGGTGGTGGAAAATTTCGTGTCCGCGCATGATTCCGCTTATTATGCGGACATGTTCAAGCGGGACAAGCTGACCGGCGGCCATGTCATCATGCTCGGCGGCGGCAACGAAGATGCGGCGCTCGCCGCGCTGCGCGCCTATCCGGGCGGCTTGCAGATCGGCGGCGGCATTCATGCCGAGAATGCGGCGCAATATCTGGAGGCGGGTGCCTCGCATGTCATCGTAACCTCGTATATTTTCCGCGACGGCGAATTGGACATGGGCAATCTGCAGCGGATCGTATCCGAGGTCGGGAAAGACAGGCTCGTTATCGATCTGAGCTGCAAGCAGCGCGACAATCAATGGCTCGTCGTCACGAACCAATGGAAGACATTCAGCAATTTCGTCGTCGACGCCGACCACCTGCGCGAGCTGGAATCGTATTGCGATGAATTTCTGATCCATGCCGTCGACGTGGAAGGGAAGCGCACCGGCATATTGACGAGCTTGATCGAACTGCTGGCGCAAGGGGTAACCATCCCGACGACGTACGCCGGCGGAGCGCGTTCGTTCGAGGACTTGGCGTTGTTTCGCGAGTTAACGGCAGGCAAACTGGATATCACGATCGGCAGCGCGCTCGACATATTCGGCGGCGCTTTGTCATATGACGAAGTCGTGGCGCATTGCGGCCGCGAATAGCCTTGTTCGATGAGTGCCAACCGCCGAAGAAGCGGGTTGGCGCTTTTTTGCATAGCTTTTCCTACTGGAAGCGATTACAATGAGAGAGTGATTGCTCTTGTATAATTAATTCAACGTTAAGAGGAGTGGCTGATCGAATGGCAGGAAATCGTGCGGTAGTCTATGTGGAACCCGGCAAGGTCGACGTAAGTGATATTTCGTATCCGGAGTTGATCCTGCGTGACGGACCTGGCGTGAATCCGCTCAACGTGGGCCGGAAATGCGAGCATGGCGTCATCCTGAAAGTCATCACGACGAACATTTGCGGAAGCGACCAGCATATGGTCCGCGGACGCACGACCGCTCCGAGCGGGCTGGTGCTTGGACACGAAATTACGGGCGAGGTCATTGAAGTCGGCCGCGACGTTGAGTTTATCAAGAAAGGCGATCTCGTATCCGTACCGTTCAATATCGCATGCGGACGCTGTCGCAACTGCAAGGAACGCAATACGAACGTCTGCTCCAACGTCAATCCCGACCGTCCGGGCTCGGCGTACGGCTATGTGGACATGGGCGGATGGGTCGGCGGACAATCCGAATACGTCATGGTTCCCTATGCGGACTTCCAACTGTTGAAATTCCCGGATAAAGACCGCGCGATGGAGAAGATCCTCGATTTGACGATGCTGTCGGACATTTTCCCGACGGGCTATCATGGCGCAGTCAGCGCGGGCGTACGTCCGGGCTCGACCGTTTATATTGCGGGCGCAGGCCCTGTCGGCCTTGCCGCGGCGCATTCCGCGCAGCTTCTCGGCGCATCGGTCGTCATCGTCGGCGATCTGAACAGCGAACGCCTGGCGCAGGCGAGAAGCTTCGGCTGCGAGACCGTGAACCTGCGCGAGCATGCGAACCTTGCGGAACAAATCGATCAAATTCTCGGCGTGCCGGAAGTAGACTGCGCAGTGGATTGCGTCGGCTTCGAGGCGCATGGCCACGGCAAATCGCATGGCGAAGCGCCGGCGACCGTACTCAATTCCATCATGGAAGTGACGCGAGCGGGCGGCAGACTCGGCATTCCGGGCCTCTACGTGACGGGCGATCCAGGTGCCGTGGACGAGGATGCGAAGATCGGAACGCTGAAGATCCGCTTCGGTCTCGGCTGGGCGAAGTCGCATACGTTCGTGACGGGCCAAACGCCGGTCATGCAATACAATCGCGAGCTGATGAGCGCGATCTTAAGCGGCCGCGCCCAAATCGCGAAAGCGGTCAATGCGACGCTGATTTCCTTGGATGAGGCTCCAGCGGCGTACAATGCATTCGACCAAGGCGTATCGAAGAAATTCGTCATCGACCCGCATGGCTCGGTAAAACGTTAATCGAAAATTGGCCGCATTGTCCTCCAGGGCAGTGCGGCTTTTATTATCCGCCCCCCGCATGGGGAGCAGACGGTAACAAAGAGTACCCATCGGTCGGGCAATCATGGTAAACTGGAAACGATACGGGTCAACCTTAAGCATTGAAATCGGTGTAGGAGGTCATTCGCGGTGAATAATTGCACTTTGATTACCAAGCCAGCGATAAATCTGGTTGGAATCAGCTATTGCGGTCCCTATTCGACGTTTCCGGATGAAGCCATTCATTTGCAGAGTGAGTTTCGCTCCAGAAAGCATGAAATCGAAGGCGATGTCAAAACGATGGTCTTGTACAGCCCCTATTTCGGCAACGAGGTTTTCGCGACGTACTGGGCATGCTTCGAGGTGTCGCATTTGGAGCAAGTGCCGCAGCGCATGGTTCAATTCACGATTCCGCAGCGCACCTATGCCATGGCCGTCTGCACGAACGAACGAATCGGCGAGGGCTACGAGCAGTTGACTGCATGGATGAACGAACAGAAGCTGGCGAAGCGAGATAACGCCGTATCACTGGAAATTTTTTATACGGATGAGCATTTCGAAGCCGAACAGGTCGAGCTGTTGATTCCGATTGAAGAACAATAACGGGTTTCTTAAACGAACACTGCCCCGCGGGCTGCGACAGCCGCTGCGGGCAGTGTTTTTTTGTGTGTGCTTGGCGGGGGTGGCGACTTCCAAAAACAGGTAAAAAGAACCGTAAAATTCGATCTATTCAACTATTTTGTTTTAAAAAAGAATACTAATTGTATACAATAAAAAAACATATAAATAAAGGCTACTTTATGACTGTTTGTGAGGAAAACCGATGTCTTATTTTGATGAAAAATATTAAAAGTATTTAGATTGTATACCTGTTGTATATATAAAAAACATCGTGTATGCTAATCACGATCATGGTTCACAAGGAAGCGCAAACGGTGTTCTGTCAAATTTCAGAGTGAAGATGACAGCGCTCTCAAATCGGTTCCTTGCATGCAAGCGTTCAACTATTTCGATGCATTTGAAAGGGGTATTGAGCATGAAGAAGAAGAAAGCAGCCGTGACGGTATTGGCAGCGGCCCTCATCCTGGGAACGGCGGCGTGCGGAAACGGCAACAATAAGGAGACCGATGCAAACGTTTCCAACGATCCGGCGGACGGCGGCACCGTCGATATTCAATTCGGGAGCGGAGTCGATCCGAACGCGGAGTATATGGCGAAGCTGACGAAGAAGACCGGGGAAACCTGGGAGGACAATCGGTGGACGCGCCTGTACAAAGAGAAGCTTGGCGTCGTCACGCATTACAAAATGATGTATCCGTATAACGATTACAACACGAAGCTGAAGCTGGCGATTACGTCGGACGATCTGCCGGACGTCTTCCCGATCAACGACAAAACGGACTTCAAGCAGCTGGCTGAAGGCGGCGCGATCTATGAGATGGGGCCGATTTACGACAAGTACGCTTCGCCGCTTCTGAAGAGCATTATCGAGGCGGAGACGAAGAGCATTTTCGATCCGGCCACGTTCGGAGGCAAGATCTACGGCATCCCGCAGAAAATGCCGTCCACGAACGGCTACAGCCATCTGTGGATTCGCGAGGATTGGCTGAAGAAACTGAATCTGGAACGCCCGAAAACGATGGACGACGTCTACAATATCGCCACGGCCTTCGCCAAGCAGGATCCGGACGGAAACGGCAAAGCGGATACGATCGGGCTCGGGCTCAACAAGGATATTCTTTATTCCTCCCGCGGTTTGTTCTGGGGCTTCGGCGCGTATCCGGACTTCTGGACGAAGGACGGGGATGACAAGGCGGTCTACGGAACGTCGCTGGACGCGATGAAGAAGCCGCTCGATATGCTGGCGCGCATGTATAAGGACGGCCTGATCGACAAGGAGTTCGGCACGAAAGACGAGACTAAGGAGATGGAAAGCGCGGTTTCCGGCAAACTCGGCATGTTCTATGGGCCGCATTGGCTGGCTTACAGCGTGGAGAAGACGTCGGAGAACGACAAGAATGCCAAGTGGGTCACGGTTCCGCTGCCGGGCGAGGGCGGCGGCGACGACGTACATATCCCGCTCGACAACGCAACGGACGGCTATCTCGTAGTGAGCAAGAAATTCAAACATCCGGAGCTCGTCGTCGAGATGCTGAACGTGTACGTCGAGACGATGTTCGGGGACGCGAACCAATTCGAGAAATTCTGGTCGGACGGCGACATCGATTCGCTGTGGGGGATGGGACCTGTCCATACGCTGCTGCCGTCGATCGATCTCGTCGGGCATCAGGATATCAAGAAAGCTGTGGCGGACAATACGACGGACCAGCTCAAGGGAGTAGCGAAGGGCTTCTACAAGTCGATGCAGGACGGCGTCACGGGCATGTCGATGATGTTCGGCCCGACGGATACGCCGTTCGCTTACGTGGATCAGACGTATCCGGATAAAGTGATCTGGAGCGCGTTCAGCGGCGCGCCGACGCCGACGATGGTGACGAGCTGGAGTTCCATGGGCGAGCTTGAGGCGACGACGATCACGTCGATCGTTCAAGGCAAGGAAGACGTGGACAGCGGCTTCGACAAATTCGTGGACAGCTGGAACAAGCTCGGCGGCAAGCAAATTACGGAAGAAGTCAACGCGCCGAAATAAGCCTCGGCCGCGGGACGGAACTTAACTTAGAAGGGAGGGCGCGCCCATGTTCAAGCGATACGGAAACCGAAGAGAGCTGCCGCTGCATCTGATGCTGGTTCCCGGCCTCATTATGCTTCTGATCTTCGCTTATGTTCCGATGCTGGGCATCATTATCGCCTTTCAGCAATTCAATCCGGTGAAGGGACTGTTCGGGGATCAGGACTGGGTAGGCTTCGCGAATTTCAAGACGATCTTTGCCATGCCGAACATTTGGCAGGTTATCGGCAATACGGTATTCATCGCCGTCTTGAAGATCATTCTCGGCATGATCGTCCCGATCGTCTTCGCCCTGCTGCTGAACGAAGTGAAGCAGGTGCTGTTCAAGCGCGTTACCCAGACGATTATTTATTTTCCTTATTTCCTCTCCTGGATCATTCTCAGCGGCATCATGATCGATATCCTGTCCCCTTCGACGGGGCTTGCGAACGTCATCCTGTCTTGGTTCGGATTGGGACCGGTATACTTCCTAGGGGAGAACAGCTGGTTCCCGTATACGATGGTGGGCTCGGACGTCTGGAAAAATTTCGGATTCAACAGCGTTATCTATCTGGCTACGATCACGAGCATCGATACTACGCTGTACGAAGCAGCCTCCGTCGACGGTGCGGGCCGATGGCGGCAAACCTGGCATGTGACGCTTCCGGGGATGAGAATGATCATCGTCTTGCTGATGGTCTTGAGCCTTGGCAGCATTTTCGATGCCGGCTTTGACCAGATCTTCAATCTCTACAGCCCGCAAGTGTACGCGTCCGGCGACATCATCGATACGATGATTTACCGCTTGGGCCTGCAGCAATCGCAGTACAGCATTTCGGCAGGCGTCGGCCTGATGAAGTCCGGCGTATCCTTCGTGCTCATCACGGTCTCTTACTACTTGGCGTACAGGCTGTTCAAGTATCGATTCTTCTAAGGAAGGGGTGGGCAGCGTGCATGTGCATTCGACCACCGGAACCCGAATCTTCAATCTATTCAATCTGATCGTGCTCACGTTGACATGCGCGGGCTGTCTCATTCCGTTCATTCACATCGTGTCCCTGTCGTTAAGCGACAAGGCGGCGGTAATGGGCGGTCTCGTGAAGCTCTGGCCGGTTCACTTTACGCTAGACCCGTACCGGTATGTGCTTGAGCGCGGAGCGTTCTGGCATGCGTTCGGCACAACGCTCGAGCGTGTTGCGATCGGAGCCACGCTGAACGTCGTGCTCGTCATTATCCTGGCTTATCCGCTGTCCAAGGCTGGAGACAAGCTGCGGATGCGAACGTTGTACGTCTGGATTTTCTTCTTCACGATGCTCTTCAACGGTGGATTGATCCCCAATTATATTTTGGTCAAAGAGCTTCACCTGCTGGATACGATTTGGGCGCTCGTGCTGCCCGGAGCGGTCGGAGTGTTCAATATCGTGCTGCTGCTCAACTTTTTCCGCGAAGTGCCGACCGAGCTCGAGGATGCGGCTTTTATCGACGGCGCGGGGCATTGGCGGACCTTATGGCAGATCTATGTGCCAGTATCCTTGCCGGCTATCGCCACCGTGACGCTGTTCAGCATCGTCGGGCATTGGAACGCTTGGTTCGATGGCATGATCTACATGAAGGTCAGCCATTATCCGCTGCAGACGTACTTGCAGTCGATCGTCATTAAGTTCGATTTCAATACGATGTCGCCGGAAGAAGCGAAGCGGCTTGCCAAATTAAACGATCGGTCGATCAAATCCGCGCAGATGATCGTGGCCGTCATCCCGGTGCTGCTCGTCTATCCGTACCTGCAAAAATATTTCGTATCGGGCATACGGTTGGGCAGCGTGAAAGGTTAAGGTGCGATTCTGGAGCATTCATGCTCCGGCATTATCGGCAAGCGCGGCAGGGAATCAAGCGCAGCAGGGAATTCCCTGCCGCGCTTCTTTTTTGTTATGGAGGGCATTGCCGGTCAGACTGTACGGTCGGCTAAGAACGGAGTAGGAAATAGGAACGACTTTTTGTACAATGGAGTGTATACAAGCAAGTATGTACAAGCGAACATGAACCAGCTAGAGGATAAACGGCTATATACGAACGAGGATTAGGGGGGATTGGATATGAATGTACCGATTGCGATCATAGATGCGTTTACGAGCGAGCCGTTTCGCGGAAATCCTGCCGCGGTGTGCCTGCTGGAAGTGGAACGGGAGCCGGAATGGATGCAGCAGGTCGCCGCGGAGATGAATTTGTCCGAAACGGCGTTTCTGCGCCGCAGGCAGAATGACAGCTTCGATCTGCGCTGGTTTACGCCGACGCAGGAAGTTGACCTATGCGGCCATGCGACTCTCGCAAGCAGCCATTATTTGTGGACGAACGGGCTGCTGGGCCGAGAACAGCAGGCAAGATTTCATACGCGGAGCGGATTACTGACGGCGACGCTGGAGGAAGCGGGCATTCGGCTAGACTTCCCGGCTGAAGCCGCCGAGCCGGTCACTGCTCCGGAAGAACTCATTCAAGGTCTGGGGCTGATACCGCGGTATACCGGCCGCAATCGAATGGATTATCTGGTGGAGGTCGACAGCGAGGAGACCGTGCGTACGCTGAGGCCGGATTTCGGAATGCTGGCGCGCGTCGACGCCCGCGGCGTGATCGTTACGAGCCGTGCAGCTGCCGGAGGTGCTGGAGCAGGCGGAGCCCCATCGAGTTATGATTTTGTCTCCCGTGCATTCTATCCCGCCAGCGGCATCGATGAAGATCCGGTTACGGGTTCCGCGCATTGCGCGCTGGCACCTTACTGGCAGCGCAGGCTGCGGAAGAACGAGTTCACTGCCTATCAGGCTTCCGCTAGAGGCGGAGAGCTGCGTGTCTCGGTGCACGGGGAACGCGTCCATATGAGCGGGCATGCCGTGACGGTCATGATGGGGCAATTAATGGTATAGCAAGATGCTAGATACCGGCTTGGCATTGTGCTATAATAGCATATTGCAATTGGAAAATGAGGAAGGTGTGGAACGTGACGTACGAGATTCCGAAGCATATTCAGCAGTTCGGGTCCGATATCGAGGAGCAGCAGCTTCGTTATCATAACCGGCGGGTGCTCGTTTCCAAAGAATTTACTTTTGACAGCGCGCATCACCTGCATCTCTACGAAGGTAAATGCAAGAGCCTCCATGGCCATACGTATAAGCTTCAAACGATTTTGTCCGGCACGACCGACAAGCGCGGCTTGACGATCGATTTTGCCGATATGAAACGAATCGCCAAGGAACGGATCATCGATAAACTGGACCACCGTTACTTGAACGAGGTGCTGCCGCCGATGAACACGACCGCGGAAAATATGGTCGTATGGATGTACGAGCAGCTGCACGACGCGTTGGTCGAAGAAGGCCATTATCCGAATGTCCGCATCGAGGAGATCCGGCTTTGGGAGACGCCGACCAGCTATGCGGCGGTCACGCGGGCGTTTATGGAGGCGGACGAGCATGCCGGTTAACGAAACGGAGTTGGCGCCGCGAGCGATACGGCTGCCCATGGTGGAGATTTTCGAAACGGTCGAAGGCGAAGGCACGCGTGCCGGGTTTCCGACCGTTTTTGTTCGTCTGTTCGGATGCAATTTACGCTGCGTCTGGTGCGATACGAAATACAGCTATCCGCCTGCCGAAGCAGCCGATACGATGACGATTGACGAGATCGTCGCGCAGGTCGAATCGCAGTACAAGGCGGAGCACATCTGCATGACGGGCGGAGAGCCCTTGTTGTACGGCAGCCGTTCAGCGGCTCTTCTGAAGGAGCTCTGTGGGATCGAGCGCATCAAGGACGTGCATGTCGAGACGAACGGGGCCATCGATTTGGCACCGTTTCTGAGCGAGATCGGCTCGCCGAAGGCGCGTTATATTATGGATTACAAGCTGCCGGACTCCGGAGAGAACGAAGCGATGCTGCATGACAACTTCGCGCTCCTGCGACCGCAGGACGAAGTGAAGTTCGTCATCGCGAGCGATGCGGACTTCGACTATGCCGTGAAGGTGCTTGCGGATTACCCGACCGAGGCGCTCGCGCTCTTCAGTCCGGTATGGGAGAGCATGCCGCCGGCAAAGCTTGTTCAGAAAATGCTGGCTGCGGGCTTGACGGGGGTCAAGCTGAACATGCAGCTGCACAAAATCATTTGGGACCCGGCCCAGAGAGGTGTATAACTTGACGACGAAAAAAGCGGTTATTATATTGAGCGGCGGATTGGACAGCACGACATGCATGGGATATGCGAAGGAAGCGGGCTATGAATTGTATCCCCTGACGTTCGATTACGGCCAACGCCATATCATCGAATTGGAGAATGCGCGTGCCGTCGCCGAGTATTACGGAACAGGCGACAGATATAAAGTCGTGAAGCTCGGCTTCCTGCGCGAGTTCGGCGGCAGCGCGCTGACGGACGACAGCATCGAGGTGCCGAAGATGGGCGCGGAGCCCGTACAAGGCGAAGCGGGCGAAATCCCGGTGACCTATGTGCCGGGACGCAATCTGCTGTTCTTGTCGATCGCGACATCGTATGCGGAAACGGTTGGCGCAGAAGCGATCTACATCGGCGTTAACGCGCTGGATTACAGCGGCTACCCGGACTGCAGGCCGGAATTCATCGCCAAGGTGCAGGAAGTCATCGCCCTTGCGACGAAGGTTGGCGTGGAAGGCAAACCGATATCGATCGAAACGCCATTGATCGATTTGACGAAGGCGGGCATCGTTGAAGAAGGTTTGCGGATGGAAGTGCCTTATCACCTGACGACGTCCTGCTACAACGGCGAAGCCGAAGCCTGCGGCGAATGCGACAGCTGCCGCCTACGCTTGAAAGGCTTCGAAGAAGCCGGCACGACGGATCCGATTCCTTACAAATCGCGTTAAGGCGCGTCATGCGATCCAACCTGCCTGAAGCCGGTTAGATCCGATCATACGTCCGATCATACGAAGACAGTCCCGGCTGCGAGGAGCTTCATGCATGGCTCGCGGCCGGGACTGTCTTTTGTTGTGCCTGAGGAATGCTCCATGGGCGGCCCGCTCACATCTGTGCGTTCTGTTTCATTGAGCCGTCTGAGGCACCGCGCGTGGAGCGGGTTCGCATCGACGCATGCAGCGTCACTTTGTTCTTGCCTGTCGTCTTGGACTGGTACATCGCTTCGTCCGCTTGCCGGACGATCTCGGCGACGGTCGACCCATCGCGTGCGGAGCTGACGCCGACGCTGATCGTGACGATCGTTTCTTTCTCCACTCGGCCGCGGATCGCTTCGGCGACGATTTCCGGCTTTATGCCGGGAGCCGCCACCAGGCCGAGAAGCTCCTCGCCGCCGTAACGGCCGGCCGTGCCGATGCCGGCGGTTTCTTCCCGCAGAATATCGGCCACTTGCTTCAATACCCCATCCGCCTTATGATGGCCCTGCGTATCGTTCAGCTTCTTGAAATTGTCGATATCGCAGAAGATGATCGCAATCTGCTTGCTTTCCCGCAGCAGCTGCTCGGCTTTCTTGGTGAAATGGCGGCGGTTGTACAGACTGGTCAAGCCGTCGGTAATCGACGATTGGAAGGTCATCAGCAGCCGTTCCAATACCCACTCGAACAACAGCAGGAACAAGAGCGCATAATAGACGACCGGGAGCAAATGGCTCAAAATGACAAGCATCGGCACCTTGCCGTGGAACACGTAATTGTCCGCCATAACGCTCAGCTGGCGCGTGAAATAGACGATCAGACTGGCGGAGTAGGTGAAGCGCTGATCGATTCCGCGCAGGTTCAGCAGGATCACGAAGTTCAAGATTAGACCGTAGAAGTCGACTGCGAGAAAGTTAACCGAACCCGCATCGGGGCCAGTAAGCGCAATGTCCGGCGTGAACGCCACCTGTGCCGCCGTAACGAGCGCAAGGCCGACGAACATAAGCAGGAACGGAAAGCCCTTCAATTTGGCCGAACGGCCCGTATATAATTTCATGAACACAAAGTTAATGATGATGAACGTAAGCAGATCAAGGAAGACGCTGGCAAGCTGCCAGTAAGGAGCGGTAGTTTGGCCGGAGCAGGCAATGCCGAGCACGGCTGCGTTCTGAATCAGCACGACGAGCAGCACGAGGATCAGCATGAGATAGGTTTGATTGCGCCGATAGCTCTGGTACAGCTTGACCGCCATAAATAGCATGAGAACGAGAATGGTCATGACGCATGCGGATGCGAAAATGTGGCCGGATAGGCCGGCTAGCCAATGAATGAACGTCATATTTCAACCACCTAAGATGAGAGTGCGAACAAGGTTGATTATCGGCAAAAAGACGATTTTTCGTGAGTATACAGAAACGTATGTTCTAGTATATCATATTTATTGACGAGAAACTTTAATCGATAAGGATTATTTTTCGCAGTATTCCGCGTTTGCCGCGTGCGTCAAATGATGCTCGCGATGACGGATGCTTTCTAGTTTGTTTGCACATATCATACCTTAAGAAGACCACGACTAACTTTCTGCCGCAGGATCGCGAATCGGACGAAATAATTTTTGAAATCCCGATCATCTCTTTAACGACGGCGAGGAGAGGAAAGATTGATATTACGGGCGAAATAACACTATAATGAACACACGCGAACGATGTTTCAGCACGTTGCACGGATCTCGTCGATCGTGATTTTTGCAAGTCGAGAAGCAAATTGCAGTGGTTTGGGAGGGCTTGAGATGAACATTTTGCAGGCACTATTTTTTCCCCCGGAGCAGCCGGGCGGCGTGTCCTCCATGGTTCCTTACATTCAAGATCGATTCAACAAGCTTGGCTGGCCAATGGAATTGTTTTCGCTGCCGAAACGAGTCAGAGGGAAAGGGCAGGAGCCTGTCTCCTTCGAGACTTTCGACATTACGAATTACGAGGGCAATCCCATCATCGATAAATATTTGCAAACGTACCGCGACTACGTCTGGTGGACGAAGCTGCGAATCAAGAAGAGCTACGATATCATCCACGCGCACCATCCGATCTCCGCGCTGGTCATGAAGCAGCTGTATCCGGATACGCCCTTGGTCATGACGATCCATTCCAGCTTCGAACGCGAGCTGATCCTGAACGGAAAAATCATCGAAGGCGGCATGGAGCATCGGTTCCTGACCGCGATCTACGGCGAGCTGGAAGCAAAGGCAGACCGAATCCTGACGCCGTCGGAATCGTTCCGGGCGTACTTGAAGCCGTATGTAAAGGATGCGGACCGCATTCAGATTATCCCGAACGGCTTCGACGAGAAACGCTTCAAGCCGATTTCGCATGAAAACGCGGTCGTCCAGCTGATCACCGTCTGCCGGCTGGTGCCGGCCAAAGGGCTGGATGTACTGCTTCATGCCTGCGCGGAGCTGAAAGCCCGCGGCCATAACTTCGTGCTCCATATCATCGGAGACGGACCCAGCCGCCAGGAGCTGGAGCAGCTGGCGCTCGATCTGAACTTGTACGACGATATTATTTTCTACGGCTATATGCTGCATCCGGAAGAATTCATGCCGTTCTTCGACGTGTTCGTTCTGCCTTCGCGGGCGGAAGCGTTCGGATCCGTGTTCGCCGAAGCGGCGCTGTGCTGGCTGGCGCTTATCGGCACGAACGTTGGCGGAATCGCCGAGCAGATCGACGACGGCGTGAACGGTTTGCTGGTAGAGCCCGAGAATCCGACGGCGCTCTGCAACGCGCTGGAGAAGGTCGTATCCGATCAGGATTACCGTTACAACATGGCGCGGGCGGCTTGGAACAAAGCGAAGAAGGTTTATTCGCTGCAGCGGGTCATCGCGCAGCTGAAGCAGGTGTATACGGAAATCCAACCAGAACCGGAAGCAGCGGAGTAAGGGAGAAGGAGCATGGGCGTCTCATTTCGGTTTATTCATGCCGCGGATCTGCACGTCGACAGTCCGTTCCGCGGCTTGTCCGAGGTGCCTTCCCACGTAAGGGAAGCCCTCCAGGCATCTACGTTTCGAGCCGTTACGAGGCTTGTGGACACTGCGATCGGAGAGGCGGTCGATTTCGTCGTCATCGCAGGCGATCTGTACGATTCCGCCGATCGCTCGCTGCGTGCCCAGCTGGCGCTACAGAAGGAATGGCAGAGGCTGCACGCTCATGGCGTGCAGCTCTTTGTCATCCACGGAAATCACGACCCGTTGTCAGGGCAGCAGGCTGCATTGCGCTGGCCAGACTCCGTCTATTTCTTCGGCGCCGAACGCGTCGAGCAGGTTCCCGCATACACAAGACAAGGGGAACTCGCGGCCTATATCACTGGCATATCGTACGGTACGCGATCAGTAACGGCGAACCTTGCAGCCGGCTACAAAGCCAGACAGGACGACAGCTACGGCATCGCGCTTCTTCACGGCAACGTGGACGGAATCGACGGCCACGACCCGTACGCCCCCTGCAGGTTGGACGAGCTCGTCGGCGCAGGCTTCCATTATTGGGCGCTTGGCCATATCCATAGCAGGGCGGTGCTGCATGAATACCCGCATGTCGTATATGCGGGCAACACCCAAGGAAGGCATGCGAAGGAGACAGGAGCGAAGGGCTGCTATATCGTTGATGTCTCCGCCTCGCGCGAGACGGTACTGCGCTTCGTTCCGCTCGATACGGTCCGCTGGCTGAACCTGCAGACCACGATCGACGGATTGACTTCGGAGCAGGCATTGCTCGACGCGATGGAAGACGAAGCGGTCCGGGCGGCTGCCGAATGCGGCGGGCGTTCTTTCATGGCGCGCTTCTCCCTTGTCGGCAGAGGCATTCTGCATGCTAGATTAGGAGATTCGGGGCGGCTGCAAGAGCTGCTGGAGGGTCTTCGGGAGCGCATGGCCGAGAATGGGACCGGATCGTCTTCGTCGGAGTCAGGAAGCGGGGATGCTGCCTGGGGCTGGATCAGCGAGCTGGAGACGTTCACGGGAGCGGCGATCGATGTTGCCTCGCTGGCCGAAGAGGACAGCTTCATCGGCGAGCTGATCCGGGGAAGTCATCAGGCCGAGAGCGAAGAAGCGCTCCAATCGCTGATGGAAGAGGCGATGCAGCCGCTGCTCGCGTCGCCAAAGCTGCGCAAGCTTGCCCGTTCCGCAATGGAACGGCATTCGCATGCATGGCTGGACAAGGCTAGGGAGCTCTCAGCCGGGCTGTTGACAGCGGCCGAGTCGGATTCAAGCGCTTCGAATTCCTTCGTTGCCGCAACCGCGTCGGAACAAGGCGGTGGAGAGAAGTGAGATTACATAAACTGCATGTGGAAGGATTCGGCAAGCTAAGCGACGTAACCTGCAGCCTGGATGCGCCGGTGACGATCGTCTACGGACCCAATGAAGCGGGGAAAAGCACGATGCTCGGCTTCGTTCGATCGCTGTTATTCGGCTTTGCCCATAAAGGAAGCCGGACGGAACGCCTGGAGCCCGTGAACGGAGGCCGCCACGGCGGCCGGTTGTTTTTCTCCGATAAGGACGGACTGTCTTACGTCATGGAACGGTACGGCAGCTCGTCCGGCAAAGTCGCGGTGCGGCGATTGGGAAGCCAGGTAGTCGGCGAAGAAGGCGGAGAACTTGCCGATACGCTGACGCAGGCGCAATGGGAACGGCTGTATTTGGGAGGCATCGGCGAACGGGTATTCCACGAGCTGTTTGCCATTACGTTGACGGAGCTGCAGGCGATCGGCATGCTCGAAGGCGACGAGCTCGGCAAGCAGTTGTATCATGCCGGCTGGAATGGCGGAAGCGCGATCGCCGGTACGGAGAAGCTGCTGCAGAGTCAGCTGGACGAGCTGTTCAAGCCCCGCGGCAGCAATCAGCAGATCAGCAAGCTGCTGAAGGAGCTGGACGAGACGGAAGCGCAGCTCCGCAAGGTGGAGGACGGCATCGCGGCTTTCAACGAGCTGACGACCGGCATTGAGGATACGGAACGCAGGCTGGCGGCGGCGGAAGAAAATCTTCCGTCGCTTCGCAAGCAAAGCGCTTTGTTGGAGCGCGCCGCGGAAGTAAGAACGGCTTGGATTCGGCGGCTCACGCTCTTGCAGGAGCTCGAAGGGTTGAAAGACGCGCCGCGCTTGGCGGCAGATGCTAGAAGCCGCTGGGAAGCGCTGGCGGGCGAGCTGCGGCGCATGTACGAAGCTGTTCGTGAAGCCAATGAGCACTCGACCGTGTTGGAGAACCGGATCGAGCGGCTGCATTTCGATCCGGCGCTGCTCGCGCGCAAGGACGAAATCGAAGCGCTGATGCTGTCCGTCGAGCAAGTATCGGCTTCGCGGGAATCCGCGGCGGAGCTTGCCGCCGAGATGGACGAGCACCGGGAAGCTGCGAAGCGGCTGCTGCTGCGCATTTCGCCGGGTTGGACGGAAGCGACGCTGCAGGGATTTCTGGCCGGCGTCGCGGAGCGGGAAGCGGTTCGCGAGCATCGAAACGTGCTCCAGGAAGCGGAGAGAACGCTGCGTCTCGCGGAGGCTGAACACCGGGCCGCGCACGGTCGTGAACGGGAATCCGTCGAAGGACTAGATATAGAAGAGTTTGCTGCGGAAGAAGGATCGAAGTCGACGGCCGCAAGGCTCTCGGGCAGGGCAGCCGGAGCTGACGGGGATGATCGGGCGGCTGCCTACGAGGACGAAGCGCTGGATGAGATATTCCGCTTGCTCCCGCAGACGGGCGATGCGCTGCGTTATGCCGCGCGCCAGTTCGAGGAGGCGTGGCGGGAGCTGGAGCTTGCGCTGCTGCGCGAGCAGCATGAGACGGAGGCGGCCCCGGCGGATATGGGCCGCCGCGGTTTGGACGGAGCCGCCGCGGGTTATGGCGCGGCGGCGGTGATCTTGGCCGCCGGCGCAGCTGCGCTTGCGGTCGCCGGCCTGCCAGCGGCGGCAGCCGCTGCCGGCGCAGCAGCGGCCGCGCTGGCCGTGCCGGCGCTGCTGCGCCTGGCGCGCGCGCGCGAAGCCGGCCGCGGGGCGCGCAGCCGCAGCCGCAGCGGCCGCCGCGCCGCGGCGCCAGCGGCGGCGGTCTCGCCCGCGGCGGCCGCGGAGCAGCGCGTGCTCGCGGCGCTCGGCGCGCTCGTCGCCGCGCCGGGCGCAGCGCTGGCGCGGCTGCTGCCGCGCGGAAGCGCCGGCGCAGCCGCAGCCGCGGCGCTGCGCGAAGCGGCGCCCGCGCGCGAGGCCGCGCTGCCGCGCAGGCGCACGGCGGCGCCGCCGGCGAGCCCGGCGCAGCTGCTCGCCCGCTTGCGCGCCGCGGTCGACGCGCGCCAGGACGAGCTGCGCGCGCAGGCGAGCAGCGCCGAGCGGCGCGCGGAGCTGAAGCGCGCGCATGCCCGGCTGCGCGCGCAGGCACAATCCGCCGGCGCCGCGGCGGACGAGGCGGCGCAAGCGTATGACATTGCCGCGGCCGATTGGCGCGACTGGTTGACGGCGCGCAAGCTGCCGCCGGCATTGTCGCCGGAGGCCGCGATGGAGACGATCGAGCTCGCCGAGCAAGCGCAGCTTCGCATGCTGGCGTCCGAGCGCGCAGCGGGCAAGGCTGCGCGCCTTCGTGAGGGCATCGCCCGCTTCGAGCAGTCGGCCGGTTCGCTCTGCGAGGCGTTCCCGGACGCCATGCGCCGGGCGCGCGGCGATGCCGCGACAGCGCTTCGCCTGCTGCAAGCCGAAGCAGCCCAGCAGGAAGCGATCCGCTTCGAGCGGGAAGAGCTGTCAGCGAAGCTAGCCGAGCAAGCGGTGCATATCGACAGCCTCGGCCAGAAGATGCGGGAGCTGGAGGAACAGCAGCAGCGTTGGTTCGCGGCCGGGAAGACCGACAATGAACCCGGGTGGCTGAACGCGCTTCAGCAGTCGGAGCGGCTGCTTGAAATCGAGCATGACATGTACAAGCTGAACGCGCAGCTGACTGCCGGGTTATCGGCCGCCGATCAGACGCAAATCGAAGCTTGGTATGCGGAGTTGGACGAAGACGGGCTCCGCGTCCTGCTCGCCGAGAAGCAGTCGGCACACAAAGAAGCCGAGCAGCTCCGCAGCACGCTGCTGGAACTGCTCGGCCGCCAAAGGCAGCGGATGGAACAGCTGCTGCGCGACGGGGATCGGCAGCGATTAATCGGGGAACGCGAGGCGACGATTGCCGCGCTGGAGAAGCTGATCGACCGCTATGCGGTGCTCTCGGTCAGCATGACGATGATCAAGCGCACGAAGCGGATCATGGAGGAACAGCGGCAGCCCGGCGTCCTGCGCGAAGCATCGCGGCTGATGGCCAGGCTGTCGGAAGGGCGGTACAGACGGATCTCCATGCCGGAAGGAGAGCGGACGATTGCGCTCGAGACCGAGGACGGACGCATCGTGGAGAGCGGCTTTCTGAGCAGGGGCACGGCCGAGCAGCTGTATCTGGCCATGCGCTTCGCGCTTGCCGGCGAGGCGGCAGCCGTTCATTCGCTTCCGCTGCTGCTCGATGACCCGTTCGTCAATTTCGACTATGGCCGTCTTCTGGCCGCCGCAGACGTGTTGAAGGAGCTGGCGGAACAGAGGCAGATAATTTTCTTCACCTGTCACGCCCATATGAGGGATCTGCTGTTGGAACGGCTCCCGGACGTGCAGCTCGTCGAGCTCGCTCGATAACGGCGTTCCTGGCGTTGTCCTTCAGCGTCTTTGCACATTGGTCTCGAAGCTTCCCTAACGCGTCTTTGCACATTGGTCTCGAAGCTTCCTTAACGCGACTTTGCACATTCGTCTCGAAGCTTCCCTAACGCGCCTTTGCCCATTCATCGCCCCTAGTGCTCTCATCCCCGATTCACCAACCACGCCTCTCCGGTCATTCCCGAACCGGCGGCCGATGGCGAATCAGCAGAATCAGCCAGCCCAGGCTGATTAAGCCGAAGATGGGATAGAGCGTCGAGAGCAGCGGACCGAAGCCGATTTGGCTGGCGATGTAACAGGCGCCGAGCGTCAGAATCGTGAGCAGCGTGCGGGAGAGCTTCAGCCGTTCCTGCAGCTGCAGCGTCAGTCCGTAGATGTCGGCGATCAGCGTCGTGAAGATTTCGGCGAAGATCAGAAAAATATAAATCCATTGGATGCCGTGTCCCAGCTCGCGCGCGATGCCGCCCATGGGAATGGCGAACTGCTGGATGCCGGGCATGTACACCGACAGCGCGATATGGCCGGCAAGGAGCATGAAGCCGATGCCGATGCCGCCGACCCAAGAGCCGTATACGATCGCTTTGCGGTCCTCGATCTCGGCGCCGAGCGGAACAAGGACGGCTTGCGCCATCGCCAGGTTGAAGGCCGC
This sequence comes from Paenibacillus sp. J31P316, assembly GCF_056269105.1. NCBI lineage: Bacteria > Bacillati > Bacillota > Bacilli > Caryophanales > Paenibacillaceae > Paenibacillus > Paenibacillus sp. J31P316. The sequence goes on along the minus strand of NZ_JBWDNI010000001.1, from coordinate 812,660 downwards.
GTACAGGAACGGGGATGCCCATACCGCGACAGGCGAAAAATCGCTCGTCAGCAGCAGCCAGCGGCTCGAACCCGGCGTTTGGACGGTATCGATGATGATGAGCACCGTGAACAGCAGCATGATCGGAACGACGATCGAATTAACGGTCAGGATGGAGCTCATGCCCTTGCGCAGCAGGAGGAAGCAGCCTGCCATCGTGATCAACAGTCCGGACTGATACGACAGATTCCAATTTTCGGAGAAGATCGCGCCTGCGCCGGCCAGCATGACCGCACATACGCCGAATAAGACCAGCTGCATGAAATGGCTGATCCATCGTCCGAACCGCTCGCCGAACAGCACTTTATTGACGTCCTCGTACGACTTGGCCCGAACATCGTTCGAGATCAGCATCATCTTGGAGCCGAGCCATACGAACATGACCGTCGCGAGCAGAATCGTCAATGCGCCCACGAAGCCGAACCGTGTAAAGAACTGCAAAATCTCCTGGCCCGTGGCGAACCCCGCGCCGACGACCGTTCCCATATAGGTAAACGCGATTTGCATGACTGTGCTGATCCGTTTCATCTCTATCGATACCTGCCTTTCGTGGACGGCCTATAGCTAAAGGTATGTCCATGCGGGGACAGGCATGACTACTAAACGCAATCCCATTCCTTGATCATTTATCTTTTTTCATTTCTCGTTTATCCTTAATCCTTGAATCTCATAATCCTTAACTCTCATAATCCTTAACTCTCATAATCCTTGAATTTTATTCCGATTCCATTATCCCGAAGACGAAAGCAGTTGATCCCAAATTTATGGCCATGCTGGTAGCCGTCAGCGTATTCTCCGCTTCGCTGGCGTTGATTGTTTGGAAGCCGAAAGGGCTGCATGAGGCGATAACCGCCCTGGCAGGAGCGGCGCTGTTGTTCGCGGCCCGTCTGCTTGCGCCCGAAGACGCGGCTTATATTTGGCATTTCGTATGGAATGCCACCTTTTCGCTGATTGGCATTATGCTTTTTACTTCTCTCTTGGATGCGAACGGCTTTTTCCGCTGGGCGGCACTGCACATCGTTCGCCAATTCTACCACCGGCAGCTGCGCCTGCTGATCGGGCTTTGCGCGCTCGCGGCCTGCATTACGGTGTTCTTCAACAATGACGGCACGATTCTGATCATGATCCCGATCGTGCTCGAGGTCACGGCGCTGCTGCAGCTCCCGCGAAGGACGAGGCTGGCGTTTCTGCTGGGCATCGGTTTGATGGCGGACACGGCAAGCGCTCCGCTTATGATGAGCAATCTGACGAATATCTTGACGGCGGATTTCTTCGGCTTGACGTTCGGAGAGTATGCAAGGACGATGCTGTTTCCGGGATTGATCGCGATCGTCGCGACAATCGCGATGATACTCATGTATTTCGGCAAAGGCATTCAGATAGGTGAGAAACGGGCGGAAGCGCCGCGCATCTTTCCTGAGCCGGCTTCGGCCGTAACCAACCAGCGGCTGTTCAAACTGTCGTGGCTGATTATCGCCTTGATGATGGTCGGTTATTTGGTATCGGGGAAAATCGGGGTGCCCGTCGCGTTCATCGCGCTTGGCGGGGCGGCCGTGCAGTGGGCGGCAAGCTTTGCGGTCGGAATGGGGAACGTTCGCGCGACCATCCGCCGCACGCCTTGGTCGATCGTCGTCTTCGCGTTATCGATGAACCTGATCGTATACAGCTTGTACCTTCATGGCGCCGTCGATTGGTTTCCGAAGGCGCTCGGGCCCATGACGGAGCAGGGGGCGTTTCTCGGCATACTCGGCTCCGGCGGCTTGTTCTCGCTCCTGAGCGCTGCCGTCAACAATTTGCCGGCGGTTCTCGTATCCTCCCTGGCGATACAGGACACGGGCGGGCCGCATTATTTGCCGTTCGCCAGCCTGCTCGGCACCTCGGTAGGCGCCAAGCTCACGCCGATCGGATCGCTCGCGACCTTGCTTTGGCTGCAGCTGCTGCGCAAGGGCGGCATCGAGATGTCATGGCGGGAATATATGAAGTATGGAATCGTATTGACGGTGCCCATACTGGTCTGCGCGCTTCTCGCCTTATGGCTGACGATCGGTTGAAAACAGCTTGATCGATATAATCCGGTCGTTCTGCGGATCGAGGTCAAGCTTCAGCAGTGCGCCGTCTGCCTCGTAGGCGAGCACGCTCGCGGTGTGGGTATCCGGTTTGCCGAGCGCCTTCATGGCTGCGCTTCCGCTGTCTCCGACGCGAAGGCCGCTTAACCCGGTTGCGGCTCCTTGATCGAAGGCATCGACGAATACGACTTTCCGGTCGCGGTCGTAGCCAACGGAGAAGGAGGCATATTCTTCGACCGTCAGTCGATCGCCGCCGTCCTCGATCGGATAGCTGTCTGCCGGCTTGCCGAGCTTTTTGCTGGCCTCCGATTGAGATTCTCCGAGCGCGATACCGAGCAGGCGAGGCGCTTCCGCATGCCAATCGTCTTCGGACTTGTGCGCTGTTGCCGGAGATTTCCCTGCATTGCCCGTGGAGGATTCCGCCGTGGCATCCGGGCTGAGGGCGGTGCCGTCGTCCGTGATAGGGCCTTTCGCTGGCTTAACGGAGCCGTTACCCTTCGTATCGTAGCTTTTCTGAGGGCTGTCCGTGACGTCCCTGGCACCAGAACCATGCTGCGAGGACGAGATGTCCTTCTCGGCATTCGAACCGGTTGTCCCGATCACGTTCAGCTGGCAGGCGGAGAGGGATAAGACCAGCAATGCGGCGGCGGCAGCGCGAATGGCAGGTTTGGCGTAAGCAGAGATCATGACGCATACCTCCTAAGGTGTAGCGAAATTGTTTTGTAAGGTCTTTGTTATATTAGGTAGACGCTTGAAATGGAAGAAAGTTGCAGAATAGATAGCGCGTATTGGTAATTTGTGTCCGTCAGTTGCGCGCAACCCTTCCATATGGTACCTTTAACGGAAAAAGATTTTGGTGGAGGGAATGCGAATGGAGCTGTTAAAAGAACGCATATTGCGCGAAGCTTCGATTATCAATCAAGACGTGCTGAAGCTGGATGCATTGCTGAATCATCAGGTCGATCCGCAGTTAACGCTGGAGATGGGCAAGGAATTCGCGCGCCTGTATGCCGAGACGCCCATCACGAAAGTCATTACGGTCGAGTCCTCCGGCATTCCGGCCGCTTTCACGACGGCGATGGCGCTGAACGTGCCGCTCGTGTTCGCGCGGCGCAAGAAGACGCTGATCGCGGATCCGGATTCGTACTCCGAACGCGTACCGTCCTTTACGAAAGGGATCGTAACGGATATCATGGTCTCCCGGCAATTTTTGACGGCTGACGATACGGTGCTGTTCATCGACGATATTATCGCGAACGGCGACGCCGCCAGAGGCTTGATCAAAATCATCGAGCGTTCCGGCGCGAAGCTGGCCGGTCTCGGCATCGTCGTGGAGAAATCGTTCCAGGCCGGCGCGCGGACCATCCGCGAGCAGGGCATCCGGGTCGAATCGCTCGTTAAGATCGCTTCCTTGGAAGGCGGCAAAATCCGCTTCGAGCAATAGTTCCATAATCAGCATCTTTTCGAGATCGTTATTTTGACATATAATGTTCATAAGTACAGATGGGGGAGGCACAACTTTCATGGCAAATCTATCGGCTGAGTATTTATTAACCAAGTTGTCGGACGCGAAAAACCATTTTGAACGTGCGCTCGATTGCAAGCATACGGAATTTGATGACTTGTATCCTTATATGATCGAACATCCCCAATTTTTCTGGTATAAACGGTATGTCGCCTGGTCGGAGTTGCTTACGATCGTGAAGCTGTCGGAAGAACTCGAGATGGACTGGAAAGGGCAGTTTACGGAGAAGCAGTCGGAGTACGTGACGAGCCGCGTGATGTCGTCGCGCGTGCTGGACGAATGGTACGAGACCAATGATTCGAAGGAACATGTGAGCTAAGTTTAATCAGCGATTATAGGGAACCTCAATGCCTGCGCATACGCAGCATTGGGGTTCTTTAAGCATAGGAGGCCGCTTATGATTACTGAAGAACAACTGGACCGCTATAGAGTCGAAGGCACGTCGCTGCGAGTCGTGCGCGACAACATCGAGATCAACGACGTGCTTGGCATCGTCGTCGCTTGGGACGAGGAGAGCGTCGTGATCCGCAAACGGAACCGCAAAGTCGTGAAGCTGAGCCGCAGCTACATTTACGAACCGGTAACGGACCCGCGCAGCGAGGTGTAGAGAAGAGTCAGAGGCGCTATGAAGGCGATCCGGCGAGGGGAGCAGGAGGCAGCCGGGTCGATAGGCTTCCTGCGGTTATTATTTGAAAATTTCAACTTCGCTGCTTTTCTTGACTGCGCCGACCGTGAATGATACTATAAAAAACGTGATTGCGGCAATGCCGCGGTCCATCTGCCGGACGTGCGGTCGTGGCGGAATTGGCAGACGCGCTAGATTCAGGTTCTAGTGGTGTAACAGCCGTGGAGGTTCGAGTCCTCTCGACCGCACCAACCTTACGAACAAAACCCTTCCATCCGGAAGGGTTTTTCTTGTTTAACCATGGGTTTGAAACATACCCCGATATTTCTGCGGATGCATGCCGGAAAACTTTTTGAATACGGTGCTGAAGTACGTGGCGTTTTCGAAGCCTACCATTTCCGCCACCTCCAGAATCTTCAAGTCCTGCGACTTCAACAATTCCTTCGCGGCTTCCATCCGCACTTTGGTCACGTATTCGGTAATGCTTTCCCCGGTCTCCTGCTTGAAGATCAAGCTGATGTAATTCGGCGACAGATACACCTGCTCCGACAGCCGGGCAACCGTAATGTTCTCCATGTAGGTCTGCGAGATGATCGTTTTGATCTTCTGGATCATCCGGCTGTTCTTGGGGGAATGCTTGTGGGCGAAATAGTCGGCCAGCCCTCCGAACAGCTCGAGCATCGCTTCGCGAAGCTCCGCGGCCTCGCGTTTGTCGTAGACGTCGACGAATGCGGAGGCGTAGCCGGGCACGATGTCCCGAATATGTTCGTCCATCTCGCCGACGGCTTTGTCGGCCATATGGATCAGCTCAACGCAGATGCTCTGCATGTAGCCGACGGGCAAATGGCGATTGCCGCAAAGCGTTTCGAAGATCGACGCGACGGTCTCCGCGGCCTCCACTTTGCTGCCCAGCTTCATGAAGTTCATCAGCTTCGTTTCGGCATCGAACAGCTTCGGAAATTCCAGCGGATGCGAATCGGACTGGAATTCTCCGATGGCCAGCACCGAGCCTTTCCCGGTATAAAACTTATATTTGATCGCTGCGAGCGCTTCTTGATAAGAGCCGTGGAGATCGATCGCATGCCTTACCGGGTTTCCGATGCCGATGGAGGCGGACAGCTTCAGGTAGGATTGCATGCTGCCGATCATCTCTTGGCAGATTTCCTTCAGGCTGGTGGTTACGCGCTGCAACTCCGCCTGTCTGAATAGGATGACATGCTCGTTCTCGTTCATGACGAAGGCGATGCCGATGCCGTCGCGGGAGACGATTTCACCCAGTACGTTGTTCACGGAGAAGCCTAGCAGCTGTTTGCGAGTATCGCTGTAGCGCTCGATTGCCTTCTCGTATTCGTCGATCTGCAGCACGGCCGCCGTCCATAGATCTTCCTTCGCGGATGGAAGCCCATACTGCGCCAGCTTGTTCCGAATGTCCGCTTCGTTCGTATGCATGCCCATCGTCACTTGGGATAGAAGCTTCTCGCGCAGCAGCGGCATGTTCTCATGAATCTGCCGCTGCAGCTGTTCCGTCTGCGTCTCGCGGCTGCGCTCCATGGTGATGGAGGCAACGACCTTGCGGACCGTTTGCTGGAGCTCGGCTATTTTGATGGGCTTTAAGATATAACCGTCCGCATTCAGACTGAGGGCCGTCTTGGCATAGTTGAAATCTTCGGCACCGCTGATGATGATGAGTCGGACGGGATTGCCGTCTTCCTTCAGCTTCAGCGCGGCTTCCAGCCCATCCATCATCGGCATGCGTATATCCGTCAACAGAATATCGGGCCTCAGCTTCCGGCATAGCTCGAATGTTTCCAAACCGTCGGCGGCGTCTCCGATTACTTCGATCCCGAGCTCATCCCAGCGGACGACCTCCTTGAGCCCTTCCCGGACGTTATATTCATCATCGGCGATGATCATCTTGAGCATCTTCATTCTCCTCCCAGGTTGTCACGGCAGGCATCGTTACGATCACGAGCATTCCGGGCCCATCCCTCTTGCCGTATCGGATGCCCGCAAGTTCCCCGAACACTTGCTTGAGCCGCTGGTCTACGTTGATCGTGCCGAACGAATCGCCAGCCTCGCCTTCGCCCGCCAGCATGGCGTTGAGGGCGTCGGCATCCGCACCTACGCCGTTGTCGGCGATTTCGACTTCGATCCGCTCGCCGATTTTGCGGGCGCTGATCTCGATATAACCTTTGCCGTGCCGTTTCTCGATGCCGTGAATGATGGAATTCTCGACGAGCGGCTGCAGGACCAGCTTGACCGTCAAGTGGCCGTATACCTCCGGTTCCACCCGGAGCGCGTAATCGAGCTTATCTTTGAACCGGAAACGATGAATCGACAGATAGCTTTCGACCTGCCGCAGCTCGTCTTCGATCGGGATGATGCTCCGGCCTTTGCTGAGGCTGTAGCGGAAGAAGTCCGACAAGCTCGTGACCATATGGCTGATGTCGGGCACATCGTGACGAAGCGCGATCCAATTGATGGAATCGAGCGTGTTGTACAGGAAATGCGGATTGATCTGCGACTGAAGCGCCTTGAGCTCGGCTTCCTTCTTCTTCACTTCGCTGACGTACAGCTTGTTGATCAACTCTTTGATCTGCATTATCATCTTATTGTACTGGCTGAACAAATACGTGAATTCGTCCTTTCGGCGATACTGGACCCGAACGTCGAAATTGCCTTCCTGCGCATAGGACATCGTCTTGATGAATTTGCGTATCGGTTTCGTGATATTGTTCGAGAGCAGCAGGGCGATGACGAAGGCGAGCACCATGCAGAGTGCCAGTACGCCGTACATGGCCCTTCGGAACGAGACGAGCTTGCCATTAAGATCGCTGATCGGAGAGACGGAGACGACGGTCCAATCGAGCGATGCAATTCGCCGGAAGGAGACAAGCTCGGCCTGCCCGCCGATGCGTTCGTCGAACGAGCCGACCGCGTCCGGCCGGTTAATTAGTTTGGAAATATAAGCTTCTTCCGACAAGCTGCTGCCGAGAAGCCCCAGGTCCGGGCTCACGATCACGTTCCCGCGGCTGTCGACGATGAAGATGGAGCTGTTCGCGGAGGGCTTGAGCTGGACGAGCATGCTGTTAAAGTCGTTAATGTCGGCATCGATCGTAAGCAGGCCAACGTAGGGGATCGTCATGTTTTTCAAGCCGAACAATCGCTTGGCGAGCTTGATCGTATACGACGTGCCGCTAGCCGAGGTTTCCGCCTGCAGGCCAACGATGGAATAGCGGGCTTTCGGCGGCAGGGCGGCGTACCAAGGCTCTTTCTCGATTTCGCTGATCGTGGACACGTTGCGCGAGAAATTATATTGCACGTATTCAGGCCTGTCCAGCATGTACAGCTTCGGCACGAACTGTTTGGCTGGTCCTTCGGGCTGCGCATAGATATCGAGTATTTTGTTGAAGTTCGCAAGCTCGTTGACGAATCCGACTTGGTCGGAGGGGCGGTCGGCGGACAGCATGTCCAGCATATCCGGGTTCAGGTAGATGGAATTGGCCACGCCGTTCATTTCATCGAATTTCTTGACCAGCACCGTTTCCATCATGGCCAAGTTTTTTTGCACCGAGGCATTCATGTTCTGGGTGATGGTTTGGTACGATTCGTTGTAAACGGTTACGGATATGATCGACGTCGGCAGGATCACGAGCAGCAGAAAATACAGCAGCAATCGGTATTTCAGGCTTACCCGGTTAAACGTAAGCAAGCCGGATAGTTTACGGAGCGTGAGCATGGGGACGCGGCTCCTTTCCACGGACTGGTGAGAACGTTTACACATCATTATAAGGGGAGTGGAAAATGATGAAAAGCGTCGATTTTTGTAAAGCGAGATTCATGCTCGCCGCGTTGGCCGTTCTCGCATGCGCGGGCTGCGGCGGCCCGGGCAATCCGCAAGCCTCGGCTCCCGAGGCAGGCGGCGGACCGGATGAGAAGGAGCCGATCACGTTGGCCGTGCAGGACTCCGCGCAAACGAAGGATATCGAACGCTTGATCGCGGCATTCAACGGCGATCATCCCGAGTCGCCCGCCAAGCTGCTCAGTCTGCCGCGCGACACGTACGACGAGTCGCTGAACATGCTTATGACCTCGGGCGAAGGTCCGGACGTCTTTCAGATCGGTACCGGATGGCTCACCAGCTATATTTACAAGAATTGGCTGCTGGATTTATCGAAAGAGGCGCCGGATTCCGTACGCGGCGATTTTCCCGCGTGGGCGGCCGACTATACGAAGCAAAACGAGCATTATTACGCGATCCCGTCCGGCATGCTGACGATCCGGCTCGTCTACAACAAGGATTTGCTGTCGGGAGCAGGATGCGACCCGGGCAAGCCGCCCGCTACGCTGGCGGAATTGAAAACCTGCGCCGTCGGCATTTCCAAGGCGGGCACCGGTTATCGCAAATACGGCTTCGCGCTGCCGGCGAGCGAGGACGAAGCCGGCTTTCAGCAGCCGCTGGAGATGGCAGGCACGCTGAGCGGAGCGTACTATTACGATTATGCCAAAGGAAACTACGACTTTTCCGTATATATGCCTTGGTTTCAAACGATGCTTGCGATGAAACGGGAAGGCGGCTTGTTCCCCGGGGAAATGTCGCTGAAGCCCGATACGGCGCTGACGCAATTCGCGGAAGGGAATATCGGGATGATGATCGTATCCAGCCGCGATATCGCAGCTTTGGAGCGTATGCATCCGGCTTCGTTCCAATGGGGAATCGCGATGCCGCCGCTGCTTGACGCATCCGATAAGGGCAAAGGCGCGCTGATGATCGAGCCCGAGCCGCCTTATGCGGTCAATGCCGTTACGAAGGACAAGGAAGCGGCGGTCGGGCTGTGGCAATACCTGATGTCGAGCGGCTATCTTGGCGAGATGTACAAGCAGGGCGATCTCATTCCGGCAAGGCGGGATCTGACGGAAGGTGAACAGTATCGGCCGGAATTGCCCGGCATGCAGCAATTCCTTCCAACCTCCGCGGAGTCGATTTACCCGAAGGAGCCCAAGTTCATTCTGAAGTACGAACCGACGCAGTTCAGCCCGAGCAATCTGGGGGATGCGGTGCGGATGAAGGCGTACCGGGATATTCTGCAGGGGCTCCAAGATCCGAAGGAAGCGCTCGATAAGCTGTCTGCCCAGTACAACCGCTCGCTGAACGATGCCGTATACCAGAAGCTTGTCAACCTGAACGACTACGTGTTCCCGGCTTTCGATCCGAGAAAGCCGCTGCAGCCGGAGAAGTAGGGAGAAACTTGGCATAAAACAGGCGCGTAATTCGATCATAGCAGGATCATGGCGCGGTTTAGAGACCTATTCGTCGCCGCGCGCCCAAACTCGATAGAAAATTGAAGTTCGTCATAGATAATTTGATGTAGCTTGCGCTTGTAAGCGTATACACTTGGAGGTGAAAAAGCAGAGGAGGAGATTGGTTAATGAGATCGTTATCGTTTCGAAGGATGATCGGCGTCGCGCTTGCGGCGCTGGTCGCGTTCTACTGCGTGCCCGTCGAACCGGCAAGCGCGGCGAGCGCGGAGGCAGCGCCGGTGTACGACGTCGCTATTTCCGGCGTCGACCAGCAGACGGTGAAGGGCTGGGGAATCTTCCCGTCGTGGAATCGCGCGGACTGGAATCGCGATTTTACCGATAAGACGGCGGCGCAGCAAGCGCTGTTCGAGGACCTTGGCGCCACGATGTTCAGGGTCATGATTCCAGCGGTGACCGGGGACGGGGACGGCAACCTGATCGACAGCAAAATGCAGGAGATTTTCGATATCGTCAATGCCGGCGAAACGAGAGGGATGCACGATTACATGATTTCGGTCTGGTCGCCGCCGGTGGGGATGAAGACGCTGCCGACCGTGAACGGATGGACGGGCTCGGAGCATGTGAGGCTCCGTACCGATAAGGAAGCTGCCTATGCGGATTATCTCGTCAAGGCGATCCAATGGCTTGCGGACAAAGGCGCCAGCGTGCCCAAGGCGCTCAGCTTCCAGAACGAGCCGTTGTCGCAAATCGTCAGCGAATGGTGCTATTGGGGCGGAGACAACGGCACCCAATATCAGCGCGTCGCCAAGCTGCTTCGTTCCAAGCTCGACGCCGCGGGACTGACCGGCGTGCAAATCCTGGGTCCGGAAGGCGCCGCTTACCACGAGAACGAGCTGCTGCTCGGGGAAGATTTCTCCGCGCTGCGCGGCGACCCGGAGCTGAACGCGGCAATCGGCGGATTGGCGTCGCATAGTTACTTCGCGAAGGGCTTCGACAACAACGACGTGTACAAGAATTATCGCGCCGCATTGGACCAAGTGCCGGACAAAGACCTGTGGCAAACCGAATACAGCACGCTCATCGCCGGCGTCTCGGAGATGGACATGGCGATCAACGCCGCCCAGCGTCTGGCCGGAGACATGGCGCTGATCAAGGACAATTATTGGTTCTGGTGGCTGGGCTGGGCGAACGGCAGGCATCCGACCGACGTCGGCGAGGTGCTTCTCGACGGCGACGGCTATACGGTGACCAAATCGAAGGCGTTCTACGTGCTCAGCAATCTGTTCAACAACGTTCCCGTCGGCTCGGCCGTCAGACGGGTCAGCGCCGATCCGGCCTCGGGCTTGACGACGACGGACGCGGTCTGGATGGACGCGGTCGCGTTCGTGAACGGAAGCCAAACGACCGCGCTGATGGTCAATCCGACGAACGCCGCGAAAACCGTGAACGTGAGCGGTCTGACCGGCACGACGGCAAACGTGTATCAGTTGACCGCCGATGTCGCCAAAGGCCAAGACATGCAGCTGGCGGCTTCGCGCAATATTCAAGACGGTAAGGCTTCCGCGGTCGTCCTGCCGGCCAGAAGCGTATCCGTCGTCGTCACGTCCGACGTGGACGCGGCACCGCCGCATATCGTATTCGATCAATCCGGCAGCGCGTCCGCGACGGATGCGTCCTACGCGGTGAGAGAATCGGAGTTCGCGGTTTCCGGTCATTTGGACGAGGCGGGCACGCTTCAGATCAACGGACAAGCCGTGCCGGTCGCGGAAGACAACAGCTTCGGCACGACCGTGGCGCTTCAGCCCGGGGACAATACGATCACGGCCGTGGCGAAGGATGGGGCGGGCAACGAGGGCGAGCCCGTGACGTTGTTCGTCAGGTACAATCCGGCCTACCTGGGGCTGTCGTTGGACCAGACCGGACTGCAGTACGTCAAGCAGGGCGAATATACCGTCTCGGGCCGCACGAACGGCAGCGCGGCGGTGACCGTGAAGCAGACGGCCGGCGGGGAAACGGTCAAGCAGGAGACGATCCAAGTGGGAACGCCGAATGAAGGCGGCGGTCAGGCAGGCGACGTCATCCGGCAGATTCTGAACGATAACTATGTATCGTCAGGTGCAGGGTTATCCAGCGCGCAAGGCGGCTTCACGACAAACGCGCAGGTCGTGTGGGACAGCCGGTCGGTATTCGCGCCGGCCGAAGGGGAGCGCTCGCTCCGGTTGAAATTAACGGCCGGCTTTGCCCGCGCCGGCTTGAATTTCCTGAATTCGTCGAATCAAGCTTCGGCGGAGGATTATGCCGCCGTCCAGGACACTGCGGCACTCCAATTCCAGGTGTATACGAAGAGCAAAGTGGACAGCTTCTCCGCCGTGCTCATATCGGATAACGGCGGAATGGCCGTCGAGGCGCGGCTGCCGCTCTCGAGCTACATTGCCGCCGCGGATTACGGGGCCAAGTGGACGCAGGTGACGATTCCATTGTCCGATTTTGACGCGGCTCCGCACTTCAACGCGGCGACAGGCGAGGCAAGCTCGCTCCCCGTGCAATGGAGCAGCGTCGAGGCAGTCGGCTTCGAAACCAATCATGCGGCTTATTACGATCCGTATATCGACGACTTGAAGATCGTATCGACCGGCAGCCCGGACGGCGGTTCGGACGATGGCGAGAATGAAGGCGCCTCGGTTCCGCTAACGTTCAGCACGGTCTTGAATTTGAGCCAAGGCGAGAATGCGATCGCCGTCACGGCTTCTAATCTGTTGAACCAAACCGCCGCGCCCGCGTCGGTCCGGGTCGTATATGATCCGAATCCGCCTGTGTTGACCGTACCGTCGGAAGGTTCGACCTCGGGCACCAGTTACGTATTGAACGGCAGCGTGAACGAGGATGCCGTGATCAGCGTGAACGGAACGCCGGCGACGCTGAAGGCCGACCGTACGTTCACGGCCGTCGTCCGCGTGTCCAAGGGATCGAACGCGATTACGGTAACGGCGACGGATCCGGCCGGCAACGTCTCTCAGGCCATCGTGAACGTCACGGCCGATCCCGTCGAAGACGGCGCGCTGGCGCCGGGCGTCGCGGTCTCGGACCGGGCGGCGACCGAGCCGACGATCGACGGCGATCTGTCCGAACCGGGCTGGGCGGTCAACAACCGGGTCGAGAAGATGATTACCGGCGCATCCGACAACAATGTCACGTTCGGCTCGATGTGGAACGGAGACAAGCTGTTCGTTGCGCTGAAGGTGCTGGACGCCAACCTGGTCAACGATACGGCCGGCGCCTTAACCTATCAGGATGATTCGGTCGAAATCTATCTCGACGGAGACAACGCCCGAGGCTCCGTGTTCGGCACGGACGATCATCAGATCACGCTCGGCTGGCATGACGACCAGCTGTCGGTCGGCGCGGATATTCCTGGTATCGCCTTCGCGCAGAAGGATATCGACGGCGGCTTTACGGTCGAAATGGCCATACCGTGGAGTGGGATCGGCATTCAACCCCCTGCCGACAATTCGGTTATCGGCTTCGACGCGGCCTATAACGACGACGACGGCGGCAACGGCGGCTTGCGTCAAAGCCAGCTGATGTGGCGAGGCAACGCGGATAATTGGCGCAGTACGGCCGCATTCGGGAGTTTGGTTTTGAACGACGGCAAGAACGCGGCTGCCGCATTGGAACCTTCCGGCGCGATGACGGTCGACGGGGCGCTTAATGAGCCGTCCTGGTCGCTGAACGGCAGCGTTGCCAAAGCGATTACCGGCACGTCCAATAACAGCGTCAGCTTCGGAACACTTGGCGATACGCAGAATTTGTACGTCGGCATTGAAGTGCTGGATGCGGATCTGCGCAACGATACGGCCGGCGCCCAAACCTATCAGGACGACTCGGTGGAAGTCTATCTCGACGCCGACCACAATCAAGGCGCCGCCTATGATTCGTACGACCACCAGCTGACGCTTGGCTGGCATGACGCGCAGCTGTCTATGATCGGCAATTTGGCCAACGTGCAATATGCCCAGAAGGACATTGCCGGCGGTTATACGGTCGAGCTGGCCATTCCTTGGACCTCGCTGAATATCGATCCGGCCCGCGATATTACGCTCGGCTTCGATGTCGGCAACAACGACGACGACGGCGGCAATGCCGGCAACCGTGAAAGCCAGCTCATGTGGAGCGGAACCGCCGATAATTGGCGGGATACTTCCGGCTTCGGAAACCTGTTGAACCATAACCTGAGTCTCGCGCTGCCGGACACTGAGACGCCTGATCCGGACGGACTTGCCTTGTTCACGGATAACAACGCGGATCTGAGCAAGCTGTACGCCAAATCGGCCCTGATCGTAAACGCTTCGGGCCATCCGGAGAACTTCGCGAACGATGCTACCCGCATCGCGCATAACATTGATAATCCGACAACGCCGGAATATGTCGTTTACCGTTCGCCGGAAGGGGACATGTACTCCTTCGACATTACGACGGGCCTGTTCTCGGGCACGCCGCAATTCGCCTTCTACGGCTCGTCGGACGGCGTGAATTTCACGAAAATCACGTCCGCTTCCAAGTTGACGGGCGGAGCGAACGGGTATGCGGTATTCAGCAACGCCGCGAGCGGATTGCCGGCGGGAACCAAGTATTTGAAGATTGAATTCCCGGGTCTGGAGAATTGGAAAGAGCAGCTGATGAACGTCGACTTCAAGTACTTCGGAGCCGAGACGCCTCCGGATGAAGGACAGGTCGCGACCTTCACGGACGAAGCGGCTGACTTGTCCAAGCTGATCGGCAAATCGGGCCATATCGCCAATGCGTTCGGGGGGCAGTTGGAGAAGTATGCCGGCGACGGCGACCGGATCATTCATTCGAATGACGACAGCCTGGAACCGGAATACGTCATCTACAAATCGCCGGACGGCGATGTCCGGTCGTTCGACATCAACGTTTCGAACTGGACCAGTCTGCCGAAGACGGTCAAATTCACGATCTACGGTTCTGCGGACGGACAGAGCTTCGCCGAGCTGTCCGTTCATTTGCAGATCCTCAGCAACGCGTCGGGGTACGACACGCTCAGCTTGAGCGCGGACGGACTGGCGGACGGCATCCGGTACTTGAAGATCGTATTCCCGTACGGCGATCCGGCTTGTGACAACTGGACGAGCACGATCAACAAAGCGAACTTCACGTACGAGACGGCCGAATCGAATCCGGCGGACGGTCCGATCTCCGCTTCGGCGTCGCTGACGGGAGCGGCGTCCGTCCCGGCCGGTCAAACGTACGTGCTTCGCTACGGGTTGACCGACCTGCAGGGCAGCATCGCGGCGGAAGATCTGAAGCTTCGGTACGATCCGTCGCAGTTCGAATTCGTATCGGCAGTCGGCTTGAAACCGGGCTTCGATATTGCCGGACAATCGGCCGCCCCGGGAACGGTGCATCTGATTTTGGCCGCCGCCGGTACCGCGAATGCCATAACCGGCGATGAAGACGTGCTGCAATTCACGTTCCGGGCCAAAACGCCGGAAGCCGCCGCATCGACGTCGATCTCGGTGACGGATAACGTCGTCTCGACGTTCGACGGCGAAGAATCGCAGCTGGAGAACGCGGCGCACAACGTCCAGATCGTCATCGTCGACAAAGCGGCCTTGACTTCGGCGATCGCGCAGGCGCAGGGTCTGCTTGACGCCGCGACGGAGGGCACGCGTCCAGGGCAGCATCTGGCTGGCTCCAAGGCGGCGCTCCAAACGGCCGTCGTTGCCGCGCAGGCTGTCGCGAATGCAGCCGACGCGACGCAAGCGCAGGCGGATCAGTCCGTCCAGACGCTGCAGGCCGCCATCCAATCGTTCGCGCAAACGGTCATTCAGACCGGCGATTTGAACGGCGACGGCAGGATCAGCGCCGGGGATCTCGGTCTTGCGGCCGGCTTCTACGGCAAAACGTTGACGGACGCCGGCTGGGACGAGACCTATCGAGACGCCGACATGAACGGCGACGGCATCATCGACACGGCAGATTTCGCCGCGCTGGCCGCATATTTCCTATAAGGCTGGACCAATGGGGCAATCCCGCTATTCGGGGATTGCCCTTCTGCGTTGCGGCAGCATCCTTGCCTTGCATATCCGATAGAATTTTGAAGGCCGTCGTAGATAATTTGATTCAGCCCGGGAGCGAAAGCGTCTACAATGGGAACTGTTACGGGACATCGTTATCGCTTCAACAAACAAAGGAGGGTTTTATTACATGCAACGCAAATCCAAAATCGCCACCACGCTCCTCACCGTCGCGTTCGTCTCATCGCTCGCCCTGACGGGCTGCGGGAATTCGAACGACGCGAACGGCACGAACGCCGCCAATGCGGCGAACGGAGCGGAGCCGGAGACCGCGAACGCCGCGCAGACGGACAACGCTGCGCCGGCGGACGATAAGCCGGCCTTGGAGCCGGCCGAGCTGTCGATCTATTACCCCGGCACCGAGCAGAAGGACGTCGCCTTGGTCGAGGCGGAAATGAACAAGCTGCTCAAGGACAAAATCAACGCCACCGTCAAAATCAGCGCGGTCGACTGGGGCAACTGGGCCCAGAAAATCAACCTGATGGTCGCGTCCGGCGAGCCGTTCGACCTCTTGTTCACGGCAGGCTGGGATAATTTCAGCGGCAATGTCGCCAAAGGCGCGTTCCTGGACGTTACTTCCCTGATCGATCAATACGCCCCGGAGACGAAAGCGCAAATGAATCCGGAGCTGCTTACGGGCACGGCAATCGACGGCAAGAATTACGCGGTGCCGGTAGAGAAAGAAATGGCAAGCGAATTCGGCATCGTGCTGAACAAAGACCTCGTGGACAAATACGGCTTCGACATCAGCTCAATCAAGAAATACGAGGATCTGGAGCCGATGCTGCAGACGATCAAAGAGAAAGAGCCGACCGTGACGCCGTTCTGGGGCGGCAAAAACAACGTTACCCTCATCCCGTTCGAGCAAATCGGCGCCGTACCCGGCGCAATCAAGAAGGATGGCAGCACGACGGTCGTCGACCAGTGGGAATCGCCCGAAATGCTGCAAACGCTTAAGCTGATGAAGGACTGGTATGGCAAAGGCTACTTCCAGAAGGATCCGGCTACTCAAAAAGACGCAGCCACCTTCAACAAGGCCGGCACGGTCTTCGCGCAATGGCAGCAGCTCACACCGGGCAAAGATAAAGTACTCAGCCAGCAATGGGGCCATCCGATGGTGCAAGTGGTCATGACGGAACCGTACACGACAAGCGGCGATCTGAACGGCGCCATGACCGCCATCTCCCGGACGTCCAAGAATCCGGAGCGCGCCATGATGCTGATCAACCTGCTGCATACGGACGCCCAATTGCTTAACACGCTCGTGAACGGCGTGGAAGGCAAGCATTTCGCGAAAGCAAGCGATACGGTCATCAAGTTGCCGGACGGCGTTCAAGCCGGTCAAAGCGGCTACGCGCCGGGCAACAACTATATGTTCGGCAACCAATTCCTCAACTATCTGTGGGATAACGAGGATCCGCAAAAGTGGGAAGCGTACAAGGCGTTCAATGCTTCGGCGAAACCATCGCCGATCGTCGGCTTCAGCTATAACGCGGAACCGGTCAAGAACGAAGAAGCGGCAATCAACAACATATTCAATTCGTTCATCGACGGTCTCAGCACGGGCGTCATGGATCCCGACAAGGATCTGCCTGACTTTATCGCCAAGATGAAGCAAGCCGGACTCGACAAAGTCATTGTCGAGAAACAGAAGCAAGTCGATGCCTTCCTGAGCAGCAAGTAAGCAGCGCCAGCAGGCGAATAGCGAGGCCGGCATGTCTGCGATTGCCGGCCTCTTCAATTCATCGTGAAAGGAGCGGAGCTCATGAACCGTCGCGCTGGCTTGCTTTTCAACCTCGTGAAATACCGCGCCTTGTTCCTGATGCTGATCTTGCCGGCAGCGGTACTCGCGTTCAACAACTATATTCCGATGTTCGGCGGCATCGTCGCCTTCAAGAACTATAATTTCGAGGGCGGCATCCTGGGTAGTCCCTGGGAGGGGTTCGAAAATTTCAAGTATTTGTTTCAGACGGAGGATGCTTTAATCGCAACCCGTAATACCGTGCTCTACAATGGACTGTTTATCGTGGTGAACACGGTCGGCGCCATACTTCTGGCCATTGCCCTGAATGAATTGCGAAGCCGGAAGCTGGCCAAGTTTTTTCAAAGCAGTCTGCTGTTTCCTTATTTCTTGTCTTTCGTCGCCGTCAGTTATCTGGCTTACGCCTTCCTCGGCGGGTACGGCTTCATTAACAAAGCGATTCTAGAGCCGCTCGGCTTCCATGAAATCTCATGGTATACCGAACCTAAGTATTGGACGGTCATTCTACCGCTCGTTAACCTTTGGAAAAATGTCGGCTACGGCATGGTCCTTTATTTGGCGGCCATTATCGGAATCGATCAGGAATATTACGAGGCGGCCGTTATTGACGGAGCTTCCAAATGGCAGCAGATTCGGAAAATAACGATTCCGTTGATCGTCCCGGTTATCGTCGTGCTGGTTATTTTGCAAATCGGCCGCATCTTCAATGCGGATTTCGGCTTGTTTTATCAAGTGCCGCTCAATACGGGCGTGCTTTACCCGACGACTAACGTTATCGATACATTCACCTATCGGTCGCTGCTTGTCAGCGGCAACGTGGGGATGTCGGCAGCCGCTTCCTTATACCAATCGGCGGTCGGGTTCGTGCTCGTGCTGCTGACCAATTTCATCGTGCGCAAGTCAAGCCGCGAAAACGCGCTGTTTTAGGAGGGAACCGAAATGAATGCTCACGCCGACTCTCAAGTCTCGGCCGGCCGTCCTGCGGAAAAAAAACGCGCGGTAAAGAAGGAATATTCAAGCAATGGCTTATCGGGCGGGGCGAACGCGATACTGGTTGCGATATTCGCCCTGCTAAGCTTGGCTTGCCTGTACCCGGTACTGCTCGTCGTGGCGGTGTCGTTAACGGACGAGCAAGCGATCGTGACCCATGGCTACAACATTATTCCTCGGGAATTTTCAGTGTACGCGTACCGGTACTTGTTCGAAGACGCGACGCAAATCTTCCGCGGCTACGGCGTATCGATCCTGGTCACGGTGATCGGCACGGCAGGGAGCCTGCTGCTGACTTCGCTGCTTGCCTTCCCGCTTTCCCGCAGAGACATGCCTTACCGCAACATCATCGCATTTGCCGTGTTTTTCACCATGCTCTTCAGCGGAGGGCTCGTACCGTGGTATCTCGTCTATAATGCCGCGGGCCTGAACAATACGCTGCTCGCGCTTATCGTTCCGCATCTGGTGGTGCCCTTCAATGTCATTATCATGCGTACCTTCTTCGCGAATACGATTCCGGTGTCGCTGATCGAATCGGCCAAGATCGACGGCGCGGGCGAATTCCGGATCTTCGCCCGGATCATCCTGCCGCTCTCCTTGCCGGTCATCGCGTCCATCGGCTTGATTCAGACGCTGGCGTATTGGAACGACTGGTTCACGAGCTCGGTGTTCATCAGCGACAACCATCTGGTGAGCTTGCAATATTTGATGTACAAGACCATCTACAATATTCAATATTTGAATTCCGGTCTGGTGGACGCTTCCGTTGCCGGCACGGCCTCGGCGGCGATTCCGACCGAAACGGTGCGGATGGCGATGGCGATCGTCGGCATCGGCCCCGTCGTGTTCGTGTACCCGCTGCTTCAGAAATATTTCGTAAAAGGCTTGACCGTCGGTGCCGTTAAAGGCTGATAAGCCGGCGCCGATTCAGTGAACGCAAGGAGGGAATCCGGTCGTGAATGACCTGTTGGATAAATACAAGCTTGATCTTCGCCATAGCACTTCGCCGCCCAATCATATCGGGGTGAGCAGCCTGTACAGCGTTACGGCCCCCAAGCACGGTACGGTGACAGGCGTGAACGGTTGTTACTCGCCGCCTTATGCGGCAGGCGGGCTCCAGCTTCAATTGGATTTCTTGGCGGATGGCATCGCGATCGAGGATACAGGAAATCTAGGCAAACGGGACTGCGGGCTCTTATATGCAGGGGCCGTGTGGCGCCCGGATCGCATCATCCGCCGCGGCACGTACCATTGGCTGAAGGAGCAGGGACTTGTATCCCTGGGCGTCGTCAGCGAGCTGGTGCCGTTGACAGGCAGGGCCGGGTTCGTGCTCGTCGTGCGGGTTACGAACCGTTGCGGCAGAAGCGTTCAGCTCGATATCATTCCGAGACTGGAGCCGGGCAGCGTGCGCAAAGTTCCGCTTGGCGCCTGGAATTTCAGCCCGCCGCAAGGCGGTCCGATTCCGGAACGGCTTGGCGACCAACTCGTGTGGGAGAGCAGCGAAATGCGGATTACGCTGCATCATGACCTGCTTTCCGCGTCCATGGAGCCTGATCAGGAATGCGTGTTCCGCATAGCGGTCGTCATGAGCGAAGCCGGAAACGCGGTTGAAAGCCTAGTCGAACGCAATAGCGAAAGCCATTTCGAAAACTCCGATATACGTAACGCCTTTGCGGCAGCAAGACTGGCCGTCTGGGAATTGGAGACGGAAGAGCGCTGGCAGTCGCTTATCGCTCGCTCTGAAGCGGCGATCCCGCGAATCGAGACGGATATTCCCGGTCTGGAAGCCTATTACCATCGCTCGTTGATTAGCGGGCTGATCTGTCTATGGGATCATCCGGATTTCAAAATCCAGCCGTTCCCGGTCACGTCGGGCATCGACGGCGGCGGCATCAACAATTATCCTTGGGATGCGGCGGGTTACGTGGGCCAAACCTTGACGATGCTGCTTGGCGGCGAAGGCTCGCAGCAGTACTTGCGTTTCATGGAAGAGGGCGGGATCGATCGGCATATCTGTTTCGCTCCAGACGGGACGGGGGACGAGCCGTTTGCTTATTCGTACAGCTTATGGGCGTTTTTCCACTTTGCCTGGTCGTTCTTCAGTCAACATGGCGTTGACCGGCATCTGTATCCCGTGTTGAAGCGGGTGCTGGAGATCGATGAAGAACGCCTTCTCCATCGCGGCGAGCTGCTCGACTACGGCAACCACCATCACCTGCTGGAGATGCGCGGCAGCGGCTATGAGCATGTCGTCGCAAGTCCGAATGCGGAGAGGGCGTGGTGCTACGACCGTTTGGCGGACTTAGCGGCACAGCTCGACCTGGACGAGGCGGAAATCTGGCGGGACAAGTCGGCGCGCATCCGCCAAGCCATTCAGGAGGAATTGTGGGATGGAGAGGCGAAGTGGTTCCGCAGCTTGTATCCCGGCGGGCACGAGGAAATGATTTATTCCATTCAAGCCTATGACGCGCTGCGGATGGGGGCTTGCACGCCCGAGATGGAAAGCTCGCTGCTGTCCCATTTGCGCGACGGGGCATTTCTCGGCGAATTCGGGGTTTCCAGCATATCCGCCGAAGACGAGCTTCATTATGAAGTGAACGATCCCGACTGGTCAGGCGGCGGGAGCTTCGGCGGGGAAGGGCCGATTCTGGCGCAGACGCTATGGGAAATCGGACGGCCGGAGCTGGCATGGGACGTATTGAAGCGCCATCTGTGGATCGGTGCCCGGCTGCCTTATGTGCCGCAGGAGCATTATTGCGACCGTCCGATGGCTCCGGCGCATAAGCGCGCCAACAATATCTCCGGCATGGCTGGCGCCCAAGCTGTGATTTTCGGCATGGCTGGCATTCGGCCGCAGCTTGACGGACGACTGTTTATCCGTCCTCAGCCGCCGGAGGATGGACGCGTATCGATCATCGGCTACAGCTTCCGCGGTCATCGCTACGACGTTCATATGGAACCCGGCGCTTGCAGGATCGTCTGCGACGGCAGCGATATCTACAGCGGCATTCCGTCTCTTCGAATCATCGAGTCGAATCGTTAAAGAAAATGTTGACACTGCAGGCAACTTTATGATAATTTAATAAACGTTGCTTCTGAAATACGAGAAACGACATCTGCCAGATGCGGTCGTGGCGGAATTGGCAGACGCGCTAGATTCAGGTTCTAGTGGTGTAACAGCCGTGGAGGTTCGAGTCCTCTCGACCGCACCAACTTTACTAACCTAGGAAGCCCCGCTTACGGCAGGGCTTCTTTTTTGTTGTTCCGAACCGTGGCGTGGCAAAGAGTGCCGGCCATCGGCTTTACGCTCCGCCTTTCCTCCCGGAAAGGCTTTTTTTTATGCTGTTCGAACCTGATTTAAGCATTTTGATAGAGTTGGAGACAATTTGTTTACAAGTTATCAACCTTCCGATGACATTCAGACGTTATAACTAAGAGACGAACAGGAACGATTATCGATCAGGAGGACATCATGAAACGACGCAGGCGATTAAGGAGATCCGTCCGTTTGGCAGTATTGGCCATTTTGTTGATCGTACTGGGCAGTTCATTAGCTTCCATCGTACGCCACCATATAGAGGGAACAAGACCGTTAGCAGGCAGCGTGCCCGAAGGATTGTCATCGGCGGATGGAGAAGAACCGCCGGAAAATGTCTATCGCATCATTATCGATCCCGGCCACGGCGGCAAAGATCCGGGCTCCGAGGGAAGCGGCGGCAGCTGGGAGAAGGACAGCAACCTGTCCCTCGCGCTTAAAGTCTACGAGCTGCTGAAGAAAGACCCCGCGTTCGCGCCGCGGATGACCCGTTCGGACGATACGTTCGTGGAATTGGCGGATCGCGCCGGCGTGGCTAACGATTGGGACGCGGATGCTTTATTATCGATCCACGGCAATGCATTCGAGGATCCGAACGTCGGGGGAACGGAAACCTATTACCGGTATGACAATGGCATTCCGCTCGCAACGGCCATTCATCAGAAGGTGGTGGAGGCGCTGGGCTTTCCCGACCGCGGCGTGAAGGAGGAGCAGCTGAAGGTGCTTTCCCTCAGCAAGATGCCGGCGGTCTTGGTCGAGCCCGGGTACCTCACGAATCCCGGCGAGGAATCCGTACTGCTGAGCGAGGACGGACAGATGAAAGCGGCGCAGGCAATCGTGGATGGCTTGAAGTCTTACTTGCAAGCTTCCGGACAAGGCGCGGATTCATCTGCCGACTTCAACCCAGAACAGTGAATGGGTTGATACCGATACGCACCGACGGCATTTCATGACTGGAAGCCAAGTATGCTACTATCCTTTATATAAGCTTCATTTCCGTTGATGGCGATGAACCAGATTGGAGCTCTGCATGGATAAAACGAAAATCCTCATCATCGAAGACGAGGCAGCGATCGCCGATTTGCTCGCGTACGGGCTGACAAGAGAAGGCTTCGAGACGCGGACGGCGGCGAACGGGGCTGAAGGCCTCGCGGAGCTGGAACGATTCCGTCCGGATATCCTGCTGCTGGACTGGATGCTCCCGGACCAGAGCGGCCTCGATATTTGCAAGAAGGTGACCGCGAACTTCAATATACCGATTCTCATGATTACGGCCCGATCCGACATCACGGATAAGATTCTCGGGCTTGAGTTCGGCGCGGACGATTATATTACGAAGCCGTTCGACCTGCGCGAAGTCGTCGCCCGGATCCGCACGATTCTCCGGCGGCTGGCGCAGGCGAACCAGAACGTGGAAGAGGCGGCGGGGAAAGCGGAGCTGCGCTTCAAGAATATCGCCATCGCGGCGGATGAGCGGATGGTGACCAAGGACAACGAGCCGGTCGAGCTGACGCCGAAGGAATTCGATCTGCTGATGACGCTGCTCGGTCACCGGGGCAAAATCTTCACGCGCTCGGAGCTGCTCGACTTCGTCTGGGGCTACGATTTTCCCGGCGATACGCGGACCGTCGACACGCATATCCAGCGGCTGCGCAAGAAGCTCGATGCCGCGGATCTGATCACGACCGTGTTCGGCATCGGCTACAAATTCGAGCGACGGGCGGACTGACGGAATGTTCCGGACGATTCGCGCCAAATTCGTCGTCGGTTTCTTCCTCATCTTCTGCTTGTCCTTCCTCGTGCTGAACGGAACGCTGAAGGAAGTGATCCGGACAAGCAACCAGAAGATCATCACCTCCGATCTGATCGAGCTGAAAAACAACAGCAACGTCTATGTCCGCCAAGCCTTCCTCATCAACCACTTCACGAACAACGATCTCTATTTCGGTCAAATGGCCGAGGAAATGGTGGACGACCTTCATCGTGCCACCTCCAGCGATGTCAGCGCGTACACCGTCGACGGTATTCTGCTCTATTCGTCCGATCGTCAATTGTTCGCAGGCCGCGACACATCCGATCTGAAGCAGGCCTTGAGCGGCAAGACCGCCTATACCGTGACGTACGGAGGAAGCGCCGGATCCGTCCTGTATTCGTATCCGGTCGTGATCGACGGCGTGAAGGTGGGCATTCTGCGGTTCGCCAAGGATTTCGCGCCGATCTACGAGCAGAGCGGCCGGATCTTGAACATCATCTTCTACATTGCGCTGGCGATTTTCGCGGCGGCTTTCTTGTTCTCCTATATCCTGTCGCGGCATATTACGATTCCGCTCGTCAAGCTGACGAAGGCTTCCACGGAAGTGATCGGCGGCAATCTGGACGTCCGCATCGGTTTCCGGCGGAAGGACGAGATCGGACGGCTGGCGGCCAACTTTAACGACATGATCGGACGAATCAGCCGTCAAATCGGGACCATCGCCCGCGACCGCGACCGGCTGAAGGAGCTGAACGCGCAAGAGAAGCGTTTCTTCGACAACGTCACCCATGAGCTCAAGACGCCGCTGACCTCCATCTTGGGCTATGCCGAGATCATCCGGGAGAATGGAGAGAGCGATCGGGCGTTCTTCGACAAAGGCATGAACCACATCGTCGAGGAAAGCCGCCGCCTGCACGGGATGGTGCTGAACTTGCTCGAAGTCACTCACCGCAGCGCCGGTCAAGAGGAAGCGGAGCTTGTCGAGCTGGGCGCCATTCTGCGCGATGTGCGCGACGCGATGGCCATCCGGGCGAAACGCTATAACAAGCGCATCACGCTGGAAGCGGGGAACGGGCTATACGTGCTCGGGCAAGCGGACAGGCTGCGCCAGCTCTTCATTAATCTGCTCGACAACGCGATCAAGTACAGCGCACCGCAGTCGGAGATTACCATCAGCGGCGAAATGGATGCTTTCGGTTGGGTCCGATTTGTTTTTGCCAATCGAGGCGATACGCTGGCCCCCGATCAACTTGCCCATGCGTTCGAGCCCTTCTATTCGGCGGGCCGCGCATTCAAGGAAGAAGGCAGCATCGGTCTGGGACTCAGTATCGTGAAGACGATCGTCGACGATCACGGCGGGACGATCCGGATGTCGAGCGTCGACCAGCAGACAAGCGTGCACGTGGAGCTTCCAGCCGCGGGATCGGAGCGAGAACAATGAAGATAAGACGAATGGCAGCCTTGCATATGGCGTTGGTGTTGGCGGTGCTGCTGCTTACGCTAACTGGATGCATGAGCAGCTCGCGTTCCGAGACGATCATCATTCCGGGCACGGAAGAGGAGCAGATGAACGGTGCCAACGGTACGAACGGTACGAATGGGCAGAACTTTCAAGTCAAAACGATCTACCGCCTGAATGACGCGACCACGAAAAAAGGGCAGCTGCTCGGTTGGTCCGGCCCGGAAGCGGTCGTCGGCTTATTCATGGATAATATGCCGTCGCAAGAGCTGAGTTGGCAGCTGCAGCGGTTCTCTCCGCCATACGACAAGGCCGAGCTGCTGCAAAGCTTGAACGTGAAGACGGATATTTACGAGCTGTCGCCGGACGGGAAGTCGCTGTCCGGATTTACCAAGGACAAAAGCGGCATCGCCTTGCAGGTGATCACGCTGGCCGATGGCAAGATCAAATCGATTGCGCCGCCCGATTCCGCGCAATGGCAGCTTCGTTCGCGTTACTTGAAATGGTCGGATAACAGCCGGTACGTCTCCTTTCTTACCGCGGATTCGGCTAGGGGCAAAACGAAACTCGGCGTGTACGATACGAAAGCCGGAGCGGCAAAGCTCTATCCGCTGACTGGGCTGGAAGAGGAGAGCTATTTTGAAGCGGTTATACTATCGGATAATGGCAGCGGGGCTTTGATCGATACCGGAGATACGATCGTGCTAGCGAAGCGCAGCGGAAACGGGTACGTCATTCAATATGATCATCCGGCGGTGAGCGACGGGACCGCCTGGGTCAATGACGATCAATTCGTGTTTCTTGGCGCCGACAGCACCCTGTTCGAGTACGACAGCCGCAATGGCGAATTGTCCGTTCTGCTGGAGAAGGTCGGCAGCTTCTGTCTCTCGGCTGACCGGAAAGTGATCGCCTACACGCAGTTTGAGAAGGATACGATCTTCGCGGGCAAGCTGCAGGGCAACAATATCCTGTATCGGAATACCGTTTATCAGGGGATTTTGCCGCTGCAGATGTATTGGAGTCCAAGCAACGACGCGCTGCTGGTCGGCGGGCGGAAACAATTCATGCGGCCGGCTGTGCAAAGCGGGGCCGCCGAGGCGGCGCCCGACGATACCTATATGCCGTTTATTATCCAATTTCAATAGGAGGAATGGGAGCTCCCTGTACGAAGCAGACCGGACGGATTTTCGTCCAGTCTGCTTTTTTTATTTTGGAGACATTTTGTTCACAAGCGGATGACCTTTTGGAGATATCTCTTCTTTATAGTCGGTAGGAGCAAGTCCAGACGGGCTTGAACCGAAGCTGAATATGAAGGAGAGAAGGCAATTGAAAACATACGGATTAGGCATTGCCGCGAGCTGTTTATTGGCGCTCGCATTGACGGCTTGCAGCGGAGGAAACGCAAACGGCGGCGCTCCCGCGAGCACGGGGAACGCGGGAGGCAGCGAAACAACCTCAGGGTCTGAAACGGGTTCGAACGCCGGGCCTGGCGGCGGCGATACGAAGGGCGGAACGAACGGCGGGGCGCCGGATGCGGGCGGCAAGAAGACGATCGTCTTCTCGACCTTCTGGCAGGACGCCAGGTTCGAGGATGCAATCAAGAAGTACGAGGCGCTGCACCCGAATATCGACATCAAGCTTGAGGAAGGCACCTACAAGAACGAGACGCTGGATACGGACATCGAGAACTACTTGACCGCCACCAACACGGCGATGCTGGCCGGCAAGGGTCCCGACATCCTCGCGATGGACCTGCTTCCGACCGACAATTACGTGAAGCATAACCTCTTGGCCGATCTGAGTCCGTTTATGAAACAAGATTCGGACTTTCATCAAGACGATTATTTCACGAATATCCTGGACAACGTCCGAGTCGGAGAGGGGCTGTACAGCATGCCGCTCACCTTCTTCCTGATGGGCTTCGCGGGCGACGTGGACGCCATCGCGAACACCGGCTCGAAGTTCGACGATCTGACGTGGTCCTGGAGCGATTTCGAGAAGACAGCCGGCGAACTGGTCGCCAAAGGCCCTCTCAAGTCGGCATTAACGTACGAAAGCCCGGAATATTTGCTTGGCGAAATGGTCAGCGACAATCATGACTTGTTTATCGACGACGCCGAGCATAAGGCGCATTTCGATTCTGCATCTTTCACCGGCCTGATGAAACAGGTGAAGGCGCTGTTCGATGACGGCGTCGTCTACAAGATGGGGCGAGGCGTGAATGCGTATTTCCAGAGCATCCAGATCAACTCGCCGAAGGATTACTTGGAATCGATGCAGGGCTACAGCTTAGGCGTGAAGCTGGCGAACAAGAATTTGGGCGAACATGTGAAGCTGTACGCGAAGCCCCATGCGCAGGATACGGCAGCCGGCGGTTATTTCAAGACCTACCGGAGCGTTGCGATCAATGCGAATTCCACGGTTCAGGCTGCGGCTTGGGATTTCATCTCGTTCTTGATGTCCGAGGAAATCCAGGCTCCGCTGACCACGACCGGGTTTCCGATCAATAAAGCCGCGTATGCCAAGCAGATCCAAGCGGTGAAGGACCTAGGCACGATCAAGGGCTTTCCGGAAGGTCCGCTGCAAGGGGCGACCTTCAAGGTAGACGAGGCGATGCTGGACGGACTGAGCGGGTATGTGAACGGAGCGGTTCATGCGGTCGGGGAAAACAAGTCCGACAAGCTGTGGCAGCTGGTCGTCGCCGATTCGAAAGCCTTCTTCGCCGGTCAGAAATCCGCGGAGGACGTCGCCGGCCTCATTCAGAACAAAGCGACAACCTTGCTCAATGAATAGAGCCGGCATGGCCATGCGGCTCCGCAAGGACGGCATCAAGGCATTGTGGTTCCTGGCGCCGAGCTTGATCGGGTTTGCGGTCTTCTATTTCATTCCCTTCCTGCTCGGCATCTACGAGTCCTTAACGGACGGCGCGCTTGGCGGCCGGTTCGTCGGCTTCGAGAACTACATGGAGCTGCTGCGCAGCGGCTCCTTCCGCAAAGCGGCATCCAATACGATGTTGTTCACAGGCATCAGCGTTCCGCTGCTCATCGCGCTGTCCCTGCTGCTCGCTTTGCTGCTGAACCGGCAGGTCTACATGCGTAACTGGCTTCGAACATCGATCATGATGCCGCTCGTCGTGCCCGTCGCTTCCATCGTCATGGTGTGGCAAATGTTCTTCGATTGGAACGGCACCTTGAACGCGTTGCTGCACCGCTTTCATATGGATCGTATCGACTGGATGCAATCCAACTGGTCGATGAGCATCATCGTCGTCATGTATATTTGGAAAAACATCGGCTATAACATGGTGCTGTTCCTGGCCGGCCTCCAGTCGATTCCGAGAGATTATTACGAGACGGCTGCCATCGAAGGAGCCGGGCGGCTGCATCAATTCCGCCATATTACGCTGGTTTATTTGACGCCGACGATGTTCTTCGTCGTACTGATCTCGATTATCAATTCCTTCAAGGTGTTCCGGGAGACGTACCTGCTCGCCGGGGACTATCCATACGATAGGCTGTACATGCTGCAGCACTATATGAACAACATGTTCTTCACGCTCGACATCCAGAAGCTGACGGCCGCCGCCACGATCATGGTCGGCTGCATCGTGCTGCTGGTAGCGGGACTGCTCGGCATCGAACGGCGGTTCCGGGAGAACGTGGAGTAGCAGGGGGGTATCATGAAGAAATTATCCTGGCTTCCAAAGCTCGTCCTGTCTCTTCTGATCGGAGCGGTGGCCGTCGCCATGCTGATTCCGATTCTGCTGACGTTGACGAACTCGCTGATGACGGAGGAGGAGATCGGCCGCAATTACGATCTGCTTGGGCAGATGGTCGATACCGCGGCGGGCGGCAACGACGCATTCGTGAATTTGAAGCTCCTTCCGGACTGGCTGTCCTTCAAGCAGTACGCGCAGGTGCTGGTGCTGAGTCCGAAGTTTCTCGGCATGTTCTGGAATTCGGCGGCGCTCGTCGTGCCGATCGTCATCGGACAGACGATCGTCGCCTCGCTGGCCGCTTACGCCTTCGCCAAGCTGCGGTTCATCGGGCGGGACAAGCTGTTTCTGGTCTATCTGATGACCATGCTGATGCCGTTCCAGGTCACGCTCGTGCCGAACTATCTCGTCATCGACAAGCTCGGTCTCATGAATCATGCAGCCGCGATCATTCTTCCGGGCATATTCGGCGCGTTCGGCGTGTTCATGATGCGTCAGTTCATGTCCCATATACCGTATGCCTACACCGAAGCCGCCAAGATCGACGGAGCCGGGCAATGGACGATTTTCGCGCGCATCATGCTGCCGCTTATCAAGCCGGGATTGGCTGCATTGACCGTTCTCTTGTTCATCGACTACT
This sequence comes from Paenibacillus sp. J31P316, assembly GCF_056269105.1. Lineage (NCBI taxonomy): Bacteria > Bacillati > Bacillota > Bacilli > Caryophanales > Paenibacillaceae > Paenibacillus > Paenibacillus sp. J31P316. Next base: position 783,413 of record NZ_JBWDNI010000001.1, on the reverse strand, counting down.
GGAATATGATCGAGCAGCCGCTTATTTTCCTTCGTGATGCGGCGAAGCAGCCGTTGTCGCTTTACTTGGCGCAGATCAATCAATCGGCGCGGGGCATCGGTTTCGCCGCTTCCGCGCTGTACATGGCCCCGATGGTGCTGCTGTTCCTATATGCGGAGTCCTACTTCGTCGAAGGCATTCAACAATCGGGCATCAAAGGATAACTCGGGAGTGATCGTCATGGAAGAACGGACGTCAAAGTCCAGAAAACGCAAGATTCGGTTCATCGCGAGCGTGTTCCTCGTGCTTCTAGCCGGCTGTACGCTTGCAGGCAATTCGCTGCGGGCGTTATCGCTGCCGAAGGTCTATACGGCCGTTCCGTCCACGGGTTCGCTTGCGCATGATTACGAAGGCAGCGCTACGATACAACCGGGCGAGGTGAGAGAGCTTGCGAATCCGGCAGGGTGGAAAGTCGCGAAGGTGCTCGTTAAGCAAGGAGACCGCGTGCATAAAGGTCAGCTGCTGGTGCAATACGACGACTCGGATGCCTTGCTGGAGCTGGCCGATCAACAGGCGGCGCTGAAGAAGCTCAATCTGTCCATTCATCAGTTGGAGACCAATTATATCGAAGCTGCGAGCGGGGATAGCGCGTCTGCGAAGGCTGCCGCTGCAGGCGCGATCGAAACGGCCAAGCTCGACATCGCGAGCGGGCAGCAGCACGTACAGCATCTGCAGAAAACGATTGCCGAGAGCAGGCAGATCACGGCGCCATTCGATGGTATCGTCACGAAGGTCAACGCGGCATCGGGACTCGATTCGGGAGGCTTGCCGGATATTACGCTGTCCGACGCAGCCAAGGGCTACCAGCTTCAATTGCTCGTTCCGGGCGAAACGGCCGCCTTGCTCCATATCGACGATACGCTGGATCAGATTACGCTGGCGGAGGCGGATAACCGGACGCTCTCAGGCACAATAACGGCTATCGAGGAGGTTGCGGCCGGAGGGTCGGATATGACGGGCGGCGACGAGTCCGGTGCGAATACGGAAGTCAGCTCGTCGTACAAGTTGACCGTCGCATTCAAGGACGATAGCCTGCACGGAGGCGAGAGGGCACTGGTCAGGCTGTCCGAGTCGGGAGGAGACCAGCTGATCCTCGTCCCGAACGAAGCCGTCCATAAGAATGATCAGGGGTCCTACGTCTTCACGGTCAGAGCCGAGGAAGGGCCGCTCGGCAATGCGTATTATGCCGCGGAAACGCCGGTAAAGGTCGTCGATTCGAACGAATACGTGACGGCGGTCAGCGAGGGGCTGTTCGAGCAGCAGGAAGTCATAATCAACAGCAGCAGCTTCATTATGGATGGAGTACGTGTCCGGCTGTAAGTCGTTGACTGCCAGCAAAACCCGACCAGATGTTCTCCGGACGATGACTCGCATCCGGATCGTGGAGTTTGTTGAGATTATGTTGACTTCGAACTTTCATTCATGGTATATTAACTCTCGCCGCTTCTTAGGAAAGCTTGAAGCGACATCTGCCGGATGTGCGGTCGTGGCGGAATTGGCAGACGCGCTAGATTCAGGTTCTAGTGGTGTAACAGCCGTGGAGGTTCGAGTCCTCTCGACCGCACCAACCATTCAAACCCAAGAAGCCTTGCTGATGCAAGGCTTCTTTTTTGTGGCAGGAGTCAATTGAGCGAAGCTCTGAATCAATGTTGAAACATAAGGTTTTAATTCCAATTTATTCCTTTATGTTGCAGGAAAAACTTTTCTCTGTTGACTTTATATTTTGATTCGTGATATATTAAATTTCGCCGCTTCTAACGAAAGCTTGAAGCGACATCTGCCGGATGTGCGGTCGTGGCGGAATTGGCAGACGCGCTAGATTCAGGTTCTAGTGGTGTAACAGCCGTGGAGGTTCGAGTCCTCTCGACCGCACCAACCATACAAACTCAAGAAGCCTTGCTGATGCAAGGCTTCTTTTTTATGCATTTTAGTGTATTTAAGTAACTCGTCCAAGCTAACGCATCGTTATTTTCATAGCATGTCAATATCAGGAAAGAAAGGAGTTGATTATGCAAATGGTGAAAAAATTAATCGATTATAATGTGAGCGTTCCAGCCGTCGTTACGAATGCCGTTCAAATCGACGTTCCGCAAACGCCGGCCAAAGTCATTTTGGCTGAGCTCGGCATCTTTATTATCCCGGAAGCGGTAAACAATCGCGTAACTTTAACGGCTACCATCGGAGCTGCAGCGACGTCCGGTAACGTCGTAGACGTGTTGTTCCGCGTATTTCGCGGCAACCAAGAAATTTTTTACGCGCTGCAAGGCCTTGAAGAGGGATACGAGCATTACGGCATCGTGACGCTGCAAGTGATCGATATTAACGTGCCGCCCGGCGCGCACGGATATTCTTTGTACGTGGAGAAGCAAACGGAAGAATCGGAGGCAACCGTAATCGGTCCGATTAATCTCAGCGCGGCCGTATACGAGGTGTAAGGCGGACATGCTTATAGCCGATCAAGAGGGGAAGAAAAGTCGAGGAGCGCTCCTCGACTTTCTTTTTTAACCTTGCATGCATACATATTTTTCCTGATGCTGACAAATAATGAAAGGAATGCAGATTGAAGAGAGGACGAACGTACATGAACAAGGGCAAGTTTGCTTTGGTTTTGCTTGCTTGCACGCTTGCGGCCGCGGCGGCGGCGCCCCGGCACGAGACGGCAGCGGCAGCGAAACAGGAACAACGACAGCAACGGCAAATCATTCGTCATCGCGAAGTGGCGATCGTCATCGACGATTTCGGCAATGGCATGACGGGGACGCCGGAGATGCTGCGTCTGCCCGTGAAATTCACGACGGCGGTCATGCCGTTCATGCCGACCACGAAGCAGGACGCGGAGCTGTCCCATAAGCTTGGCAACGACGTCATCGTCCATATGCCGATGGAGCCGGTTCGGGGCAAGCCTGAATGGCTCGGCCCCGGCGCCATTACGACTGCCATGAGCGATGCGGAGATCCGCAAGCGCGTGGAAGCCGCCATAGATGATGTACCTCATGCCGTCGGCATGAACAATCATATGGGCTCCAAGGTAACGGCGGATGAACGTGTCATGCGCGTCGTGCTGAGCGTAGTGAAGGAACGAGGCTTGTTCTTCCTGGACAGCCGGACGACGTACAAGACGGTGCTCCCGAAGCTGACGGCCGAGATGGGCGTCCCGCTGTTGTCGAACCAAGTCTTTCTCGACGACGTCTATACGACCAGCCATATTTCCAAGCAAATCGGCGTGCTTCGCAAATACCTGGAGAGTAACGAGTCCTGCATTACGATCGGCCATGTAGGTCCGCCAGGTAAATTGACAGCAGCCGTGCTGAATGCCGCCATTCCCCAAATGCAGGGGGAGACGCGATTCGTACGTCTGTCGGAAATGCTCGTTCCGTCAGCGGAGAAGGATATAATTCCGCACCCCTGATGTAATGGCAGCCGCGATTTCCGTTTGTTTGACGGGGTCGGTCAGCATGCGCCGGTCGCCTTCGTGACTAATGAAGCCCAGCTCGACGATAACGGCGGGCTTCTTGACGACATTTAGCAAATAGAAGGGCTTCCCTATTCGGGGGAGCCCTTTCGTGTTTTGTCTGCGATTCATCGCGTCTTGGATGCAGAACGCAAGAAGCGCGCTCTGTCCTTCGTTCTGATGCAGCACGAGAGGGCCGTATTCGGTTCGGTCGGGCGCCCAATTCACATGGATGCTGATCAGGATCTGCGCATCGATTTCCTTCGTCAGCTGACTGCGCTGGGACAAATCCCGTCTGTGCCGGGAAGACGACGGATTCCAACGGTTATCGTCGCTGAGCGCATAGTCGCCGTTGCGGTTCAGGATCGCGCGGATACCGTTGTTTTGGAGCAGCAAATACAATTTTTTGGCGACGGCTAGATTAATGTCCTTCTCCAGGAGTTCCTCATGATGGGCGCCGCCGTCAATTCCTCCGTGCCCGACGTCGATCAATACCTGGGCCGTCGGCAGCGCGCGGCTGTAATCCGTCGGCAGCATGCTGTCTAGCGAGAACTGCAGGGAGGCGTCGGGCAATGCCGTTTGCTCTTCTGCTTGATTCACCGGTTCGGAATACGATTGTCTCGAAGCCAAACAGCTGATCAGGATTACAGCTGCGCAGAATGACAAGCCCAAGCGAATCGATAACTGCATCATTCGTTGTCCTCGCATCGGCATTATCCTCCTTTTCCAAATTGATTATGCTTAGCGTGGCACATACCAAGGGAACTCATTCATGTTTGAAAGAAATCATTCGCGGGGACACTGTTTATTAGGAGCAACAACAAAGTTCATGCAAAGAGGAGCGTGGCTGTTATGGCAGTGGAAAAACCCGAGGATTACATCAAATACATGACGGGCAAAGTCGTGGACTTCATGGAAACGCCGCAGGGAGAACGCAGCGAAAAACGCAAAAAAGCCAAAGCTGCCAAAGAGCCTTGGCTGACGCGCTGGTTCGGTCTGGGCGGTTTCGCGATCGCGCAATGGATGCAGTCTCGAGATATTGAGACTGCGGAATTCAAATTGGTTCAAGAAGAAAAAATCTAGAGCGATTAAATTATCAGCTTTAAAGTGATCCTTAAAGTGATCCGATCACCGATAAAATCGGCCTTCCTGGTTCAGCGCTTCAATCGGAATGTATCTCGTACCGGGAAACGATTGGTCGAACGCCACGAACAGCTTGTCGTTATTCCAACGGTGATAGCCGACGGCCGGAAGGACATAAAGGACGGATGACTTGAAAAGTTCGGCCGTATACCGAATTTGCGCCAGCTTATCGAGCATGCCCGTAAGTCCGGTTATCTGTTGATTCGAGAGCGGCGCTTGATTCAGCCAGGGCATCCGTTCGAACGGATCGAAGGTTCGGTTCGTTTTGGCTGCCGCCAGCTTGCTTAACTCGACCGTTGATTTCCCGGCGGACAAGGCTGCCGGATGGCGTGATTTGGTTTGCGCCACCCAGGCGCTATCCGTTATGGGCAGCGCTTCTCCCGTCCAGGCATCCAAGTAATAGGTTTCGGCGTTAGGGGCCGTCCATTTCCAAGCGGCCAGCATAGGGGAAAGATAGAGCCGTTCCAGATGGAGCGGTTTTTTGGCGATTTCGCTATAGCTGCCAATCAAGCCTTGGCGGAGCAGCGCATCGTACATCGTATTGGGATCAAAGGCAGGATGGCTGCCAGCGCCGTATTCGCCAAGCGCGTAATCGCCTTCGGGCGTTGCGTTGACGATCATGTATCCGACCGGTTTCCCGGCAGCCGTAAACGTGACGAGCCAGCCGTGCGTGCCCGGGCCGAGCGGAACGATGGTCGTCGCAGCCGATTTCCAGGCTTTGAAGGCGGACTGATTCGATAACGCATCGGTCCAGGTTTGGACATGCTGCTGCAACGGCGTACTGACGGCTTGTACGGAAGCGGCCGGCACGGAAGCCACGGAAGCCGAAGCTGCCAGCGGCGATAGGGTCGTAAGCAGCAACGCCGACAATACGGCGGCGATCATCGCGGTCCAAGTTCTCATAAACGGCATCACCTGCTGTTTCTGTAGAATGGTTGACGAAGGGCTGACAGTACCTGACAACGCCATTGTATCGCAATGCCGCCGGGGAAGTTGTTGGTTTCTGTCAGGGAAGCGGGACAAGCCTTGTTCTAATTTTGCCGATTAAAGGGGACGGCCAGCCGGTCGCCCCAGTTCTTGTCGCAAAACCGCTAACCGATGCCCTGCAAATAAAAAATGCCGCAATTTATGGCGGAGACGCTGACGCGCGGCTCATATTGCCAGCGAATTTCTTCCTGCCTGCGCTCGTACTGTTCCGCGATAGCGGGGCGGTTCTCTTCCTCGACGGCTTCGATTAACGGCTCGTAATAATGACGAATGGTCGACAGTTCCTCGTCGAGCCGTTTGGAAGCGGCATCCGCCCAGCTGTAATCATACGTTCGCAGCTTGCGTTCGAGCGTTCCTTCGGCAATGGAGGCCGCCTTGTTCAGCGTGATCGCGTTTTTGGCGGTATGCACGTTCGGCGGGAGCTTCGGCGTCATGCGATGCTGAAGCAGGCGGTCGCTGAACTGCTCCAGGCATTGGCCGGTTGCCAGCGAGATGCCGAAGGAATGAATCTCCTCGCGTTTCATGTCGCATTGGAATTCTACTTTCATATTAACCCCGAGCCATGCGCTGTAAGCAGTCGAATGAAGCGGGTGACTGGTGCGCTTCTCCGGCTCTTGGAACAGACAGAGGTAATTGCCGCCGATCTTGGCGGACTGGAACAGCTGATCCAGCCGGCGCGAACCGAAATGCAGATCCTCCCGCGGAAGCCTGACGTTTACATTCGACGCGCTGTTCAAATAGCCGAAGGAACGGCCGAATGCAGCGTCTGCGGATGTCCCGGAGCCGCTGCCCGGCGCAGCGGCGGGGGGAGGAAGCTGGGCGGCTTTCGCGGCGGCAGCTTCATCGTATTTGGCTTTATCCGTTACGAGCAGCATGGACATCGTCTCCGGATCGGCGCCGGTGCGGTCGACGAAGCTCCAATAGAAGGGACGGTTCGTCAAATCGCGGTCCGCGCGGGGCGACAGCTTCACATGATAATGCGCCGGGGACTTCTCGACGATCTGGCAGTCCGTCGCCTCTAGATACCGCCCGACGAACTTGTGGATTTGGCGTTCGTTCATGGTCTCACCTCGATGGTCTGCCCGACGGCGTTCAGGACGGAATTGACGGCTGCCAGATCGGCAGGCTCTTCGAGCTCGACCTCGTCCCTGATCCGGCTGAGCGAATTGCCGAGCTCCGCGATGCCTTCCTTGAGCGCGTCTTTATTCGTGCCGGCTTCCAGCATAAGACGGGCAAGCCTTTGCTCCAGCGTCTCGTTCTTCTCGAACCGTTCCAAGATGTGGTCCAGCTCGCCGATAACGAGCTCGAACAGATTGATCTTCTCATGCAGCAGGCTGACGATATGCTCTTCAATCGTGCCGACCGTGCACAGATTGTAAATATGCACGTCGCTCGTCTGTCCGAGCCGGTGCACGCGCCCGATCCGCTGCTCCACGCGCATCGGGTTCCAGGGCAGGTCGAAGTTGATCATATGGTGGCAGAATTGCAGATTGATGCCTTCTCCGCCGGCTTCCGTTGCGATCAATACCTGAGCGCGGCCGCGGAACAAGTCCATCATCCAGTCTTTCTTGCCGCGGTTCATCCCGCCCCGATAAGGTACGGCGACCATATTGTGCGAACGGAAATATTGCAGCAGGTACTCCTGAGTCGCGCGGTACTCCGTGAAAATAATAACCTTGTCGTTCATTTCGCGGACGAGCTCCATCGCTTTCTCCGCCTTGGTATTGGCGTTGATGCCGCGGATGACTTCGACCAGCTGCCAAATCTTCGCGCGGATCGGGGACTCCTCCGGCGTTTTCTTGAACATGTTGACGAGCGTCAGGAAGACGGCGTCGCGGCTGCTGCACACTTCTCTCTGCAGCGTGACGAGCGACAGCATGCTTGTCCAATCGCCCTGCTCCTCGTTGTAGCGCTCCCGCACGAAATTCGTAACGCCGTCATAGAGCGCCTGCTCTTCGGTCGACAGCTGGAGCCGGATGTTTTTGACGATCCGCTTCGTGAAATGAATGCCCCCATCGCCGCGCCGATTGCGGATCATGACCGCTTGCAAGGCTTCCTGCAGCTGGCCTTCGTTCTTCGGCAGCCGCTTGTCGACGACGAAGTTCGCCGCGAATTCGCTCTGACCGCCGAGCTGACCCGGCTTCAGCAGCGTGATGAGGTTATAGAGCTCGTCCAAGTCGTTCTGCACGGGCGTCGCCGTCAGAAGGAGACAGTATTTCTTGCGCAGGGCGTTCACGAACTGATAATTGGTCGTTTTCTTGTTCTTCAGCTTATGGGCCTCATCGATAATGAGCAGATCGTAATCCTGATTAAGCAGCTTCTCGCGGTGCGGGTCACGCTTGGCGGTGTCCATGGAGGCGACGACGACGTCATAGCCCCAGGAGTGTTCCTTCTTCTGCGCAAACGCATTAATGCCGAATTTGGCGTTCAGCTCACGTACCCATTGCAGCACGAGAGAGGCGGGGACGAGGATTAGCGCCCGCTTGACGAGCCCGCGGACCATGTATTCCTTCAGGACGAGTCCGGCCTCGATCGTCTTGCCGAGTCCAACCTCGTCGGCAAGAATGGCTCTGCCGCTCATCTCGTGCAGCACTTTACGCGCCGTGCTGATCTGATGGGGCATCGGTTCGAACGAAGGCAGGCTGCGAAGGCACTGCAGATCGTCGAAGCTTTCGACCAGCTTCGTTTGCTCCGCCTCTACTGCCAGCTGATACATCGTCCAGTCGTCCCAAGGCCCGTTACGATCGACGCGTTCTTGGAGCTGCGTCAGCCATGTACGGTCGAAATGAAGGTCGACGCTGGGATGAAGCTTGCTTTTGGCGATATGTTGGTTAGGGGACTGCTGTTCTCCTGCAGGGGCATCTTTGTTCGATTGCATAGGGACGGAACTCCTTTCTGGTGAGATTCCGGCAATAGTAACGGAAACTGTATGAAGCTAGTATGACCCTAGTTGGCGGAATTCATAAGGGAAGGGCCGTGCAGGAAAATATCCTTTTGATCTCGAATAGTCACCTGCTGCAGGAAGAGAGGATGAGAACATGATACTGCGGTACCATGGCCGTCTGAATTACCCGCAAGGCAGCCGCGGAAGGAGATAGAAGTGACATGGAACATCGCATTCAGTTAGAAAACGCAGGCACGGAGTTAATTCATGCCTCCATTGCCGATAAAGAAGCATTAAGGAACCTGTTGCAGCTCTACACGTACGATTTCTCGGAGTTTCTTCCTTTCGAGGTAGAAGAAGACGGGCGATATGGACCCTATCCGCATTTCGATCTTTGTTGGTCGGAGCCCGACCATCGGTTTCCTTATTTGGTGAAACGAAATGGCATTCTTGCCGGGTTTGTATTCGTGCGCCGGATTGAAAAAGAGGAGAGAAACTATTATTCCATCGCGGAATTTTTCATCATGAAGAAGTACAGGAAGCTTGGGATCGGGAAGCAGGCAGCCCACCGATTATTCGATAGGCATCGCGGACCGTGGGAAGTCTTCCAAGTGGAGTCTAACAAACCCGCGCAATTATTCTGGGACAAGGTCATTGGCGAATACACGCAGGGGCAGTATGCGGATCGTTGCGAAGGCGGCAAGCAAATCCAAACCTTCGACAGCAGGATCTCCAAAGGCATGTAATCACGGCTTCCCCATAAATTTCCATTAGCGATTAACAGGATCTTCATATTGCCCGTACATCCTCTTAATACTCGAACTCTATGATGCAATAGAAAACAGATTAGGAGGCGTACAAATGAAATCCAGAATTGGTTGGAAGACTTCCGTAATCGGCCTAACGGCAGCAGCGCTTGTGATCACCACTTTCGCATCGAGCCATGGCAAGAACGAAGCCGAAGCGGCATCGAAACAAGCGAAGAACGTTATCCTGTTCGTCGGCGACGGCATGGGCACGGCCCAGCGCGACGCGATCCGATTGGCAACGGTCGGCGAGAAAGGGCAATTGGCGATGGACGCCATGCCTTACCTCGGTTTGCTTCATACGAGCTCCACGATTCCTGTAACGGATTCCGCAGCGGCTGCAACGGCATTCGCCAGCGGAGTGAAAACGTATAACGGCGCCATCGGCGTGGACGCGAACAAGAAAAATGTGAAAACCATTTTTGAATATGCCAAAGAAATCGGCAAGTCGACAGGTCTTGTTACGACGAGCCAAGTGACGGATGCAACGCCAGCGGCATTCGCATCGCACGTTGAAGATCGTTCCAAGCAAAGCGACATCGCGCTGCAGTACCTGACGAAGTCCAAAGTCGATGTCCTGCTCGGCGGCGGCGAAGACTTCTGGTACCCGGCCGGACAAGCAGGCAAGTTCCAGGACGAGCCGGCAGAGGATCCGTCCGAGAAGAGCAAAGGCACGCAAGGCAATCTCGTAGACAAGGCGAAAAAGCTCGGTTACGCGTTTGTTTCGAATAAGACGGACATGCAAAAAGCAAAAGGCGGCAAGCTGCTCGGCTTGTTCGCGAACGAAGAGATGTTCCAGCAGCGTCCAGAAGGCGAAGGCGATATTTACAATCCGATCGTTCCGCTGCCTGACATGACGAAGAAGGCGCTCGATACGCTGTCCGCGAACAAAAAAGGCTTCTTCCTGATGGTCGAAGAGGAAGCAACGGACGAAATGGCGCATAACAACAACGCGAAATTGACGATCAAGGCCGGCCAACAGCTGGACCAATCGGTTCAAATCGCGAAGAACTTCGCGAAGTCGCATCCGGATACCCTTGTCCTCGTATTGGCTGACCATGAAACGGGCGGCTTCTCGATCGAAGAGGTCGATGCCAACGACGAGTCGGGCGATGCGATTTCGAAGGAAGACGGACCGTTCGCAATCGCGAACTCCAAGCTCAATTTCGTCGTCGACTGGACAACCTCCGGTCATACGGCGGTCGACGTGCCGGTTACGGTCATGGGACCTGGTTCGGAGCTGTTCGCAGGCGTATACGAGAACACGGGCATCTTCACTCGTTTGGCTCAAGCGATGGGAATTAAACTTCCTAAATAATTGGATCCTGATCGGAAATAATCGAATCGTGATCGAATGGCTTAAAGAAGCTGTCTCCTTAATAGGGGACAGCTTTTTTGTATTGAATTTAAATACATAACGTTGTATATTAATTCATAACTTTATCGGATGATTGAGATTGAGGAGGTTTGTCTTTTGACGGTTGCGATCGAAGAATTGACGATGAATGCTTGGCCGGCCCAGCAGACGGTCGTTCATGGCGGATGGGTGCTGCGCTTGGCGGAAGGCTATACGAAACGGGCGAATTCCGTCCACCCTTTCTATGCGAGTGAAGGATCGGCGGACCTATTCGCTCGTAAAATCGACGCATGCGAATCGTTCTATCATCGCGCCGGTCAAGATACGATATTTAAGCTGACGCCGTTCGCCCCGAGCGGCCTCGATCAAGCATTGGATGCGCGCGGCTATGTGCTCGAATCCCATTCGCGTGTTATGCTATTATCGGACTTCTCGAAAATCCGTTTTCCCGCATCGAACGAGCCCGGTATACAGGTTGAATGCGAGGAACAGTTATCGTACGGATGGCTGGATCTCATGTGCGGCTTCAATGGCATTCCAACATGCAATGAAGGTTCTGCTGCGAGAATCATGCATGCGATCATGATGAAAACAGGCTATTTCACACTCTACTTGCACGGTATCCCTGCGGCCTGCGGCCTGGCTGTCATCGAAGGGGCATATGTCGGTCTGTACAGCATCGTGACGGCAACGTCCTATCGCCGGAATGGCATGGGCGAGAAGCTGATCCAGCATATGCTGCAGTGGGGCAGGTCCCAAGGGGCTGCGCAAAGCTACCTGCTGGTTGAACGGGAAAACGATGCCGCGAACCGGCTTTATGCGAAAATGAACTACGAAGAGCTGTATCCTTACTGGTATCGCGTCAAACGTCGCGAGCAGTAGGGGGAGAGGGGGCGGTTGAAAATGACGATTCGGCTTCGAGGTCATCATCTATTATGCCTGCTTGGGTTTCGCGGGATGGGATATTCCGAAGCGTATGCGGCCAACATGGCGAATGTGTATAACCGGCTCAAAGACGAGCCGGAAACGGCGGTAACGGTTGTCCTTGGACCGGATGATTTGTGCGCTTGTTTCCCCGTAGGCGTCGAGCCTCATTGCGAGAATGCATCCGTTACCGAGCTGGACGGGAACGTGCTGAAGAAACTTGGGCTCGAGGTTGGACTCACGCTGCCATGGACGAGCGTTATCGAACGTGTGCGCAGCGGCGTGGAGCCTGAAGATATCAATGTACTGTGCCATACCTGCCAGTGGCGTTCCTACGGCGTATGCGAGGCAGGGGTGCGCACGATCAAGAGCGGCCAATGGTTGCCAGCTTTGCCGGAACGCGGTTAGATGAGCTGATTAGCTGCGGGCTTCTCCGGTACGGGGCAGCAGCTCCAGGAACCGCCTTGCAGCCGCGGAACTTGGAACGCCACGAAGAGTGGCGATGCCGATGCTTCGAGGCAGAATGGGCTCCGCTAACGGAATTTCGATCAGTTTCCCCGACTCCAGCTCCCCCGTATAGTAATCCCGCACGACGAAAGCGAGTCCGAGCCCATGCTTGGCGAAATCCGCCAACAGATCCATGCTTCCCAGCTCCAGCTCCGGAATAAGCGACACCCCGAAGTTCGCCGCATAGTTGTCCAAATGACGTCTCGTGCTCGTTCCTTCCTCGAGCATGAGGAGCGGGTATTGCAACAGGTCCTGCAAGCTCAGCGGTTGTTCGGCCAAATGCGCATAGCTTGGCCCGCCGACGAGGCAATCCTGCTGCGCCTTGCTGGCCTCGATATCCGCTTTGCCGTCCTCGGCCGGAAGATGGACGATGCCGAGATCAATCGCCCCTTCCTTCAATAGAGCCAACGTCTCCGTCGTCGTCCGGTTCGTGACACGAATTCGAATGTCGGGATAATGGCGATGGTACTGTTCGAGATAGGGCAGCAGATAATGCTTGCACAACGAGTCCCCCGCACCGATCCGGATTTCCCCGAAGGCAAGCTGATGCATCTCGAGGAGCTTCTTCTGACCGGCCTCCACGAAATTGAAGGCTTGCTCCACGTAGCGAAATAACAGCTCACCCTCCGCTGTCAGTTGTACGCCTCGTGCGCCGCGCAGAAACAAAGTACCTCCGAGAACATCCTCCAGTTGCTTAATCGTATGACTCACCGCAGGCTGCGTAATATGAAGCTTCTCGGCAGCACGGGAGAGACTGCCCGTCTTCGCGCACCAATAGAAACTCCGGTACCATTCGAGATTGATCTCCTTCACAGGCATTACATCCCCTTATACCTCATATTATTTATATCAATTATTATAATGTCGATTCTTCCATTATAATCAAGCTTGCAGCTTACTCGCAAGCGTGATGAAGGGGGATTCGGCCATGAGCGTTACGGCTATCGTTGGAGCAAATTGGGGAGATGAAGGGAAAGGCAAGGTGACGGATGTATTGGCCGCGAAGGCGTCGTTCGTCGTTCGCTATCAGGGAGGGAGCAATGCGGGTCATACCATTTTGAACGGGTTTGGGAAATTCGCGCTTCGACTATTGCCGTCGGGCGTGTTTTATTCTCATGTCACGAACGTCATCGGTCCAGGGACTGCGCTGGATGCGGAGATGTTCTTCGGCGAGCTCGAGGGGCTGGCTGCGAGAGGCGTGCCGGCGCCGAAGGTCGTTGTATCGGATCGGGCGCAAGTCGTGATGCCCTATCATAGGCTGTTCGACCGCCTGGAGGAAGAGCGGCTCGGCAGCGCAGGCTTCGGCTCGACGAAATGCGGTATCGCGCCGTTCTATGCGGACAAATACGCCAAGCTGGGCGTGCAGGTGTCCGATTTGTACGACGGCAGACGGCTGCGCAGCCGCTTGGAGCAGTCGCTCGCGGCCAAGAATATCGTGCTGCAGCATTTGTACGGCCACGAACCGTTGTCAGTCGATGACCTCATGCCGGCGCTGACGGCGTACGGCGCGAAGCTGAAGCCGTATATCGCGGATACGACCGCATTGCTCGCGCAGGCCGATACAGAAGGGGCGCTTATTCTCGTCGAGGGCCAATTAGGAGCGCTTCGCGATCCGGATCATGGCATTTATCCCTTCTCCACCTCATCGTCCCCGTTGGCCGGGTTCGCTTCCGTCGGCGCCGGGCTGCCGCCAGGTTCCATAAGCGACATCGTCGCTGTAACGAAAGCTTATTCCAGCTGCGTGGGGGCGGGACCGTTCGTCACGGAGCTGAACGGCTTGGAAGCGGAGGAGCTGCGGCGCAGGGGCGGCGATGCCGGAGAATACGGAGTCAATACAGGGCGTCCAAGACGAGTGGGGTGGCTGGATATCGTCGCTACGCGGTACGGCTGCCGCGTGCAAGGCGCAAGCTCGGTGACGCTGACGAATTTGGACGTGCTTGGTTACTTGGATTCTATCCCGGTCTGCACCGGTTACCGGCTGCAGGACGGCACGGTCACCGAAGCTTTCCCTGTTACCTCGCTGCTCGAGAGCGCGCAGCCGGCGTTCACGAAGCTTCGCGGCTGGCAATGCGACATTACGGGCTGCCGGACCTTCGAATCGCTGCCTAGGGAAGCTCGGGATTACGTGACGTTCGTCGAACGACAGATCGGCGTACCGATCACGCGTATCTCCGTCGGCCCGCGCCGCGAGCAGCTGATCGAGCGACGATAAAGCGTTCTCGGGGACGCCTGTTGCACGCAGGAGCGGGATGATTCGGGCTGCGGAAAACGCTGCAAAATCCGGCTTTTGTCGCGATCGGCCAAGGCTTATTCTAATCTTGCAATCGTTTTCGGTGCGGGCTAAGATAGGGGTGCCAAGAAACTTGGGCCTATTATCTCATTGTTATCGGAGGTTTCATCATGACGGATTTCGGCGTTTCGCCGCAGCAGAAGGCGTTCTTCGACACGTTCGGCTATTTGGTATTCAGAGGCTTGATGAAGGATCGAATCATGGAAATTACGGAAGCGTTCGATCAGGTATTTCAGAAGCTGGGCGGCAACTTCAACGGCAAGCCGCATAATTTCGTGAAGACGTCGACGATCGTCGCGTTTCTCGGCCATAACGAGAAGCTGGCATCGCTGCTGGATGATCCGCGCGTGGTGAATATTTGTTCCACGCTGCTTGGCGAGGATTACAATTACTTGACGAGCGCAGGGAACAAGTATGTCGGCGATACCGGCTGGCATTCCGATACGACGATGGACAAAACGTGGCCCGGCAACCTGAAGAGCATCAATCTATCCTTCTATCTCGATCCCGTGACCAAGGATACCGGCGCGCTGCGGGTCATTCCCGGCAGTCATTTCATCGGCGACCAGTTCACCGAAATCTTGAAAGCGCAGATCCATAACTCCGACATGGAAGGGCAATGGGGCGTGGACCGGATGGACCTCCCCGCGGTTCCGATCGAGATTCGCCCGGGCGATCTGCTCGTATTCAACAATTATATGAAGCATGCGGCATTTAACGGCGGCAACAACCGCCGAGTCATGCTTATCAATTTCTCCCGTCGGTATACCGACGAGCATATGGACGAATTGCGGGAATACGTCAGCACCTTCGCGCCGTATTGGGTCGAAGAGCTGCACGGTGATGCCGTGCTGAACGGAGCCGGCCCGGAACGGATGCGCCATTTGCGCCAGATCCAGGAGAACCAAGCTCATCTGCCGGCGCTCGCGCGCGCTGCCAAAGCCAAGGCGCTGGACGCATAGCCCTGCTTAGTTGTGAATAGACTCGTTTGTAGTGAATAGACTCGAATGTTGCGTAGGAATCATATTTAGCTGAATAACCTCGTATATTGTAAATAGGCTCATAAGTCGTGAATTAACCCGCACTGTAGTGCACGCCCGCAGGCTCGCCGAATCCCATTGGCGGGCTTGTTTTTTGTTCTGTTGATGGTGAACGGCGTATTTGATTTTCAATGGGCAAGAATGGTAAGATGCCTCTACAAGAAAAGCGTCGGCCGCCTGAAAGGAAATGAGGAGAGACAACTTGGAAAATCGATCGTCCATCATTGCCATGTGGGTATCTCTGCTCAGCAATGTGCTGCTAACGGGAATTAAGCTGATCGTGGGTATCGTATACGGCAGCCAAGTATTAATCGCGGACGGCATTCATAATGCCGGCGATATCATCGCGACCGCTACCGCGTACAGCTCGATGCGGGTGTCCGGCAAGCCGCCGGACGAGGATCATCCCTACGGGCATGGCAAAGCCGAAGTGCTGGGGGCGGGCGTCGTGGCCTTCATTCTCGTCATCGCGGCGATCTACATGGGCTACCATGCGATCATGGCCTTCTTCGAACCGCCAGGCGAAGCGCATATCATCGCTTTGATCGCGGCGATCGTGTCGCTGCTGATCAAGCAAGCGTTGTACATGTACACGAAGCGCATCAGCGATCGCATCAACAGCAAGGCGCTCCAGGCAACCGCGTACGATCATCTGGCCGACGTGTACGCATCGCTGGCAGCATCGATCGGGATCGCCCTTGCCTGGATCGGCGAACGATCGAGCATCGACTGGCTCAGCTACGGCGACCCCGCAGCCGGCGTGATCGTATCGATTCTGGTGCTGAAGCTGGGCTTCGATATGGCGCGGGAAACCGTCGACGTTCTCATGGACAAAAGCCTAAGTCCCGATAAGATCGAAGATATTATGGAGCATCTCCGCGAAGTGCCTGACGTGAAGCGGATCGACCGCCTGCGGGCACGCGAGCATGGTCACTACGTCTTGGTGGACGCGCGCGTGGCCGTGCTTGGTACGCTGACGATCCAAGAGGGCCATGATATTATCCGCAAGATCAAGAAGAAGGTGCAGGACGCCCATCCCGAGGTGGACGAGGTGCTTGTGCACTTGAATCCCTGGTACGAGAACGAATAACGAAGCCGGCCGGCGCGGAGGAATCCGAGCCGGCTTTTGCATATGAACTAGGTCTAAAGTAGGAAATGAAACCTGTCTGCAACCTTTGCGGAGTGGATGCCGTCTGAGTGCATGTAAGAGAAACCAACATCCTAAGTGATGATCATCGGAAGGAGCAAGAACATATGAACAAGAAGAAACTTATTATCGTCGCTACGCTCGCAGGTCTGGTAGGTTCGGCGGTTGCCGCAGAAGCATCCGGCGTCCTCGAGAAGGTCAGCGGTCTCGTTAGAAGCGATATCACGGTTAAAGTAGACGGACAAAATACATCCATGAAGCCGGTCTTTATTAACGGCCAAGCCTATCTTCCCGCGAAGAGCGAAGCAGCCGCACTTGGTTACGACGTCATCTATAGCGCGAAAGACAAGAGCTTGTCGCTGACTTCCAAAAATCAAGACAGCGGAGAAGAGGCGCAATTGATCATGCTTTCGGGAATCATTCAAGGCGTGAAGCAGCTTGATAACGGCGCTTACCAGCTCGACGTTGTCGGCAGAGGCACGAACAAATGGGTAATCCTAACTGTAGATAAAGATACAGTTCTGACGGACAGCACGGGCAAAACGGCCGACGTTAGCAAACTCAAAGCCGGCACGGAGCTGATTGCGGAGTACGGACCGGTCATGACGATGAGCTACCCGGGTCAATCGCATGCCGCCAAAGTAACGCTCGGCAGCGAACATCTGATCAAAGAAGAGGCTATTCAATCCGTCAAGCATACGGATGACGGCTGGCAGGTTACGCTTGGCGCAGCCAAAGACGGCGATGCTTTGTCTTCGATCGTGCTGAACGCCGGCAAGGAAACAAGCGTCATCGATGCGGAAGGACAGCCCGTAACTTGGGAAAGCTTGAAAGCCGGCGATAAAGTTCGCGCTTACTACGGACCTGAGATGACGAAGAGCATTCCGCCGATCAGCCCGCTGTACTATCTGGTCGCGCTTGGCGACAAGGCTTCGGATTCCCTTGCGCCGGCAGCAGTAACCGAGTTCCAGACGCTGGCTTGGAGCAAGCTTCCGGAAGGCCAGGAATCGCACCTGAAGACGAAGAAGGAAGAAGCAGTGGTAGCGCTCGTAAACGCAGCGGATACCGGCGTATTGGCTTCGACTGACGAGGCGAAGAAACTGCTTGAAGCCGCGAAAGCGAAAGGCAGCAAGCTCGTAACGGTTACGTACCAAACCGATCAGGACGAGCTTCTCGGACCGTTGACGGTCGTGTTCGATCTGGATTCCAAAGCCTTCATCGGCTACAACATCCGCAAATAAACATCATTATTATATAAAAACGCTTCTTGGGGAATGGACCCAAGAAGCGTTTTTTTGCGTGGACGGCTGTCAGGCAGAAATTACTTGCCGGCAAACAGCAGCCTGAATTAGAATGAGATGGCAATTCATGGTGAACATCATAAACAATGGAACGGGCGGAGGTCGGCAATGGACGAACGACAAGGATCGCATGACTCATCACGCACGAATAACGTGGAGCAACACGAAGAATATCCATTGAAGCAGAATGATCGACCGGCTGCAGACAAAGTAAACGTGTTTCGGAAGATATGGAGATACCGACTGCCTTATGTGCTCGTCATCCCAGCGCTGCTGTTTATCGTTTATTTCAAAGGGGTTCCGCTGCTTCGAGCGTTGTATGCTTCCTTCGTGGACTACAAGTTGTTCCAAGCGCTATGGAGCAGCCCATGGATCGGTTTCGACAATTACAGGCATGTCTTTCAGGATCCCAACTTCCACCACATCCTTGCCAATACGCTGCTGCTCAAGCTGATGTATACGGCATGCTGCGGAATTGCAGCGCTCATTCTGGCGCTCGCAATCAGCACGTTTGCCGGTGCGCGGTTGAGAGGAGCGCTCACGACGCTGTTCCTGCTGCCTTACTTTATTCCATCGCTTGTCTTTGGCTACATAGCCATGTTGGTTTTTTCTGATGACCACTCGCCGTTCGGCATTCATTCAATGGTTTGGGCGCGGCCGGAGCTGTTCAAATCTATGTACCTCTTCGTAGAAATTGTCAAAACGATCGGCATTCCAACCTTGATTGCAACTGCGGCGATCAGTGCCAGGCATGCCATATACGGGAGTGAAGCCGGGAAGCTTGATCGAAGGGCTACTTTCGTCCGGCTCAGCATCGTGCCGGCCATGCGGGCGATCACGGCGTTCATGCTGATGCAGTTCTCCGCCGTACTAGCCACTAATTTCGAGCTTCTTCATCCGCTCGTGAATCCGCTTGTCTTCCGAACGGGCGACGCGATCGAGACGTATCGGTTCCGGTCGACCTTCGAGAATATGGATATGAACACGGAAGGGCCGCTGGCCATGCTTCAGTTTGCGCTGCAATTCGTCTGTACGGTGGGCGCATATTTCATTATTCGGCGTCTGTACGTGCGGGATGTGTTTACGTCGTCGTCTATCGGAGACGGGTCGGTGATTCATATCTCCGGAAAAGGGAGAAGAGCAGCGGGAGGAATCGTCATCCTGCTATTCGCACTGCCCGTCTTGGCGTCCCTCTATGTCTTGTTGGTATATCCCTTCGCGAGTCGGCATGAAGGACCTGGATTGTCCACGCTGCTCTCGGGCTCTCAATATGCGAAGTATCTCGTTGTTTATTTGGCCTCTTCGGCCGTCTTCATGCTGATCACGCTCACGTTGTCTTTCCCGCTGACAGTCAAGGATTTGCCGGGGCGTTTCCTGTACAAAGGTTTCCTGCTTGCGATCATGTCCGCCGGGAGCGTCTCCTTCTTCGATTTTATGTTTATGAAGGACTTGGGGCTTGTCAACTCGGTATATGCGGTCTATATGACGGGTTTCTTCTCGATTCTGCCGATCTTCGTGCTGAAGAGCATCTATAACAGCAAGCATGCCGCTCTTAGAGAGCAATTCGCAGGACGCGGGGAGACGTTCATGTTCTTCCAAGCGTACATCCCGAACGTTTGGAAGCCTCTGCTTGCGCTGGGCGCGCTGCAATTCGTTGCCATGTGGAACGGTTTGTACGCTCCGATGATTTACTTGTCGAATCCGACGATGTTTCCGCCGACATTGAAATTCATGATAGCCCGGTCAACGATGCAGGATGGCGCGAAACTGACATACGATCCTGCGACGCTGCTGCAGTTCGGCGCTCTGATCGCGCTGCCTTCGCTGGTCGTGCTGGTACTTATGAGGCGCTGGCTGACGGCGGAGGTAATGACCGGACAGGTGCGGCAGTTGTAACTCTACTTCTTGCCCTGACTCTAACTCTAACTAACTCTAAGCCGAGTCCTAACTCTAGTCCTATCTCTATCGCTAGCTTCCGCAATAATGAAGAAGGCTATCGCCTCAGCCGACGCTGGGGGATAGCCTTTTTATTATTTGTTAGGAATCATTCATTAGCCGGACGTTATAGGCACTTCAAATTTCATGACGGCCAAGAACACGACTAGCTGCTGCCGTGCAGAAGCCGATATTCGGTCGGACTTTGGCCTGTCTCCTTGCGGAAGAACTTCGCGAAATGATTCGTTTCCTTGAAGCCCGTCTGATCCGCAATGTCCTTGATGCTGAGCGCGGTGGTCGAGAGGAGGATTTTCGCTTTGTCCGCGCGCCGGCGATTCATATATTTGAGCGGCGATACGCCGAAATGCTTTTTGAAATAGGCGATGAAATAATTCGGGTGCAAATGCGCGGCCCGCGCCATGTCTTCGACCTTCAGGCTGCCCTCCATATGGCTGTCGATGTAGGATTGGATGAATTGGATCCGCTTCAGATCCTCCGACCGGTGCTGGAGAATCGTAATCGGCACATGCTCCAAATAGCGCGCTATGATTTCCAGCATGACGGATTTCTCGCGCAGCCGGGCCACGACGGACGTATTGGCACGCAGACTGACGAGCAGCTTGAAGAGCGCATCCATTTCTTCGCGGTCGATGACCGGAATGGAGAGCGGCGCGCCGATCCATTGGAACAGATCGAAGGGACCGATCGAAGTCGTGAAATGGCACCAATACTTAAGGAAAGGAGGCCGTCCTTTCAGCGTGGAGTAGGATTGATTGATATAGGCCGGAAGCATGCAGAGATCCCCGGATACGGGCGTCAGCTCCGCGTCGCCGGACTTCAGCCAGCCTTCGCCCTCCAGGATGTAATAAAATTTATTGTACTCCGGCACGAAGTCGAAATCCTGCCAGTCTCGCGTCACCTGCGTTTTGTAGGCGGTAAGGACGTCGATTTGGAGCGTATGGAGTAGATCGGTCAAAGCGCCGTGTTCGCGTTTCATGTTCATTGCCGCAAGTCTCCTAACCCGGTCCGATCGAATCTCGGAGCCGATCATTCGCCGGCATGCCGGCCCTATGGTTCCATCATAGACGATTTCGCCCTCCGGTGAAAAGGATACCTTAACTTTGGCACCATCATTCTTAGCCCTATCCATTTGAAAGCGCAATCTGCGATTCTATAATGAGAGGGAAGAAACAAACACGAACGAGGAGGCCGACAGGCTATGGCGCAGCAACCGCTTCTGCTCAACGACGAACAGATGAAATCCTTTATCGCCAATGGATTTTTAATTTTGAAAACAGACTTTTCTCGCGAGTTCCATGAGAAGCTCGTGTCGCAGCTGAACGAAATCTACGATAAAGAAGGCAACCCGGGCAACAATATCCTGCCTCGTATCCGCGACCTGCAGCGCGTGTTCGAGCATCCGGTCATTACGGGCGCGCTTACCAGCGTTCTCGGTCCGGAATACTTGCTGCATACGCATCGCCATGGTCATTACAACTCCATTCCGCAGCCGGGCGGCTGGCATAAGGACAGCTACTGGGGCTATTCCAAACTGCGCAACCATCACCCATGGTGGGCGATGATCATGTACTTCCCGCAAGACACGCCGGCAGAGCTTGGACCGACGGGCGTCTTGCCGGGTACGCATTTCGAGGACTCGCGCAACTTCGCATCCGACGAGATGGCCGAGGAAGCAACGGCGAAGGGCGAAGCAGGCACGTTCGCGCTCATCCACTACGACATTTGGCACCGTTCGACGCCGAACCTGCTTGGTACTCCGCGCTTCATGCTCAAATTCGAATTTATGCGGACGCAGGCGCCAGCGGCTCCGTCGTGGGACAATCAAGCGCAAGAAATCGGGGATATTACGGAAGTCGGCGGACGTGCCGTCTATCAGCCGGTTGCCGATGAGGTATGGAACTGGTTGTCCGGCCGAGTGGCAGCGCGCGCGGGTTCTAAGCCCGGCACTGCCGAGGAAGTCGCGGAGTTCGCTGACCGCCTGAACAATGCGGAAGAGCCGGAAGCGATTGCAGCTGCCTATGAATTGGCGGCAAGCGGCGCAGCCGGAATCGGCCGCTTGATCGAAGCACTCAATGAAGGTCCGAAGAAGATATCGCGTATTGCCGCTTATGGACTTTCGGCAGCCGGCGCGGAAGCCGTTGACGGCTTGACGCAAGCGCTGTCCAGCTCGGAAGAGCATGTTGCCAACCATGCCTTGTTCGCGCTTTCGGAGCTGCGCGGACAGGCGGAAGCGGCCGTTCCGCAAGTTGCGGCGCTTATCAACCATCCGTCCGTCAAGATCCGCCGTACGGTCGCGGAAGTACTCGGCATGATGAGCAGCAACCCGCGTTCCGTCGTTCCCGCGCTGATTGAAGCGCTGTCGGATGAAGACACCCAGGTGAAGTTCACGGCAGGTCTGGCGCTTGTGCGCATCGGTCCGGATGCTGCCGACGCCGTGCCGGCGCTCGAGGCTTCGCTCGATGACGAGAACCGCTACGTTCGCGGCCATGCGCTGGAAGCACTGCGCAGCATCGGAACGAAGGAAGCGCATGACGTGCTGATGAGCGAACTGTTCAATACGCGCTGGTGCTCGGACACGACGCCGGCAAGTACATTCTAGGCGGGCTATCCCCTTGGAAATCTCCATAACAAACAAACCGGCCTCCTCAAGCTTGCTTAGCAAGCTTGAGGAGGCCGGTTTTGCTTCGTTGACAGTCTTTAAACGTAAGTGTTATGGCTCAGCGGAATGCTGCGTGGCCAACTCTCTAAATAGGATGCAAGATTAGGCGATGAGAGGGGGAATTACGCGCTGGATGCTACACCAGATCGGTCATCGACGGCATGCCGTCCTGAGCGCCGAAGACCGTTACGGAATGCGAAGCCGCCTTCACGGCCAGCGGCAGCGTCCGTTCCAGGCTCCAGCCGGAGGCGAGCCCGAAGCAGAGCGCGGCATTGAAGGAATCGCCCGCGCCGGTCGTATCGACGACCTCTACGATAGGGGCGGAAACCGTGACGATCTCCTCCCCGTCCAGGCAGGATATGCCGTGTTTGCCCCGCGTAACGATCAACGTCTGCTGCGGGAAACGATCGCGCCAAGCCCGCATCTGAGCGAAGAGCTGCTCTTCGCTCGCGGCAGGGCTGCCGCAATAAAATTCGAATTCCGTTTCGTTCGGCGTAAAGTAGTCGCCGAGGCTGATCTGCTCCTCCGACAGCCGCAGAGCGGGAGCGGGGTTAATGATCGTGCGGACGCCGGCTTCGCGCGCGATTCGCAGCGATGCTTCGACCGCGGGCAGCGGAATTTCAAGCTGCACGATCAGTGCGTCTGCACCGGCAATAACGGCTGCATGGGACTGAATCGCTTCCGGCGTGCACAGGCCGTTCGCGCCTGGAACGACGACGATGCAATTGTCGCCTTCCGTATGAAGAATGGCAGCCGTGCCCGTGGGCGCTTCATTCAGCACCGCAATCGTTTCCGTGCCGACGCCGAAATCGTTCATCCGTTTCAGGATCTGCTCGCCGAACCCATCGTCCCCGACGGCGCCGATCATATTCACTTCCGCGCCGAGCCTGGCGCAGCCCACCGCTTGATTGGCGCCTTTTCCGCCAGATATGTAATGAATATCGTCGCCTTGAATCGATTCTCCGATTCTCGGCATCCGCTGCAGCGAGATGACCAAATCCATGTTCAAGCTGCCGACAACGGCGATCCGCGGCATGCGCGTCATCTTCATCATCCTTTGACCCATTAGTATGATACCGGTTACATCATTTGCATTCCGACTATATCATGATCTCAAAATGACCGTCAATCGAACCCGTGCCTGCGCACAACAAAAAAAGCCCGAGCAGCGCTCGAGCTTTCAAACGATCCGTTGGACGGATAAAGGTTATAGATGGTCGGGACGACACGATTTGAACATGCGACCCCCTGGTCCCAAACCAGGTGCTCTACCAAGCTGAGCTACGTCCCGAGATGAAGATGGTGCCGGCGAGAGGATTCGAACCCCCGACCTACTGATTACAAGTCAGTTGCTCTACCAA
Source organism: Paenibacillus sp. J31P316 (assembly GCF_056269105.1). Classification (NCBI taxonomy): domain Bacteria; kingdom Bacillati; phylum Bacillota; class Bacilli; order Caryophanales; family Paenibacillaceae; genus Paenibacillus; species Paenibacillus sp. J31P316. Next base: position 759,561 of record NZ_JBWDNI010000001.1, on the reverse strand, counting down.
CTGAGCTACACCGGCGAATGTGTCCTGAACACAAAAAGTATCTTAACATAATTAAATAAAAAGATGCAAGTCCTTTTTTTAAATTATTTTAAACCGCCGGCGCGGCGCTTGATTCGTCGTCTCCATGCATGAGGAATAAGACGCGAGTTTCTCATTGCGCCATCGCAAACGGCCTTCATCGTCGATGGCAAAACCGAACTTCGTATAGAAGTGCCGGAGTCGATCTGCATGCGCGCGATGCTCCGCTTGCTGCATTCGGCCTTCGATGTAGGCGATTCCTTCCCGTTCGGCAAGCAACAGAAGCTGAGCCAGCATGATCGAGCCGAAGCCGCAGTTGATCTTGTCCCCAAGAATACGGATATACTGCAGGAACCAGGCTTTATTCCGGATTCCGTCGATCGGAGAGACATGCAGCGACAAGTCGTTCACATAACGTTTCGTTGCGATCCCGCTGGCGTAAATGACCCGGGCATAGAGATCGAAACTTCCGACGGGCGAATAGAGGATGACGGTATCGCCGTGCTTGGATTCCGCGATGGCATGCACGCGGCAGCCGTCGCCCTGGATCAGCTGGCGCTGGGCATCGATTAAGGCTTCCGTGATCATTCGAATCAACCTCCCATAGAAGCATGGAATGCGGCTTTGTACAGTTTATTACCACAAGCGGGGTGAAATGACGATAGCTTGCACAGGCTTTTCCTCGTGGATGATGACGCTCGAAACGGTAAGCTCTGCAAGTTAAAACGCTGTCGCTTTTTGCTGAAAATTGTATGCGCTTACACGTAATCACAGCTTTCTTGCAAATTCACAGTCCGATCTCGACCGAATCGCGTATCGGACAGTACGAACGGACGTGCATATCCTGCACGATAGGAAAGCAGCTTATCCGATCCAAGCATTGAAGCAAGCTGCCCAAATATCGTCGTAGAGGAGATGTTCCACTTCATGAAGCTTCAACTTAGCAAGCGGGCCAGCATCAGTTTGTTCGCTTCAATGGCCATGACGCTGACGACCGTGCCACTGACCGGCTATGCAGCAGGCCCCAGTCTTCCCAACGCTTTCATTTCCGTTGCTGCATACGGGGCGAACGGGGCGGATACGCTCGACGACCGTGCCGGTATCCAAGCGGCGATCGATGCCGCGCAGGCAGGAGACACCGTTCTTATCCCTAAAGGAACGTACGTATTATCAGGCACCGTGAATGGTAAATCAGGCGTGACCATCAAGGGGGAGAATCGCGATAGCACCATCGTCAAATACGCGGGAACCACGGATACGTTTATGTTCAAATTCCTCAACGCCTCCAATGCGGCGATCAAGAATTTGACGCTGGACGGCAACAACAGCACGATCCTGATGTCGGCAACCGTATCCGAAGGCGGCAGCGGCAACGTGATGAGCGGCTTGAAGGTGAGGGATTTCGTGGCGACCGAAGGGTTCGGCCCGCATGCCTTGCTCGGCGACCATACGGACCGTCTGACCGTCTCGGACAATGTCATTACGAATATCGGCGTTCAATCCATCTGGGGCGCGGGCGTTCGCGTAGGATGGAATTCGACGAACGCGCTTATCGAACGCAACGTCATCGCGGATACGGGGCGCGGCGGCATTTTCCTCAATGACGGCAGTTCGGGAGCTATCGTTCGCGGTAACAAAATCACCGGCTCGGGCAAGAAAGAAAACGGCCTGTCCATCGAGCTTCATACGGACACCGACAACTCCATTATCGAGGACAACGACGTCGATCACTGGATCAGCGCGGTTCGTTCCAAGACGATCGCCGTTCGCCGGAACGTCGTGCATGCGACAGACGGCTCCGTCGGAGCGATCGGACTTGAAATCATGGCGGACAATACGGTCACGTCCGACAACGTGGTCGACGGCGGCCAGCAGGTCGGCATCCAGCAATCGCCGAGCACGGGCCATCAGCTGTGGGGCTACAATGTAGTCAAAAACCTCGTCATGTGGGGCATGCAGCTCCAAGGCGCAGGATCTTCGGAGACCGAGCAGTTCCAATATTTCTATAAGAACAGCTTCATCAATACGCAGCTCGGCAATCCGAAAGCAGCTTACCCGGGCTACGAAGGCAATGGCATCCGTATTCACGGCAATTCGCAGAACCTGACGTTCGACAGCAACCTCATCTCGGGCAACGGGCGCAAGGCGATCGAGCTTACTGGCGCTCCGGGCGTGGACAAGCTGAGCTTCACCAATAATCTGATTTATGGCAACAAAGACGTTACCATGGATCCGTATCCGACGGCTGCCAAGGATTTGGAATGGTCGGGCAATCTCGTCTACAAGAACGGGAATAACGCGCAGCCGACCTCGAAAGGATTCGCGAACGCGAAGCCGAAAGCCAATTTTACGATTCCGCTGCTCGTCCGCGAAGGCGAGCCCGTAACGTTTAACAGTACGTCGACGGACAATGGATCGATCGCGACTTACTTATGGGATTTCGGCACGGGGCTTCCAAGCGCTTCGTCGAGGCCTACGTTCGTCTACAATCAAGCCGGCATCTATCGCGTCACGCTCGTCGTCTGGGATAATGAAGGCCGCGCGGGCTTGAAGGAATCCATCATTCTCGTCAGACCGGGCGCGAAGGATACGAAGAAGCCGTCGGCGCCGACGAACGTCGCTTCTCCGTCCCAAACCGACGAGACGATCGTTTTGACATGGAATCCGGCTTCCGATAATGTCGGGGTCGTCGGATATGACGTGTACCGGGACGGTGTCCTTGCAGGCTCCACGGCTCCTGGAGAAACCTCGATCAAGCTTACCGGATTGACGGCTCTTACGAACTACAGCATTACGGTGAAGGCAAGAGATGCGGCGGGTAACGTTTCTGATCCAAGCGCCGCGCTGGGCGTGACGACGGAAGCGCCTGATGCGACGGCTCCTACGGCTCCGGGCCAACTGGCCGCAGCATCGGTAACGGGCACGAGCGCGAGCCTGACTTGGAGCGCGTCCACGGATAACAAAGCCGTGACGGGCTACATTGTCTATCGCAATGGCATCCAAGTCGGCACGACGACCGGGGCTGGCGCAACGTCGTATACGGCAGGCGGCCTGATTCCGGGCACGTCAAGCCTCTTTACCGTCAAGGCGATCGATGCGGCGGGCAATCGTTCGGAAGCGAGCAATGAGGCGGAAGCCGTCTTGGCGCCGCCGTCTTCGCCGGTCGTGTATCTCAGCGACTATGCGTTCGATTCGGGAACGGCAGGATGGGGCTCGGTCAATAAGGACAAATCGTCCGACGGCAAACCGATCACGTTGAACGGCGTCGAATATCCGAAAGGCTTAGGCACGCATGCGGCTTCGACCGTCGTGTATACGCTGGGCGGACGTTATGCCTCCTTCCATGCGGCCGTCGGCGTCGACGACGAGACGTTCGGTAACGGAGATGTCAGCTTCGAGGTATGGCTGGACGGCGTCAAAGCGGCCGACAGCGGCGTCATGACGGCAACCACGGATACAAAGCTGATCGACCTGGACATCAGCGGCGTCAACGAGCTGAAGCTGGTCGTTACGAACGGCATTGCCGGCGGCGATTGGGATCATGCGGACTGGGGAGACTTGCAGATCGTATATCCAAGCACGCCGTAACTGGACCAAGAAGATGAAGCATGCGGGAGCCGGGCAGGGTTTCCTGCCCGGTTTGGGTGTCGAGAAAATCAAAACCGCACCAATTGAGATGCAGATCGCCAATGCAGACCAATATCGCCGTGTTTCCGAATATGGACCTAGCGATCCTGGTTCTAACGGTTGAAAGATTGGCTATTCGCTTCAAAATGCCCCTCTTGGTTCACTAATGGTTGTCAGCGAGCTTATTGCAAGTAATTCCCGAGTAAATCAGCTCCTCTACGCTCAATAACGTCTGTCAGAACCATTAGAGTTTTGCACGCAGCCTAATACGTGAATTAGCAACGCTGGCAACCGTTAAGTTTCCGTCCGAACGCATGCTGCACGCTGAATACTAAATACTGAATACTGAATACTGAATACTGAATGCTGAATGCTGAATGCTGAATGCTGTATGTTGAATGTTGAATGTTGAATGTTGAATGTTGAATGTTGAATGTTGAATGTTGAATACTGAATGTTGATTGTTGAACCCTGAGCTACATGCTCCGCGTCACCTTCCACCGCTTGCCTCGGGCAGAGGTGGATGGATACGTACGGCTCAGCGGGGTATTTTGTCCTCCGAAGCCCGAATGCTGAACTGGAAACGAAAAAGAGAAACCCGCCATTTTGAAAAACGTATGGGCTTCTCTACAATCTGAGCCGGGCAGGGAAACCTGCCCGGTTTTTTTGCGCGCGACAAGCAAGGGAACTGGTAGTTGCAAAAACAATGTTCAAGTTTCTCACATAATGGGAAAACACGCTGCTGGCCAAGCCAGTTGTTTGTTATACTGATGACAGAATATATAACGTGTAATCTGACGATGAGGTGATGGGCTTGTCAGGTGTTATCGGAAAGGCGATCGAAATCTTGGATACGCTCGTTCCCCAAGGGATGGAGAAGGAGCTCAGCGTCACGGAAATCAGCAAGCAGCTGAATATGCCGGTCCAAAGCGCGCACCGGATCCTGAATTCGCTCACGCAATACGGCCTGGTCGCTCAGAACAGCAAGACGAAGAAATACAAGCTCGGCTTGTCGCTCATGAAATACGGCTTTCTGATGTGGGATAGCCTCATGTTTCGCTCCGTCGCCCGCCCCTACATAGAAGAGCTGTCGCAGAAGACAAGGGAAACCGTCTATCTGGCCAGCCGCGAGAACAACGAAGGCGTCTACATCGACTCCATCGATTCCCCGCAAATCTTGAAAATCTCCGAGCCGATCGGCCTTCGCTTGCCGCTCTACATCGGCGCCTCGAACCGCGCCATTCTAGCCTTCCTGCCCGTCAAGCTCCAGAACCAGCTCCTCAGCAGCGTCGATTGGCCTCAAGCCCCGTCCCTCAAGCCGCTTACGCTCGACTACATCCGCAACGATCTCCAGCAAATTCGCGCGCAAGGCTACAGCGTTACGACCGGAGAGGCGACAGAAGGAACGACAGGCATTGCCGCGCCGATTTTCTCCTACGAGCGGACGGTTGTCGGCTCCATCAACGTGGCGGGACCGGAGCTGCGGTTTCAACCGGACAAGATCGAGAAATACAGCTATTACGTGAAGAAATACGCGAGTCTGATCTCCACCGAGCTGGGATATCAAGGCGGTGCCGAGCGGCAAAAACAGTAAATTTTCATTCGATCCCGCTATGTGGGAAAAGTCCCTTTGGCGCTTGTTCGTTCGTCAATATAATGTGAGATAACCTAACTTAAGCAGATTGGTTTCCGTTCGAAGCCAAAGCTTCGAATGGAGCATGCTGCAAACGGCAGATTGGTTTCCGTTCGAAGCCAAAGCTTCGAATGGAGCATGCTGCAAACGGCAGATTGGTTTCCGTTCGATGCCAAAGCTTCGAATGGAGCATGCTGCAAACGGCAGATTGGTTTCCGTCGAAGCTCTAACTTCGAATGGAGCATGCTGCAGCCTATCAGCCTTGCCTGAAGGTTGGGGACACAGAGACGATCGAAAGAGAGGAATGGAGAATGGAACTCATACAGGAGCAGAAAGTAAGGCATCCGCTGGAACCGCTCAGCGGGGAGGAAATCGCATGCGCGGTCTCCATCCTGAAAGAGAAGCTGCAGCTGGGCGCCTACGACCGGTTCGTGTCCGTCATGCTGCGGGAGCCGGACAAAGAAGCCGTGCTAGCCTTTGAAGCAGACGCGCCGCCGGAGCGGGAAGCGTTCGTCGTGATTTTGAACAACGAGCGTAACGCCTGTTATGAAGGCGTCGTATCCATCACGGCCGGCGAAGTCATCTCTTGGAAGCACGTGCCCGGCGTCCAGCCGACGATCATGCTGGATGAACAGGTGGAATGCGAGCAGGCGGTCAAAGCATCGCCGGCATTTCGAAGCGCGCTGGCACGGCTTGGCGTGACCGACCCTTCTCTCGTCATGGTTGATCTATGGTCGGCAGGAAATTTCGGCGGGACGGAAGAGAACTCGATTCGAATGGCCCGTCCGCTCTGCTTCCTGCGCAGCGAACCCGGCGAGAACGGCTATGCGCGTCCGCTTGGCCTGATTCCCGTCATCGACCTCAATAGGATGGAAGTGCTCCGCGTCGAGGAGTATCCCTACCGGTCCATTCCAACGAAGCCGGCAGCCTATGCGCTTGGCGAGACCGGACCGCTTCGGACCGGTCTCAAGCCCATCGATATCACGCAGCCGGAAGGCCCAAGCTTCACGGTCGACGCGCACGAGGTCAATTGGCAGAAATGGAACCTCCGCGTCGGCTTCAACGCCCGCGAAGGCCTGACGATCCATACGGTCAGCTACGAGGACGGGGGACGAAGGCGGCCGATTCTGTATCGTGCCGCATTGTCGGAGATGGTCGTGCCCTACGGTGATCCCGGACCCACTCAGAACCGGAAAAATGCGTTCGACAGCGGCGAATACGGCATCGGCCAGTTGGCCAACAGCTTGGAACTCGGCTGCGACTGCGTCGGCTTCATCCGTTACTTGGACGCCGCCATGACGAACAGCCGCGGCGAGACGGTCGTCATCAAGAATGCGATCTGCATGCACGAGGAGGATTACGGCATTCTGTGGAAACATACCGATTGGCGCACGAACGAGGTGGAGGTGCGGCGTTCGAGAAGGCTCGTCATTTCGTCGATTTCGACCGTGGCCAATTACGAATACGGCTTCTTCTGGTATTTCTATCAGGATGGCAATATTGAATTTCAGATCAAGCTGACCGGCATTTTGTCCGTCGGATGTCTGGAGGAAGGTGAGAAGCCTTTATACGGGACGATGGTCGCGCCGGAGCTGTATGCGCCGAATCACCAGCATTTCTTCAATGTCCGTCTCGATCTGCAGATCGACGGGAGCGACAATTCCGTGTACGAGGTGGATACGGTGCCTGCGCCGCCCGGACCGGGCAACCCGATGAGCAATGCGTTCATGGCCAGGTCGACGTTAATGGCGACGGAGCAGGAAGCGATCCGGGATTTGAAGCTGGAGACGGCGCGGTATTGGAAATTCGTGAACGACAATGTGAAGAACGAGATGGGCGGCTCTGTCGGCTACAAAATCGTACCCGGCGAGAACTGCTTCCCTTTCGCCGCTCCTGGGTCGGATTTGATCAAGCGGGCAGGCTTCATCCAGCATCATCTATGGGTGACGCCTTACGATCGAGATGAAATGTACGCGGCAGGCAACTATCCGAATCAGCATGCCGGCGGCGATGGGTTGTCCAAATGGACGCAATCCGATCGCACTGTCGCGGATACGGATATCGTCGTCTGGTACACCATGGGTCACAATCATATTCCACGTCCGGAGGATTGGCCGGTCATGCCGGCGGCGTATACGGGATTCCTGCTTAAGCCGGTCGGCTTCTTCAGCGCGAGCCCCGCGCTCGACGTGCCGCCGACGGCCAAGAAAGCTTCGGCCAGCGTATCCGGCTCGTGCTGTTCCAGCGAAGGACATGGCTGATGGCGCGGACGTTGGAGAGACCGCAGGGCAACGAAGAAGACCGCCCTCTCGAGGAAAGGCGCGGGGAACATAGAAGAGGAGAAGAGAGAAGACTGTTCGCGCTGTCGACGCTTCCGGTCGTCGCGATGCTGCTCCTGCATGGCGTTCACTTGCTGCTTGTTCCGCTGCTTGCCGGTCTGAGTATTGGGCTGGGCGCCACGCACATGCATCATGCCCACGTTCAGGCGGAGACCGACATGACTATGACGATGCCGATGGGCGGCGAAAGCCCGCTGTCTTGGATGACGTTCATCCTGTTCATGCTGAATGGCATGGCACTGTATTATACGGGCCGTCTCATGGTCCGCTTGTGGCGTAACCGCTCGAAGCGTAGAGGACGCGCCGGCTGGATTCAAGCGGCCGTGTCGCTTCTGTCCGTCGGCGCAGGCATCGCGACGTTTGCCGCGTCGTAATAAGGAGGAGATGAAAGTGCGTAAGGGTGCGAGAGGGACAGGATCCATTCGTTCGTTAATGCTTAAAATCACGTTGGCAACGGCAGTCGTTTGGCTGCTGTCGATGACGTCGGCTTTCGCGGAGGATGCGGCGGCGCCTGTCGTCGATACGGGTGATACGGCCTGGATGCTCATCTCCTCGGCAATCGTCATGTTCATGTTCGTGCCCGGCTTGGCGCTGTTCTACGGCGGCATGGTCAGTTCGCGGAACGTGCTCTCCACGATGATGTACAGCTTGAGCAGCATGCTCGTCGTCAGCATCGTGTGGCTGCTCTGCGCGTATAGTCTCGCCTTCGGGCCGGATCTCGGCGGAATGATCGGAGGAGCCGATTTCTTCGGATTCCAGGGCGTCGGCGGGGACCCGGCAGGCGCGATGACGATACCGCATACGATATTCGCGATATTCCAATGCTTGTTCGCGGCGATTACCGTCGCGCTTATATCCGGGGCGGCGGCGGAAAGGATCCGCATCTCCGCCTGGGTGTTGTTCTCCGCGCTGTGGGTAGTCGTCGTATACGCGCCGATGGCGCATTGGACATGGGGCGGCGGCTGGCTGATGAAGCTGGGCGGGCTGGATTTTGCCGGGGGGACGGTCGTGCATATCCTGTCCGGCGTCAGCGCGCTCGTCGTGGCGCTTATGATCGGGCCGCGGGAAGGCTTCCCGCATCAGTAAGAGTCGATGCACAACGTCATTCTGTTCTTTATCGGCGGCATGGCGCTGTGGTTCGGGTGGATGGGCTTCAACGGCGGAAGCGCGCTCGCATCGGGCTCGCTTGCGGGACTCGCCTACGCGACGACGCATATGGCGGCGGCTGCCGGCGGCATTGCCTGGGCGGCGGTCGAATGGTACAAGAAGGGCAAACCGACCTTGGTCGGGACGGTTACGGGCGTCATTGCCGGACTGATCGCGATCACGCCTGCCGCAGGCTATGTCTCGGTCGTCTCCTCGCTCCCGATCGGAGCGGTTGCCAGCTTCGTTTGCTATTTCGGCGTCCACTTCCTGAAGGAGAGATTCCGTTATGACGACACGCTGGACGTATTCGGACTGCACGGGCTCGGCGGGATATGGGGAGCTATCGCGACGGGGATTTTTGCCAGCAAATCCGTTAATCCAGCAGGCAACGACGGGCTATTGTTCGGCAATCCGAAGCAAGTATTCATTCAATTGCTGGATGTCGGCGTCGCCATCGTCCTTGCGGCTGTCGGCACGTTCGTGCTGCTGAAGCTGATCAGCCTCATCGTGCCGCTTCGGGTCGCGAAGGACCAGGAAGAGGTCGGCCTCGATATCAGCCTTCATGGGGAGAACGCGTACAAATCGCCGGAGACGGTGCCCATTCCGAGCCGGCAGCCGGTCGTCGGTGCGCCGATCGATGTGATGTGAAGCGCCGATTTAACAGTAATCGTTCGCCGAACTGACGCAAGGCGCCATTATAATACCAAGAGGGCTTCCGTCAAGGGCGGGAGCCTTCTTCTTGTCCGCCTACTTTCCTTGTTCCCGTTCGCTGTGGTAAATTAGGGATATCAAGGTGTGTTTTTTTTGAAACGCAATCGAACCCATAGCCGTATTAGGTAGCATGAACGCTGAGAACAGCACAATATCGAGGAGGAAATGAAACATGTCTGTATTCAAAAGACTTCGCGACCTGACGTTATCGAACGTATATTCACTGATTGAGAAAGCTGAAGATCCGATCAAACTGACGGACCAATATATCCGCGACATGCATGAGGATTTAGAGGACGCCGAGAAAGCGGTGGCAGCGCAAATCGCGATCGAGAAGCGTTTCAAACAGCTGTATGAAGAACAAGAAGCGCTCGTGCAGAAACGCAATGAGCAGGCGCATACCGCGGCTTCCATTCAAAACATGGATCTGGCCAGACGCGCGCTCGAAGAGAAGAAAGCGGCCGAACAGAAGCGCGACGAGTACAAAACGAGCTACGATTCCAATAAAGCATCCGCGGACAATCTCCGCGCGAAGCTCAGCGAGATGCGCGATCAGCTCACGGAGATGAAGAACAAACGCGAAACGTTGGTAGCCCGTTACAAAGCGGCCAAGGCGCAGGCGGACATCAACAAATCGATGGCAGGCTTCGGAACCAACACCGCGGCTTCCGGCATGAAGCGGATGGAAGAGAAGATGCTTCAGGCGGAAGCGCAGGCCGAAGCAAGCAACGAAATGAACAGCAAAGCCAAATCGCTGGACGACGAGTTCGAATCGCTCGGCACGAACAAAGCCGTGGACGACGAGCTGGCGGCCTTGATGAAACAATACGAGAAAAAAGAGTAACTTGCCTTAAACGGCAAGCAAGTATCCTCAACTGCTAGCTATTGGAAAGAACGTCTGCCGGCATGGATCGCAAAGCAATGCAAGCTGCTTTCCATCCGCCCAAGGACGTTTTTTCTGTTTCCGTTCGAAGCCAGCTTCGATTGGAGCATTTTGCCATAGGCAGATTGGATTCACATTAGTCAATGGAGGTTTCAGGGCGCATGAACTTGGATGATATGCTCGGCATACTCGTATGGACCGGTGCGGGCGCGGTGCTGCTGATCGTACTGATGGCGGTCGATTCGTTATTTACCCGGTATAAGGATTTGGAAGAAATCAAGAAGGGGAATGTCGCGGTGACGACGCGCTTCATTATGAAGCTGCTCGCTCAAGCCTATATCCTGTCAAGGTCCATCGCGACATCGGACGATTTATGGGAAGCGCTGCTCGTATCGGCGATCTCGTTCGTCATTCTCCTGTTGATCGAAAGTCTCGTGGAATTCGCGCTGCGCGTTACGGCGGGGCTGGATTTGGCCGAAGGGACGAAGCAGAACCAGATCGCGACCGCCCTGTTCACGGGCTCGCTGCATGTGGCCGGAGCGCTCATCATCGGATCGTGTCTATAAACTAGAAGCGTAAGGGGAGCAATCGTCATGGGAATTTTCTCACGAATCAAAAATATCGTCGCGAAGCCTGAGCCGCCCAAGGCGGAGAAGAGCATGCTGTCGATTGGACCCGGAGATGTATGCGAGGTGTCGCTCGTTACGTATCAGGTCGTCGGCAGGCTGCAAAACCGCCAGCGTAATCTCGTCGTCCTTACGCTGCAGGACGGCTCTGCCATTCGTTATTTAACGATCGAAGAACGCGAGCGCACGGTCTACGCGATGTACGAACCGATCGACGGACGTCTGGATTCCATCGAGGAAGTGCCGACGGAGCTTGAACTGGACGACCGGGTCTATCATCTGGAGGAGCAATATTCCGGATTCGTCGTCGCGGCCGGCAAAACGCCGTTCGTTCAGGGCGGAGAGCAATATGTGTGGCAGTATCAATCGGATGATCAGCATCTGCTTCGAATCGAATGGCAGGACGGGCGGTTTATGCTGTACGAAGGGGAAGACGTGCTGCCCGCCGATGTCCGCGTTCTCCGCGGCAACTAGGAGGGAAGGACAACGATGCGAAGCAAGAGCTCTTTTGTACTCAAATTACTGCTCGTCTTCACGCTCGTCTTTCCGCTTCTGGCCGCTTGCGGCATCAATAAGAAGATCGAAGAGAATTATCCGCTTGAATCGGTAAACGGGAGCGGAGCGAGCACGTCTTACGTGTACCGCGCGGCGGGAGTCAGCGTGCCGGAGGTCGCCAAGGCGCTCACGGACGAATCCAAGCCGCAGCAGGAATCGCCCGAGAAGAAAGACCATATGTTCCTCGTGTATTCCGACCGGGTCATTCATCTGCAGCAGGATACGGCCAAGCCGGAAGATACGCTGATCGAGGTCGACTCGAAGGAATACGTACGGGATAACTATAGCTCCAGCTTTCTCCAGGGCTATTTGGTGGCAAGCGTCATAGGCAGCCTGTTCGATAATGGCCGGTACGGCCATGGAACTTATCGCGGCTACGATGACCGCGGGACGTACAAGCCGGCCGGCGGTACCTACCGTGCGCCGTCAACGCAGGAGAAAAAAGCCATTCCTCCGATGACGGTGACACGTACCGGTTCCATCTTCAAACGGTCGAAAAATACGGATTCGTCCACCAAGTCGGGTTCCGGCGGCGTACTCGGCAACCCTTCGAAGGGAAAGATTACGCGGGATACCGACAGCGGCAAGAAATCGGGCGGCTGGCTGTCGCCGCGCAAATCATCGAAGCCGAAGACGCGAGTCGGGTTCGGCAGAGTGTCCAGGCGACGATGAGGCGGTAAGGCAAAAAGCACGGCGAAAGCAAGACAAAAAGCAAGGCAAAAAGCACGGCGAGAAAACGATTAGTTTCTCTGACGTGCTTTTTTTGATCCTTGATTCCGGCTGCGTTATTTCTCATCGCTTGATTTTCCGATTCTGGTTGCACGTTAAAATCCAGACCGGCATGCTTCATTCATCTCGTAACGCTGCGCGTTCTTCTCCTATGAATCGATTACGACCCGAAGCGATGCCAAAAACAAGCATCAAGATCGATACGGCAAGCAAGGCAAGGAGGGGGACATTCCAACCGTTGGTCAGGTCATGCAGGTAGCCGAATAAGATAGGTCCCGTCGCGGCCAAAAAATAGCCTACCGATTGCGACATCCCGGATAATTCGGCCGCGTCATGCGCGTTCGTCGTTCGCAGACCGAATAGTACCATCGCCAGGCTGAACGAACAACCTGAGCTGATCCCTAATAGAATCGCCCATAGAAGAACAAGATGATTTCCGGATAGCAATCCGCCAATGCCGGTGAAGAAAAGGAGCCCCGTCAGGATCATAAGGGCCATTTGATTTTTCATGCGCTCGGCCAAAATGGGCACGATGAAGGTCACGGGAAGCAGAGCAAGCTGCATTAAGGAAAGTACCCATCCCGCGAAATCCGCGCTGATGCCTTGGGTTTTGAGAATATCCGGAAGCCAGGAAACGACGACATAAAATAGCATGGATTGCAATCCCATAAACAAGGTTACTTGCCAAGCAAGAGAAGATTTCCATAAATTCGCCCGTTTGCTGTTCAGCACCATTGTTTTTGCATTTTGCCGTTGACGTCTTAGCTGCGGAATCCATACGAGAAGGGCAATGATCGCCGGCAAGCCCCACAGACCCAAAGCCCCCTTCCAACCTAATCCTGTTTGATTGGCCGCAGGCACGCTGATTCCGGAGGCGATCGCGCCGCTCAGATTCATCGCAACCGAATAGACCCCGATCATGATGCCTATCTTCATCGGAAACTTCTCTTTAATCAGACTCGGCATCAATACATTGCAAATGGAGATCGCAAGGCCCAATAGGACCGTCCCGACCAACAAGAATCCGATATTCCAAGCGGAACGCATGGCAATGCCGATGATCAGAAGGAAGAGGGCGCCGAACAGAACCGAAGAAGTTCCATGCCGATGAGCCAACTTCGGCGCGACCGGCGACAGCAATGCGAACGCAAGTAAAGGAAGCGTGGTAATCAAGCCCGCCAATGTATTCGATATGCCCAAATCATCCCGGATCGTGCCGATTAATGGACCTACAGAAGTTAACGGGGCGCGTAAATTCGCCGCGATCAGAATCATTCCGAGGAACAGCAGTCCCCCAGCGGCAGTCGACGAGCTTCTATCTTGGGAACGGATTTTAGGTTGTGGTGAATCCATCTGTTTCCTGCACCTCGATTGTACGTATGAATTCGTTTATCGATTGCCGCACGGCCTGCGCGGCCAAATCGGGATCCTGCGCGACAATGGCATCAACCAGTTGATCGTGCATATGTTTCGGCAAGTTCTCGGCGAACTGTTCGTTTAGTATATCGATGATCGACTGTTGAATGGCTTCGGTAATATGCGTATATAAGTCGATCATGATCCGATTCCCGGTCGATTCGACAATGGTTTGGTGCAGCTTGATGTCTGCGTCCACATACCGCTTGAAATCCCCTTTAGCGCTATTCGAACGGCATTCCTGTTGATAATGCCGGATTTTCTCTATATCCTCATCCGTCCTTCTGACAGCGGCCAGCCTTGCCACTTCTTGTTCAAGCGCATGCCGAACTTCCAGCGTATCCAATAGACCTGCTTTTCGAACGCGTCGTTGAATAGCCGCGCCAAGCGTGCTGTCAGAAGACACGTAAGTCCCGTCTCCTTGCTTGGTCGTCAGAACTCCGGCGTGGCACAACGCTCGGATGCCTTCGCGCAGCGTGTTGCGGCTGACGTTCAAATCAGTGACCAACTCCGGTTCCGGGGGGATTTTCTTCCCTATCGGCCATGTGCCGGATTCGATTAAGGATTCGATTTGAAGGATGACTTGATCGACCAGGGACAGGGATTTGATTTTTTGAAGCACAATTCAAACCTCCAAACATAGGATGATTAGATGTTTGTATCGTAACATAGTTTCTGTTCGGTTGAAACCATCACTTAAATAAGCAGCATAAAATGGTCTTCCAACGGAAGACCATTTTTTATGCACCAAGAATTACGGTTTACTCGCAAGGATGCGGTCAAGAAACCGATCGGCATCGCGATTGAACTTCCAGCAAACCCCGAACTTATCGACCAGCATGCCAAAGCAGGAGGACCAAGGCGTATCGGATAACGGCATGATCACATACCCGCCGGCGCTTAAACGATTAAAGTATCGTTCGAGCGTTTGTTTATCATCGATGACCAGACTTATCAGGACATGGTTTCCTTTCACCAGCTCGCCGGTTACGGACTTCATGGAAGGCAATAGATCCGACATCATGATTTTCCCGCCATCGAACGCCAGCGATGACTCCATAATCATATTTAACTCGCTCTCCGTGAGCGGATAGTTAGAATCTTGCGGGAGATCCCTGAATTTAACTTGTTTGACTTCGGTTGAACTTAAAGCCTCCGAATAAAATTCAATCGCTCGTTCTGCATTTCCGTCAAAGTTTAAATACGCGATAGCTGACATAAAGCACGACCTCCTTCTTGTGATAAAAGGAGTATAATCTACAATAGGTGACAGCTTTATGTCGCCGTTCTTAGACGAGGCAGAGAAATAAGAGGGGGAACTATGGACAAAGTCGAGAGGCTGATTTCGATCATCATGATTTTGCTGAGAAAAAATATCGTTTCAACTAGCGAATTCGCGCAATTATTCAACGTTTCTAAACGAACGATTCTGCGCGATATGGAAACACTGTGCTTGTCGAACATCCCGATCTATGCGACTCACGGCGTTAATGGCGGATACGGCATTATGGAAGAATACAAGGTCGATAAACGTCTATTAAGCAGCTCCGATCTAGAGAATATACTAGCAGCGCTCGGCGGACTGGAACAAATTCTATGGAGCGACAAAGTTGAAACGACAATAAGAAAAATAGAGGCGATGGTTAGCCCGACGTCTCCGGATAGATCCATTCGACTTTCCTTTTATGAATGGAAAGGACGGTCAGAGCTGCTTGAAACCTTGAAGACATGCCAAGAATCGATCGTCAAGCAAAGGTTGGTTTCATTTGATTACATGGATAAAAACGGCATGGCGACAACTAGGATCGTCGAGCCGTATCAGCTTCATTTTAGCGAAACGAGTTGGTACCTGAAAGGATTTTGTCTGCAGCGCATGGGATACAGAACGTTTAAACTAGCTCGAATCGATAACCTTCATTCGGATGAAAAAACATTCGTCCCTAGAGATTTTGCAGCAGAACAAGAACGCGAAGCCGATTATCGTCCGCAGCTTGTCGCTATTCAGGCATTGATTTCGCCGAGCATACAAGATCAGATCATTGAGAGGTACGGCCGACAGAGCATTGAAAACGACAACGCTGAATTTGTATCGGCAACCATTCATGTCCCTCAAAACAATACGGGATTTCAATTCTTGGCAAGCTTCGGCACGAATCTAAAGGTCGTAGAGCCGAGACCGTTCGTGGAAGAATTCCGAACGTTTTTAAGTGAAATGATGGATAGATATGCTTGAATGGAGAGCTTACGGCAAGGTTTATAGACAAATTCCGGTAGTCCCCGATAACCGATCCTAGACCTCGCGTTCAAGCAATTGACGCGAATCGCTCTTTTAGCGCACGGCCGTTTTGAGGTATGATGGGGAGGTCATGATTGCGGATGGTACATCGGGTACATAGGGAAGGAGCTTGAAAATGAAACGTTGGTTGTCTCCGCTGAATACGGTTGTGTTCACGCAGTTTCTGGGCGCATTCGCGGATAATTTGAATTTTTTCTTGATCGTCGGCATGGTGAAGCGACAAGGCGTGGACAACCCGGATATCGCGGTCAATTATATTCAGATCGCGTTCCTTGCCGCATACGTCGTGCTGGCGCCGATCGTAGGCGCGTTCGCGGACAAGAAAGCGAAGTCGAACGTGCTGCTGCTCGGCAATGTCTTGAAAGCGATCGGCATCGCGCTCCTGCTGTTCGGACTGCCGCCTGCGCTTTGTTTCGTGTTCGTGGGCATCGGCGCGGTCGTCTATTCGCCGGGCAAATACGGCATTCTGACGGAGCTGACGAATACGGAAGACGAGCTGCTTCGAGCCAACGCGAAGGTAGAGGGTTCGACGATATTGGCGATTCTGCTCGGTACCGTCGCGGGCGGCTTCCTGGCGCAAAATTCCGATTTGCCGGCCGTGCTGACTTGTCTTGGCGTCTACCTCCTGTCCTTATTCATGTCGCTCCTCATACCGGCAAGGGCGGGCAATGCCAGTCTGCGTTACGGGAGGGAAGCGATGCAATTCCTGCGTGATTTCGGGACGATGTTTCGCAATCCGCGGGCAAGATTCTCGCTCATCGGCACGGGTTCCTTCTGGCTGACCGCTGCGGTGCTTCGCATTGCGCTGATCGCATGGCTGCCGCTGAATCTGGGCATTACGGATACGGATCAGCAGTCCATGATGATCGGCATTACGGCGATCGGCGTCGTCTTCAGCGCGTTCCTGACGCCAAAGCTGGTTCCTGCCGGCAAGCTGCACCGGGCATTCTTTTACGGACTGTTCATGGTCGCATCGGTCATGCTGGCCACCGTCACTTACGAGCTGTGGCTGACGATCATCCTGCTGTTCCTGATCGGCATCTTCGGCGGCATCTTCGTCATACCGCTGAACACGATGCTTCAGGAGGAAGGGAAATCGACGATCGGCTCAGGCAAAACGATCGCCGTGCAAAATTTCAGCGAGAACATTCTCACGGTATCCGGACTGACCATCTATTTGACGCTCAGCCAAATGAACGTCTCCGTGAATGGCTCCGTGATCGGAATCGGTCTCGTGCTGCTGCTGTTTATCCTGTTTCTGGCGACGCAGCTGCCGAGCATTACGGGAGGACGGCGCAAGCGCAACGCCGGACGCAAGCAGGCTTCCTAGCAAAGCGACACTTATTATAGAAGAAACACGTTTGCGGGCATGTCCGGAGATCGGAAAAAGCGGGAAAATCCTTATCCAAAAGTAGGGGATATTCGAAGACGGAGCAAGCTTTTACGTGGTATTTGAGACTGCGGAGTGAGTCGTATCTTGCGTTTTCGTAAACCTATTATAAAATTTCACTAAAACTTCTACTAAGATCATATAAAGTAGCCTCTCATTTTGCCGCGGCCGCGGCAAAAAATGAGAGGCTATTTTGCTGCTTTACGGAAACATAAGCTAGTCGAATGGTTCAAACCGGTACGAGCTCGGGTAATTGGATGCCGAATCTCAAACTGCAAATGGAGGGCAATCATCATGTTCGTCAACACGATCAGGAAGCTCAAATGGTTAATCCGATTTGGAAAAGGCAGCCACTTGCTAAGGGATCTTCCTTGGATTAAAGGGAAGCTCTACGTAAACAAAGCGGGGACCATTCGAATGGGGAAACGGGTAAGGTTCGTTGGCCGGCCCTGGGCAACGCAGCTAACCGTGGATAAAGGCGCATTACTGGAAATCGGCGACCGAACGTTCATTAACGCGGGGGTCGGCATCGCGGCTCGCCAGCGCGTGACCATCGGAGACGATGTCAAAATCGGTCCCCGCACGAGCATTCTGGACAGTACATATCATCAATTGGATGCGAGCGACAGTCAAGGCGCCGGCAAACCGATCATCATTCGCAACAACGTCTGGATCGGCACGCGGTGCACGATTCTGCCGGGCGTGACCATCGGCGAGAATTCCGTCGTCGCCGCAGGCAGCATCGTGAACAAAGACGTGCCCCGAAATGTGCTCGTCGCCGGAACGCCGGCAAGAGTCATCCGGGAGCTCGATATTCCGACGGGATGGATCAGGCAGTAGAAGACTTCGGATGTAGATGAAAACGCCGGCTCTCGTTTGGACGTGAGCCGGCGTTTTTTCTCTCATAAATCTCATTGTACCCCCTAGTTGTTGCGCAAAAGGACCATAGCAGATACCGCATTCTGAGTAACGATTGGTTCTTTCAGTAAATAATGGTATAAAATTCAATTACAATATAAGGTTCTAATGGTTGTCGAATCCAAAATATGTGTCCAAATTGTGTACGTAACAATTTTCCGGCACCGACCGCTTTCGTTCGACGCCTCTGCAAACGCCCATGAAATCGGGATTCCGCATGGGTAATGAGGCCTGCGGTCCGACACATCCCGTAACGGCGAAAAAAGGAATTTATGAAAACGGTTTCAATTATTATAATTTTCTTTCACAGCCAGCACTTCGGCAATTTCTCGCTTCGGCTCCGCGGAAGCTCCCCTTGCATGCAAAAAAGAGATCAATCGACAAAGTTCATTCATGGTAATTGAGTCTAAGGTCACTGTTCATGTGTGGATGTTCGATGAATAAATTCGGTACTCCTGTAGTATGTCCATGTCAATTTCTACAAGGTATGTTGGGAATATAACGAATTGTCCGAATTTGAGGATATATGGCGAGAACATTAGGGTTCTCTCATACTTCGCAAGTGAGACGCTGGTCGTCTCGGAGAGGGCATGGTCACTGGCGTGCTGATTGTACAACCGGAATTCTGTGTTGAATAAACGGCAAGAAAGGTGATGATCACGATGGCAATTCAGATCGAATCAAAACGGCTTCTTATCGAGGAGCGCAACCGGATCGCCGAAGAGCTTCACGATCGCGTTTCCCAGCATTTGTTCGGTATCATTTATGCGATTCATTCCATGTCGAACGATTGGAAAGATATGACCGACCAGCAAAAGCTTGAGCAGCTGAAGGAAATCCAGGGAGCGGCCTCGACGGCTTCCGGCGAGTTGCGCGCCACGATTAACTGCCTTAGCGCGTCCAAGAACGGCAATGGCACTTGGATCGGGATCGTCAAATCGCAATTAGCCAACCAGGCCAAGCTCAACGGCATCCAAATCCTTTTCCATGCCCCGCAGTCCGGCGGTCTCCTGTCCATCAACCACCAAAAAGCATTGTATCGCATCATTCTTGAAGGCGTGGGCAATGCGATCCGTCATGGCGCCAGTAAATGCGTTCGCGTGGATTTGACCATGAAGCAGGGCGCCGTCAAACTCTCGATCGAGGACGACGGAAGCGGCTTCGACGTCAGATCCAAACTGAACAAGACCGGACCCGGATTCGGGTTATGTAATATGCATGCGCTTGCCGTATCCCTTGGCGGCACCTTCGAAATCGAAAGCAAGGAAGGAATCGGAACCCGAATCCTTCTATGGCTGCCGCTGTCCGACGCGGCCGGCACGAATGAAGAACTAACAACTCAAACTACGAAAAGCGGGTGATAAGCATGAAAGTCGTTATAGTTGACGATCATCCATTGGTCCGTAAAGGGCTCATTGCCGTACTTGCAAACGAAGAAGAAATCGAAGTTGTCGGCGTATCGGAATCGGTCGAAGATGCGATGCAAATTATCGACAAGACGAAGCCCGATCTGGCGATCGTCGATATCCGGCTCGGAGACCGAACCGGATTTGAATTGGTGGAAAGCTTCGGGCATACGGGATGCCGTTTCATTATGCTCACCTCGTCCGCGGCGGAATTCGATGTGCGCAGGGCCGAGGAGAGCGGTGCCGACGGGTACGTGCTCAAGGATTCGATGCCCGAGGAGCTCTTGCTCGCGATCAAAATGGTCGACCGCGGCCGCAAATACTTCGATCAAGGGCTCATGGAAGTGCTGATCCGGAAGGAAGCGGACGATCCGCTCGAGAAGCTCACGCCGAAGGAGAGAGAAGTATTGATCTCGCTCGGCGAAGGTTTGTCCAACGGCGCCATGGCGAAGAAGCTGATGATCAGCGAGTTTACGGTCAAGAAGCATGTCAGCCGCATCTTCCAAAAATTGAACCTGAACGACCGTACCCAAGCTGCCCTCTATGCGCAGTCGCGCGGTATGGCGGCATATACGCCGCCGGACGATCGCGAGGAGGAGAATCTGGGCGCTACTGCTACTAAAGTGTAACAAAGGGTGGTCCGTTAGTGCCCGGACGGCGTACGACCGGAGTAGAAATAAAATCATCCTGGCGCGTAATAGTCTTGTAAGGCTTCGTAGCTATAGAATGAAATAGAACCAAGAGACTTGTTGAATTTTGCGGAATGGAACCTGTAGAACGACTTGCGGAAAAAGCATAAACGTGCTGAAACGGGCAAGAGAATTACCAACATAAGTCAGAATATTCAGAAAAAATAGTTTTGTTCATTCCTCAATGAACGAAATCGGTATCGGAGGAAACAGCTTGGAATTGCTACGATATTGGAGTTTTATTCGAAAAAGGCTCTGGATGATCGCTCTGATCACGGTTGTCAGCTGCACGGCGGTCGGCTACTACTCGACCCATCTCCTGCGACCGCAATACGAGGCCTCCGCCGAGCTGATCGTCAGCAGTTTGCAGTCGAACCCGAAGAGCACGACTGCCGATGTCGGATCCATCAGCTCTGACATTATGCTCATCAAAACTTACAAAGAAATCATCCGGACGCCTCGCATCATGGCGAAAGTAGCGGTTCAATATCCTGATTTGCACGCCTCCGCCGAAGAACTCATCGCTAAAATCAGCGTCAACGCCGTCAATGAAACGCAGATCATGTCCATATCCGCCAGGGACGGATCTTACGAACGGGCAGCGAACATGGCGAATGCCGCTTCGAAAGTGTTTCAGCAGGAAGTGAAGACGCTTATGAAGCTCGACAACGTGTCCGTCCTGAACTGGGCCGATACGACGAAGCAGCGGTTGCCGGTATCGCCGCATCCGACGACGAACGTCATCGTCGCGTTCATCCTCTCGACGATGGTCGGAGTCGGCATTGCCTTCATCCTCGACCAACTCAACAACACGGTGAAGAGTGAAGAGGAAATCGCGGAGCTGCTGGGCATTACCGCATTGGCGGCGATTCCCAAAGTGAAGAAACGCGATCTGGCCGATCGGCACAAGCGCTCGAAAATGACGAGTCTGGGAGGTGGAAGAGATGTCACGCTCGATTCTTAAACGGAGTCTAATTGCGGAGACGCACCCGGCTTCGACGGTTTCGGAAGCTTATCGCGGCCTGCGGACCCATATCGAATTCTCGAGTCGGGGCGAAGCATTGAAAACCATCGCGATTACTTCCGCCTTGCCCGAGGAAGGCAAAAGCACGGTTGCGGCCAATATCGCGGTGACCTACGCTCAGGCAAACAGACAGGTCCTGGTCATTGACGCGAATATGCGGAAGCCCGCCCAACATGAAATCTTCGGTCTGTCCAATGCGCAAGGATTGAGCACGGCGCTCGCCGAGCGATACGAGCTCGACGATATCGTCAAACCGACGAACATCGAGAATCTCAAGGTGATTCCGGCCGGACCCATTCCCCCGAATCCGGCGGAACTGCTGGATTCGGCGTTCATGACGAAGCTGCTGGAATCGTCGAAGGAACGGTTCGACATCGTCATTATCGATACGCCGTCAGTCAACGCGTTCTCGGAAGCGCTGGTCGTAGCCAGCAAGAGCGACGGCGTCGTGCTGGTCATGAAAGCCGGAAAATTAAAAAACGAAATGGCATTAAAGGCGAAAGCGTCTTTGGATTATGGCCATGCAAAGATCATCGGCGCGGTATTGAATCAAGTCGGCCGCACCTGATCGGCGCCAAATCCAGCTCATGCCCGCAATAAGGAAATGTCTCCTGCTCCTCTATCACCGGAGGCACTCGGTCATGCTGTGGGTCAATCGGCCTTAGACGTTCATCGTCAATGGTGTGATGAGAGGATGGGTTAGATGCCCGCTGCTCCATGATTTATCTAAAAATACGAGCTATGTTTACTCGTAATGGAGAAAACATAGCTCGTATTTTTAGCATCATGAACAGACAGACAGATAGAAAGAAAAAAACGGATAGGGTGAAATCATATGAAAAAAGTGAGAAAAGCGATTATTCCCGCGGCTGGACTCGGAACGCGATTCCTGCCCGCAACCAAAGCAATGCCGAAAGAAATGCTTCCTATCGTCGACAAGCCGACCATTCAGTACATCGTGGAAGAAGCGATCGCATCCGGCATCGAAGACATTATCGTCGTCACGGGCAAAGGGAAACGGGCAATCGAAGATCACTTTGACATCGCCTTTGAGCTGGAGCAATCGTTGGAGGAGAAAGGGAAGCTGGAAATTCTGAAGAAGGTCCAGCAATCCTCGAACGTTGAGCTTCACTATATCCGTCAGAAAGAAGCGAAGGGGCTCGGGCATGCCGTATGGTGCGCGCGGAATTTTATCGGCGACGAACCGTTTGCGGTGCTGCTCGGCGACGATATCGTCCAGTCCGACGTTCCTTGTACGAGACAGCTTATCGAGCAATACGAAATCACGGGCAAATCGGTCATCGGCGTGCAAACCGTCAGTTCCGAACAGACGGACCGATACGGCATCGTGGACCCGCTCGAGAAATTCGAACGTCTCTATAAAGTGAATCGTTTCGTGGAGAAGCCCCCGAAAGGACAAGAACCGTCGAATTTGGCAATCATGGGCCGCTATGTGCTGACCCCGGAAATATTCGAATATTTAGGCAGGCACGAGACCGGATCGGGCGGCGAAATTCAGCTGACCGACGCGATACAGAAATTGAACGAAGACTTAGGCGTCTATGCGTACGATTTCGAAGGCATTCGCTACGACGTCGGCGAGAAGCTCGGCTTCATCACGACGACGATCGAATTCGCCCTGCGTAACAACGAGCTCAAGTACACCCTCGTCAAGGCGCTTGAAAGCATCCTGGAACGAGAGAAAGTGAGTGGATACAATGGTCCAGCACTATGATCAGGAGACGGTCATGAAGATGTCGGAATACGATTCGATTCGGCGCGAACTGGCGAAGGACGGCGGTTTGAGTTCGTATATCGTGGTCAAGCGGATGCTCGATATTGCCGGCGCGCTGCTGGGAATCGTGTTTCTGCTGCCGCTGTTCATGCTCATCGCGCTGCTGATCAAGCTGGAAGATCCGAAAGGATCGGTATTCTTCTACCAGACCCGAATAGGCAAAGACGAGAAGCCGTTCCGAATGTTCAAATTCCGCTCCATGGTATCGAACGCGGAAGAGAAGCTGAAAGACTTGATCAGCCAAAACGAGATTGAAGGCGCGATGTTCAAAATGAAGGACGATCCGCGCATCACGCGAGTCGGGAAATTCATCCGGAAAACGAGCATCGACGAGCTGCCGCAGCTGATCAATGTGTTGATCGGCGACATGTCGCTGGTCGGACCAAGGCCGCCGCTGCGCAGAGAAGTGGCGGAATATTCGGAATACGACAAACTTCGCTTGACCGTAACGTCGGGCTGCACGGGCCTCTGGCAAGTGAGCGGGCGCAATGCGCTTAGTTTCAAGCAAATGGTCGAGCTTGATTTGGAGTATATCCAGAACAGAAGCATTGCGGGGGATCTAAAGATCATCTTCAAAACATTCAAGCTCCTCATCGGGGCGAAGGATGCTTTTTAACGGAAGGGACGGGGATTGCAATGAAAAAAATCATGTTTATTACGAACCGGTTTCCCTTTCCGAATACGGACGGACGTAAAAATATGCTTCTGCAGTACATTCGGCAAATGAAGGAGATTTATCCCGACAGCGAACTCATCAACTTATCCTTCGTGGACGATGTCAAATACCTGAAGGATCGGCCGGACGAAATCGATCGGCTGGAATGTCTCGAGCTGCCGGGATTGGCCGAGAAATTGTTCAATGTCGCGCTGTATTCGCTGCTCCTCAGAAAATGGCCGCTTCAGGTATCCGTCTATTATTCCCGCAAAACGCACCGGAAAGTGAAAGCCATCATCAAGGCCGAACAGCCGGAATTTCTATTATACGACATGGTGCGGGTCGCGGAATATTTGTCGGACGAACAAGGCCGCAAGGTGCTCAGCTACGACGATCTGTTGTCGCTGCGCTACCAGCGGCAGCTCGAATGGTTTCAATACATTCCGTCGGTATTCGGAGGCTTCGCGAACAAACTGCCCGGCGGTTTGAAAAAGCTGGCGGATCTGAAGTTCATTCAGAAATGGCTGATTAATTTCGAAAGCAGGCTGCTTGCCAAGTACGAAAGGCGGGTGGCGGCACGCTTCCATCATCTCGTCTTCACCTCGCCGGTCGAAGCGGAAAGCTTCCAGAAGCTCACGCGTCACGAATCCTGCTACGGCATTCCGATGAAGTTCGAAACGGATCAACGCGCGAATATCGGGCCGCGGCGTTACGACCGCAACAAACTGGTATTCGTCGGGAAGATGGATATCCCGCACAACAGCTCCGCCGTCGCTTATTTCTGCGAAAAGGTATGGCCGACCATCAAAAGGCAGGCGCCGGATACGACCTTCTACATCGTCGGGAAAAATCCGACCGCCGAGGTGCTGCGCCTGCAAGAGACGCATCCCGGCGTCACCGTGACCGGGGAAGTGGACGACATGAAGCGGATCGTAGGCGATTCGGCGATGATGATCGCGCCGATGCTGTTCGGGACGGGCATTAAGACGAAGATCGTCGAGGCCATGTCCTGGGGCGTTCCGGTCGTGACCAATCAGATCGGCATCGAAGGCATCGACGCGAGTCATGGAGAGGACTTGTTCGTCTGCGAGTCGGACGAGGAGATCGTACGCAACGTGATGCTGCTCTTGAACAACGTAGAGATTAACAACAAAGTGTCGCGAAATTCGGTCCGTTATGTGGCCAGCCATTTCAGCAGTTCCGCTACGCTCAAGAACATGGAGCTGATTCTATCCTAACCACCTTTAAAGCGACGCCGGCGAAAGCAGCCATGGTTAGAAAGCTCATTATCGCGTTGTTCCTCTTCTCGGTCGCGCTGCTCTCGTACGACAGTTTGCCGTATTTCCACTTTTCGGTCTATCGTCCGCTATCGATGTTTTCGATGTTCGCCGCGTCGTTCCTGCTGCTCTTTACCGACTACCGGTTCAAGACGGGCGACTTCTTCCTGCTCGCCTTCGCGATGTACAGCGCCGGACACTCGCTGGCCGTATCCATCGGCTACGAGGACGTGGGAAGCAGCTTCAAGCATGTGATAACGCTGGTATTCGGCTTATCGATGTACCGAACGTCGGTGTATATTGCGCAGCAGACCAAAGAGGATCCCGCGCTTATCGGCTGGATCGCCAAAAGCGTGCTGGTCGCCTTCGTGCCGCCGATCGCCGCGGGTTTCCTGCAATTGCTGGACGCGTTGGTCGTCCACAGCGGATTCTCGGGAGCGTTCACCGGGCTTTTCTCGGAGAAGGTGTACAAGGGACGGATTCAAATGCTGTCGGGCGAGCCTTCATGGGCGGCCATCCACATGCTCAGCGGCGGACTCCTGATGCTGTTCCTGTTCAAGCAGGGGTACCGCCGGCAGCTGCCGCTCTTGATCGGCACCGCAGTGCTCGTCGTGTTGTCGTTCTCGGCATACGCGTACAGCGTCATTCTTACGGCGCTGCTGATCTACGTGCTCATTACGAGCAAGAACCGCGGGAAAATGCTGCTGGTGCTCGGCGTATGCGTGCTCGTCGTCGCGATCGGCGTGCCGTTCCTGCTTGAAGCGCTGCATGTCAGCGGCTATTTCACGGACCGGTTTCAATTTAATTTCAGCCATATGGTCAAGGCGGACAACTCGTTCTTCATCCGCGTCTTTTTCCCGGCCATCGGGTTCATTGAGTTCGCCCACCACCCGATCTTCGGCGTGGGAGGCGGCTTCTACTACAAGGATTTCGCAAGTCTCTTGCTCAAGCATTTCAGCGATGGACTCGCATTCAAGGAAGTGTCCGATCTCGTATTCAATCGTCCCGAAATGGCGACATCGCGGAACCTGCTGGCCAAAGTATTCGCCGAGGAAGGATTGATCGGCGCCATTCTGCTCATCGGCTTTATGGGATCGGTGCTGCGAAGCGCCGGAGCGAATCCGTACGCCAAATTCGCTTTTGCGCTGTGCGTATCGCTCGTCATGAATTTCGATTCCTATTCCTTCGTGAACTATTGGCTGTTAATCGGGTTCATCCGCGGCGGCTTCTTCGATGGATTGCCGGCCGTACGGGAAGTTGGAATGGATACGCAGCGCATGAAGGGAATGAAACGGATCGCATGAAAATCGTCATCGTAAACAGTCTTTATACGCCGCATATTATCGGCGGCGCCGAAATATCGACCCAAATCCTGGCGGAGACGCTCGCTTCGGCGGCGGAAGTCCACGTGCTGACGGTCGGTCCGCAAGGGCGAAGCGCCGGCGTGGAGTCGGAGTTCATTAACGGGGTAACCGTTCACCGCCTGCCTTACAACAATCTGTACTGGATCGGGGAGGGCAACAACGCCGGGACGCTGAAGAAAACGGGCCGGCGCCTTATCGACCTGTACAATCCGATGCAGATTCGCGCCGTTCGCCAGCTGCTGGCGCGGATCGAACCGGATCTGATCCACACCCAGAACTTGTCAGGGTTCGGCGCCGCGATTTGGACGGCCGCGAAACCGGGCGTGCCGATCGTGCATACGCTCCGGGATTATTCGCTGCTCTCGCCGGTCAGCTCCCCGATCGGAAACCCGGCGCTGGCGCGGATGTATCAGTGGAGCTCCCGCGGCGTCAGCAAGCGGGTGTCCGCGGTCGTCGGCATCTCTTCGCACATCCTGAAACGCCATACGGATGACGGGCTCTTTCCAAACGCGGCCAAGCTGGTCATTTCGAACGTCGTGGACGGCGATATCGCCGGCGCGGACAAGGAGTTCGACCGCAAGCCGCTTCGCATCGGCTATTTCGGAAGAATCGAGCCCGAGAAGGGCGTCCGCGAATTGGTCGAAGCGGTGCAGTCGCTCCCGCGCGAGATGGTGGAACACGTCATCATTTGCGGTGATGGAGGCTTCCGGCAGAAGCTGACGGAGCTTTGCGGCAGCGACGACCGTTTCCTGTTCACCGGCAAGGTCACGCCGAAGGAAGCGCGAAGCTTCATGGCGAAGGCCGACGTCACGTTCGTACCTTCCATCTGGGAGGAGCCGTTCGGGCGGGTCATCATCGAATCGTATCAAGTAGGCACGCCCGTCTACGCTTCGGCCGTCGGAGGCATACCGGACGCCGTCTGGAACCCGGCCGACTTCCTCTTCAAACCGGGGAGCGCGGATGCGATCAAGGAAAAAATCGTGGCGTTCCACGGCTTGCCCGGCGAAGAGAAGAGACGCATCCAAGCGGAATGCCTGAAGCATTGCAGCGGGTTTACGAAGGGATCGCTGCTGGATAAGCACCTGGATCTCTACGCGCGCATGACGAAATTGGGCAGCCCCGCATATGCCTTGACCGCCGTTGACGGGAGGTCGTGAAGATGGGTAAGCCGACCGTTTACATGTGGCCCAAGCAGAGCCCACATAACAAATACAGCGAGCTGCTGACGCGGTCGATCGAGCAAACCGGACTGCGGGTCGAGCACTACGACCAGAAGGCGGCCTTCAAGCCCCGTAGGGGAGACATCGTGCATCTGCACTGGCCGAGCAATTCGTATACGGCGTCCGCCTTTCCGCTGACGATCGTGAAATCGCTGTTCTTCGCCTTGCTGCTGCTGTTTTACAGAACGAAGGGCGTGCGGCTGTTCTGGACGGTCCACAACGTTTGGCCGCATGGCGGCAAGACGCGCTGGGACCTCCTGATGCGGAAATACATCTTGAACGTCTGCCATCGGGCTTTCGTCCTGAGCGAATCGGTCAAGGAGGAGGTCGCCTCCACGTTCGGCGTGAACGCAAGCAAGCTCGTGGTTACGCCGCATGGTCATTACGTGGATGCTTACTCCCGTAAGGGCACGGATATCCGCAAGCGTTTCGGCATCGCCCCGGACCGGTTCGTGTTTCTGTTCATCGGCCGGATCAACCCGTACAAAGGGGTCGATAAGCTCGTCGAAGCATTCTCGTCCCTGGGACACGACGGCTGCGAACTGCTCATCGCGGGTCAGGTCGACGCGGGGTACAGCCTCGATTTCGTTGACCGGACGGGCGACGGCAGGATCCGGATCTACCCGCAGTTCGTGGACGACCGCGAGCTTGCCGATTTCCTGGAAGCGGCGAACGTGATCGTCCTTCCTTACAAACAAATCACGACATCCGGGAGCGCTATTCTTGCGCTGTCCCATAAGAAGCCGGTCGTGGCGCCAAGACTGGGCGCTCTCGGCGAATACGTATCCGAAGGATGCGGCATTTTGTACGACCCGGAAGATCCGGACGGCTTGCGCAATGCCCTCCGTGCGTCCATGGACATGAACGCGAAGGAAACGGAGATACGCATCGCGGCCAAGCTCCGGGAATTGGATTGGGGACGGATAGCCGGCAAAATGATCCAGGTCTATACCGGTACGAAGAGGCACGAGGTGAACGCATGAAAGCAAGCATAGCGATTTGCACGCATAACCGGGCGGCGGACGTGAAAGAAGCGCTCGTCAGCTTGATGAAACAAAACTGCAGCGTCCCTTACGAGGTAATCGTGGTCGACAACCGTTCCACCGATCATACCCGGGCGGTCGTGGAAGAGTTCCAGAAGCTGGTCGAAGTCCCGATCGTCTACGTTTACGAAGAGCGGCTCGGCCTCTCCGTCGCGCGAAACCGCGCGATTCGCGAAGCCGCCGGCGAGTACGTGATGTTCCTGGACGACGATGCGATCGCGTCGGAAGAATGGATCCGCGGCATCGTCGCCTTGTTCGACAGCGATCCGCGCATCGGCTGCGTCGGCGGCAAGATCGAGCCGGCGTGGGAGGGAAGCGCCCCGCACTGGCTGCCCGAGGAGAACCGGACGCTGTACACGATTCTGGACTACGCGGACGAAATCGTGGAAATGCAGAAGCCGGATCTGCCGTTCGGCGCCAACGTGTCCTTCCGCAAGTCGGTCTTCGACACGATGGAACCGTTCAGAGAGGATCTTGGCCGGGTCGGCAGCAATTTGCTATCCAGCGAAGAATCCGAGCTCATCGGACGGATTCGTACCCGCTACTCGGTTTACTACACGCCTTATGCTTCCGTGCTGCACAAGATTCCCCGCAGCCGGATGAGCCGAAAGTGGCTGCTGCGACGCATTCACTGGCAGGGCGTCAGCAGCGCGGTATCTTCGCAGAAGAAGGCGGGAATCTTCCTGAAATCGCTCGTGAAGATGCCGCTGTTCGCACTGCTTACGATCGTATTCGCCTACGACAAACGGAAGATTTTCCGCAACGTCAGCAAAATTTGGTACAGCAACGGACAGCTCCGCGGCGTGCTGAAAATGTATCCATGAAAAGAAAATGCGGTTTAAGGATGACGAACACATGATGAATCTGCAAGCCGTCAAGAAAAGGCTGACCGGGGGCGGAGCGTTCCAAACGATTCTGCATACGAGCGCCGCCAACCTGCTGATTATGATCTTAAGCACCTTGACCTCCATCGTGACGGCGCGCTTGTTCGGGGTCGTGGGAAAAGGAGAACTCTCGGCGATCTTGTTCTGGCCGACTTTGCTGTCGGGTCTCGTCAGCTTCGGCCTTCCGACCTCGCTCATTTTCAATATGAGGATGAATTCGGGCCAAGCGACCGAATACGTACGGGCAGGGTTTCTGTTCCAGATTCCCGTCAGCCTAATCGTCGGCATCGCGGCCTGGATCTATCTCCCCGTGTGGCTCGGGCAATATTCGGACGCCGTGGTCGAGATCGCCAGATGGTATACCGTGCTGACGCTGCCGATGCTGCTTGCCGTCAATTTGCTGGCGGCGTTGACGCAAAGCATGGATAAATTCAGCCTGTACAACGGACTCCGGCTGTACGTTCCGCTGAGCAACCTGGCCGGGCTGCTGATCCTCTGGGGATTCGGCAAATTGACGGTCTCCTACGCGTCGTTCGCGTATTGCGCCACCAGCTTGATGGTCATCGTCTGGTCGCTGTACAAGCTGCGCCGCGAAATGAGCTTCAACTGGGTCAAGCGCATGGACCGCCTGGTATTCAAGGCATTGTTCGGCTACGGGGGAAGGGTGTTCGGCGTCGAGCTGCTCGGCACGCTGTACGGGCAGTGCGACAAATTAATCATCCTGTCGCTGCTGCGGCCGAAGGATTTCGGTCTGTACACGGTCGTCTATACGCTATCCCGCGTGTTCAATGTCGTGCAAATGGCGATCTCGAACGTGATTTTCCCGAAGGTCACGGGCATGGACAAGGACAAGGTCATCGCGACGGTCGGCAGGGCGTTTCGGCTCTCGTTCCTGCTGATGACGGCGGCGGTCATCCCGGGCATGATCATCGGCAAGTTCCTCCTGGGCCTCCTGTTCGGGGCACAGTTTCTGGAAGCCGGCAACGCGTTCTATCTGCTCTCCCTCGAATGCATTCTTGGCGGGGGGTCGTGGATTCTCGCCTCGTCCTTCAACGCCATGGGCCGTCCCGGACTGGTGGTGATCCGGCAGGCCGTCGCGCTTGCGATCACGGTCGGATTGTTCTTCGTCTTCACGCCGCTGTACGGGCTGACCGGCATCGCGTTCGCCCTGCTGCTCGGCGCGGTCATCCGGATCGTCATTACGATCGCGGCGATGCGGGTGGTGTTCAAGGTAAGGATCGGCGCCATTCTGTTTGACAAAGACGACTTCCGCTTTCTGTTCAAGCGGTTAACGCGCAGCATGCCATCTTAGCGAACGAAAGGAAACGACGTGAAAAACATGCTTGCGGCCGAAGGGCCCGGAATAAACAAACGAAAGCGACGCGTCAAGGATTACGCGAAATACGGCTATCGTATCCTGCTCGGACTGCTGTTCAGGCGGAAGGTCGACCAATGCGGGAAGCTGCTGCGGGTCGCCGGCGGCGTGACGGTCTCGAAGGCCAAGCATGCCAAGCTGATTCTCGGCGACAACGTGTTGCTGTTTCGGAATACCGGCTTTTACCTCGATTCCAATGAAGCGGTCATCGAAATCGGCGACCATACCTTCATTAACCGAAGAACCGAGATCATCTGCAAGAAGCACGTGAAAATCGGAAGCCACTGCGCCATTTCTTGGGACGTTGCCATCATGGACACCGATACGCACCGCATCGAAGGGATGACGGAAACGAAGCCGACCATTATCGGCGACCATGTGTGGATCGGCAGCAAGGCGATTATTCTCAAAGGCGTAACGATCGGCAAGGGCGCCGTCGTGGCGGCCGGATCGGTCGTATCGAAGGACGTGCCCGCCTACGCGCTTGTCGCCGGAGTCCCGGCAAAACCGATCAAAGAGAACGTAAGCTGGCATATTTGACGGGCTCGGACCCGGAAGAGAGAAGAAATGCCCACAGGAGAAGGAGACGGATTGATGGAAACCGCACAGTTCGCTCATCCGATGGATGAGCTCAAAAACCGGCTACGGCACATCTTGAGCGTGATCCCGCCCCATTCCAAAATTTATTACATCGATTATCCAGTGCACGGCAACGGCGGGGATCTGCTCATCATGAAAGGAACCGAAGTGTTTTTCAAGGATCATCACATCCACGTGCAGGGCCGTTACAGCGTATTGGACTTTCCGAACGGCCTGGCCATTCCGAAGGACCATATCATCGTGCTGCACGGCGGCGGCAACTTCGGCGATTTGTATCCGGCGCATCAGAAGCTGCGCGAGAAGATCGTGGCCGACTATCCCGGACATCGCGTGGTGATGCTGCCGCAGACGATCTTCTACAAGAACGAGGCCGAATTCGAGAAGACGGCGGCGGTGTTCAACCGGCACAAGGACCTGCACCTTTACGTGCGCGATACCTTGTCGCAGGAGATGGCGATGGTCAAGTTTACGACGTGCAACGTCTATCTGTCTCCGGACATGGCGCACCAGCTCTGGCCGATACGCAGCAAGAACATGCCGGACAAGGAGCTCCTCTGCTTCCTCCGCACCGACATCGAGAAGACGGAAGAGCAGGAGCGGCTGGAAGCCTCCGGACAAGGCGATTACTTGGACTGGGCGACGCTCTTCAACGGGGTCGAGCATAAATCGATCCGCGTGTTCAATAAGATGCTGCAGAAGGGCAGCGGCAAACTTCCGCTGAGCAAATTCTGGGGGAAGTACACCGACTATCTCGTGAACAAGGCGGTCAGCCGGTTCGGCAACTATAAAACGATACAGACGTCAAGGCTGCACGGCCATATTCTCTCCTGCCTCATGGACAAGCCGAACATCCTGCTGGACAACTCTTACGGCAAGAACGCCAGCTACTATCGCACTTGGACCGGAGGCATCGCGTCGGCGACATTGATGGCGGATCCCTCGGGTAAATAGAATGGAGGAATCGTATGAAAATCGTATTGCTTTCCGGCGGATCCGGCAAGAGACTGTGGCCGCTGTCGAACGACTCCCGTTCCAAACAGTTTCTGAAAATCCTTAAGAACGACGATGGAAAGCTGGAATCCATGATTCAACGGGTTTGGGGGCAGCTGGAAGAAGCCGATTTGCAAAATCATGCTTACGTGGCCACCAGCAAGTCGCAGGTCGAAATGATCTACAGTCAGCTGGGCAGCGACATCAACCTGATCGTCGAACCGGAACGAAGGGACACGTTTCCCGCCATCGCGCTCGCGGCCACGTACTTGTATTCGATCGAAAGCGTGAATTTGAACGAAACGATCGTCGTCATGCCTGTCGATCCGTACGTCGAGATCTCGTTCTTCCAAGCGCTGAAGCGGCTGGAGCACGTGCTGGACCATTCCGATGCCGATCTCGCGCTCATGGGCGTGAAGCCGACTTATCCGTCGGAGAAATACGGTTACATCATTCCGAAAGAGGAAGCCGGAGCCGATCGGCCTTTCGTCGACGTGCACAGCTTCCGAGAGAAGCCCGTCAAGGAAGAAGCGGAAGCGATGATTCGCCAATCCGCGCTATGGAACTGCGGCGTGTTCGCGTTCAAGCTGGATTTTCTCATTACGATCCTGATCGCGAACGAACTGCCGATCCAATACGAAGAAATGTTGAAACAATACGATAAACTTCCTAAAATCAGCTTCGATTACGAAGTGGTGGAACGCGCGAACCGCGTCGCGGCCGTCCAATACGACGGGCCTTGGAAGGACTTGGGCACGTGGAACACGCTGACCGAAGAAATCGAGACTCCGCTGATCGGCAAAGGCATCATTACGGAAGGCTCGCTCAATACGCATGTCATCAACGAGCTGGATATTCCGATTACGCTGATGGGCCTGTCCGACGTCATCGTGGCGGCGAGCCCCGACGGCATTCTGGTCGCGGACAAAGCGGCGAGCCCGCAAATCAAGGAAGTCATGAAGCATTCGGATCAGCGCCCGATGTACGAAGAGCGGCGCTGGGGCCGATACCGCGTGCTGGATTACATGCGCTTCCCGGACGGCCGGGAGGTGCTTACGAAACGGATCTTCATCACGTCCGGCAAAAACCTGAGCTACCAGTACCACAGCCTGAGGGACGAGGTCTGGACCGTCGTCGCCGGAAACGGGGACATGATCTTGAACGAGCACCGCTTCTCCGTCAAGGTAGGCGACGTTATCTCGATTCCGAAAGAGAACAAGCACAGCATTCGGGCGGAAGCGGATATCGAGATCATCGAGGTCCAAACCGGATCGCAGCTCATCGAAGAGGACATCGTCCGGCTCGAGCTGGATTGGAGCGAAATCGTTCAATTGTGCCGTGTATAGAGAACAAGGCTTACGGCGTTTTCTGAAAAACGCCAAGCTAATGCTTACGATGCCGCGTTTTGCTCCGCAAAACGCCAAGCTAATGCTTACGATGCCGCGTTTTGCTCCGCAAAACGCCAAGCTTATGCTTACGATGCCGCGTTTTGCTCCGCAAAACGCTTTAGGAGCTGAAGAGAATGAACATCACAGTCATCGGCACCGGTTATGTCGGTCTCGTGTCGGGAATCTGCTACGCGGAGCTCGGCCATCGGGTCGTCTGCGTCGATAAAGACCGGGCGAAAGTCGAGACCTTGCAGAACGGGGGCATTCCGATTTACGAACCCGGCTTGCAGGAGCTTTCGGTCAAGAATTCGGCTGCCGGAAGGCTGCGCTATACGGTCGATCTGCGCGAAGCGGTCGAGCAGTCGGAGATCGTCATCATCGCGGTCGGCACGCCTTCGCTCCCGAACGGCGAAGCGAACCTGTCCTATATCGACCAGGCGGCCATCGAAATCGCGCAGGCGATGAACGGGCATAAAATCATCGCCGTTAAAAGCACCGTGCCCGTGGGCACGAACGAGCGCGTGGGCAATCTGATCCGGAGCCGGACGAGCGAGCGGTTCGACAGCATTTCGCTGCCGGAGTTTCTGCGGGAAGGATCTGCCGTGCAGGATACGATGCACCCCGACCGGATCGTGATCGGCGCCGATTCCGAGAGCGCCGCCGAGATCCTCGTGCAGCTGCACCGTCCGTTGACGGAGCACATCGTCGTGACGGACATCCGCAGCGCGGAGATGCTGAAATACGCGTCGAACGCGTTCCTGGCGACGAAAATCTCGTTCATCAACGAGATCGCGAACATTTGCGAGAAGGTCGGCGCCGACGTCACCCTTGTCGCGGAAGGCATGGGCTACGACAAACGGATCGGCCACGCGTTTCTGAAAGCGGGGATCGGCTACGGCGGTTCCTGCTTCCCGAAGGACACGCGGGCGCTGATCCAAATCGCGGGCCACGTCGATTACGAGTTCAAACTGCTGCGCGCTGTCGTCGAAGTCAACCAGGATCAGCGGATGAGCGTCATTCGGAAGCTGGAGTCGATCTTCGACGGGGAGCTGCAGGGGAAGACGATTGCCGTCTGGGGATTGGCCTTCAAGCCGAATACCGACGACGTCCGGGAATCGCCGGCTTTGGAAATCATCCAATATTTGATCCGCACCGGCGCGCACGTGAAAGCGTACGATCCGATCGCGATGCGAAACTTCCGCAGCATCTACGGGGACAACGGCGTGATGTGGTGCGACGATGCCTTGGAGGCCGCGACCGGCGCGGACGCGCTGTGCCTGCTGACCGAGTGGGACGAATTCGTGCATGCGGACCTTAAGCAGCTGCAATCGATTCTGAGAAAGCCGATACTGATCGACGGACGGAACGTTTTCAAAGAAGCCGATTTGGCTGAAACATCTTTCGTTTACTATTCGATCGGCCGCCCGC
Organism: Paenibacillus sp. J31P316; assembly: GCF_056269105.1. Classification (NCBI taxonomy): domain Bacteria; kingdom Bacillati; phylum Bacillota; class Bacilli; order Caryophanales; family Paenibacillaceae; genus Paenibacillus; species Paenibacillus sp. J31P316. Next base: position 724,136 of record NZ_JBWDNI010000001.1, on the reverse strand, counting down.
GCTTGAACCAGGGGGTCAAGGAGGAAATGTCGGCCCTGATCGATTAGAGGGGCAAAAGGAGAAAAAATCGTGAAAAAGAAATTGGTGTGCCTGTCGGCATTGGGCATCATCGCCGGGATCATACCGGCGCATGTGCTCGGAGACGCCATTCCGCCCGCCTATGAAATCGAAGTCGATTCGCTCGCCAATTGGAACGGGGTGTACCGGCATTCGGATACGCTTAAGCTGCAAAGCCTTCCGGGCGATAAGCTCGATTCGACGCGGATGATGCCAAGCGGCGCTGCCGGGGAATACGCGATCTACCGGACGGCGGACAAAAGCTTCCTTCGCTCGTTCTCGATTTACGCGTATTACGCAACCGGACAGAAATACAGCCATCCGACCTTTTCGGTTTCAAGCGACGGCAAGGCATACAGGGAGATCACGCCGGACATTCACGAGAGCGGCGGGAATACCGTCGAATACGTGTCAAGAAGCTTTCCGGGAAGCACGAAATACTTGAAAATCACCTTCCCGGGAGGGGGCGCGAACCCTTCTTCGTCCATCGGGAAAGTCGTGCTGAACGGACCAACGACCGTGGACGCGAGCGTCCCGTCGGGAACGGTGCCCTACGGCCGGATGATCATGCTGAACCGGGCGGAAGCGGGCGAGACGGTCTATTACACGACCGACGGCAGCGACCCGCGCAGCTCGAAGACGCGCAAGCACTACTTCTCGCCGATACCGGTTCTCGGCAATATGACGCTGAAGACCACCGCCGTCAACCATTCGGGAACGGGAAAGTCGGCGGCCAGCATCGTCTCGACCTATCGGTATACGCCGGTAGAATCGGCCGCGGCGCCTGTCGGCATGATCGACAACCTTGATAACTTCAATGAGGCTGCCAGCCGTTCCAATATGTATTTGGCGAAGAACGACCCCGGATACTTCGATAACGACGGCGGCCGAATCGCGCGCACCGCGATGGGACCGGGCTATATCGTTTACCGGACGGATTACGATATTCGTTCCTTCACGGTCTACGGCAGCTTCTTTACGGGCGTACCGGTCGAGGACCAGCGGTTTTTCGCTTCGACGGACGGCAAGCAGTATAAGGAGATTTCCGCTTCCGCGGAAACGGCCGGCTACTCGCAAAGCAATTGGCAGCCCTATGCCTTCGAGGCTTCGGCATTGCCCGCGCGAACGCGGTATTTGAAAATCATGCTGAACGGATCGGCTAATTCCTGGTCGCCTCAAGTGTCGAAGGTCGTGATCAATCAAAACACGGCCTCCGTCAAGCTGGCTTCGACGCAGAGCGGCGGTACGTCCAAGGCCGAGCTGTCGACCGAGACGCAAGGAGCGCGAATCTATTACCGGTTGAACAAGGGACCCGATTTCCTGCCTTACCAGGCGCCGCTCGATCTCGCCGGTTACAACGTCGTGGAGGCGTACGCGGTGAAGGACGGTTTGTTCCCAAGCCCGATTCGGAAATTCTCGCTTAACGCCGGCTTCGAAATCGTAGTCGACAAATACGGCCAGATGAAGAAAGCGAGCTTCGCCGATAAGGTATTGAGCGACAAGCAATTGGCCGATGTCGCTAGCAGTGACGAAGCGTATTACGACAACGTCAGCGCGCCTTCCGACCGCGACGATTACGGCGGACTTGCCGGCAGCGCGGCAAAATACGGCCTGAAGGCGACAGGATATTTCGCGGTCCAGCAGCTGGACGGACGCAAAGTCATGACCGCGCCGAACGGCGATCTCTATTTCAGCCTTGCGGTGAACGGCGTTACGGCCAACGAAACGTATACGAAGGTAGCGGGACGGGAGCAGAAGTTCGAATCCATTCCTTCGTTCGATGGCGAGTACAAGAAAGCCTTCATCGGGAAGGACAATTTCTCCTTCTACATGGCCAACGTCTACCGTAAGACCGGCACGTTCCCGACCGAGCACTCCATCTACATGGAAGCGGTCGAGAGGTTAAAGAAGTGGGGGTTCAACGGCGTCGGCAGCTATTCGCCCGTGAAGTACGGCGAAGAGGGCAAAATGCCGTACGTGCGGATGCTCCCGCTGAGTTCGATGAGCTGGGCCAAGCTGAACGGCATCTCGATCTTCGACATCTTCGCGCCGAATGCCGAAGCGAAGATCGACGACGCGTTCCGGAAGGCGCTGACGCCGAATAAGGATGACCGGATGCTGATCGGGTACTTCATCGACAACGAGTACGATTTTCACAAGTTCTACACCAACGTGCCGAAGCTGAAGGCGAGCTCGGCTGCCATCAAAGGGAAGCTGGTCCAGCGGATGCGCGACAAGTATCAGACCATCGACAAATATAACGCCGCCTGGGGCACGAAGTTCGACTCGTTCGACGATTTGAACGAGGCCGATATGCCTGTCAAAACGTCGGCGTCCTGGCGCGACATGGACGACTTCTACGCGTACTACCTGGATACGTTCTTCGGGACCGTCTCGCGAATCTACCGCAAATACGATCCCAATCATCTGCTTCTCGGCGACCGCTGGATCACGACGACCCTCCACAACGAGAAGTACCGGGAGCCGCTTGCCGAGACGGAAGGCAAATACGTGGACGTCATCAGCATCAATTATTACAGCTACAAAATCGAGACGGACCTGCTGCAGGATGTCTACGACAAGTCGGGCGGCAAACCGATCCTGTTCAGCGAGTTCGGTTACGGCACCTCCGAACAGGGATTGAATCCGCTACTTCCGAATTCGGCGTCGAATCAATTCCAGCGAGGGATGCGTTACCGGAATTACGTGGAAGGCGTCGCCACGCTGCCTTACGTCGTCGGCGCGCACCTGTTCAATTACGTCGACCAGGCCGGCCTCGGCAGGTATTGGCAGGGAGAATGGGGCGAGCATTACAACTCCGGGCTCGTCAACGTCGCCGACCGGCCATACAAGGATTACTTGACGGGCATCAAGGCTACGAACGACGATATTTACAAGCTGATGCTCAAGGAACGGCCTAAATTCTACTACGACTTCAACAAAGGGTGAACTGCTTTGGTCGATTCGAACGGCAACAATCTTGTGTTTCTGCTCTGCACGCCCAGAAGCGGAAGCTCCTTGGCGACGGTGATGCTGCAAAATCACAGCAAAATGTTCGCCACGCAGGAAATGTGGTTTCTGATGAGCCTCTACGATCTGCGGTCGCCGCAGCGCAGGGCTTACGGGGGAACCGGCATTCTCAGCCAGTTCTACAACGGCATCCTGCCGCAGGACACCTTCGAGGAAGCGAGCCGGATGTTCGCGCTTCAGGCTTACAACGGCTTGCTGCAGAGCAGCTCAGGAGCGGAGCTGGTCATCGACAAGTCGCCCCGGTACTATTATCTGCTTGAATTCCTGGACGCGCTGTTCCCGCAATCCAGACGAATCTGGCTCATCCGGAACCCGTTCGCGGTCCTCGCCTCGAACAAGAAAGTGAACCAGCAGAGGGGTTCGGGCTTCAATCTGGGGGGAAGCCTCCGCCACCCGGACTTCGATATGAAAATCGCGGACCTGACCGTCGGGCTGTTCCGGTATTATCATTACTTTGCCGGAGACAACCCGTACGCGCATCGGCTTCATTACGAGAAACTGGTGGCGGATCCGAGAACGGAATTAACCGAGGTTTGCCGGTTTCTCGGCATCGCGTACGAAGAGGGCATGGAGACGTACGGCAATTTCATGAACTCCGCCAAGTCCGACCTCTACTTCAGCATGGGCGTAGGCGATCCTTTCGTGGCGAACCATAAGGAGCCCAATCGGGAATCCCTCCACATCTGGAAGGACGTGCTGGACAAGCCGGAGATCGAACTGTACGGCCGCACGCTCGGGGCGCGGATCTTCCGCGAGCTCGGCTACGCCGAAGAGCTGGAGGAAGCCGAGAAGCTGACGGGCGTGCGTTTCGAGAATGAGCCGGACGCGGAGCTGATCGCGCTGCGGACCAAGCAATTGGCAGAGGCGACCGGCTGCAGATGGGAAGACGGGTACGCGCTGAAGTCCGCCGCCGCTCCGGGAAGCGGGGCCGCGCCAGCGGCGGCACCGGCCGCGGGGTCTGACGGGCAGCACGGGGATGCGATTCGGCTGCAGATGACCGTGCGCGCGCTCGAGAAGCGCCTGGAGCTCGGCGCCATGGAGCAGCGGCGGCTGAAAGCGCAGCTTGACGCCACGAACAGAAAAATCGATCGCTTGAAGTCGCTCGTCCCCTTCGGCAGCCGGCTGTCTTCCTTGGCGTCGGCCTTGTTGACCGGCGACGGGAGGAAGAAATGAGCGCCATCGCCGGCATGCTCCGTTTCGACGGGCAGCCTGCGGAAGGCGGCGGCATGATGAAGGCGATGGAACGCTATGATGCCGACGACGCTCGGACATGGACGGACGGCCCCGTGTTTCTGGGCTGCCGTTCCAAATGGATCACGCCCGAGTCCGTGCACGAACGGCTGCCCTATTACGATGCGGAACGCCGGCTCGCGATCGCTTCGGACGCGATGCTCGACAACCGCGCGGAGTTGTTCGCCCTGCTGCAGGTTCAGCCCGCCAGCCGCGCCGGCATGACCGACAGCGAGCTCATTCTGCTCGCATACCGCAAATGGGGACGCGGGGCGCCGGAATACCTGATCGGCGATTTCGCCTTCGTCATTTGGGACGAAGCGAATCGACAGCTCTTCGGCGCAAGGGACCTGTTCGGTCATCGCTGCCTGTATTATCTCAGCGATGACCGGCGGTTTGCCTTCGGCACGACGATGGCCCCGCTGTTCGCGCTGCCGGGCGTGGCGAAGGAGCTGAACGAATCCTGGCTCGCGGAATTCATGGCGATTCCGGAAATGTACGAATCGACGGACGCCGGTTCCACGCCGTACCGGAATATTCATCAAGTACCTCCGGCGCACGCGTTCGTCGTCTCGGAAGGCCGACTATCGCTTGTCGGTTACGGCTCGCTCGAACCGAAGGAGATGCTGCGGTTGAAATCGGACGGCGAGTACGAGGAGGCGTTCCGGGACGTGTTCGGGGAAGCGGTGAAGTCGCGGATCCGAACGCACCGCCAAGTGGCGGCGACGTTAAGCGGCGGACTCGACTCGGGAGCCGTGGCCAGCTTCGCGGCCCGCGCGCTGCGGGAAGAGGGGAAGCAGCTGCATACGTACAGTTACGTCCCGACAGGCGATTTTACCGACTGGACGCCCGCGAGCTCGACGGCCGACGAAAGCCGGTTCATGAAAGCGACGGCCCTCCATGCCGGAAACATCTCGGAAGCGTACATGGATTTCGCGGGCGTGACCCCGATGTCCCAGGTGGACGAGTGGCTGGATATCCTCGAGACGCCGTATAAGTTTTTCGAGAATTCGTTCTGGCTGAAAGGGATGCACGAGCAAGCCGGACAACAGGGCGCGGGCGTCCTGCTCACCGGGGCGCGAGGAAACTTCACGGTCTCGTGGGGACCGGCGATCTACTATTACGCGCTGCTGCTCCGCAAGATGAAATGGCTGCAGTTCATGCGGGAGTTCCGGCAATACAGGGCCAACAAAGGAATTGCGGGCTCGCGGCTGCTGTCCATCATCTGCAAGGAAGCTTTCCCCGTCCTTGCGAAGCGATCGGCCGCTGCCGCGGACAACGGACCGGACATTCCGACGATGCTGATCCATCCCGATTTTGCCAGGAGGACCGACGTGTTCGCCAAGCTTCGGGACAGCGGGATCGGCGCTTCGATCCACGATCCGCTGGAGGTCCGGAAGGAGAAGCTGCAAAGCTTGGCGGTCGCGAACAAGAACGGCGCCTCGGCGACGAAACTGTCCTTGCGCTACGGCGTATGGGAGCGCGATCCCACCTGCGACCCCAGGGTCGTCCGCTTCTGCTTCTCGGTGCCGGTGGAGCAGTATGTCGGGGGCGGCCTCGACCGCGCGCTGATCCGAAGGGCGACGAAGCATTATCTGCCCGACGAAGTGCGGCTGAACCAACGCGTTCGGGGCATCCAGGGAGCCGATTGGGTACACCGCATCATCCCGGTCTGGAAACCGCTCGAGCACGAGCTGCTGCAGCTTTGCGCGGACCCCGTCGCGGAGCAGTATCTCCATGTCGGCCGGATCAAGGAAGCCGTGGCGCAGTTCGGCGGGGAACCTCGTCCGGAGCATGCGTTCCGTCCGGAGCTGCGCATGCTGATGCGGAGCCTGATCATTTACCGGTTCCTGAAACGGCTGCCTTGAAACGTAAATTACTGAAGGGAGGTGAAAAAACATGACAAACGCGAAAAAAGAATGGGCGGTTCCGACGCTGGAATCCCTCGAAGTAAGCGAAACGATGTATGGCAAAGGCAATACGACAATCGACTTCGTTACGACGGACGATATGGACATCTACAACCCTAGCTAGGCCTCTTCTCCTCCATATAATAATTCCTTCCAATTGTCCTTGTATGATCCAAGAAGGATCGTACAAGGACACTTCTTCATTACGACATTACGGCGAAAGGAGTGAATGTTATGATTTCTGCGGTGAGGCAAACGGTTTATCAAGCGTTCGGCTTGCGAATTTCCAGCGAAATCCCGCTGCCCGAGCTGCCCTTATCCGCCGTCGGCGATGATCGCGCAGGCGCGGATATCGTCATTGCAATGGGCGTCGCGGACGGATTGGGGGACGAGCTGGAAGCTGCCGGCAGCAATTTCGCGCGCATCGGGAACCGGTTTCTGTTTCTGATTCCGGAGACGGCCTTCTACTGCATCGAGGATGGACAACGCATAACGGTGTCGCCTCTTGCGGGAGCCGATCCGGAGAAAGTGCGCGTTTACCTGCTCGGCACCTGCATGGGAGCGCTGCTGATGCTCCGGGGCGTGCTGCCGCTGCACGGAAGCGCGGTCGAGATCGACGGCAAGGCTTATGCCTTCATCGGCGATTCGGGAGCCGGAAAATCGACGCTCGCGGCGGCTTTCATCGACGAGGGGTACCGGCTCGTAAGCGACGACGTCATTGCGGCTGCCTGGTCGGAAGACGGCGGATTGCCCGTCGTTGCGCCAGCCTACCCGCAGCAGAAGCTGTGGCAGGAAAGCATCGAAGGGCTGGGCCTAGGCAAGGAAAGCGGGAGCTATCGCACGATTTACCGGGAAACGGCGAAATTCGCCGTGCCGGCCGCCGCGCGGTTTTGCGAGGGACCGATTCCGTTTGCGGGCGCGTTCGAGCTCGCGAAGCCGCAAGGGGAGACGATTATCGTCAGACCCTTGCCGAAGCTCGAACGGCTGCGCGTTACGATGCAGCATACGTACCGGAACAGGCTGATTCATCGGCTCGGGCTGGAGGCGTGGCATTTCAAAGCAGCGGCGGGCATCGCCGGGCAGGCGAAGATGTACCAATTAAGCAGGCCGCAGGAAGGCTTCACGGCCCGTCGGCTCGTATCCGCAATCATCCAAACCATCAGAGAAGGAGAGATAGGCATATGACGAATTTAACACTAGTGGAACAAACGGTCGTGCAATCGGCAGGCAGCGTCGTCAGCGATATGAGCGGAGAGAAGGTCATGTTCAGCGTAAGCTCCGGCAAGTATTACAATCTTGGCGCGATCGGAGGCAGGGTATGGGAGCTGATCGCTTCGCCGATCCCGGTCAAGCAGCTTGTCGACGCGCTTATGGACGAATACGACGTCGAGCGCGAGTCTTGCGAGGAACAGGTGGGGGCTTTTCTGAAGAACCTGCATGCGGAAGCGTTGATCGAGGTCCGGAAAGGTGAAGCGTAAGCTGGCCAAGTTTTTGTCGCTGCCCGGCGAGAAAAAACGGCTTATGCTGGAGGCGCTCGCTTATTTGGCCCTGGCACGCGTCATGAAAGCGCTGCCTTTCTCCCGGATCGCGCCATCCTTGGGGAGACGCGCGCTGGAAACGCCGCTGGTTCACGACCCGGCGGACGAAACGACGATCCGCCGCGTCGCGCAGGCGGTCCGGGTCATGAGCCGCCACACGTTATGGGAAAGCCAATGCATGGTGAGAGCCATCGCCGCCAAAAAAATGCTGGAACGGCGAAGGATCGAATGCACGCTTTATTTGGGAACGGCAAGGGACGGCGAAGGGAAGATGATCGCGCACGCTTGGCTTCGAAGCGGGCCCTTCTATGTGACCGGAGCCGAGGAAATGCGGATGTTCACGGCGGTGGCCGCATTCGGATCGGACAAACCCGCGGAGAGGATGGAAGGTGCCTGAATATGGATTACGATTGCACGCTTGATATAAGTGCTTTTCCGGAGGAATTAAACATCATGCTGGCGTTCATGCGGTCGGATGCCGATTTACAAGCGGATCAATCGGTTATGCCATCGCTGCCGCACATCGATTGGAATCAATTTCTGGAGCTGATCCGGCATCACCGGGTTTATCCGCAGCTGTACGCCCGGCTGAAGACCAGCCAATTGATTCCTGCCGATGTTCTGCAAGCCCTTCATCGCGATTTCACGCGGAATACGTTTCGAATGCTGCGGCTTTGCGGGGAAATGGAACGGGTTTGCGTATCCCTTCATGAGAACGGCATATTGCCGCTGGTCTTGAAGGGACCGGTGCTCGCCATGGATTTGTACGGCGATCTCTCGCTCCGCACGTCCAAGGATCTCGATATTCTCGTTCCGATGAAGAGCGTGGAGGCCGCCGAGAAGGAGCTGCTGCGACTCGGCTATCGGAGCGACGACCATGGTCCGCGTCTGTTCAACTGGAAGTGGAAGATGCACCATATTTCTTTTACGCACCCGGAGACGGGCATTCAGGTGGAGATCCATTGGCGGCTCAATTCCGACATGGGGAAGGAGCCGTCGTTCGAGGAGCTCTGGAGCCGGAGAAGGCGCAGCCCGCTTTCCAAGCGGGACATTTGCCTGCTGGGTAGCGAGGATCTCTTCATGTACCTGGTTTCGCACGGCGCCCGCCACGGCTGGTTTCGGCTGCGCTGGCTGGCGGACATCGACAGGCTGGCGCGCCGAAGCCTGGATTGGGGCACCCTTATTCCGCTTATGCGCCGCTACCAGTGCCTTCAGTTGGGCGGGCAGGCGCTCACATTGGTCGCCGGCTTGTTCCGGACGCCGATTCCGACCGAAGCGGGGCCGATGCTCTCTGGCTCCCATCGGCGGGAACTGGCGGAACGATCGCTCTATTTCATCCGGGACATCGTCTCGTTCTCTCCCGGCGACAAGGAGCTGGACAGAGTGTACAAGCGCTACTTGCTGGCTTTGAAGACGAAGCGGCAAAAGTCGGTTTACATCATCAGCCAGCTGTACCCCAGCTTTAGGGATACGGAGGCGCTACCGCTTCCGAAATCGCTGCATTTTCTGTACTTCCCCTTACGGCCGTTCGTCTGGATATGGCGGCAGATGAAGCAGGAAGCGTAAGGCGCGCGGAGAGGGCGAAGATTGGATGACCCCCATATAATAGAGCGAATATTCGAACTGTTATTACGAAAAGCAGAAGATCGCGGTCTTGGCTGCCGGACCGGATAACCGGATTCCGCGACGGCGAGATCCGGCACCATCGGAGGAAATCATGAGCGCAATAGCCGGCATTCTATGCTATGACGACGAACGCGTACCGACGGAAGACGGCGCGAAGCTGATGCAAGCCCTGCAGCGGTACCCGGCCGACGACGCGCGAACCTGGCATGGCGGGAGCGTATTTCTGGGCTGTCACGCCCAATGGATTACGCCGGAATCGGTTCATGAGCGGCTGCCGTATTATGACGGGAGCAGCCGGCTGGCTATTACCGCCGACGCGATCATCGATAACCGGGCGGAATTGTTCGACCGGCTGCAGATCGATTACGCCTTGCGGAAAGGGATGACGGACAGCGAGCTGATCGTCGCCGCTTATCTGAAGTGGGGCAGGGAAGCCCCCCGTTACTTGATCGGCGACTATGCCTTTGTCATCTGGGACGAGCGGAAGCGGCTCCTGTTCGGCGCCCGCGATTTATTGGGCAACCGGACGTTGTATTATCAGCGGCAGGAACGGCGGATTGCCTTTTGCACGGTGATCAACCCGTTGTTCGAGCTGTCGGGCGCCAAGAAGAAGGTGAACGAATCCTGGTTCTCGGAATTTCTCGCGATCCCCGTCATTCTGGATACCGTCGACGTGAACGCCACGGCGTACCGCGATATCGGGCAGCTTCCTCCCGCGCACTGGCTTGCGGTGGAAGACGGGAAGCTGACGCTTGGGCAGTACGACAAGCTCGAAACGCCCCGGGAGACGCTGCGGCTGAAGTCGAACGGCGAATACGAGGAAGCGTTTCGGGACGTGTTTCGGGAAGCCGTCTCCTCGCGGCTCAGGACGTTCCGCCAAGTCGGCGCGAGCTTGAGCGGCGGCTTGGACTCCGGCGCGGTCATCGGCTTTGCCGCGGACCCGTTGCGGAAGGAAGGCAAAACCTTACATACTTACAGTTACGTGCCATCGGCCGACTTCGTGGATTGGACGCCGAGAAGGATGGTGGCCGACGAAAGTCCATACATTCAAGCCACCGTCCGGCATGTCGGGAATATCGCGCACAACGGTCTGAATTTCGGCGACCGGGATTCGTTCGGGGAGATCGACGATCTGATCGGTCTCCTGGAAGCGCCCTATAAGTTCTTCGAGAACTCGTTCTGGATCAAAGGGATTCTCGAACGGGCGCAGCAGGACGGCGTTTCCGTGCTGCTGACGGGCGCGCGCGGGAATTACACCATTTCTTGGGGACCGGCGATGGATTATTATGCCCGGCTGCTTAGGAAGCTGCGCTGGGTCCGGTTCTACCGCGAGCTCAAGCACTACGGGCGGCGCATGAATATCGGCCGGTCTCGGCTGCTGCCCATTCTCGGCAAACAGGCCTTTCCCTTCGCGGCGAGATCCGCGAACGCCGCGAATCCGGCGGACGCAACGCCGCAAGTCATCCATCCGGACTTCGCGGCAAGAACGGGCGTGTTCGAGAAGCTGAAGCAGCACGACGTCGGCTTGGACGGCTGCGCGTTCGACGAGTTCGAGGCGAGGGACTATCAGTTCGGAAACTTGGCGACCTCCAATCACCAAGGAACTTCCGTCACCAAATTTTCCCTGCGCTACGGCGTGTGGGAAAGGGATCCGACCGCCGATCCGCGGGTGGTCCGCTTCTGCCTGTCCGTGCCGATCGAGCAGTACGTCCAGAACGGCATGGACCGTTCGCTCGTCCGCAGGGCGACCGCCTCGTATTTGCCGGACGACGTGCGGCTGAACCAGCGCGTCCGCGGCGTCCAAGGGGCGGATTGGATCCACCGCATGCTGCCCGCGTGGAGCTGTTTTACCGAGGAGCTGCGGAAGCTATGCCGCGATCCCGCCGCCGCGCATTATTTGAACGTGGATCAGATCAAGGCTTCGCTCGAGAAAATCGGCCCGGCCCCCAAGCCGGAATTCGCTTACGATGCCGATGCCAGGCTCTTGATGCGGGCTTTGATCGCCTGGCGGTTCCTGCGGCAATTGGCGTGAGGAGCCGCACTGAGGGGAGGTGAACACCAATGGAAAAGCAGACTTTGAAAGCATGGCAGCAGCCGATGCTGGAAGTGCTCGACGTCAACGAGACGATGGGCGGACCGAACGGCGTATTTCCGGACAAGAACGGTAAAGGCAGCAATAACGGACATGCCCATGAATCGTAAATGCCCGCGTTAAACGATGAAACGGCCCTTATGCGGAACCATGCGTATAAGGGCCGTTTCATCGTTTGCAACGACTCTTACTTGAAGAAAAGGTGAGCAAATTGAATCCAAACCCTGCTGCGTCGCGAACGGTTTATAAGGCATTCGGGCTGACGATCGCAAGCGAAATCGTCCTGCCGGAGCTGCTCCGGCAGGACGAACATACCGGCGAAGCGGATGTATGTATCGAGCTGGAAGACTTGTCGGCCGCCTGGAACGAGCGAAGCGGCAACGACGATTGCTATGCGTTCGGCGACGGCGAATTCATGCTGAACATCGAAGGCACGGGCATTTACCGCGTGCGCCGAGGAAACCGGATCGGCGTTTCTCCCGCGGCCGGGGCAGCGGAAACCGCCATTCGGCTGTACCTGCTCGGCACCTGCATGGGCGCGCTGCTGTTCCAGCGCCAGCTGCTGCCGCTGCACGGGAGCGCCGTCGTCATCGACGGCAAGGCCTATGCGTTCGTAGGCGATTCCGGCGCGGGCAAATCGACGCTGGCCGCCGCTTTTCTGAAGCTCGGCTACCCTCTCCTGACCGATGACGTCATCGCGGTTACGCTTAACCGCGACCGCATGCCCTTCGTCATTCCCGCCTACCCGCAGCAAAAGCTATGGCAGGAAAGCATCGATAAGCTCGGCATGCAATCCGGCCGCTATCTGCCGCTCTACCAGACCAAATTCGCGATCCCCGTGCCGTCGCAGTTCTGGAAGGAACCCGTGCCGCTGGCAGGCATCTTCGAACTCGTGATAACGGACGAGGACGTAACGGAGCTTCGTCGTCTGCGGGGATTGGAGCGGCTGCCGACCGTACGTTACCATACCTACCGGCAGTTTCTGATTTCCGAGCTGGGATTGGACCATCGGCATTTCTCGACCTCCGTATCGCTCGTCGAGCGCATCGGCATGTACCAATTGCGCAGGCCGGCCGCGGGATTTAACGTTGACGAGCTGGTCTGCCGCATTCTGGCCGCGGTGAATGAAGACACGAAGATTTCGCATGGATAAGGAGAGATCGTAGTGAAGCATCTGCTGAGATACATCAACAAACTGCGCGAATATGCCGGGGTCAAGCTCTATGTCAATCTGATCGGCATGACGGTCATCAGCTTCCTGGAGGGCATCGGCATTTTCCTGCTCGTTCCCGCGCTCGGCCTGATCGGCATTTTCCGCATGGACACCGGCGGCATCCCGTTCGTTTCCGGTTTGGTCGAGCCGCTGAAGGCGATTCCGGAAGAGGCGCGACTCGCCGTGCTGCTCGGCGGATTCACGCTGCTGATTACGGGTCAGGCGCTGATGCAGCGCAAGCAAACGAATTTGAATTTGGAGATTCAGCACGGATTCATCCGCTACCTGCGGGAGGATATCTATCGGGGCTTGCTGCAGGCCAACTGGGCGTTCTTCCTGAAGAACCGCAGATCGGATTTCACGCACGTCATGACGAACGAGCTGCTGCGCGTCAGCATGAGCACGTATCTCGCGCTGCGATTAACGACGACGCTTCTCTTTACCGCCGTACAGATCGGCTTCGCGTTGTGGCTCTCGGCGAAGCTGACGGCCATGGTCCTGATTTGCGGCCTGGCGGTGGCGGTCTATTCCAGCAAGTTCATCAAGCGGTCGAAGAACATCGGCGATAAGACCACGGAGCTGGCGCAGCAGTACATGGGCGGGATGACCGATCATTTTAATGGCATGAAGGACATCAAGAGCAACATGACCGAAGCGCAGCATCTGTCTTGGTTCGGCGCGCTGTGCGGCCGGATGGAGCATAATCTGGTCCAATTCGGCAAAACGCAGTCGGCCTCCCAGTTCGTCTATAAGGTCGCCTCCGTCGTGCTCATTTCCCTGTTCGTTTATCTGTCCTTGGAAGCGTTCCACGTGCCGGCCGAAAGTCTCGTCCTGATCATCGTCATTTTCTCCCGGCTTTGGCCGAAATTTTCGGCGCTGCAGGCTAATTGGGAGCAGATCGCCCAATCGCTGCCGGCGTTCAAGAGCCTGGCGGATTTGGAGCGGGAATGCGCGGCTGCCAAGGAGCTGGATTCCTTCGACGCCGTAGCTAACGTCAAACCATTGCGCATGGCAGAAGGAATCGAATGCCGCGGCATTTCTTACCGGTACGACAACGGCGGTTCGTCCTACGCCCTGCATAATATCAGCCTGTCGGTCCCGGTGAATACCATGACGGCGATCGTCGGCAAATCCGGCGCCGGCAAGAGCACCTTGATTGATATGCTGATCGGGCTCATCAAGCCGGAAGAAGGCGAAGTCCTGGTAGACGGAATGCGCCTATCGAACGACGACGGTTTCTCGCTGCGACGGTCCGTGAGCTACGTTTCGCAGGATCCGTTCCTGTTCCATGCCAGCATCAGGGAAAACCTGCTCATTGCGGCTCCGGAAGCCGGAGAGGAACAAATGTGGGAAGCTTTGCGTTTCTCGGCTTCGGAGGAATTCGTGCGGCAATTGCCTCAAGGGCTGGATACGGTCCTCGGCGACCGCGGCGTGCGGCTTTCGGGAGGGGAACGGCAGCGGATCGTGCTGGCGCGGGCGATTCTGAGAAAGCCTTCGATTTTGATTCTGGACGAGGCGACCAGCGCGCTGGACAGCGAGAACGAAGCGAAAATCCAGTACGCGCTCGATCGGTTGAAGGGGAGAACGACCATCATCGTCATTGCCCACCGGCTGTCGACGATTCGCAACGCGGATCAAGTCCTCGTCTTGGATAACGGACAGGTGATCCAGCGGGGCGGCTATCAGCAGCTCTCCGCGGATACCAAGGGGACGTTCAGCAAACTGCTGGAGTTTCAAGCGGGGGTACACGCATAATCCGATCTACACACATGGCGACCCGCAAGCTGGGGCAGAAGGGTGCTCACCGGCTTGCGAGTAAGTTCCGTTCTTCGAGATAGGCTAGCAAGGCGGCCAGCGACTGGTCGATCGTCATCTTCTCCGTATCCATGATCAGATCGGGATTCCCGGGGACGTCGTATTTTCCGTCGATGCCCGTAAAGTTACTGATCTGTCCGCTTCTTGCCTTTTTGTACAATCCTTTCGGATCCCTCTTCTCGCATTCCTCGAGCGAGCATTTCACGTAGATTTCGATAAAATCCCCAGGCTGAAACATCTCCTTGACCATTTGGCGGTCCTTCTCGTCCGGCGAGATGAACGCCGACAGGACGAACAGGCCGGCGTCCGCGAACAGCTTCGAAACTTCCCCGATCCGTCGAATGTTTTCTTTGCGGTCCTCGTCCGAAAAGCCGAGGTCGCGGTTGAGGCCGTGCCGGATATTGTCCCCGTCCAAGACGTAGGAGGCGATATTCCTGGCATGAAGCGCTTGCTCGAGCGCGAAGGCCAGCGTCGATTTGCCTGAGCCGGACAAGCCCGTGAACCAGAGCGCGCAGCTGCTGTGTCCGTTTCTCTCGCGGCGGTCCTGTCTCGCGATCATGGAATGCTGCCACGAAATATTGCTGCTCTTGTGCTGCATGATTTCATCTCCTCTGCTTTGCTTCGATGTCTCTCTCTACGATTCGATTTATTTTATCATAGAGTGTCCGCCATGTTACCGCCGCCGGCAATAATGAGGCTTCCGAATCATTTTGAAACGCCGTTCCGAGGTCGCGCCCGGAAATTTGAAGGAAGATGCTTCTTTTTTGGATTAGAGTATTCCTCGCGCCGGTTATGTCTGATAAAATAAACGGGCGTAAACCATCACAGGGAGGCTTTACTCTTGTCGTCCGAACCGCTGCTTACCTTTCTATCTCCGCCGCTGCCTTACTTCATCGAGTCCAATCGCGGAACATATCCGAAAGGCGGCGAGCATCCGAATCGCCGGAATATCGGCGTATTCGATTTGCTTTTTGTACATAGCGGTACCTTGCATGTCGGCGAGGAATCGAACACCTGGGAAGTCGGTCCCGGTCAGATGTTGATTTTGCGGCCGGATTTGTGGCATTACCCGACGCGGCCCTGCTCGGAAGATACGGTATTCGACTGGGTGCATTTCCAGACGGCCGGACCTTGGGAAGAGCACGAAGGGACCAGCTGCGGCACGCTCCGCGGCGATTATTATTCGTATGCGATCCGGCTGCCGAAGACGATGACGGTTGCTTATCCGGAGGAAGCGATCTCCTTATTCAGCAAGCTGCACGACGCGGCGCTCGGAACCTCGCATGCCGCATTCTGGCAGCGCCAGCAATGGTTCCTTCATCTGCTGCAGCTGTTCGACGAGGGCTGGCGAAGCGACGCGGCCAAAGCGCCGATCGCCGTCGCGGAAGAAGCGGCCGCCTATTTGAAAATGAATTTCCGTACAACCGTAACGAACGGCAAGCTGGGCGAAGCCATGGGGCTGCATCCCAATTATATCGCGCGCTGCATGGGCGAAGTATTCGACTGCACGCCGCAGCAATATTTGCTTTCCTACCGAATGGACCAAGCGAAGCTGATGCTGATGAAGACGAATTGGCCGATTTCCAAAATCGCGGACGAGACCGGCTTCAAGCAGACGCCACACTTCTCGCGTTCCTTCGCCGAGCATGTCGGCATAACGCCGCTGTCTTACAGGAAGCGGTTTACCGGCACTTCGACGAGGTCCGGATTACGGGATGAGCCTGAAGCTTAGCCGACGGTCGTGATTATAGGAATGCCAGGTTATCGCATTACCTGTCAAGGGGTTGTTAGAAGTGACGAGGCACGGATGCGCGCATCCGTGCCTGTTTGTCGTGCCGCTTAACGCAGCTGCTCGCTACCTCGCAAGAGTCAACCTTAGGCTGCAATCGCCTTTTAGTAGCGTTTCATTGTCGTCCGTTTACACAAAGGGTAATATCGTAAGTGTAGCATTCAATAGACAGCCCTTATCTGCGCTGTTCCTACTACCAAAGGAGCGAATACAATGAATATCTTGCCTAATCATTACGATAGGGTACCCTCTGAGGAAATGAAGAATGCCGTTGCTTCCTTAGCCCAGAAGACCGGAATGCCGGAAGAGAAAAGCCGGTTTCTTGCGGAACTGCTTGTTCAGAACGATTTGCGCGGCGTTTTCAGCCACGGATCGCGGCAGGTTGCGACATATGCGCGCATCATGCGCGACGGGCTGATTAATCCGAATCCCGAGGTCAAGGTGATCAGCGAGACGCCCGCCACGCTGCTGGTCGATGGCGACGGAGGCTTGGGCTATTTTCCCGCTTACCGAGCGGCCGAGCTGCTGGTCGAGAAGTGCCGGGCATGCGGAATCGCCGCCGCGGTCACCCGGAATCATGGACATATCGGAGCGGCTGGCATTTATTCCCGCGTGCTGGCCGAGCATGATCTAGTCGGGTACGTGACCTCCGGTCATCAACTGAAGTTGAATCCGGAGGATTCCATCATGCAGGCGGCAGGCGGATCGCCGATGTCGTTCGCCGTGCCGGCAGGCGATGCGCCAGCTATGGTGCTCGATTTCGGTGCGATGCACGATCTGTATGCAGATTCTCCCCACCGGGCGGATGCGATCCGTCAGACCCCGGGCTTGGTATTCCGGAGCATGGGGCTCGGCTTCATGTGTCAGGCATTGGGCGGTTTTCTGGCTGGCGTGCCAGTGGAACGCGAGCGGGCGGCCTATAAATACGAAGGCGCCAACCAGGGATCGCTCATTATCGCATTGGATGCCGCCAAGTTCGGCTCAGTGGATGCGTTTAAATACGAGATGGACCGGTATATGCAGCTGACGGCAGAGATGCAGCCGCTCCCTGGCTTTGACCGGGCCGTCCTGCCTGGTGTGCTGGAGGCGGAGCGTGAACGGGAATGGGAGCAAAACGGTATTCCGGTCGGCGAGGAGCACAGGAGCGTACTGGAGCAGGCCGCGCGTGAATTCGGTATGGAGCTTCCGCTTTAATAGGTAGTGAAGCTAGATAAATTGCTTCGCAACGACGCTTCCCGGTATGCTGCCGGGAGGCTTTTTTTATTGGCATTCACCTGACGTACAAAGGCGGCAGCGCATGATGCTTAACAATAACTTGTCATTCCTTTAACGCAAGGCAAATGTTGGACAAGTAAAATGACGCTGTGCAATGTATTTCTTTTCAGGGTGGAGGCATCGCGTGAGAAGCTTCAAAGCCGTCGGCCGATTGATTCAAGATCGGATCCTGATGTTGAAAATTCAGCTGTTTATTACGGTGTTGATTCTGGTACCGATTGCAATTCTGGGTACGGTCTACTACCGGGAAGCCAAGGGCATGGTGATCAAGGATTTCGGCGAGTCCAACCAGCAGGCGTTGGATCAATTCGCCGCCTCCGTGGAGCTGGTCGTCAATAATATCATCGATATTTCCAAGCAGTCGTACAATGACAGCCGCCTGAACCAGATTATGGCCAGCGCCGATAAGGACGAACAATACGCCGACTGGGACTATATTAATCAGAAGATCAATCAGATCAAAGCTTCCAATCGCTATGTGCATTCCGTTTATTTGTATCTGGCCAAGAACGATAAAGTGATCTCGACCGAGTACGGGATATCCGACGCGGCCAATTTTCCCGATCTGGACTTTATGAACTGGTACAAAAATGACAGCCGCACGCTGATCGTGTCGGACACGCATCCCGTCAAATTCTGGAACAACAGCCCGCTGACGCTGGACGTATTCTCGGTGTACGCTCATCTGCCGCTCGATAGGGCGAACAATTACAACGGTGCGCTGATTATCAATATCGACCAATCCTTGGTATACCGGGAGCTGCATGCCCAAATTCCCAAAGGCGGAGAGACGCCTTTCCTTGTGCTCAACAGCAAGAAGGAGGTCATCGTATCCGGGCTTAAGGAGGACTTGTATACGGATATCCGCACCCGGCCGAGCTTTCAGAACGCATTTGACGGCAAGAGCGGCAGCTTCGTTTCGAATGTCGGGGACAAGGAGCAGCTCGTCGTGTACAACACCGCGGAAAACAGGGGCTGGACCTACGTGGCGATGTATCCGTTCGGCGGCATCACCGGCAGCATCCATATGATCCGCAATATCATTCTGCTGATGAGCTTCGTCCTGCTCGCCTTCAGCCTCATCGTCTCCTTGCTGTTCACGATGCGCGCGGTGAAGCCGGTGGACGAGCTGCGCAAGCATATCCGCGCAAGGACGCGCCGCATCCTCGGCAAGGGCAACGAGCTCGGCGTGATTCGCGATGCGGTGCTGGATTTGCTGGACAATCACGATCAGCTGGAGGAGAAGCTGGAGCTGACGGTTCCTGTATTCCAAGAGAAGATTCTGAACAATCTCATCTGGGGTGTATATACGAGCTGGGAGGAAATCGAGGATAACCTAAGGTTATTCGCCCTGGATATTCCCCGGCGGAATCTGACACTGATGCTGCTCGAGCTGGACGTGGACGAGGGGACCGGCGGCTACAAGGCGCGCAATGACAGCATCTTGCTCTATTCCGTGCTCGATGCGGTCACGGACTACTTCGGCTCCAGACAGGGCATCGCAAGCTTCAGTCTGGTTAACCACAGCAATCAACTCGTCGTGGCGCTCGAGAGCCCTTCGGCGGGAGCGGGCGAGCTGCTGGCCAAAATCAGAGAATTGCAGCAGCAGCTGCTTCACCGCCTGCAGGTATCCTTCACCGCGATCGTGAGCGACGAGCCTACGGATCTGCTGCACATCTCCAGGAACTACCGCGAAGTGCGGGAGCTGCTGAAATACAAAATTTTGTACAGCCGAACGGACATTATGCTGACCAGCGACATCCGAAACGACGACAAGACGGCGTACAATTATCCCTACGACAAAGAGGAGCTGCTCAAAAACAATATTCGCGCCTGCAATAAGGACGAGGCGCTCGGGTTGTTCATGGAGATGGCGGGCGGCATAAGCAAGGACCGACGCTACCAGAACATGTACCAGTTCGTGTTCCATCTGAACAGCACGTTCATGGCGCTCATCAACGAGCTCGGCTTGCCCGTCGACGAAATTTACGGCGAGGAATACAGCATCGACAGGCTCAGCAACCTGAACGGCAAGGAGCGGGTGGAAATCTTCTTTAGCGGCCTGATTCAAACGATCATCGATGTGATCGAAGCCAATAAAACGACCCGATCCAGCAAGTATTATCAACGGATCGCCAATTACATCAAGGACCATTATATGCAGGACATTACGCTGGAGTCGGTAAGCGAGCAGGTGAATTTGAGTCCGACGTACATTAATCAAATCCTTAAAGCGCATACGGGCAGCACCTTCGTCCAGCTCCTCAACAATACGAGGATCGAGCAAGCCTGCTCCATGCTGCAGGAGGAGGATCTCAAGATCAAGGACATTGCGCAATGGGTAGGCTTCAGCAGCTCGAAGTATTTTATCAAGATCTTCAAGGAGATCAAGGGGATTACCCCGGGCAAATACGTCAAAGGCTATCATATCGATTGGATCGAAAATCCTTGAGCAATCAAGGATTTTTCTGTTGGCGGAACGTCCGGTGGCACATTGTTTGCGATTGTGGGACGCGGATTACGAGAATTTGGTACGCAGTGTCAGATATTCCGATTTACGTTCGGACTGCGCGGTGGCTACGATAGACGGGGTCGGACAACGAAACGGAAAGGAGGATAGAAACCAAGAATGAACACGATCGCCGCACCAAGCAGGAAACGTTCGATCGGCACAGCCAGAAGGAAGGCAGCGACCTGGATTTGGAAATACCGGTATTTGCACGCGCTGGCTCTGCCCTGCATGCTTTACTTTCTGATCTTCAAGTATCTGCCGATGTATGGCATCGTCATTGCCTTTAAGGATTACAAGGGCATGGGCGGCTTCGAGGGCATCGTCCATAGCGATTGGGCGGGGATGAAAAATTTCAATCTGTTTTTCCACTCCATCTATTTCTGGCGGCTGCTGCGCAATACGCTGGTGCTCAGCCTGTATCTGCTGATCTTTGCTTTCCCCGCCCCGATTATTCTGGCCTTGCTGATTAACGAAGCGCGGGGGTTATGGTTCAAGAAAGTGGTTCAGAGCATCAGCTATATGCCGCACTTCCTGTCATGGGTCGTATGCGCAGGACTGGTGCTGCAGCTGCTGACTCCGACCGGCGGGCCCGTCAATGCGTTGATGGAGCTGATGGGCAAAGAGCCGGTGGCCTTCACGAGCGATCCGGCATACTTCCGAATCATCCTGGTGCTGACGAATATTTGGAAGGAAGTCGGCTGGGGAACGATCATCTATTTGGCGGCCATGGCCAGCATCGATCCGGAGCTCTATGAAGCGGCTGCTATGGACGGGGCGCGAAAATGGCACAAGATGGTTTATATTACGCTGCCAGGCATTAAGGAAATCGTGGCGATTATGCTGATTCTCGGCATGGGCGACATTCTGGACGGCCATTTCGAGCAAGTCTTCAATCTTTACAGCCCGGCGGTCTATGACGTTGCAGACAACTTTGATACCTACGTCTATCGACAAGGGTTGGTAGAGGCGAAGTTTGCGTATTCGGCCGCGGTTGGCTTATTCAAATCGGTGGTGGCGCTGGCGTTGGTCGTGCTGGCCAATCGGGCCGCCAAGCGGCTCGGCTCCGATGGCTTATGGTAGTCGCCCAAGCTGGCGGCGAGCCGACTTTGCCGCAAGGCTTCAGTGTACAGGAGGCGTGTCTTGAAGCAGACGTTAGGTGAGAAACTGTTCGACGCGTGCAACACGATTATGCTGATTCTCGTGTGCCTCGTCATGCTTTACCCGGTGTTGTTCGTATTCGGACGTTCGGTGATGACCGATCTGGACAGGGCGGCTCATCCGTTCGCCATCTGGCCGACGGTTTGGGATATTTCCGGCTACAAGTATGTCTTTTCATCCGGTTCTTATATCGTAAATGCCTACTCGATCACGATTCTGCGGACGCTCGTAGGAACGTTTTGCAACATGCTGTTCACGGCGGCGCTGGCTTTCGTGCTGTCCAACCGGGACTATCCGCTGCGCTATGCGTTCACCATGCTTATCGCCTTTACGATGTGGTTCGGCGGCGGCCTGATTCCGCTGTTCCTGCTGGTTAAATCGATGGGATTGTACAACCATTTTGCCGTGCTCATTCTGCCCGGACTGATCAGCGCATGGAACATGTTGATTCTGCGTAATTTCTTCATGCAGATTCCCCAGGGCGTGATCGAATCGGCCAAAATGGACGGCGCGAGCGAGCTGGTCATTTTCCTGCGAATCATTCTTCCCTTGTCTACCGCCGCGCTCGCGACCATTTCGCTGTTCTACGCGGTAGGCCATTGGAATTCGTGGTTCGACGCCATGATCTACATCAATGACCGTGGTTTATGGCCCGTTCAGGTGTTTCTGAGGGAAATCATCCACAATACGAATTTGAACGATATGATCCGGTCGGATGCCGTCGTGGAAGTCAATCCGCCGGCGCAGTCCGTCATCATGGCGACCATCGTCGTAACGACGCTGCCGATCTTGTGCGTGTACCCGTTTTTGCAGCGCTATTTCGTCAAAGGAATCACCGTAGGTTCGATCAAGGGCTGAATGGATTGCGGCAGAACGCCTTGATCCGGCCGGTATCGCCTGCAGGCAGCAACAATACAATCGATTTGGGAGTGGGAGAGAACATATGAAGAGGACCTTGCCAAAGAAGACGCGTATGATCACGCTGGTATTGACTTCCATGGTGGCCTTAGCCGTACTGGGCGGCTGCAGCAGCAGCAGCAGCAGTGCCGAAGAAACCGATACGTCGAATGCGTCGAATGCGGCGAATGCTCCGCAGGGTGCTAATGCCGCTCCAGCCGAGCAGCCGGTGCAAACCGAACCGCTGAAAATCGTCAGAAGAAGCTTGGGCACCCGCGAGAACGGGACCGACAACCAGAAGGTGCTGGACATCATCGAGAAACAATCCGGAATCAAGCTGGATGCGGAGGTCATTCCGCGGGATGTCTATCCGGACAAGATCAATCTGCTGCTCGCCTCGGGAGAGAAATTCGATTTCATCGAAGGACAGCTGGTCAGCTGGACGGCGCTGAAGGATAAAGGCTCCCTCATGCCGCTGAACGATCTGATCGACCAATACGGGCCCAATATCCAGAAATACATGAAGGACGCGCTCGAGGTGATGAAGGACAAGGACGGGGTCATCTGGGGCATTCCGAGACAAGAGTCTTTCCCGACCGGCTACGCGCCGACGATCCGGAAGGACTGGCTGGATGCGCTGGGCATGGAAATGCCGCACACGATGGCCGAATTCGAAGCCTACATGGATGCCGTGAAGAAGACGGATTTGAACAAAAACGGCAAGCATGACGAGATTCCGCTGCTGCACTCCTGGAACCTGAACGGGCTCATCCAGATCTTCCAGCCCTACTTCATGGGGGACGAATCCACCCGATACCTGAAAGGCGACGAAGTCATTCCGGCCGTAAGCGCCCCGGGTTATAAGGAGATGCTGACCACGTTCCGGAATTGGTATGCCAAAGGGTATATCCTGAAGGACTTCGCGACCATCAACACCAATCAGATCAAGGATCTCGTGCTGGCGGACAGAGTCGGCGCCTACTCGGGCTGGTTCAATTCCATGGTCGGCAATCAGATCACGATGAACGAGACCAACCCGAACGTGTCCTACGATCCGCTGCCGCCGCTCGAGGACGCGCCGGCGACGGGAACGCCGGCATGGGGAAGCAATCCGAAATATTCCTCCACGCTGCTCATTCCGAGCACGAGCAAGAACGCAGCCTTCTTGATCAAATATTTGGATTGGACCTTGGCTTCGCCGGAGAATGTCATGCTGACCTGGAACGGCGTCGAGGGCGAGAACTGGGAGTGGGTGGACAAGAGCAAAAATACGTTCACGCTGCTGGAAAACGCCTCGGAACGCTATGCCGGCTATTACAACCTGGCGGACTTCTTCGACCCGGCGATTTGGCCGACCTACGTGCCCGCGGATTACGACAAGCCCGGCCAGATCGAGTATAGAATGAGAGACATTTACAAGGATTATAAGTTCGTCGAGCCCTTCGATGCCGCCATTCCGTTCACGCTGACGGGAACGCCGGCAGAGAATCTGACCGGCGACGGCGCTACGAAGATCGCCGAATCGCAAATTCAGTACATCATCGGAGCGATCGACGAGGCCGGCTGGGACAAGGCCGTCGAGGACTACATGAAGATCGAAGGCGACATATTGACGGAAGTATGGACCAAGCAGTATCAGGAATTCAAGGGCATCCAATAGAACCTTTACGCCATGAGACCGACGGACGAATAACGAACCTTATTCGATGGAGGAATGGTCGAAAATGAAAAAAGCAATGGCGGTGCTGCTCATGTTGTGCTTCATGTTCGAGGGAATGCCTTCCGCATACGCGGCTTCGGCCGCGATTCATAACGATACGCAGTGGGTGGATACCGACGGTAATCCGATCAAAGCCCAGGGCGGCGGCATTATTAAAGCCGGCGGCTTGTATCATTGGTTCGGACCGGATTTCGGGAGCGCGGGAGATTATCGTTTCTATGCGATCAACCACTATACCTCGACGGACCTGCAGTCGTGGACCAAGCAAAGCGGCGGACGGATCACGCCGGGCATGCCGAGTATTCCGTTCCAATCCGGCGATTGGGTGGGACGTCCGTACGTCATGTGGAACGCGGCGACGAGCAAATACGTGATGGTGCTGGAATGGGGCGGCCACGAGACGGGAGTGCGCAACCAATTTGCCTTCCTGACGGCGACGGACCTTGGGGCCGGGAATGCTTGGACCTATCAAAGCGCCAGTCTGATCAAGAAGCTGCCGGACGCGTCGGGCACGCTCTACAGCATGGGTGATCTGGGCGCCTATCAGGACGGAACCAACGCATATCTGCTGTATACCTTCGATAAGGGACAAACCAACGGAGGGCAGGCGATCCTAAAGCTGTCCGAAGATTTTCTGACGCCGCTGGCGCCAAATGCGGGCAATTACAGCGAATTCTCCGGCGGTACGTGGGATAACGGCGATATTCGCGAGGCGGCCGCCATCTTCAAGCGAGGCGGCAAGTATTATTATTTCACCTCCAATACCCGGGGCTGGAAATCCAGCGATACGGCGTATCGAACCGCGGACAGCATGGCGGGGCCCTGGTCGGCGCGCAAGGTGGTGGCGACGTCTCCCTCCTCGTCCGATTCGTTCAACACGCAGCATGATTTCGTGCTGGAGGTTCAGGGAACGCAAGGAACCACGTACGTCTACTGCGGCGATCGGTGGAGCAATTATTCCGGCGGCGACATGAGCAAGGGCGCGTACGCCTGGTACCCGCTCATCTTCGCGGCTGACGGGTCGCCTACGATCAACGGCTATGCCAATTGGAATATCGATGCGGCGCAAGGGACATGGGCGGCGGCCGGCGGTCTGTTGAACCCGGGCTTCGAGTCGGAGTGGAGCAATTGGACGTATGCCGGAAATATCAGCATCGCTACGGAACCGGCGGAAGTGCATTCCGGTTCCAAGGCGGCCAAGTCCTGGAGCGATAGCGCTTATACGACGCTGCTGGAGAACGCCTCCGCTTCCGGGCTGAGCTCGGGAACGTACACGGCCAAAGTCTGGCACCGGGGCGGCAACACGTTCACGTCCAAAAAGCTGCAGGTCTACGTGAACGGCACGTTGAGCAAAGAGTTGAATTTGCCAACCACCACAACCTGGACGGAATACAGCATCGGCGGGATCAGCGTTCCGGAAGGCGCTTCGGTCAAGCTGGCGATCTCGGCCAGCGGCAATGCAGGCGCCTGGGCACAATACGATGATTTCTCGTTGACCAAAAATTAACCGCGCATCGGCATGCGGCGAAGAACGCTGCGCATCCATGCGAACGGGCTAGGAGGCGATTCCATGACCTATACCTGCATCGCGCTCGATATCGACGGCACGCTGCTTAACCCCCGGGGGGAGCTGGCCCCTGCGACCCGCGAAGCGCTGCACCAAGCCTCGGAGCTCGGCTGCCTCGTGATCTTGGCCTCCGGCCGGCCGGTGGATCAACTGCTTCCGGTCATGAAGGAGCTCGACCTGAGCACGCCAATGGTTTGCGCCAACGGCGCCCAGAACTGGCTTGCGCCGGGGAAGCTCTTGAGCGAGCGCAGTCTGGAGGCGCCTTGGGTCCGCCGGCTGCGCGTTGCGGCGGAGGAGCATGGCGTCCTGCACTGGGGCCATGCCAGAGAGGGAAGCTATTACAGCAACGCCGGGCTTCCGTTTCCGGAGCCGGAGGAAGCTGCATGGTTCTCGTTCGCGGTCGAGTCCCGGGACCATGCGATAATGACACGCATCCGGCAAAGCGTGCAGGAATGGCAGGATCAGGTGGAGGTCAGCCGGGCTAATCCATACCAATGCGAGATCAACGCCAGAGGCGTGAGCAAGGCGTCGGGCATCGCCGAGCTGGCCGGACAATGGGGTATTCCCATGGAGAAGGTCATTGCGGTGGGAGACGGCATGAACGACGCGGCGATGATTCAAGCCGCCGGCCTTGGGATTGCCATGGGCAATGCAGAGGACGAGTTGAAGCGCCTGGCCAAACTGATCGGACCGACCAACGAGGAAGACGGGGTAGCCTGGATTGTGCGGCGGTATTTACTGCAAGACCATCATAAGGAGGAGTTGGCGAAATGAAAATTTCCACATCCATTCATATGTTCGATACGGACTACCCGATCGGAGATGCGATTCGCAGATGCAAGGCGGCAGGCTTCGAGGCGCTGGATTTCAATTATACCGATTATGTATCCCGCCTGCTCGGCATGACCTGGACGGAGGAAGAACGTTGGGCGCAGGGGATCCGCGAGGCGGCAGAGCTTCATGGCGCGGCGTTCACGCAAACGCACGGACCTATTCACGGCGCAGCCTTCGACAGCATGCAGCTGGGGCTTGATCTCGATTCCTATCTGGCTTATTCGGAGCGGGCGCTGCGTACGGCCGCGATATTGGGCGCGCCGTGGGTCGTCCTGCATCCGGGGAATATGACGCTTGTTGGCGCGGAGTCGTATGCAAAGCAATTGGAATTTAACCGCAGCACGTATTTGCGGCTGCTGCCTGTCATGGAAGAGACGGGCGTCGGCGTGGCGCTCGAAAACATGTTCGACCGTCCAAGAGGCGGCGGACGGCCGCTGCGCAGCTATTGCGCCGCGCCTGAAGAATTGGCCGAGCTGGTCGGCAGTCTGAATCATCCGCTGTTCGGCGCCTGCTGGGATACGGGACATGCGCATATTGAAGGCTTGCGCCAAGGCGATTCGATTCGCGTGCTGGGCGCACTGCTCAAAACCATCCATGTTCAGGACAATCATGGGCTGACCGACGCGCATCTGCTTCCGCACCAAGGCACGGTTCAGTGGGACGATGTGATGGCGGGGCTGGCGGATGCCGGCTACCAAGGCGACTTTACCTACGAAATACATGGATTCTTCCGTCCCGTGCCGTTAGCGCTCATGGATGAGGCCTTGAAGTTCGCGGTATCGACGGCCAAGCAGCTGACCGGCGCATTCCCGCGCGAGTCGGCGGAGGGCGGGCTGCTGATCGGGTAGAGAGAAAGGCCGGCGGATCGAGGGCAGCATCGCGGCCGCACCTCGACACGCTAAGGCACGAGACGCCGAAAGGCAGCGACATCACCGCATAGTCGTCAGCATCGAAAGCCTATGATCGGCCATCGCGGCGGAATTCATAGGCTTTCTTCGTTATATAGGTTCCCGCTCCCAGTCATATGCGCCGAATGTGGTAAAAGCATCCAATGCAAAAAAGACCAAAACAAACCGGCCCGCATTCGCGTCTAACTATTATCTCGGTTGGAAAGGATGTCCAAGGAATGCAACAAAGCACAATTAAATACGCAACGGTCGCCTTGCTGGCCCTGACCATCACGACGGTCCAAGCCAAGAACGCGCATGCGGCGAGCGAGCAGCCGCCCACGATGCTGTTGGACGGTCGCCCGTTGGCATTTTCCGCGCCGCCCGTCATCGAGAACGGCGTCAGCTACGTGCCTTTGCGTCCGGTTTTCGAAGCGGAAGGGGCCCAAGTAAAATGGGACGAGCGCACGCAGTCGGTGACGGCGCTGAAGGACGGCGCGGTCATCACCTATCGGTTGGGCGAAAGCGTCGCTTATAAGAACCAAGAGAAGCTGACGCTTCCGGTGCCGGGGAAATTGATCGGCGGTTTCTCCATGGTACCGCTGCGGTTCGTAAGCGAGATGTTGGGCAATGTCGTCCAATGGCATGCATACGCCCGCTCGATCAGCATATCGTCCGCCCATACGTTCGAGACGGAGATTACATACGGCGTTAACCTGAGAACCGAGCCGAATTCCGAGGCGGATGCATCGCTCGTCCGGATGCTCGCGAAAGGCCAGCGGATCCACGTGATCCGCGCCGTCGACGCGAATTGGCTCGAGGTGCAGACGGAGGACGGGAAGATCGGGTTTATGTCGGCGAAGCCCAAGTATTCGAATTATACGAGCGCGGACTTGGTTATGAAGCAAGCGGATGCGCTGATCGCGTTCGGCTCGTCGTTTATCGGCACGCATTATGAATTCGGCGCGGATTCCGATCAGACCGATGCCTTCGATTGTTCGTCGTTCGTCAAGCGCGTATTCGGCGAAGTGCTCGGGATCGATCTTCCCCGCGTCTCTTACGATCAGGCGAAGGAAGGCCGGGAAGTCAAGCTCGAAGACCTGCGAAAAGGGGACTTGCTGTTCTTCGGCGCGCGCGGTCTCGATATCGGACACGTCGGCATTTATGCCGGAGACGGCAAAATCCTGCACACGTATTCGGACAAGCTCGGGGTCCATATCGAGACGTTCGACGGGCAGTGGAAGGACCGGTTCGTGACGGCTAGACGGGTGTTTTCATAGATTCAAAGCCTTGCTGCGCTGGAGTTTTTAAAGCCTGACAAACGTAGTACCACCCCAAATCTCGAAGTGTTACCGCTGCGCAAGCAAGTCGAGACCATATAGAGTAACCGTAAAACGAATGACCGTGAAATCCGACGTCTCAAGCACGATCATTCAACGTGAGGGGATTGCGGCTTTTTGTTTCGTCCGCCCAAGGCAGGGTTAATAATCATGAAACAATGAAGAAACGTTAAAGAATACGAATAATACGTTGACAATCATGAATAATACGGAATAGGATGTGAATAGGCCATGAAAGATTAACCAATGAACAGAACGACATGGAGGTTGGATATGTTAGCCGAGGAACGAAGGCAGCATATTTTGGAGCTGCTTGCGAAGGACGGCAGAATCGTCGCCAAAGAACTTGCCGGCCAGTTCCAGCTGTCCATCGATTCGATCAGGCGGGACCTGACGATCATGGAGGAGCAGGGCTTGCTGCAGAAAACATATGGCGGAGCCATTCCGCTTGCGCCGCTGCCTAAGGTGCGCACGCTGGCTCAGCCGCGCGCCGCCCGGTACGGAGAAGGGGCGCCGCATCAGAACGCGATTTCCAAATACGCGGCATCGCTTATCCAGAAGAACGATACCGTATTTATCGGCAGTGCGGGCATTCACTTCGGCATGCTGAAGTATTTGCCCGCGGAATTCCCGTTTACGATCATTACGAACTCCCTGACCATCGCGGAAGCCGTTCGTGGCGAGAATCATATCGAATCGTATCTCATCGGCGGCAAGCTTCGGTCAAACGGGGACAGCATGATCGATACGATCGCATTCGAGATGCTCGGCAAGTTCAATTTCGATATCGGCTTCATCACAGGCGGCGGAATCGCTCCGAACGGAGTCAGTACGTCTACGCCGGAGGGAGCGGCTTTTGCGCGCGCCGTCGCGGAGGCGTCCAGGCGAACGGTATGCTTGGCACCGCACGAGAAGATCGGCATCCGGATGTTCGCGACATCCGTCCAGCTGTCAGAGATCGATCTGATGATAACCGACCAGGGCGCATCCGATAAAGTGATTCGTGAAATCGAAAGCAGAAACGTCAAAGTAATAGTTGCGGATGAAGATCCGAGCGAAGGGGCTGGCCATGAGAGCGATTAAAGTTGAACGATCCGCGCCACTGCAAGGCAGCGTTACGATACCGGGCTCCAAGAACAGCGCACTCGCTCTGCTGGCGGCCACTTGCTTGGCTGATGAGCCGGTTACGCTGCACGGCATTCCCGAGATTGCGGACTTGAGAGTCATCTACGAATTGGGAAGCGAAATCGGACTGAAATTCGAACGTCCTGCAAAAGGCACCGTCATTATCGATCCCCGCTTCATCGACAGGACGGCGCTGGATCCTGCTAAATCCTCGTCTTTCCGGGCGGCATACTATTTCGTCGGGGCATTGCTGGCGAAATTCGGCTCTGTGTCCGTCGGCTATCCCGGCGGCGATGATTTCGTCAGCCGCCCGATGGATCAGCATATCAAAGCGCTGAAGCATATGGGAGCCTCGTTCTCGTTCTTCGACCGGCACTATACGGTGGAAGCGGCAGAGCTTAAAGGCGCGGTCGTGTATTTCGATATGATTACGAGCGGTGCGACGATCAATGCGATGTTGGCAGCTGTCCGGGCTAAGGGGACGACGGTATTGATGAACGCCGCCCGCGATCCCGAGGTTACGGATACGGCGAATCTGCTGAACCGGATGGGAGCCAGAATCGTCGGAGCAGGTACGGATCATATTCGGATTGAAGGCGTGACGGCGCTTTCGGGCTGCGAGTATACCGTTATCCCGGACCGGCTAATTGCAGGCGCCTTTCTGATGGCGGCAGGCGCGACGGGCGGTAGCATTACCGTGCGTGACGTCATTCCGGAGCATCTGTCCTCCTGCATGTTCAAGCTTCGCGAAATCGGCATGGAAATCGAAGCGGACGGTCATTCGATCACGGCGCATGCCGCGGGACCGCTTCGCGCGACTCGCGTTCGGACGGCGATGTATCCCGGTTTCGCGACCGATTTGCAGCAGCCGTTGACCGCTCTTCTGACGCAGGCGCAGGGTAAAAGCATCATCGGCGAGCGCATCTATCCGGCACGGTTCAATCATGCCTATCAGCTCAACCGCATGGGGGCGAACATCAAGGTACGCTCCGGCGTCGCGTTCGTGAACGGCGGAGCCCCGCTGCGCGGTTCGCTCGTGCATGCCTCGGACGTACGGGCGGGCATCTGTTTGATTCTTGCGGGCTTATGCGCCGAAGGAACGACGACGATCGCCGGCGTTCAGCATATCGACAGGGGCTATGAGGATGCCGTAGGCGCCTTCCGGTTGCTGGGAGCGAATATCGAATTGTTTGATTCCGAGGAAGTCGTCATCGGCGGCGCGCTTCAACAAAGCAATTAACGAATAAGGCTGCATCCATAGTCATGATAGACGCAACAATGAAAGAAGCCAATATTCCACCGGCAATAGCCGGGCAGAATATTGGCTTCTTCAGGTCCGGCCGTTGTTACTGTTACAGCGCCATGACCAGTATTTCCTTCACGTCTTGCTCATGCAGCTTCTTGAAATTGCCGATCGGCCCGAACAGCACCGCTTCCCGCGCCATGACGTCCAAATGCTCTTCGTCGATGTCGTAGAACGACAGCGTCGCCGGCGCGCCGATTCGGGTAAAGAAAGCGCGCGTCGCGGAAATGCCAGCAAGCGCCAGATCCTCGTCGGATTTGCTTCCGCGCTCGATGCCCCATACGCGCTCCGCGTATTGCGCGAATCGGCCGACGCGTTCCGTGTACACGTACTTCATCCAGTTCGGGAATACGATGGACAGTCCCGCGCCATGCGGAATATCGTAGATCGCGCTGATCTCATGCTCGATTCCGTGGGATGCCCAGTCGTTGGCCATGCCGACGCTGATCAAGCCGCCATTAAGCGCCAAGGTGCCGCAGAGCATCAGATTGGCGCGCGCTTCGTAACTGTCCGGCTTCTCCAAGGCCAGCTCCGCATTCTCGATTACCGTCTGCAGGATGGATTCGCACAGTCTCTCCTGCAGCGGTACATCCTCCGTCAGCGAGAAGTATTGCTCGAACACATGCGACATGATATCCACGATTCCGTTGACCGTCTGGTCGCGCGGAACGGAAAACGTCAAGGTTGGGTCAAGAATGGAGAAACGGGGGTAAGTATGTATGCTGCCGAAGGAGCGCTTCTGCTTCGTCTCCCAATTCGAGACGACGGAATTGCCGTTCATCTCGGAACCGGTCGCCGACAACGTCAGGACCGCGCCCATCGGAAGCGCGTCCGCGATCGTCGCTTTCTGCATGAAGAAATCCCATACGTCGCCGTCATACCGCACGCCTGCCGCGATGGCTTTGGCAGCGTCCAGCACGCTTCCGCCGCCGACGGCCAGAATGAAATCGACGCCTTCGCTGCGGCAAAGCTCAATCCCACGTTTGACGGAGGTCAGCCGAGGATTGGGTTCTATGCCTGACAATTCTACGACTTTCGCATCGATGGAATCGAGCTGGCTCATGACTTGGTCATACAAGCCGGTTCTTTTTATGCTGCCTGACCCATATACAAGTAAAACCGTCTTTCCATAAGGCTCGACCAGTTCGCCTAACTGCGCGGTTGTGTCTTTGCCAAAAACGATTTTGGTTGGATTCTGGTAAGAAAATGACTTCATGATGCACCTCCAATTGGTATCGAACGCATTCTTCTATCTTAGCGATTCCAAAAACCCGAAGCAAGTTTACGGGAGCCGGCAGCACCGCATTATTCGACAATCAAGAATTTTCAGAAAATAAGATGCCAACTTTGGGCGCGGCGTGTATAATAATAAGCATAATCGCACCGCGTCAGTATTCATGACAAGACCTTTACAAAGACGCTACACTTAGGAGGTGGGTGCCGTTTTATGGCGAATGCAGCAACGATCGGAATCTCATTGCGCGATTTATATTTGTTCAATAAAGGTAGTCTCTATCACAGCTATCGCACATTCGGTGCACATCCGATTCGTCTAGACGATGAATGCGGCGTTCGATTTACGGTTTGGGCGCCTCATGCCCGCGAGGTCCGGGTAGTCGGCAATTTCAACAGCTGGCAGGGCGAGCGCCACAGCATGGAATTGATCGGCGAAACCGGCGTATGGAGCCTGTTCGTGCCCAATCTCGGGCCGGGCACCGTATACAAATACGAGATACATACGCTCGAAGGCGAGCGGCTGCTGAAGGCTGATCCGTTCGCGTTTCAAGCCGAGCTGCGTCCCAGCACGGGCTCCGTCGTCTCCGAAGTATTCGACTATGAATGGCATGACAGCGAATGGCAGCGGCGCAAGCAGGAAGTCAGCCCTTATCATGAAGCGATGCTCATCTACGAGGTTCATCTCTCCTCCTGGCGCAGCTGGGGCAAGGAGATGTTCTGGACGTACGAAGAAATGGCGGACGGCTTGGTCAACTACGTGGTGGAAGCGGGATATACCCATATCGAGCTGCTGCCGATCACGGAGCATCCCCTCGATATGTCCTGGGGCTACCAGGTAACCGGCTATTACGCCGCGACCAGCCGGTTCGGCAATCCGAAGCAGCTGATGTATCTGATCGACCGCTGCCACCAGCGCGGAATCGGCGTCATTCTAGACTGGGTGCCGGGACATTTCTGCAAGGATGATCACGGACTCCGGTTGTTCGACGGCACGCCGATCTTCGAGGGAACAGACTGGAAGCGGGCCGAGAAGCCCTTATGGGGGACCTTGGCTTTCGACTTCGGCCGCACGGAAGTACAGAGCTTTCTCATATCCAATGCCATCTACTGGATGGATGTTTTCCATATCGACGGCCTTCGCGTGGACGCCGTCGCCAGCATGATCGATCTTCATTTCGACAAACCCCCTGAAATGCTTACGTACAATACGTTCGGCGGCAACGAAAATATCGACGCCATCCGCTTCCTGAAGATATTGAACGAAACGGTGTTTCATTACTTCCCGGACGCCCTCATGATCGCGGAGGATTCCTCTTCCTGGCCGGCGGTCACGTCGCCGACCTACATGGGCGGACTCGGCTTCAATTTCAAATGGAACATGGGCTGGATGAACGATATGCTCCGCTACATGGCGCTCGATCCCGGCGAGCGCATGCGCCATCACAATCTCATCACCTTCTCGCTTGTTTATGCCTTCTCCGAGAATTACGTTCTGCCGCTGTCCCACGACGAGGTCGTGCACGGCAAATATTCGCTGCTCAATAAAATGTCCGGCAGTTATGAGCAGAAGTTCGCTCAGCTTCGCTTGTTCTACGGCTTCTGGATGACGCATCCCGGCAAGAAGCTGCTCTTCATGGGCGGCGAGTGGGGGCAGTTCGACGAATGGAAGTACGACGAGCCGCTCGATTGGCAGCTGCTCGCATATCCGAAGCACGAAAGCATGCATCATTACGTCAAGACGCTGAACCGCGTTTACGGCGAGCAGTCGTCCCTATGGGAACGGGACTGCGATCCCGGCGGCTTCGAATGGATCGACGTGCACAATGCGGCGCAAAGCGTCATCGTGTTCATGCGCCGCGGGCATAGCGAGAACGATTTTTCAATCGTCGTCTGCAATTTCTCGGCCCACCATTATCCGGAATATCGCATCGGCGTACCCGAGCCCGGCCAATACCGGCGTGCGCTCCACAGCGAGGCGGCAGCCTTCGGCGGTGCCTTGGCGCATCCGCAGGAAGTTCTATACAGCACCAAGTCGGCCTGGCACGGAAGACCGTGCAGCCTGACGCTCGATCTCCCGCCGCTATCGTTCCAATTGCTCGTGTTCGC
The DNA here is from genome assembly GCF_056269105.1 of Paenibacillus sp. J31P316. Lineage (NCBI taxonomy): Bacteria > Bacillati > Bacillota > Bacilli > Caryophanales > Paenibacillaceae > Paenibacillus > Paenibacillus sp. J31P316. Next base: position 689,876 of record NZ_JBWDNI010000001.1, on the reverse strand, counting down.
TACGGGGGAACATGGCCGCGACCGCTTTTCCGCTTTGCCTGGCATGACGTAAGGAACAATTATTGTGCTGCGGCAGGCCGCACGCAGCCGAGAAGGAGAGGGTGTCCATGGGCAGAAAAAGAATGGTAGCCATGCTGCTCGCCGGAGGAGAAGGAAAGAGACTGGGTGTCTTGACCAAGGACTTGGCCAAACCGGCTGTCCACTTCGGCGGGAAGTACCGTATTATCGATTTCACCTTAAGCAACTGCGCTCATTCGGGCATCGACACCATAGGCGTGCTTACGCAATACCAGCCGCTCGTCTTGAATACGTACCTGGGGATCGGAAGTCCTTGGGGACTCGACCGGCGGGACGGGGGAATGGCGATTCTTCCACCTTATGTGAAATCGAAGGGCGGCATGTGGTACAAAGGGACCGCGAATGCCATCTATCAGAACATGGGCTTCATCGATCAGTATGACCCGGACTACGTGCTCGTGATTTCCGGTGACCATATTTACAAAATGGATTACGATCTTATGCTGCGCGAACACGAGGAACGCGGCGCCGACGTCACGATCGCCTGCATCGAGGTGGATTGGAAGGAAGCGAGCCGCTTCGGCATTATGCATGCGAACGAGGAAGGCACCATCACATCGTTCGAAGAGAAGCCTAAGGTGCCGACGAGCAATATGGCGTCCATGGGCGTCTATATTTTCTCCTGGCCGGTACTTCAGCAATATTTGATCCGCGACGAGGCGAACCGCCACTCCGGGAATGATTTCGGCAAAGATATTATTCCGGCGATGCTGCAAGACGGGGTTAAGCTGCAGTCCTATACGTTTAATGGCTATTGGAAGGACGTCGGCACCTTGGAAAGCTTGTGGGAGGCGAACATGGATCTCTTGTCCGAGCAGCCTGCGCTGGACTTGAACGACCGCAGCTGGCGGATCTATTCCGTCAATCCGAATCGACCGGCCCATTATGCGGCGGCGACCGCCGAAATCGTAGATTCGCTCGTAACCGAAGGCTGCATCGTCGAAGGTCTCGTGCAGCGTTCCGTGCTGTTTCACGGCGTGCAAGTGGGAGCGGGCAGCGAAATCCGAGAATCCGTCGTCATGCCGAACGTCAAGATCGGCAAAGGCGTTCGCATTTATAAATCCATCCTTGGGGAGGGCGCCATTATCGGGGACGGCGTCGTCATCGGCAATCCGAACAGCGAGACCGTCACCGTTATCGGAAGCGACGAGCTCGTCACGGCCAATCATTCGCTGCAGGAGGTCGAGCACTCATGAATTCATCCATATTGGGCGTCATCAACTTAATTCACGAATCGGACGAAATGGAGTCGCTGACCGCAAGCCGCTGCCTGGCCACGGTGCCGTTCGGCGCACGGTTCCGCTTGATCGATTTCACGCTCTCGAGCATGGTCAACTCCGGCATCAACAAGGTCGGCGTGTTCGCGCAGACCAAGTACCGCTCCCTCATGGATCATCTCGGTTCCGGCAAGCACTGGGACCTGCATCATCGCCAAAGCGGCTTGTTCATCATGCCGCCGGTCACCGACGACGTCAACGAGGTGCGCCGCGGCGACCTCTATCACTTCTATCAGCACCGGGATTTCTTCGCCCGCAGCACGCATGACTACGTGCTCGTGACGCGGAGCCACATGATCTGCAATATCGACTTCGAAGGCGTGCTGGCTTCGCATAAAGCGAGCGGAGCGGACATCACGGTCATCTGCAAAGAGGAGTCCGTGCTGTTCGGCGGACGGGCAAGGAAGGTGCAGGTTGACGAGAAAGGCCGCGTTACGGCGATGCAGGACCATTTTGGACGGATGGAAAGCGATCTGGTCTCGATGGAAATGTACCTGATGCGCAAGGATCTGCTCCTCGAGCTGGTGGATACGTCGCTGGCGCAAGGGCAGGACCATCTCGTCCGCCATGCGATCATGTCCCGCGTCGACAAGCTGCGCATCCAATGCTACAAGTACGACGGTTACTTGGGCGTCGTGAACACGCTGAACAGCTATTATCAGAACAGCATGCAGCTGCTTCGTCCGGACGTATGGAAGAGTTTGTTCTTCGAGCCGGGGCCGATCTTCACGAAGGTCAAGGACGAACCGCCCGCGCGCTACGCCGAAGGGGCGAAGACGAGCAATTCGATTATCGCCAACGGTTGTATCATAGAGGGTACCGTGATTAACAGCATTCTGTTCCGAGGCGTGCATGTCCGCAAAGGCGCGGTCGTCCGCAACAGCATCGTCATGCAGAACGGCATCATCGGCGAGAACAGCACGGTCAATCACGCCATCCTGGACAAAGACGTGACCGTGGAACGCAGCAGAGAGCTGTACGGCGCGGAAGCCTCTCCGTTTATTGCAGTCAAGCGCAAGGTTATATAAGCTCTATGAATTGCATCAACGGCCGCGAAGCGTAGATCGCGGCCGCAGTCGAGGTGAAACTACAAGATGAAACTATTATTTGCAGCTTCGGAAGCGGTGCCGCTCGTGAAGACGGGCGGCCTCGCCGACGTCGCGGGCGCGCTGCCGAAGGCGCTCCGCGCGAAAGGCGCGGACGTTCGGGTCATATTGCCGAATTACGGCTCGATTCCAGCGACGCTTGCGGACCAATTCGAAACGATCGCAACGTTCAACGTACGGCTCGGCTGGCGGGAACAATACTGCGGACTGCTGAAGGCGGAAATCGACGGCATCGTCTATTATTTGATCGATAACGAGTTTTATTTCAAACGCAGCGGTCTCTACGGGTACGACGACGATGCGGAGCGATTCGTCTTCTTCTGTTTCGCGGTCATCGAGTCGCTGTTCCATTCCGACTTCCATCCCGACGTCATCCATTGCCATGATTGGCAGACGGGTCTCATTCCGTTCCTGCTGAAGACGCGGTACCGGTACGAGCCGGGTACGCGGGATCTCGCTTCCGTGTATACCATTCATAATTTGCGTTACCAAGGCGTCTTCGGGCGCGAGCTGCTGAAGGATCTGCTGGGCTCGGGCGACGAGCTGTTCGGCTCGGAGGGGATCGAGTTCTTCGGCGCAGGCAACTGCATGCTGGGAGGACTTCGGTACGCCGACAAGCTGACGACGGTCAGTCCGGCCTATGCGAACGAGATCCAGACCGAGTATTACGGCGAGAAGCTCGATGGCCTGCTGCGCTACCGCGCCGGCGACTTGAGCGGCATCGTGAACGGCATCGATACGGAGCTGTTCGATCCGATGAACGATCCGGCATTATCGGTGCCCTATAGGGGATCTTTGCCGCGCAAACGGAAGAACAAGCTTGCGCTTCAACGGGAGCTCGGGCTCGCGGAATCCGAGGATACGCCGCTGATCGGCATCGTATCGCGGCTTGTCGATCAGAAGGGCTTCGATCTGATCGAGGCGGTGCTGGAGGAGATCCTGTCGGAGAACGTCCAGCTGGTTATTCTCGGTTCCGGAGACTGGCATTACGAGCAGATGTTCCGCAAGGCGCAGGCGAAGCGTCCCGGACAGGTAGCCACCTGGTTCGGCTTCAACGACGGGCTGGCCCGGCGCATTTACGCGGGAAGCGATATGTATCTCATGCCGTCGCAGTTTGAACCCTGCGGCCTCAGCCAGCTGCTAGCGCTCCGCTACCGGTCCGTGCCGATCGTGCGGGAAACCGGCGGTCTTCGCGATACCGTCCACGCGTACAATGAGTTTACCGGCGAGGGCAACGGCTTCAGCTTCGCGAATTATAACGCCCATGATTTGTTGTATACGGTGCAGCGCGCGGTCCAATTCTATCAGGACTCCGAGGCGTGGCAGCGAATCGTCGCGAACGGGGCGAAGGAAGACTTCAGCTGGACACGCTCGGCCAAGGCGTACCTGGCGTTGTACGGCTCCCTTGTGCCGCAAAGAGAGGAGAGTTCCGAATGGCCCGTCATCTCGTAATCGGAAACGGCAAAATTCTCATGAATTTGGATGCCAACTGCTACATACGCGATATTTATTATCCGTTCGTCGGCCAGCTCAACCACGTCGGCGGTCAGTATTGCCGGTTCGGGATTTGGGTCGGCGGACAATTCTCCTGGCTGGAGGATCCCGAATGGAAATTCCAGCTCTCTTACATCGCGGATTCGCTCGTCACCAATGTGATCGCGCGAAACGACAGGCTCGCCATCGAGCTGCATATCAACGACGGGATCCATCAGAGGGAGAGCATCTACATCAAGCGCGTTCTCATCCGCAATTTGGGCACGGAATCGCGCGAGTGCCGGCTCTTCTTCCATCACGATCTGATGATCGACGGCTCCGAGGTCGGCGATACCGCGGCGTATTATCCCGAGAACCATACGCTGTACCATTACAAGCGCTCGTCGTACTTCATGTTCAACGGTTTCTCGGACGAGGGCGGCATGATGCAATATACGACGGGCATCAAACGGTTTCAGTCCGCCGAAGGCACCTGGCGCGACGCCGAAGACGGTACGCTCATGGGCAATTCCATCGCGCAGGGTTCCGTCGACAGCACGATCAGCTTCCGTACCGTCGTGCCTCCGGGCGGCGACAAGACGGTCTTCTATTGGATGTCCATCGGCAAAAATCTCGAGGAAGTCAAGGCGCTGAACCAATACGTCCAGGAGAGCCATCCCGAGAAGCTGCTCAGCCGGATCGTCATCTACTGGAATCACTGGCTGAACCGGGCGGAGCAAAACCTCGGCGACCTAACGCCTGAAGCGATCCATATGTTCCGCTTAAGCCTCTTGATCGTGCGGACGCAGACCGACGAGGGCGGCGCCATCATTGCCGCGAACGACACCGACATCTTGCAATACAACCGCGATCATTACAGCTATATGTGGCCGCGCGACGGCGCGTTGATCGCGGATGCGATGTCGGCGGCCGGTTTTCAAAGCGTTATCGCGCCATTCTTCCAGTTTTGCGCGCAGGCGCTGTCGCCGGACGGTTTTCTGTTCCACAAATACAATCCCGACGGGACGGTCGGCTCCAGCTGGCATCCGTATATCGTGCAGGGCAGCCGGCGCCTGCCGATCCAGGAGGACGAGACGGCGCTCGTGCTGTTCGCGTTATGGAGGGACTACGCGCGGAATCAGGTCATCGAACTGCCGCAGGCGCTCTATCATAATCTGATCCGCAAAGGCGCTACGTTTCTCAGCCAGTATATGGAGCATGCCTTGTCGCTGCCCAAACCGAGCTATGACTTATGGGAGGAACGGTACGGGATATGGACGTATACGGCGTCTTCCGTCTATGGCGGGCTTAAGGCGGCGGCGTTCTTCACGGAGCTCTTCGGGGATTACGAACGGAGCGACCAACTCCGCAATACCGCGGAGAACATCAAGCAGGGTATTCTGACGCATCTATGGGATGAAGAAGCGGGCCGCTTCGCCCGCGGACTGATCCAGAAGGACAATCGCTGGGTGAAGGACATGACGCTGGAGAGCAGCATGTTCGCGATCTGGGAATTCGGCGTCCTGCCCGTCGATGACGAGCGCGTCGTGAAGACGATGCATGCCATTCGCGACGGTCTGACGATCAAGACGCATGTCGGCGGCGTGGCCCGGTATACGAACGACTATTATTTCCAACAGTCGGGCGATATCGAGAACGTTCCCGGCAATCCGTGGGTGATCTGCACGCTGTGGGTAGCCAACTTCGAGATCGAGTCCGCCAAGACGCTCTCCGATCTGGCCAAACCGCGCGCCACGCTGCAGTGGGTCGTCCAAACCGCCCTCTCGAGCGGCGTCCTGCCGGAGCAGCTGCATCCGAACGACGGCAGTCCCTTGTCGGTTGCGCCGCTTACTTGGTCCCATGCGACATACGTGCAGTCCGTCACCCGTTATGCGGAGAAATACGCTCTGTTGTCTGCGGCTAGCGTGACCGAAACGGCGAAATAAAGCGATTCTCTCCGGTGCGAACAAGGACCAGCGCAAACATGATTGTGCACGAATAAGGGCTGTCTTAACAGGTCACTCCATGACCTGTTAAGACAGCCCTGTTTTTGTTCCACGAAACAATAATACGGTCTTATTATCGCGCAATAAAGGCTTTCGCAAGTACTCAATCCTCGCCCAGTCTCCTCACGGGGACTTGGATTTCGAACATGACCTCGCTGGGATTGTCCGTAATCGTGATGTCCACCTGCATGATTTGCAGCGCGTCGCCGGTCGCTTCGAACCCTTGGGTTTCCAGCTCGCCGAGCAGCGCAGCGACGCTGGCGCTGCGGTTCCACAGCTCGCCGTAATAGCGGACACAGGCGAACATGCCTGCCGGGATAACGACGAGATTCGGTTTCGGCACGATCGTCGTCCGATTGGCGACGACGAAGATCGTCGAGGGCGACTCGAAGCGCCTGGCCTCCAAGTCTTCCTTCGCCAGCAGGACGCCGAGCCGATTGCTGGCGAGAATCGGGGCTGTCTCCGTCAGCCGGTTTTCCAAGCCCAGCACCCCGTAGCACAGCTCCAAATTGCTGTTGATCGTCTGATGCAGCGTGAACAGCTTCCTCCGTTCGATTCGCCGGAACAGTATGGCCTGACTGTCCGTTTCGGTCAAAATTTGCCGCAGAAAAACGAGCTTATTCCGTACGTTTTCCTCCAATGCCGTCAACTCCTCCAGCTTGCGGACGAGCTCCGCGTGTTTCTCGGCCAGCAGTTCTGCCGAATTGCGGATGTTGCGTTCGCTAAAGTATTGCTTGATCTCCGTCGTCGTCATACCCAGCTGGCGCAGCTCCTTGATCGTGCCCAGCACCTCGTATTGAAAGATCGAATAATACCGGTATCCGGTCTGGGGGTCGACGAACTGCGGCTTGAACAGATCGATGCGATCGTAATGGCGCAGCGTCTCGGCAGAAATGCCGCGAAGCTGCGCCATTTCGCTGATACTCAGCCGTTCCTTCATGCCGTTTCGGCTCCTCTCCGGCAAAGCTCCCATGCTTGATGTGAATAAATATAACATTGGTGTTGACTTTTGTGTAGCACAAAGGTTTAGAATCGCCTTAAGTTCACTGAGTGGAGGGAACAAACATGAAGAATCGTACATTTTCCGTGGTTGGAATGGGTTTGATGGCAGGTTTTCTCCTTAGCGGCTGTTCGGGGGCAGGGTCAGGAGCATCGGCGTCGGACGGCAATGGAGGGAGCAGCGCGAGCCCGCTCAAGATCGGCGTCAATCCGTTTCCGACGTATTTCCTGTGGTACGTTGCCGAGGAGAGAGGCTTCTTCAAGGAGCATGGCGTGAACGTGAAGCTGGAGTGGTTTCCGAGCTACAGCGACGGTCTCTCCGCCTTGAATTCAGGCAATGTGGACGCCAACAGCCAGACGCTCAGCGATACGCTGCCGCCGGCAAGCAAGGGCATCAAGCTGCAAATTCCGCTGATCATCGATTACTCGGCCGGCGCGGACGGCTTCGTGGTTGATCCCTCCATCAAGAGCGTAGAGGATCTGAAGGGCAAGCGAATCGCGACGGAGCTTGGCACGGTGGATCAGTTCTTCCTCCTGACGGTGCTGAAGAATCATGGCATGGCCGAGAAGGACGTCAAGTATTTCAACATGGCGATTACCGATGCGGGCTCGTCCTTCCTAGCCGGCAAGATTGACGCCGCGGTCATCTGGGAGCCGTTCCTCAGCGAGACGCTCAGCTCGGGCAAGGGCAAGCTGCTGTTCTCCTCGAAGGAAACGCCAGGGCTGTTGATGGATACGATCGTATTCCGCAAGGACATCGTCGACAAACGTCCGGACGACGTCAAGAACGTAACGGCTGCCTGGTTCGAAGCGGTCGAGTACTTGCGAAGCAATCCGGACGACGCGATCGCCATCATGGCGAAGCACGCGGACATTACGCCCGAAGCATTCAAGACATCGCTTGAAGGCGTGAAAGTATACAATCTGCAGGACAATCTCGATGCGCAGCAGGATAAGCAGGATTATCTCTCGGTGAAGTACAACGGCGAGCAGGTCGGCGATTTCCTGAAAGGACTTGAGTTCATCGATAAGGTACCCGATATGAGCCAGCTCTACAATCCGGCGTTCGTCAACGAATTGGCGAAGGCATCCAAATAACAGGAGGTTGGGAATATGAACGTTTTAGTAACCGGAGGCATGGGCTTTTTAGGCTCGAATTTGGTACCGATGCTGAGAGAGCAAGGCTATCGCGTCGTCAGCTACGATCGTCGGGCAGGGGATAACCGAGGCGACGAAGCACTGGATTATGTTCAAGGCGATCTGCTCGACTTGCCGCTGCTGCTGGAGACGATCCGCAACTATGCGATCGACCGCATCATTCATACGGCCGCAATCTCGCATCCCGTGACCGCGATCGAGATTCCGTACCAGACGGTGCTGACGAACGCGCTCGGCACGACGAACGTGTTCGAGGCAGCGAGACTTTCCGGTATCAAGCGGGTGGTAAACCTGAGTTCCGAATACGCCTACGGCAACAACGCCGAGCTCGGCATCGTGACGGAGGACGTGCCGCTTCATCCGAGCGGCGTGTACGGGGCGACGAAAGTGTTCACCGAGAAGCTGGCGTACGGATACCGCAATTTATACGATCTTGAAATTCCGTCCTTGCGTCCGGGCTGGCTGTACGGACCGGGTCAATTCATGCAGTGCTACATGAAGGATCTCATCGTCAATGCGATCCGGCGCGAGCCGACGGTGCTGAAGGAAGGACGGGATTACGGCTTCCAATACGTGCATGTGAAAGACGTCGCCCAAGCCTGTATCTGCGCGATGACCGCAACGGATATGAAGAGCTACGTATACAGCATCACGGCGGGGTATAAAACGACGTTCGGCGAGCTGATCTCGCTCGTACGGGAGCTCTATCCGGATGCGGTCATCGATGTCGGCGAAGGCCGCTTCTCCGAGCTCGACCACTACGGTACCTTCGACATCTCGAAGGCTCGCGAGGAAATCGGCTACGAGCCGTCGAGACCGTTCGAAGAAAGCGTTCGCGCCTATGCCGACTGGTTGGAGAATCACCCTTATTAATCCTTATTAATCCAAGACGAGCGAGGTGACGGATATGAATAACGATATGACAGCAGCTCCGAAATACAGCCGTGCGGTCTCTCTCCTGAAGGAGATGCGCGAGAGCCTCAAGGAAGGCATCATTCCCGTCGGCATCTTCAATGACCGCGAGCTCTACGAGATGGAGATCGAGAAGATCTTTACGCGCAAATGGGTGTTCGTCGGGCATGAATCGGAGATTTCATCCCCGGGCGACTACGTGCTCCGCTATATCGGCGAGGATCCGTTCATCGTCAACCGGGACGAATCCGGCGCCATCCGCGTCATGCTCGATGCCTGCGTGCATCGGGGCGTCCGCGTCTGCCGGGCGGAGAAGGGGAATGCCTCTCATTTCCGCTGTCCGTACCACGGGTTTATTTATAAGAACAACGGCGATCTCATCGGCATGCCGGCCCAGCAGCAAGCGTACAACGGGCTGAACAAGAAGGAATGGGGGCTGCTGGAAGCCAGATGCGACACGTTGCACGGTCTGATCTTCGCCTGCCTGGACAATGACACGCCGCCGCTTGAAGAGTATCTTGCGGACAGCAAATATTATCTCGATCTGCTGTTCGGCCTGCAGGACGAAGGGCTGGAAGTGATCGGCGAGCCGCAGCGCTGGATCGTGAAGGCGAACTGGAAAGTAGCGGCGGAGAACTTCAGCGGCGATGCGTATCATCTGATTTTCCTGCACCATTCCGCTTATGAGGTCGGCTCGACGCCGTTCTCGATGTTAGGGAACATGAACGGCGAGCAGATTCTGGCCGGCAACGGGCATTGCATCGACATTTCGCTCGACAAGACGCCGCAGCCGATCGAAATGCCGTACTGGAACTTCCCGCAGGAAATCGTCGATACGTTCCGCCTCGACCGCCTCGATCCGAAAGGGCTGGAGATCGTGCGGGATTCCAAGGAAATGCTCGGCAATATTTTCCCGAACAGCTCGTTCCTGCTCATGACCGTTACGCCGGAGAAGGATCTGCCGCCGGTTCCGTTCATCAGCATGCGCCAGTGGAGGCCGAAAGGTCCGGACGAGATCGAGATTTGGAATTGGTTCCTCATGTTCAAGAACACGCCGCAGTCGTTCAAGGAAGCTTCGTATCGTGCCGGAGTGACGACGTTCAGCTTGGCGGGCATTTTCGAAATGGACGATTCCATGACGTGGGAGACGATTACGCAGACAGCCGGCAACCGGTTCGCGCGGGAGAATCTGAAGCTGAATTTCCAAATGGGCATGAACGGCATGGGAAAAGCCAAGCGGGACGAGGAATGGCCGCTCCCCGGCATCGCGTATTATCCGCGGTATGGCGAAGGCAACCAGCGGTACTTCTACGAGTCCTATGTCAACACGATGTTAGGCGAGGAAGGCGAGTAGCGGCGGATCGAGGTGGAGAGAGGAGCGGGAAGTATGGAACGAATCATCGATGTAAGCGACCCGGCGAACCAGCGGCTGCTGCTCGAAGGACAGCAGTTTCTGATCCGGGAAGCGGAGCTGCTCGACCGTGGGCAATACGGCGATTGGATCGCGCTGCTGACGGAGGATATCACGTATCAGATACCGATCCGGGTCACGCGGGAGCGCCATGCGCCAAGTCCGTTCAGCGATCAGGCGTGGCATATGAACGAGAACATGGGCTCGATAACGATGCGCGTGGAGCGGACGTTCTCGGACTATAACTGGGCGGAGGATCCGCCTTCGCGGATACGCCATCATCTGGGCAACTTCCGGCTGGACGAAGTGGGCGAGCGCAGCGGTGAAGTTGAGATCTTGCTCCGCTGCAATCTGCTGTTGTTCCGAAGCCGGTTCGACAGTCCGGCTTATGATCTTGTATCGGGTGAGCGGGAAGATACGTTGCGGAAGACGAGGGACGGCTGGCGACTCGCGAAGCGCGTTGTCCTCCTGGATCATACGACGATGGGCATTAGCAGCCTGGGCATTTTCTTATAGGACGGAGTGAGGCGCATGACGACCAACGAGCAAGAAATCCGTATTGCCAATGAATTCGCCAGCGTAACGGTACGCAAGGTGCGGACCCGCAACGGGGAGCGGCTGGAAATTATTTCGAACGGACTGGGACTGAAAGTGTGTCTGGATCCGCTCGCGTTAGAAAGCCTGACATGGCAGGGGCCGGACATGTATTCGAGGCTGCTCCAGACGCCGCTGGAGCCGTATCCGTTCCGCGAGATCGGGCAGACGGCCGAACAAGGAAAGGATGATGAACCGTGCTGACGTATCAAACGAATGGACTGCATGTGTTTCAAAGCGAGCTGTATCAAACGAATGCTTTCGTCATCGAGACGGACGATCTCTTGCTCGTCGTCGATCCGAACTATCTGCCTTCGGAGATCGATGCCATTCGGCAGCATGTCGACGGCGTGAAGGGCGAGCGGCCCGTGTATCTGTTATTTACGCATTCGGATTTCGACCATATCGTCGGATTCGGCAGCTTTGCCGACTGCACGGTAATCGCCGGCCGGGCGATGGCGGATCATCCCGACCAAGCGGAGCGCATCGAAGTCGTAGAACGTCTCGACGACGAATTCTACATCCGGCGCCCGTACAGCATCGCCTATCCGAGAATTGACGTTGTGATTACGCAGGAAGGCGAGCGGCTGACCATCGGCGGCACGACGCTGATCTTCTATTCGGCATGCGGCCATAACGGCGACGGCATGATGTGCCTGGTTGAACCGCTCGGCATGCTCATTACGGGCGATTACGTCTCGGATATCGAATTTCCGTTCGTCTTCGACACGTATGCGCACTATCGCGAGACGCTTGCTAGAATCGCCTCGATCGCCGCGTCCGATCCTTCGCTGCTCCTGCTTCCGAGCCACGGCAGCGTGACGGACGACGCAGATGAGATACGCGCTCGCATCGCCGATTCCGAGACCTATCTTCGGTTGACGGAAGGGCTCCTGGAGGAGCGGGACGACAGCCGGTTCGAGGCGTTCATGGATCGCTGCGGCTATCGGTTCAAGCGCGGCTTCAGGCTGCGGCACGAAGCGAACATGCAGGTGCTGGCCAAGGAACGCAAGCTGGCGCCGCTGAGCTAGAGCCGGCGCCTTAGGAAGCGTGGAGCGCTAGCAATGCCGAGATTGCGGCCACTTACGCGCGAGCCATTATTAAAAAAAATACGTACCCCCTTGACAATTGTCTGTTAAATCTGAATAATATGGAATCACAGATTCATATTTGGCGAAAACCAAAGACACGGTTCCCATAGTCAGGCTGTACAGAGAGAGGGATGATTGCTGCGAATCCCTTCCGTCCTGAGATGCGGAATTACCACTTTGCAGCCGTCACGTTGAACCCGCCGACTCGGTGTCGCGGCTGTAAACGGAACCGATTCATCCCCGTTACCGGATTCCAATAAGGATCTTGTTTCGTGCCGCGCAAGCGGACGGGACCGGATCGAACTAGGGTGGAACCACGAGCCGAACGCACTCGTCCCTTTTGGGCGAGATGCGTTTTTTTGCGTTCACGCGGAAAGTCGACGGTCCCGTGCGCCGCGGGACTGCGCATGCCGGCTTGCCGCAATTCGATCGAACGGAGGAAGGTTCATGGAAAACAAGGTCAACGTGAGGATGGCAGACGGTTCGGAACGCAGCTGCGGTAGAGGGGAATCGGTCGCGACGATCGCGGAGGCGATCGGCCCCGTGCTTCGCAAGAATGCCGTGGCAGGCAAAGTGGACGGCAGGCTCGTGGATTTGGACTTTGCCGTGGAACATGACTGCGCGTTGGAGATCGTCACGCTCGAGAGCGAGGCGGGGCTGGAGTTGTACCGGCACAGCACGGCTCATCTGATGGCGCAGGCGATCAAGCGCTTGTACGGCGAAGAAGCGGTTCGGCTTGGCGTAGGCCCTGTCATCGAGGACGGATTCTACTACGACGTCGCGATCGCGGAGCCGCTGACGCCGGCCGACCTGCGCGCCATTGAGAAAACGATGGAAGCCATCGTCCGGGAAGACTTGCCTATCGTTCGCCGGGAAGTCAGCCGGGACGAAGCGTTGGCGATTTTCGCGGCGCGGGACGAGCGGCTGAAGCTGGAGCTGATACATGATTTGCCGGGAGATGCGGTTATTTTGGTTTACGAGCAGGGCGAATTCATCGACCTGTGCCGGGGACCGCATCTGCCCTCGACGGGGCGGATCAAGGCATTCAAGCTGCTGAGCGTCGCCGGCGCTTACTGGCGGGGAGATTCCGCGAATGCCGTGCTGCAGCGCATCTACGGAACGGCTTTCCTGAAGAAGTCGCAGCTGGAGCATCATCTCGAGCTGCTGGAGGAGGCGAAGAAGCGCGACCACCGCAAGCTCGGCAAGGAGCTCGAGCTGTTCATGTTCTCCGAGGAAGCGCCGGGCATGCCGTTCTTCCTGCCCAAAGGCATGCTCGTGCGCACGCTGCTGGAAGAGTTCTCCCGCGAGCAGAACCTGAAGCGCGGCTGCGAGGAGGTGCGCACGCCGCTCATGATGAATCGGCGGTTATGGGAGCAGTCGGGCCATTGGGATCATTACAAGGACAATATGTATTTCACGAAAGTGGATGAAACGGAATTCGCTCTCAAGCCAATGAATTGCCCCGGTCACATGCTCATCTTCAAGAACCGGCTGCGCTCTTACCGGGAGCTCCCGATTAGGATCGCGGAGTTCGGTCAGGTGCACCGGCACGAATTCTCCGGCGCGCTGAACGGGATGATGCGCGTGCGGTCGTTCTGCCAGGACGATGCGCATCTGTTCGTCCGGCCCGATCAGATCGAGGAGGAGATCGGGCGCGTTATCGCGCAGATCGACGAGATGTATGCGGTGTTCGGCTTCGCTTACCGGATCGAGCTGTCGACGAAACCGGACGACGCCATGGGGGCGCAAGAGCTGTGGGACCGCGCGGAGAGCTCGCTCGAGAAGGTGCTTCTGAGCCGCGGCGTTCACTATCGCGTCAATCCGGGGGACGGCGCGTTCTACGGGCCGAAGATCGATTTTCACATTCGCGACGCGATCGGACGGAGCTGGCAGTGCGCGACGGTGCAGCTGGATTTTCAAATGCCGGAGAAATTCGATTTGTCGTATGTCGGCGAGGACGGTCTGAAGCATCGTCCCGTCGTCATCCACCGGGCCGTGTACGGGTCCATCGACCGCTTCATTGGCATTCTGACGGAGCATTACGCAGGTGCTTTCCCTTTATGGCTAGCTCCTGTGCAGGCGAAGGTCATTCCGGTCTCGGACAAAGACGCGGATTACGCGCTGGAGGTCGTAGCCGCGCTAACGGAAGCCGGACTGCGTGCGGAGGCGGACCCGCGGCAGGAGAAGCTGGGCTACAAAATTCGCGAAGCGCAGCTGGAGAAGGTTCCTTATATGCTCATCATCGGCGAAGCGGAGCGGGCTGCAGGCACGCTGTCCGTCCGTAGACGCGGGGAGGGGGAAATCGGCTCCCTCTCCATGCAGGAATTGATCGCGAAGCTAAGCGGGGAAGCCGCCGCGCGCATCTGATTGCGCGGATTCCGTTTCTCCTTCGATTCCGGGCGAATCATGGCTCCGATTCTTGCCGAGCAAAGTCGTCAGCCGCTTATGCCGCCCCTCTTGACGGGATGGCAGGAGCAGCGCTAGGCTATTGCTGACAGCGTGGAGACGACATAAGAGGTACAATCCGACGATTGCCCAAGGAGGCTTCTCGCATGAGTACGCTTGATGATGTCAAAGAAGTAACGCTCCCGGAGCGCCGGTATATCGGAATGGCGATCACGTCGCCGTTCGCGGCGCATGATCCGAAGCGCGTCGAGCAGCTGCAGAAGCTGTTCCTCAGCCGCAGGTTCGAGATCAAAGGCATGCTGGACGCCGAGACCTATGTCTGTCCCTCCTTCGTATGCGAGCAGCTGTTTACTTATTTGTTCTGCATGGAGGTGAACCAGCTGTCCGTCGTTCCTGAAGGCATGATCGGCTTCGCGATTCCGGAGCAGCGGTATGCGACGGTGCGGGCGTCCGGAGCCGATCCGTACGACCTGCTGCATGCTTATCTGAAGGCGAAAGGGCAGCAAAACAACAAACGCGGCATGGCGCTTGAAGTGTATCGGGTGCATAAACCGATATGGCCGGACGAGGTCGACGTCTATATTCCTTTATTGTAAGTAACGGCTTCGCATTTCGAAATGGCTACGCATAACGAAATAGCTTTCCATAACGAAATAGCTTCGCATATCGAAATGGCTTCTATAACGAAATGGCTTCCCAAATCGAAATGGCTTCGCATAACGAAGTGGCTTCCCATAACGAAGTGGCTTCCCATAACGAAAAACAGACCTGCCCGAGGGCAGAATCTGTTTTTGTTAGGTTACAAAGGTTACGAGATGTCAGGTTCAGAAGAAGCCGCCGCGAAGAACGATTACGAGCAAGATATAAAGGACGAGAATTACGCCTGCGCCTGCCCAAAGTACTCCGCCGCCGCCGCAACCGATTCCTGCACCGCCTACACCATTCATGTATCCCACTGTACATACCTCCTGAGTGGTTAATTTGTGATGTTTCTTATCACATAGGTAATATATGAGCGCGGCACAAATTCGTTTGGACGTTTGTACGGGGTACAGCTATAATTACGCATTCGCCCAGCCGGCAGCCCTTTAGTCTCGCGGGCATGTCGGGGTGGGGGGACAACAGCCCGTACCATAATACCGCATTGGCGGCCTGGCGAATTGCCGAATGTTGCTGATGCGCGATTCGGCCTTCGTATGAACGCCGTTGCCGACAAGCACCATGGCGGAGCTGCTGACGGCGATGATCTCGACGGACCCGACGCTGATCCGCGGCTCGCGGTTGGTGGTCCGCATCTCGAGCGGGTCTTTCGCCGCTTCCGCCAGCCAAGGCGTAAGCGGAGGGATCGGCTGATTGAAAATATCGTAAGACTCGAAATAGACGTTCTGCGAGACGAGGTGGTCGGACTCCCGCTGAACGGCTATGCCTCTTATGAAGGCATTCACGTCCGCCCGGTCCCCGAACTGGGCGATGGATGCGGTGCCTATGCTTGTCAGATAGAAGCCTCCGACTTCCGATACGCGGACAGGGTAGTCCGAATCTTCGGCGTCAGGAAGCCGGTCAGCTCCCGGATTGCGCTTCATCGGGCGAGGTCCCTAACGCCGCTTCTAGTCAGCCGCTCCTCGGCCTCTTGCTCCAACGCGCCTTCTCCAAGGGCATCTTCGGCTCCCTCAGGCGCTTCCAACGGCGCGAAAGGACCGACGATAATCGATTCCGGCGGCGTGTCGAACATGGAGACGAGCGATATGGTCTGCGTGTCTCCGATTTGCAAAATCGAGGCGCTCGCAACGGCGGTCAATTGGATGCTGCCGACGGCAAGCACATGGTTCACGACATGAAGCTGCATCATCATTTCTCCTTTTTGTTCACAGTGTGCTTCGTCTATGAATCGTCTATGAAGGGCCAAGCAGGCGGCTGACGTAATTTCGCAATGCCGTATCGATGTCGCGCTTCGTCTTGCGGACGACTTCCTCCTGGAAATCCGGACCGGTTGGGTCAGTCGCGGCCTCGGCATGTTTATCGCGCGAGAGCGTCTGAATATAAAATTGGATGCGCTGGCTCATCTGCTTGCGAATATCCTCAATGACGAGCCTGCGGTGGTACGGGTCGAGCGCGATGCCGGTTTCGGCTTCAAGCTGCTGCAGCTGCTGCGGCGCGCTGGCATCCAAATAACAGTCGATGGCATGGCGGATTTCCGCGTAAGGCGGAGCGGGAGTGACTACGGGAGGGATGCCGAGCGACGAGGGCGTTGGAAACTGATGCGGCTCGTTGGTCGCTTGCGGATCCATTTCGGGTTCCTTGGACTTTACGGGCTCGTTCACGACAGCCGTGCCGAATGGATGTCCGCTCAGCCCGTTTCCGACAAGAACGCCGTTACTGCTGCCGTTTCCGAAAGCGTGACCGTTTCCGCTGCTTCCATTACCATTACCGCCGTTTCCGACTTGACCGCTGCCGTTGCTATTACTCTTGCCGTTACCGCCGTTTCCATTGTTATTTCCATTTCCGTTTCCATTACCGTTGCCGCTGCTGCCGCCAACCGGCATGACCAACTGGCCGATTTCCTTGATCTGCTCCTCGTTCGGCACCGACATCCCGATATTGAGCGTTCCCGAGAGCTTCTCCACTTTCAATTGATCGAAATGATACTGAATCGTATCCACGTGATAGTACGGTTTGTTCTCCAACGCTTCCATTCGTTCGTTCAAAGCGTCAAGCTGCCTGCACAACCGGTTGATAAGCGCCTGCTGATCGTTCACCTGGCACTGCAGCTGCTGCACGTATTGGTTGAGGCCCATGACCATTTGCCATGGAGATTGCGTCCTCTGGGGTTCGTTTTGCATTTGCAGTCACCTCCGGCGTTAATGCGGATTCGGCAGCGGCACGAAATTGATGGGATTCTCTTCTCCCAGCTGCGGCGCCGGTTCCGTGAATCCGCCTGAGTTGTACATCTGGGCGTTGGAAGCGATGGAACCCGCCGTCCCGACTTGCAGGACGGAGGAGTTCGCAACGCTGTCTACTCGAAGCTGATGAATCGTGATCGTCTGATGAACCGTGAGATTCATTACACGTTGACCCCGTTCGCGAGGTTGTTTTCCGTGTTGTCTTGAACGTCGGGATCATTCGTGTTCGTGGCGCTGACGGCGGTGTTGGAATTCGCCAGGCTGCCGGTCAGGAACGATCCGGAGCCCGCGTACGTTTTGGAAGAACTCGCCGGCGAAAGCTGGACCGAATCGCCGAATTGCACGATGGCGCTTGAGCCGACGCTGATGACTTTGACAAAGCCGACAATGGCAGGCATGCGCGTCACTCCTTCTTTGTTCTACAACGAGCAGATGTTACATCTTATGCGGCATTCGCCCAGAGGTGAATCCTCGCAAGGCGGCGGCTGTGACGGGAGGCTGGGCGCTCGCATATAGATGAAGCAGATGAATAGAGCGGAGGAATGGGAGATGGCTTTGAACTGGGAGGAATTGGAGCAGTGGATGGAGAATCAGCAGCTGCCCAAAGGCTTTGACGTGTTTCGTCAATCGGATTGGATCGAGAACTATGTCCGGGGCATGATGAACAAGGCGATCCCGGCTGCGTCCTCGGCGTTCCAGACGACGAACGCCAACGTCGCCGAGACGAAGAGGTTCGTGGTCGTGACGTATCCGATCGGAGAAGGCGCGGATCTGTCCGCGGTCCGTCTGCTGGCGAAGGAAGACCGACTCAAGCTGAGCGGGCTGCCCGGGGGAGGAGACGAGACGATCCGGCTGCCGAAGCTCGTGCTCCCGAGAACCTGCCAGGCCGAATACGATGGTGCCGTGCTGAAGATCAAGCTGCGCAAGCGTCCGCCGAGCAAACGGTCGCATATCGCCGTGATTCAAGGTCGATGACGGGGCATCGCCGTTCACGGAACTGTCACCAATTTGTCCGATCTTCCCAGTTCAGCCTGCTGGCTATCCGCGCGATCCTTGGCTTATAA
The DNA here is from genome assembly GCF_056269105.1 of Paenibacillus sp. J31P316. Lineage (NCBI taxonomy): Bacteria > Bacillati > Bacillota > Bacilli > Caryophanales > Paenibacillaceae > Paenibacillus > Paenibacillus sp. J31P316. Next base: position 671,401 of record NZ_JBWDNI010000001.1, on the reverse strand, counting down.
TGCAAGTATAGATCTTGCATAGGGAGTGTTTTCCGTGACGCTGGTGGATGTTAGCCAAATTTCCGCGACCCTGTTCGTGTTGGGCGCGATTTTTATTATGCTGGTCTTCGGCCTGCTGAGCTTCGGCATTTTGAGAATGTTTCAACTCCGATACCGCGCGGGCGTGTACAGCTTCATCGGCGCGGTCGTGAGCGGCGTCGTGTTCGGCGTTATTTTGAATACCTGGTACGTCTGACGCTCGAAGCGTCTTCATCATGGAAGAGGAGCTGTTTCTGCCGCCTGAATCTCGGGCTGCGGGGACAGCTTTTTTGTCATATGCGGACGATCTGGACGTTTATTTAAGGGCAGCAGCCCGTTCCGGACGGCAAAATAAATTTGTTTGTCCAAATCGGGGCAGCATGTTTAAAAATAGTCAATAATCCAAGTTGCCAGATCATAAGATGGAGTATAAGATAATGATATGAGAGAATATTCAGAACATTTCGTCAATGAATCAAGCGAAGGGAGGGATTGCCGATGAACAAAAGCCATGAAGTTGAGTATTGCAATTTGGAGCTGCGATTCGACCGCCGGCAAATCCAAAATCTCATTCGGGATTTGATCCAGGAAGGTTATTCGCTTTATTGGAGCGAAACAGAAGTTTATTTTCTCATCTCCGTTCGGAGCGGGCGCAAGCTGGTAAAGCTTCGTTTCCAACGGATGCGCAATCGCTACAAGATCGTCGGCGATTATTTGATCAAGGACGAGAAGTTGTCGGATTTGCTCGAGAAGCTCATTAACGATTCCCGCGGTCATGCAGTGGTCAAACGGTTCAAAGACAGACAGATCGTGATCGAAAGCATCATGTTTGGCGAAATCATACGTCTTGTGGAGGTGTCCGGCATGGAACATCGGATCATTTATCAGAAGAAACCTTTCGTCACTGTGGAAGAAGTGATTCAGGCGTTTCAGTCGAAGCGGGCCGAGGAACGGGCGTCCGTGCTCCGCTACGAGCTTGATTACGAATTGTCCGTCCTCCACGAAGCAATAACGGAAGGCCGCGAAACCGACATGGCGCAGTCCAAAGAGAGGCTGCAATCCCTAAGAACTGAGATGATACAGCTTGAACTTTGAAATACCCACGTTTGCAGATATGAAATAAGCCTCCGGTCGATTGCGAACCGGGGGTTTATTTTGTTATTGGACCGGGGTTCGACAATTTTCTGACCGACATGGTTTTCTTTGGAGAGTAAAAAGAGTAAAATAGGAGTATTGTATGCGTATAGAGCCTCTTGGCACGGCGCAATGCTTCAACACAATATCAGAGAAAAGGTGTGGAGAAAATCATGTCTAAGCAGCAAATCGGCGTTATCGGTCTTGCCGTCATGGGTAAGAACCTCGCGCTCAATATTGAAAGCAGAGGCTTTACGGTTTCCGTATTCAATCGTTCCCGGGAGAAAACGGACGACCTGATCAAGGAAGCAGCTGGCAAAAACCTGGTCGCTACATACACGATTGAAGAGTTCGTGCAATCCTTGGAAGTTCCCCGCAAAATCCTGATCATGGTTCAGGCTGGCGCAGGTACGGACGCGACGATCGACTCGCTCGTTCCGCTGCTTGACCAAGGCGATATCATCATCGACGGCGGCAACGCCTACTTCCCGGATACGGTTCGCCGCAGCAAAGACCTGGAAGGACGCGGCATCCGCTTCATCGGCACCGGCGTTTCCGGCGGCGAAGAAGGCGCGCTTAAAGGCCCATCCATCATGCCTGGCGGTCAAGAATCCGCATACAAGCTGGTTGAGCCTATCCTGACGGCGATCTCCGCGAAAGTCGGCGGCGATCCTTGCTGCACGTATATCGGACCGGACGGCGCGGGCCACTACGTCAAAATGGTTCATAACGGCATCGAGTACGGCGACATGCAGCTGATCTGCGAAGCTTACGACCTGTTGAACCGCGTGCTTGGCGTCAGCACGGAAGAGCTTCAATCCATCTTCACCGAGTGGAACAAAGGCGAGCTCGACAGCTATCTGATCGAAATCACGGCCGATATTTTCTCCAAATACGATCCGGAAACGAACAAGCCGATGGTCGACGTGATCCTCGACTCCGCGGGCCAGAAGGGGACCGGCAAATGGACGAGCCAAAGCGCGCTGGATCTCGGCGTTCCGCTCTCGATCATTACGGAATCCGTATTCTCCCGTTTCTTGTCGGCCCTCAAGCAAGAACGCGTCGAAGCAAGCAAGCTGCTGAAAGGACCGCAAACGGCTCCTTTCCAAGGCGACAAAGCCGCCTTCATCGAAGCCGTTCGCAAAGCGCTGTTCGCGAGCAAAATCTGCTCCTACGCGCAAGGCTTCGCTCAAATGCGCGCAGCATCCGACGAGTACGGCTGGAACCTTCGCTACGGCGACATCGCGATGATTTTCCGCGGCGGCTGCATCATCCGTGCGGGCTTCCTGCAAAACATCAAGGACGCTTACGACCGCGACGCGAACCTGAGCAACCTGCTGCTTGACGAATACTTCAAAGAAATCGTGGAATCGTACCAAGGCGCTTGGCGCGAAGTCATCGCAACGGCCGTGACGCAAGGCATTCCGGTTCCGGCATTCTCGAGCGCGCTGTCCTATTACGACAGCTACCGCACGGAGCGCCTTCCGGCGAACCTGCTGCAAGCGCAGCGCGACTACTTCGGCGCCCACACGTTCAAACGCGTGGACAAAGAAGGATCGTTCCACTTCAATTGGATTCAATCGTAAGACCCGAGATAACCTCCTGCAAGCATTGGCGCAGCCGGTCTGCTTCGTGACTGCAGCCGCCGCGCTGCTTCAGCAACAGGAGGGAAGCTTCGGCAAAGCTTTGAAATTTGCTTAATAAGAGTGGCTGAGGGAGACCGACCAAGTCGGGTGCTCCGTCAGCCATTTTCTTTTTCACGAATGCGAGCGTCCAGACCACGTCTTCGCGTGACAGCGGATGGTCGGGATTGTTGATGCGGTTGATTCGGTAACGGGCGGAGAAGGGCTCAGGCAATGAAGCCATGAAAGTCACTCCTTTTTTCAATGTAAGCACCAGTACTAACAACTCTACGGTAGAATCAAGTTTTTTATACCCGAGTATGTCTAAAAATGCTATAATCATGGAACATGTTTATCGAGTTAAGACAACAAGAAAGGGGATTGTCATGAGCGACGATCAGCCGCTGCAGCATGTTGTATTGATCGGTTTCATGGGCACAGGCAAGTCGACGGTCAGCAAACAGCTCGCGGTCCGTTTGGGCTGCTCGGCCTGCGACGTGGATGCCGAAATCGTGAAGCGCGAAAGCGAAGAGATTGCTTCCATCTTCGCCAATCGGGGCGAGGATGCGTTCCGGGCCGCAGAGACGGCGGCGCTGGACGCCGTGCTGGGTGCGCGGGATAAGCTTGTTATTGCGACCGGAGGCGGCGCCGTATTGTCTTCCGTTAACCGCGAGCTGATGCTCCGGAACGGATTTGTCGTCGCGCTTACGGCACATCCGGAGCAAGTGATCTCGCGTGTCAGCCAAGACCCTGACCGTCCTCTTCTTCAAGGGGGCATCCGGGAACGCGTCTATAAGCTGCTGGAAGACCGGAAGCACGCGTATGATTTTGCCCATCTAACCATCGATACGACGGATCTCACCGTCGACGAGATCGTGAATCGCATCGCAGAAGCTACTACCCGCAACAGCCAACATTCCAATTCATAAAGGGGATCTACGCAAACCATGGACGTTCTAGTTACTCCTACTCCCAAATTGCAAGGCGAGCTTCAAGCGCTTTCCTCCAAAAACTATACGACGCGTTACCTGCTGGTCGCGGCGCTTGCGGAAGGCACCAGCACGATCTACTATCCGGCCCACAGCGAAGACAGCGATGCCATGCGCCGCTGCATTCGGGACCTCGGCGCGGTTATCGAGGAAGACGACGAGCAAATAACGATTACGGGCTTCGGCGCGCATCCGCGCGACGTGAAGGAGCTTGACGTCGGCAACGCCGGCGCCGTTCTGCGTTTTCTGATGGCGATCGCGGCCTTGGCGCCGGACGTCACGTTCATCAACCGTTATCCGGATTCGCTCGGCAAACGCCCGCATGACGATCTGATCGATGCTTTGGGCCAAATCGGCGTGGACGTCCAGCATAACGGCGGCAAGCTGCCGATCACGATTCGCGGCGGCAGCGCGGTCAAAGGCGGGAAAATCCAAGTGTCCGGCAATGTCAGCTCCCAATTCCTCAGCGCGTTATTATTCCTTACGCCGCTGCTGCAGGAAGACAGCGAGATTGAAGTGCTGCATGATTTGAAGTCCAAAGTCGTCGTCGGCCAAACGCTGGAAGTGCTGGAGCAAGCGGGTATCGTCATCGAGGCCAGCGAAGACCTGATGCGCTACCGCGTGAAGGGCGGACAGAAATACGCAGCGAAGGAATACATCGTGCAAGGCGACTACCCGGGCTCCGCCGCCGTGCTGGCGGCCGCCGCCGTTACGCAATCGGACGTGAAGCTGCACCGCTTGATGGAGAACAGCAAGCAGGGCGAACGCGCGATCGTCGACGTGCTTCGCATGATGGAAGTGCCTCTGACGCATGACAACGGCGTTGTTCACGTACAAGGCAACGGCAAGCTCAAGGCGCTGGAATTCGATGGCGACAAAGCGACCGATGCCGTGCTTGCCATGGTTGCCGCAGCCGTGTTCGCCGAAGGCACCTCGCGCTTCTATGACGTCGAGAACCTGCGCTTCAAGGAATGCGACCGCATCACGGATTATCTGAACGAGCTGCGCAAAGCGGGCGCGAACGTAGAAGAGCGCCGCAGCGAAATCATCGTGCACGGTCGTCCCGAAGGCGTAGAAGGCGGCGTGGAAATCAATGCCCATTACGATCACCGCGTCATCATGGCGCTGACGGTCGTCGGTCTTCGCGCGAAAGCGCCGATTCGCATCCGCGACGCGCACCACGTGGCGAAATCGTATCCGATTTTCTTCGACCACATGAAGGCGCTCGGCGCAAACGTAGAATGGGTTGAATCCAACGAAGGCACGCTAACTAACGGACACTAACGATATGCAATAAGCGGGACATTATCGCAGGCGGAAAGGATGGATATGGAATGGCATTCTCAAATCCTTCTCGGGATGAAATCAAGCGCATTTTAGAATCGGCGGACACGATTGCGGTCGTCGGCTTGTCCGATAACCCGGATCGCACTTCGCATATGGTCTCGGAGGCGATGCAGGCGAAGGGGTACCGGATCGTTCCCGTCAATCCGAACGCGGAGACGATTCTTGGGGAGAAAAGCTATCCTTCCTTGTCGGACATCCCGTTCCCCGTGGATATCGTCAACGTATTCAGGCGCAGCGAGCATACGCCGCCAATCGCCGAGGAAGCCGCGGCGATCGGAGCCAAAGTGCTGTGGCTCCAGCTTGGCGTCATAAGCGAGGAAGCGGCCGCCATTGCAGAGCAGGCCGGGGTGCAGGCCATCATGGACCGCTGCATCAAGGTCGAGGATTCCATTCTGCTGCCGCACGGCAAATCCAAATCCTAACGGACATAAAAAAACAAGTTCTCTCTAACAATAATGGAGGCTTTAAGGGGCTGAAGCGTCCAAGCAGCATGCTCCTTGGCTAATCCGCGTTATTCTAGGAGGACATTACACCAATGAACCAATTCGGGCAGCAGGGCTTTAACGGAAATCAAGCTTCGTTCGGAACCAAGCCGTCGTACGGGATGAATCAAGCTCAAGGGCAGCAGAACAGCTATAAGCCTTCAGGCTACGTACAATCCCACTATCAAGGCATTTCGAGACAAGGCGGCAATTCCGCACAGTCCAATTCGGGTCCTGTCATCTCCCAGTTCGGTTATTCGGCTAACAATGCCTATCAGTCCAAGTCGTCCTCCCAGCATTCGCACGCTGGCGCTAGTACTTCTTATACGTCGCATGCTTCTTCGCAGCCGGTCATTTCCCATTATGGGGGCTATCAGGCACAGAACGCCCAGCAGCGACAGCATCAACAGCAGCAGCCTTCTTCCTATCAAGCTTCGACGCATTACATGCAGTCGTCGCAGCCGGTTCTTAACCATGTGGGCGATACGAGCGGACAGGACGCGCTGCGAGGCCGCGGCAACGCTGGGATGAGCGCCGGCATCGGATCTGCGGGTATGCAGAATCATAGCCATCAATACGGCGCTACCCAATATACGAGCCATTCCGGCAACAATCCGGTCCTGCAAAGCACCGGTTACTCGAACCAAGGTCCGGTCGTTTCCCGTCATGGCTTCGCCTCGAGCGGGCAGTCATCGATGGGATTCAACAGTCAGCAGCGCTTCTAGGTACGGCATAGGGGCCGATCATAATCGGCGGACGGCGGACGAAGAGTCCGCCGTTTTCTTTTGACAACGGAGGGGGAAACCCTTACGATCAAGACAAGCGCTTCGCGTTGGCAGGACTTGCAATTTCAGTACGATCGAAAGGAGGAATGTTATGAACATCATGGGCCACCTGCAGCAGCTAGGGCGCTCGCTTATGCTGCCGACAATCGTGCTGCCTGCGGCCGCGATTTTTCTATGTCTTAGCGGGTTGCCTTGGGATTCGTTCGGCATGCCGAGCATTCATACGCATCTGCTGACAGCTGGCGAAACGCTCTTTACGTTCCTTCCTTATTTGTTTGCTTTCGGCGTCGCGATGGGCATGACCAGCAACTCAGGGACGGCCGGCCTGGCGGCGATCGCGGGGATGTTTATTTATACCGGCATCATTAATGCCAGCCACTACGAGCTGGAGCCAACGGTTTTCACGGGGGTCATTATCGGTATCGTTACCAGCGTGCTGAATGAGAAATTCAAATCGATCAAGCTCCCTGAATATATACAGTTCTTCGGCGGTCCGCGGTTCGTGCCGCTCATTGTGAGCGTATTCTCGACCTTGTGGGCGATCCTGATGGTACAGATTGCGCCAAGCATACATAGTGCCTTGATGGATCTCGGCGATATCGTCAACTCTGGCGGCGGCTTCGGCGTGTTCCTTTTCGGCTTCGTACTGCGAATTTTGGTCGTGTTTGGCCTGCATCATTTGGTCAGCCATGTTTTTTGGTTCCAGGTCGGCGGCTATCAAGTGCCAGGGGGCCATATGGTATTCGGCGATTTACCGCGATTTTTCGCTGGCGATCCAAGTGCCGGCGCGTTCATGGCAGGCTTATATCCGACGATGATGTTTGCCCTTCCGGCTATAGCATTCGCGATTATTCATGAAGCGCGCGAGGATTTGAAGCCGACGATCCGCAAAACCTTCATGACGGCCGCATTGGCTTCTTTCCTGACAGGCGTGACGGAACCGATCGAATTTGCGTTTCTTTTCGTAGCCCCGTATTTGTTCGTCGTCCATGCGCTGCTTTCCGGACTTATGATGTGGATCACGTACGAGCTGGGCATACGAACCGGCTTCTCTTTCTCCGCCGGCGCCATCGACTTCCTGATCAATGAGCATCTGGCTACCCGTGGCTGGCTGATTATTCCGATTGGCATTCTCTTCGGACTCATCTATTACGTCATGTTCCGCTGGGCGATACGGCGGTTCCGCATTCCGACGCCGGGTCGCGAGGAAGGTTCGCAGCTGGATGAATGGGCAGGCGACATTCCTTACCGGGCACCGCTTATCCTTCAGGCGATCGGCGGCAAGGAAAACATCATTCAGATGGAAGCCTGCATTACCCGGCTTCGCCTGAAGGTCGGCAGCGACAAGCTGATCGATAATAATGCGCTTAAGCATCTCGGCGCGGCCGGCGTTATCCGTCTGGGCGGCGGCAACGTTCAGATCGTATTCGGCACCTATTCCGAGCTCATCCGGGAGGAAATGAACAAGGCGATCCGCCGGGACATCTCCAGGGTGCTCTTCTGCTCGCCGGTCCAAGGCCGGATGATGCCGCTCAGCGAAGTGCCCGATCCGATCTTCGCGGGCAAGCTCGTCGGCGACGGCGTCGCGTTCATGCCGGAGAAGGGGGAGCTCGTATCTCCCGTTCTGGGCAAAGTCATTCACGTCTATCCCTCGATGCATGCGATCGGCATTCGAACGCCCGATGGGCTTGAAGTGCTGCTTCACATCGGCATCGATACGTCGCAATTGAAAGGCCAGGGCTTCTCCGCCGTCGTGAAGGAAGGCGACCAAGTCAAGCCGGGCCAGCTGCTGATCACCTTCGATATGCAGAAAATCCGTAAAGGAAGCAAATCGCTTGCGACGCCGATGGTCATCACGAATTCGGACCGGGTCAGCTCCTGGAGCTTCGCGCCGTTCAAAAGCGTGAGACGGGGCCAGGCTTCCGTCATGTCGGTCGTTCTAAAAGAGAGAAGCGGTGGAGGGGAAACAGCGTGATTCAAGGTATTGGAGCATCAACGGGTATCGCGATCGGCAAGGCTTTCGTACTTCCGAATTGGGAATGGGACTTGCCCGAGCAGAAAATCGACGTGGGCGACCTGGCCCGCGAGTTCGAACGGTTATATGAAGGGATTCGTACGTCCAAGGTCGAGATCGAGCAAATGAAAGACGATCTCCGCGAAGTGGTCGGTCCGGAAGAAAGCTTTATCTTCGACGCGCATCTGGCCATCCTCGACGATCCGGTCTTCATGAACGAGATTCAGGGCATTATTCAGCGTCAATATAAAGCAGCGGAAGTGGCCGTCAAAGAAGCGATCGACCATTTTGTCACCATGTTCGATTTGCTGGACGACGAGTATATGAAGGAGCGCGCGCTCGATATCAAGGATGTCGGCAATCGGCTGCTCAAGCATTTGCTCGGCGCGCCCGAAATTACGCTGCCTTCCGATACGCAGCCGTTCATTCTGATCGCGAAGGAACTGTCGCCTTCGCAGCTTGCGCATCTGAATCCGAATCACGTGCTGGGCATCGCGACGCTGGCCGGAAGCATGACTTCGCATTCCTCCATTATGGCGAGGGCGCTCGGCGTGCCGCTCGTCGTCGGCATCGAGCCTAAGCTGGAGGAACCGATTCAGACTGGCGATATGCTGATTATCGACGGCGGTCTCGGCATCGTTCATATCGAACCCGAGCAGTCGCTCGTCGATTATTATACAGGCAAGCAGATCCTGCAGCGGGAGAAGAAGCAGCAGCTGAAGGGCATTATCAGCTTCAAGCCGGTCACGCAGGACGGCAAGGAAATGGAGCTGAGCGCGAACATCAGCTCGCTGAAGGAATTGGACGTGGCCTTATCCAGCGGCGCGAACGGCGTCGGCTTGTTCCGAACAGAGTTCCTGTACATGGACCGAAGCCGGCTGCCTCGGGAAGAGGAGCAGTTCGAGGTCTACCGCAACGTTGCGGAGAAGCTGGGTCAGAAGCCGCTCATCATCCGGACGCTGGACATTGGCGGCGATAAGCAGCTGGATTATTTCGAGCTGCCGGAAGAAGATAACCCTTTCCTGGGCTATCGGGCGATTCGGATCTGCTTGGACAAAACCGATTTGTTCAAGACGCAGCTTCGGGCAATTCTGAGGGCAGGTCATTACGGCAACGTGAAGATCATGTATCCGCTGATCTCTTCTGTCGAAGAAGTACGGGCGGCGAACAAGCTGCTGCAGGAATGCAAAGACGAGCTGCGGGCAGAAGGCGTTCCGCATGCGGAAGACATGAAGGCCGGGATCATGATCGAGCTGCCCGCAGCCGTGCTTATCGCGGATATGCTGGCGGAGGAAGTCGATTTCTTCAGTATCGGCACGAATGATTTGATTCAATTCACGCTGGCGGTCGATCGGATGAACGAACAGATCTCGCATCTGTATGAGCCGTATCACCCTTCCGTGCTGCGCATGATTAAGCTGACGGTCGAGGCCGCAAGGCGACAAGGCATCCATGTCGGGGTGTGCGGAGAAATGGCGGGGGATCTCAAGGCGCTTCCGATCTGGCTCGCGCTCGATATCGATGAACTGAGCATGTCCTCGCATTCGCTTCTCCCGGTCAAGGAGAGACTGTTGTCCCTTCGGCAGCAGGAGAGCCGCGAGTTGTTCGAACGGCTTCTGCGCTGCAAGACGAGCGCGGAAATTCATGAGATCGTGAAGCTGAAGGCAGTGGAAGAGTCGCAGACGGAAGCGTATCCCGATATGTTCAGAAGCTAGATGAAGCTGAAATGAAATCGACCATAGCTAACGAAACGAGGGGGCAAACGAATAGTCTGCCCCCTTGTTTATGTCTGCCTTCCTTATTTGCGGGCTAGCGCATCGACGAACGCTTTGGCATAGGGCGGCAGATCCGGCGGACGTCGTGCCGAAATCAAGTTGCCGTCGACGACGACCGGCTCGTCGAACCATTCCGCGCCGGCATTCTCCATGTCATCGCGGATACCGGGCGTGGAGGTCACTTTGCGGCCGTTCAAGATTTTGGCGGATACGAGCACCCAGCCGGCATGGCAGATTTGACCGATCGGCTTGCCGGCCGCATCCATTTCCTTCACGAGCTGCAGCACCTTCGGATAGCGGCGGATTTTGTCCGGCGCCCAACCTCCGGGCACGAGCAGACCGTCGATTTTGGCGCTGTCCACCTCTTCATAGGCGAGGTCGGCCGTTGCCGGTACGCCGTATTTCCCGATATGCGTCTTTCCTTTCACAGGACCGGCGAACAGCACGGTCGCGCCTTCTTCGCGGACGCGATAGACCGGATACCATAATTCGAGATCCTCGAATTCATCGTCTAGCAGGCAAATAATCGTTTTATTATTCAGCGACAAGTCTATTCCTCCTCTGCCATTTTCGATTCCAAGCTCGTCACTATTTTAAACGAAGGTGATTCCATGAAGCAAACTGTTAGACGTTCAGCCGCAATTCTCCCTGCAGCGGCCATCATGCTGGCGATTTTCTGGCTGTCCTCGCGAACGAGCGATGAACTGGATTCCGTGCTGCCTTGGTTTCAAGAACTTTTCCCCTCCATGGCGAGCTTCGATTGGGGGCATTTTATCGCCTATTTCGTCCTCGGGCTCGCTTATGCCTACGGCTTTGGCAGACATGCCGAACGCCTTTCGGTGAAAGTGCTAATCATCGGGTTATGTCTCGTATACGGATTGACGGACGAGTATCATCAGTCCTTCGTTGACGGTCGCACGCCGGATAGCGCTGACCTGCTGCACGACGGCATCGGCGCCGCGCTGGGCATGCTCCTATTGTCCTTCCCGCCTGTCGTCAAACAGTGGCGAAGACTGGCTGTTTAATCCGTTAGATGCAAAAATTACAACCTTCGCGGAAGAAGGACTTTACCGCAAAAAGTCGAATACCTTTATCGTCATGCTACGCCTAGGAAAAAACGCTTACATAAGCGCTCCGAGGCTGTGCTGCTTTTATGAGAAGGAGTGGACCATTTTGCAAAAGCGCTGTTCTTGCGGCGATCTCATGCCAATGAAGCTGCGTACCGTCATTTATTCCAATAAGGTTGAAATTGATAACGTTCCGATTTACTCATGCCCTTCCTGCAACCGCAGCGAGGTGTTTCCTGAAGTGAAGCCGGACTTGACGGGACTGATCGGCCGACTGGGGGCACAGCCCGCCAAACAAACGTTTCTGTTTAACGAATGGAACGAATGGGCAAAGCTGTTAGTAGAGGCGTATCACGATCATAAACATTCCGATCCCGCAATCGTAAGACGGCTGACCGAGGAACGGATCGACATGCTTCTTGATCTGTTGGCCGTTGCGCAGTCATCCGGCGATGAGGATTGGATGGCTGACATACATAAGCGGCTGGCTCAATTGAGCAGGAGCATGCTGCAGTACGGATAACAAAGGGAGTGGCGAAGATGGAGATGCCTGTTCCAATGACGACCGCAGCAGATTGGGAAGCCGCCTATGTCGAATCCTTTCGACGTCCCGTGTTGATATTCAAGCATAGCACCGAATGCTCGATCAGCAGCGGCGCGAGCGACGAGCTGTCCAATTGGCTGGAAGACGCGGCATCGCTGTCGCTAACGCCCGTCATGGTGCTCGTGCTGGAGAATCGGAGCATCGCGATGGCGATCGCCGAACAATTAAACCTTAAGCACGAATCCCCTCAGCTGATTCTGGTAGATGGTGGAAAAGTGTCGTGGCATGCTTCACACTGGCAGATTACCTACTCAACATTAGACGAGCATCTCGGCACGCATTGCGAAAAGCAACATTTTGTCGTATGATTAACGATAAAGTGTTACGGGGCGAGAGAAAAATTTGAACTAATGGAGAGTAGGACTGTGACGGTAACCATTTATGATGTAGCAAGAGAAGCAGGCGTGTCCATGGCAACGGTGTCACGGGTCGTCAACAACAATCCGAATGTAAAGCCTCAAACGCGCAAGAAAGTGTTCGAAGCCATCGAGCGACTCGGCTATCGTCCGAATGCGGTTGCACGCGGTTTGGCGAGCAAGAAGACGACTACGGTAGGCGTCGTGATTCCCGACATTTCCAATGCGATCTTCGCGGAAGTGGCGCGCGGCATCGAAGATATCGCCAATATGTATCACTACAATATTATTTTGTGCAACGCCGATAAGAAGAAAGATAAAGAGATTCGCGTCATCAATACGCTGCTGGAGAAGCAAGTCGACGGACTGCTGTTTATGGGCGGCGCCGTAACGGACGAGCATCTGCAGGCGTTCAAGACGGCCAATGTGCCGATCGTTCTTTGCGCGACGACCGACGAGAACGGAACGATTCCTTCGGTCGACATCGATCATGAAGCGGCAGCATTCGAAGCCGTGCAAACGCTGATCAAGAACGGGCACCGTTCGATCGCGATGATCGGCGGCACGCTTCAAGATCCGGCGAACGGCTATGCTCGTTTCCAAGGGTACAAGCGTGCGCTGGAAGAAGCGGGAATCGTCTATGACGAGAACATGGTTCGCATCGGAAACTACCGCTACGAATCCGGAGCGGATGCGATGAAATATTTCCTCGATCTGCCTACGCGTCCTACCGCGGTATTCTCCGCAACGGATGAGATGGCTATTGGGGCGATCCACAGCATCCAAGACGCGGGCTTGAAGGTTCCGGATGACATCTCGGTCATCAGCGTTGACAACAGCCGCATGGCGTCGATGGTTAGACCTCAGCTGACTGCGGTAGCACAACCGATGTACGACATCGGAGCGGTCTCGATGCGTCTGCTGACGAAGCTCATGAAGAAAGAAACGGTCGATAATCCGAAAGTGATTCTGCCGTACGAAATCGTAACCCGTCAATCGGTAGGGAGCATCTAATGACAGCGTATGGAAAGATCGGCATCATTGGCGCGATGGTTGAAGAAATCGATTTGCTTCACAAGACTGTCGCGAAGACAGGATCTTTCGTGAAAGCAGGCATTGAATATACGGAAGGCACGCTGCACGGCCGTCAAGTCGTGTTCTGCAAATCCGGCGTCGGCAAAGTCAATGCCGCCGTTTGCACGCAGCTGCTTATCGATGCAGGCGTCGAGTGCGTCCTGTTCACCGGCGTTGCGGGTGCGGTCGCGCCAAGCTTGAATATCGGCGACATCGTCATCTCGACGTCCTGTCTGCAGCATGACTTTGACGTTACGCCGCTCGGATTTGCCCGCGGTCAAATTCCTTATCAGGATGTATGGGAATTTCAAGCCGCTCCGGATCTCGTGGAGCTTGCAAGTTCGGCAAGCGAGCGATTATTCCCGGCGCGCAGCCTGAAGGGGAAAGTGCTCTCCGGCGACCAATTCATCGCTTCGCGCGATGCGGTCAGCGAGATGTACGAAGAGCTTGGCGGCGCCTGCACCGAGATGGAAGGGGCTTCGCTCGCGCAGGTATGCGTCATGAACGGCGTTCCTTTCGTCGTCATTCGTTCCATGTCGGATAAAGCGGACGGTTCGGCGCATGTCAACTTTGCGGATTTCACGGTACAAGCTTCCGTCAATTCGCATGCGATCATCGAAGAGATGATCAAACAGATGTAACCCATAGCTTCGATATCGTTATAAAATAAGGCAGCTCGCATTCTTCCTGTACGGAAGAGCGAAGCTGCCTTTTTTGTTTAGAGCTGCTGGAGAACGATAGAGGTGATCTCCTTGTTGCGGGCTTCAATTTCCTGCCGCCGGGGCATCGGCTCCCAGCCGGTCAGATCATCCAGCCAGTCCGTCGGAAGCGTGCGTTCGGCAATCGGCAGCCAATGGCGCTGCCAGGATTGCGGTAGCGGCTCGTTTGCGGCGCTGTCGCTTAATCGATCGGCCAGAGGGTGCTCGGTCATCGCAAGCCATACCAACGCCCAGGCGCGCGGCACGACCTGCCAAATGTCGTATCCGCCGCCTCCGAGAGCAATCCAGCGGCCATCCGTATGCGTACGTGCGAGCTCGCGGATAATTAGCGGCATGGTTTGATAAATGCGCATGCTGCAATGGATATGCGAAAGCGGGTCGAAGGCATGGGCATCGCAGCCATGCTGGCTGATGATGACATCCGGCTTGAATACGTCAGCTGCCCGTTCAATCGTCAACCGGAAGCTCTCCAGCCAGGAATCATCTTCTGTATAGGGCTCGAGCGGCAGATTAATGGCCATGCCGAATCCGGCATCCATGCCGCGCTCCGAAACGAAGCCGGTCCCCGGGAACAAATATTTGCCGGTCTCATGAATGGAATAGGTGCATACGTCCGGATCGGCATAAAAGGTCCACTGAACGCCGTCGCCGTGATGGACGTCCGTATCAATATACAGCACGCGGGCGCCATATTGTTTGCGGATGTGCGCGATGGCGATGGCGGCGTCGTTATAGACGCAGAAGCCTGACCCGCGGTCGGGAAAAGCATGATGCAGGCCGCCGGCCATATGATACGCATGTTCAGCTCGGCCGCTCATGACGATGTCTGCCGCAAGCACAGAACCGCCTACGATGGCGGCTGCGGCTTCGTTCATGCCGGGAAAGTACGGCGTGTCCTCCGTACCGAGGCCGTAGATGTCCGCCCTGGCAACGGCAGACGGAGCGGGATTAGGGACGCTGAGACTGCGAACGGCTTCGATATAATCCGAACGATGGACAAGCTGCAGCATGTCGTCGCTAGCAGGGCCAGCTTGGACGATTTGATCGGGCTCGAGCGCACCTGCAGCCTCCAGCAAATGCCGGGCAAGCGTCAGGCGAATCGGATTGAAGGGATGCTCCTGATTGAATTTATAACGTTCCGCATCTGGAGAATGGATATAAACGGCTTTGGCCGCCATGCTGTTCAACTTCCTTTCTGCGAGTGCTGTCACGTGTAAGCAAGCTAATACATGAACCGCTGCCTGAAACGAACGCGGTCGAATTGCTGAATCGAGTTAAGCGGGACTTCTCTGCCGATGCGCACCATGAGACAATTTGCGGGATGCGCGCAAATCTCGGGATCATCCGTCGCAAACCATACCATGCCGGCTTCTTTCATCAGCTGCTCCATCATGGCGCGGTAGTCCCACACGCTAAGGCCGGTGCCTTCGAGATCCCAGTGCCAATAATATTCCGTTGTATAAACAATGACGTTCTCCAGCTGTTCGTTCTTGAATGCGAGCTGAATCAAACGTTTGGCCAGGCCCAAACCGCGATAAGCATCAGCAACTTCAACGGCGCCCAGTTCGATCAAATCCTCCATGTTTCCTTCGGACCATGTTTCGAGCTCATCGGGGTAATGGAAGGTTACATAACCGACAATGGTATCGCCATCCCTGGCTGCGATTATCCGGCCTTCCGGCAGCTCGGCAATTTCGATCAGCGCTTTATGTTGTTCAATCGGCCGGCGGAACGCATCCAGCTGGTCATGCAGCCTCAAGCCTTTCAGCCGATCTGCTTCCACAGGGCCTTCGATCATGATATCCCGTTCCTGATAGCGGACGATCTCCGTATGCGGCAGTTTGCGATGTTCCAATGAATCGGGCTCCTTTCGCATGCTATCCTACTTATATCAAAAAAATCTTAGCATGAAAAGCATGGCCTGAAGAACGACAGACATGATATAATATGAAAGCGTATTCGGGCAGGGCTCGAAGAGAGAAGAGAGTATGGTTTTACTATGGGCAGGAGGATGATGAACAATGAGTAACACGCATCAAGAACGGATTCCGGTGACGGCATCCGGCTCCAACATGGCAAGCTACGATGAAACGTATGCGGATTTTTCGTTTGAGCAGCTCGAGAAGCATTTTTCCTGGCATGAAACGGGCAAAGTAAACATGGCTTACGAAGCAATCGACCGTCATGTCGAAGCTGGACGAGGCGGCAAAATTGCTCTCTACTATAGCGATAATGCACGCGATGAGTCGTATACGTTCGAGGATCTCTCCCTGCAGTCGAACCGATTCGCCAACGTGCTGCGCGGATTGGGTATCGGCAAAGGTGAACGCGTTTTCATTTTCATGCCGCGTACGCCGGAGCTTTACTTCAGCCTGCTCGGTTCATTGAAAGTCGGCGCTGTCGTCGGACCGCTCTTCGAGGCATTCATGGAAACGGCTGTTAGAGACCGACTGCAGGACAGCAGCGCGGCAGCGATCATTACGACGCCTGCCTTGTTATCGCGCATTCCGAGAAATGAGCTTCCGGATCTCCGGCATATCATCGTCGTCGGTGACGATGTACAAGCAGGAGAGGGCATCGTCGATTTCAAAGCCGAAATGGCAGCGGCGAGCGATGCAGCGGATATCGAGTGGCTGGACAAGGAAGACGGTCTGCTCATCCATTATACGTCCGGCTCGACTGGCAAACCCAAAGGCATCTTCCATGTACAAAATGCGATGATTCAACATTACTTCACTGGCCGCGTCGTGCTCGATTTGCAGCCGGACGATATTTATTGGTGCACGGCCGATCCGGGCTGGGTCACCGGCACTTCCTACGGTATTTTCGCTCCATGGCTGAATGGCGCTACGAACGTGATCCGCGGAGGACGCTTCAGCCCGCAGGATTGGTATAAGACGATTGAACGTTACGGCGTTACCGTATGGTACAGCGCGCCTACGGCATTCCGCATGCTCATGGGAGCGGGCGACGAGGTCGTCGGGCAATTCAACCTGTCCAGCCTGCGTCATGTCCTGAGCGTCGGCGAACCGCTGAATCCGGAAGTCGTGCGTTGGGGACTGAAAGTCTATAACCAGCGCATTCACGATACGTGGTGGATGACGGAGACCGGTGCTCAGCTCATCTGCAACTACCCGAGCATGGAGATCAAACCAGGCTCCATGGGCAAGCCGATTCCGGGCGTACAGGCCGCAATTATCGATGACGGCGGCAATGAGCTGCCTCCTTACCGGATGGGCAACCTGGCGATCCGTACGCCATGGCCGTCCATGATGCGCAAGGTATGGAACAATCCTGCGAAGTACGAAGAGTACTTCCGGATTCCGGGATGGTATATCTCCGGCGACTCCGCGTATCGCGACGAAGACGGGTACTTCTGGTTCCAAGGCCGAATTGATGACGTCATCAACACGGCAGGGGAGCGCGTAGGACCGTTCGAGGTGGAGAGCAAGCTGGTCGAGCATCCGGCCGTTGCGGAAGCCGGCGTAATCGGCAAACCGGATCCGATGCGCGGCGAGATCATCAAAGCGTTTGTGGCGCTTCGCGAAGGCTTCACGCCGACGGATGAACTGAAGGCCGATATTACGAAATTCGTAAAAGAAGGCCTCTCCGCGCACGCAGCGCCGCGAGAAATCGAATTTAAAGACAAACTGCCGAAGACGCGCAGCGGCAAGATCATGCGGCGCGTTCTGAAGGCATGGGAGCTCAACTTGCCGACAGGCGACTTGTCCACCATTGAAGATTAAGCTTGAACGTAATTAGAACTAGCTGCAAAACAAAGAACCTTCCAGCGCTTGATGCGCTGGAAGGTTCTTTGTTTGTTTTGTTATTGAATGCCGACAGGCGTGGAAGCTGAAGATTCCCCGGCTTCATTGACGGCGGTTACTTGGAAGTAGCCGCTCGTCAGAGGAGATACGTACTCGAATCTCGCTTCACCGGTGTTGCCGATTTTGTTGTACCTGCCATTGCTGCTCGTGCTGTAGTAAACATTGTAGCTGGTGACTTGCTCGGACGAGGCATTATCGGGCCAAGTCAGCTTAATGCCGATATCCGTGGTCGAGACCGTTACGTTCATCGGAGCTGACGGGCTCGCGAGGCCGTCATTCGTTCCCGTTGAATTGCCGTTATCCTCTGGAATGCCGGTATCCGTATTGATGGAGCCGGCGTTCCCGCCGTTCGACCCCGTACCATTGCCTTTGATAGTATAGTTGCCGCCAGGCGAGACGAGAAGGCTTGGCGCCGATTCTTTGCCAGCTACATCCACGGCTGTTACATAGTACGCGTAGATGCCTTGGTTGCCGATGTAGCTGACGAACTTGGTATCCTGTCCGGTCAGAATAGGGCTGCCCGCATTCGTGAAAGGTCCGTCATTGACGGCACGGTACAGCCTGTAGCCGACGACATCCTTCTCCGGAGATGCTTTAAACGAAATCCGGTACTTGGTCGACGTTACCGTCTCCAGCGTCACGTTCGAAGGCGGGCTCGGTATATTGCCGTCTTCAACGCGCGGATCGACGATAGATGGGGCATCCTTGCCGGCGTCGGCAGGCAGATAGACGCTCATCGGCCTGCGGCTGTCTGCCGGCAGCTTCGCCTGCGCGGCTTCGATTTCCTGCATCAGTACGTCGAGCGGCTTCTCGCGCTTCACGACGATCTGTTCGCTGATCATGTCCGAAGGCGTGGATGGCTGCGGAATGTAGTTCACGCCGTTGTATGAAATCACGGCCATCTTGACGAGCGCATCATCTGGCTCTTTCGGCAGGAATTTCGAATTGAACCAATCCGTTACCAGCTTGCCGCCGCTGCGCGTCAGGTCCGTCGGCAATTTGCCGCTGACGCTGGACACCGTCGACTTGACGATGCCGGATGGCATCGTAAACGATTTTGTCGGGAACAGCTCCGGACGCTCCGTCGTCACTTCGTTCATGATATCTGACCAAATGATGCGCGCACGTTCGCGCTCCGGTTTGGAGAGTGTGTATTTCTGCTTTTCGTAGCCGACCCATACGCCTAGCGTAATGTCGGGGGAGAAGCCCATGAACCAAACATCTCCGTAGCTTTGGGTCGAGCCTGTTTTGCCGACAACCGGAATTTTGCCGTAATTTTTAAAGTAAGTCGCAACTTTATGGCCGGATCCGGCTGGTTCGGAAATGACCGTCCGCAGCATGTCCGTCATCAAGAATGCGGTCTGCTCCGAGAAGACGCGAAGCGGTTTGGCTTCATGCTGATAGACGACTTTGCCGTCGGCATCCGTGATCCGACTGATCATATAGGCGTCATTGAACGTGCCGTTATCGGCAATCGCGCCGTAAGCGTTCGTCAATTCCTCGACGGATACCCCGATGCTAAGACCGCCGATGACGCCGGTTTGCGCCGAATCGTCACTCGGCTGAAGCGTCGTAATGCCGAGCTTTCTGGCGAATTTCCATGCTTCCGGAATGGTGACGATGTTATTGAAAATTTTGAGCGCCGGAATGTTCAACGAACGATTCAGCGCATCCCTCGCGGTCACGAGCCCGTTGAACTTGTTCGTCACGTTCATCGGGATATGATAGCCCTTCTGGCCGTCCTTCATGACGATCGGCGAATCGTCGATGATGCTCGCAGGTTGTATCAGCCCTTTATCGATGGCGGGCAAATAAGCGGCGATCGGCTTCATCGTAGAGCCTGGCTGACGCGTCATCTGCGTGGCGTGGTTCAATTGCTCCGTATAGAAGTCGCGGCCTTCCAGCATGCCGAGAATCGCGCCGGTCTTGTGGTCGAGCATGATCGCGCCGGTTTGCTCCAAGCCTTTCTCCTTGCTGTCGCCTCCGAAGTTGTTCGGGTCCGAGCCGACCTTGTGCATCGAGTTATAGACTTTCTTGTCGATCGTCGTGTAGATGTGATAACCGCCGCGCAGCAGATGCTGCCTTGCTTCTTCGAGCAGCGGAGCGTTTTCCTTCTTCTTGACGTCCTCGGGCGTCAGATTCGGGTTCTCTTGCAGGAGCAGGAGCTCTGCCGCTTGACGTTCCGATTCCAGCATCAGGAACGGGAACGTGGAGTAGGCTTTTTCCGTCGGTTTCGCAAGCGAGCCTTCGACGTCGAAGCTAAGCGCTTCGTCATACTGCTCTTGGCTGATGCGCGTCGTATCCAGCATGCGCTTCAATACCAAGCGCTGACGGTCCATCGCGAGCTTGAAGCCGGTCGGATTGAACTTGCCTTTGCTCGTGAATGCCGTGTACGCCGAAGGACGCTGCGGCAAACCGGCCAAATAGGCGGATTGCGCGATGTTCAGCTGGTTCAGGTCCGTAATGTTGAAAATGCCCTTCGCAGCAGCCTTGATGCCGTACAAATTGTAGCCGCTGTTGCCTGTGCCG
Organism: Paenibacillus sp. J31P316; assembly: GCF_056269105.1. Classification (NCBI taxonomy): domain Bacteria; kingdom Bacillati; phylum Bacillota; class Bacilli; order Caryophanales; family Paenibacillaceae; genus Paenibacillus; species Paenibacillus sp. J31P316. The sequence goes on along the minus strand of NZ_JBWDNI010000001.1, from coordinate 651,059 downwards.
AATTGCACTTTGTTCAAATAAGCGGTTAGAATTTCATCCTTGGTCATGAACCGCTCAAGCCGCAGCGAGAGGAAAATTTCTTTCGCCTTCCGGCTGTCCGTCTTGTCCAGCGTCAGGAAAACCTGCCGGACGAGCTGCTGGGTGAGCGTGCTGCCGCCGGTCTGCGTATCTTCGTTCAGCAATTTTTGTTTGACCGCACGGGCGAGCGCGTTGAAATCAACCCCGATATGCTTGTAGAAGTTGTTGTCTTCCGTGGCGAGAACGGCGTTGACGACCTGCGGCGGAATGTCTTCCCGCTTGATCAGGCGCCGGTCTTCTTCCGTTCGCAGCTGGCCGACGGGGGTTTGTCCGTCATTGAAGTATACGAAGCCAGTGATGGCGTTTTCTTGAATTTTGGCTTCGATTTCCGCTCTGGCGCGTACGGGCTCGTCCTTCACGAATGATGCCACGTAACCGGCTGCTGCGGCTCCTGCGAATAATCCGAATAATATACCGAAAATAAAGAGCCATTTAAACGTTACGAACGTTACGATACCAAAAGTTCGCCATTTGCTGTATCCTTTCGGCTTCTTTTGATGGTCTTGATCCATAAAGTGATTAGCCTCCTCCGATTAACAGCATTATTATAGCATAAATCGCCAATTGATTTGGAGTATTTGCCGGGTGAATTTGACCGTTATTCGCCAAAATGCCGCATGATGCGGGAGATGCAGCGCATGCCCGTTGACTTGCTAATTCCCCTATGGTATAAAGGGTAACAAGAAAAGTGCATATCAAAACACGTTGACAGGCTCCAGTAGATTGGCGGGCCGCGATTCCAGAGAGCCGGTGGCAGGTGCGAACCGGTACGCGCCGACATTCGAATTACCGCCTTGAGTTGATCGGATGAACGCGCGGTTCCCGCTTATGTAAGCATGGAAGCGTACGCCTAGTAGTCTGCATCCGGATGATATCCGTTATGAAATGAAGTGAGGGCCGTTTCACGGTGCTCTTCGCGCAGCTTGCTGCGAGGGAGTCCGGCGGCGCTAACGAGGGTGGTACCGCGAGCAAATCCTTCTCGTCCCTTGAGGACAGAAGGATTTTTTTTATTTCGCGAGGGAGTGATACCGAGATGGTGAAATGGGAACAATTGACGCCGGCACAGCAGCAGGAAGTGGAACGCCAGATGGATGTGATTCGTCGAGGCGTCGTCGAGATCGTGCCTGAGGACGACATGAAGGCGAAGATCGCGAACGCCGTTGCGACGGGCAAGCCGCTTAAAGTGAAGCTTGGCCTTGATCCTTCGGCGCCAGACATTCATATCGGCCATACGGTCGTGCTTCACAAGCTGAGGCAGTTCCAGCAGCTGGGCCATGACGTGCAGCTGATCATCGGCGACTTTACGGGACGGATCGGCGATCCGACTGGCAAGTCCGAGACGCGCAAACAGCTGAGCGAAGAAGACGTGAAGCGGAACGCGGAGACGTATCAGAAGCAAATTTACAAGCTGCTTGATCCGGCCAAAACGACGGTTTACTACAATTCCGAATGGCTGGGTCCGATGAGCTTCGCGGACGTCGTGACGCTGTCGGCCAAAGTGACGGTCGCGCGGATGCTGGAACGGGACGATTTCACGAAGCGCTACCAGTCCGGTCTGCCGATCAGTATCCATGAGTTTTTCTACCCGCTCATGCAGGGCTACGATTCCGTGGCGCTGGAGAGCGACGTAGAGCTCGGCGGCACGGACCAAAAATTCAATCTGCTTATGGGCCGCACGCTCCAGAAGGAGTACGGCAAAGAGCCGCAGGCCGCGATCATGACGCCGCTCATCGAAGGCTTGGACGGCGTGAACAAGATGAGCAAGAGCTTGGGCAACTACATCGGCATCGACGAAGAACCGAACCAAATTTACGGCAAGTCGATGTCGATTCCGGATGAGCTCATGCTGAAATACTACGAGCTAGCGACGGATATCGGCTATGAGGAGCTGCTGCAGCTGAGGGAAGGCATCACGAACGGCAGCAAGCATCCGCGTGACGCCAAGATGGCGCTTGCCCGCACTTTCGTTCGCATGTACCATGGCGAAGAAGCTGCGGCTGCGGCGGCGGAGCATTTCATTACCGTTTTCCAAAAGCGCGCGCTTCCTGACGACATTCAAGAAACCGTACTGGCCGCCGGAGAGCTGGAGGAAGGCCGCATCGGAATACTGAAGCTGCTGACGACGCTCGGCCTGCAGGCTTCGAGCAGCGAAGCAAAGCGCAGCGTCCAGCAGGGAGCGGTACGAATCAACGAACAGAAAATCGAGGATTGGTCAGCGGACATCACGCCTTCCGATGGAGATATTATCCAGGTCGGCAAGCGTAAATTCGTGAAATTGGTTCTTCAATAACAGTCGTTAACAATAAGCTTATCGTGCGGATGTATTCGCAGGGTAAGCTTTTTTTAATGTGCCATAGAACCCCTTTATTCGACATCCACGCAAAGCTTCCATCAGCCCAAGCGAAACTTCTCATGAAATGCAGCGTAATAAATACCGGATGAAATGATAAAATATGGAATTTGAGAAACGGAGGGAGGGCATGGAGGGGGTATTTCTAGGCTGTTTATTCGGCGGTATATTCTTTGCCGTCGTCAGTGTCGTTCTCGGCGACTGGCTCAGTCTCGCGCTTGACGGCATGCTCGATTTCTTATCGCTGGATGGCATACCGGTTCTCAAGCCGACCGCCATCGTCGGCGGCATTACCGTATTCGGCGGAGCCGGACTTCTTCTCGAGCATCACAGCGGTTTGGGCACGATTATGAATACCGTGATTGCAGTTCTGCTTGCTGTAATAGGAGCCATCGGTATGTATTTGCTGTACATCCGTCCGATGGAACGGAGCGAGCAATCGACGGGATATTCGATGAACGAACTGAACGGCATGATCGGCGACGTCATCGTACCTATTCCGGCCGCGGGCTTCGGCGAAGTGACGGTGAAGGTCGGCGTCGGCCTGACGAATCACATCGCCGCCAGCTTCGACGGCATGGAGATCCCATCCGGCACGCGTATCGTCGTGATCAGGGTTGAAGCGCACACGCTCCTCGTATCCAAGCTGGAGCTATAATTTCGCATGAGAGAGGAACGATTACATGGCTGATTATTTAATCATACCCGCGGCTGTTGTCGGCGTATTAATCTTGCTTGGCCTGGCCTTCTGGGCCAGGTACCGGACGGTAGGTCCGGACAAGGCGATGATCGTGACGGGTTCTTTTCTAGGAAGCCGCAACGTAGCCGCCGACGAATCCGGACGCAAAAACAAAATCGTGCGCGGCGGAGGCGCGTTCATTCTGCCGATTTTCCAAAAAGCCGACTTCTTGTCGCTGCTGTCCCATAAGCTCGACGTATCCACGCCCGAAGTATATACGGAGCAAGGCGTTCCAGTTATTTGCGATGGCGTCGCGATCATCAAAATCGGCGGGTCGGTCGAGGATATTGCGACTGCGGCCGAGCAGTTTCTCGGCAAGCCGACGGATGCGCTGAAGAGCGAGGCCCAGGAAGTGCTGGAAGGACATTTGCGCGCCATTCTTGGCTCCATGACCGTGGAGGAAGTTTATCGGAACCGCGACAAATTCGCGCAGGAAGTGCAAGGCGTCGCGGCACGGGACTTGAAGAAGATGGGGCTGCAGATCGTTTCCTTTACGATCAAGGATCTACGCGATAAGCACGGTTATCTGGAGGCGCTCGGCAAACCGCGCATCGCAGCCGTCAAACGGGATGCCGACATCGCCGAAGCGGAAGCGGTCAGAGATTCCCGGATTCAGAAGGCGCGCGCGGAAGAAGAAGGCTTGAAGGCGGAGCTGCTGCGCGATACGAATATTGCGGAAGCGTCGAAGGCCAAAGAGCTGAAGGTTGCTTCGTTCAAGAAGGAACAGGATTCCGCCAAGGCAGAGGCGGATCAAGCCTACGCCATTCAGGAAGCAAAGGCGAAGCAGCTCGTCGTGGAGGAGCAGATGCAGGTCGAGCTGGTCCGGAAAGAGCGCGAAATCGATCTGGAAGGCAAGGAAATTCTGCGTCGCGAGAAGCAGTACGACGCCGAGGTGAAGAAGAAGGCGGACGCCGACCGGTATGCCGTCGAACAAGCGGCAGAAGCGGATAAGTCGAAGAGAATGCGCGAGGCGGATGCGGCGCAGTACCAGATCGAAGCGGAAGCAAAAGCGAACGCGGCGCAGAAGCGTTTGGACGGCCTCGCGATCGCGGAAGCCGAGCGTGCGAAGGGAACGGCGGAAGCGGACGTCATCCGGCTTCGAGGCCTAGCAGAGGCGGAGGCCAAAGAGAAGCTGGCTCATGCCTTCGAATTGTTCGGCGAGGCGGCCGTGCTAGATATTATCGTGAAGATGCTGCCGGAACTGGCCGGCAAAATCGCGGATCCGATCAGCGCGATCGATAAGCTGACCGTCGTCGACACCGGTCATGGCGAAGGCGCTGCCCGCGTAAGCAATTATGTGACTTCTTTGATGGCGACAGCCCCGGAAATGCTCAAGAGCGTCTCCGGCATCGATTTGAATGCCCTCGTCAGGGGACTGACTTCGAAGAATTCGCCTTCTCCCGCAGGCGCGGCAATTCCTGTTGAAGCGGTAAAAGGCGATATCGCTTAATATTCTTCCATTCATCCATTCATCTTTTAGTCATTCATCTTTTCATTCATTCATTCATTCAAGCTGGCTTCGGCATTTGCCTGAAGTCAGCTTCTTTCCTTTTCTACGGTGACAGGGAACGCAGAGGCAAACGCCGAATTGTAGCAGCAAGACAAATAAGATGTAGAAGGGAGCAGGCAATGATCAAGCTGCATACCTGTTATGTGAAAGATTTTCACGGCAAATGGGAAATGGCGAAGGACGTCACGCAATATCATATCCTGCTCGTCGCGACGAAAGGGAAAATCGTCTATTGGATCAACGACGAAACCGTCTACCTGCAAAAGGGCGAAGCGATCTTTATACCGTCCGGCTCGATCCGCGGTGGTCTAGCCGCGGAAGACCATCAGCGGTACGCGACGCACTTTACGATCGAGGACCACGATCGCGCGCTGCTGCCCCTTCTTAGCGGCAATCACTACTGCAAGGCGGCGATCAGCGGCTTCGAATATTTCAAGCAGCGATTTCTGCTTCTGAAGCATCATTGGCTAATGAGCGGGCCATACTCGGAAACGACCTGCTACGCCGTCCTGCTGGAGCTGCTCGGCATCATCAATTACGAGCGGGACAAGTGGAAGCTCCCTGCCAAGAAGATCGATATGGCCGAAGATATCAAGCAATATATGCTGGACCACTATCGGGAGCCGGTGACGCTCCATGAATTGGCTGCCTTCACGGAACGGACGCCGAACCATATTTCTCATGCGTTCAAATCGGTAACGGGCCTGACGCCGATCGAATACTTGCATCATGTCCGAATTACGAAAGCCAAAGAGCTGATGTTCGATAAAATGATGCCGATCAGCCAGATCGCGGAAGAAACCGGCTTTTGCGATCAAGCGTATTTCAACCGGGTGTTCAAGAAGCTGACGGGCTGCTCGCCGACGGCGTTCCTGAAGGGACGATCCGATTGAACGAAGATGATAGCGCTACCAAGTAAATCGTTGAATCGTACAAAAGATAACCGTATCGTTAATCGAATCCGCGCGCATTTACTCTTATGATAGAGACAGGTAGCGCATGAAACATACGGAGGCGAACAAGCGATGAATCCATCAAGTTTGAAGTACGCGTTGACGGAAGAAGAGCGCAGGACGTTTAACGAAACCGGCTATTTGATTATTGAGGATGCATTGTCGGCGGAGCAGGTCGCAGCTCTGACGGAGCAATTCGATCGCATTTACGATGGCAAGGTTGAAGGCGGCCATGATCCGAAGACGGCGCTGTTTTATCCAAATTTCATCCCCGATCATGATGCGTTTCTCGATCTTGTCGACTATGAGAAGGTGCTGCCGAAGGTATGGGGGCTGCTGGGATGGAACATCTACCTGTATCACGCCCATATGATCGCTACGCCGCCGTCCGGGCAGGCGAAGAACGATGCGACGTTCGGCTGGCATCAGGACAGCGGCCGCGTCAACATCGAGATCGAGACGCATCCGCGTCCACGATTGTCATTGAAAGTCGCGTATTTCTTGTCCGACGTATCCGAAGCGGACCGCGGCAATTTCTGGATCGTTCCCGGAAGCCACTTAATGGATAATATGGCCCTTCCGGAAGACCGCCAGGGCCAGCCGGAAGGCGCTATACCCGTTCGCGTAAAGCCGGGGGCGGCTGTCTTCTTCGATCGGCGCCTCTGGCATGCGGGAACGCCGAACTGGTCGGACATGACGCGCAAGGTGCTGTTTTACGGTTACGGCTATCGCTGGATTCGCACGAAGGACGATATGACCGTGCAGCATTTATGGGAGCGTTCCGATCCCATCCGCCGCCAAATGCTCGGCGCAGGCGTGAATTGCAACGGCCATTATACGCCGACGGATGACGATGTGCCGCTCCGGGCATGGCTCAAGGAGCATCAGCCGGAGATGGTTTTGCGATAACCGGACGGGCTGCAGCCCTCATGCGATTTGAATGCGCGGCTGAAGGCATGGATCGTCGAATAACCGAGTTGTTCGGCGATCTCCTGCATCGGCAGGTACGTATATTGAATCATGGCTTTGGCTTTCTCCATGCGGATCTGTTGATGGTATTGGATCGGTGTCCGTTGGAACACATCCTTGAATAAATGGATCAAATAAAATTTGCTGATGTGGAATCGGTCTGCAAGCTCGGCCAAATTCACGCTGCGATGCGCGTTGTGTTCGATGAAAGAGCGGATCTCGGTAAGCAGCTCGAGCTGTCCGCCGCTGTTGATTTTGCTCTCCCAGTATCGTTCCCGCATGATGCGGGACAGGAGCTCAAGCAGTAAGCTTTTCAAGCGAAGCTCGTAGAAGGGCGGTTTGGTCTCGAATTCGCGAATCAGCTCGAGGAGCGTCTGCTCAAGCGGATGCGGGCTGTTCGGCCGAAAATGGGAAGGGACGTCATACGGCGCGGCTTCCAGCTCATTCGTTCGCAGCCAGCCTCGTTCTTTAGCATTCATCTGCTCCAGCGTCTTGAACGATACGCCAACCTCCTGACTGTCGGGTAGGGCGGTCAAATCGAAATGGACATGGGGCTGGCGTACCCGAGCGCCTCCGATCACTTCGATCGTATGCCGCTGACCCGGTTTGAAGAAGAAATAATCTCCCGCGCTCCCCGTATAAGCCTCGCCCTCCACCGTTACCAGCAGCTGGCCTTCCATGAGGTACAGCAGCTCGTAGTCCCAGATGACCCGCTCATCGATTCTCCATGTCGCTTCCAATATGCTGTCGATCGCTACCCGAATATAGGGCGATAGTTGCTCGATTTGCATTTTAACACCTCAGCAATAATTGATAAATAAATCAACAATACAAGGTAACGGATTCTCCCCCTATTCATTATATAATAGGCTCGTCAAAGCACAATATCTGATACACGAGGTGAGGATCATCATGTTGCAAAATCACGGTCTCGGATTAGGACTCTCTACCGCGCCGCTTGTTACGAAAGCTCGGACACGGTCGATTTCGGCGGAGAATCCGAACGGCGAGAAGGGCCAGGGCGGCAAGGAAGCAAGCAATCTCGGCACGGGGAGAAAGGGCAGACCTGCGATCACGCTGCCTCAAGGCATGGAAGTTACGCTCGCGTCCATACAAGGGACGGGCATCATGCAGCATTTCTGGATTACCGTAACGGATAAGACGGGCAAAGGGCATGCCGGCCAATTCGTGCTGCGCGATCTGGTATTACGCATGTACTGGGACGATGAAGAGGCGCCCTCAGTCGAAGTTCCGCTGGGCGATTTCTTCTGCAACGGTTTTGGCGTGCGCACGAATGTCAATTCGCTTCCCATCTGCGTCGTGCCGACGGGCGGGATGAACTGCTATATCCCGATGCCGTTCCGGCAATCCGCCAAGATCACGATCGAAAATCAGCATGCGGTCGATATTGAAGGCTTCTTCTACACGTTCAACTATACGCTCGTGGACGAGCTGCCTGAGAACGCGGCGTATTTCCATGCGCAGTGGCGGCACGAAAGCGTCACCGAACGAGGCAAGGACTTTACCATCTTGGACAATGTCAAAGGAGCCGGACAATATATCGGCACGTACCTCGCATGGGCGGCATTGGAGCGGAATTGGTGGGGTGAAGGGGAAATCAAGTTTTATATGGACGGCGACGAGGAATGGCCGACGATTTGCGGTACCGGTACGGAGGATTACGTTGGCGGAGCTTGGTGTTTCAACAACATGAAGACGAATGAACCGGAATCCTATTCGACGCCTTACCTGGGCTATCATTTCTATAAGGAAACGACCGAAATCGACGCCTGGTACGGACACAATGTTCCGATGCACGGCATGTACCGGTGGCATTTGCCCGACCCGATTCGATTCGAACGAGATCTGCGCGTCACGATTCAACAAATCGGTCATGACCATACCAAGCTGTTCGAGCGCGCGGACGACGTTTCTTCCGTTGCCTACTGGTACCAGTTGGAGCCTCATGCTTCGTTTCCCGTGCTGCCGCCCGCGAATCGGAGATGGCCGAGATAAAAGCAGCATGAACAAGACAAAAAAAAGAGAGGTCCAAAGCAGCTGCTTTGGACCTCTTGCTTATTAACGGCTGTAGAACTCGACGATTTGTTTCTCGTCGATCTCTTGTGGAAGCTCAGCGCGTTCTGGAAGACGAACGTATTTGCCTTCGAAAGAAGCATCGTTGTATTCCAGGTAGTTTGGAAGGTAGTTGCGGCCTTCAACAGCTTCTTTGATGGATTTCATCGAACGGCTGCGCTCGCGAAGACCGATCACGTCGCCAACGGAAACCGTGTACGAAGCGATGTCGACTTTCTTGCCGTTAACCGTAACATGACCATGGGATACGAGTTGACGCGCGCCTGCACGGGAGTGTGCGAAACCAAGACGGTAAACCAGGTTGTCCAAACGGCTCTCGAGGAGGGCCATGAAGTTTTCACCGGCGATACCTTTAAGTTTCGAAGCTTTGTCGAACAAGTTGCGGAATTGTTTCTCGTTCACGCCGTACATGTGACGAAGCTTTTGTTTCTCTTGCAATTGAATGCCGTAGCCGCTCATTTTTTTGCGTTGACCCGGGCCGTGTTGACCTGGAGGGAATGCGCGTTTCAATTCTTTGCCTGTACCGCTAAGGGAGATGCCGAGGCGGCGGGATAGTTTGAACTTAGGACCTGTATATCTTGACATGTGTCGTAAAACTCCTTCTTCAAATGGAATGTTTGAAAATGGGTGTTTCGCCGAGTGCTGTCTCCGCTTCGCTGCCGTGCAACGAAAGCCTATCTGGAATGTTCAGCCGCAGTCCAGTTAGCGACAGTCTCTTGAGGGTGACACAAAACCGTTCCCATGTATTCAACTATAAATATTATATAAGTTCACAGCCTAATGTCAAGCGGATTGCGTGTTTTACGATGTGCAAAAAGGCGAATATGCCTTCTAATGAAAAAACTAAAACTAAAGACCTATCTGATGCTTTCAATTATAGTGCAATCAATCTACTTTTCCAGTATAGTTAAGGATAGATGAAAGATTTGGAAAATAATGACGAAACTAGGCAGAACGAGTGCGGGGGGATGCTGCGTATGATGAGTTTCAATGACATGAATGTGTCGGATCCCGACCGTTGGTCGCTAGATTTGCTAATGGCGCAGCAACCCGACCTTTGGTTGCAGCAACGAGATTTCCATGCCGACAAAGGTGAGGCTGTGCAAGCCTTATTAAAGGAAGCGTGGCATAAATGGCAATCGCAGGCGCTAACGTTCTCTTCTCCATTGCTGCGTCATCGGTTGAAGCTGTTGGATACCCAAGGCCAGCTCACGGCCGAATGGGGAGTCGCATTGCCTCAGATGACGGGAATCGACACCGTCGAAGCGCAAGTGTATAGCAGCAAGAACAAGCAAACGAGTATCGCGCGGCTGATGCTGGAGACGACGGATAACGATGAATCCGTCCTTCCGCTCCTGCAGTCGGCAGCCCAGACGCTATCTGAGATGTACGACCATACCTTCGATTTAATGACGGTCCGGCTCATGATGAAGCGGCAGCAGCTCAGCGATAAAGAAGCGCGCGGACGAGATTATCTGTTTCAGGCCGCCAAGCGACTGCACGATCAAAATGACGTCCATTCCGTGCTGCGCGTGCTGCTGGATGACATCGAGCATATGTATCCGAGTGCCGACGTGAATTTATATTTGTCGCAAGATTTCGTCAATGGCGATAACAGGGTCAAGCCGCTGCAGCTGCGCCATTCGGACGATGATCTGAATGCGGACGCGTTTCTGTCCGGTCGCCCGGTTTCCGCCGCGGACGGGGACGGCCTGATGAAATGGGCCATTCCCATGCAGGGCAAGCAAGCCGTATACGGCGTATTAAGCTTGCGGCTGCAGCGAGAAGAATGGGATGAGTTCGAGCTTCGCTCCATGGTCATGCTGGCCGATACGGCCGGGTCTGCGTTCGAGAACGCCAAGTTGTTCGAGCAGTCCAATCTGCTGATCGGCGAGCTGCAGCTGATCAACGAGCTGACGAAGCGGCTGAATCAATCCCTGCGGCTGAACGAAGTATTCGAATTCGCGATGTCCGAGCTGCTGCATATTTTCAAGGCGGATTATTGCAATTTATTGCAGCTCAACACGGATGGCAGCCAATTTCAAATTGTATCGAGCAACGTGCCTGCCGCGGCGAATGAGACATACACGACAGAGTATGGATTCTGCGGTATTGTCTATGCCACGCGGGAGCCCTTGATCATATCCGATTATTGGAGCACGCGGGTCGTGGACTCCAAATTGATGGATGTGACACGATCAAGATCGCTGATCGCCACGCCTGTCATGGCGGGAACCGGCGTCGTTGGAGTCATTATGGTCTCGCATCAAAGTCCAAACTACTTCTCGTACGACAACTACAAGCTTCTGCAGCTTCTGTCGACGCATATCGGTCTTGCGATCTCCAATGCTTCGCTTCATGCCGAAGTGCGCCGCATGGTCATTACGGACAATTTGACCGGCCTGCATGCGCGGCATTACCTGAACGAGCAGATCCAGTCCCGCCAGCGGAAGGATCGCTGCGGCTCTCTCGTGCTGGTGGATATCGATCATTTCAAGCGCGTTAACGATACGTACGGCCATCTGATCGGCGACAGCATATTGGTCATCGTCAGCGAAGCCATCCGATCCTGCATACGCGATACCGATATCGCGGCGAGATGGGGCGGAGAAGAGCTGGCGGTGTACTTACCGCAGATCCGCTCCGGACAAGCTTACCGCATCGCGGAGCGCATACGCAGCACGGTGGAGACCCAGACGAATCCGGCGGTGACTGTATCCTGCGGCATCTCGGAATGGTCGTTCGAAGAAGAAAAAATCAGCGTTGAATCGCTATTTTACAGAGCGGACATGGCCTTGTACGAGGCGAAGAAAAATGGCCGGAATCGCATATGCGTGGGCTGATCGACACAAACAATTTAACCATCCAACCTCAGATTCATCAGAAGGCAGCGGCAGTGCTTGAATGCACGCTGCTTTTTTATTTGCACAAAGTACATAAACCACAACAATCGAACAGACGCTATCAGAAGCAGCATGATATGCATCGGAGGATGGTGGAATGAGAATGAAAGCGGGAATAACGATCAACCTATGCGGTATGCTGTTGCTCTTGGTTACCGCAGGATGCAGTCATGGCGCAGGCCGTTCTTCGCAGGAGCTGCTGTCGCTTGCTGTCTCGGGGTTGTCCGGCGTAGACCGCTACGCGTTCAGCGGAGATACCAGAATCGGATACGGCAGTCAGGCGACCGGCATGCCTGTCGGCTTTCAAGGCAAGGTAGAAAACCATGATCAAATCGCCATTCAAGGCATTGCCCCGAATGAAGCAACGACACCTTTCGCGCCTCTTGAGCTGCTCGGCGAAATCGAGAAGACGGCCGTTATAACAGAGCTAGTGCCTGAGGAATCAAACGATGAAGAGACGGTGCTGCGCATTACGGCGGATTCCAAACGGACGGCGGCGAGCTGGGCGGAGCGGCTTCGAAGTGAATTCGGCATGCTGGAGAAGAAGGTGCCCGCCAAGACTGTCGCCAACTTGCACAGTACGCAAATGCGAAGCTTGGCCGCTCAGACAGCGCTTCAAGAAGAGTGGCAAGAAGAACTCGCGCGATCCAGAAAAGAGCTGGAAACGATGCTTGCCGGGCTGCAGGTACAATCTTCATGCAAGCTCGTCATCGACCGGAAGAAGCTGCTCCCGCTCTCGATCGACCAACAGACCACGTTCCGCTACAAGTCGGACGGGAAGCCGATGACGGAGATGAGGAACATGCGTCTCAGCTTCAAACGATTGGATGGAAGTAAGTGGTAGCCGCCTTCAGCGCCGTGCATCCGGCAGCCGAACATGATACCATACTAAAGTAAGCCAAGATGTGGAGGTAGGTAATACGATGCGCGATCCAAGAATGCAGAAACTTGCGGAAAACCTGGTCGGTTATTCCATTAACGTCCAACCTGGAGAAAATGTGCTGATCGATATGATCGGCTCGGAGCGTGAACTGGCGAAATGCCTGGTCGAAGAAGTGGCCAAGCGCGGCGGCCGTCCATTCGTGGAAACGAGCGACCGCTCGGTACTGCGCACCATGCTCATGAATGCGACGGAAGAGCAAATCAAGCTGTGGGCTTCCTTCGACTTGAAACGAATGGAATCCATGCAAGGCTACATAGCGATTCGTTCGGGCGACAACATCAACTCGCTGGCCGATGTGCCAAGCGACAAGATGAGCCTATACGACAAGCATTACCGTCATCCGATTCATTCGGAGCAGCGCGTGAAGCATACGAAGTGGGTCGTACTGCGTTACCCGAACAGCTCCATGGCGCAGCTGGCCAATATGAGCACCGAAGCGTTCGAGGATTTCTATTTCGACGTGTGCAACCTGGATTATGCCAAGATGGATAAGGCGATGGATCCGCTGGAAGCTTTGATGAAGAAGACCGATCGCGTGCGCATCGTCGCGCCGGGAACGGATTTGACGTTCTCCATTAAAGGCATCGGGGCGAGCAAATGCGCAGGCGAGCGCAACATCCCAGACGGAGAAGTATTCAGCTGTCCGGTCCGTGAAACCGTTCAAGGCACGATTGCGTACAACTCGCCTTCGGTCTATTCCGGCGTCACGTTTGAGAACATCGCGTTTACGTTTAAGGATGGAAGGATCGTCGAAGCGACCAGCAACAACACGGAGAAGCTGAACGAGATTCTCGACATGGACGAGGGAGCCCGTTACATCGGCGAATTCAGCCTTGGCTTCAACCCGTACATTTTGCATCCCATGAAGGATATTTTGTTCGACGAGAAGATTGCGGGAAGCTTGCATTTCACGCCAGGCCAGGCTTACGAAGAGACGGACAATGGCAACCGTTCCGCGGTTCATTGGGACTTGGTGCTCATTCAGCGTCCGGAATACGGCGGCGGCGAAATTTATTTTGACGATGTGCTGATCCGGAAAGACGGCCTGTTCGTGCTGCCTGAATTGGAAGGCTTGAATCCGGAAAATTTAAAGTAAAAGCCCCTTGTAGGAATGTAAAAATCGAGTTATGATGAGTAAAGTTAGCGATTACACACTAAATAATGGAGGGATTCCCATGTCCAATAATGCGGCAATCGTAGATATTTCTCAAACGGCTAATAAATTCCGGTCGTCCATCGTTCTTCAAGCCGAGAATAAATATATTGACGTCAAAAGCATCCTCGGTCTTTTCACTACATTGGTCGGCGGACACTCCTATGAGCTTCACGTCCATGGTCCGGATGCGGATGAGGCCAAAGCGGCTATGTCCGAAGTATTTGCTAAGCACAGCTTGAATGTTCAAGTAGTGGAATAGGTTTTTTTCCCTTCGAGAGACAAGGAAAGCGCTTCACCGAATAATCGGTGGAGCGCTTATTTGTTTTGACCTTGTACATTCTGTTGATTTCGTCTAATATAAAGGATATAAGACGAACAGCACTACGCATAAGGAGGAGTACGATGTCTTCATCCGATGTTCTTATTCACATGCATCAAAAAGCGCTCAACCTCCTTCATGAGGATGCCAATAAAATTGAGAAATTAATCGAAGTCCAAATGGAGAACTTGACGACGAGACAATGTCCGCTCTATGAAGAGGTGCTGGATACTCAAATATATGGCTTTTCCAGAGAAATCGATTTTGCGATTCGGGCGGGGCTTGTATCCGAGGTCATCGGCAAGGATATTATTAATAAGCTGGAACGCAATTTGGCGCAGCTGTACGAAGCGATGGAGAAGTAGCCGCAGTCTCGTGCAGCTGCTTTTTTTTTGCTCGTTTACGCTGGTATTGCGTTCGTAGTTGCGCGCGTAAATGTTACTAACAAGAAGACGCTCCCGCGGAACCCGCAGGAGCGTCTTCTTTGTTGGATCGCGTTTTGTCTAACGCCTTACACCAAGTAGAACGAAATGCCTAAGATGATGTAGACGAATATGAGCAGCGCGCCTTCGTACCAGTTTGTCGTACCGTCCTTCGAGATCGATTTGGCAATGAACACGGAGACGGCAATGGCGGCAAGCTCGATCGGGGTGAACACGATATCCATCGTAGGTCCGAACAAGGTGCTGACGAGAATAAGCACGGGCGCGACGAACAGCGCGATTTGCAAGCTGCTTCCGACCGCGATTTCCACCGCCGCGCCGATTTTGTTCTTCATGGCAAGCATGACGGCTGCACTGTGCTCGGCGGCATTACCAACGATGGCGATCAAGAAGGCGCCGATAAAGACTTCCGAGAAGCCGAATTTGGCCGTGAACGTATGCAGCGTGCTGACAAGCCATTCGCTGACGAAGGCCGTCATGACGGTAGCCAGGATGAGGAACAAGACCGACGTGCTCTTCGACCAGGCTGCTTCTTCTCCGTGGTCTGGCGTCGTCTCCTCCACGTCCGCGAGGATATCCTTATGAGTAATCATGGAGAATACGAGCCACAGTATGTACGCGACGATCAAGATGCCGGCAATGGTCAAGCTAAGCAGCTTTGCTTTGTCCGCGGAGAAATGCTGCGTCGAGATGAAGATCGCTGGAATGCCGAGCGCGATGACGGCCAAAATCATCAAGGAAGAGTTATGACTGGCCAATTGAACGTTGAACCGCTGTTCCTTGAACTTCAACCCGCCCAGGAATACGCTGGCGCCGAGCACGAGAAGCAGGTTGCCGATGATGGAGCCTGTGATGCTTGCTTTTACCATGTCGAACAAACCTTCGCGAACCAAGAAGATCGCGATAATCAGCTCGGCTGCGTTGCCGAACGTGGCGTTCAAGAATCCGCCGAGCCGCTGTCCGGCGTAATGGGCGACGCTTTCGGTGGCCTTACCCAGGAAGCCTGCCACCATGAGAATGGCCAGAGCCGAGATGATAAACTCCAGAATCGTTCCGAAATGGGCATAGTGGCTAATGCCGCTTAGAACAAACAGCCCGATAAGCAATGTGAAAAACAATTTCTGATTCAATGTTCCAGGCACCTCGATTTACGATTTTAGTAATTGGAAATTCTGTTAACACTATAGCGGAAAAAGTCAGTTGTGTAAACTTGGCAATTATGTTGAATGCCAAACGTGGTTGACAAGACTTCGGCGAGCCGTTTATGTTGGGATAATATTACATTATCCAAATAAGGTGGTTTTTCGGCAAATGACGACAGGAAGAAGACGCACCGGTTTCATGCTATTATTTTGCCTATTGGGGTTGCTCGTAACAGGCATGCTCGATGGGAGCCAGAAAGAAGCGTACGCCGCAAATTCCGCCACTGATTCGGATATCCAGCAGGTTTGGAAAACGACCGTGGAGGGAAGGGCTTCCACGCCGGTCGTATCGCATGGTTATATATACGTGATTAGCCGAGAGCTATTAGCTAGCAACAGATTCGAAGGCGTACTCTACGCGCTGACCTTAGACGGGGAAATCGTTTGGCAGCGCAAGGTGACGGATGCTGCGGAAACCGCCGCAATCGACGAAAACGGCAGTTATGTCTACATAGCCGACGGCGAACTCAAGGCACTGAATGCCAAAACGGGCGAGCTTGTATGGACGTTCCTTCCTCCTGGCGATACGCTTAAAGGCGTTCCAACGGTTCGGGACGGTCTAATCTACTTAACCTCCGATGTAACGCATAACGTATATGCGGTTGACCGAAAAGGAACATTGCAATGGAAAGAGCAGGTCGGCAGTGCGGGTAAGCTATCGCCGGTCGCGTTCTCCCTTGACGGGACAATGGTGGTTACAAGCACTGTTCAAACAGATGACGGCGATGTGTCCGATCCGCTTGCGGAACTCTATTACGATCAAAACGATAATAAGCATGCCAGGGTATATTCGTCGACGCTCCTTGCGTACGACAAAGAAGGGTTTGCTTTATGGCAGACGAAGCTCGACGGCGTTGAACCGCAATCCGTCGCGCCGGTTCCTTTCGCAGGGGGATACGCCGTCGGTCAAGATGCGCTATATATTCTTGGTGCAAAGGGGGCGATCTTGCATGCGCCGGCGAGTAGGTCGGGAGGGAATGCAGGAGAGGCAGCGGTCGTCGGCAACAAGCTGTACTATCCGGTCGATAATAAAATCATGGGATTCGACGCACTCGGCAAGGAAACCTCTTCCTATGGAACTTCCTCTTTTTACGGGCATGTGGTGGCCGATGCTTACGGGCGTTTGCTAATCTGGCAAGAGGGCGGTCAGTTGGTCTTGGTAAACGCAGACGGATCGCTTCGGATCTTGTATAAGCCGTTAACCGAACTGAATTGGTCACATGCCAACGCTTCCGTGGCACTTGGCGAAGACGGAACCATATATACAGCGTATATGGACGGTTCGAATAACGGTGAGATAATCAGCCATATCTTAGCGTTGAAAGATAATGTCCGACCGTCGAACTTGCCTATCGTGAATGATTCAACTGCGAAGGCAGTCACCGTCCAGATTAACGGCAAGACTCTTCAACTTGCTTCCGACCCGATGGTCGTTCGGGGAACTGTCTACTTGCCGTTTCGCGAATTGTTTGATGCACTCGGGGCTAAGGTAACCTACGATGCAAAAGGCAAGTTCATAACGGCGACACGAGGAAACATGAAATTGATTTATCGAATTGGCGACCTAACGGCTGCAGTCAATGGTCAAACCGTAACGCTAAATGCTCCCGGAAAAATCGTCCAAGGCCGTACCATGGTACCGCTTCGGTTCGTAAGCCAGAGCTTTGGATTAAAGGTTGCGTGGAGCGAGGAAGACAAGAGCGTTCAAATCGATACCTAAGCTCATCATTGCCTTGCTTCAAATGTACGCTTCCATTACAATGGAAACATAAGGTGAACGAGGAGTGAGTGGCATGACAGAAGAACTTCAATCCGGCATTATTCGTATTTCAGACGACGTAGTCGCCACAATCGCAGGCTTAGCTGCTCTTGAAACTCCTGGCATTGCTGCAATGTCCGGGGGGATCTCTGAAGGTCTTGCGAAACGACTCAGCGGCAAGAATGCGCAGAAAGGCGTATCGGTCGAAGTCGGTCAGCTTGAGGCGGCGATCGACCTGCGCATCATCGTGAAATACGGCATTCCGATTCAAGAAGTATGTCGTCAATTGCAAGAGAACGTACGGGAAACGGTAGCCAATATGACGGGCCTGCACGTTGTGGAAGTCAACATCAAAGTCGAAGGTGTTGCTTTCAAAGAAGAAGAGGCGGCAACCGAAGAAGTGGCACGTCTCAAATAAGCGTCAAGCACCAAAAAAGGCATGCCCGCGGGCATGCCTTTTTGAATATGTCTGAATGCTATGATTTCGTGCGTGAGCGATTTGCAGGCGGCGCTTTCTCCGGCCGGTTATACTCGCGTGAGATGCTGAGCAGGATACCCATCCCGAGCAAGCAGACGATGAGCGAGGATCCGCCGTGGCTGATGAACGGAAGCGTGACCCCTGTCAGAGGCATTGCACCCGTGACCCCGCCGATGTTGACGATTGCCTGTACGGCGATCAGTCCGACGATGCCTACGCCGACGATGGTACCGTAATTGTCCGGACATCGAATGGCGACGAGCATGCCCCGCCAGATGAAGAACAAATAGAAGAGCAGGAACAGCAAGCTGCCGATAAAGCCGAATTCTTCGCCGATAACGGAGAAAATGAAGTCGCTGTACGGATAAGGCATATACTTCAGCTTCTGCACGCTATGACCGAAGCCTGCGCCCGTGATGCCGCCGTGTCCAAGCGCTTCCAGCGAGCGGGATAAGTGATACGTCGTATTCTGCATGTCCGACGTAGGATCCATGAAGGCGGTGAAGCGATTGATCCGATAGGACCAGCCGTCAGGATCGTGCAGCATGGAGGCGCTCACAAGAGCGGTCACGATGAAGCCGATGATGATGCTGGACAAGAACAGCTGTTTGAGGTTCGCGCCCCCGGCAACGATGATGATCAACGAAGCGGCTGCAATAACGATGCAGGCACCTAGGTCAGGCTGGAGCATGATAAGTCCGCAAATGATGGCGATGATGATAAAGACTGGAACTAGGCCTTTCTTGAAATCTCGAAATTTCTCGCCTTTCTTGGCAATCAGAGAGCCTAGATATAATACGAGTCCCAGCTTTGCGAATTCCGTAGGCTGAATGCCTAGCGAGCCGATGCCGAACCAGCTTCGTGCTCCGTTAAGGCTTTTACCGATAAACGGAACGAGGATGAGCATAATCAGTACGGGGATGAAGTAGATGATGAAACCTTTCTTGAACGCCGTAAAGGGGATGTTCATCACCACGAACATGCCGATCGTGCCGAGTACCGCGAATTCCAGCTGGCGCTTCGTAAAATAGAGGGCGTCAAAATTGTTGCTCTTGGAAATGGCCGCCGTATTGGAGCTGGCGCTGAATACCATGATCAACCCGAAGCCGACAAGGAGCAGCGTGAGCACGAGAAGCAAGAAATCCGGCCTGCCGCGCAGGCCGTTCGTCTTTGGTTTCATTTGTGGACCCATCGTGGATTAGGCAAGCAGCTTCTTGAGTTCTTGCAAGCGCTGCGTCGCAGCGTTCAGAATCGGCTGCGGAATCGGCGACTCATAATCAAGGCCATGAGGGAAAGTAGCTCGTCCGATATAGACGGATTCCACTTGCAGCACGGCATGAGCAGACTCCAGCTTGCCTTCAATCGCGCGGACGTTGAAGCGCAAGTAGTAGTCTTCGCGGTTAGTGCGGTCTTCCAGCTTCAAATCGTACGTTGCGCGGTAATATTCCCATTGCCAGCGAACGAAGCCGAGCTTCTCCGCGGACTCGTCAAGATGCGAGAGTTCGCTACTCATGCCGTTCAAGCCCGTATTCTCAATAATCATGGATGATCCTCCTTCAAGCTGTAGAGCAGGTTTTCTTCTTCATATGATAGTCGTTTTCATGGGGCAGTGCAAGCCTCCGGCGAAGCGCCTTGCAACGCTAAAAGTGACAGCTTTACGAAAAATGTTCTCTTTTATTGGCAAAAAACTTTCGTACGTCATTTCGCTTCTGCTACAATAAGGAGAACATGATACTTGAAACGCTAGGGGGTTTGTAAGCGTGAACTTGAATTCGAAATTGGACGCACAGCTGCAAACTGCTTATCCGAATATGGTGGCATGGCGCCGCTATCTGCACCAGCACCCGGAACTGTCTTTTCAGGAGAAGGAAACATCCCGTTGGATCGCGGATCGACTGCGCGAAATCGGCTGCGAGGTAAGGGAAGGAGTCGGCGGTTATGGGCTTGTCGCTTCCGTGCACGGCCATAAACCCGGACCTGCGATCGCCCTGCGGACCGATATCGATGCGCTGCCGATCCAGGATGAGAAAGCGACTGCATATATATCGAAGGTTCCAGGCGTCATGCACGCATGCGGCCACGATGCCCATACGGCGACCATGCTTGCGATCGCAGCCTGCTATCAGTCGAATCGAGATGAATTTGCAGGAGAGCGGCGGTTTCTCTTTCAGCCGGCCGAGGAAGTGTCTCCCGGCGGAGCGATCGGCATGATCAAGGACGGTGCGCTTGTTGGCATCGATGCCGTCTACGGCGTGCATCTCTGGACACCGATTCCATATGGCATTGTCGCTACTCGCCCAGGTCCATTCATGGCGGCGCCGGATGAAATCTACATTGACATCGTAGGCAAAGGCGGACATGGCGCCCTGCCGCATGAGACGGTCGACGCGGTCTACGTCGGATCCGCAATGGTGCAAGCCATGCAATCGATCGTCAGCCGCAGCGTGAATCCTCTTGATCCGTCCGTCGTCACGATCGGTTCTTTCCACGCGGGCTCGACAGCCAACGTGATAGCGGAGCGCTGCCGGATGACCGGGACGGTACGCACCTTCAACGATGAAGTCCGCGCGCTCGTGCGGGAGCGTCTGGAATTGGTGGTCAATAACACCGCTGCGATGTACGGCGCTAGCGCCTCGCTGGAATACCGTAACGGCTATCCGACGGTCGTGAATGACGTGAATGAAGCGGAACGTTTCTTCAAGGTAGCTGCCGATACGTTCGGTGCGGAAGCGGTGAAGGAGTCCACGCTAATTATGGCGGGCGAAGATTTTACGTACTACTTGCGAGAAGTGCCGGGCTGCTTCATGTTCGTCGGAGCGGGAAATCCAGAGTGCGGCGCCACGTTCCCGCATCATCACCCTCGCTTCGATATCGATGAACGGGCCATGCTGAAATCGGCCAAGCTGATGGTGGCAATGGCGGAGGATTTCGCGGCCGAGACGTTGTTCGGGCGAACCGAAAGATAGCGTAGGCTGCCAACAGTTACTGTGCAGGCGCGTGCATGGAAGCAGTCATACAGGGCGACTCTAAGGGATGATGAATGAAGCATCTCGAGGGAGGAACGCCGACAATGGCACGCACGGTTAAAGAGTTGATGACGACGGACTGCGTGACGGCAACGTTACTGGATAATGTATACGAGCTTGCCGTACTAATGAGAGATCACGATATCGGCTTCGTGCCGATCGTAGACGGGAAGAAGCTGATCGGCGTCGTAACCGACCGGGATTTGGTCGTCCGGGGCTACGCGGCGAAGCATTCGGGCTCGACGGCCGTCGCGGAGGTCATCACGACGGATATGAAGACGATCGAAGCCGACATGTCTGTCGATGAGGCTGCCAAACTGATGGCGGGCAACCAGATCAGACGATTGCCGGTCGTGAAGAACGGCGATCTTGTCGGGATCGTATCCATCGGCGATTTGGCGGTTCGCGAAATTTTCGTCGATGAAGCCGGCGAAGCGCTCAGCAGCATTTCACAGCAGGGATCAGGCGAATCCCAAGCCGTTTTTCATTAATAAACGTCTGAAGCAGCGTAATCCTACACGGGATTGCGCTTTTTTGTTTTTCAAAGTCGAGCGCGTATAGGATAGGCTGCTTCGGTGCATAAAAAAAGGCGGTTATTGTCATACTGAGGTATTATCTTGAATCCGGGAGATGGTGAATGTGATGAAACGAGAACGGCCCCTATGCGTGCAGGTTGACTTGACGGTGCTGTTGGATGACAGGCATGAGCAGGCGGAAGCTGCCCGCGAGCAGTTGTGCCGGTTTGCCGACATGACCAAGCGTCCGGGACATATTCACACCTATCGCATAACGCCGATGTCGTTATGGAATGCGGCCTCGGCCGGCATGGCGCCGGAAGAAATCATCGAAGCGCTGATGGCGTTCAGCTCGAATGATGTTCCGCTGCAAGTGGTCAGCGCCATTCGCAAGTTAGGCGGCCGTTACGGCAAGCTCATGCTGCAGCAAACAAGCGAGGGACGCTTGCTGCTGCTAGGCGAAGAGGACCTGCTTGCCAAGCTGGAGGAGAAGGCTGCGATTGCCGATACGTGGCTGCCGGTTCGAGAGATCGGGCAGCGCAGCGTGAAACCGGAAGCGCGGGGGCTGCTGAAGCAGGAGCTGATCAGGCTCGGCTATCCCGTTCTGGACTTGGCCGGCTACCGGCACGGGGAGGCGCTGGAGGTGGAGCTGCGTCCCCGAACGGAGGGAGGACGCATGTTTCAGCTTCGGGATTACCAGGAGCGGGCGGTCAATTTATTTTACCGGGAAGGGCAGGTCGAAGGGGGAAGCGGCGTGCTGGTTTTGCCATGCGGCGCGGGGAAGACGATTATCGGCATCGCGGCACTGGCTCGTCTTCGCTGCGACACGCTGATCTTGACCTCCAACGTGACCTCGGTTAACCAATGGAAGTCGGAGCTGCTGGATAAAACCTCGCTTCAGGAGGATCAGATCGGCACGTACGCCGCATCATCCAAGGATGTCAGGCCGGTAACGATCGCAACTTATCAGATCTTGACGAGCCGCCGCCAGAAGAGCGAGGAGTACAGCCACATGCGTTTGTTCAGCCAGCGAAATTGGGGGCTGATTATTTACGACGAGGTGCATTTGCTTCCGGCGCCCGTGTTCCGCATGACGGCGGACCTGCAGGCGACAAGGCGGCTCGGTTTGACGGCGACGCTCGTCCGCGAAGACGGGAGGGAACAGGACGTATTCTCTCTGATCGGACCGAAGCGATTCGATTTGCCTTGGAAGACGCTCGAGACGCGCAATTGGATCGCTTCCTTGACCTGCACGGAAATTCGGCTGCCGCTGGCGCATGAGGAAGTCGAAGCTTACGTTGCCGCAGGCGAGAAGTCCAAGATCCGCATCGCCGGCGAAAATAAGGATAAAGTCCACGTGGTTCGCGCACTTCTGGAGCTGCATGCCGGCAAGCCTGCGCTCGTCATCGGCCAGTATTTGAGTCAGCTTCATCGGCTTGCGGAGGAGCTGGATGCCCCCGTTCTGACAGGTGAGCTGTCTCATGAGGAGCGATCCGCGCTTTACGGCCGTTTCAAATCCGGAGAAATTTCGGTCCTGGTCGTCTCCAAGGTCGCCAATTTTGCCGTCGATCTGCCTGAAGCCGCGGTCGCGATTCAAGTGTCGGGCAGCTATGGCTCGCGGCAGGAGGAAGCGCAGCGCATTGGCCGCATTCTTCGGCCGAAAGCTCGCGACAACGAGGCTTGGTTCTACACGGTCGTCACAGGAGGAACCAAGGAAACGGATTATGCCGGCAGACGGCAGTTATTCCTGCTCGAGCAAGGGTATCGGTATGCACTCGAGGATTGGTCCGAGCTGCACAGCCGTATTCAAGGTGCGTCGGCAGCAAAACGGGGGGCTGCGCAGTGAATGTACGACAAATTACCGCTAAGCTCTCGGAAGAGGAGATCGCTCTTAAGCAAAAGCATCCCTTATGGGAAGCATGCGCTCCCGGAACAAGCTGGCCGGACACGTTGACGGATCTTAGGTGTACGGCATCCGCATGGCACGCGATGGCGAACGAAGCGGCACTTACGCTCGAGATGATCGTATATGGACCGGGCCCGCTTCCGTTCTCGGAGGAACAGCTGCTGCAGGCCGCCCGGCCAGGAATCGCTGGTGCGACCGTTCGAATCGGTTTGCTTCGGCTTACGGAAGCCGGCATTGTGTTTGCCATGCGCAAAGGCTGGGGAGAGAAGTTGTACGTGCTGCCGCTCGACAGCTTCTTCCCTTGGCACTGTACGATCCTAACAGGGAATATAAAGTTAAGGGATGCGGACGACTTGCTGCAAGCCGTCGATCCGTTGACGATAGACGCGATTGACGAAGCCGGCTACTTTCCGCCGTTCAGCCTGCAGCTGCTGCATGCGATGGCTCAACTTGAAGACGCTGGGTTGAAGCTTACCGCCAAAGGCGTTCTGACGAAGCGGACGATCGTCAAGGGAGCCGAGCAGCTGTACATGGAAGATCGGACGCTGACGGGGCTGCTAATGCCTTCTGCGACGCCAGCTGCGGAAACTGCAGAGGCAGCGGATGCGTATCCGCCTGCGCTGCTCTTCATACTGGAGACTGCGGTTCAGAATCGATGGCTTCAAGTGAAAGATGGGGCTTACGCGCTTCGGAACGAACAATGGCAGGAATGGCTGAATGATTGGCCAGCACGTCGGGAAGGCCGGTTGTTCCGGCAGCTGCTATCCGTCGTCTGCGCCCGCAATGCCGCTGCGGCGACCGGTGCTGCGAGCCTATGCGCGCTTGATACTGGCAGCTGGTATCGGATCGAGGAGATCGAGGCAAGCTGCTTGCAACTTCAGAGGCTGTCCGCCAAGCCGCACCCGTTAACGATTGAAGCCTGGTGCCGACTCCTCAGCCAGCTGGGCTGGATCGAGCGCGGAGAAGATGTTCAAGGCAAAGCGGTGGTCAAATGGCTGCTCGATGCCAGAATTGAATCCGGAATGATGGAATCCCAAACGACGGAATCCCGCGCACTTGAATCCGGTGGAGCTGAGCCTTGCATGGCAGAGCAGAGGGAGTATGCGGACCAGACGAATACATTCGGCTCAGGCGCCGTTCAACTGACGCCCGACGGTGATCTCTATGTGGATGCAGGCTGTTCATACGCGGAGCGATGGAAGCTGGAGAAGATCGCGACACGCCGAAGGACCGATCATACAGCCGTTTACCGCATGGATGCCGCTAGCTTGAAACGCGCTGCAGGAGCAGGGTGGACATCAGAAGCGATCGTTTCTTACTTAGAGGGCTTAACCCGGGAAGCGCTGCCGGATCCTGTTCGCGCGGCGATCGGGCAAGGAATGAACGGCTACGACGATTATTCGGAGCAAAGGGGATCAGTATCTATCCACGCGGCGAAAAGGAGCAGCGAAGCCGCACCACTTGATGTGTATTATGAACCGGCTTTCGGCGGCAACTATGAGCTGCTTCATGACCGAATGACCGAGAAACATTTATTCGCGGGGTTGGAGGATGTTCCATCGATGTGGCTGAAGCAGTTCAGATCCTATCATCTGTCGACGAGGCGAGATATGATGGAGCAAGCGTTGTCATGGCGGACAACGGTCAAGCTGAACGTTGAAGGCGCGGCTACACTGTTCATTCCCGAGCGCATCGTCGATGAGACTGGCGGCGGTTGGGCGGTTTGCGGACATGCGCAGCAGAAGTCATCGGAACCGGAGCCGTCGGCAGCCGTGAAGCTGTATCCGGAGACGTGGGAGGAAATGATGCTCGTCCTTCCTGTTCCGCTCATGAATTCATAACTTCGAAATCGTCGGCTGCTCTACCTTTTTGCGATCAGGGTATGGTATGATACGTGTAAGGCTTAGCCTATTGATCATAGAGGGGGCAGAATTAATGGAAACATTGCCGTTAACGGACCCCGCAGCGTTCGAACTGGATATGCCGCTCTTCGAATCTTTTGATTCCTTTGAGTTTGCTAGTCCAGCATCGCTCGATATGGGGCAGCTGCTTTTGCGCGCCTACGAAATTGGCGATTTGGTAAACCAATCGGCGGAAGTTGCCGAATATGCATATTGGAAATCCGTTGTCGACGCGAACGACCAGGTGCGTCAGCTCGTGAAACAGTTTGAGAAAGCGAAGGAGCTATTCGTGGAATGCGAACGGTTCGGACGGTTTCACCCGGACTATCACGCGGCGAAGGACAACGTGCAGGAGGTTCAGCGGCAGCTGAACGAGATTGATTGCGTCAGCCGCTTCAAGGCGGCCGAACAAGCGGTCGATGATTTGCTGCATGCGATCGCGGCGGAAATCGCCGCTGCAGTATCGGAGACGATCAAGGTGCCGAGCAACGATCCGCTGCCCAAAGGCGGCGGTTGCGGAAGCGGCGGTTCGTGCAGCTGCGGAAGCGGCGGCTGCGGGTAAGAGAGAGGGGAACGGGGGGCTTTCATGTTTTCGGAACGCGTGGGTTATATCGTATGGGTCAGCGATCTAAAAGCTGCCCGTTCGCTAGAGAAATATGGAACGGTTCATTACATGTCACGTAAAATGCATTATGTAGTGATGTACATGAACGCCGATCGGGCTGAAGAGGTCGTGCGCAATATGGGACGTCTGCCTTTCGTGAAACGCATCGAACGCTCCTATCGCAATGAAATAAAAACGGAATATACCCAGGGCGTTCCAGATAAAACACGTTTTTACAGTTTGTAAGTCACAGGCTCCCGGCCATAATTTGAAGTCGGGGGCCTTTTTATAACTTTAATACATCCATTATGTTCCATATTTGGGGCGAGTTTATTTTTATGTTGAAATCTCGGACATGCATGCTACAATAATATGGAAAGTACAATAGATAATAAGGCCTACTTCAGGGGAGGGGTGGATCGCGTATGAAAGACAAGATGACGGACAGATGGAACACCTATGAGTCGTTCCATGTCGTATTGGGCGATAAAAAAGTGGCGGATATTGTCATCACGAACCACGCCAAGAGCCGCTGGGCCGACCGAGTCGAGAGCGAAAAAACCGGCTTTGAAGATATCGCAGACTTCATGTGGCAGTGCCTGAAGCAAGGACGAATGGAACCTTATTACCGAAACGAGCAGGACGTTTATCTGATTGATGATGACTTGGTGTTCGTAGCCGAATTTGCTGTATTGGAGAAAGAAACGGATCTGACCGGCAATCCGCTGCACAAAATGATCGTTGTCACTTTTTTGGGAAGAATGTCTGAGACTATAGAACTACGAGATTTGAAGTCTTATTATTCCTGGTTGCGTCATTCCAGAAGAATGACATTGATCAAGAACAGCCGCAAACGTAAGTAATATGGAAAATAAGAAGGTAGGCACGGGCTGAAGCTCGTGCTTTTTCTTATAAGGACGGGTAAATTTCGCAGCGTTTGATGTATAATAATGCGAAGAGAAAGGAAGGGATGCCCTTCATGGCGCTCAATTTTCATCAACTCCATATTTTTTATACCGTTGCGGAGCGAGGCAGCTTCTCCGCGGCTGCGCAGGCATTGCACATGACGCAGCCGGCCGTGACGATGCAGGTCCAGTCCTTAGAGGATTATTTCGGCACCAAGCTGCTGCAGCGCTCGACCAAACGGATCGAGCTGACGGAGGCCGGGAGGGCATTGATGCCGTTCGCCCAGCGCAGTATCGACTTGATTCGCGATACCGACCTGCAGATGTCCAAATTTACGAAGCAGCTTAAAGGACGCCTCCAGTTAGGCGCAAGCCTGACGATCGGCGAGTATATTCTTCCGCGGCTGCTGGGGCCTTTCGGCCAAGAGTTCCCACATATCGCGATCAGCATGAAAGTCATGAACACGGCTCAAATCATGGAAGAGATCGTCAATCATCAATTGAACTTCGGCTTGATCGAAGCGCCTGTCAATCATCCGGACATGCATATGGAAGCCGTCTTGAGCGATGAATTGAAGCTGATCGTCGGCAAATCGCATCCGCTTGCGGGCAAGGAGGAAGTGGAGCTCGAAGATGTCATGCAATATCCGATCGTGCTGCGAGAACAGGGCTCTGGCACGAGGCTGGTTATGGAAGAGCAGCTGCGCGCGAAAAAAATGAACATTGCGGACCTGAAGATCGTCATGGAGCTGGGGAGCACGGGAGCGGTGAAATCCGCGGTCGAAGCAGGCCTCGGCATCTCGTTCGTATCCGCTTCGTCAGTCAAGCACGAGGTAGCGCTCGGACTTATTCAAACGATTCCGATTCGGGACGTGCAATTCAAGCGGCAATTTTATTCCATCTTCCTGAAATCCGCGCTGCTTCCGATTTCGGCCGTTACATTCCTGACTTTTCTGAGAGAGAGGGATCTGCAGCAATGGCTCTAGATGAACGGCATCTTAACGGCAGGGCGGACCTGCATACGCATACAACGGCTTCGGATGGCCTGCAGCGGCCGTCCGATAATGTCGCGGTCGCGAAGACCAAAGGACTTGCCGCGGTAGCGATCACCGATCATGATACGGTAGACGGCATCGAGGAAGCGATGGAAGCGGGCGAACGTCTCGGCATCACGGTCGTTCCGGGCGTGGAGATCAGCACCGTCGCGGAAGGCATCGACATTCATATTTTGGGTTATTACATGGATTGGCGAAGCGCGGAATGGCGACGGAAGCTGGAGCGTCTGCTGACGCTTCGGGAGCAGCGCAACGACATGATCATCGCGCGGCTGAACGAGCTGGGTATAGGGATTACGCTCGGAGAGGTCGAAGAAGAGGCGAAGTCGCAGGGCAAGGACAGCGGCTCTCTTGGACGGCCTCACATCGCCGCCGTGTTGATTAAGCAAGGCTTCGTCGGTACCATGCAGGAAGCGTTCGATCGTTATTTAGGCCAAGACGGTGCGGCTTACGCCAATCCGCCGCGTCTGCATCCGTTCGAGGCGCTGGAATGGATCCGCGAGGCTGGCGGAACGAGCGTCATCGCGCATCCGGGCTTGTACGGCAACGACGAGCTCGTCCAAGCGATCGTCGCGCGCGGAGCCCAAGGCATCGAAGTCTACCATTCCGATCACGACGAAGCCGCCGAGGCGCGTTATTTGAAGCTTGCGCAGGATCACGGCTTGATCGTAACGGGCGGCTCGGACTTTCACGGCGAACGCCAAGGCGTCGTGTTCCACGGGGAAATCGGCAGCCGGACGGTCGACGTATCCGTGCTGGAGCAGTTGGATCCAGCGCGCCGGAACAACAAATAACGGCACGCAGCTTCAGGAAGCTTGCGTGCCGCTCGGCACAACGGGAGTATTCGCCCGTCGGATTAGACTTTGATTTGCGAAGGCAGGTCCTTAAGGCGCTGTTCATCCGGAGTGATGAACAGCGTTTTTTGATGATCGTAAATGACGAATCCCGGTTTGGCGCCGCTCGGTTTCTTGACATGGCGGATGAGCGTGTAATCGACGGGAACCATGGACGAAGATCGCGCCTGGCTGAATTGGGCCGCCAGCATGGCCGCCTCTTCGAGCGTGCTGTCATTGAAGCTGTTCCCGCGGATCACGACATGCGAGCCGGGAATGTCTTTGGTGTGCAGCCATGTATCGTTCGGTCCCGCTACTTTGTTGGTCAAGAAATCGTTCTGCGTATTGTTCTTGCCCACGTAGATCTGCAAGCCTTCCGATGAAGTATAGCAGAGGAGCGACGGCTGCTTCGGCTTCTTCTTCTTGGCGCCCCGCTTCACGCGCTGCCGCATATACCCCTGATCCACGAGCTCTTCGCGTATCTCCTCGATATCGGCCAAGGATGCGCTGTCCAGCTGCTGCAGGAGCGAGGCGAGATATTGAATTTCCCGCTCGGCCAGCTCCATTTGCTCGGCCACGACCGTTTGGCTGTTGCGGAACTTGGCATACTTCTTGAACAGCCGCTGCGCATTCTGGGAAGGCGTCAACTGCGGATCGAGCGCAATCGTGACAAGCGGCATATCCTCCTCGTAATAGTTCGCAAGCTCCACGGAAGTATCGCCGCGCTGAATCGCATGCAGGCTGGCTGTCAGCAGCTCGCCCAAGATGCGGAATTTATCGGCTTCGTGCGCCTCTCGCAGCGTCTCCTCCAGCTTCTCCACCTTTTTCTCGTTCTTATTGCGTTCATTTTGCAGGAAACGGATGAGATCCGACACACGTTGTTTTACCGTATCGCGCTGCGCTTTATCGCCATAAAAAGCTTCCAGGCATGCGCTTATAGTAGCAAACGCAGAGGTGTCGCCGGAGAGATGCGTTAATGCCGTTACAGAGAAGGCAGACTTGCCGCTTCCGCCGCTCGGTGCGACGATTTGCGGTTCGTAATTGCGCGTTCGGAACTGCGTCATCAGCTGATCGAAAATCGGCCAAAGCGTCTTGCCCGTAAGCTGCAGATCGTCCAGTCCGTTCGGAAGCTTGATCGGCGTTGCGCCGGCCGTTCCGCGGAAAACGATTTCCTTGGCCAACAGGGGACTCAGCCCGCTGAAGGCTGCGACGATCAGCTTATCCGGCGTCAACGATTCGGCCGGAACCGGCTTAGGTGCCGTTCCGAAATGTATGCTGTCTTCATTGGGCATCGGCGGGTGCAGCAGCGCCGTCCCGGCCGTACGCAGCGCGTCCGTGAAATCCTGCTCGGTCAAGATCGAGAACGGATCGCGTTTGCCCTGCTCCGGCGGCGAGACGTAGGCGGTTCCCGGCATAACGACGCGGAAGCTGCTGATGGACGGCGTGACATGGTGAATGCCATCGTGGATCGTCTCCGTTGCGGCGTCGAGCAGAATAATGTTGCTGTGCCGGCCCATCAGCTCGATGATGATTCGTTTCTGAAACGTATCGCCAAGCTCGTCTCTCTGGCGGACGTCGAGATGAAGGATGCGCTCATTGCCGACTTGACGGACGGCTTCTATGACGGCACCTTCGCAATATTTGCGCATGAGCATGCAGAACATCGGCGCTTCCATCGGATTGACGTAGGTTTGCTCCGACCAGTGGACGCGCGGGTAGGTCGGATTAGCCGAGAGCAGCAGCCTGCCCTGGATTCCGCCGCCGCGAATTTGCAGGACAAGGTCATGCGGTGACGGCTGGTGTATTTTATGAATGCGCGCTCCGACGCAGGCTTGAAGCTCATCCGCGACGGCGCGGGTAACGATTCCATCTAAGGCCATAGCGTAAAATCCCCTTTACTCGTGATTCATCTTCCCTATCATGCCATAACCGGAACAAAAACTTAAGTCCCGGGCTGGGATATTTTCAGGTTTGTCCGAATACATTTAGCCCATAGAGGCTGTCCGTCAGGCGGCGAGTATCGGAAGGGAGTCGGAGGAATGGAACAAGGAATGTGGCATGGGCTGGAAACGGCCGAGCTGGCAAAGGCGCTGGACGCTAACCTGGAAACCGGGCTGTCGCCGGACAAGGCGGCGGAACGGCTGGTGCAGACTGGCCGAAACGAGCTGTCGGAGGGGAAGAAAGTTTCGCCGCTGAAGCTCTTTCTGGGTCAGTTCAAAGACTTCATGGTGCTGGTGCTTATGGGGGCGACCTTAATCTCGGGGCTGCTCGGCGAATATTTGGACGCCATTACGATCGTGGCGATTATCGTGATCAATGCCGTTCTCGGATTCGTACAGGAATTCAGGGCGGAGAAATCGCTGCGCGCGCTCAAAGCGCTGTCGGCTCCGATGGCCAAGGCGCTGCGCGGGGGAGAAATCATTATCATTCCGGCGAGCGAGCTGGTTCCGGGAGATATCGTGGAGCTTGAAAGCGGCGATCGCATTCCGGCGGATCTCCGGTTTATCGAAACGAACAGCTGCTACGCGGAAGAGTCCGCCTTGACGGGCGAATCGGTGCCGGTCAACAAGCATTGCGACCCGATCAAGTCGTCGGACATTCCGCTCGGAGATATGCGCAACATCGGCTTCATGGGGACGATGATCACCCGAGGCACCGCCAAAGGCATCATCGTTCGGACGGGCATGAACACGGAAATGGGTAAAATCGCCAATCTTATCCAACAAACGGAATCGATGGAAACGCCGCTCCAGCATCGCCTCGAGCAGTTGGGGAAGATTCTCATCATCGTCGCCTTGGCGCTGACGGTCATGGTCGTGCTTGCAGGGATCCTGCATGGCCAGCCCGCTTACGAAATGTTTCTTGCAGGCGTCAGCCTGGCGGTCGCCGCGATACCGGAAGGCCTGCCGGCCATCGTCACGATCGCGCTCGCGCTCGGCGTGCAGCGGATGATCAAGCGGCGCGCGATCGTGCGCAAGCTGCCTTCCGTCGAGACGCTCGGCTGCGCGTCCGTCATCTGCTCGGACAAGACGGGCACGCTGACGCAAAATAAAATGACGGTGACGAAGCTGTGGATCGGCGGCCGCGGCATGGATATTACGGGCGAAGGATACGAGCCGACCGGAGGCTGCTTCGAGAGCGGCAAAGGCGTCGATATCAAGCACGACCAGTCGCTCCGCCGGTTGCTGCAGGTCGCGGCGCTATGCAACAACGCAACCGTCTCCAAGCTGGACCAGGAGCCGGATGCCAAGCGCAAGAAAGGAAAAGGCGTAATCGTGCAGGACGAATGGGTGCTCAAGGGCGATCCGACGGAAGGCGCGCTGACGGTGCTGGCCTCCAAGCTGGGTGTTTCCGCCAAATCAATGGAAGGGCTGTATAAACGAATCAAGGAGTATCCGTTCGATTCCGAGCGGAAGCGGATGTCCGTGCTGGTCACGCATCAAGGCGGACGCCTGGTCTGCACGAAAGGCGCGCCCGACGTGCTGATGAATCAGTGTGCGTACATTTTGTGGGACGGCAAAGTCGTGCCGTTCACGGCCACGCTCAAGCAGAAGGTCGGAGAAGCCGGGGAAAAGCTGGCTGCAGGCGCGCTTCGGGTACTGGGTTTCGCTTATCGCGAGCTGCGTCCGCATGATGCTTCAGAGGTGGAAACCGATGTCGAACATTCGCTGATCTTCGTCGGCTTGTCCGGCATGATCGATCCGCCGCGCCGCGAGGTGAAAGAAGCGATCGCGAACTGCCGCCGCGCAGGCATCAAGACGGTCATGATCACCGGCGACCATCAATCGACGGCTGAGGCGATCGCAGGCCAGCTTGGCATCATGCCGCGCGGCGGTATCGCGGTCAGCGGACAGCAATTGAACGAAATGTCGGAGGAGCAGTTGGACCGGCTGGCAGATAATATCTTCGTATACGCTCGCGTATCGCCTGAGCATAAGCTGCGTATCGTCAAAGCGCTGCAGCGCAAAGGACATGTCGTGGCGATGACCGGCGACGGCGTCAACGACGCGCCGGCGATCAAGGCGGCCGACATCGGCATCGCGATGGGCATCACCGGTACCGACGTTTCCAAGGAAGCTTCCTCGCTCGTACTGATGGACGACAATTTCTCGAGCATCGTCTCAGCGATAGAGGAAGGGCGTGGCATATATGAGAATATCCGGAAATTCATTCGTTATTTGCTGGCTTCGAACGTCGGCGAAATATTGACCATGTTCCTGGCGATGATGGCCGGACTGCCTCTGCCGCTCGTGCCGATCCAAATCTTGTGGGTCAACCTGGTGACGGACGGCTTGCCTGCCATGGCGCTTGGCGTCGACCAGGCCGAGAAGGATCTCATGCAGCAGAAGCCGCGTTCCGCGAAGGAAAATATATTCGCCCGCAGGCTGGGCTGGAAAATCATCAGCCGCGGCATTCTGATCGGCGTCTTCACGCTGGCGGCGTTCTGGATTACGCTGCGCATCAAGCCCGGCGATCCGCAAAATCTCATTCACGCGCAGACGGTCGCTTTTGCAACGCTCGTCATGGCGCAATTGATTCATGTGTTCGACTGCCGCAGCTCGAGATCGATTTTCCACCGCAACATCTTGCAAAATAAATATTTGCTGTTTGCCGTCC
Source organism: Paenibacillus sp. J31P316 (assembly GCF_056269105.1). NCBI lineage: Bacteria > Bacillati > Bacillota > Bacilli > Caryophanales > Paenibacillaceae > Paenibacillus > Paenibacillus sp. J31P316. The sequence goes on along the minus strand of NZ_JBWDNI010000001.1, from coordinate 617,801 downwards.
TGTCGTCGGTCGTGCTGATGCTTGCCGTCTTGTACGTCCCGGTTCTGCAGCCGATTTTCAAAACGGTTCCGCTCACCATCCGCGACTGGTGCCTGGTGCTTGTCGCCGCAGGGATCCCGACGTTCTTCATGGGCATCGGCAGCGTGCTCGGCACGACGGACAAGAAGAAGAAATCCAAATGGCCGCTCGGAGGCCAAAAAGCTGCCATGCGTTGATCGGAAAGAAGGCTGTCTGGATTATATTCCAGGCAGCCTTTGGCGTTTAATTGAACCGCTCGCCGAAAATTGCGATGATATACCTTGACCCTGCGTCATAGTTTATACTGTGTGTTAGAAGTGAGGATTAGAGTGGGAGTAAGAGAAGCAAGAAGAGCAAGGTAAGGTTGAAGGAGGCTTTGGTGGCGTGAAAATCAATGAAATTGCCGAAAGGCTGGCGATAACGCCACGTGCGATCAGGCTTTATGAAGCGAAGGGTCTGCTTAAGCCTGGACGCGAAGCGGAGAACGGCTACCGGATGTTCTCGGAGAGCGACGCATGGCGGCTCCAGACGATTGCTGCGCTGCGCGGCGTCGGGCTCGGACTGGATCGGATCAAAACGTTGATCGAACGGCATGATGAAGGGGATTCCTCGACCGTGCACCATGATCTCGAGCTGCAGCGGATGGCGCTCGTCTCCAAATGGGTGGAAGGAAAGTACGCGATCGCCATGCTGGATGAACTTATCGGTAGGCTGGAGGCGAAAGGCAAGCTGGAGCCCGAGGATCTGTTTCAATTGACAGGCCGGCTGAAAGAGGTTCGGCAGCAGCAGGAATCTTGGATCGATGCTTGGCAGTTCGATAAGCTGGCCGCTGAGTTTGACGGCTCTTCCGCTTGGGTATCCGCAGGTGCTGCTTTGTCGCAAGCGGAGTACGGGCAGGTGCTGGACTTAATCGTGCAGTGGGTATCGCCGCAGGAAGGTGAAGAAGGTCTGGATATCGGCGCGGGGACCGGCAATTTAGCCGGTCTGCTAGCGGCGGGCGGAGCGCGGATGTCGGCCGTTGACCAGTCCAGAGAAATGCTGGCTATCTGCCGGGACAAGCATCCTTCCGTAACGGCTAAGCTTGGCAATGCGCTTGCGCTTCCTTTCGCGGACGGGCGATTTCCGTTCGTTGTATCCGCGTTCGCCCTACATTATATGAGCGGCGGCCAACAGCTTCTGGCGCTGGAGGAGATGGACCGCGTTCTGAAGCCGAACGGCCGTATTTGTCTGGCAGGACTTATGCAGGAGAACAGCCATGCAGCAGAAGAGGTAGATCCGACGAGGCATGCCATCGACCGCAGCCAGCTGACGGCTTGGTTCAGGGAACATGGTTATATTACGCTCCATTATGGGATCAATCCGAGCATTGGCGCGCTCTACGCCGTTCGCAAACATTGACTTGACCTTAACCCGGCGTCAACCCTCATGCTGAGGTAGACAACAAACGGGGAGGGATTTTTTTGATCGAACACGACATCATCTATCAAACCGAAGCAGAGCGCTACGACAGGCTAATTGCCAGCGAAGACGCAGAGGGCAATCTGCTTCGAACCATTCGAACTATCATCCCTGACCTGACAGAACTGGACGCAGTAGATATCGGCGCAGGCACCGGAAGGTTGGCAAGGCTGCTTGCCCCGCAAGTAAGGTCCATCCTATTGACGGATGCATCGCAGGCCATGCTCGATAAAGCCGCCAAGCAGCTAACGGAGGCAAAGTTGGCCAACTGGCGAACCAGCCAAGGTGTCAACGATAACCTGCCGTTGGGTGACCACAGCGTAGATCTATTGACCGCGGGCTGGACGATCTGTTATTCGGCAAGCAGCAACATCCCAAGCTGGCGCGCGAATTTGCAAGCCATCATGACCGAACTGGAACGCGTGATCCGGCCAGGAGGCACGGCAATGATCTTCGAAAACTTCGGCACGGGTTCAGCCGAGCCGAACCCGCCGAGTTTTTTGACTGAGTATTACCGTGAGCTGGAGCAGCAATATGGCTTCGCACACAAGTTTATCCGCACCGATTTTCAGTTCGCGTCCAAGGAAGAAGCTTTCGCGCTGATCGATTTCTTCTTCGGCAGCGAGCTCAGCCAGCAAGTGGCCGACAATCAATCAGTTCACTTCCCCGAATGCACGGGCGTCTGGTGGAAAAGGTTTTAGAAAGAGGCCGCGAAGGCCTCTTTCTTGTCGGGGGCCGCAAAGAGACGGCCCAACAATTGCCGCTGAGCACAGCGAAGCCCAGGCAATCCAAGAACCAACCTCGCCGCCGAGGACCCGGCGGCCCCCAAAATGCCGGCTGGGCGCAGCCAAGCCCAGGCAATCCAAGAACAACTTCGCCGCCAAAGACCTGGCGGCCCACAAATTGCCAGCTGGGCGCAGCCAAGCCCAGGCAATCCAAGAACCACTTCGCCGCCAAAGACCTGGCGGCCTCCAAATTGCCGGCTGGGCGCAGCCAAGCCCAGGCAATCCAAGAACCAACCTCGCCGCCGAGAACCTGGCGGCCCCCAAATTGCCGGCTGGGCGCAGCCAAGCCCAGGCAATCCAAAAACCAACCTCGCCGCCAAGGACCTGGCGGCCCCCAAATTGCCGGCTGGGCGCAGCCAAGCCCAGGCAATCCAAAAACCAACTTCGCCGCCAAAGACCTGGCGGCCCCCAAATTGCCGGCTGGGCGCAGCCAAGCCCAGGCAATCCAAAAACCAACTTCGCCGCCAAGGACCTGGCGGCCCCCAAATTGCCGGAGAGCGCAGCGAAGCCCAGGCAATCCCACTCGTGCGCCGAACGTAAAGCGTGTCCCGCAAGGGACGAAAGCGAGCCCGGCACGCATGGTCAGGCCGAGCGTCTCTGCGGCGCATCACGTTCCCATGGTCCCGCAAGGGACAGCAGGCCGCTCGCATCCGCCAAACGTCAAGCGTGTCCCGTGAGGGACGAAAGCGAGCCAGGCACGTATGAACTCGGGTGCGCTTCTCTGCCGAGCCGACGTTATCCCATCCGGGTGTCCAGAGGGCGGAGCCCTTGGGGTCCCCCTTGGAGAAGGGGGATTTAGGGGGTCGAATTTCTGTCGACAGAACCCAAAGACTAAGGTAAACTGATTTTTAATAAACACAATAGGATTAAATATTTATAAGCGGATTCGCTTCATACGAGGAGAGACAGCCAAACATGAACTTTACGAAAATGCACGGTCTAGGAAACGACTTTATCGTAGTCGCAGGCGAATCGAAGCTGCCGGATAACGCAGCGCAATTGGCGGAGCAGCTTTGCAATCGCTTCTTCGGTATCGGTGCCGACGGACTCGTTTACATTTTGCCTTCCGAGAAGGCGGACTTCCGGATGCGCATCATCAACTCGGACGGTTCCGAAGCGGAACAATGCGGCAACGCCATTCGCTGCGTAGCGAAGTATGTTTACGACAACGGCTTGACGGACAAAGAAACGCTGACCATCGAGACGCTCGGTGCCGGCGTGCAGGCCGTGCAATTGACGGTGGACAACGGCAGCGTCGTGAAAGTCCGCGTCAACATGGGACAGCCGATCCTCGAAGGCTTGAAGGTGCCGACGACGATCGATGCCAATCCGGTCATCAATCAATCGATCGAGGTGGACGGCCGCGAATTCAAGTTTACGGCAGTCTCGATGGGTAACCCGCACTGCGTCATCTACGTCGACGACGCGGTGAACTTCGACCTGGCGACATGGGGCCCGAAATTGGAAGTGCATCCGTTATTCCCACGCAAAATCAACGTGGAATTCGTAACGGTGCGCGCCAAGGACTTCACGGACATGCGCGTGTGGGAACGCGGAGCAGGACCGACGTTGGCTTGCGGCACGGGCGCATGCGCAACCGTTGTCGCTTCCGTGCTGAACGGTATGACGGATCGGACGGCGACGGTATCGCTCAAAGGCGGCGACCTGTTGATCGAATGGGATGAAGCAACGAACAATGTATACATGACAGGACCGGCTGCAGAAGTGTTCCGCGGAACGGTATAAGCAAGAGATGAAGGAGTTTTGACAATGAAACCGGATTTAAGGGAAGCGCTGCAGGCGCGCATCTTGACCGGCGACGGCGCGATGGGAACCTACCTGTACGGGATGGGGTTCCCTGTCGGCGTTTCCTACGAAGAATTCAATTTGCTCCGGCCGGAAGTGATTGCGGACGTTCATCGCCGCTATTATGAGGCAGGGGCGAGAATCATAGAGACGAACACGTTCTCGGCCAACCTGGTAAGCTTGACGAATTACGGGCTGGACGGCGAAGTGGAGGCCATTAACCGGGCAGGCGTGCAAATTGCTCGCGGGGCAGTCGGCAGCGACGCTTACGTCGTCGGCGCGGTAGGTTCCATTCGGGCGGGGAAACGCAAAAATATGTCGATCGCGCAGTTGGACCAGCTCTTCCGCCAGCAAATTAACGCGCTGCTTACCGCAGGGGTCGACGGCATCATGCTGGAAACGTTCTACGATCTGGAAGAAGCGCTTCTGGCGCTTCGTATCGTGCGGAGCATGTCCGAGGTGCCGGTGATTTGCCAATTTGCGGTGGAGAAAGAAGCCGTTACGCTGGACGGGAAGCCGATCGCTTCCGCTTTCGAAAGCCTGCGGATGGAGGGCGCGGACATCGTCGGCTTCAACTGCCGAAGCGGTCCGAACGGCATCCTTCGCGCAATCGATTCCATCAACGCGGATGTCAAGCTGCCGTTGTCCGTTTTTCCGAATGCCGGTATACCGGATTACGTGGACGGCAAATATCAATATACGTCGACGCCGGAATACTTCGCTGAATCCGCGCGGAAATTCGCGGACCGCGGCGCCCGCATCATCGGGGGCTGCTGCGGTACGACGCCGGAGCATGTCGCGGCGATCGCGGCTGCGCTTGACGGGTACCAGCCGCGGCCGGTAGATCCATCGGAGCTGCTGCAGCCCTATGCGGAGCGCGTCGTCGTTCGCGAAGAGAGACCGGCGGCAACGGAGCCGAACATCGTGGATCTAGTGAAAGAACGCCATACGGTCATCGTGGAGCTTGACCCGCCCCGCGACCTCGCCATTCATAAATTCATCGAAGGGGCGAAGGCGCTGAAAGCGATCAAGGCGGACGCCGTGACCATGGCGGACAATTCGCTGGCCGTCACGCGAATGAGCAATATCGCGCTGGCTTCGCTCGTGCAGCAGCAAGTCGGCATCCGGCCGCTGGTGCACATCGCCTGCCGGGACCGCAACCTTATCGGGACGCAGTCGCACATGATGGGATTGGATGCTTTGGGGATCGATCATGTACTTGCCGTGACGGGCGATCCAGCCAGATTCGGCGACTTGCCGGATTCCAGCTCCGTCTATGACCTGACGTCTTTCGAGATGATTAGAATGATCAAACAGTTGAACGAGGGCGTAGCCTTCTCCGGCAAGCCGTTGAAGCAGAAGGCGAACTTTATTACGGGCGCGGCCTTTAACCCGAATGTCAAATATTTGGATAAAGCCATTGCCCGCCTGGAGAAGAAAATCGAGACCGGCGCCGACTACATTATGACGCAGCCTGTCTACGACAAAGAATTGATCGTCCGCATCGCGGAAGCGACGAAGCATTTGCAGGTTCCGATCTTCCTCGGCGTCATGCCGCTCGCCAGCGGCAGAAACGCAGAGTACCTTCACAATGAAGTACCCGGCATTCAGCTGTCGGATGAGGTTCGCAAGCGGATGGCGGGCCTCGAAGGCGAGGCGGGACGCGCCGAAGGCGTACGCATTGCGGAAGAGCTGCTGGATACGGCGATGGAATATTTCAAAGGCATCTATCTCATTACGCCGTTCATGTTCTATGACATGACAGTGAAGCTGACGGATTATGTATGGCGAAAAACGGGCAGTTTAACGAGGTAACCTCGTTTTTTCTCCCGTTTGCGCTTTAACACTTGTTCGTCCGATGAAAATGGATTAATATAGACATTGGATGCACTTGCCATGCCGCTGTCGATGCGTTAGAATTAGGGACTCTGAGTTTTCGTAGCTCATAGAGCTCAGGGCGGCTGGCTTAACGTATGCTCCGGACTTTTTTCGTCAAGAATAGTGCAATATTCTGCCTTGCAGATTCCATCATTCTTGCGCTTATCTATACATCGTGTGCTATTCATGCTCATGCACGAGAGATACCGGAGGGGAACCTATCATGGCCATTAAGCTTATCAATATTGGTTTCGGGAACATCGTTTCCGCAAATCGGATCATTTCGATCGTCAGTCCGGAATCGGCGCCAATCAAACGGATCATTCAAGAAGCGCGCGACCGGCATATGCTGATCGACGCCACTTACGGCCGCCGGACGCGGGCTGTCATCATCACGGACAGCGATCATGTTATTTTATCAGCGGTTCAGCCGGAAACGGTTGCGCATCGTCTATCGACCAAGGATGACGATCACGACGAATAGTAACGGGGAGTCATATGAACAGAGGATTGTTAATCGTATTGTCCGGTCCTTCGGGCGTAGGCAAAGGTACGGTGTGCTCCGAGCTGCGGCATAAACAGAACGATTTGGTTTATTCCGTATCGGCGACGACGCGCTTGCCCCGCCAGGGAGAAATCGACGGAGTCAATTATTTTTTCAAGAGTAGAGAACAGTTTCAAGACATGATCGCGCGCGATGCGCTGCTGGAGTACGCGGAATACGTGGGCAACTATTATGGCACTCCGCGCGATTTTGTCGAGCGCACGCTTGCTTCGGGCAAGGATATTATTCTTGAGATCGAAGTGCAAGGCGCGCTCAAAGTGAAAGAGAAGTTCCCTCAAGGCGTGTTCATCTTCTTGGTGCCGCCATCCCTTGATGTGCTTAAACAGCGCATTACGGGGCGCGGTACGGAGAATGCCGATATTATTGACCACCGAATGAATGTCGCGGTGGAAGAAATGAATTTGATTCGTTACTACGATTACGCCGTGGTGAACGATCAGATCGATGCCGCATGTCACCGCATTCAAAGCATCATTGTCGCGGAGCACTGCCGCAAGGACCGCTTTATCGAAGAACTCGAAGAAGTGAAGGAAGCTTCCGAGAAAGCATGAGTGAGGTGAGAGAACGTTGTTGTATCCATCGATCGATGAAATGATGAAGAAGGTAGACAGCAAGTACTCGCTGGTAGTCGCAGCGTCGCGGCGCGCGCGCAAGCTGCGGGATGGAAGCAAGAGCGAGATCCGCTCGCCGAAGTCGCATAAATTTGTAGGCGTAGCGCTGGAAGAGATCTATCATGATATCCTCGTGGTGGAGAGCACGCTGAACAAGAAAGACGATGAGTAAATGAAAGCTTAAGAATAACAACCCTTGCGGTTGTTATTTTTTTACCTACGTGCGGTTGTAAGAAGAGGGGGAGAGATTTCCATGCTTCAAGGGAAAACGATTCTTTTAGGGATTTCCGGCGGCATCGCGGCGTATAAAGCGGCGACGATTTGCAGTCGGCTCGTTCAGGCTGGGGCGAAGGTGCGCGTCATCATGACGGAATCGGCGACCAAATTCATTGCGCCGTTGACGCTTCAAACGTTGTCGCGTCATCCCGTCTATCTCGATACGTTCGATGAATTCGATCCCGCCGTCGTGGCGCATATCGACGCGGCCGACAGTGCGGATCTGGTGCTGGTCGCGCCGGCGACGGCGAATATCGTGGGCAAGATGGCGAACGGGCTCGCGGATGATTTTCTAAGCACAACCTTGCTCGCCACGACGGCTCCGGTTATCGTAGCGCCTGCGATGAACGTGCATATGTACGGCCATCCGGCGGTGGAACGGAACATGGCGCTGCTGGCTGATCGGGGCGTTCGCTTCGTGGAGCCGGGTACCGGTCTGCTCGCATGCGGGTATGTCGGCAAAGGCCGGCTGGCCGAGCCGGAGGAAATCGTAGCCGCGGTCAAGCATTGGTTCGCATCGCGGACGGAGCTTGCCGGCAAATCCGTTATCGTGACGGCAGGCGGCACGGTCGAACGGCTTGACCCTGTACGCTATTTGACGAATGATTCCTCCGGAAAAATGGGCTTTGCTTTGGCAGAAGCAGCTGCTAATCGCGGCGCCGACGTGACCTTGATCGCAGCGAGGACGACGGCCCCGCCGATCGCGGGCGTTAAGCTTGTGCGCGTTGAATCCGCCGAGCAAATGCTGCAGGCTGTCCTGGAGCGGTATGATTCCGCGGATCTCGTCATCAAAGCGGCCGCGGTCGCCGATTACCGGCCGGTGTCGCAAGCGCCGACGAAGATCAAAAAAAGCGAAGAGAAGCTCGTCATCGAGCTGGAACGGACGACCGATATTCTGCAAACGCTCGGCGAGCGCAAAACGCATCAATTTCTCGTCGGCTTCGCTGCGGAGACCGAGCACGTTGCGCAGTACGCCATGGACAAGCTTCGCCGGAAGAACTGCGATCTTGTCGTGGCGAACGATGTCTCCCAGGATGGCGCGGGCTTCAACGTGGATACGAACGTCGTTCAGATATACGGCCAGGATGGGCTGATCGAAGCACTGCCGCAGCTGCATAAACGGGAAGTGGCAGATCGTCTGCTGGAGCGCATCGTTCGTCAAATGCAAACGAAATCGGCCGGGGAGGCCGGCGAATGATCGCGAGGGTGATCGTGGATGTGCCGAGCCGGTCGACGGATCGACCGTTCGATTACAAGATTCCGGACAATTTGAACGGCTGGGTAGAGGTGGGCAGCCGTGTCGGCGTGCCTTTCGGGGGGCGCGTCCTGCAAGGCTTCGTCGTTGGCCTGGCGCCTTACGCGGACGTTGACGTCAAGAAGCTGAAACCGATCGCGGAGCTGCTGGATCACCTTCCGCCTCTGTCCCCTGACCTTGTCGAGCTGGCGAGGTGGATCAGCGACAAATATTGCTGTCCCTGGACGACGGCGCTGCAAGTGATGATTCCGTCGGCGCTGAAAGGCAAGGCCGATTCCGTTGTCTCCTTGTCAGCAGAATCCACAGAATCCACGGAGGAACAAGAAGGACTTCTCCCGGAAGATACGGAGTCGTGGTTCCAATTTATCCGGCAACACGGAGAGGTCCGCTTGGCGCTGCTGCAGGAGCGGTTTCCTGAAGCCGCGGCAAGCATTAAAGCGGCTATTCGTCGCGGAACGCTGACGGAGGAAATCTCCATACGCGATCGGCTGAAGGTCCGTAAAGTATGGACCGTCTTCCCGCCTGAGGATACGGCCGCCACCGAGGCAGCGCTGGCTTCAGCGTCGTCGCGGGCGGCGAAGCAGCAGGAAGCGGCGCGCTACCTATTGGACAATCCGGAGCCGATTCCGCTTGCCGCCTTGGCGCAGGCGTTATCGACCACGACGGGGACGATCCGCGGCGCTGCGGACAAGGGCTGGCTGACCATCCGTGAAATGGAGCAGCAGCGCGACCCGTACGCCGGGCGGGGATTCAAACGAACAGAGCCTCTGCCGCTCATGGAGGGGCAGCAGGCTGTGTATAACGAAATCGCCGAGGCTTTGGACAATGAAGCGGCGCGCGTCTTTCTCCTGCATGGCGTTACGGGCAGCGGGAAGACGGAAGTCTATTTGCAGACGATCGACCGCTGCTTGAAAGCAGAGCGCCAAGCAATCGTGCTCGTCCCGGAAATCGCGCTTACGCCGCAAATGGTGGAGCGCTTCAAAGGCCGTTTCGGCGATTCCGTCGCGGTGCTGCACAGCCGTCTATCCAGCGGCGAGCGATACGATGAATGGCGCAAAATTCGGGAGGGCCGCGCAGAAGTCGCGGTCGGGGCAAGATCTGCCGTATTTGCGCCTTTTCAACGAATAGGCCTCATTATTATCGATGAAGAGCATGAATCTTCCTATAAGCAAGAGGAAAGCCCCAAGTATCATGCGCGTGACGTTGCCGTGCAGCGCGCGAAGCAGCATCAAGCTGTCGTCGTCCTTGGCTCGGCGACCCCATCGCTGGAATCGTTCGTGGCCGCTTCGGCTTCGCGAAGCCAGGAAGGGACCGCGAGCACGAACAGCTCCGCGAAACAGGGCGCGACATTGCTGCCGATGCCCGAACGCGTCGCGGGACGGCCGCTTCCGAAGGTGCATCTGGTCGATATGCGCGATGAACTGAAGGGCGGCAATCGTTCGATGTTCAGCCGTCAGCTGCACGAAGCGCTGCTGCAGCGTCTTGAACGCGGCGAACAATCCGTGCTGCTGCTTAACCGGCGAGGTTATTCCACGTTTGTGATGTGCCGCTCCTGCGGCTACACGGCGCAATGTCCGCATTGCGACATTTCGCTCACCTTCCATCAGAAATCCAAGGCGCTGCGGTGCCATTATTGCGGACATGCCGAGCAAGCGCCGACTGCATGTCCTTCCTGCGAGAGCGAGCACATCCGGTTCTTCGGAACGGGAACCCAGCGGGTGGAGGAGGAGCTTGCCAAGCTGTTCCCGGGCATCCGCGTCATTCGGATGGACGTGGACACGACGACGGAGAAGGGCTCTCACGAGAAGTGGCTCACCATGTTCGGCGAGCGCAAGGCGGACGTGCTCCTCGGTACGCAAATGGTAGCCAAAGGGCTCGATTTTCCATATGTTACGTTAGTGGGCGTCATAGCCGCGGATACGTCGCTGCATCTGCCCGATTTTCGCGCAGCGGAGAAGACGTTCCAGCTGTTGACGCAGGTTGCGGGACGTGCCGGACGGCATGAGCTTCCCGGAGAAGTCATCGTACAGACGTACAACCCCGAACATTACGCCATCATCAGCGCACAGCGTCACGATTATGCGTCCTTCGCTCAGGAAGAGCTGAAACACCGCCGTTTCATGGCGTATCCTCCGTTTTGCCGGCTTATTCTCGTCACGCTCTCCCATGAGCAGTTGGCGCTGGTATACGCCGAGGGCGAGAAGCTGGCCTCGACGCTGCGCGATCTTGCGCGTTCGGCCGGCGTTAGAGGGTCCGACGATGGAGACGGAAGCCGTTTCATCGATATTTTAGGGCCTGTCGCCTCGCCGATCCCGCGGATGAAGGATCGCTATCGATTTCAATGTATGATAAAATATCGGGGAAACGTCGGCGCCTCGGAACTGTTAGGGCAGGCGATTTCGCTGCTTTCTGGCGCGAACGGCCAGCCGCCGGTGACCATGAGCGTAGACGTGGATCCGCAAGTGATTTTATAATCTATACCTATAAAGCAGGATGACTGGAGGTCGTTTTATTAATGGCGATTCGATTAATCGTGCAGGATCCAGATCCTGTGCTTCGCGAGCGTGCGATCGAAGTAACGAAATTCAATGCTAATTTGCATAAATTGCTGAACGATATGGCGGAAACGATGTATGACGCGGACGGCGTTGGTTTGGCTGCGCCGCAGGTCGGCATTTCCAAGCGCGTCATCGTCGTGGACGTCGGTGACGATAACGGCTTGATCGAGATGGTCAACCCGGAGATCGTGGACGCAACGGGCGAGCAGCTAGGTCCTGAAGGCTGCCTCAGTATCGCTAAGCTGAACGGCGACGTTCGCCGCGCGCAGCATATCAAGCTGAAGGGCATGGACAGGAACGGCGCGCCGATCGAGCTGGAAGCCAGCGACTTTCTGGCCCGTGCGTTCCAGCACGAGGTCGATCATTTGAATGGGGTCCTGTTTACCGATATCGCGGAATCTATCTACGACATCACCAATCGTCCCCATCCGGACGGAGAGTGACGTCATGCGCATCGTATTTATGGGAACGCCGGCATTTGCGGTCGCATCATTGGAAGCTGTACTGACCGCAGGCCATACTGTCGAACTGGTCGTCACCCAACCAGACCGGCCGAAGGGCCGCAAAAAAACGTTGACGCCGCCTCCGGTCAAGGAAGCGGCGCTTCTGCGCGGATTGCCCGTCGAACAACCGGAACGGCTGCGCGGCTCCGAGACGGCGGCGCGGATTGCGGAGCTGAAGCCGGATCTGATCGTAACGGCGGCTTATGGACAAATTTTGCCTAAAGCCGTGCTAGACGTGCCTCGGCTCGGCTGCATCAACGTGCATGGCTCGCTGCTGCCGAAATATCGCGGCGGGGCACCGATTCAGCGCGCCATTATCAACGGGGAGACGCAGACCGGCGTCACCATCATGTATATGGCCGAAGGCCTCGATACCGGTGACATGATCAGCGTCGCGGAATTGCCTATCACGGACAAGGATACTTCAGGCACGCTGTTCGAGAAGTTGACGGAAATAGGCGCGAAGCTGCTGGCGGAGACGCTGCCGGCCATTGAAGCGGGAACCATACGGGCCATTCCGCAAAATCATGACGAGGCGACCTATGCGCCGAACTTGACGCGGGACGACGAGCGTATCGACTGGAACCGCCCGGCGCGGGCGATCTACAACCAAGTACGCGGCCTTTCGCCAATGGCTGGCGGTTTCACGCTATGGAACGAGGAACCGTTCAAGGTATGGGGCTGCACGATCGAGAAGCGTTCCTCATCGGCTGAGCCGGGAACGGTTCTAGCCGTGTCAGGCGATGGCATCGTCGTCCAAACCGGCGAAGATGCGCTGCTGCTGACGCACATTCAGCCTTCCGGCAAGAAAGCGATGCCCGCTGCGGATTGGCTGCTCGGCGCACGGCTGGCGCCGGGATCCGTCTTCGGATCCGGAGGTGAAGCATGAGCACCGGCGGCAGCAAAGGGACAATCGGAAATAAAGGGAATGTTGGAAGCAAACCGACTGGCGGAAGCGGACAAGCCCAGGCCGTAAAGCCGGCAGGCGCGAAGCCTTCGGGTTCCTCTGACAAGGGACAAGGGAAATTTGCCCCGCGCGGCAAGCGGCCCGGCGGCCGGAACGGCCATAAGCCGGGACGACAAGCGAATCCGAAGCCGGAGCCGCGGCGCAAAACGGCCCGCGAAGTCGCGCTCGACACGCTGGTTCGCGTGGCGGAGGGCGGCGCCTACAGCAATTTGCAGTTGAATCGCGCACTGGAGGATTCCGGGCTTTCGAAACCGGACGCCGGACTCGCGACCGAGCTCGTGTACGGAACGATTCAACACCAGCGGCTGCTGGACGAGCGGTTGAATGCGCTCATAACGAAGGGATTCCATAAATTGACGCCATGGGTGCTCGTGCTCCTGCGAATGAGCGCCTACCAACTGCTTCTGCTGGACCGGATACCGCCTCACGCGGCCGTCAACGAAGCGGTCGTCATCGCCAAACGCCGCGGTCACAGCGGGATTTCCGGCATGATCAACGGCGTTCTGCGCAATATGGAGCGTAATCTGGCCGAGTTGAGGCTTCCTATTGATGAGCTTGCAGACCCGGTACTCCGGATCGGCATCGCGCATTCGTATCCCGACTGGCTGGTGAAACGCTGGATCGCTAAGTACGGTGTCGAGACAGCGGAGCAGATCTGCGCGTCCGGGAACGAACGTCCGCACAGCAGTCTGCGCATTAATCCGCTCAAGCTCTCGCGGGAGAAGGCCGAGTCGCTCCTATCGGAAGCCGGCTTTGAATCGACGCCTTCGGCGCTTGCCGCCGAAGGCATTATCGTAAGCGGAGGCGGGAATTTGGCCGCGACCGAAGGTTACAAGAACGGCTGGTGGTCGCTCCAGGACGAGAGCTCCATGCTCGTGGCGGACGTCTGCGCGCCGAATCCGGGCATGAGGGTACTCGATTGCTGCGCCGCTCCGGGCGGGAAGACGACGCATCTCGCAGAGTTGATGGAAGATCGGGGAGAGATCATCGCCAACGATGTCCATCCGCATAAGCAGCAGCTCATCGAAGAGCATGCCGCCCGATTGGGACTGAGCGCCGTTCATACCGTCGTGGGCGATGCGGGGACGCTTTCCGAGCGTTTTGCGCCGGGCAGCTTCGATCTTGTGCTGCTGGATGCGCCATGCTCGGGCTTCGGGGTCATTCGCCGCAAGCCGGAGATCAAATGGACCAAATCGGAGGCGGATATCGCCGCGATCGCTTTGCTTCAAACGCAGCTGTTGGACGAAGCCGCGAAACTGGTGCGTCCGGGCGGCACGCTCGTATACAGCACTTGCACGATCGAGCAGGACGAAAACGAGCAGCAGGTACTGAAATTTTTGTCCCGCTGCGAATCCTATAAGCTGGATGCCGATTGGTCTGAGCGCGTCTTGCAGCCGCTGCGGTCGAAGGGAATCGTCGGTGACGGCTTCGAAGGTATGGTGCAACTGCTGCCGCAGCATTTCGGAAGCGACGGTTTCTTCATCGCCCGCCTGAAACGCTTGAGCGAGTAGCGCCGTATCCAAAAATAGATCGGCACCAATGCCCATGACAGCTCTAAAGTGGCCTGTTATGGGCGTTTGTGGTAAAATAACGATGGCACTTCCCGCGCAGGGAAACGCCATGAAAATATTGCAAAGAAACAGGTGTTTAACCGATGAAACCGTTCATCTACGACTATACGCTCGAGCAGTTGCAAGATTGGATGAAAGAGAACGGCGAGTCCGCATTCCGCGGCACGCAGCTGTTCGAATGGCTCTACGTGAAGCGAGTGAAAAGCTTCGAGGACATGAGCAATTTATCCAAGGCGCTTCGGGAGAAGCTTGAAGACCATTTCCAATTCGTGACCCTCAGCGAAATCACTAAGTTCGAATCCAAGGACGGCACGGTGAAATTTCTGTTCGGCCTGCATGACAATCATGCGATCGAAACGGTCATCATGCGCCACAGCTACGGCAACAGCATCTGCGTCACGACGCAGGTTGGCTGCCGGATCGGCTGCACGTTCTGCGCTTCGACTCTCGGGGGGTTGAAGCGTAACCTGACGGCTGGCGAGATCGTCGCGCAAGTCGTTGTCGCGCAGCAAATGCTGGATGCGACCAACGAACGCGTCTCCAGCATCGTCATTATGGGCTCCGGAGAGCCGTTCGAGAACTACGACGCCACGATGACGTTCCTGCGTCTCATGATCCATGAGAAGGGACTGAACATCGGCCAGCGCCATATTACGGTGTCGACGAGCGGCATCGTGCCGAGCATGTACAAGTTTGCGGAAGAGAACACGCAGATTAACCTGGCGATCTCCATCCACGCACCGAACGACAAGCTCCGTTCCAAGCTCATGCCGGTCAACCGACGTTTTTCGTTCGATGAAGTCATGGAAGCTTGCCGGAACTACATTGCGAAGACGGGACGCCGCATTACGTTCGAATACGCCTTAATCGGCGGCGTGAACGATCAGAGCGAACACGCGGAAGAGCTGGCGAAGGTGCTTAAGGGCATGCTGTGCCACGTGAACTTGATTCCGGTCAACCACGTGCCGGAGCGGGATTACGTGCGTACGCCTCGCGAGCAGATTTTCGAATTCCACCGTATTTTAGAGAAGAACAAAATCAATGCCACCATCCGCAGAGAACAGGGACATGACATTGCAGCGGCTTGCGGACAACTACGTGCTAAACATATGGAGTCTACGGCGGGGTGATGAGTCTTGAAGATGGCTTTGCGGAGTGATATCGGAAGAATTCGACTCGTAAATGAAGACCGGGGCTGGTGCGAGGAGCTGGAACCCGGTCTTGTCGTAGCTATCGTGGCCGACGGAATGGGCGGCCACCAAGCAGGCGACGTGGCAAGCAAGCTTGCCGTCGATACGTTTCGCGAAGCGGTGCAGGGATCCACGGCGGCATTGACCGTAGACGAACGAAAAACGCTGATCAGCCAGGCTATTCTGCAGGCCAATGAAGTCGTTTTCGACACGGCATCCAATAATGAGCAATACCATAACATGGGCACGACGGTCGTAGCGGCGCTGCTGACCGATGCAAACGGCGTTATCGGCCACATCGGAGACAGCCGCGCCTATCAATGGCGGGACGGCGTGCTTACGCAAGTGACGGAAGACCATACTCTCGTGAACGAACTGGTGAAATCCGGCCAAATTACGCCGGAAGAAGCAGCGAAGCATCCTCGCCGCAATGTCCTGACACGGGCATTAGGCACGGACGAGCAGGTAGAAGTCGACGTCAAGGGCATTTCATGGCAGAAGGACGATCTGCTGCTAATATGCAGCGACGGACTTTCCAGCATGATCGATGCGGCGGCAATCATCGAAACGCTGCAGCAGGACGAGCTGGATCTTGACCAGAAGGCTGACAGGCTCGTTCAATTGGCGCTGCAAGCAGGCGGGGATGACAATATTACCGTCGTGCTGCTGCATCATGCCGAAGACACAGAGCTTGAGGGGTGATCGACATGATAGGACATGAACTTGGCGGAAGATATGAAATTTTGACGCGAATCGGCGGAGGCGGCATGGCACTTGTCTACAAGGCGCAAGACTTGCTGTTGAACCGCAACGTCGCCGTCAAAGTGCTTCGCCAGCAATTCGTGCATGACGAGGAGTTCATTCGCCGTTTCAGGCGGGAAGCCCAGTCCGCCGCGGCTCTTTCGCATCCCAACGTCGTCAGCATTTACGACGTGGGCCAGGAAGAAGATACGCATTATATCGTCATGGAGTACGTCGAAGGCAACAACCTGAACGAAATCATCAAAGAACGCGCGCCGCTGCAAGCGGAAGAAGCGGTCCGTATCGCCATCCAGATCTGCGATGCCTTGGAGCACGCGCATCATAACCAAATCATTCATCGCGATATTAAGCCTCATAATATATTAATAGGCAAGAACGGACGCGTGAAGGTTACGGACTTCGGGATCGCGCGCGCGGTTACGTCGTCGACGATCACGCAGACCGGCTCCATGGTTGGCTCGGTTCATTATTTTTCGCCCGAGCATGCCAAAGGAACGGCGACCGGCGAGAAATCGGACTTGTATTCGCTCGGCATCGTTCTCTATCAGATGATGACCGGCAAGCTGCCGTTCCTGGGCGAGAGCCCCATCAGCGTGGCGCTCAAGCATCTGCAGGAAACGTTCGAGGAGCCGCGAGAGCTCAATCCGTACATACCGCAGAGCGTGGAGAACGTTATTCTGAGAGCGATGCGCAAAAATCCGAACGAGCGTTACCGTTCGGCTACGGAGATGCTGAAGGATCTCGAAACCTGCTTGAGGCCCGAGCGGCTGCGCGAACCGAAAGTCGAATTCAGCAATCCCGATTTCGACGAGACGCGCGTGATGCCCGCGATCCGCGGCAATCTGGCGGACACGCTGGCAGCTTCTCCGGCTGCCGCCAAAACGGACAAAGCGCCGATGGCTTCGGAACGTGCCGAACGCAACGGGACTGCCCCGATCAAGGAGCGTCAAACCGCTTCGGCGGCCGCCGCGCTGCAAGATACGCCCGCGGATACGGATGACCGCTGGAATTCCAGCGGTCTGGAGGATACGCGGAGGCGTAAGTGGGTGAAACCTGTCGTGACGGTTGCCTCTACGCTCGTCGTGATCGCGCTAGTCTATTGGGGTGCGATGACCGTACTCGGTTGGTTTGACATCGAGGAGGTTCAGGTGCCGAACGTCATCAACATGACGGAGACCGACGCTCGCGACGCATTGGTTAAAGCGGGGTTGAAGGTCGAGGAGCCCACGATTCATACCGATAAGGAAGGCGTCGCCAAGGACATCGTGTACGAGCAGTCCAAGCCGAACCAGCGGGTGAAGGTCGGATCGTTCATCAAGCTATACGTAAGCACGGGTCCGGCGATGAAGAAAGCGGAGAATTATCTCGGCAAAGACTACGAGGATGTAGTTGCGGCGCTTGTCGCACTCGGGGTCGATGAGAAGCGAATCAGCAAGGAAGAAATATACAGCGACGAAACGCCGGGTTCGGTTCTGGAGCAATCGCCGCAGGCCGGAGAGGATTTCGATCCGAAGCAGGCGGAATTCAAGCTGACGGTCAGCCAAGGCAAGGAAACGATCAAGATGCCGAAGCTCATCGATTTGAAGCAAACCACGGCAATCGATCTTATCCGCTCCAAGGGCTTGACGATCAACGAAGCCGACATCGTCTTCGAGCCGAGCTACAAGGAGAAAGGCACGGTTATCGCCCAATATCCATATGATCCGGATGCCGACGTATCCAAAGGAGCGGCCATTACGATCACGGTCAGCACGGGTACGCCGGACGACGCGCTCGAGTATACGTTCAATATGATCATCTCGCCTGCGGAGGCAGGCAAAACGAGCGAAATCCGCATCGTTTACAGCGACGCCACCGGTGAAAAGAAAGAATGGGGCACACGCAAGATCAAGGATACTCAGCCGTTCCCTGTCAAAGTAACGTTGGCTCCGAACACGGAAGCCAAAGTGGAGATTTACCGGGATAAGCACCTCGTGGATACGTTCTCGAAAACGTACGATCAAGTAAAATCGGGCGAAGACTCACCGCCGGAAACGATTCCAGGCCAAGACGAACCGCCTGCGGATCAGCCAGCCAACGCCGAGGAGAATCCAACGAATGGCAATACGAACGCAAACACAGACGAAACAACAACCACAGATGCGGGAAACCAGCAATAAAGACGCGAAGCTTGGAAGGATCGTCAAGGCGCTGAGCGGGTATTATTACGTACGCCCGTCCGGCGCTCCTTCCGATGCCGTCGTTATTCAGTGCAGGGCGCGCGGGATCTTCAAGAAACGCGGCGAGTCGCCGCTGGTCGGAGATATCGTCGATTTCGAGGAGACGGAGAACGGCGAAGGCGCGGTAAACGCCATTCATTCGCGATCTTCCGAGTTGATCAGGCCGCCCGTGGCGAACGTGGATTTGGCCGTATTGGTCTTCTCCGTGACGGAGCCGGTACTGAACCTGCAGCTGCTCGACAAATTCCTTGTTCATATCGAGCATGCCGGCATCGATGCCGTACTATGCTTAAGTAAACAGGACTTGGCGGAAAATGGCGAGGATACAGTAGAAGCTAAGCGGGCGATGTCCGATGTGCGCCGTATTTACGAGGCGATCGGCTACGATGTTCTCGTAACCAGCTCGAAGCAGGGAGAAGGCACTTCTGCGCTCAAGGAACGGCTTCAGGGCCATTTGGCCGTGTTTGCCGGTCAGTCCGGCGTCGGGAAATCTTCGCTGTTGAACGCGCTCGTGCCAGGGCTGACGCTGGAAACGAACGAAATCAGCAACCGGCTCGGGCGGGGGAAACACACGACGCGGCATGTAGAGCTGATCGATATCGGCGGCGGCTTCGTCGCGGATACGCCGGGCTTCAGCCAATTGGATTTCACCGAGCTCGGCATCGAGGAGCTGGGCATTTGCTTCAGAGAAATGAGAGAGTTGTCTTCCTCCTGTAAGTTCCGAGGCTGCACGCATATCCACGAACCGGAATGCGCCGTGCTCGAAGCGCTCGGCAAGGGGGAAATCGCGCCAAGCCGGCACGCGAATTACGTGCTGTTCATGGCGGAGATGAAAGAGAAAAAGCGGAGGTACTGAAATGACTATCATTGCACCATCGATCCTGTCCGCGGATTTCGCGGCGCTCGCAGAAGAAATCAAAGACGTAGATCGCGCCGGCGCGGATTGGATTCACATCGACGTCATGGATGGCCATTTCGTGCCCACGCTGACGTTCGGACCGATGATTATTCAAGCCGTAAGACCGGCGACGAAGCTCGTATTCGACGTCCATCTTATGATCGAACGTCCGGAGCTTCATATCCCGAACTACGTCGCGGCTGGCGCGGACCGGATTACCGTCCATGCGGAAGCGTGCGTGCATCTGCACCGCGTCATTCATCAAATCAAAGAAGCCGGTCTGCCGGCTGGGGTAGCCCTCAACCCGGCAACGCCTATAAGCGCCCTGGAGAACGTCCTGGACGACGTCGACATGGTGCTGCTGATGACCGTCAACCCTGGCTTCGGCGGCCAGAAGTTTATTGCGCAATCCTTAAACAAGATTCGCAGCCTGCGTGCCATGCTTGCCGAGCGTGGACGCGGAGACCTTCACATCCAGGTCGATGGCGGCATTAACGCCGAGACTGCGCCGCTTGTCAGAGAAGCCGGCGCTACGGTGTTCGTAGCAGGCAATGCCGTGTTTACCGAACGGGACCGCGCTGCAGCTATCGCTGCGCTGCGTTAGGGAGCAGCGGATGGGCGAACGACTGAAGAAAGGCCTTCTGCTGCTGTTATACAGTGCCGGGTGCGGCGTATTTTTGTTTGTGTTTACGATTATGCGGGGCATGGCGAACCTTGTGTTCTCCCTGCTTGCCATCTTGATCGCCATTCATTATTTCAAACGGTTTTCATCGATCCGCTCGCGGATCGCATTTATCGTGATGGCGCTGCTCATTTTCTTTATCTCCGTCTTTATTTATGCGGTGATTACGGCATCGCAAACCGCTCCCTGAGCGGCTTCGGAGACAGAGCCTCAATATAAGCCAAGTCTGACGGATTGGAATAGGACAGTCCTCGGGCGCATAGGATGGTTACATGAACGAACGTTCTTGTAGCCTTTTTTTGTGGGAACTTTGAAGGCAGGGAACTGTTACGGATGTTTATATCCTGCCGTTAGGGTAGGTTTTGCAGCAGGCAAAACCTTGCTTGGGCTTGATGGATCGGAGTGTGTTCGTTCGCGTTCCGGCTGAATGAAGAGACGGCAGTCAGCCTGCAGGTTCGAGGAAGTGCCAGCAAATGCTTAGGAGGGGTGGAGCATGAAATTTTACACGATCAAACTGCCGAAGTTTTTGGGTGGCTTCGTGAAGGCGATTCTAAATACGTTTCAGAAGAGCTAGCAGCGCTCCGGCGGCTCCCCCTGGAACGACCCTGAGCACGCAAGATTACGAGCACGAAAGTCCGCTTGATCGGCGACAGCTTTCGTGCTTCGTCATGCAAAAAAGCACCTGATGACGATCAGGTGCTTTTTGTCCATGGCTTGATGCCGTTATACGCGAGTCACTTGGCCGGATTTCAGAGCACGAGTGCTGACGTAAACACGTTTTGGCTTACCGTTAACCAGAATTCTTACTTTCTGAACGTTAACGCCCCAAGTTCGGCGGGTTTTGTTGTTAGCGTGCGAAACGTTGTTACCTACACCAGGGCCTTTGCCCGTAATGAAACATTTGCGAGACATGGAATACACCTCCCTTGAAGAATCACTGCAAACAAACAGACTCCAATATAATAGCATATGTCTGGGCTTTCTACAAGCGCTTGTCAACGATCGATTAGGCTATCTACAGCTTAAAAATTGATGAAAATAGTCGAGAATGGGGGGCTGGACTTCAAAATCGTTCATTTTTATAGTACAATGTGGATTAGTCCATAATAATAACGGTGAAGGAGTGGTTTTCCATGCCTGTGCAGATTCAATCCGAACTTGGAAACGTATATATAACCGATCATGTGATTTCCGTCCTAGCCGGTTCCGCAGCGATGGATTGTTATGGACTGGTCGGAATGGCAACAAGAAAGCAGCTGAAGGACGGCATAGCCGAGCTGCTGGGTCGAGATAATCTGTCGCGCGGTGTTGAAGTCCACCGAGAGAACGATTTCTTACACATTGATTTATACATCATCGTGAGCTATGGTACAAAAATTTCCGAGGTCGCACATAACATCCAGTCAAAAGTCAAATATGTGATGAACGAGGTTGTCGGCGTTAAGGTAGACGTTGTCAATATTTTTGTCCAAGGCGTACGGGTATCTCGGTAGGAAGGGGTAATCACGCTTGATCAAACGCTTTATTAACGGCTCGGATTTTATGAACATGGTCCTGAGCGGGGCGGACAACTTGCAACGAAACGAAGCGCGCATAAACGCTCTGAATGTATTCCCTGTCCCAGACGGCGATACGGGATCCAATATGAATTTAACGATGACGTCCGGAAAACGCGAGCTCCAAAAAAATCCGAATCCAGCAGTGGGCAAAGTTGCGGAAGCGCTTTCCAAAGGGCTGCTCATGGGTGCGCGAGGCAATTCCGGGGTTATTTTGTCGCAGCTGTTCAGGGGGTTCTCCAAGAGCATCGCTGCCCAAGAGGGCATCGATGCCCAGCAGTTTGCCGCGGCGCTGCAGAACGGCGTCGACATGGCTTACAAGGCGGTCGTGAAGCCGGTCGAAGGGACCATCCTGACGGTAGCGAAAGATACGGCGAAGCATGCCGTGACGTTCGCGAAGCGCAATAACGATATCATACTGCTGATGCAGGAAGTCTGTGCGCGTGCGAACGAATCGCTTGCCCGCACGCCGGATTTGCTGCCGGTACTGAAGCAGGTCGGCGTCGTCGACTCCGGCGGTCAAGGTCTCGTATGCATTTATGAAGGCTTTATGAGCAGCTTGGCGGGAGAACAAGGCGAGGATACTGATCGTTATATCGGCACGGAATCCGCGATTCCCGCGAGCGTTCCCGGAGCGCTCAAGCAGACGCTATCTCCGCCAAAGCGGGCAGAGGCGTTCCAGCATCACAGCGCGCAGTCCAAAATCCAAACCGAACATATCGAGTTTCTGTACGATATGGAGTTTTTCATCAACCGCAAGCAGACGGGCCGCACGGGACTTCGTTTCGACGAAGCGCTGTTCAAAGGCATGCTGAGCAGGGACGGCGATTCTATTCTTGTCATCGTGGATGACGAGATCATCAAAGTTCATGTGCATACGCGCAAGCCAGGCGACGTATTGAATTACGCGCTGCCGTACGGCGAGCTGACGGAAATCCACATCTTGAACATGCGCGAGCAGCACCGTGATTTGCTCCAAGAGGAAGCTAGCGCAGCAATCGCGGGAGGCGTCCAGCTCGGCGCCGCCGAGGTGCTGCCGGAAACGGCGGTGGTCGAGGAGGCAGCGCTTGGCCTGGCCGTCTCCGAGGTGCTGACGGGTTCGCCGGCAGACGCGATTTCCGCGGAGCAGGCTCATGAATGGGCGCCGTTCGGTCTAGTCGCCGTTGCGATGGGTGATGGCATCCGTTCGATCTTCCTCGATAATAATGTCGATGTCGTCTTGTCGGGCGGCCAGACGATGAACCCTTCGACGGAAGATTTCGTGAAAGCGATCGAATCGCTGTCGGCGGAGCATATCTACCTGCTTCCGAACAACGGCAATATTATCTTGGCTGCCCAGCAAGCGGCCGATCTAAGCGAGCGGAACGTGACGGTCATCGGCACCAAGAACATCCCGCAAGGGCTTGCGGCCGTTCTCGCTTTCAGAGAAGAGGATTCGGCGGATATCAACACGCAGGCGATGAATGAGGCCGTGCTTCAAGTCCGTTCTGGCCAAGTGACGAATGCGGTGCGGAATACGGCCATTGACGGGATTTCGATTCATGAGGGCGATTATATCGGGATCCTGGAGAAGACGATTGTCGCTGCATCTGCAAGCCTACAGGAGACGTGCAGAGAACTGCTGGCGCGTATGCTGGAGGACGGCGGCGAGCTGGTCACGGTGCTGACGGGCGAGCAGGCGATCGAAGCGGAGACGGTAGAACTAACGGCATGGGCGAAGGACAATTTCCCGGATGCGGAGTTTGAGGTTCATGCGGGCGGTCAGCCGCTGTATCCATACTTGATCGCGGTCGAATAGAGGGGTGGCAGGAATGGGCGTTATCAAGATCGTAACGGACAGCACGGCAGACATCCCGAAGCGCGTCAGAGAACAGTACGGCATTGAAATGGTTCCGTTGAAATGCATGTTCGGCGAAGAATCTTTTTTGGATGGCGTCACGATTACGAACGAGCAATTTTACGAACGACTGGCGTCATCGGCTGCCTTGCCGACAACCTCTCAGCCGTCGCCGATGGAGTTCACGGAAACCTACGAGAAGCTCTATAAGAAATTCCCGGATGCGCAGATCATCTCGATTCAACTTTCTTCCGCGCTCAGCGGCACGTACCAATCGGCGCTTCTGGGCTCCACGCTCATGGAAGAGGAGGCTGGCGATATCACCGTCATCGACTCCAAGTCCGTCTCTTACGGACTTGGGATGCTGGTAGTGAAGGCAGCCGAAATGGCGGCTGCCGGAGCCTCGAAAGAAGAGATTTTGGCTGTCATCGATACGATGATGAACGATCGAAAGGTGTATTTCCTGCTCGACACGCTGGAATATTTGCAGAAAGGCGGACGGATCGGCAAAGCAGCAGCACTCTTCGGTTCCATTCTAAATATCAAGCCGATCCTGACGATCGATAAGGACGGCGAGGTATCCGCGGTCGACAAGGTTCGCGGCACGAAGAAGGCGATGCAGCGCATCATCGATCTGCTCAAGCAAGATTACGGCAACGACCCTATCGAGATGACGGTAGGGTGGACGCATAAGCGCGAATTGGCGCTTGAGCTCGCAGGGCTCGCGCAAGGGCAGCTGAACGTGCGCAACATCAGACAGACGGATATCGGCGCCGTAATCGGCACGCATGCGGGTCCCGGAGCGGCGGCGCTATTTATTACACGGGTGTGAGGTCATGGGAATGAAGCTGGATCAAATACCGGTCCGGCAAATGAAAGGCGTGAGCGCTCAGAAAGAACTGGAGCTTCACGCCTTTGGCGTTCATACGATCGCGGATTTGCTGGACTATTTTCCGTTTCGATACGAGGATTATCGCATTCGCAGCCTGGGGGAAACCAAAGACGGCGAGAAGGCGACTGTGGAAGGCAAAATTTTGGGGAATCCATTGCTGCACCGGTTCGGCCGAACGAAGACGAGACTGACCTGCAAGGTCATGGTCGACGGTTTATTGGTGACGGCGGTATGGTTCAACCGGCATTTTCTGCAAGAGCAGCTCGTCCCTGGACGAGATATCGTGCTGACGGGCAAATGGGAGCAGAAGCGGCTTCAGATTACGGTGTCGGAATCGGAATTTCCTGACAAAGGCACCGCCCGTTCCGGTACGCTGCAAGCCGTATATTCCGTCGGCGGGAGCATGACCCAGGCTTGGATGCGCAAGACGATCGGACAAGCGCTCGTTCAGTATGGAACGATGGTTGAGGAAGTGCTGCCGGCACTGTTGATCGACAAGCATGGCTTGATGCTTCGGCGGGACGCCGTACAGCATATTCACCATCCGGACGATATCGCGCAGGGCCAGGCAGCGCGGCGAAGACTCGTATATGAGGAACTCTTCCTGTTCCAATTGAAGCTGCAAGCCTACCGGTCGCTTAACCGCAAACGGGCGGATGGCATCGCACATGTGGTCGACGCCGAATCGATTCGCGTGTTCTCGCGAACGCTTCCTTTCGAGCTGACAGATTCGCAGAAGCGGGTCGTCAACGAAATATTGATCGATATGCGCTCCCATGCCTGCATGAATCGACTGCTCCAGGGCGATGTAGGCTCCGGCAAGACGGTCGTGGCCGCAATCGCGTTGTTCGCGACCGTCAAGGCCGGTCATCAAGGCGCGCTGATGGTACCGACGGAGATTCTGGCCGAGCAGCACTATCGCTCGTTGCAGAAGCTTCTGGGTTCCGCCGGACTGGAGGTTGCGCTTCTTACGGGCAGCGTGACCGAGAAGAAACGGAGAGACGTGCTAGCCGGCCTCCAAATGGGTCTGATCGACATTGTGGTGGGTACCCAGGCTATTATTCAAGACGGCGTGTTTTTCCGGAGTCTCGGACTCGTCGTGACCGATGAGCAGCATCGATTCGGCGTCAATCAGCGCAGTATTTTGCGGCGCAAAGGAATGAATCCCGACGTGCTCACGATGACGGCGACGCCGATTCCGCGGACGCTCGCGATCACGGCCTTCGGGGATCTGGACGTGTCCACGCTGAAGGAGCGTCCGCATGGGCGCAAGCCGATTCAGACGAATTGGGTCAAGCATTCCATGCTTGAACGCGTCCTGGGGTTTATTCGCAGAGAAGTGGAGGCAGGCAGGCAATGCTATTTCATCTGCCCGCTGATCGAGGAATCGGACAAGCTGGACGTCCAGAACGCCATTGATCTCCATGTTCAAATCCAGCAGGCATTCCCGGATCTGCAGATCGGGCTGCTTCACGGCAGACTGTCCGCGTCGGAGAAGGACGAGGTTATGCGGGCATTCGGCGCGAACGAGGTTCATGTTCTCGTTGCCACGACGGTCGTCGAGGTCGGCGTCGACGTGCCGAATGCGACGCTTATGGTCATCATGGATGCCGAGCGGTTCGGATTATCGCAGCTGCACCAGCTTCGAGGGCGCGTCGGCCGCGGCGAACATCAGTCCTATTGCGTCCTGATCGCCGATCCGAAGTCGGAGGTCGGCCGGGAACGGATGAAGATCATGACGGAAACCGACGATGGCTTCGAGGTCTCGAGAAGGGATTTGGAGCTCCGCGGGCCAGGCGACTTCTTCGGCACGAAGCAAAGCGGCGTACCCGACTTCAAGCTGGCCGATATGGCGGCGGATTTCGGCGTGCTGGAGGAAGCGCGGGACGATGCCGCGGAACTGACGGCTAATCGCGACTTTTGGACCGAGGCGCCATACGCACGGCTGCGGGAAGCGCTCCGTAAAGATCAACTTTTTCAAGGAGAGCTTTTGGACTAGTTTTTAAAGCGGAATTCCCGGCATATAGTACTAGAGTGAAGGTTGGCTAGCGAGCTGCTGCTTGTGCAACGAGGCTGCTTGAAGCTGGACGGAGGTGCTATTACCGGGATGAGCTATACAAAATTCGGCATTCGGCCCGAGCTGGTTGAACGCGTCAAATTCAAAATGAAAAATCCGGTCGTCAAGGACCGGATCAAAATGCTGCTGAACGGCGTGACCAAGTACGATCTGCAGGACCGCGCGAAGGTGCGGAAGCTGGTACGCACGGCAGCCGGCGTCATGCAGGAAAACTTGACGGATCAGCAGGAAGAACAGCTGATCACGTTCATCCTCGCGCAAAAAATCGATCCGAACAATACGCTGCACTTAATCAAATTATGGGCAATGTTTCGCTGATCCTACGGGGTCGGCGATTTTTTTGTTTCCTTACGCTCTTCCAAGCACGTGTCAGCCGCTCGATAGAAGAGGGGCGATGCAGTCTGCGTCGTCCTTCTTCACGCTGCCGACGCCGGCGGCAACCGGATACGCTTCGAGTTGTCCGGACGGATAAGGGCGAAGCAGCCGGTTCAGCACCTGGGGGTCGCGTAGGGAACGGTCCAGCCAGGCTGCCTCGTCCTCTCGTTCCAAGATGACCGGCATACGGTCGTGGATCGGGGCCATAAGCTCATTGGGCGCCGTCGTCAAGATCGTGCAGGTGCTCAGCTTCAGCCCGTCAGGCGACGTCCACGTATCGTACAGTCCCGCCATGCTGAACAGCTTGCGGTCGCGCCTGACGATTCGCATCGGCTGCTTCCGGTTGTCTGCCTGCAGCTGCCATTCGTAGAAGCCATCGGCTGGAATAATGCAGCGTTTGCGGCTCATAAGGTTTCGGAACGCCGGCTTGTCCCATACCGTTTCGGACCGCGCGTTCAGCATTTTAGCGCCGAGCTTGACGCTCTCCGCCCAAGACGGAACCAGTCCCCATTTGAGCTCGCCGAGCTTATTCTTCTCGCCATCATGGATGATGGCAGGTATCATTTGGCCTGGCGCGACGTTATATTTGGGCTGTTGATACGGGATGCCTGATTCGGCGACCCAATAATGCAGCATCAGCTCCTCCAGCGTCACGGTAATCGTATATCGTCCGCACATGCGAGATTCCTCCTTTGTTGCGCAGTGGCACAGACTTGCGTTAGCTATAGTATACTATAACGGCTAATCGTTGGCAGTGAAGCTCATACTAACCGAACAACGGTATTTTCGGGTGAAAAGGAGGATGGCTGGATATGCCGCAGCGCCGCCCGCACCGCGCCAAGCCTTCGTTGCTTGGCTGGCTGCTCCATGCTTTGCGCTTCATAAGAAATTACGCGCTGCGCAAGCGGCATGCCAGGAGCGCCTCGCATGAGCTCGCCGAGCATGCGCTGCCTGCAGGGATCAGCCAAGAGCTCGTGCGCGAATTGTTTGCCTCGATGCCCAAGGCGGGCTTGAAGTCGAACAAGAACCCAAGCGGAAGTCTCTCCGGGACGGACGAACATAAGAATCCAATTGAGAGTGTGAATGCGAATGCGAATGCGAATGCGAATGCGGTGGGGCCTTGCGATCGGCCAACGGATGAACAAGATTTCTCCGGGGCTGGGGCAGGCTTGGGGGCCGATCAAGCATTGGCTGCCTATTCCGAGCAGGAACGCGCGCTTGTTCACAGGATCCATCACGAGACCGAGGTCGCGAATCGGAATAATGTCACGCGTACCGAAGCGTACCGCGCTGTCTATTACCGCTGTCCCGAGCTTCAGTGGGCGCTGCTTGCCCATCTCGTATCGCGTAACGGCGGCTGGAACATGACGGACTTGCAGGGCGATCTCCTGCCCGAGCTGTTGGACGAGGAGACTCGCCGGCATATGTTCATCCTGCTCGAACGCATCAATTCGCTGATTTTTCATGACGCCTACCCGCAGCTGCTGCTCTACGAGGCCTCCCGCAAGGAAGGGCGCGATTTGTCCCGCATGCTTCCTTGCTTCGGCGTATCGCAGTTCATGCTCCCGGTATGGTCGCAATTTTGGCAGCGCAAAGATTCCGTCCTGCTTACGACCGCGCTGATCGTGAACGAGCAGCATGTAATCGAGAAGCCTCTGGTGCAAAGCGAGTATTTCAAGGCGCATGTGCTGAAGCGGGCATCATTCCTGCTGCAAATTCCGCTCCAGACGAATACGGTCGTCATGCCTTATGGTTCACCCCTTGATGCCAGAGGAGAGATGATGCTGGCCGGGTTGGTGCTGGAGCGTTTCAGTGAGCTCTCGGAGCGGATTGAATTCGGCAAACGGCTGTACGCCATCTTGATTTGCGTGCCGGAAGTCATGAAAGGCGTGATGGCGTTCGTTCGCGGCGTGCATCATACGGGTTCGCGTTCGGACTATGCACCGCATCTATTTAGGAGCGAACGGAGCAGCGGGCGGGAGGACGCCTCCTTTCAAGAGCGGCTTGAAGGCTGCAGCTTATTGGATGGCGCCAACAAGCTGTTAAGTCCCCAGCTGTCGGCCGCTTGGGAAGATGTCCCCTACGAGCCGCCTGATCGCGAGGATTGGTTCGAGCACGCAGAAGCAGATGCCATTGGGACCTATTTCGAAGCGCTGCCGCTGCCGGATATCTTCGAGATCACGTTCGAGCACTGCATGGCGCTCAATAAGCTGGAGCTGGCCGTGCAGGCGAAGCGGCGGTTCGGTTCGCATACGAAAAGGCGCTGATGCCCGGCTGTGTCGTACAGCCTGCATGCAGCGCCTTTATTTTGGTTATGAAGGGATGACCAAGCCAAACATTCGAACGTTTGATGATCGGATTGTCAGCGTTTCAGCAGTTCCCAGCGATAGACGTATTCGAATAGAAATTCGAATGCTTCCAGATGGCGTTTGGCCTCGAATGCATTGGCGCCCCAGGCATAGATGCCGTGCTTGCGCAGCATGATGCCAGGGATGCGTTTGTCCAGCCGCTCGGTCACTTCCGGCACGATGCTCGGAATATGGGCGAAGTTGGAGACGATCGGAATGTCGATATGCGCTTCTTCGTCCCAAATATTGAACGCTTTGATCAGTTCGACGCCATCCACCGGAATGGATTTGCGTTCCCAGAACAGCTCGGACACCAGGTTGTTGAATACGGTATGCACATGGAAGATCGCGCCGCAGCCGGTTTGCTTATAGATTTCGCAATGGATAAGCGTCTCCGCGGACGGCTTCAGCTTCGTCAGCTCGCTAGGTTTACCCGTTTGGTCGACGAAGAGGAAGTCTTCCGGCGTTGAGAGCGATTTGTCTTTCCCGCTGGCCGTAATCGCGAAATGGAAATCCTCCGGGGCGAAATCGCCTACGCGGATGGACAAGTTGCCGCTCGTGCCTTGGAACCAGCCGCGCGAGGCGAAGAGGCTCTTCACTTCGGTCAGCTCCGCGAGCGCTTTTTGTTTCGATTCGAGAGAAATTTGTGCAAAGGACATCGTTACGTTCTCGCCTCCTGGCGTTTCAATTGATCGATGACGTCGTAGAACGTCGCATATTCATGGTAGGGAAGGCCAAGCTCCGCGCATTTCTGCGTCAGATGCGAGCGGGAGAAGACGACGTCGACCAGCTTGGCGCCTTCGAAATCCGTGACGCTGTCGCCGATCAGGATGCGTTCGAAACGATCGGCGGGGAAACGATTGATGATCGTCTTCTTGCACATGCCGCAATCCGTCGTGCATTGGCCTTCGCAAGGATGCGGCCAAGTAATCTCGATGGCGTCCCCGGAGAAATCACTGCCATTGCAGTAAATATGGTCTTCCGGGATGCCGAACGGCGCAAGCAGCGGATAAACGAAGAAGTCGATGCCGCCGCTCGTCACGTAAAATTGGATGTCATTGTCCTTGCTATATTGCAGCAGGTCGGCGAAACCGGCCCTGATGCGGGCATTGGAGATCGCATAATCGACGACCTCGCGCTTCCTTGACGATGGCAGGAGGCGGAAGAGCTCGCCGACGCCTTGCTTGATGCTTTTGGACTGATTGACGATGCTGTTCACGATCGCTTCCCAGCCCGGCGGATTGAAATGGCGGATGATCGCTACGATATTGTCGTTCTCGGTAATGGTCCCGTCAAAATCGCAAAAAATGACGCGTTGTTTAGTCTTGGATGTCTGTACCTCATTCGTCATGGCGTTTTGTACCCCCAGCTGTCAATCGCGGTTTGAAGCGCTTCGTTCCCCGGCTGCGCGGCTGCCTCCGGAAGCGGAACGTTGCGGAGCGTTGCCTCGATCGCTTGACGGAACGCTTGTCCGCCGGCAGCCGTTCCCATCGGGTGGCCATGAATGCCGCCGCCTGCGTTGACGACGACCTCGGAGCCGAAGTCGCGGAGAATAAGGGGAACGAGTCCCGGATGAATCCCTGCAGACGGTACGGGGAAGCTTGTCCGTACGGGCAGAGCCGGATCGATCAGAGCAGCCTGCACCGCCAGATTCTCTTCCCGCGGCATCACGACGGAGCCGTAAGGCGATGGGAACAAGGCCAGGTCAGCGCCGGCGAGCCGCATAAGCTTGCCCAGCAGGAGCGGGGCAGAGATGCCATAATGCGGTGACGGATAGGATGCGCCGGCCATGGCCGGATGCGCGGCGATCGGTATGTTGATTTCCGGATCGCTGCTGAGCTCATGAAGCACGTCGAAGCCGTACGCCAGCACATTAAAGAGCAGGGCATTGGCGCCGGACGCGATCGCGAGCTTTGCCTGCGAGGCGAGCTTCGAAGTCGGACCCGTCAAATTGACGGCGTACAGCAGCTTCTGCCCGGTCTCGGCTTCCGCTTGTCGGGCTGCCTCCATGCAAGCTTCCACGCGCTTCTGCAGCGGGGTGAGCGGGTTCTCGAACAGAATCTCGTCGTCCTTGATGAGGTCAACGCCGCCAAGCGCCTGTTTGTAGAACTGTTCGCGCAGATTAGGCAGGTCGTGGCCGATGACGGACTTGAAAATGCTCATGAGCAGCGGCCGGTCATGAACGCCCAGCAGGCCGCGAACGCCTTCGATGCCGAATTTCGGTCCAGGGAAGGCAGACAGGAAATCCGGCGAGAAATCCAGATCCAGCAGCTTGATACGTCCGTCCATGGACAGTTTGCCGAAGACGGTCACGAGCAGGGCAGGGAGATCCCGGCTGAAATTGACGTCCGGATATGCAATGACGATATCTGCATAACGCGTTCCAGGCTCAGTGCCGCCGTGCTCCTCGACGGATACGACGCGGCCGAGATGTTTCTCCATTTCGGCTTTGCGCGCTTCGGGCAGGTCGGTCCAGCTGCCGACGGTCAAGCCGACGGCGATGCCCAGCGCTTTTTTCTGAAAATCGGCTTTATCGTCATAACAGCGATAAGTGGCCGTGCATACGGCATGACTCATGATTTTGCATTCCTTTCGATTTCGGCTCCCATTTCCATCGCCCGTTCGGCCGAACGCGTGACGGCTTCCAATACGGCTTCGGAGAAGCGATACTCGTCGAACTTCTCGATCGCTGCCTGCGTGGAGCCGTTCGGCGACGTGACCTTGCGGCGCAGCTCAGCCGGGTCTTCTCCGGTCGCTTTCACCATATGCGCGGCTCCCAGCACCGTTTGAATCGTCAGCTCGCGCGCGGCTTCCTCGGACAGTCCGAGCTTGCTGCCGGCAGCGATCATCGCTTCCATCATGTAATAGATATAGGCAGGCCCGCTGCCGGACAGTCCGGTTACGACTTCGAGCATCGGCTCTTCGACGATGGCCGTCAAGCCGACGGCTTGGAACAACGTGTCTGCCAGCAGGCGCTGGCTGTCGTTCACGGATGACGAGAAGCTGATGCCCGTTGCGCCAAGTCCGATCGTGCTGGACGTATTCGGCATCGTACGCGCGATCGGCATCGGTTTGCCGAGCAGCGTTTCCAGCGTCGAGATCGTCATGCCTGCGATAAGGGAAATGATCATTTGGCCGGGATGGAGCAAGTCGCGCACGCGCTTGATCGCTTCAGCCGCGTCTTTCGGCTTCATGGCGAGGAAGATGATATCGGATTCGCGCAGCATCGTTTCTTTGTCATCGGCGGTCATTGCACCGATAATGCCGTAACGGCTGGAGAGCTCGTTCATGCGTTCCGCATTCTGCCTGTTCATCATGCTGATGCGTTCCGGCTCGGTCAGGCCGCGGTCAAGAAGACCGCGCACGATCGCTTCGGCCATGGAGCCGGCGCCGTAGAAGCACATGCGAAGGGTATGGATGTCCGGAAGGGTGCCGGATGTGGAAAGAGTCGTCATAATAGCTGTTATCCTCCTGTTTTACCCGCGGATTTGGCCATTGCCGAAGACGCGGAATTTAGTTGACGTCAGCGCGGGCAGGCCCATAGGTCCGCGAGCGTGAAGCTTCTGGGTGCTGATGCCGATTTCGGCGCCGTAGCCGAATTCGAATCCGTCGGTGAAGCGGGTGGAAGCGTTATGGTAAACCGCTGCCGCATCGACGCGCTGCATGAAGCTCGCGGCGTTCTCCGCGTTCTCGGTGACGATGCATTCCGAATGCATCGTCCCGTATTGGGCGATATGGCTCAGCGCTTGATCGAGATCGTCCACGATGCGGATATTCATAATATAGTCGTTATATTCTGTCGCAAAATCAGTTTCCGATGCAAGAGCTGCTTCGGGAACGAGCGCACGCGTCCGCTCGCAGCCGCGCAGTTCCACGTTCGCCGTCAAGAAACGGTCCGCAAGCGCGCGAATGTGCGCAGCCGCAAACGATTTATGCAGCAGCAGCGTTTCCATGGAGTTGCATACCGAAGGGCGCTGCACCTTCGCGTTGAAGGCGATCTCCGCGGCCATCTCGAACGATGCGCCGGCATCGACGAACGTATGGCAGATGCCTGCCCCTGTCTCGATGACAGGCACGGTCGCATTCTCGACGACGTTGCGGATCAGCGAGGCGCCGCCGCGCGGAATGACGACATCGAGGAGGCCGTTCAGCTTCAGCATTTCGTCGACGGAAGCGCGCGACGGATCTTCCACGAGCTGCAACGCATCCGCAGGAAGCGCGGAATTCTCAAGAGCGCCGCGGAGCACCTCGACGATGCGTCGGTTCGAAGCGATCGCCGCGGATCCGCCGCGAAGGACGACCGAGTTGCCGGTCTTGAGGCAGAGGCCTGCCGCGTCTACCGTAACGTTCGGCCGCGCTTCGTAGATCATGCCGATGACGCCGAGAGGGACGGAGATTTTTTCGACGCGCAGACCGTTCGGCCGTTGGAACGATTCAAGCGTCAAGCCGACCGGATCGGAGAGCTCCACCACTTGCTTCAACCCTTCGGCGATGCCCAGAATCCGATCTGGCGTCAGCTTCAGCCGGTCGAGCAGGGATTCGCTCGTTCCGTTGCTGCGTCCGCGTTCGATATCTTCGGTATTCGCGTCAATAATGGAAGCTTGCTGCTCAACGAGGGCATTGGCCATCGCGAGCAGGGCTTCGTTCTTCTGCTCTGTCGTCGTTCGGTTCATCAGTTGCGCGGCTGTCTTGGCCAGCGCGGCCTTCTCGCGTACTTCGCTCATATGTAGCCCTTCTTTCTTCATTTTCATTAGCTTGAATTTATTCGCGGCGAGCGTGACCGAAGGTCGAAATGGAGTCGGAAAAGTGTTAACGTTCGCCTTTGTAGTCTGATTTCTACATCTAGTCATTTACAAGTTAAAAGAAATCAGTAACTACAACAGCGATTGGAGACCCATTTCGACCGCAGGTCATGCTCTAACCGCGCTTTTAATTCTTCAGCGTCACCCATTCGTCGCGATGAATAACCTCCATGCGAACAACCTCGACCCGCCTGCGCACTTCCTCGGAACTAAGGCCCGCCGCGGCCTGGGCTTGCCAAGCAGCGTAGTTGACCACGCCGCGGCCGAGCGTATGACCCTGCAGGTTGCACACCTCGACGACGTCTCCGGGATGGAAATCGCCTTCGATGGTCCGGATTCCCGCGGGAAGCAGGCTCTTGCCGCCTTCGATCAGCGCCCGTTCCGCGCCTTCATCGACGATGATGCGTCCCTGCGGCATGGAGTGGAAGCCGAGCCACTGCTTCTTCATGGGGAGGTTATGCAGGCTCGTATCGAAATACGTGCCTCTGCCATTCCCCGAGACCGCCAGTTGGAGATCACCGGGCTCGACGACGCGCCCGATGAAGGTAGGCACGCCGCCGCGCATGGCGATCCGCGATGCCTCAATTTTGGAACGCATGCCTCCCGTACCGACCGCAGACCCTGCGCCTCCGGCAAAGCTTAAGATGTCTTCGGAAATTTGACTGACGCGGTCAATGCGTCTGGCGGCCGGATTTTTCCTCGGGTCCTCGGTGTACAAGCCGTCCATATCGGTAATGATGACAAGCTGCTTGGCTTTCACGAGATTTCCGACCAGCGCGGACAGCGTATCGTTCTCGCTGAATTTCAATTCTTCCGTCGCGACCGTATCGTTCTCGTTGACGATGGGGACGATTCGCTGCTTGAGCAGCTCCTCGATCGTCATTTGCGCGTTTTGGATCCGTTTGCGATTGGAGAAATCGGCACGCGTAAGTAAAATTTGCGCGACGCCGACGCCCCCGCGGTCGCCGTAGGAGCCGAACGCCTCTTGATACGCCTGCATGAGCAGCGCCTGCCCGACGGCAGCCGCGGCCTGCTTCTCATGAATGATTTTCGGACGGCTCGTATAGCCGATTTTCCGGAATCCTGCGGCTACGGCGCCGGAGGTCACGAGCAGCACTTGGTGGCCGGCCTCGTGCAAGGCTGCCAGCTCGTGCGCGAAGAAGGCAATTCGTTCGCGGTTTAAGCCGCCTTCTTCCGAAGTGAGGGAGCTGCTTCCGATTTTGACTACGAT
The DNA here is from genome assembly GCF_056269105.1 of Paenibacillus sp. J31P316. Taxonomy (NCBI): domain Bacteria; kingdom Bacillati; phylum Bacillota; class Bacilli; order Caryophanales; family Paenibacillaceae; genus Paenibacillus; species Paenibacillus sp. J31P316. Next base: position 582,681 of record NZ_JBWDNI010000001.1, on the reverse strand, counting down.
CGTATCTGTCATTGTGGCGACCTAACCTTTCCCAGGAGTGGCTGGCAGAATATGCTTGAAAAACAAAAAAACTTCCGCCCTTGTATATAGACAAAGGACGAAAGTTAGCTTCCGCGGTACCACCTTTATTAACGCCATGCGCATGCATGCCGTTCGGCTTCAAGACCTGATAACAGCAGGCCGCTGTCCGACTCGTCGCCGGCCGTTCAGGGGTGGGTTTCTGCAGCAGACACGGTAAATTCTCGCAGCAAGCGAATCTACTCTCTGGTCGCATCGCGTATTGCATACTTAGCCCCGTCAAGACGTTGCTTATGTTAAGTTATAGCAAGCATACCATGGCCGGCGTCGACCTGTAAAGCAAACGAAAGCCCGCAGAGATGCGCTCTGCGGGCGTTGGACGCGCTGCTTAGCCGAACAAACCAAGCTTTCCGATTCGGTGGATGGCTTCCTGGAGCCGTTCCTCCGGTGCCAGCAAGCCAAGCCGCACATACCCTTCGCCATGCGAGCCGAAGCCAACGCCGGGGGCTAAGACGACATCGGCGTGCTCCAGCACATAATCGGAGAACGAAGAGGACGTATGCCCCTTAGGCACGGGGAGCCAGCAGAAGAAGGAGCCGCTCGGTTTGCTGGATACCCAGCCGATCTCATCCATCGCAGCGAATAACGCGTTGCGGCGGCTCTCGTAGGCGGCCGTCAGTTCCGTCACGCATTGCTGGGGTCCGGTGAGGGCAACGGCGGCAGCGTCTTGAATGCCGCCGAACAGACTGCAGTAATAATGATCTTGAATCAAGTTGATGAGCGATACGATCTCGGAATTGCCGAGCGCGAAGCCGACGCGCCAACCCGCCATGTTGTACGTCTTGGACAGCGTAGAGAATTCCACGCCGACTTCTTTGGCACCCGGCGACTGCAGGAAACTGACGGGTGCCTTGCCGTCGAACCCGATCGCGCCGTACGCAAAATCACTCGCGACGACAATGCCGTGTTTAGCGGCAAATTCGATCGTCTGCGCGTAAAATTCCGGTCCGGCGGTCGCGCCGGTAGGATTGTTGGGATAATTGATGAACATCAGCTTCGCCTTGTTCGCCGCGTCCGCAGAGATGGCGCTGTAATCCGGCAGGAAACCATTGCCTTCCCTTAGCGGCATGTATTCCATAACCCCGCCGGCCAGAGCGACGCCGGACCAGTAATCCGGATAACCGGGATCGGGCACGAGGCAGACATCTCCTGGATTAAGCAGGCATTGGCTGATCTCGATCAATCCGGTCTTCCCTCCGAACAGGACGGCTACTTCCGTCTCCGGGTCCAGCACGACGCCATAATCCTCCTTGTAGCGTTGGGCTACGGCTTCTTTCAGGAATTTGAATCCGCTGAAAGGGGGATATTTATGGTAGAGCGGATTCGGAGCCGCCTCCTGAAGCGCGGTCACGATATGAGGCGGAGTAGGCCGATCCGGGTTGCCTTGTCCCAAATTGATGACATCGCGCCCCTTTGCCGCCTGCGCATTCGCTTTTTGAACCAGTGCCGAGAAAAATTGAGCCGGCAAACCCGTCATGCGGCTTGCCGGTTGGATGTGCAATCTTCGTTCCATCGTAGTCGTAATCCTCCACCATTATTCTAGCCCTAAATGTAGCATATCGACTGAATAAGTGTCGAGTTTCCAAAGCGCTATTCCGTGAAATGTTTTCTGGTCCGTGCTACAAATCGACGGCTTTCAGGAAAGGTTTGATATTGGCTTTGAACGTGAGTAAATAAGGTTTGCGGTTTTCGTCAAAAATAAGCAGCAGTTGAGGCTTCTTCGGACAATAGAACAAAAAGACATCCTGCGTCATGACTTGTTCCGCGCCGGCTTTGACGGCGGTCGGTTCGTCGAGCGGGATCCGGAAGACGTAGCCGCATTTGTCTTCAGCCTGCAGTTTTGGCGAGAGACCTGTCGTAGCCTTCAGCCACGATTTGGCGTAGCCCTGGAATTCCGGGCTGTTCGGCAAGGTTTTGACCACTTTTCCCGCCACGACGTCGAAAGCTTGAACCGGCCGTTGACCCGTCTCGCCTTCGCTGCTAGCGGCACTTGCGGAGAACGGCATCATCAGGAAAAGCAAAAGTGCGAATGCGGAAAGAATGTGTATGCTCCGTATTTTCATTAATCGTAGCGCTCCTTCGGGATGGGATTTCGTTTCGTTGTTAAGCTACCCATCTTGACAGCGAAGCATGAGACGTTATGATTAGTAAAACTGAGCAATATAGGGACTTCGGCAACGAAATGCCGGATGTGGAAATGTCGATGGGAGGCAATGAAAATGAGCGGGAATAAACTGCGCGTGGCCGTCGTTCAAATGCATGTGGACGCGGGGAACCCGGATGCGAATTTCGAGCGTCTGGTGCGCAAGCTTGCCGAAGCAGTAAGCGGCGACCAGAAACCGGAGCTGATCATGCTGCCGGAAATGTGGAATACGGGCTATGCGCTCGAGCGAATCGAAGAGATCGCCGATCCGGATGGGCGTCGGACGAAGGAGCTGTTGTCTGCTTTCGCAAGAGAGAACGGCGTTCAAGTGCTCGGCGGTTCGATTGCGGAGAAACGCGCGGATGGCGTCTATAATACGATTTACGCATTCAATGAACAGGGGGAGCTGACAAGCAGCTACTCCAAAATTCACTTGTTCCGTCTGATGGACGAAGAGAAGTATTTGAAGGCTGGCGAGGAATTGGGTCAGTTAGAGGTAGGAGAGGCTCCTGCCGGCATGATGATTTGCTATGACATCCGGTTTCCGGAGCTGGCGCGCAAGCTTGCCTTGGACGGCGCGAAGGCACTGTTCGTGCCTGCGCAATGGCCAAATCCGAGGCTGCATCATTGGCGGACGCTGCTGACGGCCAGGGCGATCGAGAATCAAATGTTCGTCATCGCTTGCAACCGCTGCGGAACGAGCGGGGAGAGCTCATTCTTCGGACATTCCTTGATTATCGATCCATGGGGTGAAATCATCGCGGAGGCGGGGGAAGAAGAGACGATTCTGCGTGCCGAAATCGACTTGACGCTCGTGGATGCTGTGCGGGCGAAAATTCCGGTATTTGAAGACCGCAGACCGTCATTTTATTGAACGTTCAGATGATATAGTTCGCTGCATGATCAACATCATTCGCATGATTTCGAAATCAGGAGCTGAAATGGTTTTCCGTCGTCTGGTTCATCGTTGCGATAAACGCTTCGGCCGCTCTCGAGAGATAGCGGCCTTTTCGGCTGGCGATCACGAGCGTCCTTGTCGGCTTCGGCGATGCGAAGGACAGATAGGCCGGAGCCAGCTCGCCGGACGACTCCCGCTGGAGCATCTTCGGCACGAAGGTGATGCCCATGCCGGCGGCGACGAGGGATTGCACCGTTTCGATATTGGTGCTTTCGAAGACGATGCGCGGCTCGAATCCGGCTTTCTCGCAGGTTTCCAGTACGATTTGCCGGAAGCCTTGGCCTTTCTTGAGTACGATGAACGGTTCTGCGCGCAGCTCTTCCACGCGCACCGGCTTCGTCCGTTTCGCGAGAGCATGGTCGGGCGGAACAGCCAGCACGATTTCTTCTTCTATAATCGGAATCCACTCCAGCGAAGGCTCATGAAGCGGAAGCGCAAGCAAGCTGAGGTCGGTTTGGCCGCTGGCGGTCAGCTGCTCCAGCTTGGAAGGCGTATCCTCCACGAGTACGACCTCGATTTCCGGATAGTTCCGGCCGAAGATCGGCAGTACGATCGGAAGGACATGCGAGCCCGTAATGGACAAGCTGCCGACGACCAGCTTTCCTTTGCGCATATGGGCAAGATCGTCCAGCTCTTGCTTTAATTGCTCGACGTTATCGAGAATCCCTTGCGCTTTCTCCACGAATACGGCTCCGGCATGCGTCAATTCAACGGAGTTGGTCGTGCGTCTGAACAACAGCACGCCGATTTCCTTTTCCAATTTCGAGAGCTGCTGGCTGAGGGAAGGTTGCGCGATATGCAGCTTTTCCGCGGCGCGCGAGAAGTTTTTCTCTTTGGCGATCTGGATGACATATTGCAGCTGACGAAGTTCCAAGGATATGCACTTCCTTTCGACATGGATTGAAGGTAAGATCATCATAGGCCATACCTATTGCTGTTATAGATATTATATCTTGGATCAATGAAGAAAGAAATGCTATGATGTCTGCATAGATCTACTAGATTGCGCAACGTAATTTATGAAACTTTATGAGGTGAATTCAATGACGAAAAGAACGATGTTTGAGAAAATTTGGGATAACCACGTCATTCAATCCGAAGCCGGCAAACCGAGCATCATCTATATCGACTTGCAGCTCGTGCACGAGGTTACTTCTCCCCAGGCCTTCGAAGGTCTTCGCTTGTCCGGACGCAAAGTGCGCCGTCCCGACCTGACGTTCGCGACGATGGATCACAACGTTCCGACGAAAGACCGGTTCAACATCAGCGATCCGATCTCGAAACAACAAATCGACACGCTGACGCAAAACTGCAAAGACTTCGGCGTTACGCTGTTCGATCTCGACAGCATCGACCAAGGCGTCGTGCACGTTATGGGTCCTGAACTGGGCTTGACGCATCCGGGCAAAACGATCGTCTGCGGCGACAGCCATACTTCCACGCACGGCGCGTTCGGCGCGCTGGCATTCGGTATCGGCACGTCCGAGGTGGAGCACGTGCTTGCTACGCAATGTCTGCAGCAATCCAAAGCGAAAACGATGGAAGTGCGCTTCAACGGCAAACGCAAACCGGGCGTAACGGCGAAAGACATGATTCTCGGCGTAATCGCGCAATATGGCACGGATTTCGGTACCGGCTATGTAATGGAATTCACGGGCGAAGCAATCAGCTCCCTGTCGATGGAAGAGCGCATGACGGTATGCAACATGTCCATCGAAGCCGGCGCCCGCGCTGGTCTTATCGCTCCGGATGCAACGACGTTTAACTACCTTCGCGGCCGCGAGTATGCACCGCAAGGCGAAGCGTTCGATCGCGCTGTAGCGGTATGGCAAGAACTCGCTACGGACGAAGGCGCAACATTCGATACCGTTGTCGATTTCGACGTGGACGCGCTGATTCCGCAAGTAACGTGGGGCACAAGCCCTGGCATGGGTACGGACATCACGAAGAACGTTCCTGTTCCTGCCGAGCTTCCGACAGAGAATGAACGTAAAGCCGCCGAGAAGGCGCTTGAATACATGGGCCTTGAACCTGGCACGCCAATGAACGAGATCGATATCGACTACGTGTTCATCGGTTCCTGTACGAACGGCCGTATCGAAGACTTGCGCGCCGCTGCCGAAATCGCGCGCGGCTACCAAGTCAGCGACCGTGTAACGGCCATCGTCGTTCCGGGCTCCGGACGCGTTAAAATCCAGGCCGAGAAGGAAGGCCTTGATAAAGTATTTACGGAAGCGGGCTTTGAATGGCGCGATGCCGGCTGCTCCATGTGCCTTGCGATGAACCCCGACGTGCTTGAGCCGGGACAACGCTGCGCATCGACATCCAACCGTAACTTCGAAGGCCGTCAAGGCCGCGGCGGACGTACGCATCTGGTATCCCCGGCAATGGCCGCGGCAGCTGCGATCATGGGCAAATTCACGGATGTGCGCGATTGGACCATCAAGTCCGAAGTGCTGAACTAAGAGGTAGAAGAGAGAGGAGTCAACCAACATGGAAGCTTTCAAACAATTAACGGGTCTCGTAGCTCCGGTAGACCGCGTAAACGTAGATACAGATGCTATCATTCCTAAGCAATTCCTGAAACGCATCGAGCGCAGTGGCTTTGGCCAATTCCTGTTCTTCGAATGGCGCTGGGACGAGAAGGGCAACGTAATCGATTCGTTCAGCCTGAACCAACCTCGTTACCAGGGATCGGAAGTGCTGATTTCCCGCGCGAATTTCGGCTGCGGCTCTTCCCGTGAACATGCGCCGTGGGCGATTCTCGATTACGGCTTCAAAGTCGTTATCGCGCCTTCGTACGCAGATATTTTCTACAACAACTGCTTTAAGAACGGCATCCTGCCGATTAAGCTGAGCGAAGAACAAGTCGAAGAACTGTTCCAACGCACGGCGAAGACGGAAGGGTACAAGCTGACGGTCGATCTGGAAAACAAAACGATTTCCGACGACGCCGGCCTCAGCATTTCGTTCGATCTGGATGAGCATCGCCGCCAATTCCTGCTGCAAGGCTTGGACGACATCGGGCTGACGCTGAAGCATGAGGATAAAATTTCCGCATACGAAGCGAGCCGCGTTGCGTTCTAATTGAACGCAGTTCGGGTTGAATGGCAAGTAAACCCCGGCAAAAATGCCGGGGTTTCTTTTTTGGCATTTTTATTAGCTACAATTTTCCTGAAAACGCAACTTTTTCTGACAAGCTGCGTCTAACCATTGTCTGTAAGCATCGTCTTGTACGAGCTGCTTCAAGGCGAAAAAACAGTCACTGAGGTGAAAGATGAAGAAGTTTGTAACCGCTGTATTGCTGTTGTCGTTTCTCATCACATTGTTCCCCGCGCTCGTGGGAGCAGCGGAAGCACCCAAGCTTTATCTGAATGGCAAACAATTGTCCGGAAGCGCGGAACCGAAGAACGTCAACTCCCGTATCTTCGTTCCCATTCGTACCGTGACGGAAGGGCTCGGCTATGACGTCGACTGGAAGTCCCCGAACGTGACGATTTCCAACGGCGATACGATGGCCGTCCTGACAATTGGAAGCAAGACGGCTGTCGTTAATGATCGAGAAGTCAGCCTGGACGCACCTGCGATGATTTCGAAGAATTCTACTTACGTACCGCTTCGATTCGTAGGTGAGCAGTTCGGCTTGGATGTGTCTTGGGATGCTGATACCCACTCCGTGCATCTGTATGCAAAACTCGTGGATAATCCTCCGCAATCCGGCTCGGACGGCGGCGAAACGACTGATCCGGGAGAAGGCGGCGGCGACTCGGGTTCGGGTCCTGCGGATCCGGGTACAGGAGGGGAGACGACCGATCCTTCCACCGACACGGCGTTGCTGAAATCCGTCGTTTACGACGGAATTGGAAGCATCTATATGCCTTACGCGGGCGACTTTGACAACGTGAAGACGCAAGTGCTCCATAATCCGGAGCGTATCGTCGTTGATCTGCCGTCGATGAACTTCGACCCTTATTTCCTGCCGGGCTTCCTGCCGGACACGAACGGTACCAAGCTCGGAGAAATTCTAGTCGATTCCAATCCGACGCTTCAGAAGATTCGTTATTCGTATTATTCGGACAAGCCGTCGACTGTGCGCGTCGTGCTCGATATGGCCGCTCCGACGAATTACAAGGTTACGAATGAAGACCACGTCGTCCGAATCGACGTTTTGGAACAAACCGGACCGATCGTAACGCCTCCTGTCGACCCGCCGACAACGCCTGACAAAGGCGTATTCAAAGTCGTGCTGGATGCCGGCCATGGCGGCAAAGATCCGGGCGCGTCCAGCGTGAACGGCCGCAAAGAGAAGGAATTCAATTTGGCCATCACGCTGAAGGTGAAGGCATTGCTCGATAAGGAAACGAAAATCAAAGCCTATCTGACTCGTTCGGACGATACGTTCGTCGAACTGGCCGACAGGGCTAGCTTCGCGAACAAATTGCCCGCCGATATCTTTGTTTCGTTCCATGCGAATATCGCGACATCTGCAACCGTCAGCGGTTCCGAAACGTATTACTGGCGTTCGGACAGCCTGGCGCTCGCGAAAGTGATGCACAAGCATTTGGTTTTGGGCACGGGCTTTGCAGACCGAGGCGTGAGAACGGGCAATTTCCACGTCATCCGGGAAACGAAGATGCCTGCCGTCTTGCTCGAAACAGGATACCTGTCCAACAACGGCGACAGCTTGACCCTGTATAACACAGCCAAGCAGGACAAGCTCGCACTGGAAATCGTAGCAGGCATCAAAGAATACTTGAAACTCAGCTAGGAGGATGCAAATGAAGCGACAATCGACAAAAACAATGATGTTGGCTCTCATTGCAGCTGCCTCGATCGTCTCGCTCAGCGCATGCGGGAACAAGGAGCAGCCGCTCCAGGGCAATGAAACAAGCAATCAGAATCAATCCGTATCCGAAGGCGGGAATGAAAATTCGAACCAGTCGACAACGACCGGAAACGCAGTTAATACCGGCAATAGCGGAACCGCCGGCAATTCGGAGAACGCAGGCGATTCAGGTAACGCGTCCGACACCGGAACGGCTGCGGGGCCGGAGAAGAAGCAAGAGGATATCTCCGTGTATTACACGGATGACCAAATGATCGATCTTCATGCGCAGAAGAAGCAAATTGCGTACGGCGACGGGAACGAGAGACTGAAGGCGGCGTTCGAGGCGCTGCAAGCGGATGGCGACAAAGGCGAAACTTCCTTGTGGAAGAAGGTTCAGCTGTTAACTGCCAAGCAAGACGGAGATGCCGTGACGCTTGACATTCACTTGCCCGACGAAGCGAGACTAGGAGCTCCTGGCGAACAGCTCGCGCTATCGGCCGTTACGCAAACCTATTTTCAATTCAAGGATGTCGCATCGCTGAATATTCTCGTCGATGGCGAAGCCGTAGACAGCTTGATGGGTCATGAGGACCTGGAGCATCCGATCAAAAAACAATAAAGGGGAGCTACGCAGACATGCCGCAGCAAAAAAAATGGGTTAAGCTGGTCTCATCATTCATGGTATTTTCTTTGCTGGCAGGTTACACCGCAGCCGAGGCTGGTACGGTTCATGCGGATGCAGTCGTCTCGACGACGAAGTTCAGCGACGTGCCCGCAGGACATTGGGCAGAGAAACACATCGCCAAGCTCGCCAGCCAGGGCATCATTAAAGGCACGAACGGTGCGTTCAAGCCAAGCGACAACATCACGCAGCAAGAAGCGATCGCGCTGGCGATCCGTTTCATCGGCAAAGAAAACGAAGTGAAGACGGACGACGCGATCGTGTTTCCGGAGAACTTCAATGTCAGTACATATTTCAAGCCGTATATTATTCTCGCCTTCGAAGAAGGCCTTCTGAACCGCGACGAGGAGTTCAAGCTTGCGGATGCCGATCCGGCGAATGCATGGGGCACCAAGAAAGCCTCCCGCGAATGGATCACGAAGCTGATCGTGAAGGCAATCGGCAAGGAGCAGGCGGCAAGCGAGCTTGCGTCGACGCCGAGCTCGTTCAAGGACGGGACCCTCATCGGCAAAGATTATGCCGGTTACGTGAATGCGGCGGTGTCCTTGAAGCTTGTGAATGGCGTTACGGCGGATAAGTTCGATCCGAAGGGCAATATTACGCGGGCGGCAATCGCGACGATTCTGAGCCGCGCGGAAACGGTATACCCAGTTGCTTATAGCGGACAATACACGGCCATTCTGACAAGCAAAAGCGCTTCGACGCTGGGCTTGTACGCGGATGGCAAAGATTCGTCGGTTGATTTGAGCGCAGGCACGTACGTCTACCGCTTCGATTCCGAGAAAGCGGCCACGCTGGATCAGCTCGTTCCCAATACGAAGCTCCTGGTCGTGGCGAGCGGCGGAAAAGCGCTGTACGTCGAACAGCTCGACGATGAGCTTCAAGTCGAGAAGATCACGGGAACCGTGGACCGCGTGCTGCCGAATGACAGCAAGTTATGGGTGTGGGTAGACGACGAGCCGGTAGCGATCAATTATACGCAAGCAACGGCTGTAAAAGACGGAGCCGGCAACACCATAGCAATCAGCAGCTTGGCTGCAGACAGCAAGGTTGAAATTACGCGTGATACCTACCGCACGAAACCGCTGGCTGTCTCCATTGCCGTTCAATCGGCTCCGGTGAACAAGGTCGGACAAGGCACCGTACAGGCTATACAAACGGCGACTCCTTCGATCACGGTAGCCGATGCAACGACCGGCGCTTCGTCGATGTACAGCGTCTCGCCGCAAGCGGATGTCGTGTGGCAGGGACAAATCTTGGACGGCGGCTTATCGCAGCTTCGCGTCGGCGATGTCGTCTCTTACGAGGTCAAAAATTCGGTAGTGACGAAGATCACCATCGTTCAAACATCCGCCAAGCTGATTCGCGGGGAGTTCTATTCCGCCAGCAGCGACGGCAATACGATTCAATACGTGAAGGGCGCGGGGACCGCGCAGCAAGTGCTTGAAGCGAAATTCGTAACCGCTGCGGTCGACGTGACGATCGAAGGTCTGACGGGCACGACGATCGGCGATCTCGTTAAAGGCGACGTGCTCGACATCTCCTTGAACGACAAAGATCAGGTCACCGCGATCAAAGTCGTGAACCGCAAGGTCAACGTCTTGACAGGCGCAACGGTCGTCAGCTACGACAGCGATTTGAAGGCATTGACCGTGAAGGACGCGAGCAACAACCTGGCTTCCGTTTACCTCAGCGACAAAACGAAACTGGATATGAACGGTACGGCGATTACGCTTAGCAGCGTTGGCGGACTGCTTCAAAAAGGGAAGAAGGTAACGCTTGGCTATACGGAAAGCAAGGCGGTATTCGTTCAATTCGTATACAAGTACACCGGCGCCGTAACGGCCGTCAATACGAATGCGAGCACGGTTACGCTGCTGCAAAGCAATGGCGGAGCGGTCACCTTGCCGATGGATATTCCGGGCTACGTGGAAATCGCAGGCAAGTCCTCCGCTACCCTTAGCGATGTGAAGGCCGGCGATCAAGTAACGGCACTGCTTAACGCCAACCAGGATAAAGTTTCTTATTTGCAAGTGCAAACGGCCAAGCAGGTCGAGGTGTACGCTGTCGATATCGCCGGCAAGAAGCTGAAGCTGAAGGCAGCCGACGGTACGTTCTACGATTATTCTACGGCAACGCTTGAGGTCAAGAACGAGAAAGGCGACAAGCTGGCGATCGGAAGCGTGACGGCCGGTCAGCTCGGCAATCTGTATTTCGTCGGAAACAACATCGCTTCTTTCAAAGTGCTGAACGTAGCGGTCGGACGCGTGACTTCCGTTTCGACGGATAAGGTAACCGTATCCGACTACAACGGCTCGACGGTCGACGTTGCGCTTAGCGCTGGCTATATTGTCGTGAAGAACGGGATCACGGGAAATTCCGCTGCCGTTCTAAGCGCCGGCGACCGCGTGGATACGAAGCTCGACGAGAAGGATCGTCTGGTCATTACCGTAAACAGCGGCGTTGCGAAGAAGTTCTGGAAATACGACGCAGCAACCCGTATATTGTCCGTGAAACGGGAATCGTTGTCGGACGTCAACACGTTCGCTGTAACGGCGGCAACCAAAATCACGCAAAACGGGGCTTCCATCACGACTAGCCAGCTGACGGACGGCGATTCCATCGTGCTTTATTTCTATCGAAATGCGCTGGTAGAGATTTCGAAGGGTTAAAGTCCGCTTGAACACAATTGTCCTGGCGTTTGCCGGGACAATTTTTTATTTCAATTCTGTGAATATAGGTGAGGAAACCGCATTTTCATGCGGTTTTGCGGTTGATAAATGTGACAATTTTCGCTACACTTTGAAGCGATGGTTCTATTAGGAGTTGAGCGTCAGTTGAAAGCGAAAGACAAAATGACCCATGTCCTGGACGTGATCGGCCGCATGTTTCCGGACGCGCATTGCGAGCTCAATCACGGCAACCCTTTCGAGCTGACCATTGCCGTATTGCTTTCCGCGCAGTGCACGGACGAAACCGTCAATAAAGTGACAGCGAATTTGTTTCAGAAATACCGGTCGCCTGCGGATTACCTGGCTGTTCCTTTGGACGAGCTGGAGAAGGATATCAAACGGATCGGGCTCTTTCGCAACAAAGCCTTGTTCATCCAGAAACTCTGCCGCATGCTGATCGACGATTACGGCGGAGACGTCCCAAGAGAGCACGAAGAATTGACGAAGCTGCCCGGCGTAGGCCGCAAAACGGCCAATGTCGTCGTCTCCAACGCCTTCGGCATACCGGCAATCGCCGTGGATACGCATGTCGAACGCGTCTCGAAGCGTCTCGGTTTTGCTAAAGCGGATGACAGCGTGCTGGAGGTCGAGAAACGGCTGATGAAGCTGGTTCCGCGGGAGCTGTGGACGGAGACCCATCACAGGCTGATTTTCTTCGGGCGGTATCATTGCAAGGCACAAAACCCGCAATGTCCCGTATGCCCGCTGCTAGATTGCTGCAAAGAAGGCCAACTACGTATGAAACCGGCTCTAAACCGAAAAACTAAGAGCTAAATGCTAGTCCAACCACTTAATGATAAGGATGATTAACCGATGAAATGCATTTCCGTGTACACGAAAGATTTTGCGTTGTTTTCCGATATTTACGAGCAGATCATGGAAGCACCGCCGGCCGAGAATGAAGAAATTATTCTGGAAGGCGTTACGGTAAGCGGAGCGGGCGACGTGCCTGATCAATATATTGAACGTATGCGGCAGAAGCCGGAATGCGTCGTTATGAAGGAAAAGGAACGCGGCGTGACGATCCTGCAGCACGGCGAAGTATTCGAAATTTGCCTGCCTGCAGTTCAACTCGTTTAATACGTCGCTCTGCGGTTGACTGAAGGGAAGACGGGGAGCAAACAGGGAGAGAGAACCATGAGCCATACGATGGAGAAAAATACGCAAGCCATGGAGGCCGCACTGGAGAACATGGCGTCCTTGATGGCTGACGCCGGGGACGAAGGAGACGCGAAGCGGCTGCGGGAGCTGCAGTCGAAGCTGGATCAAGGGCAGTTGACTGTAGCCTTCTGCGGGCACTTCTCCGCAGGCAAGTCAACGCTGGTTAACCGGCTTTGCGGCACGGAACTGCTGCCTTCGAGTCCGATACCGACTAGCGCGAATGTCGTCAGCATCAAGAACGGGGAAGCGAAAGCGATCATCAAGAAGCTTGTCTCCGGACAAGAACAGACGCTGGAAGTTCCGATTCAAGACGTAAATGCTTACTGTAAAGACGGCGAAACGGTCCTTTCCGTTTCCTTGTCTTACCCTATTCCCCGGCTTGGCAGCCATACCGTGCTGCTGGATACGCCGGGCATCGATTCCACGGACGACGCGCACCGGATGGCGACCGAATCGGCGCTTCATTTGGCGGACGTCGTTTTTTATGTCATGGACTACAATCACGTACAGTCCGAAATCAATTTCACGTTCGCGAAGCAGTTGAAGGAATGGGGAAAACCGCTTTATTTGATCGTGAACCAAATCGATAAGCACCGGGACAGCGAGCTGTCGTTCGAGGCTTATAGGCAAAGCGTTGACGAAGCGTTCGGGAACTGGCATTTGGAACCGAGCGGCATCGTCTATTTGTCGTTGCGGCAGCCGAACCATCCGCATTCGGAATGGTCTTCGCTTCTCGCGTTGTTCGAGTCCTTAGCCGAACTTCGCACGCCGCTCGCGGTCGGCAGCGTGGATTCTTCCGCGAGCCATGTGATTCGCTTGCACGGAAAAGCGCTGGAGGCGGCGTCCGAAGAGGAACGCGAACGGCTGCTTACGCTGGCCGGCGGAGAAGGCGAAGCGGAGAAGGTTCGCGAAGAGATCGCGTCCTTGGAAGCCGAGCTTGGGCGGGGCCAAGCCGAAGTGGATTCCTTGCGTACGCGACTGAGACTCGAAGTTCAAGGTTTGTTGGATAATGCGAACCTGACCCCTGCGGCTACCCGCGATCTGGCCCAATCGTTCCTGGAGAGCCGCAAGCCTGGCTTCAAAGCAGGATTGCTGTTCGCAGGCTCGAAGACGGCCGCTGAACAGGAACGCCGCTTGCAGGCGTTCTATCATGATTTGCATGCCAAGGTGCAAGCAGGCATCGAGTGGCATCTGCTCGACCTGCTGCGGCGCGCGGCGGACGGTATCGGCTGGCGCGGCGAGACGCTGGAAGTAGAGCTGTCGCCGTTCGTGAATGGATTATGGGATGCCGATCTGCTCGTATCGCATGTGAATACGGGCGCCTCGTTCGGCAACGCGTATACCATGACCTATAGCCGCGAGATTGCAGAAGCGGTCAAAGGGCAGTATCGCAAGCGCGCGCTCGCGTGGATCGACGCACTTGGCGAGCGTGCCGCCGCGGCCGGCGAAGCTGCCGCCGCGCCGCTGCGCGCACGGCTTGCCGAGCTTGCGACGCAAGCCGGCGCGCTCTCGGCGCTGGCCGCGCTCGCGCAGCGCGCGGCCGCGCATCTCGCGCGGCTGGCGGCGCTGCTGCCGCCCGCGCCGCCGCGCCCTGCGCTGCCGAAGCCACAGGCGCTCGGCAGCGGGGCGCGCAGCGCCCCTGGCGCCGAGCCGGCGGCGGCAAGCGCCGGCTCTGGCGCCTCGGCCGCGGCGGAGCCCGCGGCCGGCGGCGCTGGCGCGGGCACGCCCGCAGCGGCGGCGCCTAGCCCGGCCGCCGCGGAAGCCCTCGCTCCGCAGCGCCAAGCGGCGGAGCGGCTGAGCCAGGCGGCGCAGCTTCTGGCGCCGCATCCATCGCTGGCCGCGACCGTGAACGGCATGCGCGACAAAGCGGATCGTCTGCGCAGCAGCCGGTTCACGATTGCGCTGTTCGGTGCCTTCAGCGCGGGCAAATCCTCGCTCGCCAACGCTTTGCTGGGCGATGCGGTGCTGCCGGTCTCGCCGAATCCGACGACGGCGGCGGTCAACCGGATCGTTCCGCCGACGGCGGAGCGGCCGCATGGAACCGCGGCCGTCTGGATGAAATCGCGCGAAGCGATGCTGGATGACCTGCGGTACTCGCTCGGCTTGCTTGGCGAGAACGCGGCGCAATTAAGCGACGACGCGCTGTTGCAAGCGATCCACAAGCTGTCGCCGGATGGCGTACATGCAGGCGGACGTCCGCATTACAGCTTCTTGAAGGCCGCGGCGAAAGGCTGGGCGGAGCACGAAGCCCATCTTGGACAGCAGCTGGCCGTCAGCGGCGAGGACTATCGTCGTTATGTCGCGGAAGAGTCGCGCTCCTGCTTCGTCAGCGAGATCGAGCTCTACCATGCCAATCCGCTGACCGCGCAGGGCATCGTGCTCGTCGATACGCCGGGCGCCGATTCCGTCAACGCGCGGCATACGGGCGTCGCGTTCAACTATATCAAGAACGCGGACGCGATCTTGTTCGTCACGTATTACAATCACGCCTTCTCGCAGGCCGACCGTCAGTTCCTGATGCAGCTCGGCCGCGTGAAGGATCAATTCGAATTGGATAAAATGTTCTTCATCGTCAATGCGGCCGATCTCGCGGCCAGCCAGGAGGAACTGGAAGGCGTGCTCGCGCACGTGGAGCGCAACCTGCAGCAGCACGGCATCCGTTTCCCGCGGATGTTCCCGGTATCGAGCTTGCAGGCGTTGGACGGCAAACGCGTCGGCAGCAGCCGCTTGATCGCGGAATCCGGCATCGGAGCCTTCGAGGAGTCCTTCCTCGGGTTTACGCAGGGGGATCTTGGCGCATTGGCCGTTGCTTCAGCCGAGCAGGAGCTGGAACGCGCTCGCCGCACGATCGCGAACTGGCTGGAGGCTGCCTCCGGAGATGAGCAATCGCGGGATCGCATCCGCGAAGCTTTACGCGCCAGCGCGGAGCAGGCGCGTCGGCTTGCCGCCGCGCTCGCGGAGCCGAAGCAGCATGCGCAGCTGCAGCAGGAGCTGAAAGAACTGCTCTTCTACGTGCTGCAGCGGGTGCAGTTCCGGTTCGGCGACCATTATCACTTCGCTTTCAATCCGGCCGCGCTGCAGGACGACGGCAGGGATCTGAAGAAAGCGATGTGGACGTCGTGGCTGGAGCTGCAGCGTCTGCTGCAAATCGAGCTGGCCCAAGAGCTGGAGGCGACATCGCTTCGCCTCGACAATACGCTGAACAAGCTGGCTGCGAAGCAATACGCGGACACCGCGGAGGAAGCCTCAGGCTTGCTGGACGGCTTCGCGCCTTCCCCTTACAAGCCGCTGGAGCTTCAGACGCCGGAGGAGCAGCCTGCTTGGACGGCGTCCGCCGTCGATATGAAGCTGCTGTGGAGCAAATTCAAATCGCCGAAGCATTTCTTCGAAGGCGAGGGCAAGTCTGCGCTCCGCGCTTTGCTGGAGAAGGAGCTTGATGCGCCGCTCCAAGCTTGGATGGCGGAGGCGGAGCAGGCGTGGAGTCTCCGGTACGGCAGCCTCATGCAGCAGGCTGCGGCCAATTGCTCGCTCCAGCTGCAGGCCGATATTGATGCGTTCAGCCAAGGAAAGCTGGATTCTTTGTCTGGCAGCACGAATATGGTCGAATTGCAGCGGATCCAGAAGGAACTGCAGGCCATTTAGCTGGATTTTTGAACTACATGTCTATCGTCAGTTTGATGGTTCACGATCCGAATCTTTACTTTATTGACAAGAAGCTTATTCGCGCCTCGTTTCGACGCGAATAAGCTTCTTTTTTTCGCCTTGTTTGATACGCAGGAGCCATTGCCCGGCATAGACGGAGGTCCTCCAAACGGGAGTGGTTGAAATGGGTACGGGAAGGCATGCTTTTCCACTGCTTTTTCCATGAAAAATAAATCATGCAAAAACAGAGGCAAATGTGCAAAAACGGAGGAATATGCCCCTATTTGCCACGATATGAGACGATATCGAAGAATACCCCCTTACTTTTGAGCGAGATGGAAGCGCAAGCGAATATTGTCAATTATATGCCCCCGCACTCTGTTTGCCGTACCGGACTCATGCTGTTAATATTCAGTCATATCAAGAAGAAACACCCCTCGTCACGTTGCGGCGCGGACGTGTTCTTCTCAAATAAAGAGCATCACACACCAGCACAGGGAGAGGGTTACCCAATTGGAAGTCTTCAAGCAGCTTAAACCGTATTACTGGGTCGAACGAAAGAGTTTGCTCGGTTCGATTATCTTCATGATGTTCGCAACCGCACTCGGTCTTGTTTATCCCAATTTGTTACGCGTCTTAATCGATGATATCATCGTTCCTAAAAATTTTACGTGGGTGCCCGCACTGTCGCTTACCGTTGTCGGAGTCGTTCTTATTAAAGGCAGCTTCGCGTTTCTGTCAGGTTTGTTCGGCGGCAGGCTGGGTAACCGGGTCGCGTTCCGTCTCCGGAACGCCTGCTACGAGAAGCTTCAAGCGCTGTCTTATCAATACTACGATACGGCCAAGACGGGCGACCTGATGTCGCGTCTCACGGCGGATCTCGAGGCGGTTCGGAACTTCATCGGCTTCGGCTTCGTGCAAATCCTGAATATGTTCATGATGGTCATCTTCGGCGCGATCATGATGTTCTCGATTCACTGGCAGCTCACGCTGATC
The DNA here is from genome assembly GCF_056269105.1 of Paenibacillus sp. J31P316. Classification (NCBI taxonomy): domain Bacteria; kingdom Bacillati; phylum Bacillota; class Bacilli; order Caryophanales; family Paenibacillaceae; genus Paenibacillus; species Paenibacillus sp. J31P316. The sequence continues at coordinate 565,461 of NZ_JBWDNI010000001.1, read as the reverse complement.
ACGCTGTGCACGATGCCGTTCCTGGCTTTTACCGCTTTGCGTTTCGAGAAGAAGATCCATCCGGCCTTCCGTGAAATGCGGCAGGCGATGAGCAACCTGACGACGGCGGTGCAAGAGAATATCACGGGCGTCCGCACCGTCAAATCGTTCGCGCGCGAACCGTTCGAAATGGATAAGTTCTCCGATCGGAGCGAGCTGTACAAAAAGAATCAAATCGGCGCATCGCTGCTGTGGGGCAAGTTTTTCCCGGTCATGGAGCTTCTCGCAAGCTTGAGCGTCGTCATCCTGCTCATTGCCGGAGGAAGACTGGTCATCACCGAGGCCATTACTTTGGGTCAGATGGTTGCCTTCTACAGCATGCTGTGGTACATTATCGCTCCCATGTGGGGCATCGGGTTCCACATCAATAACTACACGCAAACCAAAGCTTCCGGCGAGCGTCTGGTCGGGCTGCTCAATGAATATGTACACGTGAAAGACAACGAACAACCGATCGTATTGGACGAAAATATGGCCAAAGGCCATGTCGAATTCCATGACGTGACGTTCAACTACGCGGATAAAGCGCCGGCCGTCTCGAACATCGACATCGACGCGAAGCCCGGCTCTGTCATCGGCTTGCTCGGTGCCACGGGCGCTGGGAAATCGACCATCATCCAGCTGTTGATGCGGGCGTACAACGTCAAATCCGGCTCGATTACGATCGACGGAATCGACATCCGCGATCTGTCGCTGGAAAGCCTTCGCAGCCATATCGCCATCGTGTTTCAGGAGACGTTCCTGTTCTCCTGCTCCATCCGCGACAACATCGCGTACGGCATGAACGGGGTCACGATGGAACAGATCATCCATGCGTCGAAGCTTGCCAAAGCGCATGATTTCATCATGGAGCTGCCTGAAGGCTACGATACCGTCGTCGGAGAACGCGGCATGGGGCTCTCGGGCGGTCAGAAGCAGCGGATCGCCATCGCGAGAGCGCTGATCAAGAATCCGCGCATTTTGGTTCTGGACGATGCTACGAGCGCTGTCGATATGGAAACCGAGCATGAAATTCAAGCCGGATTCAAGGAAGTCATGGCCGGTCGCACCACATTCATAATCGCACACCGGATTTCATCGCTTCGTCACGCGGACGAGATTATCGTGCTGGACGAAGGGCATATCAAGCAGCGCGGCACGCACGATCAGTTGGTTCACAAGCCGGGTCGTTATCGGGACACGTACGACATTCAATATGCCGACCGTCCCTTGACCGCCGATGAAATCATTGCACGAGTGGAAAGAGGGGTCGTCTAGTGAGCGAGCAAGAGCAGCAAAAGCCCCGCGGCGCGCATGAAAGATTCATCTACAAGGATGACGATGCGATCGAAAAGCCGTTTAACTGGGCGCAAATCAGCAGGCTATTTACGTACATGAAACCTTACCGGAAGCAGATGCTTCCGATCATCATCGTCATGATCGTGCTTGGAACCTTGACCCGTCTGGCGATTCCGGCCTTGTTCATCAAGGCGATCGACGATGCGATCCAGCCGAAGGACGGCAGCGATCCAAGCATGAATAAGTTGTATCTCTATGCCGGAATGATGCTCGCGCTTTATATTATTCAATGGGCGGCTAACACGTACCGGATCCGATATACGAATATGATCGGCCAGCAGGTCATTTACGATCTGCGACATGATTTGTTCCGCCATATCCAGAAGCTGTCGTTCCGTTTCTTCGACAAACGCCCGGCCGGATCCGTGCTCGTGCGGGTAACGAATGACGTTAATGCGCTGCAGGACTTGTTCACGAACGGCGTCGTCAACCTGCTCATGGACTGCATCCAGCTGGTCGGGATTGTCATCATCCTGCTCGTCTGGAACTTCAAGCTCGGTCTCGCGATCATGATTACGGTGCCGCTGATGTTCGCCGTATCTACCGCGCTGCGCAAGCGGATCCGCTTCGCCTGGCAGGACGTGCGCATGAAGCAGTCGCGGATCAACGCGCATCTGAACGAGAGCATCCAAGGGATGCGCGTCACGCAATCGTACACGCAGGAGAAAGCGAACTTCAGCTTCTTCCAGCATGTCAATAACGTCAACATCAAAGCGTGGAATAAGGCGTCTATGCTTAACCAGGCATTTGGTCCGATCATCGAGATCACGTCGGCGGTAGGGACGCTCATTCTATTCTGGTACGGCGCGCACTTAATCGCTATCGGGGCCATTACGGTCGGCGTTCTCGTCGGTTTCGCGAACTACGTCGGCAACTTCTGGGATCCGATTAACCGTCTAGGCCAAATGTATGCCCAATTGCTGATCGCGATGGCCTCCTCGGAACGGATCTTCGAGTTTATCGACGAAGAGCCGACCGTAGGCGAGTTGAAAGAAGCCCGGCAGCTGCCGCGCATCTCCGGGGACGTTAGCTTCGAGCATATCGTCTTCGAATACGAGAAAGGAAGACCGGCGCTGAAGGGAATCGATCTGCATGTGAAGGCAGGCGAAACGATCGCGCTCGTCGGTCATACCGGTTCGGGCAAAAGTACGATCATGAATCTGCTCTGCCGATTCTACGATCCCGTTCAGGGCGCCGTACGGATTGACGGCATCGATATTCGTTCCGTTACCTTGGAGAGCCTTCGCTCGCAGGTCGGCGTCGTGCTGCAGGATACGTTCATTTTCTCGGGGACGATCCGCGAAAATATCCGTTTCGGCCGCTTGAATGCGACCGACGATGAGATCGTCAAAGCGGCGACTGCGGTTGACGCGCATGATTTCATCATGAACCTGCCGGACGGCTACGACACGGAAGTTCAGGAGCGCGGCAACAGCCTGTCGATGGGACAGCGACAGCTGCTCTCCTTCGCCCGGGCCTTGCTGGCCGATCCGCGCGTGCTCATTCTGGATGAGGCGACGGCGAGCATCGATACCGAAACCGAACTCAAAATCCAGGAAGCGCTCAAGAAGCTGCTTCAAGGACGTACGTCATTCATCGTCGCGCACCGATTGTCGACCATTCGTAATGCCGACCGCATCGTCGTGCTGGATCATGGTCAAATCGTCGAACAGGGCAGCCATGACGAGCTGATCCGTCATAAAGGCACGTATAACGGCTTGATTGAAGCGCAGTACCGCTTTTTATCGGCATAATTCTTGATTTTTCGGGACGGAACCTCCACAATGGAAGAAAAACGCGCATGCCGGCTGGAACGGCGGGAATCGAATTCTCGCCTCCGCCGGCACGCGATCTTCCTGGGAGGTTCTTTTCTTGTCTATGTATGGATCGCCGTATTCTACTACTGCCCGTAAAATCATGCTGCTCGGCTCCGGCGAGCTCGGTAAGGAAGTAATCATCGAGGCGCAGCGTCTTGGCGTCGAAACGATTGCGGTGGACCGCTATGAGAACGCGCCCGCGATGCAGGTTGCCCATCGCTCGTATGTCATCGATATGCTTGATGCGGAAGCGCTTCGCGATCTGATTCTGAAAGAAACGCCCGATTTGATCGTCCCGGAAATCGAAGCGATCGCGACGAGCGCTCTCGTGGAGCTGGAAGAGGAAGGCTGGGGCGTCATTCCGACCGCGCGCGCCGCGCTGCTGACGATGGACCGCGAGGGGATTCGCCGCTTGGCTGCCGAGACGCTTGGTCTGCCTACGGCGCCTTATCGGTTCGCCGATTCGCTTGAGGAATTGAAGGCAGCCGTAGCCGAGCTGGGCACGCCTTGCGTCATCAAGCCGATCATGAGCTCCTCCGGCAAAGGCCAAAGCGTTTGCAAAACCGCAGAGGATGCCGAAGATTGCTGGCAATATGCGATGGACGGCGGCCGAGCGAAGAACCAGCGCGTCATCGTCGAAGGCTTCATCCACTTCGATTCGGAGATTACGCTGCTGACGGTACGCTCCGTATCCGGCACATCGTTCTGCGCGCCGATCGGCCATGTGCAGAAGGACGGCGACTACATCGAATCCTGGCAGCCGCATGAAATGCAGGCGCATCAAATCGCCGAGGCGGAAGCCATTGCCCGCGCGGTAACGGACGAGCTTGGCGGATATGGCATTTACGGCGTTGAGCTGTTCCTGACGAAGGACGGCGTCTTGTTCAGCGAAGTCTCTCCGCGCCCGCATGACACCGGAATGGTAACGATGGCGACGCAGGATTTATCGGAGTTCGCGCTGCACGCGCGCGCGATTCTGGGCTTCCCGATTCCGACGATCCGTCTGCTGACGCCAGGCGCGACGCATACGCTGAAAGCCGACCGCGATTCGGATTCGTTCCAAATCGACGGCTTGCAGCATGCGCTCACCGTACCGAATACGCAAGTGCGCGTCTTCGGCAAGCCCGTCACGAAGCCGGGCCGCCGCATGGCCGTTGCCCTGAGTACGGCCGACAACGCCGAACAAGCGCGGGCGCTTGCCAAAGAAGCCGCGCAGTCGCTTTCGATTTCCTACACCTAAGTCATTTTGAATAGCAGGGCATGCACGCAGAGCGATCTCCACTAACGAGGGGGAACCGACGCAGGCATGCCCTTTTTATATCTTCATGCGGTTCAATCAGCCGAACGGAATGGATGAATTTGCAAATTGATGCCGAAAGCATTACTTTAAATAGACTACGTAAAATGTTTCAGCAATCGATAAACAATGAGGAGCACAGCGAGATGAGAACGTTATCCTCCCGAAGCTTGTGGAAATGGATTGGTTTGTCGGCCGTGATCTCGACCTTGCTGCTGCTGGCGGGCTTCGGGTATGCCGTGAAAGATATGCTTCATCCGAAAGGCGAGGCTTTTGAAGGGACAGCAGCCTTCCCGGCACTTCCGGCTGGCGGTAAGTTGAGCGAAGCCAAAGAAATATCGATTACGGCCATCGGCGATTCGTTGACCAAGGGAACCGGCGACGCGACGGGCGAAGGCTACGTCAAGCAGACGATTTCCCTGTTGGCCAAGAAATATCCGGACGCTGTTGTCCGCCTGAACAATAATCTAGCTATCAATGGGTTAAAAGCCGATCGGCTTGTGCGGTTGTTGGAAACCGACAAAGGCTATCGTTACGCGCTTATGCAGGCGAACGTGATTCTCTTCACGATTGGCGGCAACGATCTGTTTCAGATCGCGGCGGGAGGAAGCGCCAACCAGAAGTCGGACGAGTTGGACTTGAACAAGCTGAAGGCGGAGCTTCCTCAGGGCTTGGAGCAATTGGCGAAAGTAACGAAGCTGCTGCACGGCATCAATCCGAACGCGCATGTCGTCTATGTAGGGCTCTATAATCCTTTCTACGATATCCCGGACTTTCGCGCAGGCTCGCTGCAGATCCAGGAATGGAACGAACAAGCCTACGGGCTGCTTCACCAGTTCGGCAATATGAGCATGGTACCTACGTTCGATTTGTTCGAGCAGACGATCGGCCGCTATTTGTCATCGGATCATTTTCACCCCAACCATACCGGGTACGCCCAGATTGCCGCTCGTATTGCGCAATCGCTGGAATAGGAGGCACTGCGATGAACAAGACCATGAACGACGAGGTCGTATTGTCAGTGAACGATCTCAAGAAGCAAATCGGCGGCAAACCGATTATCAAGGGCGTTACCTTCGATGTCCGCGGCGGTGAAATTTTCGGCTTCCTCGGGCCGAACGGAGCAGGCAAAACGACGACGATTCGCATGCTGGTCGACCTCATCAAGCCGTCCTCCGGGGAAATCACGATCTGCGGCGAGGATATCGGGCGCAATCCGGAAGCCGCGCTGCGTCACGTCGGCTGCATCGTCGAGAACCCCGAAGCCTATCCTTTTCTCACGGGCTGGGAGAACCTGGAGCATTTCGCGCGGATGCAGCGGAATATCGGTGAAGAACGAATTCGAGAGGTTGTTCAGATCGTCGGCTTGGATGCCCGCATTCACGACAAGGTGAGAACCTACTCGCTCGGCATGCGGCAGCGGCTCGGCATCGCGCAAGCGCTGCTGGGCAAGCCGAAGCTGCTCATTCTCGATGAACCGACGAACGGTCTGGATCCTAAGGGCATCAAGGAATTACGGGTATTCGTCCGCATGCTGGCCGATCAAGGCATGAGCTTGTTTATTTCCAGCCATTTGCTGAGCGAGATCCAGCTGATGTGCGATCGCGTGGCGATTATCAGCAGAGGCGAGGTACTGGCTGTCGGCACGGTAGACGAACTCATACACGGCGCCGGCCAATACGTTGTTTGGCAATTCGAGCAGCCGGAAGCCGGCAGGCGGCTATTGGCAGGCGAGAATGACGTTCAGCTCGTCGGCGAGCATGAGCACCGAATCGACGAGAGTATTTTTGCCGGCATGCAGGATGCGCAGGTGACAACGATGAATCAAGAACGGATCCCTTCTCTGGTCGAGAAAGCCGTACGCGCGGGAATCGGCGTCGTGGCCGTGCATCGCATCGCGCCGACGCTGGAGGAGCTGTTTTTGCAGATGACGGAGGGTGAAAGCATTGGATAGGCTGCTGCCGCTTATACAGAACGAGACGCTGAAGATCTGGAAGAAGAAACGGTTTCTGGTCATTCTCATCGTGCTGCTCATTCTCATTCCGATCTTTACGTACGCGCAGATGAAAATCGCCGAGACGAACAAAAGCCATTTCAAGGACTGGCGGAATCAGCTGGTCCAGCAAATAAACGAATATCAAAATATGCTGTCCAGCGACCGCATTCCCGACGAGTGGAAGCGCTCGCGGCGGATCGCGGTCCAGCAGCTGCAGTATTATCTGGATCATGACGTCAATCCGAATTCGCCGGACGGCGTGACCTTTACGCGAAGCTTCATGTCGAACGCGGTTACGTTATTTTTCCCGCTGCTCGTACTGGCCATCGCATCCGATCTGGTATCGGGCGAACGTACGGCAGGCACGATCAAAATGCTGCTTACGCGGCCCGTGCGGCGATGGAAAATATTGTTCAGCAAACTCGTCGCGCTTACGATGTATGTTTCGATGACCGTTGTCGCGAGCGCCGTTCTCTGTTATCTTATATCAGGCGCGGTGTTCGGCTACGACGGATGGGACATGCCGGTCTTCACCGGGTTTGTCATCCAGGGCTCTTCGATCGAGAGCAGCTTCGTGCACGCGGTGCCCCAATGGCTCTACCTGATGATGGAAGCGGGCCTGATCTGGGTATCCTCCATGTCGGTCGCCTTGCTCGCTCTGATGGTGTCCGTGCTCGTTCGAAGCACGGCGGCAAGCATTGTCACCATGATGGCAGCCGTCATCTCGGGTACGATATTATCCAGCATGTCTTCCTCGTGGCAAAGCGCGAAATTCATCTTCTCCGTCAATTTGCAGCTGACCGATTATTTGGCGGGCTCACCGCCGCCGATCACCGGCATGACGCTTGGATTCTCGCTGATCGTGCTCGCGTTCTGGGCCGCGGCTTCCTTGACGGTTTCGTTCTCCGTCTTTACGAAACAAGACATCATGAATTAGAATAGCTTGAAGTGAGTGATGCCGGGCATCGTCGGGTCAGATTTAAAAAATTTGGCCGAATGCTTGGCGCGGAGAAGGTTTATCGTGTATTGTTAATAGCCCGGGGCGAGGGCGAGAAGGCGGAGTCGCCGCTCTTCAATTCCGCGGGGTACATACCGTTAATTATTTAGGAACCGTCATTTTATGGCGTTAAACTTGGAATTGTGTATGAAAGTAAGTATCGCTTAAAAACTTGGATTATGCTTCCGAAGCGAGTTTTTTGCTCGCAGAGGTGTAAATCGACGAGGTATCGTAAAAAACTTACAGGAGGCCAAACATGACTGAGCAGTTGAATCTGTTTGCGGGCGATAAAAATTCGGCTGCCGGCAATTACGACGCGGACGACATTCAAGTGCTGGAGGGATTGACCGCCGTCCGCAAACGGCCCGGCATGTACATCGGCAGCACGAGCAGCTCGGGTCTTCATCATCTCGTCTGGGAAATCGTCGACAATGCGGTGGATGAGCATTTGGCGAAGTACTGCTCTGCCATCGACGTGTCGATCAACGGCGACGGCTCGATCACGGTCCGCGACAACGGGCGCGGTATTCCAACGGGCATGCACAAGACGGGCATTCCGACCCCGCAGGTCGTGTTCACGATCCTGCATGCCGGCGGCAAGTTCGGCGGCGGCGGATATAAGAAATCCGGCGGCTTGCACGGCGTTGGCGCTTCGGTCACGAACGCGCTGTCGGAGTGGCTGGAGGTTGAAATTTTCCGGGACGGCAAAATACATAAGCAGCGCTTTGAATATTGGGTCGACAAGGACGGCAAAGAACATGTCGGCGAACCGGTGACCGGTTTGGAAGTCATCGGCAATACGAACCGCACCGGAACCAAAATCACGTTCAAGCCCGATACGCGCGTCTTCCACGGCAATATCTCGATCCATTACGAGACGCTGTCCGAACGGCTGCAGGAAATCGCGTTCTTGAACTCCGGCCTGAAGGTCAGCGTAAAGGACAGCCGCGGCGGCAAGGAAGATCAATATTATTACGAGGGCGGCGCCAGTCAATTCGTACAGTTCCTGAACGAGGATAAGACGGTGCTTCATGACGTGATTCATTTTGCGGGCGAGCGCGACGATATCGAGGTCGAAGTGGCGCTGCAATATAACGATGGCTATACGGAAACGATGGCCTCGTTCGTTAACGCCATTCCGACAAGGGGCGGCGGCACGCACGAAACGGGCTTCAAAACGGCATATACGCGCGTCATGAACGATTATGCCCGCAAGAACGGCCTGCTGAAGGAGAAAGACAAGAATCTTGAGGGCAATGATTTGCGCGAAGGCATGATGGCTGTCATCAACATTAAGATGGCGGACGTGGAATTCGTCGGCCAAACGAAGGATCAACTCGGAAGCTCGTCGGCCAGAAGTGCCGTCGATGCCATCGTGACCGAGAAAATGCAAGTGTTTCTGGAAGAAAACCCGCAAGTGGCGCAGCTCCTGCTGAAGAAAGCGGTACAAGCGTCCAGAGCCCGCGAAGCGGCGCGCAAGGCACGCGACGAAATCCGCAGCGGCAAGAAGAAGAGCGAGAGCTCCAATCTGAACGGCAAGCTTTCGCCGGCACAATCGAAGGACGTTACGCGAACCGAGCTGTTTATCGTGGAAGGCGACTCCGCCGGCGGTTCGGCGAAACAGGGCCGCGATTCCAAATACCAAGCCATTCTGCCGCTCAAAGGCAAGCCGATGAACCCGGAGAAGGCCAAGCTGCTCGATATCCTCAAAAACGACGAATATAAGGCGGTTATTGCGGCGATCGGAGCGGGCATCGGTCCGGAATTCGACGCGGAATCGTGTAATTATAGCAAAATCATTATTATGACGGACGCGGATACGGACGGCGCGCATATCCAAGTGCTGCTGCTCACGTTCTTCTACCGCTACATGAAGCCGCTGATCGATTCCGGCCGCGTCTTCATCGCGCAGCCGCCGCTCTATAAGATCACGCGCAAATCCGGCAAGCTGGAAACGGTTCGGTACGCATGGACGGACGAGCAGCTGCAGAACTACTTGAAGGAGTTCGGCAAAAACTTCGAGCTGCAGCGCTACAAAGGACTTGGCGAGATGAATCCCGATCAGTTGTGGGAAACGACGATGAATCAGGAAACCCGCACGCTCCTGCAGGTGCAGATCGAGGATGCCGCGAAAGCGGAACGCCGCGTCTCCACGCTGATGGGCGACAAGGTCGATCCGCGCAAACGTTGGATCGTCGAAAACGTCGACTTTACGGAGTACGAGGAATAATTAGTTAAGATTAGACTTACGAAGCAGTTATGTTTAACTAGCCGATAACTCGGCTGCTGGCTTCACCCATAAACTTTTAGGAGAGTATCGGCATGAGTATGCTGGAACAGTTTTTACCGGCGTTTCTGGAAGAGGTCGTCGGCGACCGATTCGGACGTTATTCCAAATACATCATTCAAGACCGCGCCATCCCCGACGTTCGCGACGGGCTGAAGCCGGTGCAGCGGCGTATTCTGTACGCCATGTATGATGCGGGCAACACCCCGGACAAAGGGTACCGGAAGTCCGCCAAAACGGTCGGCGACGTCATGGGCAACTATCACCCCCATGGCGATTCGTCCATCTATGAAGGCATGGTCCGCATGGCGCAGCCATGGAAAATGGGACATATGCTCATCGACGGCCATGGCAACTGGGGCTCGATCGACGACGATCCGGCAGCGGCGATGCGATATACGGAAGCACGCTTGTCGCCGATTGCGATGGAGCTGCTGCGCGATATCGAGAAACGTACCGTCCTGTTCAAGGACAACTTCGATAATACGACGAAAGAACCGGTCGTGCTGCCTTCCCGTTACCCGAATTTGCTGGTCAACGGCGTAAGCGGCATTTCGTCCGGCTTCGCAACCGAAATCCCGCCCCATAACCTTCGGGAAGTCATCAATGCGTGCATGGCTATGATGGATAATCCGACTATCGAGCTGGAGCAGCTGATGACGATCGTGAAAGGTCCGGATTTTCCGACTAGCGGAATCATCATGGGCGAGGATGGCATTCGGGATGCGTACCAGACGGGCAAAGGGCGCATCTATCACCGTTCGAAGACGGCGATCGAAGACGTCAAGGGCGGACGCCAGCAAATCGTCATTACCGAAATTCCCTATCAGGTCGTGAAATCCCGTCTCGTGACGGCCATGGAGAACATTCGGATCGAGAAGAAGGTCGAAGGCATCGCGGAAGTGCGCGACGAGAGCGGCCGGAACGGTCTGCGCATCGTCGTAGAACTGAAGAAGGAAGCCGACGCGCAGGGAATTTTGGCTTATTTGCTGAAGAAAACCGACCTGCAGGTCGCCTACAGCTTCAACATGGTTGCGATCGTCAACAAAACGCCGCAGCAGTTGGGCTTGAAGGCGATGCTGGAAGCCTATATCGCGCACCAGAAGGAAGTCGTGACCTTCCGTTCCAAGTACGAGCTGGAGAAAGCGGAAGACCGCGCGCATGTGCTGGAAGGTTTGGCGAAGGCGCTTAATATTCTGGACGAAGTCATTGCTGCGATCAAGGCATCGAAGAACCGCCAGGATGCGCAGAACAATCTCGTCGCGAAATTCGGCTTCTCCGAACGCCAAGCAGACGCCATCTTAACGCTGCAATTATACCGTCTGACGAATTTGGAGATCACGTCGATCGAGAAGGAGCTCAAGGATATTCAGAAACGCATCGCGTATCTGCGTTCCATCCTCGATAGCGAGAAGAAACTGATTAGCGTCATCAAGGAAGAGCTGACGGAAATCCGCGATAAGTACGGCATCGACCGTCGCTCCGAGATCAAGGGCGAAGTGGAAGAGCTGAAAGTGAACCTGGAAGTCATCGTGGCGGCGGAGGATGTCTTCGTTACGCTGAGCCAGGACGGCTATATCAAGCGGACCTCAAAGCTTTCGTTCACCCGTTCGGGCGGCGAGCTGTCGAGCGCAGGCGTGAAGGACGGCGACGTTATCCGCACGCTGATCGACGTCAATACGATCGACCAGCTGCTGCTCTTCACGCGCAAGGGTCAATATTATCAGCTGCCTGTCCATCTCATACCCGAGTTCAAGTGGAAGGATACCGGAACCGCGGTCGTTAACGTGGTGCCGCTTCCGAAGGACGACAGCATCGTCAGCGTCATTCCGATCAAAGACTTCGAAGTGCCCGGCCGTTCGCTCGTCTTCGTGACGAAGCGGGGACAAGTGAAACGTTCCGAGCTGAAGGATTACAAATCAACGCGTTCAACGGCCATCGCGGCTGTCAAACTGGCGGATGGAGACGATGTTCTTCGCGTCATGCCGAGCGACAATGCGAAGGAATTGCTGCTGCTGACGAAGAACGGCATGAGCATTCGCTTCGCCGAAAGCGAAGTGAACACGATGGGACGCGTTGCGGCCGGCGTCAAGGGCATCGCCCTCCGCGAGGACGACGAAATCGTAGCTGCCGAAACGGTCAGCGGCGATGAGGGCGAAGTGCTTGTCATGACCGACCTCGGTTTTGCCAAACGTTCCTTGCTCCTGGATTATCCGATGCAGGGCCGGGGCGGCAAAGGCGTGGCGACCTTCGAATTCAAAGAAGGCAAACGCGTTCGTCCGAACGGCGATCGACTCATCGGCGGGCTGCTGTGCAAAGAAGAGCGGGAGCTTGTCCTGCTCGCGGCGTCCGGATCGGCATTCTCGGCATCGACCGAGAAAGCGCCGATCGAGGATCGCAAATCGACTGGGCGCGCCCTTACGCCGATTGATAAGAAGGACGCGCTCGTCGCGTTGTTCGTCAGGGCGGACCTGCAGCAGCAGGACTAGCCGGGTGAGTTAATCGAACGGCTTTTTACGAGATAGTCGTATGGTTTCTTTTGATTTAATCAAAAGGTTTCATACGAACTAGTCGTATGGCTGATGCGGCGGTTCCCGCTGCTCAAGCAGTTCAATCATCAATTCAAGCACGACCCACAATGGAGCCGGTTCATCAAGCCGGTCAAGCCATTGCGGGTTTTTTTCTATTCCGAAACGGCTCAATTTGCGCAAGATCTCCAGCTTGTGGTCCTCCATGTGCGTTCACGCTCCTGTTCGATGTTTCGAGCCGGTACAACAGCCTATAGCATCAGTGTATGTCTAACGTTGTCAAATGGTTCTCTATTATAGCGATTAAGCGGGCAAAATATTAACTGCATTAACCTTAAATTCGACATTCGGTCATGGTATAATAAGGTATGAGCTTAAATCGGACAGAAAGCGGGTGATGGTCATCGTTTCTGCGGAATTTGCCCGGCTGTGGATGAAGATGACGAAGGAATGGAAGACGCATCTGGAGGATGAATTGGCACCGAGCTTGACGGAAGGACAGCTGGTCGTGCTGGAGCTGCTTCAACAGCATCAGCCGATGAAGCCGTCGGATCTGCTGGCGTATTTGGAGACGACGCCTGCAGCGATTACGACGCTGCTGGACCGTATGGAACGCGGCGGCCTGGTGGTCAGAAACCGGGACGAGAGCGACAGACGGATCGTATGGATCACGGCCACGGAGAAAGGGAAAGAGGAAGCCGAGCGGGGCGTATCCATTCGCGATGCGTATATCAGCGAGGCGCTGGATCGGATTTCCTTGCACAATCAACAGCTGCTTGTTTATTTGCTCGGTAAGGTTGCAAATGCCTGATTGGGATGACTATAGTTGAACGGAATATAGCAAAAACCGCCCCTTCGATTCCTCACCGGGAATTGAAGGGGCGGTTTCTTTTGTCCATAGGTGTCCGAAAGGTGTCCTGAAGTCTTCCCTTAACGGCGCTGTTTATTGCGAAGCCTGAAGCTGAACCGGCTTGCTGTGCATCGATTCGATCCGCTTCGTTACTTGCGCGTAGGTGCTCTTCAAAGTAGAGTAATCGGCCGCACTCAAATCGGTCAGCGTTTTGGAAGCGATTGCCTCTCCGATCGGAACGATAGCAAAACGCGTGACGCCCTTCGCGCTCGTTCGGTGCACCCATGTCGGAATGGCCTTCACGTTGCCGATCGACGTGATGCCATGCTCCTTGTGAATGCCGACTTTGTAGATGACGCCGTAATCTTTCGTATTGCCGCGTTGATTGGAAATAAAGTTGCCCATGGAATAAATGATAAGGCCTTTTCTTACCGTGCCGTCCGGATTCGTCACCTCGGCGAGCTCGTAGGGCTGTACGACATGCGGATGAGAGCCGGCAATGATGTCGGCACCGGCGGCGATGAGGCTTCTGGCCAGCTTCGTCTGTTCGTCGTTAGGCGTTGTCTGATACTCGATGCCGAAATGCAAGCAGACGGTGATGAAGTCCGCCCCGGCCGCCTTCAAACGGCCGATGTCCTTGATGATGGCCTGCTCGTCGATGAGCGATACCGCATAAGGCTGGTTCTTCGGCAGCGGAATGCCGTTCGTTCCATACGTGTACGCTAGCAGTCCCATGGATATGCCCGCCTGCTTCACGATCGTGATCTTATCGGCTTCCGCTTGCGAGCGGGCCGTTCCTTTCGTGTCGAAGCCAAGCTTTTGCAGCTTCGTTAGCGTCATGGCGATACCTTGGGAGCCGCGGTCCATCGCATGGTTGTTGGCATTCGTTATCGTCGTAAACCCGGCATATTTCAACGCATCGCCAAGCTCCGCGGGCGCGTTGAAGCGCGGGTAACCGGATAATCCGAGCGACTTGCCCGCGATCGGCGTCTCCAGATTTCCGAGCGTCCAGTCCCCCTGTTCCAAAATCGACTTCACGGGCGTGAAGAAGGAATTGAAGTTGTAGGTGCCGGTTGCCTCGTCGTAGGCGCCCGGCAGCTGCGGCATATGCATCATGATGTCGCCGGCTGCGACCCATGTCGCATCATACGTCCCGTCGTCAACGGGAGGCTGAGCGGTGTTTCCGTCGTCATTCGAAACACCTTCATCCGTGCCGGGGGAATCTGCGTCTCCTGAATGGTCAGCTGGTTCATCGGGCGGCTGCTGTCCGGCATCCGGCGTATTGTCCGGAGCCGGATCTTGTTCAGGCGTTTCCGGAGACTGGTTGCCGTTCGAATTGTCAGCGGCTTGATCGGGAGGAACAGGGTCGAGCTTGGGACCCGATGAACAGCCGCTAAGCAGCAGCAGGCACAGCAGGGCAGGCAAGTACCATCTCTTCAACCGATTCGCTGAAAGGTGCTTCATCGATCTGTCCCTCCTTCGTGCGCAAGCAGTTGAAGCGCTCTGGAGAAATCCTCCTCTTCGAACCGGGTCCATGGCAGCGACGCCGGCGGGCGAGAGATGATGGTCAGCCATTCTTTCGTGACGGGATGCGATATGCCGATGGACGTCGACCATAAGGCGATGTCCTGCTCCCCTTGAACGGGCGGAGCGCCGTACTTGCGGTCGAAGACGAGCGGACAGCCGATCGCGGCCATCTGCGCCCGAATCTGATGCGAGCGGCCCGTCAGCAGCTTCACCGCGACGAGGGAATACGCGCCTCGCTTCGCGGCAACCGCATAATCCAGAATCGCCTCTTTGGAATCCCGGACCGCCTGTTCATGAACGGTTACGATGTTGCGGCCTGCGTCTTTGCGCAGAAAATGCCTCAGACGGCCGGAAGGGGCCGCAGGAGCGCCGTGAACGACAGCAAGGTATATTTTGTCAAAGCTGCGGCTGCGGACGGATTCCGACAGCCTGGAGGCCGCTTTGGACGTCTTGGCGAAGAGCATCGCGCCGCCGACGGGACGGTCCAGGCGGTGGACAAGCCCGACGTAAACGTTGCCGGGCTTGTTATACCGCACTCTCAAATCTTCCTTCAGCAAGGTGACCATGTCGGACTCGCCCGTTTCGTCGGCTTGCGAGAGGATGCCCGGCGGCTTCACGACGGCAAGCAGATGATTATCCTCATAAAGCACGGGAAGCAAGGGAGACGAATCGGGCCTGCTGCCGGCGGTCATGCTATTCGCCCTCCCAGCGTCCCAGTATGCCGCATGGTAGCGTCAAGCCCGACGCCGTAATGGGAATTCCGATCTCGCCGGAGTGGATCGAGCCTTTGAACTTGCGTCCGATTGTCATATGGAGCATATTGTGGAGCACGGTAGGGGAGAGCCCTGTCGTATAGGAATTAACCAGCACGAACAGCGGGGTCTCGCTCATGATCTTCGTGCACGATTCCAGGAACGGATACAGGTTCTGTTCCAGCTTCCACATCTCGCCGTTCGGCCCGCGTCCGTAAGAAGGCGGATCCATGATAATGGCATCGTACCGATTGCCGCGGCGTTCTTCGCGCTGGACGAATTTGAAAACGTCGTCCGTGATGTAACGGACCGGAGCGGAAGCAAGGCCGGACAGCTCGGCGTTTTCCTTCGCCCACTGCACCATGCCCTTGGCGGCATCGACGTGGCACACTTCCGCGCCGGCCGCCGCCGCCGCGACGGTAGCGCCGCCGGTATAAGCGAACAGATTCAATACTTTGATCGGTCGGCCGGCGTTCCGGATCTTGTCCATCATCCAGCTCCAGTTGACCGCTTGTTCCGGGAACAGGCCGGTATGCTTGAAGCTCGTCGGCTTGATATGGAATTTCAATTCCCCGTAAGAGATTGTCCATCTGTCCGGCATTTTCGTGCGGAATTCCCATTCGCCGCCGCCCGAGGAGCTGCGATGGTAGTGGCCGTCGGCCGTCTTCCAGCGGCCCGTCTCGTTCGCGATCGGCCAAATGGTCTGCGGATCCGGCCTGCGAAGCACGTAGGACCCCCAGCGTTCCAGTTTTTCACCGTTTCCGGTATCGAGAAGCTCGTAATCTTTCCATAAATCAGCGTTGTACATGCGTGTTTCCTTCCTTGATGTTGAATTTATAGCCGACGCCCCGGACAGTGACGATATAGGTCGGATTCGCGGGGTCCGGCTCGATTTTCTTGCGGAGATTGCTGACGTGCACCATGAGCGTGCGCGTGTCTCCCATACTATCGTGTCCCCACACGATCGTGTACAGGTCGTCCAAAGCGAAGGCGCGGTTAGGCGTCTTGGCCAATCGGACGAGCAGCTCGAACTCCTTGGTTGAGAGGAACACTTCCTTGCCTTGCACATGCACCGTGCGGCCAGGCAGGTCGATGACGAGACCGTCGAAACGCAGCACCTCGCCGGCGGCGCGGTCATACGGATTCGGCTTGTCGTTTACCGACTGACGGCGCAGATGGGCCTTGACCCGTGCGACCAGCTGGCTCGGACTGAATGGTTTCGTCATGTAATCGTCGCCGCCTACGGTCAGACCATGTATAATGTCAGTATCGTCGTTTTTACAGCTGACAAACAGGATGGGAACATCCGAAACTTCACGGATCTGCTTGCAGACGTCGAAACCGTCCATCTGCTTGAGCTGCACATCCAGAATGATCAAATCCGGCCGATACGAATCGGCGAACAACACGGCATCTTCGCCATTGTCCGCTGTGTGCACATGATAGCCTTCGCGTTCCATGTACAGGCTGATCAGCTCGGTAATATCCGCTTCATCATCAACGACTAATATTTTGCTCCCAGACATCTTTCAGTTCCTCCTCTTCCCTCGCACTATTATAGCGAATGGAGGGAGGGGCGGGCAATCTACGTTTTTCAGGAGGGTACCGTCATTCGCCGCTTATCCGCACTATTCATGCTCATGCTTATCTGCGTTCTCCTCATCATGCTGCCGGGCTGCACGGTTCGCGAAGGCAGCGCCTTGCCCGCGGCCAAGAACGGCGTCATGGACCTGCGAAGCTGGTCGTTCGAAGAAAAGGGAGAGGTAGCGCTCTCCGGACAATGGTCGTTCTATACAGGCAAGCTGATGACGCCGGGGGATCCGCAGCTGGATCAGTCCGATCGCTTCGTCATGGTGCCGCGCTCATGGAACGGGCAAGGATACGCCACTTATAAGCTGAAGGTGGAGTTGGCGCCGCGGGAACGGGTGCTGGCGCTGCGCGTTCCGAACATTTTCAGCAGCTACAGGCTGTGGATCGACGGGAAGGAAATGGCCGTGCAGGGACGAGTCGGGACTAGCCGAGACACGTCGGTGCCGCAGCAATATCCGCGTATCGTTTCCTTTGACGCCAATTCGGACAACGTCGACATCGTCATTCAAGTATCCAATTTTCAGCACCGCAAAGGCGGGATATGGGTACCCATGCAGCTCGGGAACAGCGACACGATCGTGAACGGGCAGATGAAAACGACGGCCAAGGAAATGCTCATTCTCGGCAGTCTGATCATCATCGGCGTCTATCACATCGGGCTCTTCGCGTTCCGAAGGCAGGAGAAGTTTATGCTTCACTTCGGCCTTCTCTGCCTGTTCGTGGCTGCCAGGGCGAGCGTTACGGGCGATAACTATCTGCTCCAGCTGTTTCCGATCCCGTGGGAGGGCGGGCTGAAGATCGAGTACATCTCCTTCTCGCTAAGCGCGGTTACCGGCTATTTGTACGTGTACCGGCTGTTTCCGCAGGAAGCGTCGAAGAGAGTCGCTCATGCCGTCATTGGCGTCGGCCTCGCGCTCTGCGCGTTCGTCATCTTCTGCCCGGCGATCGTCTATTCCAGGCTGCTTACGGTATTTCAGCTGTACGTCGTCGCGGTAAGCGCCTATACGCTCTGCGTGCTCGCGGCCGCGAGAATCAGGAGGCGGATCGGAGCCGCGTTCGTGCTTGTCGGCGTGGGGGTATTCGTCCTTACCGTTCTGAATGATATGCTGTTCTATAATGAATGGCTGATGAACGCGCAATTAGTGCCGCTTGGCTTGTTTTTCTTCATGCTGATGCAGTCGTTTATCATATCCAAACGGTTCTCGAGCGCCTTGTACCAGGTGGAGCATGTATCGAACGAGCTTCGCGAGCTGAACGTGCATTTGGAGGAGCGGATCGAGGAGCGGACGGTCGCGCTGAGCGAGGTCAATGATTCGCTGGCGCAGACGAACCGCGACCTGCAGCGCTCGGAAACGTCAAGGCGCCAGCTGATGACGAATATCTCTCACGACTTGCGAACGCCGATCACGCTTCTCCAAGGGTATCTGGAAGCTTTCCAGGACGGGGTCGTCAAATCCGAGGAACAGCAGCAGCGCTACATACGGATGATGCTTGGGAAAGTCGGCGGGCTTAATCGCTTGATTCATGATTTGTTCGAGCTGACGAAGCTGGAGGCGGGACAGACGCGGTTCGATTTTGCGGAGGTCGTGCTGGGGCAATGGAAGAGACAGCTGAACGACTTGTACGAGATCGACGTCATCAGCGCGGGATTACGGTTCAACTGCGAATATCACAGCGAAAACGCGCCCCGGGAAAGTCATGCCCGGGAGGCTGAACAGCAGAACCGCATCCGGCTGAGCTTGGATTTGTCCCGTATGGATCAAGTCATGGCGAATATCATTTACAATGCGATCAAACATACGCCGAGAGGCGGAGAGATAACGCTTTCTTTTTTCTTCGAGGCGTCGACGAACCGGGTCATCATTACCGTCAGCGACACGGGAAGCGGGATCGAGGAGGAGCATCTGCCGTTCATATTCGACCGGTTTTACAAAATCGAGGCATCCCGCAATTCCGCGGAAGGCGGAAGCGGGCTGGGGCTGGCCATCGCCAAGGAAATCGTCGAAGCCCATGGGGGCACGATCGGAGCGGTAAGCGCGGTCGAGAAGGGCACCATGATTTGGTTCATGCTGCCATGCACCGTTCGCTAGCTTCGATCGGCCTGCTTGAGGACGGCCATCATCCGGTCGATAGACTGCTTTCGCCTCTCCTGATCCATGCCGTTTAGGATGCGGATGATTTCAATCGCCTCGGGCGTAACGGACGTATCCGACTTCGCCTGCTCGCCTCCGATAATATAGTCCAGCGATACGTTGAACAGAACCGCCAGCTTCTTTAAGGTTTCATAGACGGGCTGGCGATTATTGATTTCGTAATGACTGTAAGCGGAACGCGTAATGCCGATTTGCTTGGCGACTTCTTCTTGCGAAATGTTTTTGCGAAGCCTTAGTTCTCGCAATCGATCTCCCATCGTCATAATTTATAGCTCCTTACGTCAATCTAGCCATCTAGTACTAGTACGGAAGATATCCTTCCGTCCTACTACTAGATAATTTATGATACAAAGTGTATCATTGTCAAGGAAATATTGGCATTTAGCCGGCGACATTATAATTTTTTAACGTTTCGGGGCGCTGGCAAGCGGAGAAAAAACGGTTGAAATGAAAGCCTTGTCATCGTACAATAGGAGAAGTTGAAGTTGTACGTACAAGTTAGGGCGCGATCGCTGCAGTTAAGATGCATGATTCATGCAATCATTTGATGTATTCGTATCGTGGTCGACTGCCGTGTCGCGCTCATGTTCGTACAAGTTGATGTACTTTGGAGACGATGAAGGAGGAATATTGTCATGATTACCGTTAAGCCCTATCAATTTTGGTTCGTGACCGGAAGCCAGCATTTGTACGGACCCGAGACGCTGCTTGAGGTTGCCGAGCATTCCCGCATCATCGCCGAAGGATTGGACCGGGACGAAGTGGTCTCGTATGAAGTGGTATTCAAGCCGGTCGTGACGACGCCGGAGGAAATTTACAAGGTGTGCGCCGCTGCGAACGCGGACGAACGCTGCGCGGGCATCATCACCTGGATGCATACGTTCTCGCCGGCCAAAATGTGGATTGCGGGCCTGTCGGAGCTTCGCAAACCGCTGCTGCACCTGCACACGCAGTTCAATCGAGACATTCCATGGGATTCCATTGACATGGATTTCATGAACCTTAACCAGTCCGCGCACGGCGACCGCGAATACGGCTTTATCGGCGCCCGCATGGGCATCGCCCGCAAAGTCGTCGTCGGCTACTGGGAAGACGCGGCCGTCCGCAGCCGGATTTCCGGCTGGATGCGCACGGCGGTCGCGTTTACGGAAAGCCGCTTCCTGAAGGTTGCCCGTTTCGGCGACAACATGCGTCAAGTTGCCGTAACGGAAGGCGACAAAGTCGAAGCGCAGGTGAAATTCGGCTGGGCGATCAACGGCTTCGGCATCGGCGACTTGGTCGGCTACACTTCTAAAATCACGGACGAGCAGCTGGATGCACTGACGGCTGAATATGAAGCAAGCTATGATATCGCGCCGGAATTTCGGAACGACGCCCAGAAGTGGGAAGCGATTCGCGAGCAGGCGCGGATCGAGCTTGGGTTGAAGGCGTTCCTGGAGGAGGGCGGCTTTACGGCATTCACGACGACGTTCGAGGATCTGCATGGGATGAAGCAGCTGCCAGGACTGGCCGTGCAGCGCCTCATGGAAGCGGGCTACGGCTTCGGCGGAGAGGGCGACTGGAAGACGTCGGCGCTGACAAGGGTCATGAAGATCATCGCCGACAACAAAGGCACATCGTTCATGGAGGACTATACGTACCACTTCGAGCCTGGAAGCGAAATGGTTCTCGGTGCCCATATGCTTGAAATTTGCCCTACGATCGCGGCGGACCGCCCGCGTCTGGAAGTGCATCCGCTCGGCATCGGCGGGAAGGCTGACCCGGCCCGCATGATCTTCAACGGCCGCAGCGGCCAAGCCGTGAATGCGTGCTTGATCGACCTCGGCAGCCGGTTCCGTCTCATCGTGAACATCGTGGACGCGGTCGACGTTCCGCATGACATGCCGCAGCTACCGGTTGCGCGCGTGCTGTGGAAGCCCCAGCCTTCGCTGAACGAATCCGCCGAGGCTTGGATCCGCGCAGGCGGCGCGCATCATACCGTATTCTCGTACGAGGTGACAGCGGAGCAGCTGCTGGATTGGGCGGAAATGGCGGGCATCGAGTGCGTCATCATCGATAATGCGACGAACACGAACGCGTTCCGCAATGAGCTGCGCTTGAATGATATGTACTGGCGTTTGAACCGATAGACTATCGCAAATAGGCCATAACTGCTGCGAGGCGCAGCGATGGCCGGATGATAGGAATTCATGCAGAGGACTTTCCCGGCGGTAGACTGCCGTCAGGGAAAGTCCTCTTGGCGTTCTTGAGGGTAGAGATCGATCGTTGGCATGCGTCTGCCGCTAATGATGGCCGTATTTATTCCGATAATTGGCGAGCGCCAAGAGCGGCCAGACGATCGAATAGCTGTCGTAGCGCGTATAGAGACATCCGGGAAGACCAGCGCCAGTCGGGTAGTCGGCGGCTGGTCCGGCTTGCCGCATGTGCGTCAGCAAGTAATCGCATGCTCGCTCCATCGCCGGCAGCGGCTTGTCGTGCACGGCGATCAGGGCATCGAGCGCCCATGCGGTTTGCGAGAGCGTCGAATAGGACAACGGAACATATCGTTTGACCCGGTCGCTGCCGCCCGATTCGCCGAATCCGCCGTCCGGCTGCTGAATGCGGAGCAGCCAATCCGCCGCTTTGCGGATTTGCGGATGATCGGCGGGCTCGCTCACGGCGGCCAGACCGGTTAACGCGGCCCATGTGCCGTAGATGTAGCATACGCCCCATCGGCCATACCAGGAGCCGTCACGCTCTTGATGGCGATAGAGCCAGTCTGTCGCTCGGCGAATGAAGGCATTCCCGTTCGTCAAACCTGCGCTGCGGCCCAAATATTCCAGCGTCCGGCCGGTCAAATCCGGCGTGGAGGGGTCCGATGCAGCATCCTCGGCGCCGTCCAGCGGAACCCAGCGGACGAGCGGGTTGTCGATGTTCCGTTCGAAGGCGGCCCACCCCCCGTCGCTGTTCTGCATGCTCAGCAGCCATTGCAGACCGAGGTCGACGGCGCGACGCGAGGCGGAGCCTTTTAGTTCACGGACGGCTCGCAGGGATGCCGTCGTATCGTCAACGTCGGGATTGATCGTATTGACGTCCGAGAAGCCCCAGCCCCCGGCTGCGGGCCGCTTTACGTTGCGTTTCCAATCGCCAAGCAAGGTGTGCTGGCGGGCAAGCAGGTAAGCGCCGGCTCCGGCGACGGCTGGATGATCGGCGGGTACGCCGGCGTTTTGCAAGGCGTGACTGACCAGCGCGGTGTCCCATTGGGCGGATGTCGTGATTTGAATCGTTGGTTTAGCCGATATCTGAGCGTCCGCGAACACGAGCGATTCCAGACCGCGAATCGCTTTCTGCATGACGGGATGGCTGAAGTGATAACCGGAGGCATGCAAGGCATGCAGCATGAGTATGGTGGAGCTGGAGTAGCTGTAGAGCGTGCCGTCCGGCTCGATCCGATCCAGCATGTACCGTTCGGCGCGTTCGGCCGCCTGGCTATGCAGCTTGCCGGTCAGGCTCCAAAGCCCTTTGCGGCGATGGTCGGACAGCTCGTGAAGCGGAAGGCTGAAGTGCTCCTGCCAGCCGCGGAGCAGGCTGTTGAATTCATTCCCGCGGCGTGAGGATTGCGTCAACGGTCGAATGGAGGGCAGCTTGTAATTCGGCTTCCGGTGTGCAAGCAGCAGCATCGGCGCCATATGCACGCGGGCATAGCCCGAGAAGTGAAAGAAATGGAGCGGAGACGAAGAAGGAAGCATCATGATCGCCAGCGGAAGCGGGAACCATCGGGGCCAAGGGTAGCGTCCGATGAGCGCGAGATGAAATTTCGTCAGCAGGCTGCCGATCTGTTTCAGCCCGCCCAGCTCGGCGAAAGCGTCCTTCGCCCGTTTCAAGGCAGGTTCTTCCGATGAAAGTCCCGCGTATTGCAAAGCATAGTAACATTCCGCCGTTGCTGACGCATTGCCTGGCGCCTCGTCCGGATAGACGCGCCAAGTGCCATCGTCGGTTTGCTTGGCCAGCATCCGATCCGTCAATTCCTTCACGAGCTTCGGTCTCGAGATGCCCAAGCTGCGCAGCAGTATTACCGCCGTGGCATCCACGGAGGTGCCGTGCTCGATAAATCCCATGCGCCAGCTGCCGTCGGCGGCTTGCCGCTGGAGCAGGTGGCCGATGAGCATGTCGATCCCAGATTGCACGCGTTGAAGCATCATGACAATCACCTCACTAGGTAGTGTATGACGGTCGCTGCTTCATTCATGTCGCATGCTGATGTCGTGCTCATGCCATGCCATTTTGATCGTACCATGCCATGTCTTGCTCATGTCGCGTTATGTCCCGTCATGTCGCGTTCACATACAGCGGGGGTTCCGCTCGAATTCGGATTTTTTCAACAAAGAAGGTTGTAAAAGCATGGACAAGACGCGTCGAACTCTATATTATGAAAATGATTCTCATTCGTTCGGATTCTTCAACATGATCTACATAAAGCAAAGGTGGTCTTATTTTCGTGAACCCTGAGTCTACTTCGAATGGCGAATCCGGCCCCCTTACGACCACTCGGCCGATTGCTGCTGTACTTATACTCGTGCTGGGACTGATCGCGCTTGTCTTGGCCGCGGCGGTGTCCATCTCTGTCGGCGCGACGGATATTTCGCTGGGAACGGTTTGGGATGCCGTCTTCCATTTCAATCCGGATCTGACGACGCATCAGATCATACGCGAGCTGCGGCTGCCCCGCGTGCTGGCTGCCGCGCTGTCCGGCGCGGCATTCGCGACGGCAGGCGCCATCATGCAGGGCATGACGCGCAATCCGCTTGCGGACTCCGGCATACTTGGCATCAATGCCGGTGCCGGCCTCATGCTGGCGGTTTGCTTCGCTTTCTTGCCAGGACTGCCCTTCATCAGCTTGATGCTCTTCGCGTTCGCCGGCGCCGCTGTCGGCGCCGTTATCGTGTTCGGAGCAGGCTCGCTGTCGCGGGGCGGGTTGTCGCCGCTGCGCCTCGTTCTCGCAGGCGCGGCGACATCCGCGCTGCTGCTGGCCATCACCGACGGTATCGCGATCCATTATCAGATCGGCCGCGACCTGGCCTTCTGGTTCGCGGGCGGCTTGGCTGGCGTCAGCTGGGTGCAAGTGCAGTTGATGGCGCCGTGGATTATCGTTTGTCTCGCTGGAGCCATCGCGTTGTCGAGGTCCATTACGCTCCTCAGCCTGGGCGACGATATCGCCGTCGGCTTAGGTCAGCGGATTGGCCTGGTGAAGGCTGCTTGCACGCTGCTAGTGCTGATTCTCGCAGGCGCCTCCGTATCCGTCGTCGGCGCCGTCGGTTTCCTTGGCCTTATTATTCCGCATGTGGCCCGCTACTTGGTCGGCGTCGATTATCGCTGGATCATTCCATGCTCCGCCGTCCTCGGCGCGCTGCTGCTCGAGCTCTCGGACATCGGTGCGAGGCTGTTCAATCCGCTGACGGAAACGCCGGTCGGCGCCGTTACCGCGCTGCTTGGCGTGCCTTTCTTTCTCTATCTGGCGATGAGAGACGGGAGGTCGAGCTAGCATGAAGAGGGCAAGCTTCTCTCAAGCGACACATAGCCGCGGCATCCGTGCGGCGCGAATCATGGGGATCATGCTCCTGCTCGTACTACTGTTGTTCATCGTCAGCATGAATACGGGCGTTATCCGACTGGCTCCGCTTGACGTGCTCCGGACGCTGTTCGGTTCCGGTTCCGACAAGCAGGAGCTCATTCTGTTTCAATTCCGGCTTCCGCGCATCGTCATGTCGCTTTTGATCGGTGCCGGCTTCGGTCTATCGGGCTGCATGCTGCAAGGCATTACCCGAAATGCGCTCGCGGAGCCCGGTATTCTCGGCATTAACGCCGGAGCGGGTCTCGTCGTGCTGCTGTACGTTTCTTCGCATGCCGTGAACGGCAGCGTCTTCCTGCTGCCTGTCCTATCGCTGATCGGTGCCGGGGCTGCCGCCGCGCTCATCTATGGTTTATCGTATAGGCGGCATCAAGGCGTATCTACGATTCGCATGCTGCTCGTCGGCATCGCAGTGGCAGCCGGAATCAATGCTTTGACGCTCGTGCTGACGCTCAAGCTGAATCCGGAACAGTTCAATTATGTACAGACGTGGCTGGCGGGAAGCATCATGGGTACGGACTGGCGGTTCGTTACCGCGCTGCTGCCGTGGCTGATCGTGCTGATGCCCTTCGCGTTTGCCAAGGGGCGCATCCTGGACGTGATGAATCTGGGCGATTTCACGGCAACGGGACTTGGATCCGCCGTACAGCGGGAGCGGTTGTATCTCTTCGCCGCGGCCGTCGGTTTGGCGGCGTCGTGCACGGCGCTCGGCGGATCCATCGGCTTCGTGGGACTCATCGGCCCTCATCTGGCCCGCAGGCTCGTCGGTCCGCAGCACCGTCAATTGCTTCCCGCTTCAGCGCTGACTGGCGCACTGCTCGTGATGACAGCCGATACGATCGCCAGGCCGTTCGACGTGCCGACAGGCATCGTCGTCGCGGTCATCGGCGCGCCGTATTTCTTGTATTTGCTCGCCAAAGCCCGCAACTAATATTTGCATACGTGCATGACAGGGAGGAAAGAAATTTATGCTGGCGCGTTTTATTTCGTATTACAAGCCTTATAAGAAGCTATTCTATCTCGACTTCTTCAGCGCGGTACTGGCAGGCTTTCTCGAGCTCGGGTTTCCGCTTGCCGTCAATCAATTCATTGACAAGCTCCTGCCGGGCAAGGATTGGAGCCTGATTACCTGGGCTTGCGCAGGACTGCTGTGTATCTACGCCTTGAACGCTTTCTTGAACTACATCGTAACCTACTGGGGCCATATGCTTGGCATCAATATCGAAACGGATATGCGCCGCAAGCTGTTCGATCACGTCCAGAAGCTCAGCTTCCGGTTCTTCGACAACACGAAGACGGGGCATCTGATGTCCAGGCTGACGAACGACTTGATGGAGATCGGCGAAATGGCGCATCACGGGCCCGAGGATTTATTCATTGCCGTTATGACGCTTGTCGGCGCCTTCGTCCTGATGCTGCTCATTAACTGGAAGCTCGCGGTGCTGACGTTCATCGTCGTTCCGCTCATGATTTGGCTGGCCATCCTGTTCAGCTCTAAAATGACTAAAGCGTTCCATCAATTATTCTCGGATATCGGCGATTTCAACGCGCGCGTCGAAGATAATGTCGGCGGCATTCGCGTCGTTCAAGCGTTCGGCAACGAAGAGCACGAGAGGAAGCTCTTTCATGAGAACAATCAGCGTTTCCGGTTAACGAAGCTGCTGTCGTACAAGATCATGGCCTCCAACACGTCGCTCAGCTATATACTGAAGCGGTTGGTTACGCTGTTCGTCATGATTTGCGGAACCTGGTTTGTCATCCAAGGGGAACTGACTGCCGGGGAATTCGTCGGCTTCCTGCTGCTGGCGAACGTATTCATCGGACCGATCGAGAAGATCAACGCCGTCATCGAAAGTTATCCCAAGGGCATCGCGGGCTTCAAGCGTTACGTCGATCTGCTGGAAACCGAGCCCGAGGTAGCGGACCGGCCGAACGCGGTTAACGTGGACAAGCTGCAAGGCGATATTGAATTTCGCGATGTCGGCTTCGGCTACGAGAACGAAGCGAAGGTGCTGAACCATATCGATCTGAAGATTCGCGAAGGCGAGACCGTAGCTTTCGTGGGTCCGTCCGGCGCGGGCAAAACGACGCTGTGCAGCCTGCTTCCAAGGTTCTATGACGTGAGCGAAGGCAGCGTCTCGATCAACGGCTTGGACATTCGGGACATGAAGCTCGCATCGCTGCGCAAAGGCATCGGCATCGTGCAGCAGGACGTCTTCCTGTTCTCGGGCACGCTGCGAGAGAATATTTTGTACGGCAAAATGAACGCCACCGCGGAAGAGATGGATACGGCCGTGAAACGCGCCCAGCTGGAAACGTTCGTGCAATCGCTGCCGGAAGGGCTCGACACGATCGTCGGCGAGCGCGGCGTGAAGCTGTCCGGCGGACAGAAGCAGCGCGTCGCGATCGCTCGGATGTTCTTGAAGAATCCGCCGTATCTCATCTTGGACGAAGCCACTTCCGCACTGGATACGGAGACGGAATTGGCCATCCAGCAATCGCTGGCCGAGCTGTCCCAGGGCCGCACGACGCTCGTCATCGCGCACAGGCTGGCAACCATCAAGAATGCGGATCGGATCATCGTCGTGACGGAGCAAGGCGTCTCCGAGCAGGGCAGGCACGAGGAACTGCTTGCAGCAGGCGGGCATTACAGCCGACTTCATCGGGCGCAGTTTCAGAATTAACGAACAGATCTAAGCGTAGTCTAACGCTCCTTTTTGATACCGTGTATGACATTCTATTAGTACGAGCATCGAAGACCGTTCCAGCCCGCGCTGCGAACGGTCTTTTTTTGCATGAGGCGGCTTTCCATTGGTATAATGGATTTCATTTCGGGTCACTAGTGTCCCGCTGGCTTCATGCCAATTTAACCGAAGAGGAGTGCGAACAGTGACGAAAACGTTCCGGCAACGGATGGAGCAGTACGCCGCGCTGGCGGTCGAGGTCGGCGTCAACGTGCAGCCCGGTCAGAAGCTTTACATCATCGCGTCGGTGGAGGCCGCAGAGTTCGTGCGCGAAATCGTCAAGCATGCGTACCGCATCGGCTCGCCATATGTACATGTCGACTGGAACGACGAAGGCGTGACGCGCGCTCGGCTGGAGCATTCGCCGGAGGACGGTTTGTCCGTCTTCCCGACATGGATTGCCGACGGACGCATCCAAATGGCGGAGGACGGCGCCGCGTTCCTATGGGTCGATGCGGGGGATCCGGATCTGCTGAACGGCATCGATGCCGCTCGGGTAGGCACGATGACGAAAGCGCAACAGAAGGCGCTGTATGCGTTCCGCAAATACACGTTGAACAACGAGTCGGCCTGGTCGATCGTAGCGGTTCCGACGCAAGCCTGGGCGGACAAGGTGTTTCCCGAGCATGCGGAAGGCGAACGCGTCCAAGCGCTGTGGGAGGCAATCTTCGCCGCCGTCCGCGTCGATGCGGATGATCCGATCGCCGCGTGGCGCGGACATGCCAGCAATCTGCATACGAAAGCGAGCTGGCTGAACGAGCGGAAGTACGCGGAACTGCGTTACCGCAGCGAATCTACGGGCACCGATTTAACGATCGGCTTGCCGGAAGGACATATCTGGGTCAGCGCCGGAACGCAAAGCAAGCAGGGTTCGACGTTCATCCCGAACATGCCGACGGAGGAAGTGTTTACTTCGCCTCATCGGATGCGCATCGACGGCAAAGTCGTCAGCAGCAAGCCGCTCAGCTATAACGGTAATCTGATGGATCGTTTCTCGATTACGTTTGTCGAAGGCCGTATTACCGCATTCGAAGCCGAACAGGGAGAGGATGCGCTTCGCCAGTTGATCGAGACGGACGACGGCTCGCATTACTTGGGTGAAGTCGCGCTGGTACCGTACCGTTCGCCGATCTCGGATACGAATCTCACGTTCTACAATACGCTGTTCGACGAGAACGCGGCTTGCCACTTGGCGATCGGATTTGCATTTTCTTTCTGTTTGGAAAACGGCTTGCAGCTGAGCAAGGAAGAGCAAATGGCGCGAGGCTTGAATCAAAGCCTGGCGCATGTGGACTTTATGATCGGAACGGCAGATCTCGAGATCGACGGGGTCCGGGAGGACGGCAGCCTGGAGCCGGTATTCAGGAACGGGAACTGGGCGTTCTAAGGTATTGAGGGCTTATTATGCTTCGTTGCGAGGGGCTTTTCGTGCCGGGTGTCGTTTGGCGCCGGTGACGGAAAGCCTTTTTCAGAAATAAGGGGTTGACAGTAAATTTTAATATGTCATAATGACAATATCGATAAGAAGGATTTTGGTTTCGGTTTTGATAATGGATTACGGTTGTTGATATTGTCATTTTGACATATTTGAAACTTCTGTACAGGAGGAATGACGAATGAACAAACCTTGGGTTCTCCCGGGCTTATTCGTAATTATGGTGGGGATCGCGTATTACACTTCGTCCTCTACGCTTGAAATCGCGGCTACGACTACGGGGCTGCTCAGCGTCTGGCTGACGGCGAGGGAGCGGATATGGGCTTGGCCGATCGGGTTAGTCAATGTCGCCTGCTTCTTCTATATGTTCGAGGACGCCAAGCTGTACGCGGATATGATGCTGCAAGTATTTTTCTTCATCCTGAGCATTTATGGCTGGGCAGCATGGCTGAAGGGGCGAGGCGCCGCCAAAGTTCGTCCGTCGCGCACGATTACCGGCCGTCTGAGCTGGACGCTTGCGTTACTCCTGGTCATCGTGACGCTGCTGTGGGGATACGTGCTTCAGCAATATACCGATGCTTCGATTCCGTACGCGGATGCGTTGATCGCGACGCTTAGCCTGATCGCGCAGTATTTGCTCTCCTCGAAAATCCTTCAAAACTGGCTGTGCTGGATTGCCGTGGATGTCATGTCGATTGGCATGTATGCGTACAAAGGCCTGCATTCGCTTGCGTTTCTCTACATGATCTTCCTGGCAATCGCCATCGCAGGGCATGTATCGTGGCAGCGGGAATATCGGTCCGTAAAGGGAGGGTTATCGGTATGAGTAAACGACGCACAGGACTTACGCTAGGCAAATTCGCGCCGCTGCATCGCGGCCATCAGCTGATGATCGAAACCGCAATTCAAGAAACCGACGAAGTCATCGTCGTCATCTATGATTGTCCGGAGACGACGGATATTCCGCTGAACGTACGTGCCGGCTGGATTCGGATGCTATATCCGCAAGTGCAGGTCATCGAAGCCTGGGACGGCCCGACGGCGATGGGGGACACGCCGGAAATCAAACGGCTGCAAGAGAATTATATCCTTGGCAAACTGAACGGGAGACGGATTACCCATTTCTACTCCAGCGAATTTTACGGGGAGCATATGAGCGCGGCGCTTGGTGCCGAGAACCGCCAAGTCGATGTCGAACGCAAGCAGGTTCCGGTCTCGGGGACGCGGGTCCGCTTGGATCCTTATGCCAATCGTAAATTCGTGAGTCCGGTCGTGTATGGTGATCTGATCGCGAAAGCAGTTCTGTTAGGCGCGCCATCCACGGGCAAGACAACGCTTGCCGCGTATATGGCCGAGCGAATGAATACGGCGTGGATGCCGGAATACGGCCGCGAATACTGGGAGAAGCATCAAATCGACCGTCGGCTGATGCCGGAGCAGCTGGAGGAGATCGCAGTCGGCCACATCGAACGGGAAGACAGAATGATGCTCGACGCGCGCGACGTACTGTTCGTCGATACGAACGCCATCACGACGTATATGTTCGCCCGGGACTATCATGGCTCGGCGACGCCCGGATTGACGCTGCTGGCGGAGCGGGCAGCGGCGCGCTACGATCTCGTCTTCCTCTGCGACGCGGATATCCCGTACGACGATACGTGGGACCGCTCGGGGGCGGTGCACAGAGAAGTATTCCAGAAGCAAATCGAGGCCGATCTGCAGATTCGCCGCATCCCGTACGTGCTGCTCCGCGGGCCGTTGAGCGAACGTGCCGAGCGGGTGGAGGAAGTGCTGCGGCAGTTCCGTAAATATCGCAGTCCATTCGAATGGATGGGAAACTTCAGCTAGCATAGGTTAGAGCGCCGTGTTCCACGGAGTCTCTGATGTGCATTTCACGATAATCGAACGACATGCAAAAAACCATGCGATTGAGAGACTCATTCGCATGGTTTTTGTCGTTCTTACCAGCCCAGCTGCTTCTCGTACAAGCAGAATCCGCTCGGCGACGTGCCTTTGAACGTGTAGCCGATGCCGCTGTAGAACGCGTTCAGCTTCGGGTTGCTGGCAATGCAGTCCAGACGCATGACGGTCTTGCCCGGGAACGAAACCCCGGTTTCCGCCCAGCGCACCATGTCGGCGCCGAGACCCAGCCCGGCGTAGTCGCGGTTGATGGCGAGCCGGTGGAGGTAGACGACGGATTCATGTCCGTCCGGTCCCCACAAATTATGGTCCCAATCGCCGGGCACCTGCATGAGCAGCACGATGCCGGCCAGCTTCTCGCCGTCCTTGAAAAGGAACAGCTCGCCTTTCTCGATATGACCGGCGACGTCATGGTGATCGTCGCCCGATAATAGCGCGCTCCATTGGGTCGAGCCTTGGCTCTGCAGCCATCTGGCTGCGCCGACGAGCAGTTCCATGACGGCCGCCGTATCGGCCGGCTTCGCCTGGGTAACCGAAATACGTGCATTCGCATGATCGTTGTGCATGATGTAATTAAGCATGTTGGTTTCTCCGTCCGTTTACCGTTTGATACTTGCGCAGGCTTCTATTGTAGCATCCGGCGCCCGGCGTGTTCAAACCGCGGGTTTCTTCACGAAGAAATACATGCTGAGGGGCCACCAAATCACGGCGAAAATCGGATAGACCGCCCAAATATCCTCCGGCGACGTAATCGCGTTGACCGTAATGAACAGCGCGCTGCTGAGCAGCGAGGCGCAGAGCGCGAACGAGAACCATTGGCGCGTGCGGACGAAATAGATCGACATCGGCCACCAGAGCACGGCATAGGCGGGGAATATAATCCATGGAAACTGCGGCGAGAGCAGCAGATTCAACATGCCGTAATAGATGATGATGCAGAAGCTGCCAAGCAGCGCCATCGCGAGCGTACCTGCGAAACGGCCGGCATACATGAGAATCGGCCACCAGATGACGGCGAAGCCTGCATACAGGATCCAAGGATAACCGGGGCTTTCCGTGATGTTCTGATAAGCCAAGTAGGCGATGATGAGGGCTGTCGTTGCCACGGAATAAGCTTTGATCCGGCCGTTGCCCGCAAAATAGAGAGAGACCGGCCACTGAATCAGGGCGAACGCGGGATGGATGAACCACACGACGCCGGGGGAAGTCAAATAATTAACGAGCGCCAGGAAGAAGATGCTCATGATACTGCCAGAGACGGCAAATGCTATGCGATGCGTCTTCATCGAATCGCCTCCTTATTTCCAACCCAGCCATTTGTAGAACATGACGAGCGGCCACCAGGCAACGGCGAAGGTCGGGTAAACGAACCAGATGACATCGGGCGTATAGTACACATTAATGAAAAGGAAGAGAGCAATGATGAGTCCGCTGCCCCATAGCGAGAAGCCGAGGTGAAGGCCGTATTGCTTCCGGGAGGAGACGGGCTTGCCTTCCTTGACGCCGAGCTCCTGCTTGATGTCCGTGATGTCGCCGAATTCGACGATCGCCTTATTGGTGGCGTCTTCCTCGGTTTTGCCGCTTCGCACGAGATCGAATACTTTTTCCTCGAGGTTTTGCGTGATTTCTTCCTGTATAGCCTGCTTCTGCTCGCTGTCCGGAATGTCCGAGAACCATTCTTCCACATGCGTTCTGATTCTTTTCATTGTCATAGTCCCTCCATGAATATATTGACGATCTCTTTGATTTCGTTCCATTCCTCGACCGTTTCTTTCAAATAAGCCTTGCCGAGCTTCGTGATCTTGTAATACCGGCGCTTGCCGCCGTGCGAGATGTCGCCTAGGTACGATTCGATCAGCTCTTTGCGTTCAAGCCGTTGAAATACCGCATATAACGTTGCTTCTTTGATTTGAAACCGGTCGTCCGTGCGGACGCTGATTTCTTTGGAAATCTCATAGCCGTAACGGTCTTCTTCATAAATCAGCCGTAAAATGATGGCGTCGAGATGGCCGCGGATAATATCGCTTCGGATCATGCTGTTTCCTCCAGTCCTTGTTCGATGGCTGCGTTCAAAGCCGGTGCGGCGAATTGCTCTATGTCGCAGTGCTCTGTCTCATAGTGTTCTATGTGATAGTGTTCTACCTGATAGAGTTCTATCTGATGGAGTAAATGTATCACATCATTACTCTACGTGTCAAAGTAATAATTTCAATGCCGCTCGTTTATGGAGTCTCGGTGGTCGATGCCCACACATTCCTTCGTTACGCCTATCCGGTGGGTGGGGCCGGTTATCCTAACGGTACGGGGCGCTGCCCTATTGTTGAA
Organism: Paenibacillus sp. J31P316; assembly: GCF_056269105.1. Lineage (NCBI taxonomy): Bacteria > Bacillati > Bacillota > Bacilli > Caryophanales > Paenibacillaceae > Paenibacillus > Paenibacillus sp. J31P316. Next base: position 532,258 of record NZ_JBWDNI010000001.1, on the reverse strand, counting down.
CGCAATCCGGTCCTCCGAGCAGTTTTGAAGGTCCCGCGAAAAAGCCAGCATGTGTGCTAGGTTTAGATGTCCATTCGAAGTTTCTATTGAAGCGTTCCGCGAGTTGCCGGCGCCCCTCTACCAAGCTCAAAAAGCTTGGTTTTTTTGCTATCGAGGACGGATAAGATTCTCGAAAGAGGGCATTGGACGCTTTTAAGGATTGGAAATCGAGTTTGCACTATTTGTATGATTTCCATGCGGATAATAGCTAATCTAACAGAGTTGAATCTTGCTGGGATATCGATATTCCCTCGGAGAAAATCTAACATACAATCGGAAATCAGAGGGAGGAATCAATATTAATGACAGCTAACTTGCTATGTAATATGGAATTTTTCTTTAATTAATTAACGCTTTGCATGGATGATGGGCAAAATTCATCTCAAAAAAAGAAATGTCAGGATCTGAGTTTAATTAATTAACTAAAAATATACATTTATATAACACGACATGTAAGTTTATTTGCCATGTACTTTCTGGAGTCAAGTCACTTTTAGGACCAAATAATAGAAATATTTTATGCTGGCTCATTGATAAGGTATTTGCACTATGTTACAATTTCCAGCATGAATCTCGTTCTATTAAATCGTGATAGATTCAAAACATAGAGGGGGTGAAGCCTGGGGGAAAGCATAGGATTTTTGCTGCCGTATACATAAGCCAACATTTTCGTCAAACAGGAGGGCGACAACTTGAAACGAGAACAGGTAATAAAGTCGATCGCGATCACGGCATTCTCTTCGCTAATGATCGGCTCCGCAAGTCCCGCATTGGTCCACGCGGCCGAGGCGAATCCAAAGAAAAGCACTTGGACCGCCCAGACGGCCCCCAAAGAAAACGTCATTCAAGTCGCGCCGAAAGCAGGTGCTTCGAACGACGAAGAAGCACCTGCTCCGCCGGCGATCGAAGAGAATCTCGACGGCGTCGACCGGATCATCGTGAAGTACAAGAAGGGCTTCGCCGCGACGGCAGCCTCGATTCTGCCAGCCGGCATGACGACAAGCAGCGCGAAGCTGGCAGGCATCGATGCCACCGTCATTCAGCTAACCTCGCCCGCCGACGTGAAGTCGCTGCTCGACAAGCTGAACAGCGATCCGAACGTGCTCTACGCCGAGCCTGACCGCAAATTGTACAAATCCAGCGCGTCGGCCGACAGCCTGAATCAAATCAAAAAAATCGCCGAAGACGCGACGCTACCGGACGATACGTACTTCGACAAGCAATGGGCGCTGCACAATACGGGGCAAACCCCGCCTTTCAACTTGAACAATCCGTTCCAGGAAGGGCATCCCGGCATTCCGGGACTCGATATCAAAGCGCCCGAAGCGTGGACGGTCACGAAGGGGAATCCGGACGTGGTCGTCGCGGTGATGGATTCCGGCATTCAGATCGACCATCCGGACCTGGCGGACAGCATCTGGACCAATCCGAAGGAGCGGGCCGGCAACGGAACGGACGACGATAACAATCATTACGCCGACGACGTGCACGGCTGGAACTTCGTCGAGGACAATAACCAAATTTATTCCGAACTCGACTTGAATTCGGAAGGCACGGCTTTAGCCGGCATCATCGCGGGCTCCGTCAATAACGGAACCGGCTTGGCGGGCATTGCGCCGAATGTCAAGATCATGCCGCTCAAATACATCGGCACGGAATACGGTTACTTGTCCGATTTGATCGAAGCCATCGAATATGCCGAGAACAACGGCGCTCAAATCGCCGACATCAGCGCGCAAACCTTCGAGTACAGCCAAGCCTTGAAGGATGCCATCGACGCTTCCTCCATGCTGTTCGTGACGGGAGCGGGCGATTATCGCGTGAACATCGACGGCACGCCGTCTTACCCTGCTGCTTTCGACAGCCCGAATATCCTCTCGGTAACCGGAATCGATAACGAAGGCCAAATTGTCAACGATGCGAACATCGGATTTGCGTCCGTTGACGTCGCTGCTCCCGGGGAGGCGATCGCGGCCGCGGTTCCGGTATCGAACACCGGTTTGGCGGCGGAGATCCACGATCCGGAGAACGGTTCCAAGGCGATCTTCAACGGCATTGCCTTCGAGAACATTCTGGACGAGGAAGACGCGGACGATGACTACCGTCAAGACGCGTTCGACACCGCCATGGACTACCTCGAGGTATCCAAAAGCGATCCGGACCGCAAAATCCTCCTCGTTCAGGATGACCTCTCGAATTACACGGCCCTTCCAAGCGCCAGCAAGCTGGCGAAGTATACCGACCTCCTTCAGGATTACGCCGGGGTCGATATCGTGCAAGCCTCGCCGGACGGCGGCGACGGACCGACGCTGGCGAAAATGCAGGCGTACGACGCCGTGATCTGGTTTACGGGCATGGCGGACCGGTATTACGTTTCCAATCTGACCGTGAACGATCAGAAGAACCTGACGGATTTTCTGCACGGCGGCGGACATCTCATGCTGACCGGCACGAACGTGCTGAACGGACCGACGGAATACATGGGCGAAGAAGCCTCGAGCATCATCGACACGCCTTTCGTCAAGGATGTCCTGCACCTTGCTTTCATGGATCAGTATTTCTACAGCAACGCAATCGGGGTTCCCGGCACGATTTACGACGATAAGGACTACCCGCTCGACGAAGACAAAGACAGCTACAACTGGATCATTTCGCGGGATCCTTCGATCGCCAAGATCGACCTGTTGAACGTGACGAAGGATTTTAAAGGCAGCAGCTACGGCTACATGCGGGGCACCTCGATCGCCGCTGCGCATGCGGCCGGCGCAGCGGCGCTGGTGCTTAGCCAAGAGACTTCGCTCAGCGCGCTGGCCGTCAAGCAGCGGGTGATCAACAGCGGCACCAAGGTCAGTTCCTTGTCGGGGAAAGTAGCCAGCGGCCGGATGATCAACGCGTACCAGGCGCTGACGGACGACGAGATTCCCGGGTCGCCGTTCACCGGCGACAGCATTTCCAATCGCTTGGACGACAGCTCTGACCTGAACGACGTCTATGCGGTCGAGCTCCATGCCGGCGAAAACATCAGCGTCTCGATGACCGGCGACAAGAATACGGACTTCGATCTCTACCTATACGCGCCGGACGCGACGACCGTGAACCTGAACGATCATATGGTCGCTTACTCCGAGAACGACAAGACATCCGCGGAATCGTTCGATTACAAGGTAACGACGAGCGGGACCTACTACCTGGACGTTTTCGCCCATAAAGGCAAGGGCGCGTACGGCTTAACGCTTCAACGGGACAATCAAATCGGCGGTTACGAGGATTCCAGCAGTTCCCTCGCCTTCTCCGGACCTTGGAAGCAGGTGAGCGGCAGCGCCTATACGAGCGGCAGCAAGAAGGAAATCGATGCCGCGGGTAAAGTCGAATTCGCCTTCGTGGGCAGCTACTTCTCCTGGATCGGGTCCAAGAACGCGGATCAAGGGATCGCCGATGTCTACGTGGACGGAACGAAAGTGGCTTCGCCTTCGCTGTACAGCGCCAAATCGTTGAACAAACAGATCGTGTTCGAGAAGATGCTTCCGTTCGGCCAGCATGCGATCAAGATCGTATGGACCGGCAAGCACGATCCGTCCGCCAAGAAATCCGACGGCACGTTCATCAACGTCGATGCGTTCAATGTCGCGAATTTGGTACAAGACAACGATCCCGGGTTGATGCTCTCGGGGCAATGGACGACGAATTACAGCGTGAAGCATCTCGGAGGCAGAGCCATCTACTCGGATAAAGCGGGCAGCTCCGCGAAATTGAAGTTCGAGGGTACGCATGTGAAGCTGTATGCGCTCGTCGGCAAGGACCGCGGCAAAGCGAATATCTACATCGACGACAAGCTGGTTACGCCGGAAGCGATCGATCTGTACAGCAACGCCGACCAGTACCGTACCGTCGTATTCGAATCGAATGTCCTCGCCGCGGGCGCCCATACGATCAAGATCGTCAATCAAGGCGAGAAAAATCCGTCGTCCGCCGGCACGGTCGTCTCGTTCGACGCCTTGTCCGTCACGCAGTAAAAGGTCATCATTCATCATTCATAGGAAAAGAGGAATCGCAAATTGGCTAAATCCATGATCAAACAATCGGTCGCCCTCCTCACGGCCGCCATGCTGCTGACGGCTCCCTTCGGCCACGCTAGCGAAGCGGCCGGCGCGGAGACGAATCTCGCCGATATCCTTCATCCCGGCGGTCCGTTGTTTCCATCGAACCTAAGCGAGCTGCAGGCGCTGAATACGATCGGCGGCACTGCCGGCAATCCGGGCGCGACCATCGACCCGGCAATCGACACGACCTCGGCCGACAAGATCAACGTTATCGTGCAGCTTAGCACGCAGCCGGTTTCCGTGGCCAAGTACGCGTCGGAGCTGGCGAGAAGCTCGTTCTCGGCCGAATCGGTCCAGCGCGCGGTCAAGACGGAGCAAGCGTCCTTCGTCAGCGCTGCCGGCAGCAAAGGCGTCGCCATGAACGTGAACTACCAGTACGATACGGTGTTGAACGGCATGGAAGTGACCGTCAGCGCCAATGAAATTCCGAAGCTGGCGCAGATGGCCGGCGTAAAGGCAATCAACAAGAACCGCACTTATTATCCGATCCCGATGCCGGCAACGCCCGAATACGGCGCGGACGGCGCAAGCGAAATCAACTACGATATCGATCCCATCAAGCAAATCGGAGCGGATACCGCCTGGACGAAAGGCTTGACGGGGAAAGGCATGAAGATCGGCGTCATCGATACCGGCATCGATTATGACCATCCCGATCTGAAAGGCGCTTACAAAGGCGGGTACGATTCCTATTATAAGGACAACGACCCGTACGAGGACGTCCCGAACATCAGCTACGGCTTCGCAGGCTCCGAACACGGTACGCACGTTGCCGGAACCATCGCAGGCCGCGCGGCCAATCCGAACGCCGAGCTCGTGCAGAAGGGGATCGCGTACGAGGCCGACCTCTATTCCTATAAGGTATTAGGGGCGAAATGGAACGAGGAGAAGCAACAAGTCGATGTGACGGGCTCATCCGCCCAGGTCATCGACGGGATCGAGCATGCCATCAAAGACCATATGGACGTCATTAACATGTCCTTGGGCTCGGATATGGAGAAAAGCCCGAATTCGCCCGATTCCATCGCGGTCAACAATGCGGTGCTTTCCGGCGTGATCGCGGTCGTGGCGAACGGCAACGCAGCGGCCGACGGGTATTATTACTATTCCATGGGTTCGCCGGCAAGCGCGCAGCTGGGCATTTCGGTCGCGGCGGCCACGAGCACCAGCCGCCACTTCGGCGGCAGCTTCACGGATTCGCTGACGGCCGGTCAACCGGCGTATTCGATCGATGCCATGGCTTGGCAGGATAATCAATCGAATTTCGGCGAGATACTGGGAACGGATCCGCTGGATGCCGTGTACGTCGGTTTGGGGGATGACGGCGATTACACGACCGACGTGTCGGGCAAAGTGGTTCTCGCCTCGCGCGGCGTGCTTGCGTTCGTGGACAAGATCGCCATCGCCAAGCGGCACGGCGCGAAAGCGATCGTCATTTTTAACGGCAAAGAGGTAAAAGATACGACTGAAGCGGACCTCTCCGAGCATGTCGACGGCCGGGACGGCAAGATCGGATCCGTCGCGTTCCTGGGCGAGAACTCCGATTATCTCCCCGCCTTCGATATGTCGGGTTCCGAAGGAAGGGCGCTTGCAAGGAAGATTATCGATCCCGCGAACGAAGGCGCGCCGCTGCAATTCGCGTTCGGGGCCGAATTTCCCGAGACGGTGCTGCCCGGCGACACGATCGCCGATTTCAGCTCGCGCGGTCCGAACTCGGACGGCAATTACAGCATCAAACCCGATATCACAGCGCCGGGCGTGAATATCCGCTCGACGTGGCCGGCTTACGGGGAATTGGATTACGGATATGAACCGATTCCCGATTATGACACGGCCTATTACCGGATCAGCGGCACGAGCATGGCTACGCCGCATATTGCCGGATTGGCCCTGCTCATGAAGCAGGAGCATCCCGACTGGACGCCGCGCGACGTGCGCGCCGCGCTTGCCAATACGTCGGATGCGCTGCATGACGAGAACGGCACGCAATACGACGTCTATTCCCAAGGCGCCGGACGGGCGGACGTTGCGAACGCGATCCTGACGCCGGCAATCGTTGAAGCGATGGATCCGATCACGATCTACGACGAGAAGATGAACGCGAAGGTCATCGACAGCGAAGCGAGCAGCGTAAGCTTCGGGGCGATCGAGCCCGGGGCCGACCCGCTCTCCAAACCGCTTCGGCTCAAGAACTTCTCGGACAGCCCCGTGACGTACACGGCTTCCGTAATTATGCATCCGAGCGTCACTTCGGATCCGTCCGATCCGATCGCGACGCCGGACGTGAACGACGTCGTGGTGGAGCTTGGCGGACTTGATGCCGGCGCGAATACAATCACCGCGGGCGCGGCTTCCAGCCAGCCGTTCACGTTGACGGCTGCGGCGAAGACCGATGCCGCGCATGGCGTGTACGAAGGAGAAGTCAAATTGGAAAGCGGCGACGGGAAGCCTGCGCTCCATCTGCCGTTCGTTATCCATGTCGGCGACGACGTGGCGGATAACGATTTTACGCTGCAAAACTTCGCCCTGTCCGGCCAAAAAATCGCGGCTGGGTCGCCTATCGACATCACGGCAAAATTGGCCGACGATTCCATGAACTATGCCGCGGTCTACGCCTATAACATGGACGAAGAATACGTGGGCACGCTGGCGTTTATGTACAATGTCGATGAAGAGACGCAAAGCTTGAATCCGCTGCCGGCCGGCGATCTTCGGATCGAGAAGCTGGACGGCACCTATACCGACGAGACCGAGGACGAGAACGGGTTCGAGACGATCAAGCAGCTGCCGGAAGGCCAGTACGTGCTGCAGTTGATCGTGGCGCATCTCATTGGAGGAGGCAACGCGGATCTCGTCCAATCGGCGGGCTCGATGATCTATGTCCAGGATGAACCGGACGGTACCGACGAACCGGGCAATCCCGGCGATCCGGGAACCCCGACCAATCCGGGTAACGGCGGAGGCGGCGTGCCGACCCAACCGGCAACGACCCCGGCCCCGGAAACGCTGGCTTCCGTCGTTCCGTTCGATCAGAAGCTGGTGCCGCTGACAAGCACCGCAGCAACGAAGGATAACCAAACGGTCGTCACCGTAACGGATGCCGAGCTTCAGAAAGCGCTCGACAGCGCTAAAGGCGATCCGATTGCCTTCAGCGTCGTCGCGTCTTCCGGGGATGCTTCCGTCGCCAATGCGCGCCTCTTCTTGACGGCCGCGCAAGTGAAGCTGCTGCAAGCGGCTTCCGGGCAAGGATCCGTCGCGTTCACGTGGAACGACGCTTCCGTTGCCATGCCGTTGTCGGCGCTGAAAGGAATCGATGCCGATTTCGAGCTCGCGATCAATCAAGCTGCCAATCAAGCATCGCTGTTTACGAAAGAATATCCGACGGCGACCGTGCTCGGCACGCCGTATGCATTCGAAGCGCACACGATCGCAGCCGGAACGGCGACGCCGATCGTCCTGGCGCCTGACCAAGCGGTTCGCCGCGCGTTCCTGCTGGATAAAGGCATCGACGCAAGCACGGCTGGCGCGCTCTACGCCGAAGACGGCAGCGTGAATCCTGTGCCTGCCGCGTTCAAGAAAACGGCGGACGGCCGCACGCTCGTCTCCATTACGCGTCCAGGCTTCTCCGTATACGCCGTCGCGACGCGTCATGTCGCGTTCGCGGATACGAAAGCCTCATGGGCCGCCGAACAAATTCAGACGCTTGCGGACAAATTCATCCTGAACGGCACTTCCGAATCCGCGTTCTCGCCGAAGAAGTCCGTCACGCGCGCCGAATTCGCCGCCATGCTGGTGAATGCGATCGGCTTGAACAAACCATCCGCATCCGCGCCGTTCTCCGATATCCGAGGCACGGAGTGGTTCGCGCAAGACGTGGCCGCCGCTTACAAGGCCGGCCTGGTCACGGGAAGCGAAGGCAAATTCAGACCGAACGATCAAATCACGCGTCAGGATCTGACCGTCATGCTCGCGAGAGCCATGAAGCTGCTGCATATCGTCAAGACCGGCAGCACGCCGGACCGTCCTTACGCCGATGCGTCCAAGTTCGGCTCTTACGCCCAAGACAGCATTGGCGCCGTAACCGATGCCGGATTGATGCAGGGACTCGAGAAGCAGGGACAGCTCTTCTTCGATCCCGTGATGCCGACGACGCGCGAAGCCGCAGCGAAAGTGCTTTACCAATTGCTTAGTGTAGGAAACTTGATTTAATTCAAAGAACGTCCTCGATACGGGGCTCGCTCGATGAACAGGCAGGCAGACGCTTACTAAGCGTCTGCCTGCCTGTATTTTTCGTGTTTCGCAGGAAGCAAGTCATTAAGGAGAGGGAACGCCTGATGGAACAAAATCATTTTAAACCGATCATTCTCGATAGGGTATAACTAACCGAAGCGCAGCGGCAGGGGTTAACGCTTTTGGATGTTTTTGCCGCCTCGTTTGACGTTCTGTCCGCCTTCATTGGCATAGGTGCCGATGTTGCGGTTGATCTGCGAGTTGCCGCTTGCATGCTGGTTGATCGTGATCCATTTGTTGATCGTGATGTAGTAGATTTTGGTTACGCCTTTTTTGCTTCTGCCGCCGTTTTTAAAAGGTTTCATCGCGAATCCCTCCATGCTCGTAGTTGGTACAGGATATGCGCGGGCGGATAGACATGCTTATGTGGATGTCCATTTATCTGCAGGATGGGTGCGGATATGCACGTCTGCCGGGGAATGCTATAATGGCGAAGGAAGAAGACTTTTCCATCCGATCAAGCTAAAAATTGGGAGCGTGCAATGGGATGTCTGTAGATGCTTATTTGAATTTCAACGGAAACTGCAGGGAAGTCGTGGAGTATTACGCGGATGTTTTCGAGACGGACAAGCCTAAATTCCAGACGTTCGGCGATATGCCGGCTCATCCGGATTATCCGCTTCCGGAAGAAGCGAAATCGTTGATCATGCATTCTCGCCTGAACATCAGCGGAAGCAACGTGATGTTCTCCGATGTGTTTCCGAACATGCCGTTCACGGTGGGCAATAACATCAGCCTGGCTGTCGTTACGGATGACCGGGAAGAGATCGAACGCGCGTTCAATCGCTTGCGGGAAGGCGGCAACGTAGCCATGGAGCTGCAGCAAACGCCATGGAGCGCCTTGTACGGCCAAGTAACGGACCGTTACGGTATCTTCTGGCAGTTCAACTTGGGCATCGCCGATATGTAGGCTGGGCCTGCTGGCTTGCAAGTTAATATATTCGTCCTATGACGGGGTCTTCGCTACGGCGAAGACCCCGTTTTTTATTTGCGCAGGCATCCGTCCAATTGGCCTCATGGTGTGAATGGGCGCCGTTTGGGGTATATATGCTTCAAACGCGAAGGGAGCCTGAAGCTATGCGCCTGTCGGAACGGATTTCGTCCTATCGTCATATCGCGATGACGCTGCTGATCATTGCAGCCAGCTTGGAATATTCGCTCGTTCATACATCTTATCACGGCATGCTGAAGCTTCTTAAGGTTGCGGCGGCATTGGTGCTGGCATGGGCGTTCTATCAGGATCAGCGCGCGGTGTTTGCCAGCTGGCAGATGAAGCATTCCCGACGAATGCTCTTGCATGTGGCCGTGCTGCTCCTGGCGCTGCTCGGTTTCCAGGCGTCGACTGCCTGTATCCAGGTCCTCGTAAGGGAAACGAACGCGTACGGTCCCGAGAAAACCGAGCAATTGGAGATCGGCATCCAAATGGCCGCGTATCCGCTGCTGATCGTGCTGCTCGGCCTGTTCACGCAGGGTTATATGCCGTGGCTGCGGCGCAATGCGAAACATTTAACGCTGCTCCTGTATCTGTTTCTTTGGGTATGGTGCGGCGCGTTTTATTTTTATATGGCCGAGCGAACGAAGGGCAGCGATTTCATCTTCTCGGACGAGGCGAAGATCCAAATGACCTTGAAGGGCATCTCGGGCGACGATCGCTATGATGATTACGATGCATATCGGCTGCAGGAAATATTGAAGAAGGGGCAGTACAAGAAGGAGTACTTGAAGATGGCGGACGATGAATTTCTGACGACGGATGCTACGGGCATCGACTGGGGCGAAATCTATGAGAATATGCTCGGCAGGGAAGGCTATGCGTACTATTCCTTTGCACCCTCTGCGGAACCTTTGACGATCAAGCCCAAGCTGCTGGATTACGACGCCCTAGCTGCCTGGGAGCCCTACTTGGGGAAGTCGTTCAAAGTCATCGACGTACGTCTCTACAAGAGCAAGGATAACAAGAACGGGAACAATGAAGTGGTTTATGTACCGGCGAGCGGAGGGACGGAGGCAGGGCAGACGCAGCTCGGAGAACCTGACGAAACGATGAAGCTTTATTTTGCCGGGCAGGACTACGAGCATTTCATGCAGGTGTTCGAAGGCGACCGCAAGGATCGGCATCTGAGCCGTTTGATCGCGGCCTCCCATACGCTGCCGGACGGCAAGTTCCTCGAGCTGTACGTCGGCATCAACGGCTACGCGAGCTATCATATCGAGGACTTCTGGTACTTCAGCGCCATTACGATTACGACGCTCGGCTTCGGCGACATTACGCCGAATTCCGGCCCGGTCAAGGCGGCGGTCATGTTCGAAACGCTGCTGGGCGTGATGCTGATCGGCATCTATGTGTCCGGGGTGAGATCGAAGAAACCGGACAACTAATACTTGGTGTAGCACTCGGACTCATGAGTACGGCCGAGTGCAAGAATTGCTAGAAGCATCTCGCGGACGCTCCGTATGCCTCCATGCGAGTCTTCCATCCGTGCATATGGCCCGAAAAATCGCTGCCCATCCTCCAAGCTGCTGCCCGATTGACATGAGCTTGGGGAATGGGCTATGATCGTTTTATGATTTAGTAAATCAGTAATTTACTATGTGAAGATACGATACAGAGAACGGGAGCGAACAGCATGAAAATTCCAACGACACTGAAACATAAACCGGTCATCGTATCGGAGAATTACGAGCAGATCGACGGCAGATACGCCAACCATTCGGACGCCAAGGGGCTGTCGCTTGGACTCGCGCAATGGAATGATCGGGGCAAAATCGATATTTCGGCGAAGGTGTGGCGTTATACGGGCGAGAAATGGTCGAGGCAATCCGAAGAGCTGCCGTTGCACCGCGTGCTGGATCTGGCGATTCTGGTAAGCAGGGGGATCCTGCATTTCCAGGATGCGTATCGCTTCAAGGATCTGTACGACCCGGAACAGCCGGTACTCGACCGCATAGGCCTGCAGGGCGACGCCATGACGATCTCCGTCTGCACGGACAACGAGAAAATCAAAGAAGACATGCAATTGTTCAACCAAGCGCTGGGCGAAGACGGCGAGATGATCGGCGAACGGCTGCGTACGCTGTCCCGCGTGCTGAAGGAGCTTGGTTACTGACGAACGCCGGAGCCGTACGGGACTGGATTTCCAGGTTGTAAGGATCGCATTCGCAAGTCGCATGAAATGGGAGACGAGACGTGGGAGGCTGGATTGAATGTCGGAAACGAATCAGACGCAGCTGCTTATGGTGAAAGAAGGGTTGGACACGCTGCCCGCGATGTCGCTGCCCGAAGGATATCGGGCAAGGGGCTTTCGCTCGGGCGACGAGGAGGCGTGGGAACGGATTATCGGCGCTTCCTTCGGCGATGCGTACTCCTTCGCGAAGCATATGACGGAAGACGAGGCCTACCGGCCGGAACGCGTATGGTTCGTTTGCGACGCCGGCAACACGCCGGTCGCGACGGCTTCCGCCTGGTTCAGACCGCAATGGAATGCGGATACGGGGTACCTGCACATGGTCGGAATTATGCCGGAGCATGCGGGGCGGAGACTAGGTTATTGGGTCAGTCTGGCGGCGCTGCTGCAGATGAAGCAGGAAGGTCGCACGAGGTGCGTGCTGCACACGGATAATTTTCGCCTGCCGGCAGTCAAGACGTATCTCAAGCTGGGATATTCGCCCGAGATCGTCGATGATGGCCATGCGGAGCGCTGGCGGGGACTGGCGAATGTATTGGACAGGCGGATCGAGGGCATCGATGCCGCAGGCCATGTTATAAGCTTCGGCTAACCAAACAAGGATTGTTCACGAAGTCGATCCATGACTTCATGGACGATCCTTGTTTTTTAGAGTCGGCACATCCGGCAATATATCTCATTTCTAAGGTCGATTGCTGAGGTTTGTAAGGTTGAAGGCGCTTCCGTACCAAGGCATACTTAGGTTGTAGGCAAGAAGGAGGACACCATGGCAAAAATAATGATCGAACCACAGGCGGCAATGCCGCATCCTGCCCCGGCAAATCGCAGATCGCTATGGCGAACGCTGTACCTGCAAAGGTATCTGCTCCTGATGACGGTGCCTTTCGTTATCTGGGCGTTGATTTTTTCGTACGGACCGCTCTGGGGATGGATCATGGCCTTCCAGAAATACAAAATCGGCCAAGGCATCTGGCATAGTCCGTTCGTCGGATTGGACAACTTCAAGGCATTGTTCAAGGACGACGATTTTTACCCCGTGCTTCGCAACACGCTCGTCATGGCCGTGATGAATCTGATTACCGGCTTTGTCGGCGCGATCGTGCTGGCGCTCATGCTGAACGAAGTGAAGAACCAGTTCTTCAAGCGGACGATCCAAACCATCACCTACATTCCGCATTTCGTCTCCTGGGTCGTTATCGCCAACATCGTATTAACGTTCCTGTCTCCGGACGGAGGGATGATCAACTCCTTCCTCATGAAGCTTGGCCTCATCCACGAACCGATCTATTTCATGGCGAAGGAAGGCTACTTCTGGTACATCCAAACCGCCGCGAACCTGTGGAAGGAAATCGGCTGGAGCACGATCATCTACTTGGCCGTTCTCGCCAGCTTGAATCCCGAGCATTACGAAGCAGCGGATATCGATGGCGCCACTCGCCTCCAGAAGATGAGGTACATCTCCCTCCCAGGCATTATGCCGACCGCGTTCCTGCTGCTCATCATGTCGCTCGGCTGGCTGATCCAAGGCGGCTTCGAATCGCAGTATTTGCTCGGCAACGACGTCGTCAGCGGCCGTTCCGAGGTGCTGGATCTGTACGCGCTTCGCTATTCGACCCAGATCGGCGACTTCTCGTACGGCGTCGCAATCAGCATTTTCAAGTCGGTCGTATCGATCGCGCTGGTCGTATCCGTCAATCTGCTGGCCAGAAAAACCGCACAAACACGACTTTTCTGATGAAAGGAGCTCCAACATGATTCGGCAGCGCTCATTCGGAGACATGGCCTTTACGTTCCTTAATACGTTCGGATTGGCTTTGCTCGGATTCATTACGCTCTTTCCGTTCGTACATCTGCTGGCGATCTCGCTTAACGAGCCGCTGGATATGATCAAAGGCGGCATTACATGGCTGCCGCGCAAGCTGTCCTGGTTCAACTACAGCTACGTCTTCGACAACAAGAATCTCTTCATGGCGGCTTTCGTATCGATCGCAAGAACCGTCGTAGGCACCTTCCTGGGCGTGGTTTGCACGGCCATGATCGCCTACGCCCTCAGCCGGAGGGAATTCATCTTCCGCAGGCCGTTCAATTTCTATTTCGTCCTGACGCTGTACGTCAACGGCGGCTTGATTCCCGGCTACCTGCTGATCAAGAATATCGGTCTCATGAACAACTTCTGGGTCTACATCCTGCCGATCCTGGTCAGCGCTTACAACGTTATGATCATGCGAAGCTACTTCGAGCAGCTGCCCGAAGGCGTCGTGGAATCCGCCAAGATCGATGGAGCGAACGATTTCCAGACGCTGTTCCGCATCATCATTCCGATCAGCATGCCCGTCATCGCGACGGTGACCTTGTTCATCGGGGTACAGCATTGGAACTCCTGGTTCGATAACTATCTGTATACGAGCCGCAGCCAAAGCTTGAGCCTGATGCAGTACGAGCTGATGAAGGTGCTCCTGCAATCCGTCAACCAATCGGCCGTCACGGCGGGCTCCTCCGCGGCGAACGACGTTGCCCGCCTGAGTCCGCAGTCCATCCGGGCCGCGTTGACGATCGTCGTCACCTTGCCGATCCTGCTCGTCTACCCGTTCCTGCAGAAGTATTTCGTGAAAGGCATCACCATGTCGGCCATGAAGGAATGAGGCGTTATCGGCCGAAAGCATGATATCATCGGGGGTTCATACACCGTTAGATATAAAATCATATATAGAATGCGAGGGTGTCACATGAAAGCGAAACATACCAAGAGAAGATTGGCTTTACTTTCACTCACCTGCATGACCGCGCTTGTGTTTTCTGGCTGCTCCTCCAATAACAACGGGGGAAATGCGGCGGATAATACGAACACGCCTCCGGCGACGACGAACAACGGGAACAAGGCGACGAACGAAGGCACGACAAACGAAGGAAACAAAGAACCCGCGGTGGACACGTCCCCGGTCACGTTCACGATCAGCACGAGCGACAACAAGCTGAACTGGGATAATCCGGTCAGCCAGAAGCTGACGGAGAAGACGGGCGCGACGCTGAAATACGATCTGATCGTCGGCGACGAGAAACAGAAATGGGACATTTGGCTGGCCGGCGGCGATTATCCGGACATCATGCCGCTTGATCCGGAGCATGTCAAGAAGTACAAGGACGCTGGCGCCATTATTCCGCTGAATGACCTGATCGACAAATACGGTCCTCATATTAAAGAAAAATACGGCGACATGTACAACCTGCTGAAATCCGACGACGGCAACATCGACTCGATTTCCAGCGTGCTCCTGAATAAAGAAGCGTCCCCGGATGCCGTACCGAACTTCATCGTGCAATACGACGTGCTGAAGGAAGCCGGTTACCCGACGATCAAAACGCTCGATCAATTGTACGACATCATTGCCGATTACACGCAGAAGCATCCGAAAATCGACGGCAAGGACACGATCGGTTACACGGCGGCCATGGCCGACTGGATCATGGACGCGCAGTTCAACAATCCGATTACGTTCGCTGCCGGTCAGCCGGATCACGGCAACTTCCGGATCGACGCCGATGGCAAAGTCTCGTACAATCCATTGACGGACGATGCGAAAACCTACGATAAATTCTTGAATAAGTTGTATGCGAACGGCCTGCTCGACAAAGAAACGTTCTCGCTCAACATGGACGGCATGCGTGCCAAAATGGCTCAGGGCCGCGTCCTGGCGGCATTTGCTCCGGGCTGGATTCTAGGCGACACGGAGAAATCGCTCCGGGCTGCCGGCAAGCCGGAACGTGCTTACGCGCATATTCCGATCTACTTCAACGACAGCGTGGTCGATCATAACAACACGATTACGCCGATCGGTACCGGCACGGGCCAATGGGTCATCACGAAGAACGCCAAGAATCCCGAGCGCATCATTCAATTCATCGATTACCTGTTCTCCGACGAAGGCCAAATCCTGACGCACTGGGGTATCGAAGGCAAGGATTACACGATCGCGGACGGCAAACGCGTCGAAAATCCGGAGAAAATCAAGAACACCGCTTCCGATCCGGATTACATGTACAAAACCGGCCTTAAAGGCCCGAGCAGCGGTCCTGCAGGCGAGTGGTTCGCGCTTGGCAACGGCGCGAAGCTGGGCGACGGCGACTACGCGACGCCGGTTACCAAGGATTCCGTCGTTACCAGCTATGACGACATGACGAAAGAAGTGCTTGCGAAATACGGCAAGACCGTATGGGCGGACTTCCTGCCGCCGGTCGAGAAGGTGCCGGGTTACCTCTGGCAGCTGACGCCTCCGGACAGCACGAAGGTAGCGCAGCAAAAAATCAGCGACGACTGGCGCAAAGGCATTCCAAAACTGATCATGTCCAAGAACGACGCCGAGTTCGACAAGAACTGGAACAACATGAAGGAATCGATCTCGAAAGACGGCCTCGCCGATTATGAAGCGGCGTTCACGAACCTGTGGGCGGATTTCAACGCCAAATACCAGGCGCAGCTGGGCAACAATTAATAAGCCAGCGATATTGAATGCTGAAGGAGCTTTAATAACCGATAACTCCTTATCTCGAACATGGGATAAGGAGTTATCTCCATGTAGAGGTAATAGTACGGCGACGGAGAATAACTAGGGTGGCGATGCCAGTTGCCAACATTGCGACAGCCAAGGGGAACGCTACGATGAAAATACGCACCAAGCTGATCTTAGCCAATCTGTTCATCATGCTGCTCTTGCTCAGCGCATTGACGTACGCGTTGATGAAGCGCAGCAGCGATATCGTCTTCGACAACATGGTCGATAACGCGGATCTGTCGCTGTCCCAGGTGGCCGTCAACCTGGATCATACGCTCGGAGCTTATGAAGAAATCGCGAATTCCCTCTATTTGAATTCGTCGCTCCAGGAAATGCTTTCGCAGAATTATCCGGATCTTCGCGACGCGTACGACGACTATTTCAGTAAGTTCGAGCCGCTCGACTCCGCGATGAAGCTGACGCAGAACGTATCGTCCCTGATCATCTACACGGACAATCCGTCGTTCGTATTCGCGAATTTTAATCTGATCGACGCGGATATACGATCGAGCGATTGGTACCAGAAAGTCATGAGCAATCCGTTCGGCACCTATTGGACGGCTTCGTACATGAACGAGTTTCCGGAGCACAAGGTGTTCAGTCTCCGCAAACGGCTGAATAAGCAAAATCCGAATTCGCCGCTGGTCGTGTCGATCGAGGTGAACGTCAGCGTGCTGAATGACTTGATTCACGAGGAAAGCAAGAGCAAACGATTCTTATTTACGATGCCGGACGGAGTAACCTTGCTCGACTCGTCCGCCAAGTCGCCAATCGATAATTTGAAGAAGCTTCCGTTCAGCGATCGGATCATGGGGGACGCGGAAGGCAGCTTTCTCTATAAAGACGGCAAGGACAGCTATCAGGTGTTATACAAAACGCTCGATTCGCGCAACGTGGTCAGAGGCATGAAAGTCATCACGCTCATCCCGGTTACGGAATTCATGCCGAAAATCAAGCAATTGCAGTCGCTGGCGCTCGTGCTGCTGGCCGTCGCCATGTTCCTCTCGGCGACGCTGATCTTCGGATTCTCGCTCGGCCTGACGCGTCGATTTACCGAGCTGTCGACGAAGATGAGACGCGTTCACAAAGATAATTTCGAAAGCTTCATCGAGGTAAAAGGCAAGGATGAGGTCGCGCAGCTGGGCCAAATCTTCAATGTGATGGTAAGGCGGCTGGGTCAGCTTGTGAACGAGACGTATCAGGCGAGAATCGACCGGCAGGAGCAGGAGCTACGGACGAAAGAAGCGGAATTGTATGCGCTTCAAGCGCAGATCAAGCCGCATTTTCTGTTCAACATCTTGAACACGATCCGCGGCAAGCTGCTCATCTCCGGCGACCGGGAGAACGCCCGTATTATCGGGCTGCTCGCCAAATCGTTCCGCATGATGCTGAAGAACGGCGGACAAGAGATCCCGCTCATGGAGGAGATCGAATTCATCGATCGTTATCTCCAGCTTCAGGCGTATCGGTACGTCGACAAATTCGACTATGTCATCGATATTCCCGAGGACATGCGGTCGATTGCGATTCCGCGGATGTCGCTTCAGCCGCTCGTCGAGAATGCGATCGTG
The DNA here is from genome assembly GCF_056269105.1 of Paenibacillus sp. J31P316. Lineage (NCBI taxonomy): Bacteria > Bacillati > Bacillota > Bacilli > Caryophanales > Paenibacillaceae > Paenibacillus > Paenibacillus sp. J31P316. The sequence continues at coordinate 514,523 of NZ_JBWDNI010000001.1, read as the reverse complement.
CACGGGATCGAGCTGAACAACAGCTTCTCCCATCTTCGCGTGACGGGCAAGCGGCAGGACGACCGGATCCTCTTGACCGTCGAGGACGATGGACTCGGCTTGACGGCGGCGCGGTTGGCCGAGATTCATCGATGGCTGAAGGAAGGAACGACGTTGTCCCGCGATACCCATATCGGGCTGCGGAACGTGCACAGCAGATTGAAGGATATGTACGGCGAGTCCTATGGGCTGAACGTCGAAAGCACGGAAGGTCAAGGCGCGCGAGTGACGATGATTCTCCCGGACGAAACAGGCGCGAGAGGTGACGGCGATGTATGACGTGTTGATCGTAGAGGATGAGCCATTTGCACGAGAATCATTGAAATACTTGATCGACTGGCAGTCGCTCGGCTTCGAGATCAAGGGCGAAGCAGAGAACGGCCAGCAAGCGCTGGAATTGATGCGCGGCCATTACTATTCGCTGGTGCTGACCGATATTCGGATGCCGATCATGAGCGGCCTCGAGTTCATCGCCGAGCTGCGGAAATTTTCGGGCGCGGAGGTCATCATCCTGACCGGATATGACGATTTCGAATATGCGCGCCAAGGGCTGAAGCTGGGCGTGCAGGATTATTTGCTGAAGCCGGTGGACGAGGACGATCTTGCTGCCGTCATCGAGCGGATCAAGGGCGAGCTGGACGTCAAATACAGGACGCATAAACAGCTGAACCTCGGCGTGTCCGCGCTGCGCGACCGTTTCTTCAAGCAGTGGGTGCATGGTCAGGTGAAGGCGGGCGAGTTCCAGGAACAATCGAAGCTGCTCAATTTGTCCGTAGATTGGCCTTCCTTATGCTGCTTGGTCATCGAAATGGATTTCGTGCAGGCGCTGCATGCGTACTGGACGGATCAGGAGCTGTCGCTCAAGCGATTCGCGATTCGCAACATCATCGAGGATGTGTGCGGCGTCGGCTGCTATGTCTTCGAGGAGTCGGAAGAACGGTTTACGGTGCTGTGCGGCGGCGGAGACGAGAAGGCCGAGCAGAGCGACCGGCTTTCGCTGGCAGAGCGATTGGCATCGTCGATCAGTCTGTATGCCAAGGAAACCGTCAGCATCGGCGTCGGCCACGTCGTCTACGCCCGCGAGCATGTACCGCAGTCCTTCGCGGCGGCGGAGAAAGCGCTCGACGGTAAGTTTCTGCGGGGGAAGAATGCCATCCTGACGAGCATGTCGGTCGAAGCGAAGGACACGGAACAGACGGAGCTCCGCGCCATGGAGGAGAACGTCATCGAGGCAATGAAGAGCTTCCGCCTGGACCGGGTCCGGGAGGCGCTTCTCGCCTTGAAGGAAGCGTACAGATCCAGCAACGTGGAACCTGGTATTATCAAGCTTCGCGTCCTGGAGCAGCTCATCCAATTGTTCCATGTCGTGAAGGAAGCGGGCGCGAACCATGCGCTCTTGTTCGATTCGCAGTTCGGCGACTACGATCATGTCATGACGATCCGTACGATCGACGAGCTGCACCAGTTCATCGAGAACAAATGCCTGTCCGCCTTCGAGCTGCTCGTGCGCATGAAGGAACAGCAGCCGAACAAAGTGTTCGTCACGGTACAGAAGCTTGTCCAGGAACAGTTCCAGACGCCCATCAGCCTGCGCAGCATCGCCCAGCAGGTGTATATGAACCCCCATTACCTCGGCAAGCTGTTCAAGGCGAACGCCGGCACGTCGTTCAACGAGTACCTGCTTCAGATTCGGATGGAGAAGGCGAAGGAGCTGCTTCGTTTCACGGACAAGAAGGTGTACGAGATCGCGCAGGAAGTCGGGTTCGGCGAGCTAGACTGGTTCTATAAACGGTTCAAATTATATACGGGACTGAGCGCCGGCGAATATCGATCGTCGTATCAGCCTCAATCGAGGGAGTGATCGCATGCTGTTCGGAGTTTGCTATTATCCGGAGCATTGGCCGGAGGAACGGTGGGCAACGGATGTCCGCATGATGCAGGAGGCAGGGATGAACGTCGTCCGGATCGGCGAGTTCGCCTGGTCCAAGCTGGAACGCAGAGAAGGGGAATTCGACTTCTCCTGGTTGGACCGCATTATCGATCTAATGGCGGAGCATGGCATCCGCGTCATACTTGGAACGCCGACTGCCACCCCGCCGAAATGGCTGATGGACAAACATCCCGATATTTACATGCGGGATAAATTCGGGCATGTGCGGGGCTTCGGCAACCGCAGGCATTACTGTTATAACGCTGCGTCCTATCAACCGTACATCCGAAAGATCGTCGAGCGCTTGGCTAGCCGATATGCTAACAATCCTAACATTTTGGGGTGGCAGATCGACAACGAGTTCGGCTGCAACGAGACGACCCGCTGCTACTGCGAGAACTGCAGAACGGCGTTCCATGTCTGGCTGCAAGAGAAATACGGCGATATCGACGCCATGAACGAACGTTGGGGCACTGTATTCTGGAGCCAAATCTATAATGAGTGGCATGAAATCGTGCTGCCTACGAATACGCCGTTTCCGCTTCATAACCCGGGCTTGGAGCTGGATTACCGCCGATTCGCATCGGATTCGGTATGCAAATTCCAGAAGCTGCAGACGGATCTGATCCGCTCGATCGCGCCGCGTCAGCTCATTACGCATAATTTGATGGGCACGTTCAACGAAATCGACGGCTACGACTTGTCCGAGGAGCTGGATATCGCGTCTTGGGACAACTATCCGAACCTCATGTTCACGCGGGACGTTAATCCTGCCATCGCGGCGATGTCGCATGACATGACGCGCGGGCTGAAGGAGCAGAACTTCTGGATCATGGAGCATCAGAGCGGCCAGCCCGGCGGCAATATCATGTTCCCGACGCCGAAGCCGCAGGAGCTGCGACGTTGGACGTACCAGTCGATCGCTCATGGAGCGGACGGGATTCTGTATTTCCGCTGGCGCGGGTGCTTGTTCGGCGCCGAGCAATTCTGGCATGCCATTCTGCAGCATGACGGGAAGCCAGGTCGCAAATACGCGGAGACGAAAGCGGTCGGCGAAGAGCTGAAGCGGGTCTCGTGGCTGCTCGAAGGAACGGAGAACCGGCCGCAGGCGGCCATGCTTCGTTCGTACGACAACGAATGGACGTTCGAGATTCAGCCGCACATCATGAACTATTCGTATCTGGATCATTTTACGGGCTATTATCAATTTTTCTACGATCATCGCATCGGTACGGATATCGTATCGCCCAATACGGATTATTCCAAATACAAGCTGCTCGTGCTGTCCAATTTCATCATGGCGACGGACGACATGGTGGAGCGCCTGTATGCGTTCGTGGAAGCGGGAGGCTCTCTCGTGCTCGACTTCCGCGCAGGGGCGAAGGACTGGGACAACCGTATGGAGCCTTTGACGCTACCGGGGAAATTCGCGGAGCTGCTCGGCATTACGGTAGAAGAGTACGGCGTCCTGTTCAAGGATGATCAACGGCGGATCAAGGCGAACGGGCAAGACGCCGTCTATGGCGGAGGCAAATGGGTGGACGTGATCGAGCTGCGAGGCGCCGAGGCGCTCGCCGTGTTCGACGAGGATTATTACGCGGGCCGTCCGGCCGTCACGAAGCATGCGTTCGGAAGAGGGCAAGCGTACTACATCGGCACCGAAATCGATCCAACTCTGCGCGATCATATCTTCGGTACGATCTGCGGGGAAGCTGGAATCCTCCTCGGACGTCCCGAGGTCACTGCTCCTCCGGGCGTTGAAATCGTATCGCGCTCGAACGACGAGCGTGAATACACGTTCGTCATCAACCATACGGTGGAACCGGTCATCGTGAACCTTGGCGGTATTCGGCAGGACGCGCTGTCGGGCCGCATCTTGGAGAGCGGACCGGCGGAGCTGGAAGGCAACGGGGTGTGGATGCTTGGTCAGCCGAGTGCGGATCCGACTGTGACGGAGTAAACGGGGAGTTAAAATAAGGACGGAACAATAACGATAGAATACTGCGTCAGAATACTGACGACAGAATAATAATGAAAGAATAATGACTAAAGAATAATAACTAAAGAATAATAACGAAAGAATAATAACGAAAGAATAATAACGAAAGAATAATGACTTAGGAGAGACGTGCTGACGGCGCGTCTTTTTTTGTTCAACTACAACAAGAAGTGGAAGAAGAGCTCTTAATGTATTGGACGCGGATGCGTTGAACGTTTCGTTCCCTACCGCTCGCAGGCTACTGCGTAGAACCCTTCGTTCCCTACCGCTCGTAGGGGCTACTGCGTAGAACCCTTCGTTCCCTACCGCTCGCAGGCTACTGCGTAGAACCCTTCGTTCCCTACCGCTCGTAGGGGCTACTGCATAGAACCCTTCGTTCCCTACCGCTCGCAGGCTACTGCGTAGAACCATTCGTTCCCGACCGCTCGTAGGGGCTACTGCGTAGAACCCTTCGTTCCCTTCCGTTCGCACGCGACCGCGAATAATTCTTCATTCTCCTCCGTTCGCACGCGACAAACTGGAATCCAACATTCCTATTCGACCGTTCGTGTTCATATTGAATCCGATTACTCGACGCGAGAAATAGATGCAAATCTGCATCTATTTCGCTTTAAACCGCCTTCAAAACAAAAATAACTGCAAATCTGCACTTATTTAGGGCGGAAATAGGAAATTCAATGAAATGGGCTTGAAATAACTGCACTTTTGCAGCTAAATCGAGCCAAACCGCGGTTGATCCCGATTTTAGCTGCACTTTTACATCTATTTTCTGAATCAACATCTCTCCGCGAGCATTTCGCCCAACCGCTCTTGTTCGACTGACGAAATGCTGTTCGTGCGAGCTGCCGGTTGTTTGCGGACAGCGGTTATTTGCATCTAAATAGCGATTGGTATGGGTGGGATGGTTGAGGTTTGGACGCTGGATACTGGCTGCTCCCGGGCAGGTGAATTACGGGCGGAGCAATGGATGCGGGCCGATTGCCGGTTGATCACGTACGCAGTTCGGATATGGAGGGAATGCCAGTTGGGTGCGGTAAAACAGGTTTCGGAAGGAAAATAATGTCGCATCCGAGGCCGCACATTAATAAAACCCACCCAGCTCACAAATATTACACCTATGCAAAGCATGGATTTCCGGATAGAATAGGTGCAAAAACGCTTTCATTAAGGGGCTAGCATGAAAAAGCTACTATTTGCCACGGTTTTTGCCGGCAGCTTGGCTGCGTTAACGGTGACGCTTTACTTGATGCTGACGATCTACCGCGGCGACATGGGGATGACGGGTAGCTCGGAAACCGCGCTCGGCACCCATTCCGAGCGGGTGGTCGTGATCTCGCAAGAGCTAGGGAGCTACGTCATGGACGAAATCGAGAAGGGCGCTCGCGACGCGGCGGCCGAACACGGCATGATGATTGATTTCTGGGGCGTATACCGTTTGAACGACGAAGAGTTGTTGAAGCAGATCGATGTTGCAATCGCTTCCAAGGTGGACGGCATCATTTTGGAAGGGGCTGACCGGCCGGATTTCGTGCGGCTGGTGAACAAAGCGACGGAGAAGGGGATTCCGGTCATTACGATTAACTCGGACGCGCCGGGCAGCCTGCGCAAAACGTATATCGGCTCCAACCATTACCAGGAAGGCATTCTGATGGGTCGGCATCTCGCCGAGCAATTGAAAGGCAAAGGGACAATCGGCGTCATTACGAACGCGGAATCCTCGGATACCGATCAGCTGAGGCTCAAGGGGCTGCGCGAGGTGCTGGATCTGCATGCCGGCATTAAGCTCGTATTCGCCTCCGAGGATGCGTCGAAGCTGCAGGCGAGCATGCAGACCTTCGATATTTTGAACCATGATCCGGACGTGACCGCGTTCATCGGACTTCCCGCCGATTCGGGCAAGCGCATCGTGGAGGCGGTCGATTCCCGCTCGAGGAAGAAGGCCAGCCAAGTGTTCATGTTCGACGCTTCGCCGCAGACGGAGTCGATGATCAAGAGCGGCCTTATTCAAGCCGGACTGTCGCAGCATTACGAGGACATGGGGAAAATGAGCGTCGATCTGCTGCAGCGCTGGCTGGACAGCGAACGCCTGCCGCTCGATCCCAGCTACTACACGCCGATCAGCGTCGTCGAGCCCGCCGACGTGAAAGAGGAAGCGCCATGAAGACGATTCGCAGCAAAATGATGATGCTCTCGATCATTATTTGGATCATAATGGCGTTCATTTGGATCTCCATGAGTATTTTCAACCAGCGGACGGTGGAGAAGTACAATGGCATTCTGCAGCGCTATCTGTTGATGAATCAAGCCTCCGAGCTGAGCCGGGAAGCACTGACGACGCTGAACACATACCGGATGTCGCCGACCGACGATAATCTGCGGAAGTATGTCGAAGACAGCAACCGGCTGCTGCGCATGAAGATGGACATGAACCTGCTGCGCAACCCGAACAACGAAATGCAGCTCGTTGATTTTCAGCATATGGTGGACAGTCAATCGCAGGCGATGAATTTGGCCGTTCGGTTCCAGCGCGACCATGACGATGAAGCGGTTGCGGAACAATTCGACGAGGCATCGAATATTTCCGGCTATATTTCGGAGGCGGCGTTGTCGCTGATCGGCAGCGAACAGCATACCTATGACGCGTTCTATAGGCAGATCATCGAGCGAAGCAATGAGATCAAGAAAATGGGCTTTTGGACGCTCGCCTTCGTGTCGCTGCTGCTGCTGCTGTTCTCCTATCGGTTCGTAAACAGTGTCACGCGGCCGATTCTGAAGCTGACGCAGTCGGCGCGCGAGTTGTCGCGAGGCAACTTCCAGAAGCCGATTGTCATCGACAACAATGACGATATGTCGTTCCTGGCCAAGACGCTGGACAACATGCGGCTTAGCATCGGCAATCTATTCGATGAAATCCAAAGCAAAGCGCAGCTGGAATACGATCTGCATAAGCATAAGCTGATGCTCAAGGAAAGCGAGCTGAAGAGCCTGCAAAGCCAGATCAATCCGCATTTTCTGTTCAATACGCTGAATATGCTGTCCAAGGAAGCCTATCTGGCGGGCGCGGACAAGACGAGCGAGCTGATCAGCTCGGTGGCCGGCATGCTGCGCTACAATCTTCGTCGGATGGACAGCCGGGTATCGCTCCGGGACGAGATCAACGTCGTGGAAGAATATTTGACGATTCAGCAGGCGCGCTTCGGTTCCCGCGTCATTGTCGTCCGGGACATCGACGAAGCCGCGCTGGAGCTGGAGGTGCCGATTCTCATACTGCAGCCGCTCGTCGAGAACGCCTTCATCTACGCCATTGAACCGTCGGAAGACGGCGGCGTGCTTACGCTTCGCGTCGTTGACGGCGGCGAGTACGTACTCGTGCAGGTGAGCGACAACGGTCCGGGCATGACGCCGGAGAAGCAGGCCAGCCTGATGTCGGACGCGGAGTCGGCGGATTACAAGGGCCATTCTACGGGACTGGGCATCCGCAATGTGCGCGATCGGCTGCAGCTGTTCTACGGCGAAGAGGAATTGATCGCGATCGACGCCGCGATCGGAGAAGGAACCAGCATTACGCTCAAGCTGCCAAGGAGGCCGGAAACATGATATCGCTATTGATCGTGGATGATGAACCGATCGAACGGACCGCGCTGCAGCGCATGATCCAGGAAGGCATGGACGATATCGTCATCGTCGGCCAGGCCGCCAACGGCCGCGAAGCGATCGAAGCGGCGGCGCGCCTGAAGCCGGATCTGATCACGATGGACATCAAGATGCCGGGCATAGGCGGACTGCAGGCTATCGAGACCATCATGGAAACGGATAAGCAAGTGAAATTCATCGTCGTCACCGCTTACGACACGTTCGAGTTCGCGCAGCAGGCGCTGCGGCTAGGCGTGCGCGATTACTTGCTGAAGCCGAGCAAAACCGCGGTCGTGTTGGAAACGATCGGCAAGGTGGCGGACGAGATTCGCGCATCGCGCAGGGATGTGGAGAGCCGGCGCCAAGATCAGGAGCGGCTGCGGAGGATGCTGCCCGTCGTAGAGGCCGATATCGTCTCGCAGCTGCTGTTCGACTTTGCTCCGTCCGTGCATTTGAACGAGATGATTGACCTGCTGGAAGCTCCGGAGATGAACGACGGCTTCGTCATGAACGTGCTGCTGCACGATAATCATGCTTCGCAAGAAGGCTTGCATGGAGAGTTCGAGGAGCTTCAGCTTCGGCTGGCGCAGCAATTGGAGGCTTCGTCCGTGCATGGCTGGGTCGGCAAAGCTTCAGGCAAGCAAATTCCGCTTATCGTATTCAAAGACAGCCGCCAGTCATACCGTCAATCAGCCGTCGGTCTCGGCAGAACGCTCGTTCAGGCGCTGCGCCGCATGACCGGCGCGGAGCCGTTCATCGGCGTCGGCGGTCTGTACGCCGATCGGAAAGACTTGCGCAAATCCTATCACGAAGCGCTGCTCGCCTCCGTCGATCTGTCGCTGCCCGCACGCTTCCGGCTGTATGAGGACCTCCCGCTGCATGAGCATCCGTCAAGCGGACCACGTGTCCTGGAGCTCGAGAAATGCGTGCTGGAGGATGTGCGCCGAGGCCATTGGGAATCGGCCGTTTCGGGCGCCATCCGCGTCATCGAAGCGTATGAAAGCGCGGGACAGCCGATCGCGATCGCGCAGCAGCGGATCTTCGAAGTGCTCATTATCTTGACGCGGATGCTGGAGGAGATGGGCTACGAACTCGATAAGCCTTACTATCCGCATCAGACCTCGGGCTACATGCAGCTGAAGACGGAAACGAGCGTTCTTCTTGGACGTTTGGCGGAAGCGACGGCATTGAAAGCAGGCGACATGGAATCGGATCTCGTCATGACGATGAAGACGTACATCCGGGAGCATGCCCGCGAGAATCTGTCCTTGGAGCGGGTTGCGGCTGCGGTCGATCGGAATCCGTTCTATGTCAGCAAGCTGTTCAAATCGCATTTCGGCATGAATTATATCGATTATTTGACGGAATGCCGCATGGAGAGGGCGAAGCAGCTGATGCTCGACGCGGAGAAAAGCTTGAAGGAAATCACGTACGAGATCGGCTACCATGATCCGAACTATTTTAGCCGGGTATTCAAGAAGATCGTCGGCTACTCGCCCACGGAATATCGCAAAATGCTGCTTCGTCCGCTGGATAAGAAACTTACGTAGGCAGCTGCAACAGGCGGCTTTAAGGAAGGAGGGATGAAGAATGAAGCAGAGCTTCAAACGTAGCGGATTGGCTGGCGTATTGACGATTCTGCTTGCTGTGCTCTCCGCTTGTTCGTCCGACAATCAAGGCGCCGGGAGTGAAACGAAACCCGCGGCGCAGGAACAGAACGAAGCGGCTGTCCATGAATTGGTTGTCGGGTTGTCGCTGGATACGCTGCTGGAGGAACGCTGGAAGAAAGACCGGGATCTGTTCAAAGCCGCGGTCGAGAAGCTGGGCGCGAAGGTCGACGTACAAGCGGCGAACGGTGATGACGCCAAGCAGATCGCGCAGGCGGAGAACATGATTTCGAAGCATGTCGATGTGCTCGTCGTCGTGCCGCATGACGCCAAAGTATCGGCTGCGATCGTGGCGAAGGCGCATCAGGCCGGCGTGAAGGTCATTTCGTACGACCGTTTGATCTTGAACGCGGACGTGGATCTCTATGTATCGTTCGACAACGAGAAAGTGGGCGAACTGCAGGCGCAGGCGCTCGTCTCTCAAGTGCCGCGCGGGAATTATGTGCTGATCGAAGGTGCCGACACCGACAATAACGCGCATATGTTCAAGCGGGGACAGATGAACGTGCTGCAGCCCCTTGTCGACCGCGGCGACATTCAAATCGTCTATGATCAATTCACCAAAGAATGGAAGCCGGTCAATGCGCTGGCGAACATGAAGACGGCACTCGCGGCGAACCGCGATGCGGTCGACGCCGTGCTCGCGGCGAATGACGGGACTGCGGGCGGCGTCGTTGGCGCGTTGGCCGAACGGCAGCTGGCGGGGAAAACGCCGGTTACCGGCATGGATGCGGAGCTGGCCGCGGCGCAGCGGATCGTGGAAGGAACGCAGACGATGACGGTGTACAAACCGATCCGGAAGCTGGCCGAGACGGCGGCCGCGCTTGCCGTGCAGATGGCCCAGGGCAAGAAGGTGAGCACGGACAAGACCGTGTTCAACAAGAAAATCGACGTGCCGGCCATCCTGCTGGAGCCGATCGCCGTCAATCGATCGAATATCGATGCGACGATTATCGCGGACGGATTTCATAGCCGGGAAGACGTATACCGCAACGTGAATAAGTAGGCCTAGCATATAAGTGAGAGAACGGCGTTTCTGCAGCCAAGCAGAGGCGCCGTTCTTTTTGCTTTTCCGGCATTGCTTCGCGAATGCTGGACCACACCTTGAATCGCAGCTGCGCGTATGCGGACAAGCCCATGTCAAAATAGTATAGGCAGTATGAAAAAAGTGCTATAAGAGAGCGCTTTCAGACGATGGCGCCGGTGCTATAGTTGGATTTGTAAGCGCTTCAGACATTTTCATTATCGAGAGGGGTAACACAAATGGGAAAAGGATTGAAACGGATCTCGCTGCTGCTCGTGATTATGATCCTGGCAGTAGCCGTAGCGGCATGCGGCAAAAACGGAGGCAGCAAGGTGAGCGTCGGTATCGTGCTTCCGACGAAAGACGAGCCGCGTTGGGTACAGGATGAACAGCGCTTCAAGGATGCGCTGAAGGGAACGGATTATTCGACCGAAATTTTGTTCAGTCAAGGTTCTTCGGCGAAAGAGAAAGAAAACGTGGAAACGTTGATCAATAAAGGGATTCAAGTCCTGATCATCTGCCCGCAGGACGGCGACGCGGCAGCTGGTGCAGTGGAATCGGCGAAGAAAGCCGGCATCAAAGTCATCTCTTATGACCGCCTCATCACCAAAACGGACGCCGTCGACTACTACGTAACGTTCGACAGCGTAGAAGTAGGCAAAGCGCAAGCGCAATACTTGGTCGATCACGCCAAAGGCAACGGCGAGCCGCTTTACCTCTACGCCGGCGCATCTTCCGATAACAACGCGTTCTTGTTCTTCCAAGGCGCTTGGACGGTGCTGCAGCCGAAAATCGCGGACGGCACGTTCAAAATCGCGAACTCCAGCGAAGCGGAAGGCCTGAAAGGCAAGGCTGAGCTGTCCCGCGACGAAATGAGCAAAATCATCGGCCAAGTGACGACGAACTGGGATGCCAACGAAGCTAAAAACAAAGCGCAGACGCATCTGACGGCCGCGGCGGCGGACATGAAAGGCGACGTTGCGATCTTGGCCCCGAATGACGGCACCGCGCGTTCCATCGCCGACGTATTCGGTTCGGATTCGGCAATCAAGAGCTATGTCGTGAGCGGTCAGGACGCCGAGCAAGCTTCCGTTCAATACGTCATCGACGGCAAGCAATCCATGACGGTGTTCAAGGACGTGCGCAGCCTGGTCAAAGACGCGATGGGCATGGCGGTTTCCCTCCTCGAAGGCAATGCGCCGGAGACGACGGGTTCGTACAACAACGGCAAAATCGACGTCAAAGCAAAACAAACGGAAGTTATCGTCGTCGACAAAGACAACGTGAAAGAAAAACTGATCGATTCCGGTTATTACAAAGCGAGCGATTTCACAGGGCTGTAAGCGCATCACCGATTTCCTGCGGGGAAGCGGCGGCGGACGCAAGTCTCCCGCTGCTTCCCGTGCGCAGGAATGGTCCCGTTAGGAGCGATAAACATGAGCAAAGCGATATTGGAAATGAAGGAGATCTCGAAAGGGTTCACGGGAGTCAAAGCGCTCTCCGGCGTTAATTTCAAGGTCGAGCAGGGCGAGATCCATTGCCTGATCGGCGAGAACGGCGCAGGCAAATCGACGCTGATGAAAGTGCTGAGCGGCGTTTATCCGCACGGAACCTATGAAGGCGACATCGTGTTCGAAGGCAGCGTGCAAAGCTTCGCCAAGATTAGCGACAGCGTCAAGGCGGGGATCGCGATCATTTATCAGGAGCTTGCGCTGTTCCCCGATTTGACGGTGTACGAAAATATTTTCGCAGGTAACGAAATTACCCAAGGCGCGGTCGTGAACTGGAACCAAACGATCGTGCAGGCGAAGGAAATGCTGCGGAAAGTGAAGCTGAACGTCAATCCCGAGACGAAGATCAAGGATCTGGGCGTCGGCAAGCAGCAATTGGTCGAAATCGCGAAAGCATTAAGCAAGGATGTGAAGCTGCTTATTCTCGACGAGCCGACGGCCGCGTTGAACGAGGATGACAGCGAGAACCTCCTGACGCTGCTCCGCGAGCTGAAACAGCAGGGCATCACATGCATTATGATCTCGCACAAGCTGAAGGAAGTCATCGCGATCGCGGACAAAGCGACCGTTCTCCGCGACGGCCGGACGATCTGCACGCTCGATGCATCGAAAGGCGAAATCTCCGAAAGCATCATCATCAAAAACATGGTCGGACGCGAAATCGACGATATTTATCCGAAAAGGACGAACCGGGCGTTCGGCGAGAACGTGCTCGAGATCCGCAATTGGTCTGCTTACGACGCGAAGCTTGGCAGGAAAGTCGTCAAGAACGTCGATCTCCACGTGAAAAAAGGCGAAATCGTCGGCATTGCCGGCTTGATGGGCTCCGGAAGAACGGAATTGGCGCAGAGCTTGTTCGGCAATCCGAAGTCGTATAAATTGCAGGGCGACCTGCTGCTGGAAGGGAAGGAGCGGGTCTTCAAGCATACGCGGGACGCGATCAAGGCGGGCATCGCTTATGTGACGGAGGATCGCAAGGGCGACGGCTTGTTCCTGATCCAGGACATCAAAAGCAACATATCGGCTGCCAATCTGGAAGCGGTCGCCTCGCGCGGCATCCTTAACGGCAACGAGGAAGTCAAGATCGCCAACGGCTATAAGCAATCGATGAATATCAAGGCGCCGTCCGTCGAGCAGCTCGTCGGGAATCTGAGCGGCGGCAATCAACAGAAGGTATCGCTCGGCAAATGGCTGTTCGTCGGTCCGAAGCTGCTCATCCTGGATGAACCGACGCGCGGCATCGACGTAGGAGCCAAATTCGAAATTTATACGATCATGAACAAGCTGATCAGCGAAGGGTTGAGCATCATCATGATCTCGTCCGAGCTGGGCGAGGTGCTCGGCATGAGCGACCGCGTGTACGTAATGGCGGAAGGCAGAATAACGGGCGAGCTGGCCATCGAGGATGCCGACCAAGAGAAGATCATGCATTTTGCAACGCAATAGGGGGAAAGACAGATGAACTTATACAAGGAAGCCAGATCATTAATCAAAGTCAACATTCGCGAATACGGGATGTACATTGCGTTATTCGTCATTATGCTTACGTTCTCGATCATGACGGACGGCCTGTTCATGTCTTCGCGGAACATCAGCAATCTCTTGGATGCGACGGGGTATATCGCCGTGCTTGCCGTCGGCATGACGCTCGTCATCGTCATCCGGCACATCGATCTCTCCGTCGGGTTCGCCGCGGGGTTCATGGGCGCCATCGCCGCCATCTTCATGTCGCAGCTCGGCGTTCCGTTCTACTTCACGATTCCGATCATTCTCGTAATGGGCGTCGTCATCGGGATGTTCAACGGATTTCTCGTCGCCCAGATCGGAATTCCGTCGTTCGTCGCCTCGCTGGCGGGCATGCTCATCTTCCGGGGCGCGCTGCTGCGGGTCACCGAGAAGACCGGCACGATCAACGTCGACGACGATCGCTTCAACGCCATCGGCAACGGGTATATTCCATCGCTCGCGACGGTAGGCGGGTTGAATTTGCTCTCGCTTATCTTCGGCGCCGTCGTCATCGTCTTCTACTTGTACAGCGAATTCTCGAAGCGCCGGAACAAATTGCGCTACAACTTCGAAGTCATCTCCGGCGGCATGTTCGCCGTAAAACTGATCTTCGTCTCCGCGATCATCGCCTATATTACGTATATCATCGCGGGATACAACGGCTTCTCGTGGACGGTTATCATTATGCTGCTGATCGTCGTCATCTATCATTTCCTTACGACGCAGACCGTGCTTGGCCGGCATATTTACGCCGTAGGCAGCAACCCGGAAGCGGCGCATCTGAGCGGGATCAGCGTCAAGAAAATCACGTATATCGTGTTCGGGTCGATGGGAATGCTGTCCGCTTTGTCGGGCATTCTGTTCACGGCCCGTCTGCAATCGGCAACGACGACGGCGGGAACCTTGTTCGAGCTGGATGCGATCGCGGCCGCTTATGTCGGCGGCGTATCCGCGGCCGGCGGCGTCGGCAAAGTAACGGGCTCCATCATCGGCGCGATCGTCATGGCATCGCTGTCGAGCGGCATGAACCTGCTTGGCGTCGGCATATCGTACCAATATATGATTCGCGGCGCGGTACTCGCGATCGCCGTCATCTTCGATGTCATGACCCGCAAGCAGAGAGCATAAGACTGCGCGCGTGCCGGCCGGCGACTGTTGCGAAACAGCCGCCGGCTGTTTGCGTTCATTGGTCGACATTTACGGCGTGCTGCGGGCAGGGATGACGTAAAGAATAAAGTTGGCTGAAATCGAAAATAGCTCATGACATCCCCATGCTGGTGTGGTACCATAAAATCGACTTTTTTCGCCTCGAAGTTACAAAAATCCACAATGATCTTCATGGGAGCTGACAATGGGGTCTTCACTTACGATGTATATTTCGCTTGTCGCGACCTCGGGCGTGTTTACGTTGTTTCTTTGTTTGTATGCCTATCTGAAGCGGGAAGAAATGGCCGGCGCCAGGACGTTCATGCTGTATACGACCGCGCAGGCCATTTATATTTTTTCGGTGGCGTTCGGAATGGCAAGCAGCACGCTGCAAGACATTATTCATTGGACGGTCGTCCAATATGTGGGAATGGCGCCTGCGCCCGCGCTCGGCCTGATCGTCGTGCTGCAGTACACCGGCAAGACGGTATCGCGCAAGATGGCAGCGGCGCTGTTCGCGATTCCCGTCCTGTCGATCGTCATGGTCGCCACGAACGAGTATCATCATTTGTTTTACAAAGCGGTTCATGTGCGCCAAGGCTCGTCGCTGCCGTTCACGGATATCGTCATCGGCCAATTCTATGTCGTGCACGGCGCGTTCACGTTCGGTTCCATGCTGGCTGGCGTCGTGCTGCTCGTGCGCAAATGGCAGAGCACGAAGAAAGCGTACCGCCTGCAGCTCGTGACGCTCATCGTCGGGCAGTTTCTCCCGATGGCCGGGGCGTTCGTCTATTTGATGGGCATGGTTCCGAACGGCATGGATCCGGTTCCGGTCATCCTGTGCGTGACGTCGGCGATGTACATTTGGGCCATCATATCCACGCGCATGCTGACGATCGTTCCGATCGCCAAAGAAAGCATCTTTGAGAGCATGGGGGACGGCGTTATCGTGCTCGACAGCGCGGACCGGTTGATCGATTTCAACGGCGCGGCGAGCCGCATGCTGCCTGGACTCCGCGTCAGCCTGATCGGCCGGACGCTGGATGAAGCGTGGATCGGCATGACCGGCGCTCCTTTTCCGCTTAACCGGCATGCCGACGTCGAACAGGAGGCCATGAGGTGGCAGGCAAAGGATGGCTCCTACGCCTATTACCAGGTTCGTACATCCGTCGTGCGCGGCCGAATCGGGGAATCCATCGGCAGTCTCTTGATGCTGATCGACGTGACGGAGCCGCGGAGGCTGCAGGAACAGCTCGAGCGGCTGGCTTATCATGACGGCTTGACGAAGCTGCTGAACCGCACGTCGTTCATCTATCGGGGCAAGCAGCTGCTCAAGGAAGCGCAGGAAAGCGGGACGCCGGCATCGGTCGTGCTGTTCGATATCGACTATTTCAAGCGCATCAACGATACGTACGGGCATGAGACCGGCGATTTCGCTATTCAGCATGTGGTTTCGGTCGTCAATCGTCTTCTTCCGCCGGATGCGTTGTTCGCCAGATACGGCGGAGAGGAGTTCGTGTTCTTCCTGCCGGCAACCGCGCGTTCGGGAGCGGGGGAATCGGCGGACCGGATTCGGGCTGCGCTCGCCGCGGAACCGCTTCTGGCGGACGGCGAAACGATCGCCATTACGGCAAGCTTCGGCGTATCGCAGTCCGGCAACGACGGCGCGACGCTGCAGGCGCTGCTGAAGAACGCGGATATGGCGCTGTACGAGGCGAAGCGGGAGGGACGCAACCGCGTCCGGTTGTTCGAGGAAGCGTATACGGCATGACGGTATTAGGGAATGAAGCATAGAAGCATAGAAGCATAGAAGCATAGAAGCATAGACAAGAAGGCAGCTGCGGCTGCCTTCTTTTTTGTATGGCAAGGTTAGGCGACCTAGAGCTCCAATCCCGTCCCCTGCTTGAATCGGCGGATCACCATATGCGTATTGACGCCCACGATGCCCTCCAGCACATAGATTTTCTTGAACAGAAACTCCTCCAGCGCCTTCTCGTCTTGAAGAAGGGCATGCATATGCAGCGAGCTTGGCCCCGTCATTTGATAGATGCTGATGACCTCCGGCTCTCGCGACAGCAGCTCGCCCGCCTGCTCCACGAATCTTGGCTCCACCTCCACCTCGAAGAAGGCGGAGACGAATTTCCCCAGACGCGCCGCGTTCAGCCGAACCGTGAAATTCTCGATGATGCCGTCCTCGATCAGCGCATCCACGCGCTTCTGGATGGCAACGCGCGATAAATTCAGCTGCTCGCCGATTTTGGAATAGGACATTCTTCCGTTATCGTGCAGCAAGCGAATAATGTCTTGGTCGATCGCGTCCATTTGAGGCAGAAACATAGGCATCGCTCCCCGATCAGAATAAAATGTTACGTTATGATAGCTAACGTAATAGTCGCGTGAGGTTTAGGTTTCGATTGTTCGTTATTCGGGCTAACAGTTAAATGAGTTGTAAACCAATAATCACTATTTTCCTTATGAATTGAGTGATAATCCAGTAATTCGGTTTACAAAACGGATTGACGCGAAGACGAAGAGACAAATATAATTATGTCAGATAACATTACATAAATAAATAGAAAATTGAATTTTTCCGTGATAACGGTACGAATGTTCCTTATACCTTACTTAGGATGTGATTCGTTTGGCAAAGACACTCATTCGAAACGGCACGATCATGACGATGAACGACGGGTTGGACGTCATCCCGGGAGGATATGTCTATATCGATGGCGCCCGGATCGCGGAAGTCGGCGTTTGGCCGGGGGATGGCTCCAAAGACGCGCTGCTCGCGCTGGCGGATACGGTTATCAATGCCGCTGGCAAAGCGGTCATACCGGGTCTGGTCAACTGCCACACGCATCTGTTTCAAACGTTCATGCGCGGCGTGTCGGACGATCTGCCTTTGGCACAATGGCTGCGGCAGATTATATGGCCGGCGTCGCTTGCGATGGAGGAAGAGGATTTCTACCTGGCGGCCATGATCGGCTGCATCGAGAATCTGAAGTCCGGCGCGACGTATGTGATGGACCATCATTACATCCATACCCATCCCGGCAACGACGAGGGCGTGCTGGAGGCGATGCGGCAGTCCGGCATTCGCGGCCATATGGCGCGGGGCGGCGTCGATCTCAGTTATGAGCCAAGACTTAGCGAAAGCGTCGACGAGATCTTCGCCAACACCGATGCGCTGCTGGACAAATGGCAGGGCGAAGGCGAAGGCCGAATCGCGATCGCGATGGGGCCGCTTAACCTGTACGGCTGCTCGGAAGGGTTCTTGAGGCAGGCCGCCAAGTACAGCGAACGGAACGGCTTGATTACGCATATTCACATTGCGGAGACGAGGGAGCAGATCGATAACACGCTGGAGCGGTTCGGTTTGCGCAACCTGGAGCTGGCGGAGGAGGTCGGGCTGCTCGGCCGGCAAACGCAAGTGGTGCACGGCGTATGGCTGAACGATGCCGAGCTCGATATTCTCGCGAGGCGCGAAGCGACGGTCGTTCATTGTCCCGTGTCCAATATGTATCTAGCCTCGGGGGTTGCGAGGGTACCGGACATGCTCGAGCGCGGCATCAATGTTGCGCTTGGAACCGACGGTCCCGGCAGCAACAACTGCCAGGATAATCTCGAGGTGCTGAAATTCGCCGCATGCCTGCACAAGGTGGACCGGCTTGATTCCACGCTGATGCCGCCGATGGAGGTGCTGCGGATGGGGACTCGGAACGGCGCGAAGGCCGTCGGCAGGGAGGATGATCTTGGCAGCCTGGAGCCAGGGAAGAAGGCGGATATCGTCATTATCGATCTGCAGAAAGCACATATCGCGCCGGTTCATCGGGTCAGCTCGGCGATCGTGTACAACGCGAACGGCAACGACGTCGATACGGTGCTGGTGAACGGGCGGGTCGTCGTGCGTCATGGGCAATGCACGCTCGTGGACGAGGCGGAAATCATCCGCAGGGCGCAGGCGCGCGTCGATGCGCTGCGGCACAAGCTGGCGCCGGCTTATCCTGTCTTCGCCAGCGTGGAGTAGACGCGCTTACGAATGCCAATGAGGCGCTAGGCCGTAACGCTAATCACGACATGTCGGTCACGGCACGCGAGAGCGTGAGGCAAGCATTACGGAACACGATTTACAGAGGTCGTAGCGAGGCAAACACCAAAATCGAGACGAGAAACCCGGGGAGAGTGGGCATATGTTGACGGAAGCGCTGAAGGATAACGTGCTGGAGAATGAGTGGCATCCCGTATGTATTGCGAGCAAGCTGAACGACGCACCGCTGTCGGTTACAATCCTTGGGGAACGCGTGGCCGTATTCCGCGCGGGGAGCGGCGGTGTCTACGCGCTGCGCGACCTGTGCGTGCACCGCGGCGCGATGCTGTCCAAGGGAAGGGTGGAAGGGGATAACCTCGTCTGTCCATATCACGGCTGGAAATACGACGGGAGCGGCGCCTGCGTCTGCATTCCGGCGCAAGGCAAATCGGACACGATCCCGCTTCGAGCCCGCGCGGAGAATTATTCTTGCATGGAAAAGTACGGCCTGGTATGGGTGTGCATCGGAGAACCGTCACATTCGCTGCCGGATCTAGAGGAATTCGAAAATCCGGATTATCGGCCGCTGGCTTGCGGCCCCTATACGGTCCATGCTGCCGGCACGAGAGTCATCGAGAACTTTACGGATTTTGCCCACCTGATGTTCGTGCACGGCGGTCTTCTCGGCCATCCGGATTATGCGGAAGTGCCGGACTTCAAGGTGTTCAAGGAGAAGGATCGCGTATACACGAGCGATGTGCCGATCTTCCAGCCCGTGGCGCATTCCGGCTCCGAAGCGGAGGAAGGGACGACGTACGTGTATGTGAAAGAAGTGTTTCGCCCGCTCGCGGGGCGCCTGTCCAAGCGGGATGCGGCCACGGGAGAGACGCTGTGGATTCTGCTGACCGTGCTGCCGGTGACGGAGAAGGAATGTACGGTTTACATGGCCGTCTCGCGTAATTATGGCTTCGATGTGCCGGATGAGCAGTTTATCCGGTTTCAGGATACGGTGTTCGAGCAGGATGCCTGGATCATCGAGACCCAAAAGCCGGAGCTGCTTCCGCTTGATCTGCAGCAGGAGCTGAACCACAAGGCGGATGTCCTGTCCGTCGCTTACCGGCGATGGTTGATCGAGCTTGGCGTAAGGATCGGCATGGCTTAATCACTCTCTAGGGGAGGCGAAAGCAGTGGCTTATCAGGTGACGGACGAGCAAGTGAGATTTTACGAGCGCGAAGGCTATGTTCAGTTGGACGGCGTGTTGACGGAGCCGGAGCTCGAAGAGCTGACGACTTACTTGGAAGAAGTCATGCGCGATCATGCCGCAGGCGGAGATAATCCGGAGCTGGAGCGCGTGCTGCTCATGAGAATGAACACGTGGAAGGAGTCCGCGGGCATGGCGAAGTATTCGCTCAGTCCCTACCTTGCGGGCATTGCGCTGCAGCTGACCGATTCATCCGGCTTGCGGATGTTTCACGACCAGGCGTTCTGGAAAATGCCCGGCGATTCCAAAGCAACGCCGTGGCATCAGGATGCGACGTACTTCCCGATGAAGGAGTCCGACGTGATGACGATGTGGATTCCGCTCGAAGACGTCAACGAGACGAACGGCTGCCTGTCGTTCGTGCCGCGCTCCCATCGGGCCGGCAAGCTGGACAATGTCGATTTCGTCAAGCCCGTCGACTTGTTCGAGCTGGCGAAGGATACGGCCGCCGCGGGCAATGAACCGGTTGCGGTCCCGCTCAAGCGGGGAAGCTGCACCGTGCATCATGGGCTGACCTTCCATTATGCGTATGCGAACCAGACCGACCGCCCCCGCCGGGTGCTGACGATCGTCTATATGCCCGAGCATGCGACGTTCGACGGAAGCAGCAGGCATCCCTTGACGAAAGGTCTGGGCTTGAGCGACGGCGATGCCATTACCGGGGACATGTTCCCGGTGGTAGCGCGCCGAGGTTGAAACGCGAAGCTTGATCGGCTTTGTCCCCCGAAAGGCGGAACGGGCGGTCAGGCTTTTTTTCGTCTGTAAGGGAGCAGGCAAACGTATAAATCAGCCGCGTCCCAATGAGATTCGCATGGCGCCTCTTCGCGGGATGCCGGCAGAATTTGGCGTACACTTGGTAAGGGCGGGAATCCAAGGGTATAATGGAAGCATATCTTAGTCGCAGTCGTCTATTTTGTGCAGGCCATTAATACGTACCGCAACTTTAGCTTCGAAGGAGTCGTGAATCGGATGAAGGATACGATCGGAAAAGCTATTTCATTGGGATTGGGATTGGCGCTCGCAGGCAAGGAGCAGGTCGAGAAGACGTTCGACGAGCTCGTCAAGAAAGGCGAGGTCAGCAAGGCGGAATCCAAAGCGCTGGTGGAGGAACTGCTCGCTAAGGGCGATGAGCTGCGCAAACAGGTCGAGACGATGGCTCGCGAGCGCATGCAAGCGCTGCTTGGCGAGAACAAGCTGGCGACAAAGGAGGATATCGCCCGAATCGAGCAGCGCTTGGATGCGCTGGAACGGGAACGCGTGAATCCTTCCGAGTCATGATCGGGGGCAAGTCATGAATGCGGGGAAACGGCTGCGGCAATTGCAGCGATATCGAACGATCGCCTCGGCGCTGGCGCGCAACGGCCTGGGGTATGTCTCCCATGAGATGGGGCTGACAGACAAGCTGTTTTTTTTTCGCAGCGAGGCGCAGAGGGAGCTTCAGGTCAAGAGCTTGGGAGAACGCATCAGGCTGCTGCTCGAGGAGCTTGGCCCGACCTTCGTAAAGCTTGGACAAATCGCCAGTACGCGTCCTGATCTCATTCCCGCCGACATCGTAACGGAGCTGGAGCGCCTGCAGGATCATGTGCCCGCTTCGCCGTTCGAGGACGTCGCCGCCATCATCGAAGAGGACCTAGGCGCGCCGATCGATCAGCTGTTCCGTTCCTTCACCGCGGAACCGCTGGCGGCGGCATCCATCGGTCAGGTGTATCGCGCGACCTTGCAGGACGGCACGATGGTCGCGATCAAGGTGCAGCGGCCGGCGATCGGGAAGCTGATCGAGACCGACCTGGATATTTTGGCGGACTGGGCACGGCTCGCCGAGAGTACGATGGAGTGGGCGCGAATTTACCGGCTTCGCGAAATCGTGGATGAGCTTGGCCATGTGCTGCGCAAGGAGCTGGACTATTCGCTTGAGGCGCGCAATGCCGAACGTTTCATCGCGCAAAGCGAGAATCTGCAGCATGTCCACGTGCCCGAGATCTATTGGGATTACTGCTCGAAGCGCGTGCTTACGATGGCTTACGTCGACGGCATCAAGCTGTCCGACCGTTTGCAGCTGGAACGGGCGGGGTTGGATACCCGCGTGCTGGCGGATCGTTTCGCGACGACGATTCTTCATCAGATTCTCGTTGCCGGCTTGTACCATGGCGATCCTCACCCCGGCAATGTGCTGGCGCTCTCGGACGGTCGTCTGGCGCTTCTGGATTTCGGCATGGTCGGCAGGCTGAATCCGAGCATGAAGAAGCAGTTCGTAGCGTTCGTCATCGCGCTGCGGAACCAAAGCTCGAAGGGCGTCATGCGCGCGATTTCGAGCATGGGCGTCATCCCGGAAGACGCGGACATGGAGGCGCTCGGCGCCGACGTCGACGAGATGAGGGAGAAATATTACAAAGTACCGCTCGAGCGGATCGGCTTCGGCGAGATCGTGAACGATCTGTTCTCGCTGTCGTTCCGCCACCGGATCCGCATTCCGTCCGAGCTGACGCTGCTCGGCAAAGCGCTGCTTACTATGGAAGGCGTCGTCACGGCGCTGGATCCGACATTCAGCGTGTTCGACGTGGCCGAGCCGCTTGGCCGGAAGCTGTTCCTGGAGCGGATCGATCCGCGCAATATTTGGAGGAATTGGGTCGAGGACGTGCCGGAGATGATCGATTTGATCAGCGACGTGCCGCTCAGCCTGAAGCAATTGTCCCGTATTATCCGTCAGGGGAAGCTTCGCGTCGAGGTTGCATCCCCGCAAGTGGACATGCTGACGAAGAAGATGGATCGGATCAGCAACCGATTGTCGCTCAGCATCGTGCTGTTGTCACTCAGCATCCTGATGGTCGGATTGATCATCGGTGCCGCTTTAAGCCATACGCAGACGATGATTTGGCATATCCCGATCATCGATATCGGGTTTGTCGTCGCGCTGGTCATGTTTATCTGGCTGATCGTGGCTATGATTCGTTCCAATCGGTTCTGATAGGTGAAGTAGAAGTCAGGTAGAGTGACGCGAAGCCAATTTTTTGGAAATGTAAGCGCAGCTGAATACGAACATCGGTCTAGAGCTTTGAATAGGATATTACCTATTCAAGGCTCTTTGTGCGTTATGGGGCATTGCGCTGACCTACCGGTTCCGGGCGGACCGTTCACATACAGCAAGACAAGTACACGACAGACATTCACGAGGGCAAAGGAGAAATCAACATGCGTAAAATGATGAAACCGACGCTGCTGCTGCTGGCGGTCCTGCTGCTGGCCATGACGGCCGCGTGCGGCAAAAGCTCCAAATCGGATGAGTTGACGACGGTCAAATTTTCAGAAGTCATCCGTTCGATCTTCTATGCGCCGCATTATGTCGCCATGTCGCAGGGCTTCTTCAAGGAACAAGGCTTGAACGTCGATATGAATACCGCGCAAGGCTCCGACAAAGGTGCGGCCGCGCTCATCGCGGGAACGGCGGACATATCCATGGTCGGTCCGGAGACGACGATCTATATCTACAATCAGAAAGGCGATAAGACGCTGAAAGTGTTCCATCAGCTTACGGCGAAGGACGGTTCGTTCCTGCTCTCGAGAGAGAAGATTGACGATTTCAATTGGGGCGACCTCTCGGGCAAGACGGTCATCGGCTGGAGACCGGGCAGTTCCCCGCAAATGGTACTGAATTCTCAGCTCTTGAAGGAGCAGGTGACGGACGCCAACGTCATTACGAACATCGCATCGCCGGCGATGGCAGGCGCATTCACGAGCGGTCAAGGCGACTTCATCCAAGTGTTCGAGCCTGTCGCTTCCACGTTGGTCAACCAAGGCAAAGCCTATTACGTCGCTTCGCTCGGCGAAGACTTCGGCGCATACCCGGAGACGTCTTACGTCGCGACTTCCGACTTCATCAAGTCGCATCCGGACATTATCAAGAAATTCACGGCTGCCGTTACCGAAGGCGCGAAGTGGCTGAACACCGCCTCCGACGAAGAGATCGTGGCGGCGCTCAAACCGTTCTTCGACGGCACGTCGGATGAACTCATCCTGCAATCGGTCAACCGGTATAAAGCGCAGGATACGTGGCCGACCGATCCTGTTCTGACGCAGGAGCAATTCGATATTCTCCAGAACGTGCTCGTGGAGAACGGCGTGCTGAAGGCCGATGAGAAGGTAACGAAGATGGATGACGTCGTCGACATGAGCTTCGCGAAGCAGCTCGGAAAGTCGGACTAACGCCGGTGGCACGCAAGGAGATCGGCGCGTCGAAGCCGGGGCAGGAGCATATCCGGCTGAACGGCGTGGGACTTAGTTATTTTACGCCGAGAGAAGAGACCGAGGCGCTGCGCGATATCTCGCTATCGATCGGCAGGGGCGAATTCATCAGCATCGTAGGGCCGAGCGGCTGCGGCAAGAGCACGCTGCTCTCTCTCGTCTCCGGCATGCTTCGGCCGACGCAGGGGACCGTAACGATCGACGGAGCGGAAGTGACCGGATCGTCGGATAAAGTCGGCTATATGCTGCAGCATGATCATTTGTTCGAATGGCGTGACGTACTAGGCAATGTGACCGTCGGGGCGGAAATCCGCCGGATGAAAAAGGCGGACGCGAGGCGAAAGGGCCAGGAGCTGCTGGAGCGTTACGGACTGGGTGATTTTATCCACCACGCGCCCGCCCAGCTGTCCGGAGGGATGCGGCAGCGAGTGGCGCTGATCCGCACGCTTGTCGCTGAGCCGGACATCTTGCTGCTCGACGAGCCTTTCTCCGCGCTCGACTATCAGACGCGGCTGACGCTGTCGGAGGAAGTGTTCGGCATCATCAAGGATCAGGGCAAAACGGCCGTGCTCGTCACGCACGACCTGTCCGAGGCGATCAGCATGGGAGACCGCGTGCTCGTCATGTCCAAACGGCCGAGCACGATCGCGGCGGCGCACGACATCGTATTCGACGAGGGCGATAATCTGTCCCCGTGGAGCAAGCGGCAGGCTGCGCGATACCACGACTACTTCAATACCATATGGAAGGAGCTGGATGAGCATGCCGTCCCCGCTTTATGACCGCTACCTGCGCGCCCAGAAGCGCAGGCAGCGGCTGATCTGGCTTGCGCGGCTTGCGCTTCTGGCGGTCTTCCTCCTGCTATGGGAGTTCGCGGCCAGGTGGAAGTGGGTGGACTCCATGCTCACCAGCAAGCCGTCGCAGCTATGGTCGTCTTTTCGCGATTTGGCGATGGAAGGCAAATTGTTTCATCACTTATGGATCACGAGTCAGGAGACGCTTATCGGCATCGCGGTTTCCATGGCGATCGGATCGATCGTGGCCGTCTTGTTCTGGTGGTCGACATTTGCTTCGAAGGTGCTCGATCCGTATATGGTCGTATTGAACGCCTTGCCAAAAGTCGCCCTCGGGCCGATATTTTTCATTTGGCTGGGGGACCGTTATTCGGTGTACGGCATGGCGGTCGCGATTTCCGTCATCGTGACGATCATTATGATCGAGAGCGGCTTCAAGGATATCAGCCGGACGAAGCTGAAGCTCATGGAGTCGTTCGGCGCCACCAAGCTGCAAATGCTAGGCATGGTGCTGCTTCCGGCAAGCGTTCCGCATTTGATCGCGACGCTCAAGGTGAACGTCGGCTTGACGCTCGTCGGCGTCATCATGGGCGAGTTCTTATCCTCGAAAGCCGGTCTCGGTTATTTAATCATCTATGGCGGCCAGGTGTTTCAGATGAACCTGGTCATGGTCAGCATCGCGCTGCTAGCGCTGTTGTCGATCGTGTTGTACGGGCTCGTTAATCTGCTCGAGCGGTATGCGCGGCAGAAGTATCACCATGAGGCTTGATCGCAAGGATGCGCAATCTTTTGTAATCCACATGCCAGGACCCGTCCCGGAATAAGGTTGCCCGCGACTTCGACGCCACCTTGTCGAACAGGGCTTCCTTCTGCCGGGCGTCCAATTCCTTCACGAAATCGTCAGCGAATCCGGCCAGCCAGTGGTTTAAGCCGGCTTCTCCGTCCTTCATCATCGTAGGCCGGTCGAAATGAAAGGCTGCCTTCACGGCGAAGCCTTGGTCTTCCAGCAGCTTGCTATATTGCGCGATGCTCGGAAAGTACCAGGGATTTCGCGATGAAGCATCGATTCCGTAGTCTTCGGCCAGCGACTCGCCAAGGGCGGCGATCACGGTTTCGACATTGCCGCGCCCTCCGAATTCGGCGACGAATCGGCCTCCGGCATCGAGGGCGTTCCATACGCAGCGGATCACTTGCTCGGGCTTCTTCATCCAATGCAAGGCCGCGTTCGAGAATACGGCATCGTATGCACGGTCGCAAGCAAAGTCCTCGGCATTGGCGACGCGAAAATCCAAATGCGGGTATTTGTCTTGGGCACTGGCGATCATGCTTGCCGACAAATCCATGCCGGTTACGATGGCGCCTGTTTGGGCGATCGTCTCCGTTAAGTCTCCGGTGCCGCAGCCTAAGTCGAGAATATGTTCTCCGCGTACAGGCTGGAGCAGCTCGACGACGCCTTTGCCGAATTGCGATACAAAGCCCAGCTTATCGTCGTATGCTCCGGGATTCCATTCGTTAATAGAAGCCATCTCGATCACCTCTTATCGTTGATGAGGCTATTGTCTCATGGTCGGCGTTATTCGTAAAATATAAGATGGGAATGGACTTTATAGGATTTGGCTATGAATAAGCCGTTCGGTTAACCATAAAGCTGAACGTAAGACGGCAGAAAGATGAAATGCGAACCCCACTTCGATATAATGGGTTGAGCTGCTGGCAGCAGCAAGCGGTACTTAATCCATAATCCGAAGGAGCACATGAGATGACGAACAGCAGTGAATTTGTCAGCGGTTGGCTGAGCCACCGCAAAGTCTTGCACGAGATGCTTAAGGATGTCACGACGGAGCAGCTACAATTGAAGCCGCACGAGAAAGGCATGTCGCTGGCGGAGCTCGTCCTGCATATCACGGGAGCGATGGGCATGTTCGCTTCGTCGGTGCAGAACGGTACATATACGAAGGGGGCGCCCTCGAAGCCATTTACGACAAGCGACGAGCTAAGAGCGAACATCTTGGCGGATACGGAGCAAACCGAGGCGCTGCTGCGTTCGCTTACGCCGGAGCAATTAGACCGTACGATCGAATTTTTCGGCCGTTCGCTGTCAGGCAGCGCGCTGCTCCAAAATGGCAAAGAGCATGAAATTCACCATAAAGGGCAATTGTTCATTTACCTTCGTTTGGCCGGTATCGAACAGCTGCCGTTTTACGTTAGCAAAGGGTAGAGCGGAGTTGGTCCGGTTAACGTGAATTCGGACGGAGACTAACGGTTGTCAGCGTTGCTAATCCATGAATAATGCAGTGTATCAGGATCTAACGGTTCTGACAGTCGTTATTATCGTAAAAGCGCTGTTTGATACGGGAAAATCGCGCAATAAGCCTCCTGACAACCGTAAGCCATGTACAATAAGCATGTTTAGCCGAATAGTCCTCCGCACAACCGTTAGCTGTGCGGGAAACGTCGTTGATTGTTCTACATGTTAATCGCTATAGTCGTTGCCCTCCCATTCATTTAAATCTTTGCAACGAACGCAAAGACCACTTCATCACGAAGTGGTCTTTGTTGTGTTTATGGAACATAGCAGCCTCTATGCATAGCAGCCTCTAAGCTTCTAACGGGCGAAAATCGTCTGCAAGCTGCTCGGCGGCCGTCCCGGTCTCATTTGAAAAACAAGAAGTGGGTCGGCACCGGCCGAAGCTGCCCGTCCGACGGGTGATTGACGACCCGGCCGTTGAAGACGAGCGTCGACGAGCCGCCGCCGTCGAGATTATAGCCGTCGATCGCGCCGAACCGCTGCAGCAGGATCTGCACCTCTTCGAGCGTCGCGCCGGAGCTGCCGTTCTCGTTGCGCCCGTCGATGACGAGGAAGAGCAGCTGGTTGTCCTTATAATTGGCGATGATGGTCCGCGGCGCGCGCAGCGGGCTCGTCTGCCACTTGGTCGGAATCGTCAAGGTTCTGCCGTTCTGCAGCAGCACCGGCACGAAAGAAGCGCCGAACCGCGGGTTCTGCTTGTCCAACTGATCGCGGCTCGAATATTTGCCGCCGATCAGCTCGAGATTGTCGTTCAACCCGACGAAGAAGAGGTCCTTGAACGAAGGATCAAAGCCGTTCAAATAGCTGCCGTTCATCACCGTGGTGCTGAGCGGATACCGTTTGCCTCCGTCGTCCGCGAAGCCGCCGGCATTGACGCCGGCGATCGCGTTGTAGCGGCGGGCAGCCGCGAGCGTCGTCTCGGCGCCGCCGTTCTTATCCTGCCCGAGAACCATCTTCATCGCTTCGGGCGATTTCAGCTTGACCTTCAGCGCATAACCGCTGAAGTATTGCGCATGGATCGTGAACAGCTGCGCGCGGATGTTATCGGATTGGATCTGCTGCGCCGGCGATCCGATTTTCAACGTAATGCGGCGGTCGTAGATTCGATAAGGCCTGTCGGCTTGCGAGACGGACAGCGTAACGATGGCATTCATGCTTTTGCCCGTCGCCGTATAGAGCGCGATCGATTTCTTGAGCGACTTCGCGGTCACGAGCGCCTTCTGCTTCGCAGCGTCGAGGCCATCCGTTAGTTTTCCGGTGTCGGCCGGCACGTTAACCTCCGACAACGCTTGCTTCGGGAAGGCGTCGTCCGGAAGCGTGATCGACAGATCCGCGGCCAGCAGCCAGATAACCAGCCCGATGAACGGGGCGCAGGCCAGCAGACAGAAGCGATTGATGCGTTTGACGGTCAACGTCATTTCAACACATCCAGACTTTTTTGCAGCTCGGCCAGCTTCTTCTGTACCTGGCTCAGCTGCGTGAACAGTTTGTTGCTGTTGTCCGTCTTGGAATTCGTGTTATCCTTCGTGAATTCCAGCAGCTCGTTCAGCGCGTCGACTTTGCCTTGAACCTTGGTCAGCTCGCCGGCAAATTGCGTTTGCATCTGCTTCAGCTGCGCGTCGTAATCCTTCTGCATCGCCGTAATCTGCTGCGAAGTCTGCGCGGCGATTTCCTGGGTCATTTTGGCCTTCACTTGGCCGGTATACCATATGGTACCGAAGACGCCGCAGCCGATCAGCAGCACCCATACCGCGAGAAATAACGGCACGGACGGCTTGGACCTGCGGGACGTGCGTTCGGTTGAGCGCTGCGCCGCCGTTTGCAAATTCGTTTCCATGTTGTGCATCACTCCTAATGACCTAAAATTGCGAAATGCGGGAAATCGTTCGTCTTCGGGCAAAGTGCCTACCAACGGAAACTATATTCTACCACAAAAATGGTAGAAGAGCAGGCAGAGGGCCAGGCCGGCGAATGGCTTTGCGAGCTGCGTGCGCGAACGACCTGCGAGAGAGGCTGCATCGCTCGCGTCTGAACAGACGAGAATAAGCCGGAACAGGTTGCGAATAGGCGAGGCTCTTCACTTCATGCTATAATGTCGGAAATCCAACCCCGAATTTCGAGAGAAGGCAGCCAAGATTGCGATTCCGGAAGATTTACCGCAGCTATATTCAGAACAATTTGTTCGTCAAAGTCATTTTGGTCTTCGCGATGATCGTGAATCTGACGATCATTACGCTCTCTTATTTTCTCTTTACCCTCATGTCTTCGTCCATCGCGGACAGCGAGCTGAACAACCAGAAGCAGGCGATGGAGCGGGTCAACCGCTATATGGAGCAGAAATACGAAGGCGTGCAAAGCCTCATGCAGAACGTGTATCGCAACAGCGTGCTGGCGAGCAATACGTCGTATTTCCTGCAGCATCCCTACAACGACTACGCCCAATATTTGCTCGACCAGAATTATGCAGGCGGCAACGAGAGCGCGATCGATATCTTAAGCTATCTGGCAGACAGGCTGGACGCGGATCCGGACATTCAGAACATCCTGCTGTACAGCACGGGGAAGCAGCAAATGTATGCATTCAGCCGTAACGGCTCGCGGAAGCTGTATTCGACAAATCCGACCCGCTCGTACATTCCGGAAATCATGGCGGCGGAAGGGCCGGCAGCCGGTACGCCGAACGTGTGGATTCGCACGTTGATCGGCCAGTGGAATGCACAGTTGTATGCCATGCGCATTCAAGTGAACGATAACAATACGCTGCAATCGATCGGACAGCTCCTCGTCTATTTCGATGCGGGCATGGTGAGCCGTTCGCTGGAGCAGACCGCGTTCAAAGGCGAGATTCTGGTGCTCACGCCGGACGGCCAGGTGATGTCCGATACCTCGAACCGCTTCTACGGGAAGCCATATCCGTATATGAAACAGCTCGATTCGCTCAAGGCGTCGGACATGCTGGACGAGCCGTCGTACATCTCTACGCTGACGCAGAACAAGGCCGGCTATCTCGTGGTCGGCATTATGCCGAAGCGCACGGTGGCCGAAGCCTACGCGGGGATCAAGCGCACGATCATACTCATCAGCGCGATCTGTATCATCGTTGCGATCATCGTCCCGTCGGTGTTAGTCGTCAATATCTCTCGTCGGACGAATCGAATCGTCCATTTCATGCGGAAGGTGGAAGGCGGCGACTTGAGCGCCCGGCTGCAGGATGAGCGGGAAGACGAGCTCGGTCAAATTTCCCGAAGCTTCAACGACATGTTGGACGAGCTCGGCCGCCATATCGATCGGGAGTACAAATCGGAGCTGCGCTTGAAGCAGACGGAGCTCGCGGCTTTGCAGGCGCGGGTGAACCCGCATTTCCTGTACAATACGCTGGAAGTTATTCGGATGCGCGCGATGTCGCAGGGGGCAGCGGACGTCGGCGAGATGATATACAGCCTCGCCGCGCTGTTCCGCAATTCGGTCAGCAGCCGGACCGAGAGCACGCTTGGCGAGGAGCTGGAGATGTGCCGCTTATATCTGGAGCTTTTCAGGATTCGCTATAAGGACAAATTCGCCTACGAAATCGATTGCGCGCAGGAGCTGCTCCCGATTCTCGTGCCCAAGCTGCTGCTGCAGCCGGTCGTGGAGAATTATATCGTGCATGGCATGGATTCGAGGCGCAAAGACAATCTGCTGACGATCGAAGCCGTCGAAGCGGAAGGCATGGTGTTCGTCCAAATCCGCGACAATGGCAAAGGCATTCAACCGGCCAAGCTGGCAAGTCTCCGGAAGAAGCTGAGGGTGCCGGAAATCGAAGGGCAGGATTCCTTCGGATTGCGCAGCGTGCACGATCGCATCCTGCTCATGCACGGGCCGGCCTATGGATTGCATATCGAAAGCGCGCTCGGGAGCGGGACGTCAGTGATCGCATACTGGCCCGCGGCGCAGAAGAGAGAGGAAGCTGGCGATGTATAAAGTTTTGCTTGTGGACGATGAACCGTTCATTACGGAAGGTCTGAGCGACGCGGTGGACTGGTCTGCTTTCGGCCTCGAAGTCGTCGGGAGCGCGGAGGACGGCGAGGAAGCGCTGGAGCGGCTGCGCGAAGTGAACGCGGATTTGCTCATTACGGACATTTCCATGCCGATTATGACGGGGCTTGAGCTGATCCGCGCAGCCCGGGAGCTGCAGCCGCAGCTGAAGGTGATTATATTGAGTGGGTACAACGAGTTCGATTACCTCAAGGAAGGCATGCGGCTTGGCATCGAGAACTATTTGCTGAAGCCGATCCGCTTCGAGGAGCTCGAAGCGACACTGGCCGACACGGTGCGCAAGCTGGACGCGGACAAGCCAATGCCAATCTTCGGGCAGGATGAGATCGGCATTTTGCGGGATAACGTCATGACCCGCTGGGCGAACGGACGGATCGCGTTCCCTGAATTGGCTGAGCGAACGTCTCTGCTCGGCATCGACCTGTCGAAGCCATACACGGCGCTGGCGATCATTCGTTTTGGCCCAATTACCGATCCGACCAACATTCCCGACCCGACCGGCGCTACCGGACCAACGGACACTACCGATTCCATGTACGTCGCCGATCCGGGAAGCTCCGCCGACCCCATCGCTGACCTCTTGTCCATCACCACGGAGGAACTATCGTTCATTCCGTTCCATAACGAAGAAGGCGATTTGGTTGCGGCATGCTGCATAGACGGAAGCGAGCAGGCGAAAGCTAAGCTCACGGAAGCGCTGGAACGTTTGGCGGCAGGGTGGGAGAGCCGGCAATGGCAGCCGCGCATCGCGCTCGGCGAAATCGTGCGGATGGCGGATGCCGCCGTCAGCTACGGCCAGGCGCGCAAAGCGCAGCAATTCTTCCTGGTGCTTCCCGAACGTCAGTTGATCGATTATGCGCGGATAGCCGCGGAGACTTCCGCGCTGCCGACGGAGTTATTCAATTGGGAGCTGTATGCGAAGGCGATCACGGCGAAGGACAAGGACGAGCTGACGCAGCGGATCAAGCGGGACTTCGCGGTCATCCGGGCGCTTGAAGGCCTGCATCCGGCCCGGGCAAGGGGCGCGGCCGTCGAGCTGATGATCCTGATGAAGATGGAGGTCGACAAGCTCCGGCGGGCCGACACTCCGGAAGTCTTCAAGGAGCTGCTCGACAGGGCGGTCGCAGCGGAGTCGCTCGCAGGCGTGGAGGACGCGGTAACGACGGCTGCATACTTCGCGGCCGACTCGTTCTCCGGCGAAGACATGAGTCCGGTCGTCAAGCAGGCGCTGCGCTACATCCACGAGCATTACGAGGAACCGTTGACGCTGAAGTCGCTCGGACTGCAATTTCACATCCATCCCAACTACCTGGGTCAGCTGTTTCACAAGCAGACGGGCGACACGTTCACCGATTATTTGAACAAATACCGCATCGAGCGGGCTAAGGAACTGCTGGCGGACAGCCGGCTTAAGGTCAGCGACATCGCGAGGCAGGTCGGGTATTGGGAGACCGGTTATTTCTATAAACAGTTCAAGAAGCATGTCGGCATGGTGCCTGGCGAATATAAGGAGCTGCTGTGACGCCGATGCGCCGCATGCAGCTCCTTTCTTTAATTTGTACACGTATTCTTTGTTTTCTATTATTTTTGAAACTGTTTTCATCTTCTAAGATGAAGAAGAAGGAAGTTTCGACATGATTCTACACAGACATTAGGGAGGCTATACCATGAGAACGACCCGTAAGAAAGCAGCAATCGGACTGACGTCCGCCATGGCAGCAATGCTTTTGCTAAGCGCATGCGGCAGCAACGGCGGCAATAACGGCAACACGGCCGCAAACGACTCGGCTTCCGGCAATGCATCGGGCAACAGCAGCGCCGAACCGGTTGAATTGAACTGGTACACGATCGGTACGCCGCAGAAAGACGTAGACAAAGTTATGGATGCGGTCAGCGCATATACGAAGGAAAAAATCGGCGCCACGGTCAAAATGACCATGATCGACTGGGGCGACTACAACCAGAAGCTGCAAGTCTTGACGGCTTCCGGCGCGGACATCGACATGATGTTCACGGCAGCATGGGCATTCGATTATGTACAAAACGCACGTAAAGGCGCTTTCGCACCGATCGACGATCTGCTTAAGCAATATGGCAAAGGCATTACGGACACATTGGATCCGGCCTTCCTCGAGGGCTCGAAGGTCGACGGCAAGAACTACGGCATTCCGGCCTATAAAGAGCTGCCAACGGCAGAGGTATGGCGCTTCAACAAAACCATCCTGGACGAGAACAAGCTGAACATCACGGGCATCAAGACGCTGGAAAGCCTGGAGCCGCTGCTCAAAACGGTGAAGCAAAACAATCCGGACGTCACGCCGCTGCAAGTGGACAAGAACTACACGCCGTACATCCCGTACGATTACCTGATCGAGAAATTCCCGCTGGCCGTTAAGCTCGGCGATACCGGCTACAAAGTCGTAAACGTCTTCGATACGCCGGAGATGAAGCAAGCGCTGGATACGATGCACAAATACTATCAAGCCGGCTACATCCCGACGGAAGCCGCAACGCTGGAATCGTCCTCGGACGTGCAAGCAACGGGCAAATGGTTCGCGGATAAAGCGACGACGCAGCCGTTCGCGGACAACGTATGGTCGACAAGCTACGGCTATCCGATCGTCTCGACGCCGATGAGCGACGCGCTGATCTACAACTCGTCGGTTATGGGCTCCATGCAGGCGATCTCCGCGAACTCGAAGCATAAAGAGAAAGCAATGGAGTTCCTGAACCTGCTGAACACGGATCCGGTTCTTCGCAACATGGTTGACTCCGGTATCGAAGGTACACACTACAAGAAAACCGACGGCGACTACATGGAGAACCTGCCGGAATCCAAGAACTACGACATGCCGACCTTCGCGCTCGGCAACATCATGCTGACGTACTTGAACCCGGGCGATCCTGCCGACAAATGGGCGCAATTCAAAACGTACAACGCAGCAGGCAAACCTGCAGCGCTGCTCGGCTTCAACTTTGATCCAACGAAAGTATCCAGCGAAATCGCAGCCGTACAGAATGCGAAAGAAGCGTTCTGGGCGCCGCTGATGACGGGAACGGTTGATCCGGTTAAATATTTGCCGCAAGCGATCAAGAAGATGAACGACGCTGGCCTTGGCAAAATCCTGACCGAAGCGCAAACGCAGCTCGACGCATGGAAAGCAACGCAAGGCAAATAAACGCAATAAGCAAGCTGTTCTCATAGCAATGAAGGGCGAATGTTCCGCATTCGCCCTTTTTTTGGGAGGAGCATGCGGCGCAGCTGGCGCCGCGAACCGACTTTGCCAAGAAAGGGTGACCCCCAATGAAAGCCTTAGGGCGCTTCTTCAAAGACATGAACCGCAATAAAGCCCTGTTGTTGATGGTGCTTCCGGCGACCGTCTGGTTTATTTTCTTCTCGTACCTGCCGATGCTCGGCACGATCATTTCGTTCAAGGAATACCGCGTGCACGGCGGATTCTTGTCCAGCATCATCAACAGTAAATGGGTCGGCTTCGACAATTTCAAGTTCTTGTTCAGCACGGACGACGCTTACATCATCACCCGCAATACGCTGCTCTACAATATCGTGTTTATCCTTATCGGACTCGTTCTGGCGGTGGCCATGGCCATCGTGCTTTCCGAAATCGCAAACAAACGGCTGGCGAAATGGTACCAGACCGGCATGTTCATGCCGTACTTCTTGTCCTGGGTCATCGTCGGTTATTTCGTATATAGCTTCCTCAGCTTCGATCGGGGCATGATCAACAAAATCGCGGCTTCCTTCGGCATGGATGCGACGCAGTGGTACTCGGAGCCGAAATACTGGCCGTTCATCATCGTGATCGTGTTCCTATGGAAGTCGCTCGGCTACAACAGCGTCGTGTATCTAGCGGCCATCATGGGCATCGACAAATCGTTGTACGAAGCGGCGATGATCGACGGCGCGAACAAATGGCAGCAGATCCGCAACATCACGCTGCCGACTTTGGCACCGCTCATGACGATTCTGACGCTGCTGGCAATCGGCCGCATCTTCTATGCCGACTTCGGCTTGTTCTACCAAGTCACCCGGGATTC
Source organism: Paenibacillus sp. J31P316 (assembly GCF_056269105.1). Taxonomy (NCBI): domain Bacteria; kingdom Bacillati; phylum Bacillota; class Bacilli; order Caryophanales; family Paenibacillaceae; genus Paenibacillus; species Paenibacillus sp. J31P316. Next base: position 479,344 of record NZ_JBWDNI010000001.1, on the reverse strand, counting down.
CGGAACGCTTTACGGCGTTACGAACGTTATCGACACCTATGTCTACCGCGGCTTGAAAACAACCGGTGAAATCGGCATGAGCACGGCGGCGGGGCTGTATCAATCGTTCGTCGGCTTCGTGCTCGTCATTACGTCGAACTACATTGTTCGTAAGTTCAACAAGGACAATGCGCTGTTTTAAGACGATTGAGAAAGCAAAAAGCATGACCTGCGGTCGGTATGGGCCTACACTCGCTGTTGTAGTTCTGATTTCTTGATTATATAAGTAAGTAGATGTAGAAATCAGACTACAAAGGCGAACGCTTACGCTGTTACGACTCCATACCGACTCTCCGGTCATTGTTCCAACATATTCAAAGCCTGTTCTAAACCTACGCTAACCAGAAAGGAGCAACTTTCATGGCTTCCTTAACCAAAACCAAACCGCAAGACTTTCACCGCCTATCTCCGATCTGGAACGTCTTGTTTAATCTCATCGCCGGCATCTTCGCGCTGGCCTGCGTATTCCCGTTTCTGTTCGTCATGATCATCTCGTTCACGGATGAGAAAACGCTCGCCCGGAACGGGTATTCCCTGTTTCCGGAGAAATGGAGCGCCGACGCGTACAGCTACCTGTTCAAGGCGGGCGATCAATTGCTTCGGTCGTACGGCGTTACGATCCTCGTGACGGTCGTGGGCACGGTCATCAGCCTGATTATGATCTCGCTGTTTGCCTACGCCATCTCGCGAAAAGGATTCAAATACCGCAACTTCTTCTCCTTCTTCGCCTTCTTCACGATGCTCTTCAACGGCGGACTCGTGCCGAGCTACATCGTGACGACGAGGCTGCTTGGCTTGGAAAACTCGCTATGGGCGCTGATCCTGCCGCTTGCGGTCAATGCGTTCTACATCATGATCATGCGCACGTTCTTCTCGACGATGATTCCGGACGCGATCGTGGAATCCGGTAAAATCGACGGCGCGGGGGAGTTCGGCATCTTCTTCCGTCTGATCGTGCCGCTGGCGCTGCCGGGCTTGGCCACGATCGCGCTGTTCAGCACGCTCGGGTATTGGAACGACTGGTTCAACGCGCTGCTTTATATCGACGACCCGAGCCTGGTTCCGCTGCAGTCGATGCTGATGCGGATCGAGAACAGCATGCAGTTCATTCTCGCGAACAGCAACAACGCCTCGCTCGGCGTGGGCGTCCTGCAGTCGATGCCGCAGGATACGTCGCGGATGGCGATGGTCGTGCTGGCAACCGGGCCGATCGTGCTCGCCTATCCGTTTTTCCAACGGTACTTCGTCCAAGGTTTGACAGTTGGTGCCGTTAAAGAGTAATGTCATTAATGGAAAAAACGAGGGAGAGATAAAGAGACATGGAACAATTCCGACTACCGAAAATCGACATGCCGGCGCTGCCGCTGCCGCAATCCATTCAGGACGTCCTCGCGGAAGCGGAGACGAGACTCGCGCACCGGCCGAAGCTGCTGCAGCTGTTCAAGAACTGTTTTCCGAATACGCTGGAGACGACGACGAAGCTGCTCGATGACGGCACGACGTTCGTCATCACGGGGGATATTCCGGCGATGTGGCTGCGCGACTCCGTCGAGCAAGTGATGCATTACGTGCCGTTCGCCAAGGAAGACGCCGATCTGCGGCGCATCATCAGCGGGCTGATCAAGCTGCATATGCGCGATATCGTCATCGATCCGTACGCGAACGCGTTTAACGAAATGGCGAACGATTGGCATTGGAACACCGACGACAAGACGGATATGTCCCCGTGGGTGTGGGAACGCAAATTCGAGCTGGACTCCATCTGCTTCTCGATGCGTCTTGCTTTTGCCTATTGGAAAGAAACCGGCCGAGCGGATATCTTCGACGCGGACTTCAAAATCGCGATGCGCGCGACGGTCGATCTGTGGAAGCGGGAGCAGCTCCACTTCGAGCGCTCGCCTTACCGCTTCGAGCGGGACAACGGCATCATGCACGATACGCTCCAGAACGACGGCCGCGGCATGCCGGTCAACTATACGGGCATGGTCTGGTCGGGCTTCCGTCCGAGCGACGACGCCTGCGATTTCCATTACAACATTCCCGATAATATGTTTGCCGTCGTTACGCTGCGCCAAATGCGGGAAATCGCCGAGTTCGTGTTCCGCGACCTGTCGTTCGAGAAGGAGATGGCGAAGCTCGAGCGCGAAATCGACCACGGCATTCAGCTGTACGGCATTTACCGCCATCCGGAGTTTGGGCCGATCTATGCGTACGAGACGGACGGCTTCGGCAATCATTGCCTGATGGACGATGCGGGAACGCCGGGGCTGATTTCGATTCCGTATCTCGGTTACGTAGACGGCGACGATCCGATCTACCAGAATACGCGTCGTTTTGCCCTTAGCAAAGAGAACCCGTTCTATTACGAAGGTACTGCGGCTCGCGGCATCGGCAGCCCGCATACGCCTCCTGGCTATGTCTGGCATATGGCGTTGTCCATGCAAGGGTTGACGGCTTCTTCGGACGAGGAGAAGCTGGCGATGATCGCGCTGCTGGAAGCGACGGACGCGGACACCGGCTACATGCACGAAGGCTTCCATTCGGACGATCCGACCGTGTTCACGCGCAAATGGTTCGCTTGGTCCAACAGCTTGTTCTCTCAGCTGGTGTACAAGGCGATGAAAGCGGGGCTGCTCGATGCCTAAATTGACGACCCCATCGACGCGATCAACGGCATCGTCAACGCCATTGAGTAGCAAAACGATTCTGTTCTACGACGGCGCCTTCCCGGGCGCCGCTGTCGTAGGGGCTGCAGACTTGGAACAGCTGCGAGGGATTGGCGACGTATGCACGGCAGACGAGCTGGCGGACCGCTTGAGCGAAGCGGACGGCGGCGTATTTGTCACGCTGCACGCCCCTTATTTTCCGAGCGCGAGCTGGGAGGCCTTGCTCGGTTTCTTGAAACGCGGCGGCGGCTTGATCAGCGCTGGCGGCGCGCCGTTCCGTCTGCCGGTGAGGAAGGAAGCCGATGCGTGGGTGATCGAGCCGGAGCAGACCGCCTATCATCGGCAGCTGCGCATTCACGAGGCGCTGCCTGTTCAAGCCGCGCCCGTAACCGCGCTTGCGGCGACGAATGATATCCCGCTATTCCACGGCCGCGAGGCGCTGCTTGACGTATCTGATACGTGGAATCTGGTGCCGCATGTCACGAAGACGAGCGATCTGCCGCATCAGATGGGATCGGCGGGTCCGATGGATGCTCATATTTACCCGGTGCTGAAGGGCATATCGGGCGAGGGACGCGAGGTTGCCGCGCCGGCCGTGCTATGGGAGAACACGAAGGGCGATTTTGCCGGCGGCCGCTGGTTGTTCGTCAATCAGCCGCTTGGCGGGGAATTCTTCGCGCGCGGCGGAGCTGCGGCATTGCAGGAGTGGGCGTCGTTCTGCGCGGCGGGCGTGACCGAGCTGTGGTTGAAGCCGAGCTACGCGTCCTATGAGTTGAACGAACGGCCGATGCTGACGCTGCAGGCGCAGAAGCTGAGCCGCGGCGGTGAACATAACAGTACGCCAGCATTGAAGACGAGCTGGACGTTTACGATTCAAGTTCATTATCGCGACATAGAGCCGGCGGCGTTCCTATATGTCCATCAAGCGGACATCGGCCAGGCGCTCGAGCTGGTCCGGATTCCGCTTCCGCTCGACTTGCAAGCCGGTTATTACCGCGTATCATGCACGGCGGTTTCGGCTGAAGGCGAGAAGCGAGTGCTGCGTCAAGGCTTCTGGGGAACGGATGCCGAGCTGCTTCGCACGGGCGGCCTGCTGACGCGCGGACGGGATTATTTCGAGAAAGACGGCCATCCGATGCCTGTCGTCGGCATGACCTACATGACCTCCGACGTTGCGCGCAAGTTCCTGTTCCTGCCGAACGTTTCGGTCTGGGACCGCGACATGGCGCAAATGCGCAAAGCCGGCATCAACTGGATTCGCACGGGGATTTGGACGGCATACCGCAACATCATGCAGGTCGACGGCCATGCGTCGGAAGAGGTATTGCGCTCGATCGACGCTTTCTTCATGACGGCGAGGAAGAACGGACTGCAAGTGACGTTCACGTTCTTCTCGTTCACCCCCGAGACGTGGGAAGGGGTCAATCCTTACCTCGATCCGCGCAGCGTGGAAGCGCAGAAGCGGTTCATTCAATCCATCGTCAGCCGCCATCGCGACACGACGAACGTGGATTGGGATTTGATCAACGAGCCGTCGATGTTCGATCCGCCGCGGATTTTCTCGGACGGACCGCGGTCGACCCGCGATCGCTTCGAACGCGAGGCGTATACGGCTTGGCTTGCGGAGCGCCATGGTTCCGTCGAGGCGCTGCGAGAGCGCTGGGGAATGACGCCCGGCGAACTGCCGGACTTCGCTTCCGCCGGCATTCCGGAGCCGGAGGAGATCAACTTCGACGTGCAGGATATGCACCAAGGCAAACGCGGAACGCGCTGGTTGGATTATGTCCTGTTCTCCATGGACATGCATAACCGCTGGGCTGGGGAGCTTGTTAATGCCATTAAGGAAAGCAATCCCGAACAGCTCGTCACCGTCGGTCAGGACGAAGGGCTGGGAGCGCAGCGTCCTTCGCCGTTCTTCTACGAGGAAGCGGTGGATTATACGACCGTTCATTCCTGGTGGTTGAACGACCATCTGCTGTGGGACGGCATCTTTGCCAAAACGGCGAATAAACCGAACGTGATCCAAGAGACGGGCATCATGTACGTGGAGACGCCGGCAGGCTTCGCGAAGCGTTCCGAGGAAGAGCTGCGCGCCATGCTGGAACGCAAATATGCTTACGCGTTCGCGACGGGCGGAGCAGGCGCGGTGCAGTGGATTTGGAACACCAATTTCTACATGGACAACGCGAACGAGTCTCATATCGGCGCACTGCGCGCCGACGGGACGGAGAAGCCGGAAGCCGACGTCTCATACCGGTTCGGCAGCTTCATGGCGGACATTCGCGACCTGTTCCGGGATCGCGAGCTGGAGGACGTGGCCGTCGTGTTCCCGTACTCCAACGATTTCTCGAACCGCAAGCTGGCGTTCGATGCGACGACCCGCTTGACGCGCGTGCTCGGCTACGAGCTGAAGGTGCCGTTCCGCGGCGTGTCCGAGTATCATCTCGACGTGCTGGAAGCGGCTCCTGCGAAACTGATCATCGTGCCGTCTGCGCATAACTTCGATGACGAAGCGTTTGCGCAGCTGCTCGACATCGTGGACCGGACGGCGGCGACGCTGCTCTTCACCGGCCCGCTTGGACTCGATGCGTATTGGCGCTCTGCGGAGCGGTTAGCGGCAACGTTCGGCGAGCGAAAGCTCGGCAATGTCGTCCGCGAAGAACGGATCGCCATCGGCGAGAAGGCTTATCCGGTATCCTACGGTCACCGCAGAATCGCCGAGGTACTTAAGGAAGCTGTCGTCGATAAAGGATCCGTTCCGGCGGGCGTAGATGGAATCGTCGAATCGGCATACGGCCAAGGTCGGCTGATCTGGTGTCCGCTGCCTGTCGAGCTGAATGAACGCATCGAGCCGGTCGCGGCTCTATACAAGCATGCGCTCGAAGCAGCCGGCTGCGAAGCGGAGCTGACTTGGCTCAAGGGCGGAGATTTGCCCGGCGTTTACGGCCGGAGCCTTCGTTTCCGGGACGGCGAGCTCTTCGTCTTCGTCTCCGAATACGCGCATGAGGCGCAAATCGAGGTACAAGCCGCTTCAACCGGCAAGACGTATTCATTCGTGCTGGAACGGGAGCGGGCGGTTATGTTCGCCGTTGATTCGGACGGCCGCGTAACGTCGGTCTACCGGCCGGATGAAGTGGACGTGCGGACGAAGGCATAGCAGCGCGCTGGCTAGTGGCAGAGCGTGATTCATTGTCAGGCAGCACATAAGGTGGAAAGCAGTAACGAATGGAACAAGGAAGGGTGACATTCATCTTGGCGAACGCAGATAACAGAAGAACGGCGCATATTATCTCGCATACCCACTGGGACCGCGAATGGTATTTGCCTTACGAGAAACATCACGTCCGGCTGATCGCGCTCATGGATACGCTGATGGACACGCTGGAGAACGATGCGGAATATCGCAGCTTCTACTTGGACGGGCAGACCATTATCATCGAGGATTACTTGCAGGTGCGCCCCGATCAGCGGGAACGGCTGGAGAAATGGATCCGCGAAGGCCGCATCCACATCGGGCCTTGGTACGTGCTGCAGGATGCGTTCCTGACGAGCAGCGAAGCGAACGTTCGCAACCTGCAAATCGGGCATCAGGATGCCGCGCATTACGATACGATCGCCAAGATCGGGTATTTCCCGGACACGTTCGGGAATATCGGCCAAGCGCCGCAGCTTATGCGGCAGGCGGATATTGATAACGCGGTGTTCGGCCGCGGCGTAAAGCCGACCGGCTTCAATAACATGGTATCGGATGCCGCTTACGAATCGTCCTTCTCGGAGCTCGTCTGGGAAGGACCGGACGGCTCGCGCGTACTCGGTATTTTGTTCGCCAACTGGTATAGCAACGGCAACGAAGTGCCTGCCGACGAGGCGGAAGCCAAGGCTTACTGGGAGCGTAAGCTGGCTGACGCGGGCAAATACGCGTCGACGGAACAGCTGCTGTTCATGAACGGCTGCGATCATCAACCGATCCAGACGGACCTGTCCGAAGCCATTCGCGTGGCGAGCAAGCTTTATCCGGACACGGATTTCGTCCATTCGAATTTCCCGGATTATCTGGCTTCGCTGCGGTCGTCGTTGAACGATAAAGAGCTCTCGGTCGTTCGGGGCGAGCTGCGCAGCCAGCGGACGGACGGCTGGTCGACGCTCGTGAACACGGCTTCGGCCAGAGTGTACTTGAAACAGATGAACCAAGTCGGTCAGACCATGCTGGAGAAGGTTGCCGAGCCGCTGGCAGCGTTCGCGCATACGGCGGGACGCGCCAAGTATCCGCAGCATTTGCTTACGTACGCGTGGAAGACGCTCATGCAGAACCATCCGCATGACAGCATCTGCGGCTGCAGCGTCGACGAAGTGCACCGCGAGATGGTTACCCGGTTCGACAAGAGCCGCCATGTCGCGGAGACGATCGTGGACGACAGCGCGCTCGCGCTTGCCGGCGCCGTCGATACGAGCGCATTCGCCGCGTTCGGCCGGGACGCGCTGCCGCTCGTCGTGTTCAACACGACGGGATGGAAGCGCAGCGGCGTCGTGGAGGTCGAGCTGGACGTTGCGCGCGTCTATTATCGGGAAGGCATCAGTCCGACCGAAATGATTCGCATGATGAAGGGCATCGCCGTCACTGGGCGCACGCTCGTAGATGCGGAAGGCAAGGCTATCTCCTGCACGATGGAGGATCTTGGCCTGCAATTCGACTATGAGCTGCCGGATGACAAATTCCGCCAGCCGTATTGGGCGCGCCGCGTGAAGCTGACGTTCGAAACGGCAGCGGTGCCGGCACTTGGACTGAAAACCTTCGCTTGGGTGCTTGATTCGGCTGACGCGCCGCTTGCGGCGTCGCTCGTGACGGGATCTCGCTCGATGAGCAATGGAACGCTTGGCGTCGAAATCGCCGAGGACGGCACCTTGGCAGTGACGGACTTCGCAAGCGGCCGTACGTACCGCGACTTGTTGATCTATGAAGATGCCGGCGACATCGGCAACGAATACATGTTCAAGCAGCCGGACAACGAGCCGGCGCTGACGACCAAAGGCCTCGCGGCTGAAATTCGCGTCCTCGAGGACAACGCCTATCGCGCGGCGTTCGAAATCGTGCATCATTGGTCGATTCCGGCTTCGGCCGACGAGCTGTTCGAGCAGGAGAAGCAGGAAGCCGTCTATTATCCGGAGCGCAAAGCAGGGCGATCGACAGCGCTTGTGCCGTTTACGATCCGCTCCGTCGTCAGCCTGGAGCGTTCCGGTTCCGGCGTTGGCATCAGCGTCACATTCGATAACCAGGCGAAGGACCACCGCGTCCGCGCGCTTTTCCCGACGGACCTGATCTCGTCGGTTCATCGAGCCGACGCCATCTTCGAGGTAGCGGTTCGGGACAACGAACCGGCAGCCGAGTGGGAGAATCCGAGCAACGCGCAGCATCAGCAGGCTTTCGCCGATGTCAGCGACGAGAAGCAAGGACTTACCATCGCGAACAAGGGCTTGAACGAATATGAAGTGCTGCGCGACGGCCGCAACACGATTGCGGTCACGCTGCATCGTTCCGTCGCGGAACTTGGCGACTGGGGCGTGTTCCCGACGCCGGAAGCGCAGTGCCTCGGCGTCCAGACGGCCGAGCTGCTGATCCTTCCGCATCAAGGTGACGGCGCGGCATCCGGCGCGTACGCTTCGGCTTATCAATTCCAGACGCCATGGACGTCCGTGCAGACCGGCGTTCATGACGGAACGCTCGCACCTGTTCATGCTTTTATGGCTTGGGAGGGAGAGGGCATCGCGTTCTCCTCGGCGAAGATCGCGGAAGCGTCAGGCGATCTCATGCTGCGTTGGTTCAATCTGCGACCGGAGGCGGCTGTGCTTCAAGTTCGCTCGAATGTCGTAGAGACGGCAGCTGCATACAAGAGCGATGTGTTGGAGCGCGCTGGCGAACGCATCCAACCGCTGGATGGCGATGCCGCCGCGGCGTTTGCGGCAGAGCTTGGTCCTTGCGAGATTTTCACCGTCGGGATCGTGTCCGCGAAGAGCTAAGGGGATGTGAATTCACCGTTTAGTACGGGCAACGACAAGCATTAGCTTGCTTATGAGGATCGGGTCAGCTTCGGCTGGCCCTTTTTGTTTACGGTTTTATTTCGGTTTCTATGTTGCAGGTTTTAATTTTCGTTTTTATTTGACGTGCTCAGAGGAACGTTTCTCCCAACCGGAGAAGTAATATGATGGGAATTGCGAATCCCCGCACAGCCGGAAATTTTCGTTATTGCGACATCTTCGACCTGTTACGAGGGAGTTATGGGACCAAAGGGTTACGAAATTCGACTAAATTCGATAAATTCGGATACGAATAGTTCCTAAAGACTAGTTAAAATCTTCGGATTTCATTGAATTATGTCGAATAAAAGGTATAATTTAACACAACGGTATTTTTTGGTTGTTCGCTTTCGTAGGTCGCAGGTCGTGAAACAAATACTGCTGGGGGTGCTTTCTTGCTATACGATGGTCATCTCCTTGTCATACTGGTTCTGCTCGTCGTTCTCCTCTTGTTGTCGATCCTGATGTATCGCAGAAATCGCTTCCGAAGGGAGAACCGGACGGCAAGGAAATACGAAGTGCTGTATCAGATGTCGCCTGCGCCGATTCTCATTTTGGATCGGCATGCCCGTATTCATGAAGCGAACGCCAAGGCGGAGGATATGTTCGGTTTCGCCCAAGAAGCTCTTCATCATTACGGTTTAGAGACGTTCTTCCTTCCTGAAGACCGTCGATTATTCAATGAGCTGTATGGCCGGGAGTTCCCTCATATTCGCTGGCAGGGCAAGGAGATGGCGATGCGGGGAGCGGGCGGCGATACGAAAATCGTGCTGATCGACATGGAGACCATGGAGGAGAACGGGGAGTCCTACGCGATCGCGATCATTCGGGATATTACGCTTCGCAAAAGCATCGAGAAGCAGTCGGAGTATCTGGCGCATCACGATATGTTAACCGGACTGTCGAATCGGTTTGCCTTCCAGCAGGCGCTGGACGAAGCGCTAGCCGCCAAGAACGACGCCTCGACCTTCGATGCCGTGCTGCTCGTCGACCTTGATCGGTTCAAGCTGATCAACGATACGCTTGGCCATCAATGCGGCGATGACGTGCTGAAAGTGATCACGGAACGGTTTCTCGGGTGCTTGAACGGAGATTCGCTGTTGGCGCGCGCGGGCGGAGACGAATTCATGGTGTTGGTGCGCGGCGCAGCGGAATTCGACGAGATCATCCGGTTGGCGGAGGAGCTTCAGGACGTGCTGGAAACGCCGGTTTCTCTGCTCGGCAGCGACTATTACATTACCGCGAGCATCGGAATCAGCTTATTCCCGGGCGATGGCGATACGGTGGATGCCGTCATCAAGAATGCGGATATTGCGATGTACCATGCCAAAACGAGCGGCGGCAGCCAGTATCGGTTATTCTCCAAAGAATTGAACGCGTCGATCAAACGCATGGTGGATATGGAGGCGAGCCTGCGCAAGGCGTTGGATGAGAATGAGTTCTATGTCTTGTATCAGCCGCAGACGGATATCGAGAGCGGGGCTATGATCGGGGCGGAGGCGCTCGTACGCTGGAATTCCAAGGATTACGGCGTCGTGTCCCCGGCGGATTTTATTCCGCTCGCGGAGCAGACCGGCTTGATTTTGAAGCTTGGCCAATGGGTGATGCAAGAAGCCTGCAAAGAAGCGAAGCGGTGGGAACGGGCAGGGCGGACATCGATGACCGTATCGGTCAACGTATCGGCGAAGCAGTTCATGCAGCCGGATTTCGCGGACATGGTCAAGGGCATCTTGAAGGAAACGGAATTGGATGCGAGGAAGCTGTGCATCGAAATCACGGAGAGCGTCGTCATCGACAAGCTGAAGTTTACGCTGAAGATGCTGGACGATCTGGTAGCGCTCGGCGTCGAAATATCCATCGATGATTTCGGGACAGGTTATTCCTCCTTGAGCCTGCTGCGCCAGCTGCCGATTTCCGTCATCAAGATCGATCAGTCGTTCATTGCCGAGATGGTCGATGTCCATTCGGTTCGTTCCGTCGTTGCCGCCATGATCACGATGACGCATCATCTCGGCAAGACGGTCGTCGCCGAAGGCATCGAATCGGATCAGCAGATGACATGGCTGCGTGAAATGGGCTGCGACAAAGGGCAGGGCTATTTCATCGATAAGCCGCTGTCGGCAGACCTCATGCAAACGAGACTGCGGAAAACCTCATAATCGACGCGAATGCGAACAAGTCTCCAATAAAATCAGAACGCGAACAAGTCACTAATAAAATCAGAATGCGAATACGTCACAAATAAAGCCCCGGGCGACAAGGATGTACACTTGTTACCCGGGGCTTCTGAATTTGGAACTTGGACGGTGATTCGGCGTCTAGTTCATAACCGCCTTCATGTGCGCTTCCGTAATGGACCAGTGGGAAGCCGTCCAATACTTGGCTTTGTCTTTCACGAGAATGATTTGCGGCGATTCATGCTTGACCGCGATGTCTTCGGCGATTTGATTGGAGACAGGACGCGACTCGATCACTTTGACAAGCACGTAGTCCGTATCGCCGGGAGCCTCTTCGCTGTTTAAGTAGTTCGTGAATTCATTGTACGCGTTCGCGCTGACCGGGCAAGTCGTGCTATGTTTGAACACGACGAGCGGGCGGGAGGCGGAGCCTTCAAGCGCGGCATTCCATTCCTCGATGGATTGAATTTCTTTGAATGGTTGGGACATGTCGCATTCTCCTAACTGTTATGAAATGAGTTACAGTACTGCTTGCTCATCATCATACCACAACGAGAAGTGCGGTACCACTCTTGTCCCGTCGTTCCCATGATGCTATTTTTGCTGGAGAAGCATACTCCATAGGTCGGCCTGTTCGTAGCCGAGCCGCCATGCGGCAACGCCTGCCAAATCATACTTTTGCGCGATCGCGACACGGGCTTTAACGGTGGAAGGCGTTTCCGCCCAGAACACATGCGTATAGCCGTCCGCGGCATTATATCTGTATTTGACCTGTCCGGAAGCCGCGTCGTACGTGCCCGTCGCGCCGGTGGACTGGATCAGCTGGGCGATGCTTTTCATGAGGATGGCTTGGCTGCCCGCAAGCTTGCCGGAGGCATCGATGCTCCATTCGCGAACATAGAACGGAACGCCGAGCATCAGCTTGCTTCGAGGGACGCCGTAAGCCAGGAACTGCTTCACGCCTTCCTCCGTCCAGGCGAGCTCCGCCACGGATCCAGCCTCGTCGCCGCCCTGCCAATGCTGATCGTACGCCATAATCATGATCATGTCCACGATTCCGGCCAGCGCGGCCTGATCGTAGGCCGTCTGGGCATCCCAACGGATGTCGCCGCGCGGCAAATCAATGGAAACCGTCAGTCCGGCTTGATGCGCGGCGGACGTTAATGAACGAATGAATGCGGTATAGAGCGCGCGATCGCCGCCGGCTAGCCCTTCGAAGTCAACGTTGACGCCCGCCACTTTTAATGCCGAGAGCTTGGCCACGAGCTTCGTGATGAACCGCGTCTTCGCGGCAGCATCGCGCAGGAATGCGCTGGTCAGCTTGCTGTCGAATTGATTGCTGACGAGCGGCGTCAGCTTGATGCCGGACGAACGAAGCGAGCTGACGAGCGCCGGATCGGAAGCATCGGTAAAGGAGCCGTCGGCAGCGGCGAGTTCGAACCAAGACGGGGAGTCGATATCCAATCCCTGCGTTTGGCCGATTTGGTCCATTACGGTCTGCGTGCGGGAAGAGCCGTTCCAGCCGAGATAGAGCAGCTGCTTGGTATTGTCCCAGACGGTGCGGCTGTCTGCCGTAACGACAATGCTATCCCTGTATTGCGCGGCATACGGAACGGCGCTTTTCAGCGTATGGAAGTTCTTCAGCAGCTTGTTTCCCTGGAAGACGGATAAATAAGGCATGTTCGTCCACCAGGGCACGCCGTCCTTCAAGACGGTAGCGCCGGATAACGTTTTGGCATACGCGATCGCGCTATATATGCTATTGTAAGAGCCCAGCACGGGACCGGACTGAATGACCGTAAAGGAAGGTTCATTGCGATGCACGACCTTATTCGTCGACGTATTGACGACCGTACTGCCGGGGCGGCTGGCAGAAGCACGGATCGCATCCAGCAGGAATCCGTACGTTTTGGCTCCGAGCTGCTCGCCGTCCTTCATTAAGCCGTATTTCGGCGCGGCTGCGCGTTGCGCATTTTCCTGAGCTGCCGTCAAATTGTCCCACACCCATTGGTTGGTGGACAGATCCATGATGTGGCTGTTCGCAAAGGATTTGGCAGCTTTCTTCGCGTCGGCAAGCGTCGCGAACGACCAGGCATCCGTTGTATTGTCGCCTTGGTACAGGCGGAAATTCGGGAATTCGGCTTGAATGAAGCCCGGCGCCTCCATGTCGCGGATTTGGGCGAATCGTTTGCTGGCGGCGTAATGCTTCGCTTCTGCCAACGTCTTGAATTCGCGGCCAGGGGATGAGATGCCGTTCTCATAGACCTTGTACCTCGGGAAATTGTCCCACAGCCATTGGCGGCCCGTAATTTTCTCGACATGGGAATAGGAGAACGATTTGGCGTAGGTGATGGCGCTTGTGCTCGTCGTAAATTCGCGGAGCGCTTTGTCGTTCTGGTAGACGCGGTAGTTCTTCGTGCTGTCGGAGGCGGCATGCGCGTCCGATGCGGCGAACGTCGTCAAGCCGGCTTGCAAGGCCAGGGAAACGGCGATAACGGAGGTCCATTTGATTCGATTCTGCATATGCGTGTACGTTCGCTCCTCTCTCAAACTACGCAGTTAGACGCAATATGTTGGAGGAGGTTGCGTTATTCGACAATTTTCTCATAAATGAGGAGAGAACGGCTGTCGAAACGGCCGAGAGGCGATTCCGAAGCCATAAAAAAACGGGGCAGCGTGAGCTGCACCCGTCGGTGTATCCTAAATCCTAAAACTAAATCCTAAATCTTAAATCCCAATCCTTTGTCTGGCATCAATCTTCGATGTCCGCCCAAAATTCCTCGTCGGCGTCCAACGTGATCTGAGAGCGGAATTTGCGAAGCTGGTACTGCTTCAGCAAATATTGCTCGATCGCCTCCAGCAGATTGGCCTCGACCAGGTACTGGCTGCGGCCTTTCACCCATACTTCTGCGGTATAGCCGTATTCTTCCTCCCATGACAGCTGCACTTCGACATCCGTCGGCGAGACGCCTCTGCGTTCTGCCATATGGAGGCAAACGGCATTAATAATCTCGTCGGTGTAGATCCGCATTGTTAATAAGGTCTCCGATGCTCGGGATTCGCAGGCTTATTCCGGTTTCGGAAGTAGCGGACGATACCGAGGATCAGCACGATGCCGACATAGATGGCGAGTATGTTGATCAGGAAGCCGAATATGTTGCCGAGGAAGCCCATGTTGCCGAACAAGCCGCCGAACATCATGCCGGCCAAGCCGCCGATCATGAGTCCTTTCATGAAGCCGCCGCCGCTGAAGAATCCGCGGTTCGCGTTCGCCGTCGTGCCCGATTTCGTCGTACCCGAGGTGCCCGACGTGCTCTTGTTTACATTGTCCGCAGGCTTGGCCGGCGTCGAAGAATAACTCTTCTTCGGCGATTTGAAGCCGCCGCCGCGCGGTTTGGCATCTGCGGATCCGACGCTGACCACGAAGAACAGCGCGAATGCCATGAAAATCATAATCCCCTTCTTCATCTGCAAATCTCCTCCTGTTATTCATAAGCTGCTAGGCTTATTGCACTTCAGTACAATTACGAATAATATAATCAAAGGTTTCAGTTTTCATTCCCGTTTCGGAATAATGACGGAATAAATGGGGGATCAGGGTGGACAATGGACGATATCCGGTCGATTACGAGTCGTATTTATATGAATTTCATGCTACGAGAGACTATTTCGAGTGCCACGAGCTGCTCGAGGAGTATTGGAAGAAGCATCCCGACGACGGATACGGCAATGCATGGGTCGGATTGATTCAACTCGCCGTAGGCTCCTATCATCACCGCAGGGACAATTTCCGTGGCGCTTCGAAAATGTACCGCCAAGCCTTCCGCCGGCTGGAAGCCGGGCAACTGACGCAGCTCGGGATCGACGGCGAAGAGCTGTTGGCACGAATTGACCGGAGAATTGCCGAAGCGGAGAGCGGGGAGGCATTCGCGGATTTGGCGATTCCGATCGCGGATCGGGAGCTGCTGAAGCGGCTCCGGGACTCGGCCGAATCGGAAGGCAACGTCTGGGGAGCGCCAAGCGCCGCCGATGAGGCGCTGGTGCACAGGCATAGTCTGCGCGACCGCAGTGACGTAATCGCCGCTAGAGCGGCTGCAGCCGCGGAGAGAAGTCGTCTAAGAAGGGGCTGATGCCTGCAGCTGCCGTGCCCGGAAGGTTGTCCGCATTTATGAATGGACGCGTTCGCTGAAGACGGCATACTTCATTAAAATAAAAAAGCTTAGCGCCGCAAGGAAACTGCCCCTTGCGATGCTAAGCTTCTTTTGAATGCCGTTTAATCCTGGTAGCCGTCAACCACGAGATCCAACTTGCCCGTGGTCGGGTGAATGATCATGCCGTGGACCGGGGTGCCAGGCGGCAGAAGCGGATGGTTCTTGATAATGCCTACGCTTCGTTCCACGCTGTCCTGCACGTTGTCGAAGCCGGTCAGCCAGCGTTCGAGGTGAATGCCCGAATTGTTCAGCGTGTCGATCGTGTTTTCCGAGATTCCCCGCTCTTTCATGTGCGAGAGGACCACATCGGAATCGAGTCCCGTCATGCCGCAATCGTGGTGGCCGATGAGGATGACTTCTTGGGCGCCGAGCTCGTAGACGGCGACCAGGATGCTGCGCATGATGTTGCCGAACGGCTGCGTGACGATGGCGCCGGCGTTCTTGATGATTTTGGCGTCGCCGTTGCGCAGGTTCAACGCCTTCGGAAGCAGCTCCGTAAGCCGCGCGTCCATGCAGGTGACGATGGCGACTTTCTTATCGGGGAACTTCGTGGTCAAATATTGCTCGTATTCGCGGTTTTCCACGAATTGTTCATTAAAGGCTAACATGGTTTGTACAGTACTCAAGCTGGTTCCTCCTCCGAAATATCCCACAAGTATGCCGTTCATCTCTCTTTTGTAGCTGTCATGCGCGGTCGTTATTGCTTTATTGCTTGATGAAACGCAAATTCGAGGTGTAAATTTGACTGTCGCTTTTCAGGACGAACGCATTGCGCGACGCTTGATAATCGATCTTGAGCTCAGGCTCGAAGAACACTTCGTAATTGGGCTCGTACCATACCGAGTAGGGGGTACCTTCGCCGAGCGTATCGTTCTGTTCAGGCGCGTTGACCGCAAGCAGCGTCGGCACGCCGTTCATGACGCAGCCGCAGCCCTCCGTATCATATAGAAGCTTCAAGCTCTTGCTGCCGTCCGCAAGCGGTTCGGACAGCTTCTCCACAGCGCTGGGAGTAAAAGTAAAATGCATGATAAGGACTCCTTTCCGCGAAGTGAATGGCTATGTAGGATTAAAGTTGATTATACGGTTTGCAAAAAGTATGATCAAGTAGGAGCGGGAATACGACGCTGGAAAGGTGATGATAGCATTGACGACAACACAGAATAACGAAGTGCTGGGACCGTTTATCGAACGCATCGGATTGATCAAGAGCTATGAAGAAGCGCTCGCGGTACTTTATTGGGATCTGCGCACGGGAGCGCCCCGCAAAGGGATGGATGTCCGTTCGGAGGCTATCGGCAATCTGTCCGGACAAATGTTCAAGCTCTCTACTGCCCCGGAGCTGGGCGAGTGGCTGACTGCCCTCGAGAAGCCGGATACATACGAGACATTGAACGAAGTGCACCGGCGTCTCGTCACGGAGACGCGCAAGGACTACGACCGCAGCGTGAAAATCCCGCCGAAGCTGTATCAGGACTACGTCGTGCTGACGTCGCAGGCCGAATCGATGTGGGAAGAGGCGAAGACGAACAGCGACTATGCGTCGTTCGAGCCGTTCTTGGACAAAATCATCGCTTATACGAATCAATTCATCGATCTGTGGGGCGTTAAAGGCACGCGCTACGACACGCTGCTCGATGCCTATGAGCCGGGCATGACGACGGAGGAGCTTGACCGCGTATTCGGCGGCTTGCGGGAGAAGCTCGTTCCGCTGTCCGCGGCTATCGCGGCATCGCCGCATCAGCCGGAGACCGGATTCCTGCAGCAGAAATACCCGAAAGAAGCGCAGAAGAAATTCAGTCTGTTTATTTTGGAGCAGATGGGCTTCGACTTCGCCGCGGGCCGGCTGGACGAAAGCGCCCATCCATTCGCTACGGGCTTGAACCCCGGAGACGTGCGGATCACGACGCGATACCTCGAGGGCGACGTGACCAGCGCGCTATTCGGCACGATTCACGAAGGCGGGCATGCGCTTTACGAGCAGAACATTCGCAAGGATTTGGTCGGCACGACGCTCGCGACGGGAACGTCCATGGGCATCCACGAATCGCAGTCGCGTTTCTGGGAGAACGTAATCGGCCGTTCGATGAGCTTCTGGAGCCGCTATTACGGCGATTTGCAGCAGCATTTCCCGGGCCAGCTGGACGTGTCCATGGAGGAGTTCTACCGCGCGACGAACGTCGTGGAGCCTTCGCTCATCCGTATCGAAGCGGACGAATTGACCTACAATCTGCACATCATCATCCGTTATGAGCTGGAGAAGCTGATTTTCAACGAAGGCGCGAAAGCGTCCGAGCTGCCGGCGCTGTGGAATGCGAAGTACAAAGAGTACCTCGGCATCGAGCCGCAGAACGACGGCGAAGGCGTGCTGCAGGACGTACACTGGTCAGGCGGCGCGTTCGGTTACTTCCCGTCTTACTCGCTGGGCAATATGTACGCCGCGCAGATTACCGATACGCTGGAGCGCGAGCTGCCGGAATTCTGGTCGCTCGTGGAGCAGGGCAATCTGCTTCCGATCAAGGAATGGCTGACGGATAAGATCTATCAATACGGCAAGCTGAGAACGCCTTCCGAATTGATCGAGGGCATTACCGGCAAGCCGCTGGATCCGGATTATCTCGTTCGCTATTTGGAGAAGAAGTACGCCGCTATTTATAAACTGTAACGATCGGTTTACTGCCGGGAGGACCCCTTTCGCCTATGGGTGAAGGGGGTCTTTTCTATGGATAATAGGCAAGACGAGTCGAACTTGAACATTGCCTGAGACCTCATCATGGCAAATCGGACTCTTGGCCCTGCTGTTCCTTGTCCATGAGCCGTTTGAGCTTCGACTCCGTCGGCGAGTCGGGAGCAGGCGTATAGATGCTGCATCGCAGATCGTTGTTGCCCTGCAGCTGCAGCGAGGTCAGATGGAACAGCATCTTGCCTGCCTTGGCATGGCGGAATTCGATCAGCACCTCGGGGGCCGCGCTCACCCGGCTTTTCTCCCAAAGCGGATTGAAGTCGGGGTAGGCGGCAATCATATCTCGCAGGAACGACTCGTACCAGTCGTCATCGACGTATTGTCCGTAGTAGGCGCGGAAGATGGCCAGGAAGCCGCTGACGAAATGCTCCCAGTTGCCGGCGAGGCGGCGAAATTCCTTGCGCTCGAACAGCAGGGCGATCATATTGCGCTGCTGTTCCGGAATAAGCTCGAAATCCATGAACACGTGCGCGGCGGCTTCATTCCATCCGACGATATGGCAATGTCGGTCCGAGATGATCGTCGGGCACGTGCGAAGCTCGTCCAGAATTCGACGCAGCGGAGGGCTGATACGGGCCGTTTCCTCGCGCAGCGCGGTCGTGCCGGCGCCTGTTTCAAGCGCGAGCGCGAACAAATATTTGCGCTCGTCGGGATCAAGGCGCAGCGCGGAGGAGACGGCTTCCAGCACGGAAGCGGACACCTTGATGTCGCGGCCTTGCTCCAGCCATGTGTACCAGGTCGGACTGACGCCGGCGAGCTGGGCGACCTCCTCCCGGCGCAGTCCCGGCGTCCTGCGGCGCGTGCCGGGCGTCAATCCAGCCTCTTCGGGTGTCCGTTTGGCGCGCTGGGCCATCAAGAAGCTGGAGAGGGCTTTCAATCTAGCATGCGGATTCATGATCAGGCTCCTTTCTTCCGTTATCCCGTGCTCTATTGCATCCATTGCTGCACGTATCGTGGTGGTGTTAGTAATTATACTAGGATAAACGACAACTTGTAATAGGATAACATGTATGGCAACATAGCACCACAAGGATAGTTGAAGGAGGAGTTCGAGATGGAGAAGGTTGTTATTACGGGCATGGGCGTCGTTTCCCCGCTGGGCAACGATGTTCATACGTATTGGGAAGGCTTGAAACGGGGTGAATCTGGCGTGGCCGCGATCGACCGCTTCGATGTATCCAATCATCGCGCTCGTATTGCGGGGCTCGTAAAGGATTTCGATGCGGAGGCTTTATTCGGCAAGAAGGAAGCGCGGCGTATGGACCGCTTCAGTCAATTCGCGCTGGCGGCAGCCGATCAAGCCTGGGCGGATGCCGGGCTGGACGGAGCGGACATCGACGTCGAACGCGTCGGCGTCTACGTCGGCTCCGGCATCGGAGGCTTGGAAACGCTGCTCGCTCAAGATGCGGTGCTCACGGGCCGCGGGCCTGACCGCGTCAGTCCGACGCTTGTCCCCATGATGATCGCCAACATGGCTGCGGCCATGATCAGCATTCGCTTTGGGCTGCACGGCCCGACGCTCGCGCCTGTTACGGCGTGTTCGGTTGGCAATACCGCAATCGGCGAAGCCTTCCGCCTCATCCGCCATGGTTATGCGGATATCGTTATCGCAGGCGGGACGGAAGCGGCGGTGACCGAGATTTCGCTTGCGAGCTTCGGGAACGCGACGGCATTGTCGACGCGCAACGACGAGCCGCATAAGGCCAGCCGGCCGTTCGACGGCGGCCGCGACGGATTCGTCATCGCGGAAGGAGCAGGCATCGTCGTGCTGGAATCCGAGTCGCATGCCCGCAAACGGAAGGCGCGGATGTACGCCGAGATCATCGGCTATGGCGCGAGCTCCGATGCGTATCATATGGTAGCGACGCATCCTGAAGGCTTCGGACCTTACTTGGCCATGAAGGCAGCGCTGAAGGAAGCGGGAATCAGCCCGGATCAGGTGGACGTCATCTTCGCTCATGCGACGAGCACGGAGATCGGCGATCTGTCGGAGACGCGGGCGATTAAGCGGATGTTCGGCGACAAGGCCTCCGGCATTCCGGTAACCGCGGTGAAATCGATGACCGGCCATATGCTCGGCGCTGCCGGCGGCACCCAGGCAGTCGCGCTGGCGAAGAGCCTGCAGGAAGGCATCATTCCTCCGACGATCAATCTCGATCAGCCCGATCCCGAATGCGACCTCGATTACGTGCCGCATCAGGCGAGGCATAAGGAGCTCTCGATCGGCATAAGCAACTCGTTCGGTTTCGGCGGCCACAATGCGGTCATCGTCGTCAAAGCGGTTGACTCCCCTCAAGCGTGAAGGGTACCATAGAAGAACAATCGAAGCCGGAGCGGTACGCTCGCGGCTTTTTTCGAACGATGCATGATGGCGGCTTCGGTATGTCATCCGCATCTGCTAAGGAGAGCGCTGCATGTTGGGAATTCGAGTAATCAAGACCGCGATTGCCGCGCTAGGCGCGCTATACACCGCCTATTATTTGGGACTGAATCCGGCGCTGTCCGCCGGTCTGCTCGCGATCCTCGGCGTCGAGGTGACTCGGCTTCGGGGGCTGAAGAGCGCGTTTGCGAGGTTCATGGCTTCGGTGATCGGTCTGATCTTCGCGTCCGGACTGTTCATGACCTTCGGGTTTCATCTCTGGACAATCTCCATCTTCGTCTTGCTCGCGTTTCCGATTCTCTCTCGCGCAGGCTTGAAGGACGGCATCGCCACGAGCGCCGTCATCGTCTTTCACGTCTACGCCCGGGAAGAAGTGACGCTATCGCTGATCGGCAATGAAATCATGCTGCTGCTCACGGGGCTCGGCTGGGCGACCGTCATTAATTTGATCTACATGCCGAAGGATCAGCATATATTGGTAGAGCTCCGGCATAAGACGGAAGAAAATTTCGCCATCATTTTCCGTACGCTCGCCAAGACGCTGCGCGATCCGTCCCTCGTCTGGGGCGGCGAGGAGCTGCTCAGCGCGGGCCGCGGGATCGAAGAAGGCATCCGCCGCGCGGAGATCAGCCGGGAGAACCGGATTTGGCAGCATGGGAGCGATTATCACCGCTACTGGTCCCGCTACTTCGACATGCGGCAGCAGCAGCTGGAAGCGATCGGGAATATGCTGGGTCAGCTCGCCTTCGTGTACGAGAAGCTGCCGCAGGGCGAATTGACCGCGGAGCTGTTCGATCATCTATCCGGCGACGTGAAGTCGGAGGTGTACGAGGGCGGCGTGGAAGAACGGATCAAGGCGTTGGAAGCGCGTTTCCGGGCGATGCCGCTTCCCGCGACGCGCGACGAGTTCGAGATGAGGGCCGCCTTGCTGCATCTGCTGCTGGAACTGAAGCGGTATCTGGCGATCGCCAAACGGCTCAAAAAGCAAAAAGACAGCCTGAAGACTGCCTCCGAACGCGGAGCAGCAAAGGCTGAAATGACCGAATAGACGACTTGAGAAAGCAGGCTAAAGCCGTTTCTTCCAAAGCGTCTATAAAATTTGTACAGGTCAAAAAGAAATAGTCACCCTAGACGAATGTCCTGCATACACTTTAATTGAATGATTGTATGGAGGAGGTTAGATCGATGGCTTATGCAGATAAACAGCTTAAGGCTAGAGAAATAATTACCAAAGCTGTCTGCGGAAAAGGTCGTAAGTTTTCCACAGTAACCCACAACGTAACGCCGCCTCATCATCCCACTAGCATACTGGGAGCGTGGATTATCAATCATCAATACGAGGCGGTCCGTTCCGGAGACGGGATCGAGGTTATCGGTACTTACGATATCAACATTTGGTATTCTTACAACAAAAACTCCCAAACCGACGTAGCAAAAGAGACGCTTTCTTACGTTGAACATGTGCCGCTTTCCTATCTGGATCCGAAGCACCGGGCTTCGACCGAGGAAGTGTCTGCGGAGTCGACGCAAGAGCCAAATTGTATCGAGGCCAACATTTCGTCCAGCGGTTCCGGCGTCGTTATTCGCGTGGAGCGCGAATTCGCGGTTGAGCTGGTCGCCGAGACGAAAATCTGGGTAGCTACGCTGCCTGGCGGATCCGAGGACGGAAAAGATTACGAGTATGGCGACGACGGCGACTTCGAAGATTTGGATCCGGAGCTGCTCGACGACGAACTGTAATTTTCGCGGGTTACAGGTCTGATGTATCGTATGCGCATGCAGGGAAAGATTCGAGGGCGAGAGCCCTCTTTTTTTTCCAAAAATATGCGTATGCGGGGGATGCGGAGAATTTGAACAGGGGACGGAGTGTTGGATCGTGGCAGGCACCGTGTGGCTCTGGGATGGAAAAGCATACCGATTGTGCGGCGTCGGGGCGAAGCCGGGAGACGCAAGCGACGGTCCGGCCGACGGAGATGCCGTCATCGTTGCCGGGGAGTCTTCGGCGGGACAAGGCGATGGTAATGCTTATGGCCGTCGCGTGCTTGTCTTGAACGGGGGCGCTTCCGCGTTCAACGCGTGGACGCGGGAGCAAATCGATCGCAGGCTGCGCCGGTCCGGTGCTGCCGTGCTTACTCCGGAACGAAAGGCGCTCCGCCGATTTAAGGTTTCGCTTTTTCAATTGCTGCCTCTTGGAGTGGAGAAGCTGCTGGCCGGGGGACGAGCTGCGATGGCAGCGGGAGGAAGTGCCGGACAAGCGGCTATGCCGGAAGAAGACGCGCGCTACAGGCCGATCGTTCGATTGGCCGCGCGAGCCTTGTATGCCTGCGGCCTCGATAACGGCATCGTCGAGGTCGCGGACGACGGCAGCGGGAAGTGCTTTGTCGCGGGCATCCGTCTCCCGTCATCGTCTGCGTACCGCGCCGGTATTTGGCGGCAAGCGTCGGCTGCGCTGGCCTCGGAGCTGCATGCGGCCGAGCTTTCAAGAAACGCGGGGGCTGCGCCGGATATTTTGCTAGGCGCGGACCCTGAGTTCGTGCTGCTCGCGGAGAATGGCCGCGTCGTATCCGCCGCCCGGTATTTGGAGGGCGGCCATGGCGCAGGCTGCGACGCGGTCCTCGTCGGCGGCGCGGTCAGGCATCCCATCGCCGAGCTGCGTCCGGCGCCTTCCCCGACGCCCGACGGCTTGGCGCGGAACCTGCGGCTGCTGCTGCAGGCTGCGGCGCGCCGCATTCCCGACCAGCCGCCGCTTCGCTGGGCGGCGGGCGGGATGCCGGCCGCCGGCTTCGCGCTCGGCGGCCATATTCACTTGAGCGGGGTGCCGCTGACCGGCCGGCTGCTGAGGCAGCTGGACAGCTACGTGGCGTTCCCGCTCGCGATGATCGAGGCGCCTTCCGAGCGGGCAAGGCGCCCGCGCTACGGCGCGCTCGGCGATTTTCGCCTGCAGCCGCACGGAGGCTTCGAGTATCGGACGCTGCCGAGCTGGCTGGCGTCCCCGCTTGCCGCGAAAGCGGCCTTCGCGCTGGCGCTGCTCTGCGCGCGCGAGAGCGAGTCGCTCGAATATGTTCCCTCGGAGGACGACCGGTTTATCGAAGCTTATTACGCGGGAGACCGCGAGTCTCTTGCCGGCTGTTTGGAACCATTGGCCGACTCCATGGCGTCCACGCCGTCCTATGCAGGGCTGGCCCAGTGGATAGAGCCATTGCTGCAGGCGATACGGAATGGACGGGTTTGGGATGCGGCCGGCGATTTTCGGGCGAAGTGGAGGGTAGGCTTGTAGATCTTTCTAGTGCAATGTTCATCGCGACCGATAGAATGGCCGAAGCGCTCCATGAGGGGGCGCTTTTCTGCTATAATGGAGCTCTAGTGTTTAACGCACGATAATTACGCATAGGAGGGGCCGCATGACTGCTTATACCCCGATGATTCAACAATATTTGGCGATCAAGGAGGGCGCGCAGGACGCGATCCTCTTTTTCCGCCTGGGCGACTTTTATGAAATGTTTTTCGACGACGCGATCCATGCGTCGCGCGAGCTGGAGATTACGCTGACCGGACGCGAGGGCGGCGGAGAGAAGAAGATTCCGATGTGCGGCGTGCCGTATCACGCGGCGGAAGGCTACATAGCAAGGCTGATCGAGAAAGGCTTCAAAGTCGCGATCTGCGAGCAGGTGGAGGATCCATCGGCGGCCAAAGGCGTCGTCCGGCGCGAAATCATTCGCGTCGTGACGCCGGGCACCGTCATGGAGTCGAAGTCGCTTGCCGAGAAGGCGAACAATTTCATCGTCTCCGTCTCGGAGCTTGCAGGCGTTTACGGCGTGGCGGCTTGCGATCTGACGACTGGGGAGCTGTACGTCACTTCCTTCGCGGCCGCCGCCGAGTCGCTGGCCGATGAGATCAACGTCTACCACCCGGCGGAAATCGTCGGCGATTCCTCCGTTCTGGAACGGCTGCGCGAAGCTTCGGCGGGATGGAACCGTCCTGTTCTCTTCACGGACCGCGTGCCGATGGCGGAGGAGATGCTCCGGCAGCAGTTCGGCCAATTAGAGCTGGCCGCGCTTGCGCCGGCAAGGCACCGGGCGGTCAGCCTGCTTACTGGCTATCTGGACGAGACGCAGAAGCGTTCCCTTGGCCACGTGCGCCGGATATCGGTCTACGAGCCGAATCAATTCATGGTTCTGGATCCGTTCACGCGCCGCAACCTGGAATTGACGGAGACGGTGCGGGACCGCAGCAAGAAGGGCACGCTGCTGTGGCTGCTCGACCGGACGCGAACGTCGATGGGCGCGCGGCTGCTTCGCAGATGGATCGATAAGCCTTTGCTGTCGAAGGCGATGATCGACGAGCGGCTGGAAGCGGTGGAGAAGCTGTATCTCAGCTTTATTCTCAGGGACGAGCTTCGGCGGGAGCTGAACGAGATTTATGACTTGGAGCGCCTAGTCGGAAGAGTCGCTTACGGAAGCGCGAACGGGCGGGATCTTAACGCGCTCAAGACGTCGCTTCAGCATGTACCTGCGCTCACGGCGTTGTGCGCGGAATCGGATTCGTCCACGCTCCGCAAGCTGGTCGCCGGCGTGGATGGCTGCGCGGATTTGGCTGCGATGATCGAGACGGTCATCGTGGATGAGCCACCGGTCTCCGTCCGCGAAGGCGGGCTTATCCGCACGGGCTACGACGGCCATCTGGACGAGCTTCGCGAAGCCAGCGTGAACGGGAAGAAATGGCTTGCGGAGCTGGAGCGCAAGGAACGGGAAGCGACCGGCATCAAGTCGCTCAAGATCGGCTACAACAAGGTGTTCGGTTATTATTTGGAAGTGTCCAAAGCGAACATCGGCAGCCTGCCGGAAGGACGGTACGAACGGAAGCAGACGCTGACGAACGCGGAACGCTACGTAACGCCGGAGCTGAAAGAGAAAGAAGCGCTGATTCTCGAAGCCGAGGAGAAGATGGTCGACCTCGAATACGGGATATTCATCGAGCTCCGCGATCATCTGACCGCGCATCTGCATCGTCTGCAGAAGCTGGCAGAGGTGATTGCGGCTCTCGATGTCTATCAATCTCTCGCAACGGTCAGCGGCGAGCAGCGGTACGTGAAGCCGAACGTGACGGAAGGCTATGATTTCGTCGTTGCCGAGGGCCGGCATCCTGTCGTGGAAGCGGTCATGGAAGACGCGGCTTTCATCGCGAACGAGACGAAGCTCGAGAAGTCCGGCTCGTCCATGCTGCTCATCACCGGACCGAACATGGCTGGCAAGAGCACCTATATGCGTCAGGTGGCGCTCATCAGCATCATGGCGCAGATCGGCTGCTTCGTGCCGGCCAAGCAGGCAGAGGTGCCGTTGATCGATCGTATCTTTACGCGCATCGGCGCTGCGGACGATCTCATCGGCGGGCAAAGCACGTTCATGGTGGAAATGAAAGACATCCAGATCATGACGGAAAAGGCGACGGCGCAGAGCATTGTCATCATCGACGAGCTTGGCCGGGGCACGTCGACAGGCGAAGGCATGGCGATCGCGCAGGCGGTCATCGAGTTTGTCCACCACGAAGTGGGCTGCAAGGCGCTCGTATCGACGCATTTCCATGAGCTGGCCCACCTGGGCGATTCGCTGCCGCATCTGGCGAATGCGTGCATGGCCGTGCAGGAGACCGGAGATAACGTCACGTTCCTCCGCAAGCTCGTTCCGGGCGCGGCAGGCAGCAGCTACGGCATCTATTGCGCGCAGCTGGCCGGACTTCCGAGCAGCATCATCGGGCGGGCATACTCGCTATTGGAGGTGCATGCCCGTCACGAGGTAGCAGCTGCTGCATCGGAGCTTCCGTTTACACCGAGTTCGGCAGGGAGGGATACGCTAGGGGCGGCATTCGCGGTTAAGCCTTCGAGCGAGCCTATCCGTTCTGAGCCGAATTACGCCGCTGCCGAAAAGGCAGCTGTCTACGCTACTCCACAGGCGGAGGCACCAGCAGTCGGCTCGCCCGTGCAGCTGTCGATATTCGAGGAGCCGGCACCGGTCGCTGCGACTTCGGAATCGGGCAAGCTGCGCAAAGCATCTCCGCGCGCCGAACAACTGGCCGATCAGCTTCGCAAGCTCGATTTGTTCAATCTGACGCCGATGCAGGCGATGCAATGGCTCAACGACATGAAGCTGAAGCTGAATGAAGAGAAATAAGCACCTGGCACCATGCAGGTGTTCATATATCGATGGATTGTAAAAAGGAGGTTCGGCAACATGAGCAAAATCCGCATATTGGACGAGCAGCTGGCCAACCAAATCGCTGCGGGCGAGGTCGTGGAACGGCCATCCTCCGTCGTCAAGGAGCTTGTCGAGAATGCCGTGGACGCCGGCAGCTCCGCGATTGACATCGTGATCGAGGAAGGCGGGCTGACGCTGATCCGCGTGACGGACAACGGCTCTGGCATCGAAGGCGATGACATTCAGACAGCGTTCTACCGCCATGCGACCAGCAAAATCTCGTCCAGCAAAGACCTGTTCCGCATCGCCAGCCTTGGATTCCGCGGCGAAGCGCTGCCGAGTATCGCGGCGGTCGCCAAGGTGGCGTGCATATCCGCTCCGGACGGCAGCGGACTCGGCCGCAAGCTCGTGATCGAAGGCGGCACGATTATCGCGAATGAAGAGACCAGCGCGCCGCAAGGCACGGACATCAGCGTGCGGGAATTGTTCTATAACACGCCGGCGCGGCTTAAATACATGAAGACGATCCAGACGGAGCTGGGCCATATCGCCGATTACGTGAATCGGCTGGCCTTGGCGCATCCCGGCATCGCCTTTACGCTCAAGCATAACGGCAGCACGCTGCTGCGCACGCTCGGCAGCGGCGACCGGCTGCAGACGTTCGCCGCCATCTACGGAACCGCTACGGCGAAGGCGATGCTGCCCGTGGAAGGCGAGCATCCCGATTACGAGCTGCGCGGCGTCATATCGAAGCCGGAGCAGACGCGTTCGAATCGAAACGGCATCACGATCGTCGTGAACGGCCGTTATATCCGAAGCTTCGTCCTGAATCAGGCGATGATGCAGGCGTACCACACGCTGCTGCCGATCAACCGGTTCCCGCTCGCGGTGCTGGAGCTCGGCATGCATCCGTCCTTGCTGGACGTGAACGTGCATCCGTCCAAAATGGAAGTTCGCTTCAGCAAAGAAGCGGAGCTGCGGGAATTCATCGAGGACGCGATCAGGCGCGCGCTCGGCAAGCAGCGCCATATTCCAGGGCCTGCGGCGCCCGCCGAACGGTCGAAGCCGGCATTTATTCAGGATCGCATCTCGTTCCATCAGCCGGAGCCGGAAGCTTCCGCCTACACGGCTTCATTGACGCCGCCGCCAAGCGATGGGCGATCCGAACAAAAGGCATCGGATTCGAGCCGTCTTGCAAGCGAACCGTCCGTTGGCGGGCGGTTCGAAACCCGGCAAGCTGCCGTCAATGCGCCTTCATCCGCTCGTCCGGCTTCCGGCCAGGCTTTGTCGCCGCTTGAAGTCGCTGCCGCTTTGGAGAAAGCGGAGCAGTCATTCGGAATTCGCCCCGATGACAAACCTTGGTCTTCTTCATCGACGCGCGGTCAATCGCAGACGCCTTGGACAAGCAGCGAGAAGACGAAGCCGTCGATTCCCCGCGATGCGACGGAACGGCTGTATTCGCCGCCTGCCGCACAGCGCGATCCATGGCGTGCGCAGGAGTCGCCAGCAACGGGTAGCGGTTATTCCGCTTCCGAGCTGTCGTCCTCCTCTGGCCAATCTGCTGAAATCATGCAAGCGCCTAGCGACATTCCTGCTGAGCGCAGCGGCATGTTGGGCATCGATGGCCAAACGGCCACGGAAGCTTCGCCATCTGCCTCAGAACAGTCCGAGTCCGAAGCTCAACCGCCAGCAGCTGCGGAGCCATCGTTTCCCGAGCTGTACTGGATCGGTCAGCTCCACGGAACCTATATTGTCGCGCAGAACGAAGAGGGTCTGTTCCTCATCGATCAGCATGCCGCGCATGAACGGATCCATTACGAGTATTTTCTAGCCAAATTCGGCCGGCCCGAACAGGCAAGCCAGCAGCTGCTCGTGCCGTTGACGCTTGAGTTTACGGCAGCCGAGGCCGGGGCTCTTCGAGGCAAGCTGCATTTGCTGCAGGAAGCGGGCGTGGAGCTGGAGCCGTTCGGCGCCAATACCTTCCTGGTCCGCGCTTATCCGGAATGGCTTCCAGAGGGCCAAGAAGGGGATGTCATCAGCGAGATGACGGATTGGCTGCTGCAGGAGCGCGGCGCCGTCGATGTCGGCAAGCTGCGCGAGAAGTCGGCCATCATGTGCGCGTGCAAAGCATCGATCAAAGCGAACGACAGATTGACGCGCGAAGAGGGGGAAGGGCTGCTCCGGCGGCTGGCCGCCTGCGCGATGCCTTATACATGCCCGCATGGCCGGCCGATCGTCGTGCACATGACCACCTACCAGCTGGAGAAAATGTTCAAGCGGGTGATGTCATGATCGTGACGACGGCGCAGAAGCCGACTCCCGAGCAAATTGCATACGCGCAAGCGATCGCATCCGAGCTTGAAGGCCGCTTCGTGCCTCGCAAGCAGGATTCGCTGCAGCTGCTCGGACGCAAATACGGCGACCCTCTCCTCCTTGTTGCAGACGACCGCGGACTGCGCTATTATGAGGATTCGGAGGAACCGTTGTATTTTCATCCCAGCATGGCGTACGTCCGCGTCAAGCGGATGCGCAAGGGGGAACGGGACCCGTTGATTACGCTGACCGGCTGCCTTCCGGGTGACTCCGTCATCGACTGCACGGCCGGACTGGGATCGGATTCGATCGTGTTCTCCTACGCCGTAGGAGCGGATGGCAAGGTGACGGCGCTCGAGAGCGAGCGTGTATTGTATACGGTCGTCCGCGAAGGTCTGCGGTCGTATCAGACGGGACACGAGGACGTTAATGAAGCGCTACGCCGCATCGAGATGCGCTGCACCGATCACCTGTCTTACTTGGAGCAGCAGGCGGACAAGAGCGTGGACATCGTGTATTTCGACCCGATGTTCCGCCATCCGCTGCACGATTCCTCCGCCCTGGCACCTCTTAGAGGACTGGCCAACAGCGCGGCGCTCGCCGAAGAATCCGTCAAGCAGGCGCTGCGCGTCGCACGCAAATGCGTCGTGCTGAAGGAGCACGGAGACAGCGGTGAGTTCGAACGTCTCGGCTTCGAGAAGCGTCATCGCAACAAAATCGCATACGGAGTGATTATTCCATCATGAGCCCAGCTTCCCAAGAGCATACGAATGCGAGACCGAAGCTGCTCGTGCTGATCGGTCCGACGGCTGTCGGCAAGACGCGCATGAGTCTGGACATCGCCAAGGCGTGGAACGCCGAAATTATCTCCGGCGACTCCATCCAGGTATACACCGGCATGGACATCGGCACGGCCAAAATCAAGCCGGAAGAACGGGAAGGCATTCCCCATCATTTGATCGACATTTGCGATCCGACGCATCCTTTCTCGGTCGCGGAATTCCAGGAGCGCTGCGCCGCGCTTATTCCGGACATTCTTGGCCGCGGCAAGCTGCCGTTCATCGTGGGCGGTACCGGCCTTTATGTAGAATCCGTTGCCTATGGCTATGATTTTGCCGAGGTAGGTTCCGACGATGCGTTCCGCGAAGAGATGAGCAGCTACGCGCTCGAGAACGGCGCCGACGCGCTTCACGAGAAGCTGCGTGCCGTCGATCCGGAAGCCGCGGAACGGCTCCACCCGAACGATCAGCGCCGGGTTATCCGGGCGCTCGAGGTGTATCATTTAACGGGCACGACATTTACGGAGCAGCAGAAGGGACAGAAAAAGACATCCCCTTACGAACTGTGTATGGTCGGGTTGACGATGGACCGTGCTGTTCTGTATGCCCGCATCAACGAGCGGGTCGATGCCATGATTGCGGAAGGCTTGATCGAGGAAGTCCAGGGCTTGCTGGGACGCGGCGTGCCCGCCGATGCCGTCTCCATGCATGGCCTAGGCTACAAGGAGATCGTGCTTTATTTGCAGGGCCATCTGACGCTTGCGGAAGCGGTCGAGCTGCTAAAGCGCGATACGAGGCGGTTTGCCAAGCGGCAGCTGTCCTGGTTTCGGCATATGCCGGATATCCACTGGATCGACGCCTGTGAAAATTTTAACGAGAATTTGCACGCAATTCATGCTATAATAGCAGGAAAGTTTAGGATGGAACTCGAATATACTTTTAACCAACCTTTTGACGATGGGGGTAACGCGCAATGAACAAATCTATCAACATTCAGGATACATTTCTGAATCAACTTCGCAAAGACAGCGTGCCGGTAACCGTGTATCTGACGAACGGTTTCCAAATCCGCGGTGTCATTAAAGCATTCGACAACTTTACGATCGTCATCGACAGCGAAGGCCGCCAACAAATGGTGTACAAGCATGCCATCTCGACGTTTACCCCGCAACGCAACGTATCGCTCATGCAGGTTCAAGACAACGAAGCGTAACCAACCGACAGGCATGTTTTGAAACCTTTTTGAAGCATGTTTCGTTTAATTGGATATCGGCACGAAAAAGCAGCCTTGCGACGTGCGGGGCTGCTTTTCTATTGACGGACGAATTGGCAGGCCGGATACGCGTTCGTCAAGCGACAGGACGGAGACTTGCATAACCCTCGGAAGCGCGGCCGCAGCCGCTTTTTTGGGCGGGGACGACCTGTTTCAGTCCATCCGTTGCCGTTTACACATATAGGGTATAAATAGAGAGAAGAGGCTGACTCGCGATTCGAATTGGAGGGGACCCTGGCTCATGGCAGAAGGACCACGCAGCATGAAGAACAGCAAGAACGAGAAGAAAGGCAAGACCAAGAAGAAGCGCAATAAACGCAAGCTGGCCGTATGGTTGTTTTTCGGCGCGGCCATCGCGATCGTATGCGGCATCATCGGATATATGCTCATCATATTGAACGGCGAGCGGATTCTCGCCGACAATCAGGATAAATTGGTTCTGCCGGAAGCGTCCACGATTTATGACGGCCAAGGCAAGGAAGTAAGGAAGCTCGGGGCGAACCGCGAGGTCGTGGAATTCGCCGACATGCCCCAACTGATGCGGGACGCCGTCATCGCGACGGAGGATCAGCGCTTCGAGAAGCATTTCGGCATCGATCTCTATTCGATCGGCCGCGCGGTCGTCAAGGATGTCGTGGCGCGCAGCGCCGTCGAAGGCGGAAGCACGATTACGCAGCAGCTCGCGAAGAACTTGTTCCTGACGCAGGATAAAACGTTCTTCCGCAAGGCGACGGAAGCATCCATTGCCGTAGCGATCGAGCACAAGATGACGAAGGACGAGATTATCACGATGTACCTGAACCGGATATATTTCGGGAAAGGCGCCTACGGCGTGAAGGCCGCGGCGGAATATTATTTCAATACCGATTTGAAGGATCTGAAGCTCTGGCAGATCGCGACGCTCGCCGCTATTCCGAAGGCGCCCGCGACGTACAATCCGATCAACCATCCGGATAATTCGAAGGAACGCCGGGCCGTCGTCCTGCAGCTGATGTACGATCAGAAGTACATTACGAAGGAAGAACTGGACGAAGCGAAAGCCGTCGATTACAAACCCGTGCAGCATTCGAAGGAAACGGAAACGTATCAAGCGTTCGTCGATTACGTCATCGACGAAGCGGAGAAGGTCAGCGGATTGACAGAGGAAGAGCTGCGCATCTCCGGTTATCATATTTACACGACCTTGAACACGCAGGCGCAGCTGGCCATGGAGAAAGAGTTCGAGGACGACGACAATTTCGAGAAGAGCGTCGACGAGCAGAAGGAGCAAGCCGCGATGATCATCGTGGATCATCGTAACGGCGAGATTCAAGGCATGGTCGGCGGCCGCGATTACGTCAACAAAGGGCTGAACCGGGTGACGGACGCGCCAAGGCAGCCGGGGTCGTCGTTCAAGCCGATCACGGTCTACGGTCCGGCGATCGAGTCGGGCGATTGGTTCCCGTGGTCGACGCTGCAGGACGTGAAGAAATGTTACGGATCTTACTGCCCGTCCGACTCCAACCGGGTAAAGTATATCGGCAACGTCAGCATGCGCCAGTCGATCAAGGAATCCCGGAACGCTTCCGCGGTCTGGCTGCTGAATGAAATCGGCGTCAAAGCGGGATTGAACTTTGCCAAGGACCTTGGTTTCGAGCTCGACAGCTCGAAGGACCGCAACCTGGCGATCGGTCTGGGCGGTTTGACGTACGGCGTGACGCCGTACCAGATGTCCGCCGCCTACAGCGCATTCGCGAACGACGGCAAGACCGTCGATCAGCACGCGCTGATCAAGATTACGGACAGCGAAGATGATCCGGTGTATACGTATCGCGCGCCGGATGCCAAGCAGGTCATGAAATCCTCCACGGCGCGCTACATAACCGATGTTTTGCAAGGCGTGCTGGAGAAGGGCGGAACGGGCGTCAACGCGCGCATCGACCGTCCGGTGGCAGGCAAAACAGGCACGACGCAAAACGGGATTCCGGGTCTTAGCAATGGATATAACCGGGATGCTTGGTTTGCTGGCTACACGGCTGAATGGACAGCGGTCGTCTGGATGGGCTATGATCGTACCGATAAGGATCACATGATTAAGAAGAGCAGCGAGCAGTCGGCAGCCATGTTCGGGAAAGTCATGAAGGAAGCGATGGAAGGCGTTCCGAAGGACAGCTTCACGAAGCCGGCCGAAGACGAACAAGAGGAAAAGCCGCCTGTCGGCATTACGAACTTCAGCGCCGTCTATAATGATCAGAAAGCGGCAGTGCAACTCGCATGGTCGCCGGTTGACGGTGAAGGGATTCAGTATCGCATCTTCCGCAAAGCGACCGGAGAAGCCGAGTTCACGAAGAACATGGACTCGCTGACGACGACCGGGGTCGACGATTTGGGCATTGCGCCGGGCATGAGCTACGAGTATTACGTAGTAGCCTATGATCCAGCCAAAGACATGGAAGGCACGCCTTCGGCAACCGTGAAAGTGGATATCCCCGAAGCCGAAATTACGCCTCCTCCGACGGATCCGGGCGATAATCAGCCGGGCAACGGCGACAATGGCGGGAACGACGGCGATGGTGGTAACGGCGGCGGCAATAATGGTGGAGGCAATAACGGCGGCGATGGTAACGGACCGGGTAACGGAACCGACGGCCCCGGGAACGGGAACGGGAACACGCCGCCGGAACAAGGCGGTAATAACGGCGGCCAAACTCCGGGCGATGGCGGTCAAACGCCAGGTAACGGCGGAGGGAATTCGGGACAGCCGGGAGGTAACGGCGGCACCGGAAACGATGGCAGCCAGGGAACCGGCGCCGGAGCGGGAACGGATCCCGGAACAGGCGGCGGCGACGGGACAAATACAGGCACGGGCACTGGGACCGATGGCGGCGGTAATAACGCTGCCGGAGACGGTACGAATCCCGCAGGCGGCAAGAAACAGACGCCGACAGGCACCGGCATGAGAACGGACGACGGCGCGGCGAAGCTCGATACGCCATAACGCCTTACACCAAATAGACTGTTAATCAGACTGCGGAGGTAAATCGAAGATGAATATGAAGAACCGGACAGCGCTCACCGTTGTCCTGTCCGCCATGCTGCTCGTAGCATCGGCATGCGGAACCAAACCAGACAATGCGGCCCAGAATCAAGGCAGTACAAACACGCAGACCGAAACTTCCGCAAGCGGCGGTTCGAACAGCGAGAGCGACGCCGACGGCGAAGCAGGAACGTCGAAGCAATGGTCCGAGAAGCCGAAGATGGCAATCGATACGAACAAGGCGTACAGCGCCGTGTTCAAGACGAACAAAGGCGATTTTACGGTAGAGCTGTACGCGAAGGATCGCCCGGAAACGGTCAACAATTTCGTGTTTTTATCGAAGGAGAAGTTTTATGACGGCGTCAAGTTCCACCGGATCATTCAATCCTTTATGATTCAAAGCGGGGACCCTACCGGTACTGGGGCTGGCGGCCCGGGCTACAACATTCCGGATGAGCTGGACTCCAAGTATAAGTACGAGGAGGGGGTCATCGCGATGGCGAACACCGGCCAGCCGAATTCCGGCGGCAGCCAGTTCTTCATCGGCTCCGGCGCGGATGCCGCGGGTCTGAACAATACCCCCAATTATACGATCTTCGGTAAAGTGACCGAAGGCATGGACATCGTGGAAGCGATCGCAGCAACTCCGGTAGGCATGGATGCGAGCGGAAGAGAAGCTAGCGCGCCTACGGAAGACGTTGTCATCAATACCATTACGATTGAAGAGAAATAAGCTTGGCTTTCGAAGAGGACGGCTGGATGCCGTTCTCTTTTTGTTTGCTTCCAATGAACGATCAGGATGCGACAGCCAACCTTGTCCTTGCGCTTGTCGTGCGCCTGGGACAAAGCGGGGCTTGGTTTATTTTCAGGGGTCGCTGGAGATGGCCGCTTGATTGTGGTAATCTTTTTTTAATGAGGGAAATCTACCCTGCTGTCTGTTTCCATTTCCGCGCAGCAATTGAAGCGAGATCCTAACGGAAAGGTCGTTCCGTATGAAGCGAAAATTTTCTGACCGAGCCAATTGGCGCCGCATTCTGCGTAGAAGCTATACGTGCTTGACCATGGACGGGGATGAGTTTAAAGGACTGGTGACCTTCTATCGGATTCATGAATTGCGTGAACCGCTGTGGAAAGAATACAACGGGCGCAAGCTTTGCCTGGCCGATCGAGGTTATTTGTGGATGCAGCATTTCCCCCGGGGCGAACATTTCGTCGTAACGACGATGTTCGACGATAAGAACCGCGTCGTTCAATGGTATATCGATATTTGCAAGACGCAAGGATTGACCGACCAGCAGGTTCCGTGGTTTGACGATTTGTACCTCGACGTCGTCGTGCTGCCGAGCGGGGAAGTCTTCCTGCTGGACGAGGATGAGCTGGAGGAGGCAGTCATGCAAGGAGCCGTGACGAACAAGGATGCCGCATTGGCGCGCAAGACGGCTGGCAGGCTGCTCTCCACGATACGAAATGGACGGTTTCGCTACTTCACGCTCAGTCTGAAGCATCGCAAGACGCTTGCCCAGAGCGGGGAACTCAGCGAATCGTGACGCCGGCAGCTTCGCCGAAGCGCTCGCCCAAACGCCCAAAACGCAGTTCCCGCAGACGATTCCGTCCGGTCTTCCTCCTTCTGCGGATCTGCGCTTGGGCTGCCGCCTTGGGCGTGCTTTGGTGTGCGTACCTGTTATGGCTCATTACGAGCTACGATGCTCCGAAGCCGATTCCCCATTCGGATGCCGCCATCATCTTAGGCGCGGCGCTATGGGCCGATCAGCCAAGCCCCGGCTTGCGGGAACGGCTTGAGAACGGCTTGGCCTTGTACAAGCAGGGCACGGTGAACTATTTGATTCTGACCGGCGGGCTCGATCACAACGGTTCGACGCTTACCGAGGCGGAAGGCATGCGCAATTATTTGGCAGCCAAAGGCGTGCCGGCATCTGCTATGGTGCTCGAGAACGACGCTCGGAGCACGTACGAGAATCTGCTCTTCAGCAAGCCCCTCGCGGCCAAGCGGGGCTGGAGCAAGCTGTTGATCGTGACGCATGCCTATCATGCGCCTCGTGCCAAGGATATCGCGAATTATTTGGATTATCCGGCGAATACGCTTACCGTTGGCTACAAATCGAAGGTTTTGCCGATCGCTTATAATTATACGCGCGAAGTGCTCGCATTCACCAAATGGAAGCTGGACGAGCAGTTCATGCGTCTCGGACTGCGGCTTCCCGACTCATTTTGAATCCCCGCAAAGCTCGACTGAAATCTGTTAATATGGCTGTCATCAATAGAATACAATGGATTATGCGTGTCAGGCAGGCGATCCATTGAAGGATAGGTGATGAAGCAGATATGGACGATCGAGTCTTAAATTCGGGCGGAAGCGGCAGCGGCCGGCCGGCCCGCCAAATCAATGTAGTCCTTCGCACCAGCGAGCCTTATGCGATTGCGAGCAGTTCCCCTCCTCAGCTGGAAACCGAGATGGTTCAGACGGCAAGGCCGCTGGCCCCGGGAGATCCGTTCCACGATATCCAACGAGAGCTGGACCCGATGGTCGGACTCGAGAACGTGAAGCAGTTGGTCTATGAAATTTTTGCGCTGCTGCAAATCAGCCGGATGCGATCGGATGCCGGTTTATCGGGCGGCTCGCATGTGTACCATATGATATTTACGGGCAATCCCGGTACGGGCAAGACGACGATCGCCCGCATCGTCGCGAAGCTGTTTCAGAAGATGGGCGTCCTGACCAAGGGACATATGATCGAAGTAGAACGCGCGGACCTCGTCGGCGAGTATATCGGCCATACGGCGCAGAAAACACGCGATCTCGTGCGCAAAGCGCTCGGCGGCGTGCTTTTTGTGGACGAAGCGTACAGCCTGGCGCGCGGCGGCGAGAAGGATTTCGGCAAAGAAGCGATCGACACGCTCGTCAAGGCGATGGAGGACCATCGCAACCAATTCGTCTTGATCCTGGCGGGTTATCCGCTGGAAATCGAGCATTTCTTGATGACGAATCCCGGCTTGCCGTCGCGTTTTCCGATTCAAATCGAATTTCCCGATTATTCGGTCGATCAGCTGATCCAAATCGCCGAGCTGATGGCCAAGGAGCGGGACTATACGCTCATGCCGCAGTCGATATTCAAGCTCCGCCAGCATTTGATGCAGGAGAAGACGATGTCGATGTTCGCCTTCAGCAATGCGCGATACGTGCGCAACATCATCGAGAAGGCTTTTCGCCATCAAGCGGTCCGTTTGATGAGTCAATATCCCGCCGGTTCGCCGGGGAAGCAGGAGTTGATGTCCGTGCGGCCGGAGGATTTGAAGTGGGAGAAGTGATGTCGGGAGCTTAAAAGTGGGAGTCGTAATGACGGGCGAAATTGAGGAAGAAGTAACAGGCGCGACTTGAAGGAGCTGTAAGGACAGAATGCGGCAAACAACTTATGATACGGAGACAGACGTACAGGACAGAGCGATTCTCGTCAGCCTGGTTACGCCAGCAATCAAGCGAGGCGCCGGAGATCCGGAGCATTCGCTGCAAGAGCTTGTCAGCCTTGCGGAAACCGCGGGCGTGGAAGTATTGACGTCGCTGACGCAGAATAAGGAGAAGGTCGATACCAAGTGGTTTATCGGAAAAGGCAAAGTCGAAGAGCTTCGTGCGGCCGCGGAAGAGCT
The DNA here is from genome assembly GCF_056269105.1 of Paenibacillus sp. J31P316. Lineage (NCBI taxonomy): Bacteria > Bacillati > Bacillota > Bacilli > Caryophanales > Paenibacillaceae > Paenibacillus > Paenibacillus sp. J31P316. The sequence continues at coordinate 441,824 of NZ_JBWDNI010000001.1, read as the reverse complement.
GGGAGCCACGACGGCGATTTTCGATCAAGAGCTGTCGGGCGCGCAGGTGCGCAACCTCGAGGAAGCGCTGGATATGAAAATCATCGACCGGACGCAGCTCATTTTGGATATATTTGCGCAGCGTGCCAAAACTAGAGAGGGCATCATTCAGGTCGAGCTGGCCCAGCTCAGCTACCTGCTGCCTCGGCTGTCCGGCCACGGGAAGAATCTCTCCCGGCTTGGCGGGGGCATCGGGACGAGAGGTCCGGGCGAATCGAAGCTGGAAACCGACCGCCGACACATCCGCGACCGCATTACGGACTTGAAGCATACGCTGGAGGAAGTCGTCCGCCATCGTACGCTTCATCGCGAGCGCAGGCGGAAGTCCGGCGTGCAGCAGGTCGCCTTGGTCGGCTATACGAACGCGGGGAAGTCCACGCTGCTTCGCGAGCTGACCCAAGCGGATGTGTACATAGAAAACCAGCTGTTCGCCACGCTCGATCCCACCTCGCGGACCCTGAAGCTTCCAGGCGGCGCGGAAGTGATCCTGACGGACACGGTCGGCTTCATCCAGAACCTGCCGCATGATTTGATCGCCGCCTTCAGGGCGACGCTGGAAGAGGTCTGCGAGGCGGATCTCGTTCTTCACGTCATTGATGGATCCTCCGAGATGCGGGAGGAGCAAATCGCCGTCGTGGAGCGGATATTGGGCGAGCTGGGGGCCGCAGGCAAGCCGCAGTTGATGATTTACAACAAAATCGATCTCTGCGGGCTGAACGGACCGCAGCTCGTGCCGGCGAACGGACCGGGCACGCTTGCGATCAGCGCCTATAACGGCTATGATTTGGAACGTCTGTGCGCAGCCATTCAGGAGAAACTGGTTGGCGATACGCGAATATTCGCGCTGCCCGCGGATCGAGGCGACCTGATTGCGCTTGCGTACAGGACGGGCGAAGTATTGGAACAAGAAGTAGAAGGCGAGAACTTAGTCTTGCGGGTACGGCTGAATAAACAGGATTACGAGGTGCACGGGTACAAGCTGGAGGACTATCTCCTGAACCCCTAAGCACGCTGCGAACATGAGGAGAGACTCGGACAGTGAAACGGCAAGGAAGCAACTGGTTGGCTTTGACTGAGCGGGCGGAGGCTGCCGAGGAGCAGGCCGCCCCTGTTTTTCGTTCCATCGACGGCGTCGCCGAACGCAATCAATGGAAGGTTATTGATGCGTTCCAAAAACATCGGGTTAGCGATTTTCATTTTAATGGCTCGACCGGTTATGGGTACAATGATACGGGCAGAGAAGTGCTCGATCTGGTCTATGCCGATGTCATGGGGGCAGAAGCTGCGCTCGTGCGGCCGCATTTTGTGTCCGGCACCCACACGATCAGCTGCGCGCTGTTCGGCCTTCTTCGTCCTGGAGACGAGCTGATGTACATTACAGGCCGCCCGTACGACACGCTTCATAAGGTGATCGGGAAGCCGGGGGACGGGAAAGGCTCATTACAGGACTTCGGCATTACATACTGCGAGGTTGCGCCTTTGGCCGACGGCTCTATCGACTGGGATACGGTCTCCTCCAAGATCACGGAACGGACGCGCGTCATCGGCATTCAACGCTCGCGCGGCTATGACTGGCGCGCCTCTTATACGGTCGCGCAGATTGGCGAGATGACGGAACGGGTAAAAGCTTTGAAGCCGGACGTTTACGTCTTCGTGGATAACTGCTACGGAGAGTTTACGGAAGAGCTGGAGCCGACGCAGGTGGGCGTCGATCTGATGGCCGGCTCGCTGATCAAGAACCCCGGCGGCGGAATTGCTCCGACGGGCGGTTATGTCGCCGGTACCCGGCATGCAGTTAACTTGACGGCATACCGGCTGACGGCGCCGGGAATCGGCGGGGAAGTGGGCGCAACGCTGGGAACGCTTCGCGCGATGTATCAGGGGCTGTTTCTAGCTCCGCATCTCGTCGGACAAGCACTCAAGGGCAGCGTCTTTGGAGCTGTCATGTTCGAAATGCTGGGCTTCGAGAGCAATCCGCGCTTCGACGCGCCTCGGACCGATCTGATCCAAGCGATTCGTTTCAAAGACGCCGATCAGCTGATCGCGTTCGTGCAGGGCGTGCAGCGTGCTTCCGCGGTGGATTCCCACGTGGTGCCCGAGCCGTGGGACATGCCCGGCTACGAGCATCCCGTCATTATGGCCGCGGGAACGTTCATGCAGGGCGGAAGTCTGGAATTATCGGCCGACGCTCCGATACGGGAGCCGTATATCGCTTATATGCAAGGCGGGCTTACGTATGCCCATGTCAAATACGGTGTTCTGAATGCTTTAGCCATGCTAGCCGATCGTGAGTTAATTGTAATTAAACCTCACACGACTTGACACGTTTTTGGCATGGCGTTACAATGAGAGCATATATCAGACACTGGAAGGTTGATGCGATATGGGTGACGAAATACGCAGAAATATGGCGCTTTTTCCGATCGGCATCGTCATGAAGCTGACCGACTTGACCGCAAGGCAGATCCGCTATTACGAGCAGCATGAATTAATCGTTCCTGCCCGTACTTCCGGCAACCAGCGGTTGTTCTCGTTCAACGACGTGGAGAGGCTGCTAGAGATCAAGTCTTTGATCGAGAAAGGCGTCAACATCGCCGGTATCAAACAAGTGATGAATCCGGTTACGAAGGAATCGGAGGACGCGACCGTCGTCAGTGAGCTGTCCGAAGTGAAACGTCGAGAATTGTCGGACGCGCAGCTCCACCGACTGCTGAAACAGCAGCTTCTTGAGAAGAGACCGGGCAAAGCCTCACTCATTCAAGGCCAGCTGTCCCGTTTCTATAACAAGAAATAATGACACCGCAAGTTATCTTTATCCCAATTTAACTACTTTACCAGAGGAGCTGATCCCGTGAGCTACACGAAAGATGACATCAGACGCATCACGCAGGAACAAAACGTTCGGTTCATTCGTCTGCAATTTACCGATTTGCTCGGCACGATCAAGAACGTTGAAATCCCTGTAAGCCAGCTTGAGAAAGCGCTCGACAACAAGATGATGTTCGACGGCTCGTCCATCGAAGGTTATGTGCGGATCGAAGAATCCGATATGTACCTCTATCCGGATTTGGATACATGGGTCGTATTCCCATGGGTAGCGGAAGATCGCATCGCCCGTTTGATTTGCGATGTTTATATGCCGGACGGAACGCCTTTCGCCGGAGACCCGCGCGGTATTCTGAAGCGCGTGCTTAAAGAAGCGGAAGAGCTGGGCTTCACGTCCATGAACGTCGGTCCTGAACCGGAATTTTTCCTGTTCAAAACAGACGCCAACGGCAATCCGACAACGGAGCTGAACGACCAAGGCGGTTACTTCGACCTTGCGCCGATGGACCTTGGCGAGAACTGCCGCCGCGAAATCGTACTGACGCTGGAAGAGATGGGCTTCGAGATCGAGGCATCTCACCATGAAGTGGCGCCAGGGCAGCACGAGATCGACTTCAAATACGCAGACGCCATCAAAGCGGCCGACCAGATTCAAACGTTCAAACTCGTCGTCAAAACGATCGCGCGCCAGCATGGCCTCCACGCATCGTTCATGCCGAAACCGCTGTTCGGCGTAAACGGCTCCGGCATGCACTGTCACCAGTCGCTGTTCCGCGGCAACGTTAATGCCTTCTACGATGAGAGCGACAAGCTTGGCTTGAGCCAAGTCGCGCGCTATTATATGGCCGGCATGCTGCGCCATGCTCGTTCGTTCGCGGCAATCACGAATCCAACGGTTAATTCGTACAAGCGTCTTGTTCCCGGTTACGAAGCACCTTGCTACGTCGCTTGGTCGGCAAGCAACCGTAGTCCGATGATCCGTATTCCGGCTTCCCGCGGTCTTAGCACCCGGATCGAAGTGCGCAGCCCGGATCCGGCGGCTAACCCGTACCTGGCACTTGCCGTCATGTTGAAGGCAGGCTTGGATGGCATTCATAACAAGCTGCCGCTTCCTGCTCCTACGGACCGGAACATCTACGTGATGACCGACGAAGAGCGGATCGACGAAGGCATCCCTAGCTTGCCGGACGACCTGAAGGAAGCGCTCACCGAGCTTCTTCGCAGCCAGGTCATCTGCGATGCGCTGGGCGACCACGCACTGGCTCACTTCTATGAATTGAAGGAAATCGAGTGGGATATGTACCGCACGCAGATCCACGAGTGGGAACGCGATCAGTATCTGACCCTATACTAGTATTCAGAAGCCCTTGGCGCCGATGGCGTCAAGGGCTTTTTTTTGCGTTTTGCACGCTGAATGTTTCGCAATTAGGAGGAGTAGGAAGATGGGGGAGGAGCAGGAGTAGCAGGAGTAGCAGGGTAGGGAGGCTTGTTATTCCGCACTTGTATGTCCTTCGCTGCATACAATGCCGCAATAGGCATTTTCGAAAGGATGTGGTTCATGTGACAGGGAAGGTAAGGGCAAAAGCCGAGACGTTTCAGATCAGCGGATCGATACTCTCCCGAGTAGCTGCCAGCATGATCCCTTTCTATAGGAAGATTGCAGGCAATCGAAGCTTTGCGCTTCGTTGGTCGAAGGCGGTCAGGAAGGCTGATTTGGATGCGCTGCTTGCCATGTTCAAATCGGTCGTGAAGACAGCTAAGCTGGACAGCTTTTCGGTTAACGGCATCGGCTATTTCGTCGATTTCGCCTTTGAGGAACCGGTGCTACAATATTCGAACGGAACGACAATTCCGCCCGGATTGACGCAGTTCACGTTCTCCACGCCCATACACCAAGCGATCGCACGAGCACTACTTCCGTTCTATAGGGCGCTTGCATCCTCGAAAACGTACGCGGCGGCGCTCGCAGCCGCGATCAACGGAAATCAAACCACACGCGTTCGCGCTCTCATTCGACAGAAGGTAACGACCGCGGCATTGAAAAGTATCCAGATCCGCTTCTCAGGTGTAAGTTGCGACTTTAAATATGCGAGCAGCAAATTTACGTACCGCAACTTGTTGTTCCGGGAGATTACAGGCTAAAGCGGATGAACGAGGCAGAAGAAGAGTCGAACCACGATAAAAGGGGCAGCCAGACGCTTGGATAAGCGGTGACTGCCCCTTAAATGGGTTGAATTAGTGAATGTCGCGGAAAAGACCAATGACTTTACCAAGAATGCTGACGTTGCGCAGGCGGATCGGCTCCATCGTGGAATTCTCCGGCTGCAGACGGATATGATCCTTCTCTTTATAGAAGGTCTTGACCGTTGCTTCGTCGTCTTCCGTCATGGCAACGACGATGTCGCCGTTTGATGCATTCTGCTGCTGGCGGACGATGACGTAGTCGCCGTCATGAATGCCTGCCTCGATCATGCTCTCGCCGATAACGCTCAGAATGAACACGTTATGGTCGCCCACTTTATCGGCAGGGAGCGGGAAGTACTCTTCGATGTTCTCCGTCGCGGTAATCGGAACGCCGGCGGTAACTTTACCGACGACAGGCACCTTGGCGATCGCAAGCGGGAAGGGAAGCTCGTTGTTATCGCCGTCCAAAATCTCGATCGCGCGCGGTTTCGTCGGGTCGCGGCGGATCAGGCCCTTCTTCTCCAAGCGGTCCAGATGGCCATGTACGGTAGAACTGGAAGCGAGGCTGACCGCTTCGCCGATTTCGCGAACGGATGGCGGATAGCCCTTCTCCCGAACTTCCGACTTGATGAATTCGAGTATCGCCTGCTGGCGGTTAGAAAGTTTCGACACCGGAATCACTCCAAAAGATTCATTTGTGTCAAATTATAGCACAGAACCGGAGTTCGTACAAACATAAGTTCGAGAAACATAGGTTCGTATTTTCGTGCGAACAAACGTTCTAAAAGGTGTTGACTGCAAACGGGTGTTCGTGTTATTCTGAAATCACAAAACAGAACAAACGTTTGGGGTGCTGATCATGATGCAAACAATATCTTCATACTCAACTACTTATAAAGGAAATTCTGCCCAAGTACGGAAGGCTGACCGTTCAAGAAAGGAACGTTCCGTTGAACGGGTTCTTGTCAGAATCGCAGCTGCGTCTCTGCTCTTCGTGCTCTTGTTTGCCGGACTATCGTTAGTAACGGGACATGCTGATGGCGAACGTCCCGCAGGACCAAGCGAAGCCGAACGAGTTATTACGGTCGGCTCTGGCGATACGCTGTGGGAGATTGCAAGCAGCGTTCGCAAGGAAGGCGACGATATTCGACGCATCGTATTCGATTTGCAGAAGCGAAATAACCTAAGCTCCAGCGAGTTGAAGGCAGGACAGACGCTTATTATTCCTTTAAGCAGCTAGAATGTTTTCTCTCATTATATGAATGTCTGGAACAGAAGGCCGAACGGGAACGCGTTCGGTCTTTTTTTGTTTTTCCGTAAGGGTGTCCTGCCAGTGCGGGCGCGAGTCGCTCTTGCCTTGACAATGGGCAATTAAAAATGTCAAAGTAAAGAATGTGATGTTGACCAGAATGACGAGAGGAGCGCGAATAGAATGGAGAAAATCATCGCTCGCATCAACGAGCTTTCCAGAAAGAATAAATCCATCGGCTTGACCCCGGAAGAGCAGGCAGAACGCGACGAGCTTCGCCGCATCTACTTGGACAATTTCAAACGTAATTTCCGCAACCAACTCGATACGATTAAGTACGTGGAAGACGAAGAGGACGGCGGAGACTCGATTAAGCATTAGGAAGACTGTCCACCTAAGTACAAGGAGGGAAACCAAATGCAATATCGGCTATTAGGCCGCAGCGGGCTTGCGGTTTCGGAACTATGCCTGGGCACGATGACCTTCGGCAATACGACGAGCGAGTCGGATTCCATCACGATGATGCACGATTTCCTGGACAGGGGCGGAAACTTCCTCGATACCGCCAACGTATATGTACAAGGTCGTTCGGAAACGATCGTCGGCAAAGCGATCAAGAACCGTCGTTCAGAAGTCGTGCTTGCCACGAAGGTCCGGTTCATGACCGGCGAGCATCCGAACAGCGGCGGCGTCTCGCGCAAACATATCATGGATGCGGTCGAAGCGAGCCTGAAACGGCTGGATACCGACTATATCGACCTCTACCAAGTCCATGTATGGGATCATGCAACGCCGATCGAAGAGACGATGCGGGCCCTGGATGATCTGATTACGGCAGGGAAAGTGCGCTATATCGGCTGTTCGAATTTCTTCGCATGGCAGCTCATGAAGTCGCTTGCTGTCAGCGACCGAAACCGTTACGCACGCTTTATATCCATTCAGCCGCAATACAGCCTCGTCAGCAGGGAAATGGACCGCGAGATGCTGTCCCTCTGCCTCGAGGAGAATGTCGGTATCATTCCGTGGGCTCCGCTTGGCGGAGGATTCCTAACGGGCCGCTATTCCAACGAAGAGCCAACGGAAGGACGGCTGACAGCGAAGCAAGGGGAAAGCTCTTGGGGTCTTCGGGCGACGGAGCAGAATTTCGCGATCCTCGAAGCCGTGCGGTCTGCGGCCGATCAATTGGACAAGACGCCTTCGCAAGTGGCATTAGCTTGGCTGCTGCGGCGCGAGGGCATCACGTCGCCGATCTTCGGCGCCAGCACGCTGGCGCAATACGAAGATAATATGGGTGCCACCGGCTGGACGATGCCGGACGACGTCTGGCAAGCGTTGAACGATATCAGCGCACTGCCGAGCGAATATCCAAACCGGTTTATCGCCAAGTTCGTGCGTCCGTTCTGACGGCGACCAGAGCAAGAAGAGAGAGGCTTGAAGAATGTTAAGGGGGATCAACCGTGTCAAGATCGTGGCAGCGTAAAGTACAGAAAAACCAAGAGCAAATTAACAAGCAGCGCAAAAAACACGGACAAAGTCCGCTAATGTCAGCAAAATCCAGCAAAGAGGGCTTGGATACATACAAGGGCCGCAGCTATCTCATGCCAGCGTTCTTGCTGCTCTTCATCCTGTTCTATGTGATCGTAACCGTCACTTCGAAGGAGTTCAAGCCGGACGACACGATGTTCTGGGTAACGATCGGGCTGTATATTCTGCTCGCGGGCGTTTTCACGCTACGTAGGCCGTATCTGTCCGTGGGTCGCGACTTCGTTCGTTCCCGTCGGATGACGGGAGATCGCGACGTCAATGTCTCCAACATTAAAGCGATTACCTCCCAGAAGGGTTACGTCATCATCGAGCAGCATAAAGGCGGCAACTGGGTCTACTCGCGCGTCATGAACCGTTACCCGACGGAAGCGATGGCGGTTCGTTTGAAAGCTTTCGCGGAACAGCACGAAATCCCGTTTACCGAAAAACAATAAGAGTGGAGTGCAAGAGAGACAATGGCTAAACAAGCAGTCCTGTTCGATTTGGATGATACGTTGCTGTGGGATGACCGCAGCGTGCAGGAAGCGTTCGACGCGACCTGCGAAGCGGCCGCCGCCCAAACAGGCGTAGACGCTAAGGCATTAGAAGAAGCGGTTCGACGCGAGGCTCGCGGTCTCTATGAATCGTATGAGACGTTCCCGTTCACCAAGATGATCGGCATCAACCCGTTCGAGGGATTGTGGGCCAACTTCCTTGAAGGGGAACAAGAGGAATTCCGCAAGTTGCAGAAGCTGGCGCCTGCTTACCGGAAGGAAGCCTGGACGCGCGGTCTGCTAGCTCTCGGCATCGATAACGAAGAATTGGGTGCGCAGCTGGCGGAGCAATTCCCGGCAGAACGCCGCAGACGCCCTTACGTCTACGAAGAAACGTTCGCCGTGCTGAACAAGCTCAAGGGCAGCTACAAGCTGCTGCTGTTGACCAATGGATCCCCGGATCTGCAGCGTGAGAAGCTGGCCGGCGTGCCGGACATCGTTCCTTACTTCGACCATATCATCATTTCCGGCGAGTTCGGCAAAGGCAAGCCGTCCGCCGAAATCTTCCGTCATGCGCTGGACAAGCTCGGTATCGAGCCCGAGCACGGCATCATGGTCGGCGACAAGCTGACGACGGATATACTCGGCGCCAACACGATCGGCATGACGTCGGTGTGGATTAATCGCCACGGCGTGAAGCGCAATGATGAAATCATTCCTACGCATGAAATCAAGCATTTGGAAGAGCTGCTTCCTCTGCTTGCGTAAGCCTTGAAACCGCTATGTTCCCTTGCTGCAATTGCAATGCTAATCTTTACACTGGGGCTAGCTAATCACTGCGAATTCAACAACAAACAAAAGGAGCCCTATCTATGGACGGGGCTCCTTTTTGTTTGTTGTTTTTAAATAGTGAGCGTTAGCGAGAAGTGACCGGAGGTCGGAATGGAGTTGAAGCAGCGTCAGCGGTCGCCTTTGTAGTCTGATTTCTACCGATACTCTCTTACATAATCAAAGAAATCCGAACTACAACAGCGAGCGGAAACCCATTCCGACCGCAGGTCATGCCCTTACGCGAACGAAGGATCCTCGATATTATTCGCAATCCAGCCATCCTTCTCGATGAACAAGCGAACGGCAATGATTTCGCGATTGTCCATCAACGTGAAGAAATGCGCCTTGTTCTCCGGAACGGAGATCACGTCGCCCGCTTCCAGCTCGACGTCGAAGTAGCCCGTCTGCTCGTCGCCTTTGATAATGAAGATGCCGCGTCCGGATACGATGCCGCGGATCTCGTCTTCCGTATGCGTATGAATCTGTTCGAATTTCTTCAGCAGCTCTTCGATATTCGGCGTTGCGTCCGACAGGGTGATAACATCCCAGATCTGGTAACCGCGGCGTGCGGCCAATTCGCGGATCTCGGCATCGTACGTCGAGAGGACTGTGGCTTTCTCTTCGTCGTTCAGCACGAATTTGTTTTGAAGCTCAGCCGGGAGCTTGGCGGCATCCCAATGCTCGTACAATACCTCTTGATTGTCTAGAAACGCGCGAACGTTCTCTTCGCCGGAAATGCGTTCGTTCGTGTTGCGAATACGGATTTCAGCCATACCTATCCCCTGCTTTCAACTTAATTTCGTAATTCCGATAAGAATAATTATAAAACATATTGGTTGGTCTGTCGACAGAGCGGTCGAAGCAAGCGCCGCGAGGTTGGAAATGCCTTTTCACAAAGGTCGAATTCTGATAGAGTATAAGGAAATGATTTTTAGCTGAAACCTTGGGCAGGCCTTGAAAAAAGGTTCGGCTTGCGAGCGGCAGCTTTGGAAGGGAAGTGCACCAATGACGAAACCTACACTACAAGAATCAATGGCGAAACGCATTCTGATTTTGGACGGCGCAATGGGGACGATGATCCAGCAGCGCGACTTGGGACCGGCCGATTTTGGCGGCGAGGAGCTGGAGGGCTGCAACGAAATGCTCGTGCTGACCCGGCCGGACGTCATTCAAGATATACATGAAGCTTATTTGGCCGCTGGCGCGGATATTCTCGAGACGAATACGTTCGGTGCCACCGGCGTCGTACTGGCGGAATACGACATTCCGGAGAAAGCGCGCGAGATCAACCTCGCTGCTGCCAAGCTTGCTCGTGCCGCGGCGGATAAATACTCGACGCCGGACAAGCCTAGATTCGTAGCCGGCGCGCTCGGTCCGACGACCAAAACGCTATCCGTAACGGGCGGGGTGACGTTCGACAAGCTCGTCGACGACTATTACGAACAGGCGCTGGCGTTAATCGAGGGCGGCGTCGATGCCATGCTGCTTGAGACGTCGCAGGATACGCTGAACGTCAAAGCCGGCACGATCGGCATTCACAAAGCTTATGAGGAGACAGGCGTCACGCTGCCGCTTATGATTTCGGGAACGATCGAGCCGATGGGCACGACGCTTGCGGGACAGAACATCGAGTCGTTCTACATTTCCCTGGAGCATATGAATCCGATCTCAATCGGCCTGAACTGCGCCACGGGCCCAGAATTCATGCGTGACCACATTCGCTCGTTGTCGGCAATCGCACGGACTGCAGTCAGCTGTTATCCGAATGCGGGACTGCCGGACGAGAACGGAAATTATCATGAATCGCCCGCGTCGCTTGCGAAGAAGATTGCCGATTTCGCCGCGAACGGCTGGCTGAATATCGCAGGCGGCTGCTGCGGCACGACGCCGGAGCATATTCGCGCCATGGCCGAGACGCTTGCGAACTACGAGCCGCGCAAGCAGTACGGCGAGCATCCGCCGGCCGTTTCCGGAATCGAGACGGTCTTCATTGAAGAGGACAACCGGCCGATCATGATCGGCGAACGGACGAATATTTCCGGTTCGCGGAAATTCAAACGGCTGATCAAGGAAGAAAAGTTCGACGAGGCATCCGAAATCGCCCGTGCCCAGGTAAAGGGCGGCGCGCATGTCATCGATATCAATCTGCAGGATACGGATATCGACGAGGAGTATGCGGTGCACCGGTTCCTGCCGGAAGTCGTGAAGAAGATCAAAGTACCGCTGATGCTCGATTCGACGTACGATCATATCATCGAGCTGGGGCTCAAATATTCGCAAGGCAAGGCGATCATCAACTCCATCAACCTGGAGGACGGCGAATCGAAGTTCGAGAAGATTTTGCCGCTCATTCATCGTTACGGTGCTGCGGTCGTCTGTATTCTCATCGACGAGCGCGGTCAGGCAGTCTCGCGCGAAGCGAAGATGGAAGTGGCGACGCGTTCGTACGAGCTGTTGACGGAGAAGTACGGCATGCAGCCGGAGGATATCATTTTCGACCCGAACATGTTCCCGGTCGGTTCCGGCGATCCGCAATACATCGGCTCCGCAGTCGAGACCATCGAAGGCATCAAGATGATCAAGGCCAAATATCCGCGCGCGAAGACGATTCTCGGCCTAAGCAATATTTCCTTCGGCTTGCCGGATGCGGGCCGCGAAGTGCTGAACTCGGTGTATCTCTACCATACGACGAAGGCTGGCCTCGATTACGCGATCGTCAACACGGAGAAGCTTGAGCGCTACGCGTCCATTCCGGAGGAAGAGCGCCGTTTGGCCGAAGAGCTGATCTATAACACGAACGACGAGACGCTCGCTGCGTTCGTCGCGGCTTTCCGCGAGAAGAAGGTCGTGAAGAAAGAGAAAGTATCCTCGCTGACGCTGGAGGAGCGGCTCGGTTCGTACGTCGTGGAAGGTACGAAAGAAGGCTTGTATCCCGATTTGGACGAAGCCATGGGAAAATATTCGCCGCTCGAAATCATTAACGGACCGCTGATGCGGGGGATGGAAGAGGTCGGCCGGCTGTTCAACAACAACGAGCTGATCGTGGCGGAGGTGCTGCAGAGCGCCGAGGTCATGAAGGCATCGGTAACGTATCTGGAGCCGCACATGGAGAAGACGGAATCCGCGGTTAAAGGAAAAATCATTCTTGCGACCGTTAAGGGCGACGTACATGATATCGGCAAGAATTTGGTTGAAATCATCTTGTCCAATAACGGTTACAAAATCATCAACCTCGGTATCAAGGTACCGCCGGAGCAGTTGATCGAAGCCTATCGGAAAGAGCCGGTCGACGCGATCGGTTTGTCCGGTCTTCTCGTCAAATCCGCGGCGCAAATGGTCGTGACGGCACAGGATTTGCGCAATGCCGGCATTGACGCGCCGATCATGGTCGGCGGCGCCGCACTGACGCGGAAATTCACGAAGACGCGTATCGGTCCCGAATACGATGGTCTTGTGCTGTATGCGAAAGATGCCATGGATGGCTTGGATATTGCCAACAAGCTGATGAACCCCGATCATCGCCGCGCGTACGAGGATGAAATGGCCGCTTTCAAAGCGAACGGCGGCGTAGAAGAGGAAGAGAAGAAGCCGCTTCCCGTTCTGACGCGGGCGGTCAAATCGAACATTTCTGTCGATGCACCGGTATTTATTCCGCCGGATACTGACCGTCACGTTCTTCGCAGTGTGCCGATTCCGCACATCGTGCCGTATGTGAACATGCAAATGCTGCTCGGTCATCACTTGGGGCTGAAAGGCAATGTCGACGCGTTATTGAAAGAAGGCAACGAGAAGGCGGTCAATCTGAAAACGACGGTCGACGACTTGCTCGACGAAGCGGCGAAGGGCTCGCTCCAAGCCCACGGCATGTATCAATTCTTCCCGGCGCAGTCTTCGGGCAACGACATCATCATTTACGATCCGAAGCAGCCAGGCGTGGAGATCAAGCGGTTTACTTTCCCGCGCCAACAGGTTGAGCCGTTCCTATGCCTGGCGGACTACTTGAAATCCGTGGAAAGCGGCGTGATGGATTACGTTGGCTTCCTCGTCGTCACTGCGGGAGAGGGCGTGCGCGAGAAAGCGAGCGAGGCGAAAGAGAAAGGCGATTACCTTCGCATGCACGCGCTGCAATCCGTGGCGCTTGAAGTCGCGGAGGCGATGGCCGAACGCGTCCACCATCTCATGCGCGATACATGGGGCTTCCCGGATCATCCGGACATGACGATGAAGCAGCGCCATGGCGCCCGTTACCAAGGCATTCGCGTATCGTTCGGCTACCCGGCGTGCCCGAATCTCGAGGACCAAGGACCGCTGTTCGAGCTCATGCATCCGGAGGATATCGGCGTACAGCTGACCGAAGGCTTCATGATGGAACCGGAAGCATCGGTATCCGCCATGGTGTTCGCCCATCCGGAAGCGCAATATTTCAACGTCGAGAAAGTGTAAGCCGAAATTTGGCGTACCCTCCAAAGCATGGTATGAACCGTGCCCTTTGGAGGGTATTGTTATAAGGATTGCATTTCGCGTTTGCAGTTTTGATTATCGGGCTTGCAGTGTGCTTCAATGAGCTTTCAGTGGGCTTGCGGTGTGTTGATTATCGAATTTGTAGTGTTAGTAAGCATGGAATATCCTATATCGCGATTCGCTTTGGAATGGAGGAGACAGCGTGCAGCTTACGTTTCTCGGCACAAGCGCGGGCAGGCCGACCAGAACCCGCAACGTCACATCGATCGCTTTGTCGCTGCCTGAACCGCAATGCACCTTCTGGTTGTTCGATGCCGGCGAGGCTACGCAGCACCGGATGCTCGGCACCAAGCTCAAGCTGAACAAGCTGGAGCGGATCTTCATCACGCATCTGCATGGCGATCATATTAATGGACTGCCCGGCCTGCTTAGCAGCCGGAGTTATTTTGAAGGCGCGGGTCCGCTGAACATCTACGGTCCGATCGGCCTGCGCAGTTATTTGGAAACCATCTTCGAGCTGACCGGCGTGCATCTGAATTATGAGCTGAACATCGTGGAAATAAGCGCAGGCGAGGTCGTGGCCGACGAGCGATATATCGTGGAAGCAGCCGAGCTTCAGCACCGCATGCCTTGCTTCGGCTATCGGATTACGGAACGTCCGCAATTCGGGCAGCTCGATCTGCGCCGGCTGGCGGAGCTGAACGTTCCGCCGGGACCATGGTACGGCAGGCTGAAGCGAGGCGAGGACGTCACGCTCCAGGATGGGCGCACCATCAGCGCATCCGATGTCGTCGGCGATATGCAGCCGGGGCGTGTCATTACGATTCTGGGAGACACCCGTCCATGCGAGAACGCGGTCCTGCTCGCGAAGCAGGCGGACCTGCTCGTTCACGAGGCAACGTTTGCGGGAGGACTCGAAGAAAAGGCGGCCGCTTACGGCCACTCGACGTTCACCCAAGCAGCGGAAACCGCCAGAGAGGCGGGAGCGAAGCGGATGATCGTCACCCATTTCAGCTCCCGGTACGATGACGAGCAGGTGGCGGAGCTGGCGAACGGCGTGAAAGAGATTTTCGCCGCGATCGAGCCGGCCGTGGAAATGATCGAATTTCACGTACCTAAGCCTTCGCGTAGCCATGACGGATGAGTACGACCATGCATGAATGTCGCGAGCTTTATTGAATGTCCGGTATTGCGCCCTCGGATGGGATGTCGAAGCGATTCGACCCTGCCGGGGGCTTTTTCGTTGCATGGTGATTCGCTGCCGCGCTTTTTTGACTTCTCGCTAGTCAAGCGAACAGATATTCGCTAAAATGGTGCATATAAGAGGTGAGCCGTTTTATGTTGAAAAAGAAAAATTTGCCTGAACTGATTCAGGATCTGCGCCATAACGATAATGTCATCCACTGGCATGAAATAGAACCAAGAGAAGCCAAGTCAAGGCCCATACCCGAGAGCGTGGATACCCGTATTCGAGATGCGCTCGTCAAGCGCGGCATAACGGAGCTGTATACGCATCAGCATTCTGCCTATCAGGCAGTAGACAAGGGCGAGAATATCGTTGCCGTCACGCCTACCGCTTCGGGCAAGACGATGTGCTATAACCTGCCCGTCTTGCAGGCGATCGCCGCTGACGACACGAGCCGCGCGCTCTATATCTTCCCGACCAAGGCGCTGGCGCAAGACCAGAAGAGCGAATTGAACGAGATCATCGGCGAGATGGGCATCGATATTAAAAGCTACACCTACGACGGCGATACATCCCCGACGATCCGACAGGTCGTACGGAAGGCGGGCCATATCGTAATCACGAATCCCGATATGCTGCATTCGGCGATCTTGCCGCACCACACCAAATGGGTGAGCCTGTTCGAGAATTTGAAATTCGTCGTAATCGACGAGCTGCATACTTATCGCGGGGTGTTCGGCAGCCATGTGGCGAACGTGATCCGCAGATTGAAACGGATATGCAAGTTTTACGGCAGCGATCCCGTCTTCATTTGCACGTCGGCAACGATCGCCAATCCGAGAGCCTTAGCCGAGCAGTTAACGGGCAGCCAGATGCGTTTGATCGATGACAACGGCGCGCCGAGCGGGCGAAAACATTTTGTCTTCTATAACCCGCCGATCGTCAATAAACCGCTCAATATTCGCAAAAGCGCGACGGTCGAAGTCAACCAGCTGGCGCGCGATTTTCTCAAAAACAAAATCCAGACCATCGTATTCGCACGAAGCCGAGTGCGCGTCGAGATTATATTGAGCCATATTCAAGAGTTGGTCCGAAATGAGCTGGGGGCCAAGTCGATTCGCGGCTACAGGGGCGGTTATCTGCCGAAGCAGCGGCGGGAGATCGAGCGGGGACTTCGAGACGGGGAGATACTCGGCGTCGTCAGCACGAACGCGCTTGAGCTTGGCGTGGATATCGGGCAATTGCAGGTGTGCATCATGACGGGTTATCCCGGGAGCATCGCGAGCACTTGGCAGCAAGCGGGCAGGGCAGGCAGACGCCATGGCGAAGCATTGATCGTCATGGTTGCCGGGTCCACCCCGATCGACCAATATATCGTCCAAAATCCGGACTATTTCTTCGAACGTTCGCCTGAATTCGCCCGCATCAATCCGGAAAACCTGCTTATTCTCGTAGACCATCTCAAGTGCGCGGCGTACGAGCTTCCGTTCAAGGAAACCGAGACCTTCGGTCCGCTCGACGTGGCGGATATCATGGACTATCTCGTTGAAGAACGGGTGCTGAACAAGAACAAGGATACGTTCTATTGGGCGAATCTCGCTTTCCCGGCAAGCAATATCAGCTTGAGATCCGCATCCCAGGAAAATGTGGTGATCGTGGATCAGACCTATACGGGCAATGTCAAAATCATCGGCGAAATGGATCGCTTCAGCGCGATGACGCTGCTTCATGACGAAGCCATCTATCTTCACGAAGGCGTACAATACCAAGTCGAGAAGCTGGATTGGGAGCATAAGAAAGCGTACGTGCGCGAGGTCGACGTGGAATATTACACGGATGCCAACCTGGCGATTCAGCTGAAGGTGCTGGAGATCGACAGGAGCCGGGAGCGGGACGGCGCCGCCATCCATTTCGGCGATGTGACGGTCAACGCGATTCCGACGATTTTCAAAAAAATCAAGCTGACCACATTCGAAAATATCGGATCCGGGCCTATTCATCTGCCCGAGGAAGAGCTGCATACGAGCGCAACCTGGCTGGAGCTGAAGGACGTCGATCCACGGCTCGGAACGAAGGCGCTTGAACAGCTGCTCCTCGGAATCGCCAACGTGATGAATCACATCGTGCCGGTGCTCGTCATGTGCGATCGGAGCGACGTGCACGTCGCGGCGCAAATCAAAGCGAACCATTCCGGGCTGCCCACGATATTCGTGTACGATCACTATCCCGGCGGCATCGGTCTCGCGGACGACGTCTATAAGCGCTTCGACGAGGTAAAGGCCGCCGCGATCGACCTGATCCGAAAATGTCCCTGCGTGGACGGCTGTCCTTCGTGCATTAGCTCGGACATCGAGGGCATGGACGCGAAGAAGAAGAGTCTTCTGTTGTTGGAGGGATTGTAACATGTCAGGTTACGTATCCATTATCATTTCGCCTGATCCAAGTCAATGGATCCAGCTTGAACAGTCAGCGAAAGCGGGTGTTTCGATATGAGCGGGCTGAGAGACCGGCTGCTTCGGCTTCGAAGCACGCAGGCCGCGCAGGCAGAACGGCTCGCAGGTATGCCAGAGAGTGCTGTTGAACCTTCTATGGGAGCTCCTGTGGAATCGTCTTCTGTCGATGTTGCCGACGATATTGAGGTGCATTCGACGAATGCATCCGATGATGGCATGCAATGGAAGAATACGGAGGAAACGGGCGAAATCAGCTTTGAGCATTCCAGCGGAGAGATCGAACCCAACATGCCGGCACTCGAGCCAGCATGGGAAGAGATCGGGGTTCAGCTGATCGAGTCGGCGGAAGGCGATTTTCTCGTACGCGAGAGCCGCTACCCTTTGTCTCACTGGCACGGCTCGCATCGGCTCGCCGAGCTGATGGAGACGCAGCCGTCTTTGGCAGCCTTTAACCGAGACGACAGCGGCAGCCGAGGCGCGATGAATCTGCTGTTTCTTGACTTGGAAACGACGGGACTCGGCGTTGGCGCGGGCAATGTACCGTTCATGGTCGGGCTGGCCTATGCACAGGAAGACATGTTTATCGTCAAACAGATGCTGATCCGCCATCCTGCCGAGGAACGGGCCATGATCGGCTATTTGCGCGCGCTGCTGCCAAGCTTCTCGCATCTTGTCACTTACAACGGCCGCACGTTCGACTGGCCTGTCTTGTACAATCGGTTTATATTGCACGGGTACCGGACGTTTGATTGGAATCCGGTACATATCGACCTCCTTCATCCGTCCCGAGCCATCTGGCGCAACACGCTCGTATCCTGCAGGCTCAGCCATGTGGAAGAAGAGCGGCTCGGCATCAAGCGCGAAGACGATGTGCCGGGATCGTTGGCGCCGGCGATCTATTTTCAATATCTCGCCGACGGGAATCCGGAGCCGCTGCTCGGCGTCTTCCAGCATAACGAGACGGATATGCTCTCGCTGGCAACGCTTGCGATCCGTTTCGGCCATTTTCTTGGCGGCGGGATGGGAACGCATATCCCGCTGCCGGATGAAGCCGAGGAGCTGCTTCGCACGGGGTTATGGCTGGAGCGGATGGGGAAGACGGAGATCGCGGAACCGCTGTACGCCCGGTTTGCCGTACACGCGCGGCCGTCCGTGAAGTGCCTATGCCTGCTGGCCGAACGCGACAAGAAATGTGGAAATTGGCATCGGGCTGTGTTATTGTGGCAGAAGGCTGTGCATCTGTCAGCCGATTTGACATGGCCGGACTATGAGGCTCATATTGAGCTCGCGATGTATTACGAGCATCGCACCAAGGAGCTCGAGCAGGCGCTGCTCTTGGCGGAGCAGGCGCTCGAGATGGCGGCACGGCGGCAAGCCGGCCACCGTCTGCAGAGCAAGCGAAGAACCGAGCTGGACTTGATTCGCAAACGGATCGACCGTTTGCGCTTGAAACGATCGAAGGGGTGAGCATCATGGGGAACGGGGTCAATCACCTCCGGGGATTGTTGATCGATTTGGATGGGACCTTGTATCACGGGAGCAACATGATTCCCGGCGCGGATGCATTGATTGGCGTGCTGCGCAAGGAAGAGCTCCGCTATTTATTCGTAACGAACAATTCGTCCGCATCGCCGGAGGCCGTGGCAGAACGGCTGAACGGTATGGGGATACCGGCGGTGGCGGATGACGTCTGCACGTCCGCGCAAGCGGCAGCCGCCTATATTGCGGAACGCAGCCCAGGCGCGCGCGTTCACGCGGTCGGCGAAGCCGGGCTTCTTGCCGCGCTTCAGGAAGCGGGTCTGCAGCTGGACGACGAAGCTCCCGAGCTGGTCGTGCAGGGGATTGACCGTTCGCTGACCTACGATAAGATCGCTGCCGCCGTCCGGCATATCCGAAACGGCGCGCAGTACATATTGACGAACCCCGATCTGCTGCTGCCGTCGGAGAACGGCTTGATTCCCGGCGCGGGCTCGATTTCCGCTGTCATCCGGGCCGCTTCCGGCGTGCAGCCGATCGTGATCGGCAAGCCATCCGCGATTCAGATGCATTTTGCTCTGAAGCGTCTCGGCCTCGAAGCGAATGAAACCTGGGTGGTCGGGGACAACCCGGCGACCGATATCGCGGCGGGAAATGCTGTAGGATGCAAGACGGTGCTAGTATTAACTGGGCTAGCAACAGCCGACAATTATAAAGAGCTGCTTGCAGCGGCAGAATGCGGGGCCGACGAGGTTATCGCTGACCTGCATCGTTTGCAGGAATGGCTCGGCAGCCAGCTGACCGAACAGAGGCAGCGCTGATAGGAAGGAAGTTGAAGGCATGCCGGAATATCCGGAAATGGAACATTACCGCAGATTGCTGGCTGAACGCATTGCCGGCCAGCCCATTACGAAGGTGCTCGTGACGAGGCCGAAGTCCATCAACGTTCCCGTCGATACGTTCGAACAGGAGCTGATTGGCCGTACCGTCTGGTTCGTCGAACGGCGCGGCAAAATGATACTCTTTCACCTCGATAACGGAAAAAGGATGCTGCTGCATTTGATGCTCGGCGGACTGATCCGGTACGAGTCGCATACATTGCTGACGCCGGAGGGGCTGCCGCCCGAACGGCCCGATCGGACCGTTCAGGTGACGATCGGATTCCCGGCGGGCGACTTGTGCTTTATCGGCTTGCGGCTGGGTTATCTCCACTTGCTCAGCCAGAAAGAAGCGAACGCGCGGCTGGCGGAACTCGGACCGGACCCGTTCGATCCAAGGCTGACGCTGGAGGCGTTCAAGGAGCGCTTCAAGAGCAAACGCGGCTCGTTCAAAACCGCGTTCGTCGACCAGCATGTCATCGCCGGAATCGGCAATTGCTACGCGGACGAAATCGCATTCGAAGCGGGCATTCGCCCGGACGCGAGAATTAACGCCATAGAACCAGCATCCTGGGAACGTATATACGAAGCCATGCACGCCGTGCTTAACGATGCTGTCGCGCATGGCGGCTATATGGAGCTTCCGTTGACCGCCGACGATACAGTGACCGGCGGCTACAACGACCATTGCCGCGTATACGATCGCGGCGGGGAGACTTGTCCGCGATGCGGCGCCGAGATCGTCCAAACCGAGCTGAACTCGCGCAAGCTCTTTTATTGTCCGTCCTGCCAGAAGGACCGGTAATCGGAGATGCGGGCCGGACTTCATGTATCCACGCGAGGCGGTTACCGCGAAGCGGCGAGAACGGCGGCCGCTTGCGGGGCGCAGGCGTATCAGTATTTTCCCAAGAATCCGCGCAGTCTGTCGGTGAAATCGTTCGACCGCGCCGAGGCGGTCCGATGCGCCGAATTTTGTTCCGAGCATGGCCTCGTATCGATCGCGCATTCGCCGTATCCGACGAACGTCGCATCGGAAGATGCCGAGCATCGCGCGCGGACGGTCATATCTTTGTTGAACGATCTGGAGATCGCCGAGGCCTGCGGTTCGCTCGGCGTCGTCGTTCATTTCGGCGTCTACAAAGGACCCGATCCGCTGGAAGGGTATCGGAACGCGGTCGTCACGCTGAGCGAGATCGCGCAGCAGTGGAGCGGCAAGGCGAAGCTCCTCATCGAGAATCAAGCCGGCGATCATACGTTCATGGGCACGACGATGGAAGAGCTGGCGCAAATCCGCGGATTGTGCACCGGTTCCGACAAAATCGGCTTTTGCCTGGACACCTGCCATCTGTTCGCGAGCGGCGTCTGGGACGGAAGTACAGATGCGCTATGGTTGGATAAGGCGGCCGAGCTCGGCGTGATCGATCATCTCGTGGCCGTTCATTTGAACGATTCCGTCTTCCCGAGCGGGGAAAAAAGGGACAGGCATGCTGTCCTTGGGGAAGGATACATCGGCGAGCCGGGCTTAGCGTGGCTGTTGCAGCATCCGCTGCTTGCAGCTACGCCGTTTATATTGGAAACGCCTTCGGGGAAAGACGGCACGCATAAGGGACAAATGGATCTTATTCGGCAATTGGGAGGCTAATCACGATATGATCAACGTCTATTTGGATGATTACAGGCCATGCCCGCAAGGGTTCGTGCTCGCGACGACAGCAGAGGAATGCAAGCTGCTTCTGGATCATGAAGAGGTGGACGTGCTTTCCCTGGATTTCGAGCTCGGCTGGGGGCAGCCGAACGGCTTGGAGGTAGTACAGCATATCGTGGACAGCGGTCGCTATCCGCGCGAATGCTATTTTCACACTTCCAGCTCGGCGGGGCGAATAAGCATGATTCATTTGCTGCAGCAGCATGCGCCGCCCGAAGTAATCATCCATCATGGGCCGATGAAACAGTAAGCTTGGGAGGGGATTGGCATGATCTCATTAACGGACATTACGTTCCGCCGCGGGGATAGACAAATTCTTAATGGCATTAATTTAAGGATGAACAAAGGGGAGCACTGGGTTATCCTCGGCCGCAACGGCTGCGGCAAGACGACGCTGCTCGAGATGATGACCGGCTACGAGTTTCCGACTTCAGGGAAAGTCAACGTGCTGGGCTATCCGTACGGCGAATGCGACGTGCGGGAGGTCCGCAAGGAGATCGGTTATATCAGTCAATCCGTCATGGAGAAGCTGACGCTTCGCGATCCGGTCTGGGAAGTCGTGGCGACGGGCGAATACGCATTTCTCCGTTTCTACCAGGAGATCGACGAGGCCGTTCGTTTGAAGTCGTTGTCGCTGCTGGACGAAGTGGGATTGCTGCATGTGGCCGAACAGCCGCTCGGTTCGCTTTCCCAAGGCGAACGGAAGAAAGTGATGCTTGCCCGCGCGCTGATGCTGAATCCGAAGCTTCTTATTATGGACGAACCATGCGCCGGTCTGGATCTCTATGAGCGCGAGAAGCTGCTGATCGACCTTGACCGGCTCGGGGCGCGCGATATGATGGTCGTGTATGTTACGCATCATATGGAAGAAATCGTTCCGCTGTTTACGCATGTCGCGCTCGTGCAGAACGGCGAAATCGTGGCAGCCGGACCGAAGAAAGACGTCTTGAGCGCGGAGTGGCTAAGCTCCGCTTATGATTGGCCCGTGGAAGTTCATTGGGCAGACGACCGCCCGTGGATAAGGGCATTATCAGGAGGAAGAACGTAGTGACAGAATGGATTGGAACCGCGAATCACGGCTTTGCCTCGCTTGCGATGGAAGAGCTTCGCAGAATGATTCAGGGCATTAAATTTACGCAGCTTATCGCGGGGGAAGTATTTCGGATGGAAGTGCCTCTGTACCGCGAGGAGATGCTGGCGAAGCTGCAGGAGAGCGAGCCGATTTTTCTGCGGCATATCCAGCCGATCGATCGCATCGTGCCGATTCAAGGCAGCGCCGACGATCTTCAAGCGCTTTCCGAGCTTGTACGCCATGCGCGGATGCGCTGGGAGAACGGATCGACGGCGATTCATCTAAGGCGCGTCGACGGCACGTCATTCCCGTATTCCGCCGCGGATACGAAAGCGGTGCTGGATGCCGTGATCATGGAGCTGGGCGGGGAAACGACGATGCAGTCGCCGGAACAAATTCTGTCCATCTTCGCAGGACAGAGCGAGCTGTACGTCGGCTGGGGAACTCCTGCCGAGCAGCTGTCGGATTGGCCTGGAGGCGCGATTCGTTTCCAGCGCGAGGACGGACAAATTTCGCGGGCGAAGTTTAAGCTGCTGGAGGCGGAACGGGCATTCAAGCTGTATCTGGAGACCTTCCGGGAAGCGCTCGACATCGGCGCGGCACCGGGCGGATGGACGCAGCTGCTCTTGGAGCGCGGCCTTCGCGTCACATCCGTCGATCCCGCGGAGCTTCATCCGAAGCTTGCGGCCTATCCGCGTTTAACGGCATTAAAGAAGAACGCTTCGGACGTTCATTTTGCTCCGGGCACCTTCGATCTGCTTGTGTGCGATATGAGCTGGAGCCCGATGCAAATGGCCAAGCTGGTGCTGGAGAAAGCCGATGCGCTGCGCGACGGAGCGGCAGCCGTGATTACCGTCAAGCTGATGCATAAGAAGCCGCTGCAGACGATCAAGGACGTCGTTGCGAAGCTGGAGACCGTGTTCGAGCTGCGCAAGGCGAAGCAACTGTTCCACAATCGGGACGAAATTACGTTATACTTGGTCAAACGATAATTATAGCGACGCGTACAGGAAAGCATCCTGAACGGGCAGGCCGACGGTCTGTCCCTTCAGGGTGCTTTTTTGCGTGAACGGGGAGGCATGGCGCAATGGAACGCGAGGGTTTGGCAGCGTTGGAGAACGGTACAATAATCGGAGGCCGTTATCGCATTCAGGGACGGATCGGCAAAGGCGGCATGGGCGAGGTTTATGCGGCGGAGGATATGCGGCTGCATGGGAAGATTCGCGCATTGAAAGTAAGCAAGGCAGAAGAAGGCGGCGGGCAACGAAGCGCAGAGGAGGCGGGCCTGCTGATGCGGCTGGATCACCCGCATTTGCCATTGATCGTGGACTATTTTCCCGCTGCGGGGAACGGCGGCTTTGAAGTGATGGTGATGGATTACATTGACGGGATGACGCTGCAGGCCTATCTGGAACAACAGGACGGCTACATTGCTGCGCCAAAAGCGATTGACATCGGCCTGCAGCTGGCGTCGGCGCTTGCTTACTTGCACGGGAGGCAGCCGGCTATCATCCACCGGGACCTGAAGCCGACGAATGTGATGATCGACCACAACGGTTTCGTGCGGCTGATCGATTTCGGCATCGCGCGCGAATTCAAGCCGGGACAGACGAAGGATACGGTAACGCTCGGCACGCCTGGGTTTGCCGCCCCTGAGCAGGAGGGAAACCAGCAGAGCGACGCAAGAACGGACGTATTCGGTCTAGGAGCACTGCTTCATTATTTGCTGACCGGCGGGGGTAAAGTGGGACGGGGGCAATATGGTGGAAATAGACATTATGGAGAAGGTAAGCAGTATCGAGACGAGAGGCCGGGGCAGTATGGGCATGTTGGCTTTTTCGACGATCGTGGATCCGGTGCGGGCATTGGATTGCTTGGCGGATCGGCAGCGCTGACGGCGGTCATCGGACGAATGACCGACCCCGTCCCGGCATGTCGGTATGCCACTATGAAGGAAGCTGGACTTGCGTTGTCTGCTTGTTTGCTTGAAGGAGGCGTTCCAGAAGGAATAGCCGCTCATTCGCAGATGACAGCATCAAGGAAGGTGTCGGCGCTGCAGCGGCAGCGGTCCGTTATTGTCGCTTCATTGTCTCCGGGAGCGGGGGCTACCTTTACGGCGCTGACGCTGGCTCACCTTCTGGACCGGGAAGCGGGGCCTGCTGTAGCCTGCGTCGAGCATCCCTCCTTGGAACCGGAATGGCATGCGCTGCTTCCCGCTGCCGACAGGCGGCAGACATGGACGAGTCCGATCGGAGACAATCGGTATCGGATTCTTGCATCGACTTCATCGCGTCTCGTCTGGTGCGCGCTGGATCCGACAGTGTCTGGTGCATCGGAGCAAGCTGCGGATCTTCAATTGAAGCATCGCCTCATGATGCAGAACATTGAAGCCTCGGTCTTTATCACCGACGTGTCCAGCCGCTGGCTCTCGCCGGATATGGAGCGCCTGCTGGCGTCTTGCGACGACCTCCTCTTCGTGGTGGATCCTTACCCGGCCAAATGGACGATTCAACGGCTGGCAGCGGCGAAACGCATTTGTTTCGAACGCGAACGCGAGGGGCGGTCGACCTGCTGGATCGCAAACAAAGACGGGAAATTCGCCGCCCGCGGCGAATGGCTCGCCTCGATGCCGGTTAGGCCTAGTTGTTCGATTCCGCAGCTGCCGGCACAAGAATGGGCCGATGAGGTATGGAAGGGACGTTGGGCAACGGCAAACGCGAGATGGGCTGCGCAGCTGGAACGCGCCTTGCAGCCTGTGTTGAAGGGCATCTTCGCTTCGCGATGACTCCGATTGCTGCGGTTCTATGCTACAATGATGTCCATAGCGCCTTAAGTGCAGCGCTTACAAACTTGCATGCCCGATGCTGACGGTGCTGCTCGGACCTGTCCGAAGCTTGCATTGACGGACATGCTTATTTATGATTATGGGAACGGGCCCCTTCGGCCCGCAACAGACTAGAGCAAAGTAGGTGCAGAGATAGTATGAACGAACGCATTCTTGTCATCGAAGATGAAGACGGCATTGCGCGGATTCTTCAGCTCGAGCTGGAGCATGAAGGTTATTTCGTCGGCCGCGCTTCGGACGGCAGGAGCGGTCTGGAGCAAGCGACGAACGGCGAATGGGACATGCTGCTGCTCGACGTGATGCTGCCCGAGCTGAATGGAATCGAAGTGCTTCGGCGAATCAGGCAGGCCGGCAATCCGATACCGATTATTCTATTAACGGCGCGCGATACGATTCCGGACAAAGTCAGCGGATTCGAGCATGGCGCCAATGATTATATAACGAAGCCCTTTGCAATGGAGGAGTTGCTTGCCCGCGTGCGCAATCTGCTTCGCATCTTCCAGGCGCAGCCGAAAGAGGCCGAGAGCCCGGACGTGCTGAAGGCCGCCGATCTCTCCATCGAGCTTCGCACGCGCAAAGTGTACCGCAAGGATCTCCCGATCGAGCTGACCCCGAGGGAATTCGAGCTGCTCGTCTATTTGGCGGAGCACCGGAACGAAGAGAAGTCCCGCGAAGATATTTTGTCCGAAGTATGGGGCTACGATTTTATCGGGGAGACGAACCTGGTGGACGTCTATATTCGCTATTTGCGGCAGAAGGTCGACAAGGGTTATCGCCATAAGCTTATTCATACCGTCCGCGGCGTCGGCTACATGCTGAAGGAGCCTGATGCATGACGCTTCGCCGGCGATTTACGTTTTTTACGATTTTTTGGCTTATTTTTATATTGATCTTGTTCAATATTTTCGTTTATTTGTTCGTCATTAAGATCACGATTCGCAGCGAGGATCAGCTGTTGACGAACAAGGTGAATATTCTGCTCGAAGACCCGCGGATCAACGATCCCCATCAGCTGGCCAATCCGGATCTGCTGCGGGATTATTATAATGTCAGCGAATTGATGCGCGTTATCGACAGCAGCGGCAAAGCGGTCAATACGCAGGGCTCCGATCCGGAGCTGCTTGCGCTGAAGCCCGACTTCTCCAAGCGGCATGATACGGGTATGTTCTTCATCGAGGGACGCCGCGTGCTTTATATGAAGGTGCCGCTCTTTCATAACAATGAAATCATCGGTACGCTGGAGCTTTACCGGAAGCTTACGCTGCTCGACAGTTATTTGAAAGTACTGGTCATTGCGCTGACGATTACGAGCATCGGCGCCATTCTGTTCGCTATTTTCGGCACGTATTGGTTTACGTCTCGGCTGACCTCGCCGATTCAGCACATGGTGCAAACGATGCGGGAGATCGACCGAAGCGGGAAGCTGCGCAAGATCGAGCTGGCCCAGCGGGACCAATCCGCGGAGCTGCTGCAGCTCGCCAGGGCGTTCAATCAGATGATCGAGCGGCTGGACCGGACCTTCGAGCGGCAGAAGCAGTTCGTTGCGGACGCATCCCATGAGCTGAAGACCCCGCTTACGGTCATTAGCAGCTATGCCGGCATGCTGAAGCGCTGGGGCAGGGACGATGCCAATATCCGGGACGAAGCCATCGAAGCGATCAGCAAAGAATCGCAGCGGCTCCAAAATCTGACGAAGTCGATGCTCCAGCTGGCGCAGGCCGAAACGGAAGACTGGCTCAAGCTGGAGACGTTCAATCTCGTGCAGCTGGCCGATGAGACGGCGGACATGCTTCATATGACGTTCCAA
Source organism: Paenibacillus sp. J31P316 (assembly GCF_056269105.1). NCBI lineage: Bacteria > Bacillati > Bacillota > Bacilli > Caryophanales > Paenibacillaceae > Paenibacillus > Paenibacillus sp. J31P316. The sequence goes on along the minus strand of NZ_JBWDNI010000001.1, from coordinate 414,794 downwards.
CGGATGATCCGCGTCCATACGACGAACAAGCAGGATATACGGCTCAGCGCGGACAAGGAAAAGATCCGCCAGCTGCTCGTTATCCTAATCGATAATGCCATTAAATACAGCAAGGAACCGATCGATATCAGTCTGTCGATGCACAAGAACGTCGTCCGATTCTCCGTGGCGGATAAAGGAATCGGGATCCCCGAGGACGAAATGCCGTATTTGTTCGAGCGCTTCTACCGGGTAGACGGCGCGAGAAGCCGCACCACGGGCGGCGTCGGGCTCGGTCTGTCCATCGCCAAGCGCATCGTTGACCTGCACGAGGGCCAAATCGACGTCTTCAGCAAGCCCGAGCAGGGAACGACCATATCGATCGCGATTCCGCAAAAAAAATAAAACTGCAGCCAAGGGGAGAGGGCCATGACCGGGATACGCGTATGCGCGGTGCAATATAAACTAGAGGATATCGAGAGCTTTGATCAGTTTGCGTTTCAGGTCCGGCACTACGTCCGGAATGCGTCCGAATACGGGGTGCAGGTCATCTTATTCCCGGAATTTTTCACGACGCAGCTGCTTTCGATCGGAGATGCGGCAGGTGCGGCATTGACCATTGATCAGCTTCCATCGTTTACGGATGCCTACTTGGAGCTCTTTCAAGCGCTGGCGGCGGAGTATAACGTCCATATTATCGGCGGCACGCATGTCATTGCAGTAGCGGACGGCAAGCTGAACAACGCCGCGCATCTGTTCTATCCGGACGGCCGGGTGGAGAAACAGCCGAAATTGCATATGACGCCGACGGAGCGCGAAGAATGGAACATGTCGCCGGGAGAAGGCCTGGACGTGTTCGATACGCCGTTCGGGACGATCGCGATGCTGACCTGCTATGATATCGAGTTTCCCGAAATCGTCCGCATGGCGCGCGCCAAAGGAGCGGATATCATCTTCTGTCCGTCCTGCACCGACGACCGGCACGGCTTCTATCGGGTTCGTTACTGCTGCCATGCAAGAGCCGTGGAGAACCAGGTGTATATCGTGACGACTGGAACGGTGGGCTCGCTGCGCAAAGTCGATTTCATGCGCGCCAATTACGGTCAAGCTGCGGTTATTTCGCCGAACGACATTCCGTTTCCGCCAGCAGGCATCATGACGGAAGGCGTCATCAACGACGACATGCTTGTCGTCGCGGATCTCGACGTCCGCCTGCTTCACGATGTCCGTGCGGCCGGATCCGTCACGACGTGGCGCGACCGTCGCATCGATTTGTATGGGGATTGGTCTTAACGACAGACCAATGAACCCGAGAGGAGGGCAGCCATGAACAAAAAAATGATGGTGTACCTCGACGGCAAACCGATTGAAATCGTCATTCGAAATTATGCGTACACCGATTTCGCTAATTTGATCGATATCCAGCGGCAATGCTTTCCGCCTCCGTTTCCGTCCGAGTTGTGGTGGAACGAATCGCAGCTGAAGGAGCATGTGACGCGGTTTCCCGAAGGGGCGCTGTGCGCCGAGCTTGACGGCCGGTTGATCGGCTCGATTACCGGACTCAAGGTAGACGAGGAACAGCTCCGCGGCGCTCATAGCTGGGAGACGATCACGGACGGCGGCTATATTCGCAATCACGCTCCGAATGGCGACACGCTGTATATCGTCGACATATGCGTCGTTCCCGGCATGCGCAAAGCCGGAATCGGCAAATGGCTCATGCAGAGCATGTATGAGACGGTCGTGCATTTACGATTGAAGCGGCTGCTCGGCGGAGGAAGAATGCCGGGTTATCACCGCTATGCAGATACGATTTCGCCAGATGAATACTTGTCGGGCGTTGTCTCGGGACGGTACAATGATCCAGTCGTTTCGTTCCTGCTGCGCTGCGGACGCATGCCGGTCGGAACGGCTGCCGATTATTTGGAAGATGAAGAGTCCCGCAATTATGCCGCTCTCATGGAGTGGAAGAACCCATTCTATGAAGGGGACGAAGCATAACCGAGCACACCATTAAAGGAGCGAGAAACTTGGACTACATACGCATTCAATCCATTGATAATCCGTTATTCGCAAAGATGCACGATCTGATGAAAACCGTCTTTCCGCCCGAGGAAGTGTTGGCCTACGAGAAATGGCAGGCTCCGCTTGAAGACGAAAGCATTCATGTGTATGTCGCCGTCCATGAAGGGGAAGTCGTAGGAACGACGGAATACCGTTATTACCCTGCGATGCGAGTCGCGATGACGGACTTTACGATCGTTGGCCGGCCCGGCCTCGGAATCGGCCGTTTCCTCCTGCGCAATCGTTCGCGCGATTTGCAGCGGTTGGCGGAACGAAGCGGAACGGAGTCGATCGGCATGTTCGCCGAAATTTACGATCCCGTCCAATCGACCTACGAGTTCGGCGGTATTTATCCGATGAGTCCGTACGTTCGCCGCGAGGTGCTGTCCCATATCGGCTATATGCGCCTGGATTTTCCGTATGTCCACCCGTCTTGGGAAGAGGATGGTTCGGCTGTCCGCGGACTTAACTTAAGCTTCCTTCCGGCGGATGAAGACCGCACGGAGCTGGACGCATCGCTCGTCACCGCGTTCCTCACCCAATATTACTCGGCGTTGCCGAACAAGCCGGATGAGTGGTATGCCATGATGGAGCAGTTGAAAGGCCAAGATAAGCTGACGCTTCTTCCGCTTTAACAGACACGCCTGCAAAATGACCTATGTGCGGAAAGGGGACGGCATGACATGAATATCACCTTTTGGGGAACAGGCGACGCGATGGGCGTGCCGCGGGTATACTGCTCGTGCGCCGTCTGCGAGGAAGCGAGAGGCGAAGGGGAGAATCGACGGTTTCGCTCGCTCGTACAGCTCGACGATGCCTCGTTCGGCACGATGCTGATCGATTGCGGTCCGGATTGGCGTAGAGGCATGGAGGCATCCGGTCTAAGAGATAACGTGACCCTGCTCATCACGCATGCGCATTTCGATCATATCGCCGGGCTTCCGGAGTATGCGGATATGTGCAGATGGCTCGGCCGCAAGGGCAAGGCATACGCGATGCCGGATGTGATCCGCGAGATTCTGATGCGTTTTCCTTGGCTCGGCTCGCAGATCGAATTTATCCCGATTGACGGACCGCTTGCGTTCGGAGAATGGGAGACGCGGTGCTGGAAGGTCAATCACGGCAAGAACGGCCATGCGTACGCATTTCGGTTTGCTAACCGTTCCATTGGTCGCAGCTTTGCGTATTGCTCCGATTCCATCGCCTTGGAAGGCGAGGAGCTTGAGCCGCTTCACGGGCTGGACGTGTTGATCCTGGGAACGAGCTTCTACGAGGAGCCATACCCTTTCAAGACCCGTTCCGTGTACGATGTCCGGGAAGCGCTGCAGCTGATCGAGCAATTGAAGCCGGGAAGAACGTTGTTCACCCATATGTCGCACGATATCGACGTGACCCGCGACTATGGTCTGCCTGCGGGAACGGCTTACGCGCGCACGGGATTAACGATTTCGGTGTAGGCGCCTGATCCTTGACTTTTCAGGTGGTCAGCGGCTATGATAAAGCTAACTTTATGCAGCAAGGGGAAATTTTGATGCGTGTCGGTGTTCTTAACTTCTAATTGGATACAACCTGGGGCCTGAAGTGCTTCCAGGAACGGAATTGAATCGGCTTGATGCGAGTCGGCTTGCCCAAATGGCGCAGGTTTAACTTGTTATCGGCGAATTCGGTTTCCGTTGCCAATGAGTTAAGAACATGACCCATTTCCGCCTGCTGGACGGTTAATGAGCGTGCTCTTCGAGCACGCTTTTTTCATGCTATTTATGGTTCGCCCGCAATGGGGAAACCGTCATAGCGTGATGACCGTTATCCCAAACAGGAATGGAATGCGTTTATGCGCTTTCCGTTCCTGTTTTTTTTTATTCTAATGCGAAAAGGATGGATACCAACCATGAATCAAAGGACGTTAACGACGCTGGAATATTATAAAATCAAAGCGATGCTCGTGGAATACACCGTATCGGATGCGGGAAAAGCACTCGCCGAACGGCTGGCGCCGAGCACTCGGCTTGGTCAGGTAAAAGCTTGGCTGAACGAAACGGAGGAAGCGGCGGCGCTTTTGACTGCAGGTGCCAGCATTCCGCTCTCCGCCATGGAGGGCATCGGGCCATTCATGGCTCTGCTAGGTAAGGGGAAGATCTACACGGAGCAGGAGCTTGGCCATTTGGCCGCTTGGCTGACGGCTGTAGCGCAAATGAAGCGTTATATGGACGGCAAGCGAATGGCGGCTCCGACCGTCAGCGCGTATGCGGATTCGATGCGGGATTGTCCGGAATTGGTCAAGGAGCTCGCGCGCTGTATTCGGCATGGCATATTGACCGACCAAGCCAGTCCGGAGCTTGCCGACATTCGCCGCCATATCGCAGCTGCGGAGGATCGGATCGAACGGAAAATCAATCAGCTGCTGGGCAAATACAAGAACGCGCTGCAGGAGCAGCTGGTAAGCAAGCGGAACGGCCGTTTCGTCATTCCCGTCAAGCGCGAGCTTCGCAGGCAGGTTCCCGGCACCGTATGGGATGAGTCGGCCAGCGGCCAAACCTTGTTCGTCGAGCCGGCTGACGTATCCGACCTGCAAGGGGAATTGCAGCTGTGGAAAAGCGAAGAAGAGCGCGAGCGCACGCAAATTTTATCGCGGTTGTCGGACTTCGCGGAAACGCACAGCGCCGAGTTCCGATGGAACGTGGAAGCGATGGCGACGTTTGATTTTATATTCGCCCGGGGCAAGCTGGCCCGAACGTACAACGGCATTGCGCCGGCCGTCGTGGATCGGCCGTATGTCCGTTTAACCGGCGCAAGGCATCCGTTGCTCGGGGAGAAGGCTGTACCGCTTACGTTCGAAATCGGCGCGGATTGGCGCCAACTGATCATCACCGGGCCGAATACAGGCGGCAAAACCGTCGCACTCAAGACGATCGGACTCTTCGCGCTTATGTGTCAATCGGGTCTGCTGCTGCCCACCGACAAGGGAACGGAGCTCGGAATCTTCGAGACCGTCCTCGCGGATGTTGGCGACGGGCAAAGCATCGAGCAGTCGCTCAGCACCTTCTCCGCGCATATGGATTGCTTGAGCGGCATGCTGCGCTCGGCGAACGGTCGCTCCTTGCTGCTGCTCGACGAGCTGGCGGCAGGGACGGATCCCGGCGAAGGCATCGCCTTATCGATCGCGGTGCTGGAGGAGCTGCTTGAACGCGGTTCTCTCGTGGCGGCTACCACGCATTTTAACGAGATTAAACGTTTCGCCGCTGCGATGTCCGCCTGCACGAATGCGCGGATGGCCTTCGATCCCGAGACATTGAAGCCGACCTATACGCTGGAAGTCGGAGAAGCCGGCGACAGCTATGCGTTTGCGATTGCCAGGCGTTTCGGACTGCCTGAGCGCGTCGTGAAACGCGCGGAGCAGCGTGTCATTCGGGATGGGCCGCAAACAGGTGCAACTGGAGAGTTTGATACTAATGTAGCTGAAAACGAGAATAAAGCCGTACTGCCGGAGCGAAAGAAGCAGCAACGGACGGTGAAAGCCAACTCATCATCGTCCAGGCAAACGGCCGAGACAACAGCTGAGAACATGGAGAAACCTGTGGAGGATCCCAAGAAACGCCCGTTCGAGATCGGGGACTGCGTGTGGATATATCCGCTCAAACGGACTGGCATCGTGTACCGTGCGGCGGACGAACGAGGAGACATCGTCGTGCAGGTGCAGAAGACCAAGATGACCTTCAACCGGAAGCGGCTGTCGCTCTATATCCCGAGCGCGGAGTTGTATCCAGGGGGCGATTACGATATGGATATCGTCTTCGAGTCGAAAGAGAACAGGAAGAAACGCAAGCTGATGGGGAGGAAATACGCCCCCGGCGTAACGATCGTTACGCCGGAGGAGGAGAAGGACAGCTGAAGCCTGTGCAATACAGGCACAGCGCCATATTAATCCCGGCTTTCAATAACGAGCAATAAACCGTCTTCAATCTGAATCAGGCCTTCGCGTTCCAGCAAGCGATTACTGATGCCGATCGATTGACCGATCTCGATCGTCGCGTCGCGAAGCGGGTATTGAAAGCCTGTCAGCGTAATGCCGGTCACCGTTTCCGAGAGCGGAAGCAGCGAGATGTAGGAAAAGCCTTGATCCGCCATTCGCAGCTCCCGGGTTACGAGACGAATGCGGTTATGCTCGTCCGCCAAGCAAGCATGAACATTCGCGCGCGCGGCGAAGCGGAGCAGATGCACGTTCGCCAATGTATGGTCGAACCGCGTACCGAGTGCGCCGACCATGACAATCTCCCTCGGCTTCTTGTCCACTGCCAGACGCCATGCAAGCTCGGTATCCGTGTAGTCCTTGTCGATGGGGTCGTAGTCATGCGTTTCGCCGCTGGACCGGCGAATCAAGTCCAGTTCTTCGGCGGTTACGGAATCGAAGTCGCCGAGCGCGATATCCGGCCGGATGCCGTGCTGCACGAGAAATAACGCGCCGGCATCCGCGCCAATGATATAGTCGTCCGGTCCGATGAACGGGATGGCCCATTCTCCCAATCGGCCGCCTGTTACGATGATGATGCGTCTATCTTTCATTGCTGACGATGCCGCCTTTCTTTTCTGTACGATGATTGCTTTAGCCAGTATACTTCCGATAGGAGCGGTTGACCATACATCGTAACAATGCGGTTATCGCAAGCGCAGACGATCGCCTCTAAGCAAACTTACGCTTGAACAATGCGGCGGCCACGGCTAAAATGAGTAAGGATTTAAGAATAGCGCGGAACTGGCGGAGGCAACATGAGATGAATGCGGCGATGGATATGGACATTTTTACGGTTTTCAGCATTATCGGCACGATCGCGTTCGCAGTGAGCGGCGCGATCGTCGCGATGGAAGAAGAGTACGATATTTTGGGCGTGTACGTACTGGGGCTGGTCACTGCCTTCGGAGGCGGCGTCATTCGCAATTTGTTGATCGGCGTGCCGATTCCGACGATTTGGACGCAGGGCATGCTGCTGAAGACGGCTGTCATCGCGATGACCGTCGCCTTTGTTCTTCCGCTGAAATGGATTCGCACGTGGAAGAAAAGCGAGGCGTTCTTCGATGCCATCGGCCTGTCGGCATTCGCGATTCAAGGCGCGTTGTACGCAACGGGCAAATATCCGCTCAGCGCGGTCATGGTCGCCGCGATGCTGACGGGTATCGGCGGAGGCATGATCCGCGACGTGCTGGCGGGACGAAAGCCGCTCGTGCTGCGGGACGAGATCTATGCGGTGTGGGCTTTGGGCGCAGGTGCCGTCATCGGACTCGGCTGGTTCAAATCGCCGGTGGAATTGCTTGTCTTGTTCGCGATCGTCACCTTGTTCCGCATGTTGTCCGTTCATTACGGCTGGCGGCTGCCGCGGAGGTCGCTCAAGTACGCGCTTTCGCAGTCCGTCTTCGAGGATGAGAATCGGGCGGCCGCTGCCGCGAAGATGAACGAGCAATTAGAGCTTAAGGAAGGAGAACGGCAATGATTCGAGTATTGTTTGTGTGTCTCGGCAATATATGCCGTTCGCCGATGGCGGAAGCGGTATTCCGCGATCGTTTGAAGGCGTTGGGACTGGAAGAGCGGATCGAGACGGATTCCGCGGGAACGGGAGATTGGCATCTGTGCAAGCCGCCGCACGAAGGAACGCGGGCGCTGCTGGATCACCATGGCATTTCGTACGAAGGCATTCGTGCGCGCCAGGTGCTGCTGGATGATTTTAGCCAATTCGATTATATCGTATGCATGGACAGAAACAACGAACGCGACGTCAGGCAAGTGTTCGGAAGCAAGGCGGACAACAACGCGAAGGTATTCAAGTTCATGGATTTGCTTCCGACGCATGAGAGCGACGACGTACCGGATCCGTATTACACGGGCAATTTCGAAGAGGTGTACGGGCTTGTCGCCGAAGGCTGCGACAGGCTGCTGGACAGAATCAGGGAAGAGCATCCCGACCAAGTCCAAGTCTAGCAGGTCAAGTCCGAGAAAACGAAAAGCAGCGCGCTTCCCGCGGGAAGCTGCGCTGCTTTTTTCGTAATGTGATCAGCTCTCCGACTGCAGGAAGCACCGCAGCGCTTCGGGAATGTACGGCTGCCAGAAGCCCCAAACATGATCGCCGTCATGCTCGCCATAGATCGTCGATGCGCCTTTGCTTTCCAGGATGGCGCGCATTTCCCGGTTCATCTCGACGAAATCGTAGACGCCATGGTCGGATTTGAATGCGGTCTCCTGCAGGCCGACGATCATATAGAGAACCAACGCGCTCAGATCGCTTGTCGCTTCGGCGATTTTTCGCGTTGCGGGATAAAAGGCGCCGGACAGGGCAATAATTTGATGGAATAAATTGGGGAACGCCAAGGCGATATGGAAGCTGACGGAGCCTCCGAGCGAGTCGCCTGCCAGAATCCGAGATTCCGATTCGCGGCGGATCGGATACTTATCTTCAATAAAAGGAATCAATTCCTCGCCGAAGAAAGACACATACGCCTGATGCCGATCGCCGTTAGGCGAATATTCGCTCGTGCGATGCTGGAGATCGACATCGACGCCGACGATGATGAAGGGCTCGATGCCCTCGTCCAGGATAAGCTGATTGGCCGTCGTCGCGATGCGGCCGAAGTTGAAAAACTGCTCGCCATCCTGGCAGTAAACGACCGGATAGCTTAGAAGCTCGTTGTAGCCAGGCGGCAAATAGACGCGGAGATTACGGGAGCCTTCCGGCAAATAACGGCTCGATACGACTTCTTTCACGATCGTTCTCTTTAAATAACGTTCATCCGTCATGAGATGAAATCTCCTTTCGCTTGCATGGATTAGGAATGGATTGGGTAAACAAAAGGGAGGCTAGTTCGGCGTGGCCGCGGGTTTTCCGTGCTGTTGTATTATGCTGTACTAGTAATGAGTAATATCTGTTACATATACAATTTAGCAGGATTATAGAGAAAATATTGCCGAGTTCAGCGGTTTTTGGTGCTTTATGCTTTGACCATTACGGTTAAACAGGTTTATAATCATTCTATAACAGAGCTACTCGTTTTTTCAAATATTCAACTGAGGTGAACAATAATGAGCAAGCTGCCTTACGAAGTTCATGCGGAACCGGTAACCCCGCTTTCCGTTTTGTCTCCTGAAGGAGAAGTCGTAAATGAGGCTTACATGCCGAATTTGACCGACGAACAATTAAAAGAAATTATGTACCGCATGGTCTTTACACGCACATGGGATGAGCGCGCAGTGAATCTGGGCCGCCAAGGCCGCCTTGGTTTCTACGCGCCGGTGTCCGGCCAGGAAGCTTCGATGGTCGGCAGCGAATACGCCTTGAACAAAGACGATTTCGTATGCCCCGGCTACCGCGACATGCCCCAAATCGTATGGCACGGCCTGCCTTTGTACCAAGCATTCCTTTATTCCCGCGGTCATCAGCACGGCGGACAAATTCCGGAAGGCGTTCATGTTCTTATGCCGCAAATCATCATCGGCGCTCAAATCCTGCACGCGACCGGCGTAGCGATGGCCTTTAAGAAAAAAGGCGAGAAACGCGTTGCGATCACGTACACGGGCGACGGCGGTTCCTCTGAGGGCGATTTCTACGAAGGCTTGAACTTCGCGGGCGCATTCAAGCTCCCTGTTATCTATGTTGTGCAAAATAACGGCTATGCCATCACGACGCCGTTCGCGAAGCAAACGGCCGCGCAATCCATCGCCCATAAAGCGCTGGCTGCAGGCGTGCGCGGCGTGCAAGTCGACGGCATGGACGTACTGGCTGTCATCAAAGCCGTATCCGAAGCAGCAGAACGCGGCCGCAACGGCGAAGGCGCGACGCTGATCGAGATGCTCACTTACCGTTTCCGTCCGCACTCCATGGCGGATGATACGTCGAAATACCGCACGAAGGACGAAGAAGGCGAATGGAGCCTGAAGGATCCGATTACGCGCTTCGCCAAATTCCTCGAGAAGAAAGGCCTGTGGACGGAAGATGACACGGCCCGCGTGAAAGAGGAAGCGAAAGCAACGGTTAACGAACACATCAAAAAAGCGGAAGCGACGGATAAAATGACGGTCGGCGGTTTGATCGACTCCATGTTCGAGACGACGCCAGCTTATTTGGAAGCGCAAAAAGCCGATTTTCAATAATGGGATGCATATAGATGCAAGCTAAGGAGGAACTCGCGACAATGGCTCAAATGAATATGAAAGAAGCGATCCGCGATGCAATGCGCGTGGAGCTTAAGAACGATCCGAACGTAATCGTCTTCGGTGAAGACGTCGGTAAAGTCGGCGGTGTATTCCGCGCGACGGAAGGACTGCAGGGCGAATTCGGCGAAGAGCGCGTATTCGATACGCCGCTGGCGGAATCCGCGATCGCGGGCATGGCTGTCGGCATGGGCCTTCAAGGCTTCCGTCCGGTAGCAGAAATCCAATTCGTCGGTTTTATCTATGAAGCACTCGACCAAATGTTCGTGCAAGCCGCGCGCATGCGTTACCGTTCCGGCGGCCGTTACAACTCGCCGATCGTATTCCGCACGCCTTTCGGCGGCGGCGTTAAAGCAGCCGAGCTGCACACGGACTCGCTCGAAGGCTTGGCTATCCAAACGCCGGGTATCAAGGTCATCGTGCCTTCGAACCCGTACGATGCCAAAGGTCTTCTCGTGGCAGCCATCCGCGACAACGATCCGGTGTTCTTCATGGAACACTTGAACCTCTACCATGCTTTCCGCCAAGACGTGCCCGAAGAGGCCTATACCGTTGAAATCGGAAAAGCGAACATCGTTCGCGAAGGCGCCGACGTCACGATCATCGCTTACGGCTTGATGGTGCACACGGCAATGAAAGCCGCCGACGAGCTCGAGAAGAACGGCGTCAAAGCCGAAGTCATCGACTTGCGCACGCTGCTTCCGCTCGACATCGAGACGATCGTCGCTTCCATCCAGAAAACAAACCGCGCCATCGTGGTTCAAGAAGCGCAGAAAACTTCCGGTGCCGCAGCTGAAATCATCGCGCAAATCAACGAGCATGCCATCCTTCACCTGGAAGCGCCGGTACTTCGCGTTACAGGTCCGGACACGGTGTATCCATACGCTCAAATCGAAGACAGCTGGCTTCCGAACGTGGAACGTATCGTGAAGGCCGCTAACCAAGTCATTAACTTTTAATTGCATCGCTGGACGACAATTGGGCAGGTTGTGAGACCTGGAAGGAGGTCACGGGACGTGGCAAAGTTTGAGTATCGTTTCCCGGAGTTGGGCGAAGGCTTGCATGAAGGCGAAATCGTTAAAATGCATATCAAGCCCGGCGATACGGTAACGGATGAAGATATCATCATGGAAGTGCAGAACGACAAGGCGATCGTCGAGGTTCCTTGTCCTGTGAACGGCAAAGTGCTCGAAGTGCTTGTGAAGGACGGACAGGTTTGCCACGTGGGCGACGTTGTCGCAGTCATCGATGCCGAAGGCGAAGTGCCTGAGCAGGCAGCACCGGCAGGCGGCGGTCACAGCGCGCCGGCACCGGCTGCGGAAGCTACGAAAGTCGTCGAAGCTCCTAAGGCCGAGGCCCCTAAGGCAGAAGCACCAGCGGCGGCAGCCCCAGCACCGGCTTCGAAGCCGGCAGGCGGACTTGTACTAGCTACGCCAAGCGTTCGAAAGTTCGCTCGCGAACAAAGCGTTGATATTGCAACCGTATCGGGCTCCGGCAAGAACGGACGCATTACGCGCGAAGACATTTCGGCATTCGCATCGGGCGGCGGCGCGGCTCCAGCCGGCACGCCTGCTGGCCAAGCACCGGAAACGGCTCCTAGCGAAGCCAAAGCTGCTCCTTCGGCAGCGACAGCGCCTGTCGGCGACCGTGCCGAAGAGCGCGTGCCGTTCAAAGGCATTCGCAAAGCGATCGCGAACGCGATGGTTAAATCCGTCTACACGGCGCCTCATGTTACGATCATGGACGAAGTGGACGTAACGGCGCTCGTCGAGCTTCGCGCTAAAGCGAAGCCGCTGGCCGAGAAGAAAGGCGTCAAGCTGACTTACCTGCCGTTTATCGTAAAAGCACTCGTAGCGGCTTGCCGTCAGTTCCCGATCATGAACGCGATGCTGGACGAAGAGAAGCAAGAAATCGTCTACAAGAAATACTACAACATCGGTATCGCTACGGATACGGACAACGGATTGGTCGTTCCCGTTATCCCGGATGCGGACCGCAAGAACGTATGGATGGTCGCTGACGCCATTCGTGACCTCGCAGTCAAAGCGCGCGACGGCAAGCTGAGCGCGCAAGAGATGAGAGGCAGCACGATCAGCATCACGAACATCGGATCCGCGGGCGGCATGTTCTTCACGCCGGTCATCAACTTCCCTGAAGTCGCGATCCTCGGCACAGGCCGCATTTCCGAGAAACCGGTCGTCAAGAACGGCGAAATCGTTGCAGGCCATGTCATGGCTCTGTCCCTAAGCTTTGACCACCGTCTGATTGACGGCGCGACAGCTCAAAACTTCATGAACTACATCAAACAGCTGCTTGCTGATCCGCAATTACTTGTAATGGAGGTCTAAAACCATGGTCGTAGGCGACGCTTCACTCGATATCGATTTGCTAGTCATCGGTGCGGGACCAGGGGGTTACGTTGCAGCTATTCGTGCAGCGCAGCTTGGTCAAAACGTACTTGTCGTGGATAAACAATATGTAGGCGGCGTGTGCTTGAACGTGGGTTGTATCCCGTCCAAAGCACTCATCTCCGCTTCCCATCAATATGAATCCATCAGCCACGCTTCGGAATTCGGCATCACCGCTTCCGATGTGAAGGTGGAATGGAGCAAGGTTCAGGAGTTCAAGAACGGCGTCGTCAAGAAATTGACGGGCGGCGTAGCTTCGCTTCTGAAAGCGAACAAGATCCAATACTTTGCCGGCGAAGTGATGTTCATCAACGAGAACGAAGCGCGTGTCTTCAATGACCAAGAAGCGCCTCGTTACCGCTTCAAGAACTGCATCATCGCTACAGGTTCGCGTCCGATCGAGCTGAAGGCATTCCCTTACGGCGGACGCATCGTGTCTTCCACGGGCGCGTTGTCGCTGCCTGAAATTCCGAAGAGCCTCGTCGTTATCGGCGGCGGCTACATCGGCATCGAGCTTGGTCAAATGTACTCGAAATTCGGTACGCAAGTGACGATTATCGAAGGCTCCGACAGCATTCTGCCGGGCTTCGATTCCGACATGTCCTCGCTCGTGGCGAAGAAGCTGAAAGCGGCGAAAGCCGAAATCGTAACCGGTGCCCAGGCGAAGAGCGCTGAGCAAACGGACAAAGACGTAACGGTTACGTATACCGTTGGCGGCGAAGACAAGCAAGTTACGGCAGACTACCTGCTCGTCACGGTAGGACGTCGTCCGAATACGGACGGCGAGCTTGGTCTTGATCTGATCAACATGAAGGTATCGGACCGCGGTCTGATCGAAGTCGACGAGCAATGCCGTACGAGCATTCCGCATATCTTCGCGATCGGCGACATCATCGCAGGACCTGCGCTTGCGCACAAAGCGATGTACGAAGGCCGCGTCGCGGCTGAAGTTATTGCCGGACAACCTAGCACGATCGATTACAAATGCATCCCGCTCGTCGTTTTCTCCGATCCTGAATGCTCCAGCGTGGGCTACAGCGAGAAGGAAGCGAAAGAAATAGGCCACAACGTCAAAGTGGGCAAATTCCCGTTCAACATCAATGGACGCGCATTGTCGCTCGGCGTAAAAGAAGGTTTCGTTAAAATCATCGCGGACGCAGACAACGGTCTGGTACTGGGCGCGCAAATCGCCGGTATCGAAGCGTCCAACATGATCGCGGAGCTGGGTCTTGCAATCGAGATGGGCGCGACGCTCGAAGATATCGCCCTTACGATCCATGCTCATCCGACGCTCGGCGAGATCGTGCTGGATGCGGTCGAGATGGCTCTTGGCCATCCGATCCACGCCATCGCGAAATAATCACCGATCGTTGCACAAACGAATAAGGTAATACGAATATGAGCGAGAGGTCACGCCGCAGCAGTTCTGCAGGCGGGCCTCTTTTTACATAGCTCGAGGTTCTCTTATTGGCTTACATAACGAAGGATGGTGAACGGCAATGTCCGAGAACAGCAAATCAACGAACGAATCCCGTTCTTCCATGATGCAGCTTATTTTCCCGTCGGATACGAATTATCACGGCACGATGTTCGGCGGCAAGGTCATGGAGTACATGGACAAGATCGCGGCGATTACCAGCATGCGGCACGCAAGGGGACCCGTGGTGACGGCATCGACCGACAGCCTGGATTTCGTGGCTCCGATTCGGGTCGGCGATGTGATCGACGTGGAAGCATTCGTGACATGGACGCACCGAAGCTCCATGGAAATCTATGTGAAAGTAGAGACGGAGAACGTCTATACGGGGGAGCGGAGAACGGCGGTAACCGCCTTTTTCTCGTTCGTCGCCCTGGATGAGAATAACAGGCCAAGGCCTGTCGCATCCATCATTCCCCAAACGCCGGAGGAAGAGGCGCTTCACAGCTCGGCACCTGCCCGTTATGAACTTCGCATGCAGCGAAAGCAGGACAGAATCGACAAGAAGTGATAAACTAAGAGTTACTATGTGGCTGGCAGGAGTGAAATTTGTTGAGTACGAACGAAGAGCAATATTTGAATCTGCTTCGGCATGTTTTGGCCAATGGCTCGAAGAAGGAAGACAGGACCGGCACGGGGACCTTGTCTGTTTTCGGCTATCAAATGCGCTTTGATCTGCAGGCGGGATTTCCGCTCCTGACGACCAAGCGGGTGCCGATGAAACTGATCGCGAGCGAGCTGCTATGGTTCATGAAGGGCGACACGAACATTCGCTACCTGCTGCAGCACAAGAACAACATTTGGAACGAATGGGCGTTCAAGAAATGGGTGGAAAGCGACGCCTATGACGGTCCCGACATGACGAATTTCGGGCTGCGCTCGCAGCAGGACGAGGCATTCAACGCACTGTATCAGGAGCAGGAGAAGCTCTTCGTCGATCGGATTCTGAACGATGATCGGTTCGCGGCCGAATACGGCGATCTCGGCAACGTGTACGGGAAGCAATGGCGCAGGTGGGAAACGTCGCAAGGGGAGACGATCGACCAGCTGAAGAACGTCATCGCGGAGATCAAGAAGAATCCGGATTCCAGGCGTTTGATCGTGACGGCATGGTCGCCGGAAGACGCGACGCCGCAGCGCTCCGCGCTGCCGCCGTGCCATACGTTGTTCCAATTCTACGTAGCTGACAATAAGCTGTCCTGCCAGCTCTATCAACGCAGCGGGGATATCTTCCTTGGCATCCCGTTCAATATCGCCAGCTATGCGCTGCTTACGCATATGATCGCGCAGGAATGCGGACTGGAAGTCGGAGAGTTCGTGCATACGATCGGGGATGCGCACATTTATTTGAACCATTTGGAACAAATCGATCTGCAGCTCAGCCGCGAGCCTAGGGATTTGCCGACGCTCAAGCTGAATCCTGACGTTGCGTCCGCGTTCGATTATGAGGTCGGGGATGTCAGCGTGGAAGGTTATGCGCCGCATCCTTCTATTAAAGCGCCTGTTGCGGTATAAGCTTGGAATCGTGCAGCTGATGAAAGGGAGCGTGTCTGGCCAATGAAAATTACGATGATTGCCGCGATGGCTCAGGACCGTGTCATCGGCATCGATAACGGAATGCCCTGGCATCTGCCGGCCGAGATGGCGCATTTTCGGCGCTCCACGACGGGCAAGACGGTCATCATGGGCAGGAAAACTTTTCAATCGTTCGGCGGTCCGCTGAAGAACAGACGGAACGTCGTGTTGACGCGCAGCGGTGACTATAGACCGGAGGGCGCCGAGACGGTGCATTCCGTCGAAGAAGCGATTGCTGTCTTGGGCGGGGAAGACGAGCTGATGATTATTGGCGGCGCGGAGATCTACGCGCAATTCCTCCCGCTCGCGGACAAGCTGCTGCTTACGGAAGTGGATGCGAAGATCGAGGGTGACGCAAGATTCCCGATGTTCGACGATGCGCAGTGGCATGCCGAGAGTCGCGAGGATCATGCGAAAGACGAGAAAAATGCATATGACTTTACAATCGTTACTTATGTCAGGATAAAGCCGCAGCGCTGATTCGCATTATGGCCAAAAGACGAATATCATGTCACAAAGTGCAAATGATTGTACGGAAAATCCATTTAATGAATGGGACCTTATTGCTACTATATTGTAAATAGTTATGGGAAAGTTTGATATTGAATAATCATGGTATTCTCGATATAGTTTTAGAGAGATTACGTGCATTCGGCAACGGGATAATGGATGGAGGAAGCAATCATGTCTACACCTACAGGATTTATGGACTACAAACGCGAATTGCCAGCTGATCGTGATCCGCTTGAACGGATTAAGGATTGGAATGAATTTCATAAGCATTTCAACGAAGATCAACTAAGAACGCAAGGCGCACGCTGCATGGATTGCGGCACGCCGTACTGCCATACAGGTATTGAAATGACGGGCGGAACTTCGGGCTGCCCGGTCAACAACCTGATCCCGGAATGGAATAATCTTATCTATCGCGGACTGTGGCGCGAAGCGCTTGATCGTTTGCACAAAACGAACAATTTCCCGGAATTTACCGGACGCGTATGCCCGGCGCCATGCGAAGGCTCCTGTACCGTCGGTTTGATCGGCGACGCCGTTACCATCAAAACGATCGAATCCGCCATTATCGACAAAGGCTTCGAGGAAGGCTGGGTCGTACCGCAGCCGCCTCTCATGCGTACGGGCAAGAAAGTAGCCGTTGTCGGTTCCGGCCCTGCCGGTCTTGCTACCGCGGCGCAGCTTAACAAAGCCGGTCATACGGTAACCGTATACGAGCGCGCTGACCGTATCGGCGGACTGCTGACGTACGGTATTCCAACGATGAAGCTGGAGAAGCATGTCGTCCAGCGCCGCGTTGACCTGCTGGAAGCGGAAGGCATTACGTTCGTGACGAACGCGGAAGTCGGCTCGAACGTTCCTGCAGAACAGCTGATGAACGAGTTTGATGCAGTCGTTCTTTGCGGCGGTGCCACGAAGGCTCGTGACGTTGAAATCGAAGGCCGCGATCTGAATGGCGTTCATATGGCGATGGACTATTTGAACGGCACGATCAAGAGCTATCTCGATTCCAATCTGGAAGACGGCAACTACATCAATGCGGAAGGCAAAGACGTCATCGTGATCGGCGGCGGCGACACGGGTACGGACTGCGTAGCAACGGCGCTTCGTCATGGCTGCAAAACCGTCACGCAATTCGGCACGCATGCCAAAGCTCCATTGACGCGCGACAACGACAAGAACCCATGGCCGCAATTCCCGAACGTGTACACATTGGATTATGCGCAAGAAGAGGCGCGCGCGCTGTACGGCGAAGACCCTCGCGCATTCTCCGTGTTGACGAAGAAATTCGTTGGCGACGGCAATGGCAACTTGAAAGAGCTGCATACGGTTCAAATCGAACGTACGGTAGATGAGACTGGACGTAAGGTATACAAAGAAATTCCGGGTACGGAGAAAATATGGCCAGCTGATCTCGTGATGATCGCGGTCGGCTTCGAAGGACCTGAGAATACGTTGATCCAGAAGCTGGGCCTGGAACAAGACCGCCGTTCCAACGTGAAAGCGGCTTATGGCAAATATAAAACAAGCGTGGAGAAAGTTTTCGCAGCCGGAGATATGCGCCGCGGACAAAGCTTGGTCGTCTGGGCGATCAACGAAGGCCGTGAAGCAGCGCGTGAAGTGGACCGTTATCTGATGGGCACTTCGATGCTTCCGTAAACCGATTATTCAACCACATCAATAATGCAAAGCGCCTTCGGGCGCTTTTTGTTTCGTTATCAGTCCGAAGTGAGGAGAGGGCATTCATGATACAATATGGTTCCGAGACGATAACGCAATTGAAGTTCGTATCCTTCAAGCCTCGAATGGAGCGGCGCGATAACCAGTGGATCGACATTGAACTTTCAATCGAAGTCAACGAAGCGACACCGGTTCCGGTGGAACTTACCGATCTGACGGTACTCGTGATTTGCACGCATGGCGGTGCCATCGCTCAAATTGTTCCGCTGGATGAAGGAACGGACTGCGAGTTTCAATTTACGAGCGACGAGAAGGAGCAAATTCGCACCTTTATCGAGAGCGAAGGCATGCAAGCCTCCATCGCAAATCTAGCAGCCCAATAATAGACTACCTGTGGTAAAATGTTCCTGATAGCTTTGTTGTTCAGGAGGCGATGTCTTGTACAGCCATGCAGCAGGCGTCCTAACGAGGGCCGAAATTCATAAAATCCGGCATTATGTCCAGCATAAACATGCCGACCTGCCGAAGGAACGGCGAGCCGAGATCGTGGCGGACGCGATGCAGCGCATCGTGCTGCGCCAATTGCCGGAGTTCCCCATGGAACAGAAGCAGCAGGTGATGCGCGCGCTGCTCCGAGACGTGGTTACCGCCAAGGGAATGCCCGTGAGCAAATCGCATATCTTCGAAGCCTGCATGAAGCTGGACACTGGGCTGCCTGAAGTGCTCTTTCCGTTGCATGACTGGGCTGAGAAAGTACTGGCGGCTGAGATCGATCTCCGGTTATTTCGTGAGGCCATTGAAGAAGGGGAACGCATTGCCGCTTCTCCGGAGCTAGGCGTATCCGCTTGGGATGCGGTCATCGGCGCCGTCGGACTGCAAGATGGAGGCGCAGCAGAAGAACGAAGCTGGAGCAAGTCATCCATCAGTGCGACCGCACTGCCAGCCAAACAGCGGCGCTTGAACGCAGCCGTTTATTTGGGGATGTCGGTCGTGCTTTCGGCGGCGATGCTCGTTTACGGTTGGCAACTCCTGTATCCTGAACCGGCTGCGATTGCACCGGCTCCGGCTATCGTCCATCAGCCCCCTTCCGTACCATCGGTGATTCAGCGGAAGAATGCGCTGCCGGAGCAATTGCGTTTTGTCGAAGTCGACCGCAGCCGCCTCGTTCATTATCTGCGCGCCAAATCCTCGCTGCTGGCCGAAGAACCCTACCTCAGTGCCATCATGAAGGCTGCGAAGGAGCATGACATCCATCCGCTGCTGATGTTTGCCATTACGGGCCAAGAACAGGGCTTCGTTCCGAAAACGGCGAAGAATGCCCGGAAGATCGCCAACAATCCGTTCAATGTTTTCTATAGCTGGAAAGCGTTCAATACGACGATTGACGAGTCGGCGAGAATTGCCGGCAATACGATCAACCGCCTAAGCTTTGAACGGCCGGCCGGCGTCGATGCGGTCAAATGGATTAACCGCGAGTACGCGGAGGACGTGAACTGGTCTACCGGCGTGAACAGCATCTTGAAAGCGATGGCCGCGCAAATTATGACGGACAACAAACAGTAAAGAAACAGTATATAAACAGAAACGAACGGTAAAGAAGAGGGATGGTCCTGAAAACATTAATCATTGCGGAAAAACCCGACATGGGGCGGACGATCGCTGCCGTCGTGGAGCCACGGGCACAGAACAAAAGGACCTACCTCGAGGGCGATAATTATATCATTACATGGGCGATCGGACATTTGGTCAGCTTGGCCGAACCGGATCAATACGATCCGAAGTACAAACGCTGGAACGCAGCCGATCTGCCGATCATTCCGGATCGCTTCAAGCTATGGCCCAATGCGAGAACGAAGGACCAATTGACGATGATCGGCGAGCTTTCGAAACGATGCGGCCGGCTTGTGAACGCATGCGATGCCGGGCGCGAAGGCCAGCTTATTTTTCATCTGATAAGACAATATTTGAAGCTGGCGCAGCCGACGGACCGGCTATGGATCTCGGACCTTACGCCGGAGACGATTCGCCGCGGCTTCGAGGGGCTGCGAAGCGATACGGATTACGATGCTTTAACGCGCGCAGCGCGCGCTAGAAGCGAAGCGGACTGGCTGGTCGGTATGAATGCCTCGCGGGCGTTTACGATCCGTCACAAAGCGTTGTTGTCCGTCGGACGCGTGCAAACGCCCGTGCTTGCGCTGCTGTATGATCGCCATAAAGAAATTACGGCCTTCGACAGCGAGACGTTTTTTATCGTGCAGGCAGCTTTCAGCCAGCAAGATTTCGGATACAAAGGGATTTGGCAGGGCGAACGGATCACCAAGCGCGAAGAAGCGGAGAAGCTGGCGGCCAAAGTAAACGACAAGCCGGGCAAGATCTTAAGCTACGATGTGAACGAATCCAAGGAATACCCATACCGGCTATACGATTTGACTTTGCTGCAGCGCGAGGCGAACGGCAGATACGGTTATCCGGCGAAGAAGACGCTGGATATCGCGCAGGCGCTTTACGAGAAACATAAAGTCATTACCTACCCGCGTACGAGCTCCAACTATGTGACAGAGGAGAACATTCCCGTTATGGGCAACGTGCTCCAAATGCTGAAAGGCACCGCATATGCGGATCTCGCCAATGGAGCGGATCGCAGCCGCGTACATAAAGGGAACCGGGCGGTATGCAATCCGGCCAAGGTCGAGGATCACCATGCCATCCTGCCGACGCCGAAGAAGCCGGGCACGCTGAGTACGGAAGAACAGAACATCTACGACATGATCGTTCGGCGCTTCCTCTCGCATTATTATCCGCCAGCGGTTTACAACAACCACGAAGTCATCACCGAGGTGGAGGGCGAGCAATTCCGGACGCGTGCCAAAGAGCAGCTGGAAATCGGCTGGCGCATCGTGCTTGACAATGCCGACACCAGCGCGTCGAAAGGGAAAGGCAAGGGCAAGAAGACGTCTACGGATGCTTCGGCTTCAGATGACGGAGAGGACGACTTGGTCGAGACCGATCGGCCCTTCTTCGTGAATGCCGAGCTGCCCGTGCATTGTGATTCGGCTGCCGCGATCGAGAAGGAAACCAAGCCGCCGAAGCCTTATACGGAAGGTACGCTCCTGAAGGCGATGGAGAGCGCCGGCAAAGCGATCGAAGACGAGGAGCTGCGCGATGCGATGAAGCAGACGGGACTGGGCACGCCGGCGACGCGCGCGGCGACCATCGAACGTCTGAAGCAGGTCGGATACATCACGTCAGCCGGGAAACGGCTGGACATTACGATTAAAGGCTGTACGGCGATCGAGTTGATTCGGGGCGCCGGCGTCGAGCTTCTAGCTTCGCCGGAGATGACCGGTCGCTGGGAGCAGCGGCTCCATCAAATCTCGAAAGGCGAAGCCTCGGATGAACAGTTTATCGCCAAGGTGAAGCAGTTCGCCGAGATGATCGTCGAGAAGGTGAAGCAGCAGCAACCGGCGGCTGCCAATATGTTCGACGAGCCGGAACGCTCCGGCAAAGGTGCGGCGAAAGGCAAAGGACGCGGAACCAAGTCGGTTGGGAGCCAGGAAGGCGCCGCAGCCGGACGAGGAGGGACGCGCAGCCGGACAGCGGCCAAATCTAGCACGGCAACTGCCGCGCGAGGTAGCCGATCTGCCGGCGCTCCATCAGCAGCCGCAAGTGCTAGCGGATCGGGAGGGTCAGGTCGTAGCACAGCCGCTGCTCGAACCGCTGCATCGCCTGCTGCCAAGGCCTCGACGATGATGGCTGAACGGCCGAATGCCAAGCCGGCTTCGGATGAAGCGCCTACCGCGCGCGGCGCGATCGCAGCTTGTCCGCGGCCAGGCTGCGGCGGCCAAGTGGTGGAAGGCAAGCGAGGTTATGGCTGTCTCCGCTTCAGAGAAGGCTGCAGCTTCGTCATCTGGAAGGAACAGCAAGGGAAGACGATTACGTCTACCATGGCGAAAGGTTTGGCACAGAACGGCGAGACGCGCAAATCGACGCTGAAGCTGGCGAACGGGACGACAGTATCGGGCAAGTGGCGGTTGACCGACGCAACCACCGGGGCGGTTGCCTTTCATCCGGAAACGTAATAAACACCAAAACAGGCTTGACTCTGAGAGGCGCCATGGCGCTCCTTCAGCAGTCAAGCCTGTTTAAGTTGGTTGCATTCATAGCGGTCGCTGCGTAACGTAATGCCGGATGCTCTCCGGAATTTCTGAAAGCTGGTTGAGGGTCAGGAACGCGCCCTTCGGTTCAACGTCGACGCCGACGATATTATAGATCCATTCCGAGTCGGTCTTCATATGAATGGCGTTAATCCCCGTCGTCAACGCAGGAATGACATCCGTGCGGAGCGAGTTGCCGATCATCCACGTCGAAGGACGATCGAATTTCCCTTCCTGAAGGATCCCCTCCATCGCTTCTATATTCTTCTTGGAACGAACATAGATCCGCGGGCCGAAATATCGCTCCAGCTGCATATGGTTGATTTTCTTGGTTTGGATAAGCAGTTCGCCGCCCGTGTAGAGATGCAGCTCATGGCCCTGATTGGCCAGCTCGAATAAGGTTTCTTCCATGAACGGATAAGGCTCGGCATCGAAATCGTACACGCTGCGACCAAGCTTCCATAGAAAATCCTCTTCCGCGACGGAAGGCTTGCGGCCGAACAAATTGGAGAAATGACGATAGGTTTCAACGAAGGACTGCGGAAAATGGTCGCTCTTGAACCCGTCGATATGAACGCCGGCAATGTCGATTTCGGTTTGCTTGTCGGTGATCTCGGTTCTTGTAATTCCATAGCCCCTGAACCAGTCCATCATACTGTCGGAGAACTGTTCAATGACGAAGAAGAAATACTTGTTGCAGTAAATAAGCGTATCATCGAGATCGAATAGAATGGTTTGTTTCATCTTAGGCACGGCTCCTTCCCCAGATGATTTCGCTGTAGCTACAATCTACCTCATCTTGGGATTCGCCGTCAAATCGTATACCGTTGGGGCCATTTACAAATACTGTAACCGGAGGTGATGAGCGAATGGCGTTGAACAAAAACAGCAAACGGAATCGCAATAACGACACCGAAGCAAAGGGAAATGACGGGAGTCTCAAGCCGGGGAAAGAAGCGAACAGACCGGCAAGCTTAAACGGCATTAACAAACAACCGTAAGCGGCCGAAAGCATACACGAAGAAAAAGTCTCTATATGGCGTCGCAGTTCCGAAGAAATGCGGCCGCCTTATAGAGACGTCGGGGGAACTGCTATGGTTAAGCATATTTATTCATCTTGGCTGCAAGATCTTGTTTAATGAATGCGAGTCTCCGTTTGACGTAGAAATCGTAGCTTGCGCCCTTCAATTCGCGGGGGCTGATGACCGTATCCGCACTGTTGTCGATAATGGTCAGCGAGCCGTTGGAATAGAACTTGAAGGTCAAATCCCGGAATGGTCGATGCGTCTCAATAAATCGGTAGTTTTCACAGTTTGTCATGATGGTCAGCCTCCTTACGGTCAGTGGAAGATTAGAACGTTTGTTCTTGTTTTTATTATAGCAAACATTTGTTCGTATGGAAACTATTATTTTTTTCCCTTACACTAGATTGATAGGGATTTCATCCCCAGGTTTCGAAGTAGAACGTCTAAGCGGATAAGGAGCCCCAGTCATGATCAGAGTAACGCAATTGTCAAAACAAATTCCGGGCGGACCTAAGGTTCTCTCCGACGTGAACTTCACTATAGAACCGGGCGAATTCATCGCCATCAAGGGCGCGAGTGGAAGCGGCAAATCCATGCTGCTGAAATGTTTGGCGCTGCGCGAGAAATGGACCGAAGGCAAGTACATAGTGGATGGCGTCGATATCTTCGGCAAAGGCATCATGGGCCGCCTGAAGGTGCGTCGCGAGATTGCCTATTTGGAAGAGAAGCCGACGTTATACGGCAACAAGACGGCGCTGAAGAACGTCATTATCGGAGCGGTCGGCCAGACGCCGTTCTGGCGCAGGGTGACGGGAATGGTCCGCAACGACGATTACATGGGCGCGATGGACATGATCGAGAAAATGGGACTGTTGGACAAAGCCCATCAGAAGGGCGACAAGCTGAGCGGCGGCGAGAAGCAGCGAATCGGAATGGCCAGAGCGCTGGCGCATGGCGCCAAGACGCTGTTGGCGGACGAGCCCGTGTCCGGCCTTGATCCGCATGCTGCGGAGCAGGTGCTTTCCGATTTGAAGCGGATGTGCCGGATCCAAGGCGTTTCCGTCGTTGCGGTTATGCATCAGGGAGATTGGGCGGAACGATTCGCGGACCGTATCATCGGCCTGAATAATGGCCGGATCGTGCTGGATATCAAGGGCAGAAGGATGACGGAGCGGGAGAAGAACCTGCTGTGATGACGAATGAATCCGTTTACCCGTACGAGCTGCGGTTGATTCGCGCGGATGAGCTTGAAACCGCGCATGAGCTTGAACTCGCCTGTTATCCGCTTGAAGCGGCGGCAACCCGCGAAGCGTTTACGTTCCGCCAGCAGCATTTCCCGGGCTATTTTTGGTCCGCTTGGCGGAACGGGGAACTGCTCGGACTCGCCTGCGGCGTACGTACGGCCGACAGCAGCTGCGAGTCGGATGAGGTGAAGAGCGCACACGGCTCCGATCCAAGCGGGCGGCATCTGTGCGTGCTGTCCGTGGCCGTCGCCGATCGGCATCGAGGGAATGGCGTCGGGGGAGCTCTTATGGAAGCATTGATTCGCCAAGCTAGCGCGGATGGACTCGAGCTGGTCGTTCTGATGTGCGAGGAGCATCTGATCGGATTCTATGAACGGCTTGGTTTCCGCTACGAGGGACCTTCGGCTTCCGAGCACGGAGGTTTGCAATGGCATGAAATGAAGCTGCGGGTGAATTGACCGGGCATGCGGTCAAAACCGAATGCAATGGAAACGTACCTGCGGCATAGAATGGAGCATCAACCTAAATAGGCAGGTGTTCCGTATGGCTTTCCATTTTCAAAGTCCGGCCGTCATTCAAAGTTCGCGCGTGACGTTCCCGAAAGCCGAACTGTACGTTCCGGTCGTCGGCGGACTTCAGAATGCGTCGGCGCGCAGCGCCATCAACGATAAAATTCGTCAAACCGAACGCGGCCTCGTCCATGACCAAGGCTCGCTTTCCGACCCGAGAGCGGAAATGATCGGCTATTTCGAGACGAAAACGAACGAGAAAAACGTGCTCAGCCTTTCGGTCTTCAACTATGCGTATACCGGAGGAGCACATGGGCTGACCCTGCAGGAATCGCTCACCTTCGATATGAAGACGGGCAAATCGTACACGCTCGCAGAGCTGTTCAAGCCGGGCAGCGATTACATGAAACGGCTCTCGGATCTGGTGCGCGCTCAAATCGCGGCCAGGCAGATCGAGACGTTCGAGCCGTTCAAGTCGATCCGTCCCGATCAGCCGTTCTATATTGCCGACCGTTCGCTCGTCCTCTATTTCGCGCTTTACGAAATCACGCCTTATGCATTCGGTTTTCCATACTTTCCGATATCCGTTTACGAGCTGAGCGATATCGTGAATCCGGGCGGTCCGCTCGGCCGAATGGATGTGAACGACTAATACACGTATCGTCCAGAAGGAGTCAGCCATGATTTATGCGCTCATACTGCTGCCTGTTTGCGCGGCTATCATCATTGCTCTAAAGCGGCGGCAGCGAGAGAATAATAAGCCGGCCATTGTTATGCACGCCGCCATATCGCCGATGCAGCAGCAGCCGGAAGAAGTACAGACGTTAGGCGACCCGCTTGTCAGGGCGGAACGGGTTAGGAATGCTTCAGCCGGATATATCGTTCTGATCGCGGACGACCAACCCTTAATCCGCGCGATGCTTAGCGAAATGCTCCAGCTTGACGGCATCCTCGTCGTCGAGGCTGCGAACGGCATCGATGCCGTCAAGGTCGTAAGGGAGCAGCATATCGATCACGTGCTCTTGGACATGAACATGCCGGGGATGAACGGCATGGAGGCGCTGAAGTCGATTCGCGCGCTGAACGTTCACGCAGAGGTAGCGTTCATGACCGGCTCCGTCGATCCCGGCTTGCGGGCCGAAGCCGAGCATTTCGGGGCCAGGACGTTTTTTACGAAGCCATTCGATCTGGAAATCGTGCGAGCGCATGTTATAAACTGCCGGGATACGGTGAAATACAAGAATGGGGAAGTATCATGATTGCAGTCGCTCAGGAGAATCATGTGATCCGCTGGCTGAGACATTTGCCGGCGGTTTTTTTATTTTGACCGCGTCCGGTTTTTTCTGCTGCGCTGTCAGCTTGCTTGTGCTGATGAGAACGACGGCTTCATAAATTCAAGTATGGGGGTGCTGGCATGGTTTGGCTGTGGATCGGATGCGCGATATTTGCCGCTGTTTGCGCGTTGTCTCTCTTATTGGCCCGGGAGGCGGAGCGCAACACCTTGCTTTCGCTGCATCAGCCGCTGCGCCAGCATACGGCTTATGTACGCTATATGCGCGATAAACACGATTTGAACGGCTTCGGATTCGCGCAGCAGCTGACCCGTCATATGGGCGGGTTGTCTACGTTCGGATTATCGTTGTCGTCCTTGCCGTTGATCGGAGGGGCTATATTTCTGCTCGGCCCTGCGGTCGCCGCCGGAGGTCCCGCGGTGATTGGCATCGGCTGGCCGGTTCTAGGTCTGTTCGGCCTGTTGACCGCCTGCTCCGTTGCGGCGTTCGTTTCGGCAGTTCCGACGGCAGGCGGCTGTTACCATTGGGCGGTTGCGACGGGAGGAAGGCGGTCGGGTTTATGGTCGGGCTGGCTGCATGTAACCGGGTCGGCGCTCATGCTGGTGACGACGAATGTCTGGCTGGCGGACTGGTTGTGCCGGACGCTTCAACGCCTATGGGGCTATACCGGCGGTTCGGGCTTTTTCTATCTGGTGCTGCTGATGCTGTTCATCACGCAGGCAGCGGCCAATGCCAGGGCCAGCCGGGTTCTTGGTCAGCTGATGTCCTGGTCGGCTGGCTTTCAGCTGGCGCTTCTCGCTGCCATCCTCGCGATCCTCGCGGCCATCGCATGGCCGGGACTATATCCGTTTCAGATCATGGCTTACACGGCGGATCATTGGAATACGCTTCAGGGTGCCGACGGCGGAGAGTCGTCTGCCCTGATCGGGCTCCTGCTTCTGCAGCGGCTGTTCCTCGGTATCGGCGACACTGCTCAAGCCGGGGAAGAGACAAGAGATCCGCGCATCACGCTGCCGTGGTCCATCTACTTGTCCACTGCCGCGCTATCGATTCTCGGTTTCGTCCTGTTCGCATTCATCATCATGCATGCGCGCGTCGGATCGGATGGCTTAAGTGCTCTTCCCGCGCTCGGCGATTGGCTGGTCGACGTTTGGGAGAGATGGGGAGCTGCAAGCACGCTGGCCTTCTTCCTGCTGGCAATCGTCCTTGTATGGATGAACGGCGCATCCACGCTGGCAGCCGGATCCAGGACGCTCTTCGCGATGGCGCGCGACGAATCGGTTCCGTTCTCGGGCAGGCTGTCCGTTATTTCGGTTGAATATCGCGCGCCGATCCGGGCTCTGCTGACTTTGGCCGCCGCAGCTGCAGGGATCGCGACGGTCTTCGTTGCGGCGGTATCCGAATCTTCGCTTCTAACGCTGGTCAGGCAGCTGGTTCTATTGAGCATTGTGGCGATGCACGCTGCGTTGGCCATCCCTATTGCCGGGAGACTGAGAGAGACACGTCAAGATTCAAATGCCATTAAGTCGAGCGCCGGAATCCGGAAACGTTCCAAGCTGATCGGACCATGGGGGCTTGGGAAATACGCCGCGGCCGTCGATGGCGCGGTGGTTTGTTGGCTGACCGGCAGCGCCTTGCTTGCCTTGTGGCTGCTGAAACCGTCCGTGCTTATGATCGCGGCAGGCTGCCTAATAGCGGGAGCCTGCTGTATTGAGCGGAAGCAGCGCAGCTTACGCAGGAGGACGCCGGTCAAAATCGTCGGGTCTTTGCGCTTCGGCAGGCGGTCGATGGACGAATGTATCAGAATTGAGAGAAAATTTCCGCAATAACAACAAATCAATCGGCGTCCAAAGTCCGCTTTGACACGGGAAATGTTTGCTACGAAAACGGGGAAATAACGATAGGCAATTCAAAATCATTTCCCGGGTATTCGCAAGAAATAACACGATTAGCGCGCTTTCGACACGGACTGTAACATCTTGACTAACACTTCGCTGCCGAAGTCCTACTTAATCTCGTTAAGCATTGCCAGCCAACGGGCTAAGCACGTATAATTTCGGTAATAAACGGTTGCAGGAGGATCGGGAAATGGAACTCGGAATGCTGGTTTCGCTTAATGTTTCCATGCTGGAGGTTGTGCCGTTCGGAAAGAAGGAAGTCGTGACGGGAATCAACAAGAAGCCGTTTGACGGCGCGCTTCACCTTGGCAGGTTAGGCTTATCTGGCGATGCCCAGGGCGATACCGTTCATCACGGCGGGGCGGATAAGGCCGTTTGCGTCTACACGGAGGTCCATTTCCCATATTGGACGGAGAGGTGGGGGCGTTCCGCGAACGCCGCCTCTTTCGGCGAAAATTTTACTGTTTCCGCGCTGACGGAGCAGTCGGTCTGCATCGGCGATGTCGTGTCGGTCGGACAAGCGCTGCTGCAGGTCAGCCAGCCGCGTCAGCCGTGCTTCAAGCTCGGCATGAAGCACGGGCTGCCAAGCCTTCAACAGGACGTCGAGGAAACCGGCTTTACCGGATTCTATTTCCGCGTGCTGGAAGAAGGACAAGTAGCGCAAGGCGATAAATTGGTGCTTCGGGAGCGTCATGAAGCCGGCGTCAAGGTGGCGGAAGCCAACCGGATTATGCATAAGGACAAACGTGACCGCGACGGAATCGTGAAGCTGCTCGCCGTCGATGAACTGTCGGAGAGCTGGCAGCACACGCTGCGTAAACGGTTATCAAAGCTGGATTATGAAGACTGAATCGGGAGGATTGCGTTCCGACATGACGAGTCAGGCAGACGACCTCTTTTCCGCGATCGTCAAGCAGTATCCGCTTCTGGAGCCGCTGCGGATCGAACGCGAGGAAAGCGGCATGAACAATACGACCCGGATGATCTATGCCGGGAACGGGCGCTATGTGCTGCGCGTGTACGATAACCACAGAGACAGCGACGTCGTAGGCATTGAACACGCGATATTGACCGCGCTTCAGGAAGCGGGACTGTCCTTCAAGGTTCCGAATCCCGCAGTCAATCTGGCAGGCGTGACGATTACGAGCGGACCTGATGGCAAGCTTGCGGCGGTATTCCAGCATATTGCTGGCGAGCGCCCGATGTCAGAGGCTGCGCCGCACATCGAAGGCTTGGGACGCGCGGCAGGCGAGTTGGTCCAATGCCTGGCGAAGCTGGATACGCTCGGTGCCCTGCAGCCGCTGTACAAGCCTTATTACGATTTCCAAGAAACGCATGCTGCGATGGATGATGACGCTATACGATCCTTGAGCGGGAAGCTATCACTGACCTTGGAAGAGCGGCATAAAGTCGAACATCTATTGGTGATCAAACAACGATTAACGTCATTAATCGATCGAATCAGAGCGCTTCCGCACCAATGGATTCACGGCGATATCGTATTCTCGAATGCGCTCGCCGAAGGCGATTCGATCGTCGGCTTGCTGGACTTCGAGTTCTGCACCGTCGATGTCAGAGCGATGGAGGCAGCGGTCATGATTGCGGAATTCCCGAGCGTGGACGACGCCCAGGCGCTGGAACGCATCTCGCTGCTATGCCGCGGATTCGGCGAGAATCAGAAGCTCGGCAGCGAAGAGATCAGCCTGCTGCCGGATTTGATCCAGCTGCGCATGATGGATGTTTGGCTTCATTTCGCGGGGCGGCTTGCGGAAGGGCTGGATTCCGAGGACGTGTGGCTTCGCCAGATCGAACGGGTGTCGTTCGTATGCGACTGGGTAGAACGGAAGCGCGCGGAGTTATATGTGGCATTTCAAGTCATGGAGGCGCGGCTGCCCGTTTGAGGGCAGCGGGCCGAGCCCGGCGAATCATTCTTTGCGTACAAAGAATGATTCGCCGGGCTTTTGTCATATAAATCTAAGCATGATGTCGACACGATTCTTCCGCGTCCGGAGGCGCAGCAGGAGGGGGACGAACGGATGAAAAGCACGGCCGAGCAGCTCGGTTACGGTCCGAATGAGCGCTTATTGATCATTAACGCCGACGATTTTGGCGTGTGTCATTCGACCAACCAAGCCATTCAATTGTTGCTGGACACGCGTGCGGTTGCTTCCGCCACGATCATGATGCCGTGCGCCTGGGCCAGGGAAGCGGCACTGTGGAGCGCCTCGCGTACCCATTTGGATGTCGGAGTCCACTTGACGTTCACGAGCGAATGGGACGCCATGAAATGGGGGCCGGTATACCGCGGCGGCACGACGATGTCGCTCACGACCGGGGAGGGCTATTTCTATAAAGACGCCAAATCATTCGAACGTCGTGCCGACGCCGGGCAGGTTAGGCAGGAAATGAATGCTCAGATTGAGATGGCGCTTACCCTCGGCATCGATATCACGCATGCCGACAACCATATGGGCAGCTTATATGGCTTGCAGACAGGCAGAGATTTCCTTGGCGACGTGTTCGACGTCTGCGCCCAGTACGGACTTCCTTTTCGTCTGCCTCGCTTTTTGCTGCTGGAGAGCGGGATGCCGGCACCTCCGGAGCTTGCGGGCCTGGCGCTTAAACAAGCGGAGGCTGCAGCGCGCAAAGGCGTTGTGGTGCTCGATTATCTTGTGGGGATGCCATTCCGCGCCTCGCCGCCGGAAACGTACGCGCAGTTCAAAGCTCAAATGATCGCGCTCTTGAAGCGGCTGAAGCCAGGCGTAACGGAGCTTGTCCTGCATCCCTCCTTCGTGACGGACGAACTGCTGGCCTTTCACGGCGAACCGGCGAGGAGAGGAATGGAACTGGACGTATTCCGCGACTCGGAGGTCCAGGATACGCTCCACAAGGAAGGTATACTCCAAATCGGCTGGCGAGAACTGAGGACGCATCAACGTAAGCATGGAATACCGTAACCGGCGATCGGCAAGGCGGGAAACGCTGTTCCAGCCTTGTTTCTTGCAGGCGGACGAGCTGTACTATCACAGGCGGGCGGACAAAAGGCTGTATTACCGTTTGGGAGGGGCTGTTATGGAAATAAACGCTATTCGCCATCCTTTTCTAGTGATATACTGACTGTTGTGAAAATAAAAAGTTTTCAGTTAATTCGGGAAGGGAGTGGAGCAAGTGGCAATACTTCCAAAGCAGAATGAGCTTGGATTCTTTGAAATTCGACTGGAATCGATCGGCGGACTCGGTGCGAATCTGGCGGGAAAAATGCTCGCGGAGGCGGGCGTTGTTGGAAGCGGTTTCAATGGCGTGAGCTTCTCTTC
This sequence comes from Paenibacillus sp. J31P316, assembly GCF_056269105.1. NCBI lineage: Bacteria > Bacillati > Bacillota > Bacilli > Caryophanales > Paenibacillaceae > Paenibacillus > Paenibacillus sp. J31P316. The sequence continues at coordinate 383,471 of NZ_JBWDNI010000001.1, read as the reverse complement.
TTACGGTTCGGAGAAAAAAGGCTCGCCGGTTAAGGCGCATATCCGTTTCTGCGACTTGGAGACGAATATCCGCGACACGACGCCCGTCGAACGTCCTCACATCGTCGGCGTGTTCCACGAGAACCTCTCCAAGACGGTCAATGTCATCAGCGGGATTTACGAAGACACCGTCGTCCTTGTCAACTCCTCCAAAACATCGGAGCAGCTGAAGGAAAAGATGAAACTTTCCGCTGGCACGTTAGCCGTCGTCGATGCAACAGGGATTGCGCTCGAAGAAAACAACCGCGTCAACATGGCGATGCTGGGAGGCTTGTTCCGGCTTTGCGACTTCCTGGATTTCGAACATATGAAAGGCATTATCCGCAAATCGCTGGAGAAGAAATATCCGCAGGCCGTTGATCCTGCGCTTCGTACGTTCCAGCGCGGCTACGACGAAGTAAAATTCCAGACGTTCGCGCTTCCCGAAGGGATTGCGATGCCGCAGCCGACGCGCTGGGACGTCCCGTCTCTCGGATACCTGACGCAGCCGATGGGCGGCATGATCGTCAACCCGGGCAACAGCGTCCTGAAGGATATCAGCATTTCGAGACAAGGCATGATGCCTCATTTCGACGAAGAGAAATGCATTCATTGCGCGGCCTGCGACACGGCCTGTCCGGACTTCTGCTTCGTGTGGGAGGAACAGCCGGACAAGAAGGGGCGTCCGCAGATGTTCCTGCAGGGCATCGATTATCAATATTGCAAAGGCTGCTTGAAATGCGTCGTCGCCTGTCCGACCGAAGCGCTCGCCTCCGAACGCGAAACGGACGGCTACGGAGAAGAGCACCGCGTACCTCACAAATTTATTTGGGCAGCAGCGAATTAACGTCGTCGTGTTTCACCGCACACGAAAGAGAGGAGCTTTCACATGGCCATTGAAATTAACAAAGAAGTGAGCACGGGCACGGTCGAGCAGCGGATGGTATACGAATCGGGCAACGAGATGGCAGCTTACGCCGCGCATCAAATCAACTATCACGTCATGGGTTATTTTCCGATATCGCCGTCCACGGAGGTCGCGCAATTCCTCGATCTCATGAAAGCGAACGGCCAGCACGACATCAAGCTGATTCCGGCGGACGGGGAACACGGCTCCGCGGGTATCTGTTACGGCGCTTCGGCCGCCGGCGGACGCGTATTCAATGCGACGAGCTCGAACGGATATCTCTATATGCTCGAGCAAATGCCGGTCCAATCGGGTACGCGCTTCCCGATGGTCATGAATTTGGTCTGCCGCTCCGTATCGGGTCCGCTCGATATTCACGGCGACCACTCCGACTTGTACTTCGCCCTCAATACGGGATGGCCGATTCTGATGTGCCGCGATCCGCAGGCGGTGTACGACATGAACATCATCGCGCTGAGGCTTGCGGAGGATCCTGAGGTTCGTCTGCCGGTGCTTGTAGCATCCGACGGGTACTTCACGTCCCATCAGAAGCGCCGCGTGCAGACGTTTGCCCACCGGGCCGACGTGCATGCGTTCGTCGGCGAGCATTCGCCCGAAGGCTTCAAGCATGTGTTGGACCGCAATAATCCGATTACGGTCGGGCCGTACATGAACGAGCCTGACTACATCAATAACTGTTATCAGCAGTCGATGGCGATGTACAACGCATCGGAAGTGTTCGACCGCATTCGCCAGGAATACGCCGTGTTGACGGGCAGAGACTATCAGATCCTCGATCTGTACCGCATGGATGACGCCGAGGTGGCCGTCTTCCTGATGAACTCGGCATCCGAGATCATCAAGGACGTCGTCGATCAGCTGCGCGCCAAGGGCATCAAGGCCGGCTCCATTGCGCCGAATATGATCCGTCCGTTCCCGGCGAAGCAGATTGCGGAAGCGCTCCGCGGCGTTAAGGCCGTCACGATCGGCGATCGCGCCGACTCCTACGGCGGTCACGGCGGCAATATGACCAACGAGATCAAGGCGGCGCTGTTTACGCACGGCGTCAAGGATACGCTGGTCATCAGCCGCATTTACGGCCTTGGCGGCAAAGACTTCTACGCCGAGGACGGCCATCATTTGTTCGAGCTGGCGATTGAAGCGGCGAGCACGGGCAAGGTCGACGTGCCGTTCGACTATTGGGGCCATTCGCCGGGCGATCCCGACAAGGCGCCTAAGCGCGTGCTGGAGCCGCTGAAGTACGAGGATCTCAAGACGGGTCTCATCACCGTCGACCGCGATGAAGCGAGCGGCAAGCTGAAGGTGAAGGTACCGCCGGTCCGGCAGCTGACGAAGAAGCCGAAGCGGCTGGCTCCGGGGCATGGCGCTTGTCCGGGCTGCGGCATTTTCTCCGGGCTGGAGCTGTTCTTCAAGGGTATCGAGGGCGACATCGTGGCATTGTACCAAACAGGCTGCGCGATGGTCGTTACGACCGGCTTCCCGTACTCCTCGCATAAAGCGACGTACATTCACAATCTGTTTCAGAACGGAGCGGCCACGCTGTCCGGCGTCGTCGAGATGTTCTGGGAGCGCAAGCGCCGCGGCGAGCTGGATCAATACGGCTTGAAGGACGATTTCACGTTCGTCATGATCACGGGCGACGGCGGCATGGATATCGGCATGGGGCCGGCAATCGGCAGCGCGCTGCGCAACCATAAGATGATCATTCTCGAATACGATAACGAAGGCTACATGAACACGGGCGCGCAGCTGTCGTACTCGACGCCGCTCGGCCACCGTACCTCGACGTCGAACGTCGGCAAGCATCAAGGCGGCAAATTGTTCCATCACAAGGACACCGCGCAAATCATGGCAGCCACGAACATTCCGTACGTCTTCACCGGCTCGGAATCGCTGCCGCAGGATCTGCTGCGCAAGGCGGCGAAAGCCCAGTACTACGCGCAAAACGTCGGTCTCGTTTACGGCAAAATTCTGATCACTTGCCCGCTGAACTGGCTGTCCGAAGAAAAAATCGGGCAAACCTTGATTGACGAAGCGGTCAATACCTGCTTCTTCCCGATGTACGAGGTGGAGGAGGGCATTACCACGATCACGTACAACCCGGAAGAGAAGGGCAAGCGGATTCCGCTCGGCGATTGGCTTAAGAACATGGGCAAGACGAAGCATATGACGCGTCCGGAGTATGCCGACGCGCTTAAGAGCTTCGAGGACGAGGTCGATCGGCGCTGGCAGCGTCTCAAAGCGAAGCACGAAAACATGTATCTGTAATTGTCGAGAGTCTCGTAATCAATTATCGCGGCATTCACGGTCTTCAAGCAAAGGCGCGGCGTCGAAAGTGCCGTGTCTTTGTTTGATTTCGGGCATTGAAGAAAGGATCTTGACGATCGTGGCAGAAGGGAGCTAGGAGGATGCCAATCGTATTACGTCACCGCACGACCGGGGAAATCGCGTGCGGCATGCTGAAGAATGTCTATGATTTTGCATATTACGGCGCGTTATGGTGGGAGGATAACGAGACGGCCGAGCAGCAGGCGAGCGAGGCGCTGGCGCTTGCCGGCTACGAGGACGACAGCGGCTGGGACCTGCTTGAGGTCCAGGAAGAGCGTCTGAAGCTGTTCAACGTCAAGCTGAACAACGACGGCAGGCGCAGGTTGCAGCTGCAGCCGGACGGCACGATCGCCGTCGTCAAAGGCTAGATCCGGATATGCGCAGGAGGGCAAGCTCATATGAATGATACAAGCGTGGATAATCATTTCGCTCAACTGAAGGAGCTGCGGGCGGGCAGCGAGATCGAAACGTTCGGCAAGGCGCTGCGACAGGCGGGATTCACGCCGATGCGAAAGTTTCTGGACGAATTCCGAGTCTACCTCCGCGTTTACGAGGACGGGGAGAGCAGCGTGGCTGCCGAGCTGCTGCGACGGGCGATGGAGGCGGTTCCCGAGCCCGGGCGCATGAGTCCGTCCTGGACTTACATATGGCGCGAGTATGACGGCATCATCCGCACCAAAGCCCAGATTTTCCGGGATATCCCGGCGTCCAGCCGCGAAGGCGAGTGGCAGGTGCTGCTGGACAATCCGTTCTCGAATCAGAACATCGCCGTCTATCCGGGCTTGACGTTTATCGAGGCGGCTTATATGTTCTCTTATTTCCGCACGGAGCTCGCGAACAGCGAATATATTCGCCTGCAAAAAATCGCGACCTTGATTACGGTCTCAGGCGCCGATTCGGACGGCCTGCAGCCGATTGCGAGCCTTTGAATTCGGCCGGCTGCGGTCGCGGATTCCGACACGAACCTCGGCACTATTGCTGACATTTTTCTAGACTAGACAAGTTTACAGACAAAAGGCTTTGATTCCTTTACAGTCGACTGGCTGCCGGAATCAAAGCCTTTTCAGTTGCCGGGTTACGACGGCCATCGCGTTCTACTCGGTCATGTTGATTACCGATTGGCTTGGATAACGCCGGATCGGATCAAATGCGCAGCGATTTTACGGCCGTGGAAGCGTCCGGATTCGATGAAGATCTCGTTCGCCTTGTGCCGCGAGGCGACGACGCCGGCCAAATAGACGCCCGGCACATTGCTTTCCATCGTCTCGTCGTCGAAGGTCGGATAGCCTTCGTCTTCCATGGTGACGCCGGTCGCGTTCAGGAATGCCCGATCGGGACGGAAGCCCGTAAGCGCAAGCACGAAATCATTGGCAAGCTCCTCGCGTTCGCCTTCGTGCTCGATCGTCACGGTTCTCGGTCCGATGGCGACGACCCGCGAAGCGAAGCGCATGCCGATTCGACCTTTGCCGACGAGACCTTCGAAGTTGGGCCGCACCCATGGCTTGATGCTGGATGAGTAAGACTCGCCGCGATAGACGACAGTGACGCTGGCGCCGACGCGGTCCAGCTCAAGCGCCGCGTCGATCGCGGAATTGCTGCCGCCGATGATGGCGACGTTCATGCCCGTGTACGGATGGGCCTCGCGGAAGAAATGGGTGACCTTGTCCATGTCTTCGCCGGGAATGCCAAGCACGTTCGGATGATCGAAATAACCGGTCGCGACGATAACCGCCCGAGCCCGATATTGTCGTGCCTCCCCGTAACGGTCGGAGCTGCGGAGCACGAAACCGCCGTCCTGCTGCGGCTCTACGGCAGCTACGGTCTCGTAGGCATGAATGCGAACGTTCCGGCGAAGCGCGACCGTACGGTAATAGTTGAGTGCTTCCAGCCGCGATGGCTTCTCGCTTGCGGTCGTGAACGGGATATCCGCGATTTCGAGATTGGCCGGCGTACTGAAGAAGTGCATGTACGTCGGATATTGCGAGATGGAATGGACGACGTTCCGTTTCTCGATGATGAGCGGCTTGAATCCGGCCGCCTGCAATTCGATTGCGGCGGCCAGCCCGCATGGTCCGGCACCAATAATAATTACTTGTTCGTCTGGCATAAACATAATTAAGATCAACTCCAATGCGCATAGGAAGCCTAAACAGGAATACGATTAATTCTATCATAATCACGTGCCGGACGCGCGCCGGCTGGCGGGAACACAGGCGAGAATACCCTGTTGGCGATGGAACTGGAGGGGGCGGTGAGAAGCGCGCGTTGACGGGAGCGTTTACTTAACGGTACCTGTTACGAAAGCATAAGATGGATGTCTGCCTTGCGGAATCAAGCATTTGGCTCTGTGTCGCGGGAACAATATGTTGTATAATAAGCTATCACTGCTTGAAGGGGGAGATAGAATGCGACGGCGATTCGTTATTGAAGCCGTAATGGTTGCTACCTATGGTCAATTGCTCGTGCCAAGCCGGCCGGTCGATTTTGTCTTGCCATATTCGACGATCATGGAGCTTTACGATATGAAAGATGGCTCGGAGCCCGTAATGGACGATCCGGAGGACGATAAGCACGTGAAAGGCAAGATTCAAGAACTGATCGCGTTCTTCGAGGATCCGTTTAACCGCAAGAAGATCGAGCGCTCGCTGCAGATGCCTTGGCGCGAAAGCTCGCCGCTGCTGCTGAATGACCTCGTTCAGTTCACGGTCGTGTACGCCGTGGACAATGCCCAATACGGCGAATATTTCGACCCGATCGAGACGGAGCTTCTGCTGACGTCCATGAAGCTCAGCGTGCCGCTCTTATCCGATCAATTCGAATTCCAGGATAAGCTGCTGGAAGCCGAAGTGCCCGTTCAAGTGTACGATATCGAGGATTATGAATTTGCGGTGGAACAAGGGATAACCGCCTCCGATTTCGAAATGCGCGATCTGTAAGCCGAAGGCAGAGCTTGCGCCGTGGCTGCGGTCAGCGATTATGATACCTAATTCAAACAATTTATTTCGGCGGAGCCTCTTGCGCGCTGCTGGAAGTGATGATAAGATTTGGATGTTCCGGCGAATAATGACAATGAAAAGGAGGGCGATGGATATGATTTACTTCATGAATGACGCGATCAGAACTGAACTGAATCCAGTCCATCGGCCCGACTTCTTGCGCACGAGACAGCTGTAGCCAGCTGCCCTGTTACGTGCGTTTAAGGAGACTTTGAGCCATGCGGCTCGAGGTCTCCTTTTTTGTTGCGGCATCGCTCGGACCGGTTTTGATAAAGGGGGAATACAGGCCATGAACATGATGCTTCGCTTGCTGAAGTATTTGCGTCCCAGTCTGAAATGGGTCGTGATCTCGGTGCTGCTGCTGGTTTTCGGAACGATCGTTGACCTAACGGCGCCTTGGCTGCTCAAAGAAGTGTTCGATAAGGGGATCGCAAACAAGAACGTAAAAATGGTTTTGGGCTTTACGCTGGCACTGGCCGGCATCCAGGTGGCCAAAAGCTTGGCCATGTTCGTGCAGGGCCGCTCGCAGGAGCTTGTCGGCCAGAACGTCATCTTCAAGCTTAGAGCAGAGATGTACGCGCATTTGCAGCGCCTGTCCTTCAGCTATTACGACAAAGCGCAGACCGGACAGTTAATGTCGCGAATGACCGGCGATATCGAATCCGTGAAGAACTTCATCGGCTTCGGCGCGATGGCCATGTTTACCGGGGCTTTAACCTTCATCGGGACGATCGGTTTCATGCTGTTCATGAATTGGCAGGTCACGTTGCTCAGCATGGCGACCATTCCGCTGCTCATGTACGCCTTGTACCGGTTCAATAAGAAGGTCGGTCCGGCGTGGGGCCAGGTCAGGGAGCAGATGGGCAAATTAACGACGACTTTGCAGGAGAATATTTCCGGCATCCGGGTCGTCAAGGCATTTGCTCGCGAGAAAGTGGAGCAGCGCAAATTCGAAGCGCGCAACGAGGATAACTTCGCGACCAACATGGAGCGGGCGAAGATGGAAGCGGCAGCTTTTCCGCTGATGAACTTCTACGGCGGCATCGTGTTCGTCACGATGGTATGGTTCGGCGCGCTGTACGTTGCCAACGACAAGATGTCGTTCGGTACGTTCATGGCGTTCCAGTGGTACACATGGGGCATTATCTGGCCGCTGAACATGCTCGGCTGGCAGATCAACATCATGCAGCAAGCGATGAAAGCGGCGCCGCGCGTATTCGAGGTGCTGGATACGCCTGTCGACATCGCTGCGGAAGCGGACGGCAGCCAGGACGTGAAGCGAATCGAGGGCAATGTCGCGTTCAAAGACGTGGCGTTCCATTTCGCCGATCAAGATCCGGAGAAGGAAGACGGCGTGCTGGAAGAGATCACGCTGAACGTGCGGCAGGGGGAAGTTATCGCGGTGCTTGGCGCAACCGGTTCCGGCAAAAGCAGTCTGATCGCGCTGATGTCGCGGTTCTACGACGTGAGCCGCGGAGCGCTGCTGATCGACGGCGTCGACGTCAAAGATTACGAGCTCGAAGGCCTGCGCAGGAAGATCGGCATCGTGCCGCAGGAGACGTTCCTGTTCTCCGCCACGATCCGCGAGAATATCGCTTACGGCGTTCCCGAAGCGACGCAGGAGCAGATCGAATGGGCGGCCTCCAAGGCGCAGATTCATACGTTCATCGAAGGCATGCCGTTCGGCTATGACACGATCATCGGCGAACGCGGGGTTGGGCTGTCCGGCGGACAGCGGCAGCGTGTCGCGTTGGCCCGGGCGATCCTGATGGATCCGCCGATTCTCGTCTTGGATGAAGCGACGGCGAGCGTGGATACGGCTACGGAGTCGGCCATTCACGAGGAGCTGCTCGAGGTCATGAAGGGACGCACGACGTTCATCATCGCGCAGCGCTTGTCGTCCGTGAAGCGGGCAGACCGCATCGTCGTGCTGGACCGCGGACGGATCGTGCAGCAAGGGACGCATCGGGAGCTGTTCGCGCAGGAAGGATTCTTCCGCAACCTGTTCCAAATGCAGGAAGCTGCCGCTTCAAGGTAGCGTCAGAATGGCATCCATATCGAGATTCAGGAGGGGATAGACGTGAGTCAGGTGGAATGGGATTCCGGCGAAGAGATCGAAGAGAAGCCGTTTAACCGCGCATATTTGAAGCGGCTCTTCCGCTATGTGCTTCCCTATCGCAAGGTATTAACCTTTGTTACCATCATTGTTCTTATTAATATGGCACTCAGCCTGGCAGAGCCGCTGCTTGTCAGATACATCATCGATAACGGCATCATGGATAAAGATTTTATGATCATTAACCTCCTCGGTGCCATACTGCTCGGTACTAAAGCCATCGGCTGGCTGCTCGGATATCTGCATACGAAGATGATCAATTTCACGGGGCAGCGCATCCTGTTCGACTTGCGCCAGCAGCTGTTCAATCACCTGCAGAGCTTGTCGTTCCGATTCTTCGACGGCAGGCCGGCAGGGAAGATCATGTCCCGGATTACGAACGATACGAATGCCATCGGAGAGCTCATCAACGGCGGATTGATCACGATGGTCATGGAATTCACGCATCTGGTCGGCATCATTGCCATCCTGTTGTGGATGGACTGGAAACTGGCGCTATTATCCTTCATTACGCTGCCGCTGCTGTACATCATCGTAGGTTTGATGCAGCCGAAGATCGAAGGCTCCTGGTCGCATTCCCGCAAGACGATGTCGGCGATTAACGGCAATCTGAACGAAACGATCCAAGGCATTCGCGTCATCCAAGCCTTCTCCCGGCAGAAGGAGAACAATAAGCGATTCGAGCAGTTGAATACGCGCAACAAGAACGCGTTCATGCGCGCGATCACGCTGGAATCGATGGTATGGCCGTCCGTCGAGATGATCGGGATGATCGGAACATGCATCGTGTTATGGTTCGGCGCGCGGGAAGTCATGAACGAAGAGCTGACGCTCGGCTTCATCATGGCGTTCATCAACTACTTGTGGCGTTTCTGGGGACCGCTCAGCGCGCTGTCCAAAGTATACAGCCAAGTGCTGTCGGCGATGGCTTCGGCGGAACGGATCTTCGAGATTCTCGATACCGAACCGGAAGTGAAGGATCGCCGGGATGCCAAGGCGATGAAACAAATTCAAGGCGAGGTCGTCTTCGACAATGTATCGTTCCGGTATGGGGAAGATAAGCCGGACGTGCTGCGGAATGTGAACCTGCGCATCAAGCCGGGGCAGCGAGTCGCGCTCGTCGGGCCGACGGGAGCCGGCAAGAGCACGATCGTCAATTTGCTCATGCGTTTCTATGACGCGACAGGCGGGACGATCTTGATTGACGGCCAGGACGTATCGTCGGTGAAGCTGGAATCGCTGCGCAGGCAAATGGGCATCGTGCTGCAGGATTCGTTTATCTTCTCCGGCACGATCGAAGACAATCTCCGCTACGGCAACGAAGACGCCTCCGATGAAGCGCTCCACCAGGCCGCGGAAAGCGTCCGTATCGATAAGTTCGCCTCGCAGTTCGCGGACGGCTTCATGACGCAGGTCGAGGAGCGGGGCTCCAAGCTGTCCGTCGGTCAGCGCCAGCTGCTGGCCTTCGGCCGAGTGCTGCTGTCGGATCCGCGTATCCTCATCCTCGACGAGGCGACGTCCAGCGTCGATACCGAGACGGAGCAGCATATCCAGGCTGCGCTTCAGACGGTGTTGGAGGGTCGTACCGCGTTCATTATCGCGCACCGGCTGTCGACCATTCGGGACGCGGACGTCATTCTCGTCGTGCAGGACGGCCGAATATCCGAGCAGGGCTCGCATGACGAACTGATCAAGCAGGGCGGTCTGTACAAGAAGCTGTACATGACCCAATTCGAGATGCAGCAGTCGCTGGCCATCCAGACGGGCGCTTAGTAGAGCCCGAGCCGGGGCAGTTCTCTTCTAATAGGAAGAGAACTGCCTCTTTGCATGATTGAGAGGCTCGCAATTGGGATAGACTAGATAAATAAATTGACATTCAGACGCAAATTTAATAAGCTTACAAGGAATTTTCAAATCTACAAAAACAGGAGATCGATTATGAAATTCAACATTAAATTTAAAGATTTTGCAGCGGCTGATGTGAATCCGGCAGCAGGTCTATATCATTTCGTCGTAACGATGTCCGACAATACGCAAATACGGCTCATTTTCTCGAAGAATCCAGAATGGAAGCTGATCGGCGTAAACCGCCTTCTGACGGTGCCTTGCCCGATCTGCAGAAGAGACTACTACTGCAACTGCATGTCCAAGTACGCCGAAGCGTTCGAGCGCGAAGTGTTGGATAACGAGCTCATCTCTTCCGTGCTTTAATTCGCAGGACCGAACTGGGGCAATGCCGGTTGCCATCCGGCGGATGCTCTGCTATACTTCATGCAATAAGCTAACAGGCCAATGATGAGTATCCAACTCGGAGGCGTTGCGTACAGAACAGGCATGCTCATGCCTCGTTCTCCAAGCAGTCCGGCACCGCGCCGTTACCCGCGGAACCGAGAGAGTCAATTCTGGATTGACTAATTTGGGTGGCACCGCGAACGCGTTCTTCGTCCCATGATAGTGGGATCGGAGCGCGTTTTTTGTTTACCCAAAACCAATCGAGGAGTGTTCGACATGTTGGAAATTCAAGTGATTCGAGAACGGTCAGAGGAAGTTCAAGCGGCGGCGAAACGGAAGGGCATCGCGATCGAGATCGACGAGCTGCTGAAGGTCGATGAACGGCGGCGGGCGGAGCAACGAGAGATGGAGGAGCTGCGCGCGGCACGCAACCGCGGTTCGAAGGCGGTAGAACAGCTGCTTCGCGACGGGCGGCAGGACGAGGCGGATCGCGCGAAGCAGGATACGGCGGCGCTGCTGACCAAGCTGAAGCAGTCGGAAGAGCTGCATCGGGAGCTGGAGCGTCAGTTCCAAGTGCTGATGCTGCAAGTGCCGAACTTCATCTCGCCGGATACGCCGGATGGGGCAAGCGACCGTGATAATGTGGAGGTAAGGAGAGCGGGACAGCTCCCTGTATTTGCGTTTGAGCCGCAAAGCCATGTACAGCTCGGCGACTCGCTGGACATCATCGACATTCCGCGCGGCGTCAAAGTCGGAGGAACCCGCCAGTATATCCTGAAGAACGGCGGCTTAATGCTGCATCGCGCCGTACAGCAGCTGGCGCTGGACCTGTTGATCAGCAAAGGCTTCGACGTATTAGATGTGCCGGTCATGGTCAAGGAGGAGACGATGATATCGACGGGCTTCTTCCCAGGCAACCGCGACCAAAGCTATGCCATCCAAGGCGAAGACAAGTGGCTGGCCGGTACCTCGGAGGTACCGCTGGTCTCGTATTATGGCGGGGAGATCGTCGATCTCCAAGCGCCGAAGCTGCTCGGCGCGATCAGCGCTTGTTATCGGAGCGAGGTCGGCTCGGCGGGGAGGGACGTGCAAGGACTCTACCGCGTGCATCAGTTTGCGAAGGTCGAACAGGTCGTCATTTGCCAGGCGAATATGCCGGAAGCGCTGGCTATGCTGGAAGAGCTGACGGCCAACAGTGAGGAACTACTGCAGCTGCTCGAGCTGCCCTACCGCGTCGTTGCCGTCTGTACCGGCGATCTGTCGCAGAAGAATTTCAAGCAATACGATATCGAGACGTGGATGCCGAGCCGCGGAAACTATGGGGAGACGCATTCGGCTTCGCTGCTGCTCGATTTTCAAGCCAGACGCTCGAATATCCGGTATCGGGACGAGACGGGCAAGCTCAAGCATGCGTATACGCTGAACAATACCATGGCAGCGACGCCGCGCCTCCTTATACCGCTCCTCGAGAACCATCAGCGGGAGGACGGTACGGTCTACATTCCGCCGGCGCTGCGGCCTTACATGCGGGGCATGGAAGCAATTACCCCGGTGCGATAACGCTCTCAATAGGTAGCCCATCGAGAGAAATGCAGGTATACTACTAGAGTAAGCACTGCCATTCGCTGGAAAACGAGAGGAGCTCAGCAAGATGAATGTGGGGAATATTGCGCAAACCGCGAGCATCATACGCGCAAACGTAAGCAAAGTCATCGTCGGCAAGGAAGACATTGTAGATCAATTGATCATCGCGATTTTGACCTCGGGTCATGTCCTGCTCGAAGACGTGCCTGGCACGGGGAAGACGCTGCTGGCCAAAGCGGTCGCGAAATCGATCAGCGGCGCATTCAAACGGATTCAATTCACGCCTGACCTCTTGCCGTCGGACTTGACGGGCATCCATTTCTATAATCAGAAGCTGGGTGAATTCGAGTTCCGCCCCGGCCCTCTGTTCGCCAATATCGTACTGGCTGACGAAATCAACCGGGCTACGCCGCGGACGCAGTCCAGTCTGCTGGAATGCATGGAAGAACGTCAGGTGAGCATCGACGGCACGACGCATGAACTGGGACGGCCTTTTCTCGTTATCGCGACGCAAAATCCGGTCGAGCAGCAGGGGACGTTCCCGCTGCCGGAAGCGCAGCTCGACCGGTTTCTATTCAAGCTGAAGATGGGCTATCCGTCGACGGAGGAAGGCATCGCGATCATGAAACGCTTCATGGCGAACAGTCCGCTCGAACAGCTGGTGCCCGTCGTCGATACCGCTCAAATCGAAGAAGCGAAGTCGCAGTATACGAGCGTAGAAGTCAGCGAAGAACTGCTCTCCTATATGCTCGCGATCGTGGAAGCGACGCGCAAGCATCCCGACGCCGCGCTTGGCGCCAGTCCGCGAAGCAGCCAGGCGTTCCTGCGCGCCTGCCAGGCTAGAGCGGCGATCCAAGGCAGAAGCCATGTGCTTCCCGACGACGTCAAGGCGATGGCAGTGCCTGTGCTTGCGCACAGAATCTCGCTGCGCAGCGTGCAGCGGATGCGGGCGGATGCGGCGGAGCATGTCGTTCAGAGCATTTTGGCGGCCATTCCGGTGCCTGCCGACGCGCCGCTCATCAGCCGCGCTTAGCCGGCGCCAATGCAGAGGGGAGGCCACACATGGGCATACATTGGTATATCATTAGCGCCGTGATCGTCATCGTATTGCAGCGTTATCTGTTTCGGTATTTCGGCATGCGCAAGGTCGGCTATACCCGTTCGTTCAGCGTAAGCACCTGCTTCGAGGGGGACGACGTCGAGATGGTGGAGAAGCTTGTGAACGACAAGCTGCTTCCCGTACCTTGGCTCCGGGTGGAATCGCAGCTTCATGCGGGACTCCGGTTCCAAAGCGATGCCAACTTCGCCGTCAGCAACGGGGAATATTTTCAAAATCATCGCAGCTTGTTCAGCTTGATGGGCAATAAGCAGCTGACGCGGCGACATGCCGTCTCGGCCGCGCAGCGGGGCTGTTATCGGATCTCGAGCGCTTCGCTTACGTTCGGCGATCTGTTCGGTTTATTCAGCACCTGGAAATCCGTGCCGCTGCAGGTCGAGCTGCTCGTATATCCGCTCCCGGCGGACCGCGACTTGATCCAGCTGCCGTCCAGGAGCTGGCAAGGGGATATTGCCGTTCGGAGATGGATCGTGGAGGATCCGTTCGCCATCAGCGGCGTTCGCGAATACCGTCCGGGCGATCCGCTCAAAATGATTAACTGGAGCGCTACGGCGCGCACCGGGGGACTGCAGGTTCACCGTCGCGACTACACGGCGGATTTTCGCCTGATCGTCCTTTTGAACGTCGAGGATCACGCCGGCATGTGGCAGGCCGTCAACGATACGGCCGTCATCGAGCACGGCATCCGGCTTGCCGCGGGCATTTTGCAAATGGCGACCGAACAGGGACTTGAAACCGCTTTCGCTTGTAACGGGCATGAACTGGACAACCCGGGCAGCATCATGACGACTGAGCGGGGAGGCGGGCACGAGCATCTGAATTATTTGTTCGGCCAGCTGTCGAAGCTCGTCATTGCCCGCACGCTTCCGTTCGATGCGATGCTGGAACAGCTTGCGCCGGAGTGGGGCGAACGGAGCGACATCGTCATTATTTCCGCGTTCATGAGCGAACGCATCGAGAACATGATGGCGAAGCTGAGGAAGGACGGCCACGCCGTCGACTGGCTTCCGATCGCGGCAGAGGAGGCGGAGGCGGTATGAGTACGCTGTTAAGGCGCTATGGCGGCAGTCTGATCTTGGGCTCCCTGCTGGAGCTTATGCTTTTCTTCCCGATCGTGCTCGGCGCTTACGTCCTTAAGCCGCCTGGCGCGATGGAACTCGCGCTCGTCTGCTTGCTGCTTCTTGCCGTCTATTGGATCGGTTATGGCCTTAATGCGTTGTTCAAGTTCGTGCATCCTTTTCCGAAATTACTGCTGGGCCTTCTCGTAGCAGCGGCTTGCGGCATCCCTCTTCTGGGCGTTACGGCAGGAAGCATCGTCTTCATGGTGCTTGCCGTATTCTTCGCGTATCGGGGCAGCAGACTTCCGGGAATGCCGCTCGGGGCGCGGCTGGCTTCGCAGGACTTTATCGTCGGCGTCTTTCTTTATTTCGTCGGCTCGCTCGTGGATGTCGTCCGGGATACATTCGATGGGTACCGCGCGCTCTATCTCCTTGCGGGGATGGCGGCGCTGTTCATCTCGCTGTTCCTGACGAACCGGAACATGGTCGGACGCGAGACGCTCTCCGGCGCGGCGAGCCCGACGGTCGAGCCTTCCGTCCGGCGCAATAATCGCATCTTCGTCGGCATCGCCATCGGCGTTGCCGTGCTGATCTCGCTGGCCTTCCAGCAGCAGCATTTGATCAGCCAGGCGTGGCATGCGTTTGCGGATTGGCTGACCGGCCTGTTCAGCGGTAACGGCGACCAACAGCAAGAACCGCCTCCGGTGCAGGACATGACGCCCCCGACTTCGATGCTCCCGCCGGCGGACGAATCCAAGAAGCTGCCGGCTTGGGCGGATTACATCATGTACGGCATCGTCGCTTTATTCGCCCTCGTGTTTCTTTACGTGATCGCCCGGCGTCTGAACCGTCTGCCTGGCTGGCTGAACGACCTTCGCCGAAAGTTTGCAGGATTGTTCCAACGGGATCATGCGGTAACGGCTCGCGGCTACGTCGATGAGGTCGAGCGGATCAAGAGGACGGAGCGGTCATTCCGGCAGCGTTTCGGAAGAAACAAGGAAGACCGGGTCAAATGGAAGGACCTGACGGATAATGAATCGCGCATTCGTTACTTATATCGGCGCTGGGTGGGCAATGCCGTCAAAAAAGGCTTCCCGCATCAGGCGCATCTGACGCCTCGCGAAATTCAAGGCGAGCTGAACGCGAAAGGGTTGGAGACCGTTCCGGCAGCCGCCTCCGAAGCGCTCCTGCAGCAGTACCAGCAAGTCCGCTACGCCGGAGGAAAGCTGAGCGACGAGCAGGTACAAGCATTGGCGGCGCAGCTCGGACAGACCAAGTCCTGACTGTCCGCGGACCGGCATACATAATTATCCATGGACGGGGCAAGCTAAATCGGCAGAAACCGATGCATACCGAGGAGGCACGTCCATGAATAACGATCTGTCGGGACAATCGATCAACAGTCAGCAGCTATCGTACGAGCAGTTTCAGGAGCAGGTGAAGATCAGGCAGGAGCAAGAGCAGCTGAAGGCAAAGGAAGCGCTCAAGAGCGCAGGACTGGACCCGAAGTCGCAGCATTTGCAATCTATCGCCCAAGCGCTCTACAGCGTGGAGAGCGAACTGAAGTTGGCGGAAAACCAAATTCAGATGCAGATGGATGCCCAAAGGCGTCAAATCCAGCTTGTTCAGCAAAAGATCCATCAAGCGATGGCTCAAGTACAGGGCTCCTTGCCGACTGCGGGAAGCGGCCAGTCAACGACGCAAAATTACATGCAGTAATTGAAATAAGGAACGAAATCATCCTTCTTGCCGCCCTGATCGGGGCTATGGCAAGGAGGATTTTTTTGTCTTCAAATCGATGAACCTGACGCAAACATAACATAAGCATTCACTAACGAGTTTTCATGTAATATAATATAACATAACATAGCCTATGAGAGTCGGAAATCATGCGCGGCCGCAAGCCGTGCCGCATTCGGGCCGTCGATTACCGAGGAGGAGAGCGCGATGGATATGGCATCCTTGTTGAACGTTGTCCTCGATCATCCAGAGGGCAGCACACCGGTACTGGCGACCGTTGTACATGTCAGAGGTCACGCCTATCGGAAGGAAGGCGCAGCGATGCTGTTTCTGCCCTGCGGCAGACGAGTTGGAAGCATCAGCGGGGGCTGCCTGGAAGAGGATCTTCAGGCGAGAACCGAAGCGATCTCGGCGACAGGCAAACATGAATGCATCACCTATAACATGAGACCGCAGGAAGATGCCATATGGGGCGAGGCGATGGGCTGCGGCGGAGAAGTCACGATTCTGCTGGAACCCGTAGCCGGCGAACTGCTGCATCTGCTCCGCTTAACGCAGGACTGCCTGGAACAAGGCCTGGAAGCACTGCTGATTCGGGAATGGGATGAGGAATCGATTGCCTACACGTTGACCTGCGGTGACGATGTCTTGCTTGCGGAGGTTCCTTGTCATTCAGATGAAGAAATCGGAACGCCGGGAAGCGTTCGGTCGGCGTTGACAGAAGACGCATCCAAGCGGATGGCTGCAGGTTCTGCACCGCATAGCGGTTATCTGGCCGTGCGGATCATGCCTAAGCCAAGATTGATCTTGTTCGGCGATGGCCAGGACGCCAGAGCGGTTGCCGGATTGGCTGCGGGCATTGGCTTCCGAGTCATTACGGCCGATTGGCGGGAAGGGCGCGGAGAAGGCGAATGCGTAATCGGAACGCCGGCTTTTATCGCGTCGACGCTGCAGATGCACAGCGGTGATTATTTGCTGCTCTGCAGCCATCAGCTGCATCGTGAACGCGAGCTGCTCGAGCTGGCGCTTCCGCTCGGTCTGCGTTATATCGGGGTGCTTGGCTCACGGGCTCGGATCGAGCAGCTGTTCGATGGGCTCGAGCGATCGCCGAACGTCCATGCGCCAGTGGGACTGCCGATCGGCGCGGACGGGCCGCGGGAAATTGCCATCAGCATTGCGGCGCAGCTGATTGCGGTTCGCAGCACTAGGGTGAGCGAAGGGGAGAGGAGGGCGGTATCTTATGAGAATCGGAGCGATATATTTGGCGGCTGGCTTCAGCCGGCGAATGGGTGAGGCGAAGCTTCCGCTCGAGCTTGCTCCGGGCATTACGGTCGGCAGCCGCGGACTTCTTGCGCTTCGCAGCTGCGGCTTCCAGCCGATCGTAGTCGTGGTTCGTCCCGGAGATCCGCTGCTCTGGCTCTATGACAAAGCAGGGAGCTTCGGCAGTCTGCCGAAATTCCGTATTACCCCCTGCAAGGACGCGCAGGAGGGGATGTCGCGTTCGATCCGTGCAGGCGTAGAGGCGCTCTTGCCGGAAGAGCTAGACGCCGTGCTTATCACGCTGGCGGATCAGCCTTTTATATCCGTCATGCAGCTGCAGCGGTTGATAGCGGTCTACAAGGAAGATCCGACGGTCGATTTCGTGGCCAGCGGGAACGGCAAGATTTCGGCGCCTCCGGTTATTTTCAGCAAATCGTTGTTTTCGCAGCTGTGTCAGCTCGAAGGAGATGCGGGAGCCCGGGGCATTCTGCAGTCGCCGGATTATCGGGGAAAGGTCGTTCGCTATGCGTCGGAATGGTCGTTCGTCGATGTGGATACGAAGGAACAGCTCGATAAAGCGCGGCTGATCTGGTCGCAAGTACAAGCGCGAGCGAAGTGAGCGAATGTGGAATCGATGTATGAGATTGGCGTTTTGCGCAAGATTGACGTTTTATGCAAGATTGACGTTTTGTAAGTAATGCGCGTATGGAGCGTAACGAACGTGTGATATAAGCTGACAAAAAACTCTAGCCAATGGGAAGGAGAAGGCCAATGAGCGTCATCTGGCACCCGCAAGATGCGGCGGAAGCCATCCGGCTGAAAGAAACATTCGGTGCGGAAGGCGCATTTATTTCCGGTGGCACCTGGCTTTCGGCGCAATGGGAGAACGGCGCGCATAGACCCGGTCATCTGATCGACGTCTCCAGCATCCCGGCGATGAGGGGGATCGCCGTCCAAGCCAAGGAATTAACGATTGGCGCGATGACGCCGCTGTCCGTCATTCGCAGGGATCC
This sequence comes from Paenibacillus sp. J31P316, assembly GCF_056269105.1. Lineage (NCBI taxonomy): Bacteria > Bacillati > Bacillota > Bacilli > Caryophanales > Paenibacillaceae > Paenibacillus > Paenibacillus sp. J31P316. The sequence goes on along the minus strand of NZ_JBWDNI010000001.1, from coordinate 365,081 downwards.
GCTAATCGGCAGATCGATCCCCTTGCTGCGCGAGGCGGCCAAGAACATTGCCGCTCCGTCCATTCGAAATTTAGGAACGCTTGGGGGCAACATTGCCTGCAAGACAGGCGACCTGCTGCCTGCGCTGCTCGTCTGCGACGCTGAACTGAACTGGCATGACGGTCTCCGCCCGTCTGCGGAATCTGCAGCCGATTGGCTGGACGGCATTCGCGGCGGTATGAGACCGTCAACCGGCTTGCTGCTTCAGGTCAAGCTGGTATTAGGAGATGCATCCGAGTTCGAAGGAGGCGCGGAACGCGTCATCGAAGGCTATCACAAAATCGGCCGGCGGGAGGCATTCACCCCTTCGGTCGTCACCGCGGCGTACCGTGCCGTTCTATCGCAGGACGGCGTAATCCAATCAATCCGTCTAGCGGCTGGCGGCGGATTGATGATTCCCCAACGGCTTACGGAATCGGAGGCTTTGCTGCAAGGCCGGATGATGAGCCCGCAGCTGATGGAGCGGCTTTATGAGGTGATTTTGCAAGAAGTGCAGCCAAGGCAGGATGCTTTCGTCTCCTACGAATACCGTAAGCAAACGACGGCGGCCGTCATGTCCGCCGGCTTATGGCAGACTTACCGCGAGGCGGTATCGGCTTAAAGCGCTGCAAGCAGCGGGATGACAGACGACAACCAGCGAAGGAGGGATGAACATGCTGTTAAACCGCCAATCCAGCGGAGAACGCTGGCGCGCCAGACCGGACGGCCCCGGCAAAGTAACAGGCGCGCTTGCCTATCTCACTGACAGGACCGCATCCGACATGCTCATCGGCCGGGTGCTTCGGAGTCCGCATCCCCACGCGGCAATTCTCGCCATTCATGCCGATAAGGCGCGGGCGCTGCCCGGCGTGCATGCCGTGCTGACTTATCGGGACGTTCCCGGCTTGAACGGATACGGTATCGCGGTTCAGGATCAGCCTGTGTTATGCGTCGATCGGGTTCGATATGTCGGAGACGCCGTCGCGGCGGTCGCTGCCGATACGGATGCGATCGCTGAACAGGCGCTGAGTCTGATTGAAGTGGAGTACCGGCTGCTCCCGATCGTGGATAGCCCTGCAGCCGCGCTTGCCGACGGTGCGCCGCGTCTGCACGGGGATGGAAATATATTGCATCGGACCGATTATCAACGCGGGGATGTGGACGAAGCGTTCGCTTCGTGTACGTACATTATTGAAGAGACCTACGATTCACCGCGGCAGATGCACACCTACATGGAAACGGAAGGCGGCTTGTTCGTGCCGGAGAAGGACGGCCGGTTGACCGTACATTCGCCGACGCAGCATGGTTTCATGGATCGGCTGCAGCTCTCGCGGATTACGGCGATGCCGGAGGAGCGGATCCGCATTCTGTCGAGTCCGATCGGCGGTTCCTTCGGCGGCAAGGATGAGCTCAACGTTCAGCCGTACGGCGCGCTGCTCGCGCTGACAACGAATCGTCCGGTCAAAATCCACAATTCCCGGAAAGAATCGGTAAGGGCCGGCTTGAAGCGTCATCCCATGGTGATCCGCATGAAAACGGGCATCGACGAGAGCGGCGCCATTCTCGCGCATCAGGTGCGGATTACGGCAGATACAGGGCCGTACGCGACACTCGGCGCTGAAGTGCTGAACTTCGCAACGGAGCATGTAATCGGTCCCTACCGCTATGGAAGCGTCGAGGTGGACAGCGTGTCGGTCTACACGAACAACGGCATGTCCGGAGAGTTTCGCGGATTCGGAGGCAACCAGGCGATCTTCGCGCTGGAGGGACAGATGGACCGGCTGGCTGATGCGTGCGGCATGGACCCGTGGGACTTCCGGCTTCGCAATATGAGGGAGCCTGATGCGCCCGGACCGTTCGGGCAGCCGATCGCGCCGACGAACGGCGCCAAGCAGGTATGGGATGCGTTGGCGGCTTCGCCGCTATGGAGCGAACGCGTACTTAAGCATGCGGTGAAAGAGAGGGGGCAAACCTCCGAGATCATGAACAATTCGCAGGCGCCATGGCTCAAAACCGGCATCGGCGCCGCGTTCATCATGCATGGAGCCGGGCTCGGCGTGGGCATCCCCGACCCGGGCGGGGGGCGGCTCAAATTGTCCCCGGACGGTAAAATCGAAGCTCAGTTCGGCTACGAGGAATGCGGTCAAGGGCTGCTCGCATCGCTGGAATTAATGCTGATCGAGCAGTTCGGATTTGCCCCTGACGATCTGCGCCTCGTCATCGGCGACACGGACGTCGTGCCTAACAGCGGTTCGACGACTGCTTCCAGAGCGACGACGATGATGTGGAAATCGCTGCAGCATCTGCGTCCGGGATTTCAGAAGGAACTGCTTGCGACAGCCGGCGTCTTGCTGGGACTGCCGGAGGAACGGCTGCGTCTCGGCCGCGGCGGCATTTGGAGCAGCCATGCAACTCGCGTGGGGCACGGCCGCGCGGGCAGGCAAGCTGCCGGCAATCATGTCGACCTCGTCGCTGCAGCCGCTGACCATGCAGCCGGCGGCAATATCGCCAGCGACGCTGCGCGCGGCGATGCGCAGGAGCGGCTGCTGCTTACGTACGAGCAGCTCGCCAGCCGCTCTCCGCGGCCGATCGCTGCCGAGACGTCGTTCGCTTTTCCAGCCTCGCCTTTCCCGAGAACCGGCGCGCACTACTTATATACATTCGCCGCCGTAGCCGTCAAAGCCGAGGTCAATACGTTAACCGGGCGCGTTCGGGTGCTGGAGCAATATCATACCGTAGCCGCCGGTCCGGTCGTTAACCCGCAAGGGTATCTTGGCCAGATCGAGGGCGGCAGCATCATGGCGCTCGGGTACGCGTTGACGGAGGAAGCGCTCATGCAGGATGGGCAGTACGTGACGGCTAATCTGGACACGTATTTGATCCCGACGATCGTCGATGCGGCAGGCGAGATGGCCGTCGAACCGATCGAAGAACTGCCCGAGGGCGACAATTACGGACCGCGCGGCATCGGCGAGATCGGTTCCGTCGGCCTTGCTCCCGCTATCTTGGCTGCCATTCACGATGCGACGGGCAAACGGCTGAACCGGCTGCCGATCGATCCGCAGCGGCTTGCCGAGCGCCCTGCGTTTACCTAGAAGGGAGGAAGGACGATGAAGAAGCAATCCGACTTGCAGCCTACGCCCTCATCCGTCTTTCACTGCACGGTAAACGGCGAAGACGTTCAGCTTCGGCAGCCGGCCGATAAACGGCTTCTGGCGATCATCCGCGAGGATTTGGAGCTGACCGGCACGAAGCGATCGTGCGAAATAGGCCGCTGCGGTGCCTGCATGGTACTGATCGACGGCAAACCGGTCAATGCCTGCCTGACGATGGCGTATCAATGCAGCGGCAAGACGATCACGACGATCGAGGGGCTGGCGCAGCCCGAATCGCTGCACCCCGTGCAGCAAGCTTTTCTGGACGAAGGCGGCTATCAATGCGGCTATTGCACGCCGGGCATGATTATTTCCGTGACCGCGCTGCTGGAAGACATCCCGAATCCGAGTGAAGACGAGATCGAAGAGGCGCTTTCCGGCAATCTTTGCCGGTGCACGGGCTACGGCGGCATCGTCCGCGCCGTCAAGCGCGCCATTGACCAAAGGAGGGAACGACCGTGAATCAACGTGAACGGCATATCGATTATTTACGCAGAAGCATCGAGGTATCGAGACAGGCCAGAGCATCGGGAAACACGCCGTTCGGCGCCATTCTCGTCGATGCCGGCGGCAGCGTCGTGCTGGAGCAGGGCAACATCGAGGTGACGGAGCGCGACTGCACCGGTCACGCCGAAGCCGCATTGATGGCGGCAGCGTCCAAGCGCTTCGCGAAAGAAGAGCTGTGGACCTTCACGATGTACACCTCGACGGAACCTTGCGCGATGTGCGCCGGGGCGATTTATTGGGGCAACGTCGGCACGGTCGTCTACGCGATGGCGGAGGAACGGCTCTCCTCGATGACCGGCGACGATGGCCGCAACTTGACGCTTCAGCTGCCCTGCAGGGACGTCTTCGACCGCGGGCGCAAGCCGATCGAAGTCATCGGTCCGTTCTCGGAGCTTGAACAGGAAGCCGCGTCCGTTCACGAGGGGTACTGGCGATGAACATTCAATTATGGCAGTTGAACACGCTCGGCCGCGAGATATTCGTCCATCAGCTCGGTTCCGTATTCGAGCATTCGCCCTGGGTGGCGGAGAACGCATGGAAGCGCCGTCCCTTCCATTCCGTCAACGAGCTTCTCGAAGCCATGATGCAGGCGGTGCAAGAAGCGCCGGAAGAACGGATCCTCGGTCTCCTTCGCGCCCACCCGGATTTGGCCTCGCGCGTCAGCATGACTGCGGATTCGATAGAGGAACAGCAGTCTGCCGGTCTGGACAGGTTGACGCCGTATGAATTCGAACGGTTCGCCGAGTTGAACGCCGCCTATGTAGAGAAGCACGGTTTTCCGTTCATTATCGCCGTCCGCGGGAAGACGAAAGCGGATATTTTGGCCGCGATGGCTGAACGCCTGAATCATACGAAGCAGCAGGAACGCAGGCAGGCGCTGTTGGAAGTGCAGCGCATTGCCGAGCTGCGGCTGCACGGCCGCATTGAAGAGTAACGACGACGAAGGGGATGACGACATGCTGCAATTAAACAACGGCCGTACACTATACTACGGCAAAGGCGACGTGCTGACTTATCGTACTTATGCGACTCCGCTTGAAGTAAAGCCGATTCCCGAGTCCGCTTTCACGGGAGACGGTAACGTCATTTTCGCGCACAATATTACGTTCGCCGTCAGCAGCGAGCAGCTGATGACCTCGTTCAGCGAAGGCGACAACAGCCGCGTCGTCGCGACGGACTCGATGAAGAATTTCATTTTGCGCCGCGCGGCGGATTACGATGGCAGCACGACGGAAGGATTCCTGGCCTTTATCGGCGAGGCGTTCTTCGAGAAATACGCCCATATCTCGGCTATCGAAATCCGCGGCGACCGGCTTCCGTTCCAAGCGCTGCTCGTCCGGGGTGACGGCGGTCTGCAGGAGAGCGAACTCGTCTATCGCCGTTCTCATAATGATCATGCTTTCGCGGCTATGACGCTGCGACGCGCGGAGGATGGCGCCGACGTCGCGGACCATTGGAGCGGGCTGTCCGATCTGCAGCTGATCAAAGTCAGCGGAAGCTCCTTCTACGGCTTCGTGCGGGACGAATATACGACGCTGCCCGAAAGCTACGACCGGCCCTTATATATTTTCCTCAACATCCATTGGCGTTATCGGGATCTCGCGGATGCGCGGTACGGCGAGCGGGGCGGCTACGTCCCGGCGGAGCACGTCCGCGATCTTGCCCAGCAGGCGTTCCATGCTTATTCGTCGCCGTCCATTCAATATCTGATTACCCGCATCGGGCTGCATATGCTGGACCGCTTCCCGCAGCTGTCCGAAGTGCGTTTCGAATCCAACAACCGGACATGGGAAACGATCGTGGACAAGGACCCGGATACTTCGGCCGGCGTATATACGGAGCCGCGTCCGCCGTTCGGCTTCCAGGGCTTCACCATGACGCGCGAAGATTTGTCGGATCCGCAGTTCCGCTTTGACGCCGACGGACTTTATCCGGTGCAGGCGGAGGCCAAGGAAGTCGCTAAGCCATGAGCGGAGGCGGCAGGCTGACGACGCATGTGCTCGATACGTCACGGGGCGTTCCTGCAGCGGGGCTGCGAATTCGGCTGCTGGTCCATTCCGCGTCCGGCAAAGAACCGATCCTGGTCACCGAAGTGACGACGAACGAAGACGGACGCGTGGATCGGCCGCTGCTTGCCGATGAAGAATTGCACGCCGGCGTGTATGAACTCTTGTTCGACGTAGGCGGGTATTTCGGCGATCGTGCTTTTCTCGATTGGGTCCCGATCCGGTTTACCGTCAACGATCCGAGCGTTCATTATCACGTGCCGCTTCTCGTGGCGCCGTTCGGGTACAGTACGTACCGAGGGAGCTAGGACGGGAGTGCAGGGGGAAGTGCTGATAGAGGCGCAGCAAGAGCAGCGAGTGCAGCAAGGACAGTAGCAGCAAAGGTGCCGCTTTACACGCTTCGGCTTGAAATGCTAGAGTGAAGTCTGAGCATCAAGCCAAGGAGGAGAAGACACCCGTGAGCGACACGCCTTCAACGCACGTACACGCCTATTATCAGCATGCGGAAGACGCCTTCCGGCTGCTTCCGGACGCCATCGGCCAGCTGGAACGGCTGCGCGAGGCATTCCGCAAAGCCGACGAGGATTTCCTCGCCATCGAGCTGAGAACGATGATTGCCCGGCTGGACGAAATCCGCACGCTCCTGGCAGACGGCCCGCAAGGCTGAGGACATGAAAAGACATTCCCGGGTACGCTCAGGAATGTCTTTTTTCTGTTAGATCCTTTTATCGCCATCCGGTCTATAAGCTGCCTTTGCAATCTACTATTCGCTCCCGGGAGGAATGCCCGCTCCATTCGCGCCGGCCAATCATAGAATAGAGGAATGGAAGAGTAGAGGAGGCGTCCACCTTTGCCGGTATTGGACACGGGCTTGCTGTTTAATCGGGAGAAGCGGCGTGCGGCCAGCTTGAGTATCAGTCTATTGAATCGGGGCAGGCAGCAGGCGAGGGCGGTCGTTCAGCTGTATTCGGTAACCAACGGCGAAGGAGATGAGGAGGCCAAAGCAGGCATAGAGACAGGGTACGGTTCCGTGCGAACGGAAACGCTCGCGAATGTTCTTCTAGGTGCCGCCGGACGTGCGAAGAGTCAATATTCGGTTACGCGCGGTGTCCTATTGCCCGCGATTTACGGGATTCGCGTGACGGTCAGCGGCATGTCGGCCGGAGAAGTATCGGCGTCGCTTGCGGAGCTGGACGCTTCGGGCTTCGTGATCGATCAGCGCGTCCTGGAGCCGCAGTCGTCGAACGCGGACGATCTGCTGCATGCCTATGTCGCCAACCACACCCACCATTCTCTCACGGTCATTCAGACCGACACGAATGCTAGAGTCGCCACGATCAAGCTGCCGGCCGGATGCAGCCCGCGAATGCTGGATTTTACGCCGGACGGCAGAGAGGTGTACGTGACCTGCCAAGGGGATAAGACGGTCAAAATCATCGATACGCTCACGCACGAGACGGTTGGCGAGCTGACCTTCCCGGAAGGGGCGGTTCCGTTTGCGCTGGCCATATCGCCCTTCGGTGCCAAAGCTTTCGTGACGACGATGATCCAGGATTACGTCGCCGTGTTCGACACGGATGCCAGGTCGCTCATCAAGCTCCTGCCGCTTCCGAAGGGAAGCGACCCTGCTTCGATCGTGATCTCGCCGGACGGCAAGAAGGCTTATTGCGGTCTGATCAACCATGGGGCCATTGCCATCATCGACACGGAAACGTTAGCCATCGAAGCGACCGTCAAACTGCCGATTGACGCACACCCATCCGCGGTCGCAATTACGCCAGATGGCGCGTTCGCTTATATTACCGACGTTCGTCATGACCGCCTCTATTGCATGCAGACCTCGAAGCACCACTTGGCCGCAACGATTCAGCTGGATGCCGGGAGCGAGCCGCAGCAAGTCATCGTAACGCCGGACGGAGCGCTTGCGTACGTGGTTTGCCGCGGCTCGGACGAAATCACGGCAATCAACGTCACCCGCAACGAAATATTGACCAAGATCGAGCTGCCGAAAGGAAGCAATGCGAGCGATATCGCCATCACCGCGGACGGATTGAAAATTTACGTGACCATTCTGACGTTCGGCTATGTAGCCGCTATCGAAGTGGCCAGTCAATTGCCGATCGCGATTTTGCCTACGGGAAGCTTTCCTTCGGGTATCGCGATTTCGCCGATCTTGCTGCATGGCTGATGCCCGACGTATGCATTCGAGACCGCATCCAACGACGCAAAGCCGCGGAGCAAGGCTGATGCCTGCTGCCGCGGCTTTGCGTGCTTAGCGCTGCACAAAAGCTGACTGCCGTTCATGTTGACGTTTATTTGCCGAGCGGCAGCCATTTCAGCACCTGCTGAATATGCTCGTCCCAGTACTCCCAGTTGTGGTCTCCAGGTCCTTCCTTATACGTAAGCGGAAGTCCCAGTTCTTCGGCGTGCTTGCGGAAGTTGACGTTATCCGCATACAAGAAGTCCTCCGTGCCGCAAACTTGAAATAAGCTTGGGATCGGCTTGCCTGAATCCTTCAACGCTTGCGCGGCCAAGAACAGATTGTTCGGCAGCTGCTTGGCCAATTCCGTATCGCCGTAAATCAGCTTGTAGTCTGCCGGCATCCGCTCTTCGATGGTGGAAATGTCGAGCGCGCCGGACAGGCTGGCTGCGGCAGCGTATTGCTCCGGTTTGTTCAGCGCAAGCTTGAATGCGCCATAGCCGCCCATGGACAGGCCGGCGACGAAGTTATCCTCGCGGCGGTCCGACAGCGGGAAGAAGGAGCGGGCCAGCGCGGGCAGCTCTTCGCTGATGAACGTCCAGTAATCGGCGCCGCTGACCATGTTCGAATAGAAGCTGCGGTTCGCGGCAGGCATGACGACAGCCAGGCCGAGCGGGGCGACGTACCGTTCGATGGACGTGCGGCGAAGCCAAATGGTATGATCGTCGGACAAGCCGTGTAGCAGGAACAGCGTCTTATGCTTCGTTTGCTCCGCCTTCGACGACATGCCGATTTGCGATTGCGCGTTTTGCGGTAAAATAACGTACATCGAGCTGGAGATGCCGAGAACATCGGAGAAGAAGTCGCATTGGATAAAGGCCATTTCAGGTAGAACCTCCTAGTTAGAAGTGCAGGGAATGCGTTGCCGCGGCAGGATGCCGACGGATGCGCCCCTCTCTATTGTACACATCCGCACTGGAACATAAAGGCATAATTCATGCGAAGAAAAAGGTGGGCAGCTATGAGTACATATACAGTGTCGCGACAGCCGTCATTCGTTACGGCGGAGCTTCTGGGCAGGCTGCGGGAGTGGAGCATCAAAGACGTCGTCGTCCTGCGGGACGGCGAACCGTTATGGATCTGGCATGAGAAGGGAGCGGACCGGCTTGGCGCGGTCTATTCGGCCACGAAAAGCTTCGTGTCGGCGCTGATCGGAATTGCGATCGACCGAGGGGATTTGACCGGTATCGAGGAGCCCGTCTCCACGTATTTTCCGGCGCTTGCCGAAGCGGCGGACGAACGCTATGGCCGGATAACGCTCCGGCATCTGCTGACGATGACCTCCGGCCTGGACTGGCCGGATTTCGATAAGCCGTACTGGCAGATGAGGCGTTCCGACGATTGGATCGCGTATATTTTGTCGCAGCCGATGGCGCATGAACCCGGGGGAGCTTTCGCTTACAATTCAGGGGGCTCGCATCTGTTGTCGGCGATTCTCGCTCAGGCGACGGGCGGTTCCGCGTATGAATTTGCGCAGGAGACGCTGTTTCGCAAGCTGAACTTCAAGAAGCCGAGATGGAACAGCTCGCAAGGGATTCACGAAGGCGGCACGGGCCTGCACTTAACGGTGGGCGATATGGCCAAATTCGGCCAGCTGTATTTGCAAGGCGGCGAGTGGGAGGGCAATCGCGTCATCAGCCAAGCGTGGGTGCAAGCGTCGACGACGACGCATCATAAAGGGCTGCAGCATTACGATCCGCCGATCTTCGGCACGTACGGCTACCATTGGTGGGTGTCCGACGCGGCGCATAACGGCACGGTGGATTGCTATTTTGCCAAGGGGTATGGCGGTCAATTCATCTTCGTCGTTCCGTCGCTCTCGTTGGTCGCGGCGATTCGGAAAGAACCGGAGGGCAAGCCGAGCGCCATGTTCGCGAAGCGTCTGCTGTTCGAGCACATCGTGCCGTTCTGTTCATAATCCGTTCAAAATCCATTGTTAAGCTTGGTTCAAGCGCTAATCAAACTAACCTGGATGGATGAAGGAAGGACTGGATCGAATGGATGATTCACGATATAAACAAGAAACAGATCAACTAGAACCCAAGCAGCAAGAACGCACTCAAAAAGAACCCAATCAGCAAGAACCCAAACAACATGAACCACAACAACGCGAGGCGAAAGGCAGCTGGAAGCTTTTCTTGAAGCTGCTCAAACGGACGAAGCCGTCCAAAAGCCTCATCATCACCGCGGTCGTCATGAGCCTTGCCGGCACGCTGATCTCGCTCGTCATCCCGCTGTTCACGAAGAAGCTCGTCGACGGATTCGATATCAGTAGCTTGTCCGTTCAGCAAATCGCTTCGTTCGGCGGGATATTCATCCTGCAGGCGGTCGTCAGCGGATTGTCGATGTATATGCTGAATATGGCCGGCCAACGGCTCGTGGCTAATCTTCGGGACCAGCTGTGGAAGAAGCTGCTGAAGCTGCCGGTGTCGTACTACGACAACAACCGGACCGGCGAGACGATCAGCCGCATGACGAACGATACGGGCGTCGTCAAGCAGCTCATCGCCGAGAACTTCACGGGCTTCCTCACCGGCATGATCTCGGTCATCGGCTCCATCGTGGTTCTCTTCTACATGGATTGGCAGATGACGACCGTCATGCTGGCGGTCATTCCCGTGGCGGCGCTGTTCATGGTCCCGCTCGGCAGACAGATGTATCAAGTATCCAAAGGACTGCAGGCCGAGACGGCCTCCTTTACTTCGACGTTGACCCAGGTGCTCTCCGAGATTCGTCTGGTGAAATCGATGAATGCCGAGCCGCGGGAATACAAGGCAGGCGAGAAAGGGATTAACGGCTTGTTCCGCTTCGGTCGCCGGGAAGCCAAAATCCAAGCCTTGATCGCGCCGCTGATGTTCTTCGTCATGATGATGCTGCTTGTCGTCATCGTCGGGTACGGAGGCATGCGGGTATCCTCCGGCGCCTTGACGGCCGGCGAGCTGGTAGCGTTCATTCTGTATCTCATGCAAATCGTCATGCCGATGTCGCAAATCTCTACTTTCTTCACCCAATTCAAGAAAACGATCGGCGCAACGGAGCGCATTATCAACATTCTCGACTCGCCTGAAGAAAATCACGACCTTGGAAAGCCGGCCGAAGCGGCCGATCAAGCGATTCGCTTCGAGCAGCTGAGCTTCGGCTACAACGACAGCGAGCCCGTGCTCAAAGACTTGACCTTCGACGTGGCGCCAGGCACGGTATCGGCAATCGTCGGACCGAGCGGCGGCGGCAAGACGACGTTGTTCTCGCTATTGGAACGTTACTACGAGCCGACCGGCGGCACCATCAAGCTAGGCGCCGACGATATCGAGGATTTCTCCTTGTCCTCCTGGCGCAAGCAGATCGGATACGTCTCGCAGGAAAGCCCGTTGATCGCCGGCACCATTCGCGAGAATATCTGCTACGGCATCGACAGCGAAGTCAGTCAGGAAACGCTGGAGCGCGCTGCGGAAATGGCGTATGCGCATCACTTCATCAGCGAGCTTCCGAAAGGCTACGAGACGGAGGTCGGAGAACGCGGCATCAAGCTCTCGGGCGGTCAGCGGCAGCGGATCGCGATTGCCAGGGCGCTGCTGCGGGATCCGAAGATTCTGATGCTGGACGAGGCAACATCCAGTCTGGACAGCAAATCCGAAGTCGTTGTTCAAGAGGCGCTTAAAAATCTGATGGCGGGACGAACGACGCTTGTCATCGCGCATCGTCTGTCGACAGTCGTGGATGCGGATCAGATCGTCTTTATGGAGAAGGGCCGCGTGACGGGCAAAGGGACGCATGAGGAGCTGCTCGGCAGTCATGCCATGTACCGCGAGTTCGCGACGCAGCAGCTGCGGCTGCAGGAACAGGACGTCGCAGCCGCGCAAATGCACTGAATTTCGAAACTTTCATTCTCACTGATAATTATTATCACCATTGGCTATACTGGTGGTGAGGCAATAAAACGGGCCGCCTTCTAGGAAAAGGCGGCCCGCAGCTATACGTTAAATTTTCGCTTCGAACGTTTTGCAGTCCGTTTCTTCGGAGTTATGCGCTTCCTTGCCTCGGTTGCTGACCACGTAGATCGAGGACGCGTTGCAGTTGTTGCCCGCTCCCCAATACTTGCAGGAGTTCACTTCGCACAGTACGTCTTTTGCCATGGTTGGTTCACCTCCATCCTTTTGTTTAGGATGGACGTTTTTGCATGCCTTTTATACTCTATACCCGCAGAAATGTTGCCGGATGGCGAGGAAAGCCGCTATCATAGAGAAAACAACGGCAAGCGATGAACGGGAACCCGGCATTGGCTTATGAGGGGAATATGGGGAAAATCATACGATGGACCGTGCTCAGCTTGATAATGGGCGGCTTGACCGGAACGGCGTCGGCATTGTTTCTGGCAGGCTTGGACCGGCTGACGGATACGAGGCTGGACCATCCGTGGCTGTTATGGCTGCTGCCGCTTAGCGGGGCGCTTGTCAGCCTCATGTATAAGAAGTACGGCGCGAATGCCGGAAAAGGCAATAATTTGATCGTGGAGCAAATTCGCCGCGGCGACGGGCCGGCCGGCACGTTCGAGCCGGTGCCTGCCGTTATGGCGCCGTTCGTGCTGCTGGGCACGTGGGCGACGCATTTGTTCGGCGGTTCCGCAGGCCGAGAGGGAACGGCGGTTCAGATGGGCGGAAGCATTGGAGATTTCCTGAGCCGGCTGGTTCGTTCCGAAGGTGCCGAACGACGCATGCTGCTCCTGTGTGGCATCAGCGGAGGGTTCGCCTCCGTGTTCGGCACGCCGCTGGCTGGCGCCGTGTTTGCGCTGGAAGTCGTCACGATGGGGAGATGGATAGCGCTCCGCATGCTCGTGCCTTCCGTCGCAGCGGCCTTCGCAGGCGATTTCGTAACGCGCGCATGGGGAATTCATCATCTGCATTATGCCTGGGGAGACATTCCGGCATTCTCATTGTTCGTATTGTTGAAGGTATTGGCGGCAGCGGCGGCGTTCGGTTTGATGAGCCTGCTGTTCACGCTTGGCATTCTAATCGTTAAGCGAGGCATGGCTGCGATTGCCGAACATGCCGGCTGGAGGAGCTTTATCGGCGGGTTCATCGTGATTGGTCTCGTGTATGCGGTCGGGACGCGCGAGTACTTGGGACTTAGCCTTCCGCTGCTTGAGCGAGCTTTTGACGAGCCGCTGTCATCATTCGCGTTCCTGTGGAAAACGATCTTCACGGTCATTACGCTTGGCTCGGGCTACATGGGAGGCGAAGTGACGCCTTTGTTCGTCATCGGAGGAACGCTCGGCAACGCTTTGTCGCCGGTGCTGCAGCTTGGCGTTCCTTTCCTGGCGGGACTTGGTTTGATCGGCGTCTTCAGCGGAGCGGCTAACGCGCCTGCCGCCTGCTTCTGCCTCGGCTTGGAGCTGTTCGGCTTTCATGGTGCAGGTTACATGGCAATCGTCTGTCTGGTCAGCTACATGTTCTCCGGCCATGCCGGTATCTACGGCGCGCAGTTAGCCGGCGTCGAGCGGCCGCGATATTTTGTCCGATTCCCTGGTCTTGCGATTATCAGGGATCGGTGGAAAAAACGACGCGGCGAGTAGCCGGCCTGACAGTCGCGCAAACGCCAACACGAACGCATACAACGACAACGCAAAGAAGGAGCGCCGTTCGCATCGGAACGGCGCTCCTTCTGATTAAATGAGCGTAAGTGCGGGTATTATTAATGATAAGCCATTCGGCTAAGAAACGCGGCGCGCGAAGGCGTAATGCGATTTCCACCAGCCGGAGTTGATCGTGTCGATCGTAACGCCCGGATCGCCGTACGTGTGGATGATTTTACCCCCGCCGATGTAGATGCCGACGTGATGAACGGGCTTGTAGAAGAAGACCAGATCGCCAGGCTGCAGGTTGGACTTGCTTACGGCCTTGCCGACTTTAGATTGGGCTTGGGACGATCGCGGAAGCGTAACGCCGTGCATTCCGAATACTTTCTTCGTGAACGATGAGCAGTCGAAGTTACGCGTCGTCGACGTGGAAGCGTCGAATTTGTACGGCGTGCCCAAATATTTTTTGGCGGACGAGATAACGCTCGATGCTTTCGAAGAAGAAATGGCGTGAGCCGGCTTTGCTTGGAGTACTGCCGTGCCGCCCAAAAGCAGCGAGAAGCTGACCGTAACGCTCAATACTAATTTACCGAATTTGTTTTTCATCATGTGAAGTTCCCCCTTGGTGTAGGTGATTGGATTTGACGATCGCTTACAAGACGGTAGGACTTTTAACCTAGGACAACTATACCACATGTTTTTCTTCCAACATTTACTTGAAACCTTTGGAATACATGCGTGATAAGGCTTTCATAGGTTCTATGAGAATTCGATTAGAAATTCCTCATGAAATGAATATTGACAGCGCTTTACGAATACGATTCTAGATAAACGGTTGAAGGGAGCCGGAATCATGAACGTGTTCTATCTCGCAAGCCTGGCAGCCGTGACGGGCTTGTCCGGCCGTTCGATCTATTGCGCCTACCGAAGACGCGCGGCAATCAGCTGCATGGCAGGCATGATGATCGCGATGACCATCGGCATGATGCAAAGTCTTGCGGCAGGTACGATCGCGGGCTTAATGCTCCCCGGCGATCTTGCGGTTCCAACGGCCGGCGCGGTGCTGCTCGGCGTCGTATGCGGGTATTTGGCAGGCAAACCGGTCAGTACGATGGCCGCGCTCGACGGCATGCTCGCAGGCATTATGGGCGGCATGATGGGAGCGATGCTTGGCGTGATGATCGGCCGCCACGCCGCGATGATGGTCTTATTCGTAGACGTTATTTTCGTGTTCATACATATTGTATTGCATCAGCTGATTAACGAAGAGACGGCAGCTCCCGGCGCCTCGGAGAAGACGGAGGCTTCCCAAGCAGGGACGGTGCTGCTTCATCCGTACGTATTCGGTTTGGGCATTTTCGTATTGGCTGCCGTGTTTCTGTATCAAGGATGACAGCACATTGTATACCCCCCTTAGGTATGATATAGTGAGTAATAATAAGGGAGGGTAACGTGATGGACCAAACCTGCCACGATGTAACCAATGCGGATGAGGGTCATGCCGTACACCGCACGAGTTCGCACAGCCAGGAGACGAAGAACAAACTGATTTCCAGGCTGAATCGAATCGAAGGACAGATCCGCGGCGTTAAAGGCTTAATTGATAAAGACACGTATTGCGACGACGTACTGAACCAAATTGCCGCTGCCCAATCGGCATTGAACAGCGTAGGGAAGCTGTTGTTGGAGCATCATATGAACAGCTGCGTCATCGATCGCATACAGCAGGGCGACCATGAGGTCGTGAAGGAATTAATGGTCACGATGAACAAGCTGATCAAATAAGGAGAAGGCCGGCAGCGTCCGCGATTGCAAGGTCTTTTTTTTGTCTATTGAAATACCCCCATGGGGTATGTTATAGTGGTTTTGAGACAACATATACCCCATGGAGGTATATAGATCGGGAAAGGATTTGACAACGATGACGATGGAAAACACGACCCTTCGCATCAGCGGGATGACCTGCGCGGCATGTTCGTCCCGGATCGAGAAAGGGCTTAATCGAATAGATGGCGTGGCGAATGCAGCCGTTAATTTGACGATGGAAACCGCGCGGGTGGAATACGACGGCGACGTTACCGATCCCGCGGCCATGGTGGACCGAATCGAGGCGCTCGGCTATCAGGCGGAGCTGCATACGGAGACCGTTCTACCAGGCAAGTCGACAGAGCTGCGGAGGCTGCGCTTGCGCTTCTATATTGCAGCCGTCCTATCGCTCCCGCTGCTTGCTGCCATGGCGGGGCATTTTCCTTTCTTGTCTTTCTTGGCGATCCCGGAGTGGCTCATGAACCCCTGGCTCCAGTTGGCCTTGGCTACGCCGGTACAATTCTGGATCGGCGGCCCATTCTATGTCGGCGCTTATAAAGCGCTGCGGAACCGCAGCGCCAATATGGACGTGCTGGTCGCGATGGGGACGTCGGCCGCTTATTTCTACAGCCTATATGAGACGGTGGCATCGCTCAAGAACGGCGCGCATAGGTTGGAACTGTATTATGAAACGAGCGCGCTCCTGATTAGCTTCCTGCTGCTTGGCAAGCTGCTGGAGACGCTGGCCAAAGGACGCACCTCGCAGGCAATCGGGGCATTGATGGGCTTGCAGGCCAAGCATGCGACGGTTGTCCGCGACGGCCAAGAGCTGAAGCTGGCGCTCGCGGACGTCGTGGCGGGCGATCTCGTTCTCGTCAAGCCCGGGGAGAAAATCCCCGTCGACGGCACGGTCGTCCGCGGCAGTTCATACGTAGACGAGTCCATGCTGACGGGAGAGAGCGTGCCGGTAAGCAAAGAAGCCGATGACCGCGTCATCGGCGCCACGATGAACGGCAAAGGATCGCTGACGATTCGCGCTGTCGGCGTCGGACGGAACTCCGTTCTGGCGCAGATCGTCCGCGTCGTCGAGGAGGCGCAGGGATCCAAGGCGCCGATCCAGCGAATCGCGGACGCGATCTCGGGCATCTTCGTGCCGATCGTCATCGGGCTTGCGGTCGTTACGTTCCTGCTTTGGTACTTCGCATTCAGTCCCGGCGTATTCACGGATGCGCTTCGCACGGCCATCGCGGTGCTGGTCATCGCCTGTCCGTGCGCGCTGGGATTGGCAACGCCGACCTCCATCATGGCCGGCTCGGGGCGGGCAGCCGAGCTCGGCATCTTGTTCAAGGGCGGCGAGCATCTCGAGCGTGCCCATGGACTCGATGTCATCGTGCTGGATAAGACGGGCACGGTGACGGAAGGCAAGCCTCGGCTGACCGATTTGGAACTTGAGCCAGGCTTTGAGTCCAAGCAGCTTCTAGGCTGGATCATGGCGGCGGAGAGCAGTTCCGAGCATCCGCTCGCGGAAGCGATCGTCGCCGGACTGCGGGAACAGGGACATGCGCCATCCGCGGGGCTGCAGCGCTTCGCAGCCGTGCCGGGCTTCGGCATCGAAGCGGTGGTCGATGGCCGCGAGATCGTCATCGGCACCCGCCGGTACCTGTCGCAGCGCGGGATCGCCCTAAGCGAAGCCCGGCTTGAGCGTCTTGCGGAGCTCGAAGAGCGCGCGAAGACCGTCATGCTGGCTGCCGTCGACGGCAGCTATGCGGCAAGCCTTGCCGTCGCGGATACGATCAAGCCGACATCGCGTGCGGCGGTCGCCGCATTGAAGACGCTCGGCTTGGAGGTTATGATGGTAACGGGCGATAATGAAGCGACTGCGCTCGCCGTCGCCAAGCAGGCCGGGATCGACCGTGTGCTTGCCGAAGTGCTTCCCGAGGGCAAGGCTCAAGAGGTCAAAAAGCTGCAGGCGCAGGGCAAGAAGGTTGCCATGGTGGGAGACGGCATCAACGACGCTCCCGCGCTGGCTACGGCGGATATCGGCATCGCCATGGGTACCGGCACCGATATCGCGATGGAGGCGGCCGACATTACGCTTATGCGCGGCGACTTGAACAGTCTTGCCGATGCGATGGACCTGAGCCGCAGGACGATGGCGAATATCAAGCAGAATTTATTTTGGGCCTTGGCGTACAATGCGGTCGGCATTCCGATCGCGGCGGCAGGACTGCTGGCACCATGGGTAGCGGGGGCGGCGATGGCGCTGAGCTCCGTATCGGTCGTGCTCAGCGCGCTGCGGCTGCAGCGGTACCGGCAGCGTTAAGACGAAAGTCATATAGCTTGCGATTATTTATAGAAGGAGATGGATGAGACGATGACGAGCGTTATTGAAGTAAAAGGCATGTCGTGCCAGCATTGCGTGAACAGCATCGAGGGTGCGCTGAAGAAGAAGGGCGTAGCCGCGAAAGTGGATCTCCCGGCCAACCGCGTGACGGTTGACTTCGAGGAGAAGACAATCACGATCGCTCAGATCAAATCGACGATCGAGGACCAAGGCTTCGACGTCGTGTCCTGATTCGTGTCCTAATTCATGTCCTGATTCGTGACTTGATTCGTCTCTTGATTCGTGTCTCGATTCCTGTCTAGAATCGTATTTGGAATGAAATTGAAGCAGGCCAGGGCCAGTTTCAAGGCTAATCCGCAAAAACGGGTTAGCCTTTTCTTGCGCGGTCATGCTATGATTGATGTTTGATTGGAGGCTCTCGAGACGTGAACAATTATCCGTTTGAATTTGACCCGAAAACGCCGTTCATCCAGCAAGCGAGCGACTGGATCGCCGACGTCTTCTATGAGCGGCTGCCCGAAGCGGGCTTCGAGCTGCGGGATGAGCAGATCTACATGGCGTTTCAGCTGGAGCGCGCTTACAACGAGAAACGGACGATTTTCGCCGAAGCCGGCGTCGGCACGGGGAAGACGTTCGTCTATTTACTTTATGCCATTAACTATGCGCGGTATACGCGCAAGCCGGCGATTATCGCGTGTGCGGACGAATCGCTGATCGAGCAATTAGTCAAGCCTGAAGGCGATATAGCCAAGCTTGCGCGCTATTTGGATCTGACGATCGATGCACGGCTGGGCAAATCGATGGACCAGTATATTTGTCTGAATAAGCTGGATGACGCGCGGGGCGGCAACGACGATTTGGAAGCGTTCGGAGGGGTCCATGCTTCGCTGCCGGATTTCGTGAACAATCCCGGTACGATGCAGGCTTTTCAGCCTTACGGCAATCGGAAGGATTATCCTCATTTGACGGACGAGCAGTGGAATGCGATTTCTTGGGACGTGTTTCAGGATTGCCTCGTCTGCAGCAGGCGCCACCGCTGCGGCCAGACGCTCTCTCGGGAGCATTACCGCAAAGCGGCGGATATTATCATCTGCTCGCATGATTTCTATATGGAGCATGTGTGGACCTACGAAGCGCGCAAGCGCGAGGGACAGCTGCCCTTGCTGCCGGAGCACAGCTCGATCGTCTTCGACGAAGGCCATCTGCTGGAGACGGCCGCGCAGAGCGCGCTGACCTATAAATTCAAGCACAGCGTATTCGAATCCATCATTACGCGCCTGCTGCAAGGCGAAATCCGCGAAACGCTTGCCGTGGTCATCGACGAAGCCATCGAGCAGAGCGAGAAGCTGTTCGACATGCTCGCTGCGGGAAGCATTGCCGTCGAAGCGTCCGATCGCAGGGAAGTTCCGCTTACGGGCGAGCTGCTTCGCGAGCTGGACCGATTCGGCGCGCTGCTGTCCGGGATCGAGGAAGAGCTCGTCTTCGAGAGCGGCATGTTCACGATCGATGCGTATCAGCTAACGATCGTCGAGGAGCATATCGAGATGCTGCAGCTGGCGCTTCGCCTGTTCAAGCAGCCGGAAGGGCTGATCTCGTGGGTGGAGGCCGACAAGGACGGCACGACGCTGGTCATCATGCCGAAGCTGGTCAAAGAAGTGCTGAAGGAGCGCGTGTTCTCCAAGCAGATGCCGGTCGTCTTCTCGTCGGCAACGCTCTCCGTGGACGGTTCGTTCCAGTATACGGCGGACAGCCTCGGTATCGAGGATGCTTTGTCCTTCTCCGTCGCTTCTCCATACGAATACGAGAAACGAATGACGGCGTCCGCTTCAAGCGAATCCGATCGGGCGATGAAGCTGGATATGGTGCTGGATCGACTGCGGATGTCGCACGGAAGAGCGCTTGTTCTGTTCCCGTCCATGGAAGAGCTGCGTTGGTTCCAAGGCGGGATCGCGGGAAAAGCCGGCTTCTCGGAATTCCGTTTCTTGTTCGAGGGAACCGCGGAGATCAGCCATCTCATCGCGGAATTCCAAAACGACGAGGCCAGCGTCCTATGCGCGGTCACGCTATGGGAAGGACTGGATATCCCCGGACCTTCGTTGTCGCATGTGCTGATGTGGGCATTGCCGTTTCCTCCGCATGATCCCGTCTTTGCGGCAAGGCGCCGGGAATCCGCCGATCCGTTCTGGCAGGTGGACATGCCCTACATGCTGCTCCGTCTTCGCCAAGGACTCGGCCGCTTGATACGCAAACGCGACGACGAAGGCATCGTGACGATTTTCGGGCGCGAGCTGGAGGACGAAGCGGTTTTAGCGCGGGTGAAGGCCGTGCTTCCGGCAGGCGTAACGCTCGAAAGCCTTTTCAAGGCGATGAATTGACATCCATGATAGCGAATCTTACAATTTAAATAGTTTGATAGAAAGGGAAGGGGAATGAGATGACGCAACCGGTGAAGAAGTCTACGTATAAAAGCCAGCGCAAAGCCGAGCAGGAACGGCTGGAGAAGCAGCGCAAAACGACGAGGAAGCTCATTTGGATCACGGCGGCCGTCGTCGTGCTCGGCATCATCGCGGCCGTTATTTTCACGCCGAGATCCAATCCGACCGACTTCGATTACGCGAAGCTTCCGGTGCTTGGCAAGGCCGACGCGCCTGTCAAAATCGTCGAGTTCGGCGATTACAAATGCCCGTCCTGCCAAGTTTTCAGCCAGCAGGTGAAGCCGCTATTGGAGAAGGATTACATCGAGACGGGGAAAGTCGCGCTTTACTTCAAGGATTTCGCGTTCATCGGACCGGACTCCTTCACGGCCGCTGCGGCCGCGCATTCCGTATTCCATCAGAGCAACGACGCCTTCTGGAAGTATTATGACGCGCTTTACAAGAACCAGCCCGACGAGAAGACGCTGTGGGCGACCTCGGATTATCTCGTGCAGTTGGCGAAGGACAACAACATCCAGGTCGACCTTGATCAGTTGAAGAAGGACGTCGACGGCAATACGTACGGCAAAGAAGTGACCAAGAGCAATACCGACGCCAAGAAGGCGCGCGTGCAGTCGACACCGACGTTGTTCATTAACGGCAAAGAGTTCACCGGCAGCTTCGCGAGCTATCCCGAACTGAAGGCTGCGATTGACAAAGAACTGGCGGCAGGTCAAGCCGAATGACGACGGGATCGCCGATATTGGCGTTTTTCCGCCGGTACGCCCTTTATCTAGCCTGGGTCGTATCTATCGTCGCGGTCGCGAGCAGCTTATATTTAAGCGAAATCATGAAATTCATTCCCTGTAATCTGTGCTGGTACCAACGGATCTTCATGTATCCGATCGTTATTCTGCTCGGCATTGCCTGTTACGCCCAGGACAGCGGCATTATCAGATATGTCCTGCCTTTGTCCATCTTAGGCGGCTGCATCTCCCTGTATCATTATTTGGAGCAGCAGATTCCGGCTCTGGCCAAGGCGCTGCCTTGTACGGTCGGCGTGCCGTGCAGCGAAGATTATTTGGACTGGTTCGGCGGCTACGTCACGATACCGTTCCTGGCACTGATCGCTTTCATACTGATTACCGCGCTGCTCGTGAACGGCTTGAAGAAGGATGCGGACGATAGCGAGGACGAAGAGGAAGCCGAATTGCTGAGGGCGCATTGATTTCATCGTTTCATCGGGCTGCTGTGCTGTCTCTCCTGGACGCCGGCAGCTTTTTTTTGCGTTTTTTTCCAAACTTGTAGCATGAAGGAACCGATATAGGTAGAAGTAACGCGTAAATATGAAGATTATGAGGACATTCGCCACATGATTTGTCCCACCCAATCAGTTCTGTTATCATGTATGGATGAACGTTACAATGTGGTAATGGAAAAGGAAAGTAATCATTCCGTTGTACAATTAGTGATGGAGGTAGCCGTTAATGACAGCAGACAGTAATCAACACAAGTCGCCCTGGGAGCTCTATTACGGCCCGAATTTGGGTTACATCGAAGAAATGTACGAACGATTCCTGCGCAACCCGGAAGACGTAGATCCCGCCGTAAGAGAATCCTTCGAGAAGTGGGGACCGCCGCCGTCCGCATCGGCAGGCGCGAACGTGAACGTAAGCCCTCCGCTCAAGGTTACGACGGACGGTTCCAATAGCATTAAGACAATCGACCCGGCCTACTTGAAGAAAATCGTCGACGCCGGCAAGCTGGTTCGGAACCTTCGCACGTTCGGACATCTCGCCGCCGATAACGATCCTCTCGGCCTGACGCCGCTGCCGGATACCCGGTTGCTGGAGCCTTCGACGTTCAAGCTGACCGACGAAGACCTGGAAGCCATCCCGGCTTCGCTGATTTGGGAAGAAGCGCCCGGATCGATCGGCAACGGCAAGCAGGCGATCAACCATTTGAAAGACGTCTACACGAAGTCGTTCGGCTTCGAATTCGCGCATATTCACGAGCAGGACGAGCGCCTCTGGCTGCGCCGCCAAGTCGAAGTCGGCATGGCAAGCAAACCGATGAGCGCCAAAGAACGCATCGCGCTGCTTCAGCGTCTGATCGACGTCGAACAATTCGAAACGTTCCTGCACCGCTCTTTCGTCGGTCAGAAACGATTCTCGATCGAAGGAACCGATACCTTAGTACCGATGCTGGACGAAGTCGTGAGAGAAGTGGCTCATGACGGCGCACGGCATATTCTGATGGGCATGGCGCATCGTGGCCGTCTGAACGTGCTGACGCACGTGCTCGGCAAGTCGTATTCGGCGATCTTCTCCGAATTCCACCACTCGCCCAACAAGGAAAAATCCGAAGGCGCGATGGGCGTCACCATCGGCTGGACCGGGGACGTGAAATATCACCTCGGCGCGCACCGTTCGGTGAAAGAAGGCGAAACGGTCGAGACGCGCATTACGCTCGCGAACAACCCGAGCCACTTGGAATACGTCAATCCGATCGTGGAAGGCTTCACGCGCGCGGCGCAGGACGATCGTTCCAAAGCGGGTTATCCGGCCGCGGACTTCGGCAGCGCGGCGGCGATTCTGATTCACGGAGACGCGGCGTTCGCCGGCGAGGGCATCGTGGCGGAAACGCTCAATTTCAAGAAGCTTCGGGGCTACGAGAACGGCGGCACGATCCATATCATCAGCAACAACCGTCTCGGATTCACGACGGAGAGCAGGGATTCCCGTTCGACGTATTACGCGAGCGACTTGGCGAAAGGGTATGAAATCCCGATCGTGCACGTCAGCGCCGACGATCCGGAAGCTTGCATCGCCGCGGTTCGCATGGCCTGCGAGTACCGCCAGAAGTTCCACAAGGACTTCTTGATCGACATGGTGGGCTACCGCCGTCACGGCCACAACGAGACGGACGATCCGGAAACGACCCAGCCGCTGCTCTACCAGAAGCTTCGCAAGCATCCGGTCGTAAGCCGCATCTACAGCGAGAAGCTGAAAGAGAAAGGCCTGCTGACGGAAGAGCAAGTCGAGGACTTGCGTCAACAAGGTCTCGCGAAACTGCAAGCCGCGTTGGATGAAGTTAAGGGAAATGATAAAAGCTACAAACAACCCAAAATGGACGATGTCGGCAGCAAACGCCGCAAGAAAGACATCGTAACGGCGGTGCCGCTGAAGAAGCTTGCCGCCATCAATGCCGAGCTGCTGAAGTGGCCGGAAGGTTTCAAAGTGTACGAGAAGCTCGAACGGATCCTGAAGCGCCGCGCCAATACGCTGGAGCCGGGCGGCAAGGTCGATTGGGGACAAGCAGAAGCGCTCGCGTTCGCGACGATTCTGTCCGACGGCACGCCGATCCGTCTGAGCGGCCAAGATTCGGAGCGCGCGACGTTCGCCTTCAGAAACATCGTGCTGCACGACGTGGAAAACAACAGCACGTTCTCGCCGATGCACACGCTGCCGCAGGCGAAAGCATCGTTCGGGGTCTACAACAGCCCGCTCGCCGAAGCATCCGTGCTCGGCTTCGATTACGGCTATAACGTGTTCTCGCCCGAAACGCTCGTTATTTGGGAAGCGCAATACGGAGACTTCGCGAACTGCGCGCAGGTCATCATCGACCAATTCATAACGGCCGGCCGCGTGAAATGGTCGGAGAAATCCGGTCTTATGATGCTGCTTCCACACGGCTACGAAGGGAATGGACCGGAGCACTCCAGCGCGAAGCTCGAGCGGTTCCTGCTGCTCGCGGCGGAAGATAACGTAACGATCGTCAACATGACGTCGGCAGCCCAATACTTCCACTTGCTGCGTCGTCAAGCGGCTACCCTGAATACCGACGAAGCGCGTCCGCTCATCGTCATGGCTCCTAAGAGCTTGATTCGGAACCCGAGCGTCGCTTCGGACCCTTCCGAGCTCAGCGAAGGCTCCTTCAAGCTCGTGCTGGAGCAGCCGGGTCTTGGCAAGAAGGCGGACAAAGTGGAACGCCTGATCTTCTGCACGGGCAAAATGGCCATCGATCTCGAAGCCGCGCTCGAGCTGAAGGACGACCAGGCAGCCGATGCTTGGGACTGGCTGCATATCGTTCGCGTAGAGCAGCTGTATCCGTTCCCTAAGACGGACGTCGAGCAAATCATCGCCCGTTACCCGAATGTGAAGGAAGTCCTTTGGGTACAAGAAGAACCGCAAAACATGGGCGCATGGAACTACATCGAACCGCGGATCCGCGCGCGCGTGGCGGAAGGCACGACGGTACGCTACATCGGCCGTCCGAAGCGCTCCAGCCCGGCAACCGGCTTCCATTACATTCATAACATCGAACAGCAGCGCATCGTTTCCGTAGCGCTAACCGCAACGAGCAAAGTTAAGGTCCGTTAGATATCCATTAGATTCGGCAAGGAGAGAACAGCGATGAGTGATATTAAAGTACCCGAGATGGGCGAATCGATCGTAGAAGGCACCATTTCCAAATGGCATGTTAAAACCGGTGACAGCGTGAATATCGGCGACGTATTGGCCGAACTGGAAACGGACAAAGTGAACATCGAAATCAGCGCTGAGCAGGCAGGCACGGTAGAATCCCTGCTGCGCGCCGAAGGCGACACGGTCGCCGTCGGCGAGACGATCGGCGTAATCGGCAGCGGTGCCGGCGCCGCCGCACCGGCTGCAAGCCAGCCAGCGGCAGCAGCTCCTGTGAGCCAGCCGGCTGCCGAAGCGCAACCGGAGATGAAGCCGGCAACGCCGGCAGCGCCTCCCGTGGCGGCTTCCGCTCCCGCAGCCGACTCGAACGCATCGATCTCCTCGGCAACGCCGGCTGCTCGCAAGCTCGCCAGAGAGCGCGGCATCGACTTGACGCAAGTGCAGTCTCTTGATCCGCTCGGCCGTATCCGTCAATCGGATATCGAATCGCACGGCACGGCGAAGCCGGTTCCGGTTGCCGCTCCGGCAGCAGCCGCTCCGGCCGCCGCAGAGCCAGGCAAACCGGCAGAACGCCGCAAGATGTCCCGCCGCCGCATCACGATCGCGAAACGCCTCGTCGAAGCGCAGCACACGGCAGCTATGCTGACAACGTTCAACGAAGTCGACATGACGGCGATCCTGGACGTCAGAAAACGCCGGAAGCAAGCGTTCCTCGACAAACACGAGGTCGGTCTCGGCTTCATGTCCTTCTTCACGAAAGCCGTTATCGGCGCGCTGAAGGCTTTCCCGCTCTTGAACGCGGAGATTCAAGGCGATGAAATTCTCGTGAAACAATACTACGATATCGGAATCGCGGTTTCCGCGAAGGAAGGCCTTGTCGTTCCGGTTGTCCGCGATGCGGACCGCTTGGGCTTCGCGCAAATCGAGAAGCAAATCGGCGAGCTTGCCGGCAAAGCGCGTGCGAACACGCTGTCGCTGAACGATCTGCAAGGCGGAACGTTCACGATCACGAACGGCGGCGTCTTCGGATCGCTGCTGTCCACGCCGATTCTGAACGCACCGCAGGTCGGCATTCTCGGCATGCACAAAATCCAAATCCGTCCGGTTGCCATCAACGCGACCGAGATGGAGAACCGTCCGATGATGTACATCGCGCTGTCGTACGATCACCGTATCGTCGATGGCTCGGAAGCGGTTCGCTTCCTCGTCACCGTCAAAGAACTGCTGGAAGATCCGGAATCCCTCTTGCTGGAAGGCTAAGAGGAACCGTAATTTACTTCAACCTCACAACTGGCGTCAGGGCATCTGTCCTGAATCGTCAGCTTGTGAGGTTTTTTATTTGCTATTCCCGAACGTTCTACATAAAATAAGAGCAACGAGAGAGAAAACGGAGGCGGATGAGATGAACGTACGTAAAATGCGCTTGTTTGATTTCGAGAACATCCACTCCAGCGAAGATCGGGACGAGTACGAGAAGGACTATGCGCGGTTGATCCAATCGCCGGCATTTCGCCGGCTGCAAGGCAAATCGCAGGTTTTCGGAGCGGGCTCCGGCGACTATTACCGAACACGACTGACGCATTCGCTGGAAGTATCGCAAATTGCCCGCGAGGTGGCGCGGAAGCTGTACAAGACGAATCCGTTCTTGGCCAAACGCGAGCATCCGGGTCTCATGATGGACCCCGAGGTCGTGGAATGCGCCTCCTTGGCCCATGATTTGGGGCATCCCCCGTTCGGGCACAAAGGGGAAGAAGTGCTGAACGAAATTTTGCTCGAGGAATGCGGGCTTAAGTATGAAGGCAATGCCCAAAACTTCCGCATCCTGATGTTCTTGGAGAAACGCGCGGGCAGCGACAGCGGCCTTGATCTGACGGCCGCGGTGCTGCTGGCGATTAATAAATATCCGTACTGCCTGGACGATCCCGGTCGGCTGAAGGGCGTCTACGGCATGGAATGGGAAGGGATCAGCTCCCTGCGCAAAGCCTGGGGCATGCCGGACGGCTGCGCGACGCTGGAAGCGCAGCTGATGGATCTGTGCGACGATATCGCCTATTCGACGCATGATATCGAGGACGGCATCCGCGCCGGCAAAATCCAGATGAATCCGAGCCTGTTCGAAGACGACCGCCTCGTCGCCAACGTCATGCAGGAGATCATCGACGATCCCGGCAATGCCGTCATGCACTGGGAGCAGGTCGACATGAAGCAGATGGTGAAGCAGGCGCTTCTGCATTATTTGCAGCAGTGGGAGAGCATCTACGTGGAATGCGGCAGGGAGCCGTCCCGGACGAGACGCGAGATGAAGGCGCGCTGGGTGCGCAAATTCGTCAGCGGCGTCGGCATTATCGACGATCCGGCTACGGGCTGGAAACGGGTGACCTTCATCCGCGACGGCGTGCAGGATCTCGAGCTTCTGCGCACGATGGAAATCTTGAAGAAGCTCGCCTGGGTGACGCTAATCAAGGACTTCCGCGTGCAGCGACTGCACAAGCGAAGCGAAATCATGATTAAACGGCTCTGGGACAGCTTCAGAGCGCAGGAAACGGGAAGGCTGATCATTCCCCCGGATTGGCTCGAAAGCTACGAGAGACAGCGCAGCAAGTGGCCCTGGGAGCGGATGGTGGCCGATTATATAGCGGGCATGACCGATGCGTATGCCGAGAAGGTTTATGCGGAGTTCTATGCCAGCCGTTCGGGATCGATTTATGAGCGCGATTAAGCGGCGTACGCATGTCGACAGCGGCCCTTGCCGCCAATTCTCTCCGACAATCGCATTAACTTTTAATAAGAAAGCTTTAACTTTCGGTTTTTCCATACGGGCAAGGATGGCGTCGTTCGCCTCCTTGCCCGTTTCTTCGTTTAACCCCTCCTCGCCAAACTAAGCCGTTGAATCCGAAAAATTGAGAAAGAAAATCGCAGGGTAAGCCGCACGAATGTCGTCTAACTTGTTGGAGACCGCAAAAGCCGGTCAACCTCAGACTTATGTCTAGCGGAGTGCCGTCCCGAGGTCCGTTTTAGCGATCTTACGAGCTTGTTATGATGGCTAGGAAGCAGAAAGATATCCTTGGACAGGGGAAAAACGACAAAATAAGGAGAAAAATCATGAAGAAAATACGAAAGACAATTGGATTCAGCCTAGGTGGAATTATAAGTCTGTTACTATTAGCCGCTTTGGTCGTCGTCATCAATCACAAAATCCATTTGAACAGGGAAGAGGCATTGGTTAAGCCCATGGGTCAGATGGTTACGGTAGACGGCCATAAAATGAGTGTCTATACGGAAGGTCAGGGAAATACCACCTTAGTATTTCTGGCAGGAGGCGGCACGGCCTCGCCTATATTGGATTTTAAAAGCTTATATTCCCGATTAAGCGATAAATATAAAATCGCGGTACCAGAACGAATAGGGTATGGTTTCAGTGATGTTACGGACGTACCGAGGGACCTGGATACCGTATTGGAGGAGGACAGACAAGCGTTATTATTAGCGGGGTTGAAACCTCCCTACGTATTAGTTCCGCATTCGATTACGGGTTTGGAATCCGTATATTGGGCACAAAAATATCCCGAAGAAGTATCTGCCATCGTAGGCATAGATGTGGGTACTGTAAATGCATATTTCGACCCCAGTACGCCGAAAATCGCAGATTTTATTACGAAAATAAAAATACTGGCCTTTGCTGAAAAAATGGGCGTCACCCGTTTCATCCCATCCATGGTTGAAAGTGAAGCGGCAATAACGGATGGTGACCTGACCGATCATGAAAAAGATATCTATAAAGCCGTCTATTATAGGAGAACGAATACAGCACCGATGGTAGAAGAGCTAGTGGATCTAATGGATAATGCTCATAAGGTGGATGCATTGCCGCCGCCGCAGCTGCCGGTATTGTTTTTCATATCGAACGGCGACGGAATCGGTCTTGGTTATAGCAAAGAACAATGGCAAGGGTTCCAAATCTCCTACCTTTCAAAAATAGCGAATAGCAAGTATGAATTGATGGACTACGGACATTATCTTCAAGATTTCGCACCGGATGTGCTTGCGCAGAAGATCGAAGAATTTGTACCGGCTCACTAAAACGGCTTTGCATTCATACGGGCAAGGACGGCGTATATATTGCGTCTCCTTGTCCGTTTCTTCGTTTAAACCCCTCCTCAGGATAATCGCGCAGAAGCTTCTCCATTTCATTCGTCCGTATAGAAAAAATAATTGCAGGGTAAGCTGAACGATTGTCGTCTAACTTGATGGAGACTGCAAGGGGGGGATGTTCTGAAGGAAGAGAAATGGATCGATGACGTACTTTCCGGCAGGCATGAATCCTATGCTTACCTTGTAAATGAATACCAAAGCAACGTTTATCATGTATGCCTGGGGGTAACCAGAGAAGACGAATCTGCGAGAGAGTTGGCCCATGTCGTATTAACCAAAGCGTATTATGCTTTGCCCTCCTATAGGAAGGAAGCGGCGTTCGGGACGTGGTTATATCGAATCGCGGTACGTACTTGTTTGGATTGGAAGAAATCGAAGCAGCGCGAATGGAGTCACCGTGCCACTGCCGAAGAACAAGAAGCGGAAGCAATAACCGAAGAGACGCCGGAGAAGCTCCTATTGGACAAGGAGATGAAGGCGGAACTGATGCAGCTCGTCAGGGAGATGAAGGAACCTTATAAATCCGTCATTTATTTGTACTTTTTTCGCGGACTATCCTACAAGGAAATCTCCGAACAGACGGGGGCGGCAGAGAAAACAATTGAGTCCCAATTGTACCGGGCCAAACAAATTCTTCGCAAGAAAAAGGAGCGGTTCCGATGAAATGTCATTCGGTACAAATGAACATCACATCGTATATAGAGCGTTCGCTGCATCCGATCAGAATGCAGGAAATCGAAAGGCATTTAGAGGAATGCGAAGCGTGCAGAGCGTGGTATCAGGAAGTGCTTGAACTGGAGCGCATATGGAACGATCCTTCTCTTCCGGCGCTTGAAGAAGATTTGTTTCCTGCCGTCATGGGGATCATCAACGCTAGGCCGAATCCCTACAAGCGGCAGAATCCGTTCAATCCGTTGTTGAAAATGGCGTTGGCATCCGCATGCGCGCTGGTCTTGTTCATGTTTACGGGCGCAGCTTTTTTCGATACAGCCGTATCCAATATCGGCATGTATAATGAGCTTTTCGCTCATTCGATAGCCAATCTGTTTCACGACTTATCTGGCAACTCATAAGAAAAGGAGTGTTCGACATGGATCGCAAAAAAATGAGCATCATCACATTCGTTTTATCCATGATTCCTGGGCTGGGCCATTATTATTTGGGCTTTAATCAGTCGGGATTGAAGTACATGATTGCTTCTTTTGCCTGTATCAGCTTGATTCCTGCTTTTCCCATGGTGTTCCCGTTTGCGCTTGCCACGATCTGGTTCTATCAAATCTTCGACGCCCTGCAGAAGGCATCGTGGCTGAATAAGAATCGTGATTTGCAGGAAAGTCCGCTATGGACGAATCCCGCCTCGATGTTCGACGAAATCGAACGGGAACGAACCGTTTCGTCCTTATGGATCGGTATTGGAATCGTAACGGCCGGCGTGTTCGTTGCCATCGTAACGCTATTCCCTCACCTGCGCGATTGGATCTTAGAGCCGAAGAACGGAAGCATGTTAATCGCCGCCGTCTTAATCGTCTACGGGGCAGTTTTGATCGTCAGACATGTTCTGGATAAGAAAGGCGGAACCAGATGAGTGCCTATGCTGACCGCGTCTTTCGATCCATTTGGATGGTATGGGAACGAGGGTTTGATGCCTTCTGCCTCATTAGCAGCAAGCATGCGGCTGACTTCGGTATTTGCAAGCTGCTCATCAAATCCCATAGAGGGGCTAGCATTCAATGCGAGGACGGCAGTTGGATTCGTCATGGCGACTGGGTTGGCGAACTGCATATCAACAACCATAAGATAAATCGCATGCTGCAGCATAAAAGTCCGGAACGCGTTGCGCTCGAGACCGCAAGGCTGGGGCGCCGTGCCCTTCGGGACATCAGCAGCAGTCTCTACAATGGCGCATATCAACCGG
This sequence comes from Paenibacillus sp. J31P316, assembly GCF_056269105.1. Taxonomy (NCBI): domain Bacteria; kingdom Bacillati; phylum Bacillota; class Bacilli; order Caryophanales; family Paenibacillaceae; genus Paenibacillus; species Paenibacillus sp. J31P316. The sequence continues at coordinate 334,508 of NZ_JBWDNI010000001.1, read as the reverse complement.
ACATCAAAGCCCTGATCGGCATTACGATGCTGCATCGAGGGATTATTCACGGGGCCGGCTTCGAGCTGCATCCATTGCGAGCCGGTTGGTTTCAAAGCATAACCACCTGGTATCTCCGGCTTCTCATGCGAGCTATTCATCCGCTGGGAAAAAAACGCGTTCATGGCGAACAAACGAAATTATATCCGATGCAATTAATTATGCCCGTAGCGTCATTATTCAAGATGTACCCTCCCAGTAACGCCCAAGAACCAAAGGAGCAATCAGTTGGTTGATTCATGCATGCAAGAGCTGAAATAGCCAGGCCGTCAGGACTTTTGTCTAGCGGAATGTTGGCCAAAGCCCGGTTAAATGATCCTTCTAGCTTGTTAAGATGGCACTATTAATTTCATTCGAATATATTATAGGAAGCAGGAAGTTATCATGGCTAAATATTTATATCGGCTGGGCCTCTGGTCCGCGCAACGAGCTCGTCTCGTAATTGGATTATGGAGCTTCATACTCATCGCGGCAATCTGCTTAGGCACGTTATTTGCAGGTCCGGTCAGCGAATCCCTCTCCATCCCGGGAACATCCTCCCAACAAGCGCTTGACTTACTGAAAAAAGAGTTCCCTCAGGCGAACGGAGGCAACGTCCGACTTATCTTCGCCATGCCTGAGGGTAAGCAATTGACAGACCATACAACGCAGCAGGCTGTTAACAAGATGCTGGACGATGTAGCCAAAGACAAGGCGATTATCAGCGTCGTGAGTCCATACGAATCCGGGGCATTAAGCGCAGACAAACGGATCGGGTACGCCGATGTCACTTACCGAGCGACCGCGGAAGAAGTGTCTGAAACATCGAAGACCCATCTTCTTCAAAGCTTGGCGCTCACTTGCGATTCTGGTATTCAAACCGAGGTTGGAGGGTCTGTTGAAGTAATCGAACAGTCGGGTGTCGGCGGTTCTGAAGCAATTGGTATTATCATCGCCTTCATTATACTCGTCGTTACGTTTCGATCTATCCGCGTGGCGGGGCTGCCGATTATATCGGCGCTCGTCGGCGTTGGCATCGGCATCATGGGCGTTAATTTTGGCGCCAACTTTTTCGACATGAATTCTGATGCTACGATTCTGGCCTTGATGCTGGGTTTGGCCGTGGGCATCGACTATTCGCTCTTTATAATTTCCCGTCACCGCCAGCAGTTGGCAAGCGGCATGGAAATCAAGGAATCCATCGCGATTGCAACGGCGACCGCAGGAAGCGCGGTTATCTTTGCAGGCTTAACCGTTATGATCGCATTAGCTGCCTTCACGGTTGTCAACATCCCTTACTTTAGCGTCATGGGCTTGGCCGCATCGTTCACGGTGTTCATCTCGGTGCTGATTGCCATCACGTTGATTCCAGCCATCTTGTCGCTCGCTGGCAATCGCATCCGCTCAACGCGCCGCAACGAACGCAAGCCGCATTCCCGGAAGAGCAAGCCATTCGCCTATCGGTGGGGACGATTCGTAGCGAAGTTTTCGATCCCGATTCTCATCGTAGGTATCATCGGGCTTAGCGCGCTTGCCTTGCCTGCCCTGAACATGAAGCTCGGCTTGCCGGACGACGGCATGAGCTCGACCGACACTTCCGCACGACGTGGTTACGATCTATTATCTGAAGGCTTCGGCCCCGGATTCAACGGCCCGCTGGCCATTGCCATCCGATCCACGAGCGGGGCACAGGTGAAAGAGGCCGCCACTAAGATTGCGGGCAATCTTCGGAATATGGAGAACGTCGCCGCCGCTTCGCCGCCCATGCTTAACGAAGCTGGCAATTTGGCCATCGTCAGCGTGGCGCCGAAGACGGGACCCAACGACGACCTCACGCACGACTTGGTGCAATCGATACGGGAACGCGGCAAACAGCTCGCATCGCAAGCTCAGATTCAATTGATGGTGACGGGCGTAACAGCCATTAATATCGACATGTCCGACCGTATGAGCACAGCGTTCCCGCTCTTCGGATCGATCATCATCGTACTTGCGTTCATCTTGCTGCTGCTGGTGTTCCGCTCGGTGCTCGTGCCTGTTAAAGCAGTTCTAGGCTTCTTGCTGTCTCTGCTCGCGTCACTGGGCGTTATCGTATCGGTTTTCCAATACGGCCACCTGGCAGACTTGTTCGGCGTTGCAGCCGTAGGTCCGATCGTTAATTTCCTGCCTATGCTGCTTACCGGCGTTCTGTTCGGACTTGCGATGGATTACGAGGTCTTCCTTGTCTCGCGCATGCGGGAAGAATATACGCATACAGGACAAGCGCGGCCATCCGTCGTATCCGGCCTTGGCCATAGCGGACGGGTTGTGACCGCGGCGGGACTCATCATGATCTTTGTTTTCGGAGGATTTATTCTAGCGCCGGATCCAACGATCAAAGCGATCGGACTATCGCTCACGTTAGGCGTCCTGATTGACGCTTTCGTTGTACGCATGACGCTCGTTCCTGCAATCATGACCTTGTTAGGCCGATCGTCTTGGTATTTGCCGCAATGGCTGAAACGTATCTTGCCGAACGTAGACATCGAAGGTGCGTCAATCATTAAAGAATTGGAATCGAAGAAGGACTAATTATACTCACCTAACAGACATATATGAAGTGCATGAAGACGATCGGCTTAGCCCGGTCGTCTTCCTTGGCGCAAAGGAGAGTCGAATATGAGGGAAAACGCATTTGAAGGCGGCAGCAGCTGCTCGATCCAACGCGAAGGTTGCGTCATTTCCGTGGGAGATGACGGCGTTATGGCTTCAATCAATGGCAAGACGCTGCGGATCGCGAAGGAGAAGGTAACGGAAGGCGTACAAGTGGGAGATACGATCATCTGGACCGGTAAAATTTGGCGCGCTTCAAACACGGGGGATACGGGTACATCAAACATGAGAAAAGCTTAATGGCCGCGGCACCCTATAAAGGGGCAGCCGATCCGAATCCTTCATAAATAAGGGGAGGATGATGACACTCATGGAAGTATTGGATATGAAGCGATGCCTGTTCTGCGAAACGCTCGTTCAGGTGAAACATAAAGGCGGCAGCGAATGGTTTATGAATTGCCTCTGCTCGCCCAGTGGCTCTTACGGTTTAAAGGACGACAGCTACGAACCGTTCCGACTGCTATCGTACACGGATAAGAGAAACGTATTCCCGATCCTGTCCGCATACATTCGGGAGATGAGCGATCGCGAGGAGAAAGTGATCATCTCGTTCGACGAGCGCGATGCGATTCTGCAATCGCCGCTTATTCCGTTGACGACGGAAGAGAAAGGGCTGCGGTTGCTTCGTTATTTGCACCGCCATGCGGAAGGCCCGAACGAGCCGGTCGTCATTAATCAGTTTTCGCAAAGCTTTAATTTGACCTACTCCTTGAATTTACAGGAGCTGGTCTATATCGCGGAGAAGCTGAAGGAAGAGGGCATGATCGAGCGGATCGGCTCCACGTTCCGGCTGACGGAGAAAGGCTGGCTGGAGGCGGATTCCAACGCGTCGGGCAAGTCGTACAAGCCTTGCTTCGTGCTGCTTCCGACGAGCGAGGAAGGGATGTCGCAGGATTGGATGGAGACGGTCTTTCCGCGGCTGCTGCAGCTCGGTTACGCGCCTAAGCTGTTTGGCTATGGCGGGCCGCGCAGCGTCGCGGGTACGCCTGTTCAGGAAGCGATGCAGGAGATGCTGAAATGCCAGCTGGTCATCGCGGACATTACGGCGCCGGAAGCCGAGACGTGGATGTATGCCGGCTACGCGATCGGCAATGAAATTCCGGTTGCCTGGACCTGCCGTTCGACGTCTTCGGCCGGCGGCCAGCCTGCCGGCGTGCGGCCGATCGTTTGGGAGGATACGGAGCAGCTCGCCGGTCAGCTCCAATTCGCGATCGGACGGGAAGCTTAGCAAGAGGTGTTGGATTCGGAGTCTTGAAGCTTGATTGGATAAGAAAGTTGCTCCGTGATCAAGGTTTCGTTTATAATGATTTTATGCAATTTAATTAGATGAAATCCACTATGGGCCGATCACGGGAGGTACGAAGCATGAGCATTTACGATTTCAAAGTAACGACGATCGACGGCAAGGAACAGACGCTTGCCCCGTATGAAGGCAAGATTCTGCTGATCGTCAACACGGCCAGCGCCTGCGGCTTGACGCCGCATTACAAAGGATTGCAGCAGATTTACGACCAGTTCAAGGACGAGGGCGTCGTCGTACTTGGTTTCCCGTGCAATCAGTTCAAAGGGCAAGAGCCTGGCACGAACGAAGAGATCGCGCAATTTTGCGAGCTGAATTATGCGGTCACGTTCCCGATGTTCGCCAAGATCGACGTCAAAGGCGACAGCGCGGATCCGCTCTACAAGTATCTCGTGGATGCCGTGCCTGCTCCCTACCACACGGGCGATATCGATTGGAATTTCGCTAAATTCCTGGTCGACCGCCAAGGCAATGTCTTGAAGCAATACCCTGCGCCAACCGATCCGGCAGCTATCGAGCCGGACTTGCGCAGCCTGATCGAGACGGGCAGCCTCGGGGCAGCTCCGAATACCGTAAACGATTAATGCCGTTAATGACTGGTGTTTAAGCCATAAGCTTACTTTAGAGAAGAAGGCATCCCCTCCGGGCGGATGTCTTCTTTTTGTCGTTTTTTTCGAGGCATCGGGAAAGTTCAGCTTCTTGTAAAGGAATAGCGATGGCCTTATGGAATAAGACGAGAAGCGGAACGGAAATATCCGAGCTCCGAACATGGTAAGGGAGGGCAAAGGGCATGCATATTCATTATTCGCTCGAAGCGGCCGTCATCAATGACGAGAAGCGCTGGACCGAGCTATCGCAACTGCTGCGCGATGCGGGTGTCGATACGATCTGGTTGTACGGGTACTTCTACGGGAAATTCTGGTCGTCGCTCGATGAGATGGCGTTGGCCCGCGAAACGCTGCTGCAGTCCGGCTTCGAGGTCGGCGTCATCCAACTGCCCGTCGGGCATCCCGGCAATTCCTTGAATCCCGACGACGATTCGCTCGAGCTGCAATTGCCGGCGCATTGGCGGTATCGAATCGACGGTGAAGGACAGCCGGTCTATTATTGCGCGGCTATCGAAGATACGATGCTTGCCGACAATGTTGAAGCCGTGAGACAGCTGCGAGCTGCCGGCTTTACGCGCGTATTCATGGACGATGATCTTCGGCTTGGGAATTGGGGACAGCGTATCGAAGGCTGCTTCTGCGACGACTGCCTGCGGGCATTTCGAGAAGCGTATCCGCATGCTCGTGATCGGGCGGAGCTGCGCGATGCGCTTGATGCCCGGTCGGATGATGCGCTCGTTCGGGCATGGATTGATTTTACATGTTTGCGCGTAACGAGGCTGATGACCGACACATGCCTTCCCGGCATCGAGACAGGGATCATGGTCATGCACCTGGGCGACGAACGGCATGGGATTGATGTTGCGGACATTCGAGCCCGCATTCCGGATTGCCAATTCCGGGTCGGCGAAGCGCATTTCGGCGATGGTGACTTCGGCAGTCCCGAAGGGAAGGCGAGCGAGCTGTTCAGCGTGCTCTTTCACCTCGGACAGACGGGAACGGAACGGGCTTACAGCGAGACGACGGTGTTCCCGGCAAGGGCGCTAAGCAGTACCAATTTTGTCTATAAAGCACAAATGACAGTCGCTTCAGGCGTGCCGAACGTGTTTCTTATGAGCGGCACATGGCTGATCGAGGAGGATTATTGGCGAGCGTTCGCGGAGCGGCTGCCTGTTCTGGAAGGGCTGGAGCGGAAGGGTGCCGGCAGACGGAGCTATCCGGTCCATATCGCGTACGGAACGAAAGGCCGCGGGGAACCAATTGCGCCTGTGCTTCAGCCGCTGCTTGCGGGATTGCCGGCACGGCCGGTTCGAGGAGGGGATCGAGTTCAGGATATGGCAGACGCGGGGGGAGTACTGCTCTTCTTCGGCGATCAGGAGCTGACGGCCGAATGGGAACGTCGACTAGACGAATATGATTTTGCCGTATTCGATCAAGCCGCCGTCGAACGCAACCGGGAACGGCTGGCGCAAGCCCCAGCCGCTGAGGGCCGCATTCGGACATGGCCGTTCAACGCTGCCGAGTATCCCGAACGCACGTCAGGCATGCTGCGTGAACTGCTGGCGGAGGAAGGTGCCGCATTTCCGTACGTCGTCGAAGGGAAGGACGTGGCGCTGATATGGGTGCGGGAACGAGATGGCGTATTTCTCCTCAATATGCGCGAAGAAGCCAGCGTCGGTTCGCTGGCTTACGGAGAGCGGCGGCAATCGTTCTGCCTGGCACCGCTCGAAATTCTTTTCGTTTCAATAGGCGAGTAGTCGAACCATCAGCTATGTCTGCTGGATTGCAGCTTGTTCCGGGCGAGCAGCTGCTTGGCGAATGGCGCATTTCTGGCGTGGAACAGAATGCCGGCAAGGAGCCAAATCAAGCCCATGATCAGCGCATCCTTGCTGAGCAGCATGAACAGCCAGCCGATAATGCCGGCCCCAATGGCCGGAAGCACGAGGTAGAGCAGCGTCCCCTTGAAGGAACGGCGCCGTTCTCTTGCGTAATAGTGGCTGATGACGGAAATATTAACGAAGAAGAAGGCGGTCAGCGCGCCGAAATTCACGAATTTGACGGCCATGTCCAGTTGGATGACAAGGGCGAGCATGGAGACGATCGCGACCGCTAAGATGTTAACGACGGGTGTCTTCCACTTCGGATGAACATAAGCAAAGTAACGCGGAGGCAATATCGATTCGCGGCCCATCACGTACATGAGGCGGGAGACGCTCGATACGGACGATATTCCTTGGGTGAAGATCGCAAGCAGCAGAACGACGATGAATACGGAGCTAAGCGCGGCCCCGCCGACCAATTTGACAATCTCGAGACCTGCCGAATCGATGTTCAGGAACGCGATCGCTTTCGGGAAGACGAGCTGGGTCAAATAGGATGGTGTGACATATAAGATGCTGGCGATTATAATAATAAAGCCGATCGCACGAGGGATGTTCTTCTTCGCGTTTTTGGTTTCTTCCGCCATCGTCGTGATGGAGTCGAAGCCGAGAAACGAGAAGCAGATTACGGAAGCGCCGGTCAGGATCGTCGAGAAGGGAATGTCCGTTTGCAGCAGCGGTGCCAAAGGGTCGCTATGCGCCGATGAATGTCGGAGCAGCAGCGTGCAAAACAACCCGATGAAGCCCATTTGAAGCAGGACGAACCATTTGCTTAAGTTCGCCGAGAAGGAAGCTCCTTTTATATTCGCGAGCGTGATAGCCACATTGATACCGATCATCCACGCATAGGCGGGGACGGCCGGAAACTGCGCATGCATATAGATGCCGAAGGTCAAGCATGCAATGATGGGGGAAAACAAATAGTCGAGCAGCAGCGCCCAGCCGACGAGGAAGCCGAGATAAGGGTGGAGAGCTTTTTTGACATACGTATAGGCAGAGCCCGACGTCGGGTGGGCGATCGACATCAGACCGTAGCTGTATGCGGTGAACATAATGGCGATGAAGGCGGCCAAGTATGCTTGCGTCAGCATTCCTGACGACGATTCGTAGGCAATGCCGTAAATCGAGAAATAAATCATGGGCGTCATCCAGGCGAGCCCCAGGAATACGACTTGAAACAGCGTCAGCGTCTGTTGAAGTTTGATCGGTTCTCTCATGCGCAGCAACCCTTTCAATGATGGCTAAAATAAAAAAGCACAGGAGATATCAAAGGTTGCTGATATCCTCCCGGGCTTTTATCCCTCCGTGTACACAGCGGCTGCCGTGCGTTTTCTCTCGGACCAGACCGGAAGACAGCAATGCTGCCACCGCGGAACCCTAGAAAACGATATGGTATGTTTTATATGTTTTTCTTGTTAGATAATATAACATGAAGAGCTAAAACGTCAATGCAAAGTTTATCACACCAAGAATTAGCGTTATGGATGGAAAGGATGCTTACAAGTGGCAACGACAGAAGAAGAGAAACCGAAGTTATTACCGACGAAAATTTGGAAATGCAAAAACGCGGAGTGCAAAGCGTGGGTACGCGAGGAATTCGCCGAGAGCGAGCAAAGCTGTCCGATCTGCAAAGGCCCCATGCACCGAAGCATGAGGCATCTGCCGGCCGTGCAAAATAAAATCAAACGACAACCCAAAAAACCGAAATCGGAATTCGATATCTAAACGCAATGGCATTCGATATCTAATCTCATTTGCATATTCAGCCGCCCATCGGGCGGCTTTCTTTTGTTCAAATGCAATCAATCAGTCAAATTCAACATTAACGAAGCCGTGTCGGCATTTGCGAAGCTGCCTCAGTATCATAAAACTCCCCAACATCAATAAAGCAACCGCCACAAGTAGAACGTCGCGTAAGCTTTCCAATCGTTCCATTGCGCGGACAGCAGCTTGATTTCCGCGATGGAAGGTTTCGCGTCCCGGCCGAGCACCAGCTTAAGGGCGTTATGCAGGCCCACGTCCTCGATCGGGAACGCGGCAGGCATGCGAAGGCAGCGCATCAGCACGTAGTTCGCCGTCCAAGGCCCGATGCCGCGAATTCGAGTCAGCGCTTTCTCCGTCGCCGCCCAGTCCTCCATGGCGAGGAGTCCTTCTTTGGACAACTCCCCGGAAGCGATCAGCTTGGCGGTGCCGATGATGTATTCCGATTTGCGGCCGGTAAACTGCATCTCTCTCAATTCGGCTTGATCGAGCGCTGTAATGACTTCTGGCTCCGGGAATGCATAATATCGACGACCTTGCCACTCTACATTGGTGCCGAATCGTTCCACGAATCGCCGTTTGAGCGTATAGGCGAAGGCAAGGTTGATCTGCTGCCCCATGATGCCCCAGCAGAGAGCTTCGAACAAGTCGGCGATGCCGACGATGCGCAAACCGTTGAACTGCCTGACAGGCTCGGCCAATACGTCATCGCGCAGCGCAAGCGCAAGGAAAGGCTCGAGGTCCCGATCCATATCGAACCAGTCCCGGACGTATTCGGAAATGGCGGCCGACAGTGCGGCGTCCGGTGAATCTGCATGGGCGGGCAGTTCAACGGACAGCGAGCCGTCCGGCATGGAGACAATCCGGATCAGGATAGGCTGCCCTTGGACGGTAATCAATTTGGTTACGGTCTCGCCATCCACGTCATACAAGCATTCATTGCTCGAACGAGCCAGGTACCCGAGAATATGATGGAAGTCGAACGCCTTCGGCGGCGTTATGGTGATCGTGATAGAATTTGACATTGTGCGGCGCAACCTCCTGGTTTAACTGTAACGTTTACCACAAGAAACGTAGGGATACTCTTCTAGTTGTACCATAAGTTATTTGGCGAGGCTGTTGTAATCTTGCTTTCCCATTCAAGACGGCTTACATGCGGGCCTCGAAGCGGGTATACTTTGGCTTGGAGGTGAGGATGATGGTGACCGACGAGAAGTGGAATGCCATCGTGGACTGCGACGCCGGCCAGGATGGACGATTTTATTACAGCGTGAGCACGACGGGCATCTTCTGCCGGCCGTCCTGCAAGTCAAGAACGCCGAAGCGCGAGCATGTTCATATCTTCGCGGCGTCCTCGGATGCGCTGGGAGCGGGGTTTCGGCCATGCAAACGCTGCAAGCCGGACGGTCTGAGACTGCCGGACGAAGAATGGACGGACGCGGTCGCAGAAGCGATCCGCGAACAATATGGGGATCGGCTTACGCTGAACGCCTTGGCGGAACAGCAGCATGTCAGCCCATATCATCTACAGCGCATGTTCAAACGACTGAGAGGCGTATCTCCGGCTGCGTATTTACTGCAGGTCCGAATCGAGGCGGCCAAGTCGCTGCTGCGCGATACGGAGCTTTCGATCGCGGAGATCGGCGAAGAGGTCGGCATTTCGAATCCGGCGCATTTCGCTGCCGTGTTTCATAAAGCGGCCGGCGACACGCCTTCCCAATATAGAAGAGATCATCGGCCCGTCAAGGAGAAGTCCGACCCCGATGTGCCTTCCGATACCCAAGATTACCGTAATGACAAGCTAACGAAAGAAGAAAGCAGGTGAAACCAATGACGAAGATCTATTGGACGCTCTTGGATAACGATTTGTGGAAGCTCTACCTCGCCGCAACGGAATCCGGCTTATGTTACGTCGGTTCGCCGGATGCTCCGTTCGCGGAATTGGAAGCTTGGACGAAGAAGCAGCTGCCATCCTCAGTCCTAACGCATGCCGATGAGATCATGAAACCTTACGCAGATGCAATGCGTGATTACCTGCGCGGCAGCCAAAGCGGCTTCAATATTCCGCTCGATATGAAGGGAACCGCTTTTCAACAGTCCGTATGGCAGGAGCTGCTTCGCATTCCGCATGGAACGATCTGTGCCTATTCGGATATCGCGGAGCGTATCGGCAGAACTTCCGCGGTACGGGCGGTCGGAACGGCAATCGGAGCCAATCCCGTGCTGATCGCGGTTCCTTGCCATCGCGTCGTCGGGAAGAACGGCAAGCTGACCGGCTATCGCGGCGGCATGCAGGCGAAGGAGCGACTGCTGAAGCTCGAGGGAATACCCGCCTTCCATTCGTAAGATGGCTCCGATCGGGTTATAATGGAGGCTACGACGATTGGAAGGATGAGGCATTTTGGTCGAAATCGAGGCATACGAGGTAGAGAAGGTCAAGGATCCGTTCGGCATTTTGACGGGCGAGCGGTATGAATTCAAGCTGGAGATCGAGGTCGCCGAGGACGATGAGCTGTATGTCGAAGGCGGACTATACATACGGGTGATTTATCGCGTGGACGGCGAAAGCGGCAAGATCGTCAGATACGCGCTGCATGAACGAATCAACGATAAATTCGTGGACGCCGAGCTGGAGGACGAAGAAGAACGGATGCTGGAATCGTTCTGCGGCGAGCATTTCTCCGAGGCGGAAGAATAGAATAAAAACGGGCGTTCAGCCTTGGGTTTCATATCGACTTGGCCCGTGTAATAAGGAGTACGGCAAGCGGATAAGCGGGCCGAAACAAAGCGAAGAGGCGGTGAATGACATGACAGTCCATTATCTGTTGAACTGTTACAACAATCAAATCCTGGTGAAGCAGGTGGACGGCGAAGCTAAAGCCTTCCATGTCAACATCCAAAGCAACAACAATCCTCTCAGTTTCGGCAATACGTTATATACGGCCGCGAACAAAGACCAGGCCGTGCGGATTGCCAACCAGCTTTGCGCCTTTTACTCCATGGCCAGAGCAAACGGGTACCACTTGGAAGGCACCACTTTCCGCAATGGGAACAAGTCCGACATTACCGTCGAGCACGTGCTCAAAGTGGAGCGCACGAAGGACGAAATGCACAACCTGCTGCAAAGAGCATAAGGAATGAGCATGCATTGGCAAGATCATTAGTTGAGATGGAACCCACATACGCACAGGACCCCCTTGCCGAGGTCCTGTTTCTTTGTTTGCCGGGAAAAGGAGGAAGCGCGGCCTGCGAAAGTGGACAGCCTTTGCGCCGCCGTCTTATAATGGAGGGTATGTTATCGCGAACCGGCTCCGGTCGGATGAAGGAAACGAGGCTTAAGCGGCATGAAGAAATTCAAGAAATTTTATATCGAAATTACGAGCATCTGCAATCTGGCCTGCTCGTTCTGCCCGCCGACGGGTCGTGCGAAAGGCTTCATCAGCGTCGAGGACTTTACCAAAACGTTGGATGAAATCAGGCCGCATACGGATCATATTTATTTTCATGTCAAAGGCGAGCCTTTGCTGCATCCCAAAATCGACGTGCTGCTTGATCTGAGCCACGAACGCGGCTTCAAGGTGAACCTGACCTCGAACGGCACGCTGCTCCATAAGGCCGGACCCAAAATCATTGGAAAACCGGCATTGCGCCAGATCAACTTCTCGCTGCACAGCTTCGACGGCCATGAAGGCTCCGTGGATAAAGAAGGATACGTCGGCAGCGTGCTGGCCTTCGCCAAAGAAGCCGTCGCGCAGTCGGATATTCTCATTTCCTTGCGCTTATGGAACTTGACGGAAGACAACGCGACGAACGTCGACCGGCAGCGCAATCAGATCATACTCGATCAGCTCGAACGGGAATTCGGGCTGGACTTCCGGATTCAGGACCAGTTCCAACGGGGGAAAGGGATTAAGCTCGCCGAACGCATCTTCTTGAACCACGACCACGAATTCAAATGGCCGGATCTGAAGGAAAAGGAAGACGAGGGCCGCGGCTTCTGCCACGGGCTTCGCAATCAGGCCGGCGTTCTCGTGGACGGCACCGTCATTCCCTGCTGCTTGGATGGCGAAGGCGTCATCGATCTCGGCAACATTCATCGGACTCCGTTCTCGGACATTATCGAGGGGGATCGGGCGAATCGCTTGTACGACGGCTTCTCCCGCCGCGAGGTGGTAGAGGAGCTCTGCCGCAAATGCGGCTACAGACAGCGATTCAGCATGTAAGGAAAGAAGGTTTTGTATTCGCTCATGTCCTATTTTACGTCTAGATCGAACGAAACGGCATTTCGCATGAACGGGGAGCGCAGGTTCCGCGTGCCGCTCTTTTACGTGGCTGTCGTTATTCTGCTCATGAAGCTGGCGCTGCTGCGCTATTTTCTATTCGGAGACATCAAATGGCCAAGGCTTGCCGCAGACGCTTCGGCGCTGCTCGTATTATTGAGCGCGGTCGAGCTGGTGACGCCGGCCAGAATCAAAGTCTGGGTTTACGGTGCATTGAATGTGGTCGTCTCGCTGCTGTTATTCTCGTCGGCCGTCTATTTCGAGCATTTCGGCAACGTCCCGACGTATACGGCGCTCTACGAGCTGCATCAGGTGACCAAAATCAAAGACAGCGTCGAGTCCACGATCCAGTGGAGTCATTACTGGTTCTTCCCGGACATTATTATCGCGATCGGAGTTTGGATCTATGCTGCGGCTTCATCCCGACGCGGCGGTGGAAATAGCCGAAGAAGACTGGTTTCCGCATCGCCGATGTACCGCGTCGTGCTGAGCGTGCTGTTAATTGTCTGCATCGTCGTCTCGACGCGGTTCATCCAGTTGGGAATGCCGATCGAAAACGAGCTCGTCGCGGCGGAAGACGAAGGGTTCTTGAACTATCAAGTGTCTTCGGCGATTAAAGCCGCGAAGGACAACAGCATCGCGGCCGAAGGCAATACATCGGAGTTCGTCCAGCAGGCAGTCGACCTGCAGGCGACTTATCCTTATCAGGACAAGCCTGGCGGCGCGCCGGCCTATTTCGGGACCGCGAAAGGCAAGAACGTCATCGTCATCCAAATGGAGGCGTTTCAGAATTTCCCGATCCATCTGAAGCTGGGCGGCCAGGAGATTACGCCGGTGCTGAACAAGCTTGCCGGCGGCAGCCTGTACTTCCCGCATATTTTCCAACAGATCGGCCAAGGCAATACGTCGGACGCGGAATTCATGTCCAATACGTCGATCTATCCGACGGCCCAGATCGCCATGTCGACCGGCTACGGCGACCGCAACCTGCCCAGCCTTCCAAGAGCGCTGCAGCAGAACGGCTATATCGCGGACACGTTCCATGTCAACGACGTGACGTTCTGGGACCGGAACAAGCTGTATGCGGCGCTCAATTTCGACCACTACTACGACAAGCCGTACTACAAGAACGATAAGTTCAACAGCTTCGGCGCATCCGACGAGGAGCTGTACCGCGTCGCCGTCGACAAGCTGAGCGAAGTCGGCAAAAGCAAGCAGCCGTTCTACGGCCAGCTCATTACGGTGTCCAGCCACTTCCCGTTCGAGGTGCCGAAGGACCGCGTGAAAATGACGCTGCCGGATAATCTCCAAGGTACGCAGCTTGGCAATTATCTGCTGGCGGTCAATTATACGGACTATGCCATCGGCACGTTAATAGATCGGCTGAAGTCGGAAGGGTTATGGGACGACACCGTGCTTGTCCTGTACGGGGATCATTTCGGTTTGCAGCCGAACGACAACGATCCGGCACAGGTCAGCCAAGCGCTCGGCGTCCCTTACGATCCGAAAGTGTCGCGCTTCAATATCCCGCTCATTATTCACTTGCCTGGCGAACAGCAGGGCAAAATCGTGGATCTATCCGGCGGCCAGCTGGATATCATGCCGACGGTTGCCAATCTGCTTGGCGTTAAGCTGGCGGATGCGGGAGTCACGGCATTCGGCCATGATCTGCTCAACATCGATCATAACGTCGTCGGTTCGCGGTACTACATGCCGACGGGATCTTTTATCAATGACGATGTCTTGTTCGTGCCAGGCAAAGGCTTCGACGATGGAACGGCGGTCGATATTCGGACGCTGAAGCCGGTGACGGATTTGACGCCGTACCGGAAGGATTACGATTATATCTTGAAGCTGATGGAGCTGTCCGACCGTTACGTGCGGTCGCTTCCGAAGCGGTAAAAACCATGAGAATCGGTATGCGATGTAATAAAACCTGACACGAGTGTTGACATATGGGTGCGACCGCACCTATAATCAGTACCAATAGCAGGTTTTAACAATTGCATATCGGTTCTCATGTTAGCATTGAGGACAAAAAAGCTATCTAGGGTTCCGTTGGCGGCAAGTAACTGCCCGTCAAGTCTGGTCCGAGAGATAGTGTGTGGAAGCTGTTCGTACCCGGTACGAATGAGCCTGCATAACACGGAAGGATAAAAGCCTGGGAGGTCGCGCTCTCAGGCTTTTTTGTTTTACCGCGACCATTGAAGGAGGGTTTCCAATGACAAACTTGTGGAGCAAAACCATCGCGCCCGGCGACAAATGGTCCGGCGTGATCGCGAAAGGCCGCCTGTTGACGTTCACGGCGCTGAAGGATGACGCCAACGTTGCCGTCATGCTGTACAACGCCCATGATTTGACGGAGCGTTATAATATGCCGGACTCGCTGAAGGCGCAGTACACCGCGCATCTGACCCGCGGCAACGTGCTGATGAGCGATAACGGACGGGTGCTGGCAAGCATCGTCGAGGATGGCCTCGGATGGCATGACACCATCAGCGGGCTGACGACGCGCGAAAGCACGGATGCCAAATACGGCGCGACGAATTACCAGACGCTCCGCAATGACTGGCTGCGAAGCGGGTACGAGAATTTTGCCGTCGAGCTGGTGCGCTGCGGCCTCGGCGTCCGCGACCTCGGTCCGGTCGTCAACTTATTCGCCAAGGTAGCCTGCGACGATGAAGGAACGATGGTTTATGACGGCGCCCATTGCAAAGAAGGCAGCACGGTTACGCTTCGCACGGACATGGACGTCCTGATCGTCCTTTCGAATACGCCGAACCCCTTGAATCCGAGCACCGTTTACCCGGAGGCGGCCGTCAAGCTCGACGTGTCGCTCGCTCCCGAATTCCAGCCGGAAACGGATTACTGCTATCATTTCCGCGGCGAGAACCGCCGCGCGTTCGAGAATACGGCAGAGTATCATTTGCTGGCCAGATGATTGGTTTGCAGGTCCGGTAGGACCGGCAGCATTCAGCTTCAGGCTTACAGATTATACCAACGACTTTGAGGAGGTTATCCCATGAGCGCTTTTATCCGCACGGAAAGCAGATTGAAGGAAGAGGAAGCGATCGTCGACGAGATCGTGTTGGCCGGCGACGGCTGGATGAAGGTGCTGGAGCCGGGACAGGTGCTCCGCATCGTGGATCTGGAAGGCAATCAAGCGGCAGATACGCTGTTCTTCGATGCCGACAGCAAGGATGACCATTACAGTGCCGTCGCGACGATTGCCGCGCAAGGGAACATTTACTTGACGACGGGCTCCGTCCTCCGCGCGGAATCGGGCAAGCCGCTCGTGAAGATCGTTGCGGACACTTGCGGCCGGCACGATACGGTCGGAGGGTCCTGCTCCGCGCAGAGCAACACGGTCCGCTACGCGCACGACAAGCTGCAGATGCACAACTGCCGCGATACGTTCATGCTGCAGCTGGCCAAGCACGACGGCGGCTACACGAAGCGGGATCTGGCGCCGAACGTCAATTTCTTCATGAACGTGCCGGTCACGCCGGAAGGCGGCCTTCGTTTCGCGGACGGCGTATCGGCCCCGGGTTGCTACGTCGAGATGGAATCGATCGCCCGCACGGCGGTGCTGATCAGCAATTGCCCGCAGCTCAACAACCCATGCAATGCTTATAATCCGACGCCGATTCGCGTCCTGATCTGGAACGCATAGCTTGACTTGGAACTTATAGATGCAATGAAGCTTCTAAATTGGAAATCAACATTCGGAACTTCTAAATAGAGATACAGTTAACCGGGAGGGAACAGCCATGTTCACGAAAGTTCTCATAGCTAATCGCGGCGCCATCGCCGTTCGAATCGAACGCACGCTTCGCAAGCTTGGCATTCAATCCGTTGCCGTGTATACCGCTGCCGACCAGGACAGCCTTCATGTGGACGGTGCCGACGAGGCCGTTCATATCGGGGCCGGCCCCGCCAAAGAAAGCTACCTCGATGCCGATCGCATTCTTCGCACCGCGATTGAGACCGGCGCGCAAGCCATCCATCCGGGCTACGGCTTTCTCAGCGAGAACGCAGCATTCGCCCGCGCTTGCCGCGAGCACGGCATCGTCTTCATCGGCCCGACGCCGGAGCAGATGGAGATGTTCGGCTTGAAGCATTCCGCGCGGGAAATCGCCGAGCGCGCCGGCGTTCCGATGCTGCCGGGCACGGCGCTGATCAGCGAGCTGGACGAAGCGTTGACAGAAGCGGAAGCGATCGGCTATCCCGTGATGCTCAAGAGCACGGCCGGCGGCGGCGGCATCGGCATGCGCGTCTGCCACGACGAGCGGGCTCTGCGCGAAGCGTTCGACGGCGTCCGTCATTTGGCGGAGACGAACTTCAAGAACGGGGGCATTTTCCTCGAGAAATATATCGCGAAGGCACGCCATGTCGAGGTGCAAATCTTCGGCAACCGCTTCGGCGAAGTGGCGGCGCTCGGCGAGCGGGATTGCTCGATTCAGCGGCGCAACCAGAAGGTGATCGAGGAAAGTCCAGCGCCTTGCCTGCCGGACAGCGTACGCCAAGAGATGTTCGCCTCGGCGAAGCGGCTTGCGTCCGAGGTCGGTTACCGCAGCGCCGGAACGATCGAATATTTGTACGATCCGGAAGCGTGCCGTTTCTACTTCCTCGAGGTAAACACGCGGCTGCAAGTGGAGCATGGCGTAACGGAAGAGGTACTCGGCGTCGATCTTGTGGAATGGATGGTATTGGAAGCGGCGGACGAACTGCGCGGGATCGAAGCGCGCGTCAACCGTCCGGCAGGCCACAGCATCCAAGCGCGGATCTATGCGGAAGACTGCTTGCAGCAGTTCCGCCCGAGCGCCGGCAAGCTGGATCAAGTCAAATTCGCGGAGCATGCCCGCGTGGAGACTTGGGTACGCGACGGAATTACCGTTACGACGCTATACGATCCCATGCTAGCCAAGATCATCGTGCGAGGCGAGAACCGCGAGGATGCCATCGCCAAGCTGGCCGCTGCGCTCGAAGAAACGCGGTTGTACGGCATTACGACCAACCTGCAGTACGTGCAGGCGCTCCTCGGCGAAGAAGCGTTCGTGAACGGCCACGTATTCACGCAGCTGCTGAACGGCTTCGAGCCTTCGGAGCATGCGATCGAAGTCGTCGATGGCGGGGTGCAGTCGACGGTGCAGGATTGGCCGGGACGTACGGGCTACTGGGACGTCGGCGTACCGCCGTGCGGTCCGATGGACCCGCTGTCGTTCCGCATCGGCAACAAGCTGCTCGGCAATCCCGATGACGCGTCGGGCTTGGAGCTGACGCTTCGCGGCGGCGCCTACAGATTCCGCGGCGACATGTGGATATGCGTGACGGGCGCGGACATGGGAGCGCTGCTGGACGACGAAGCCATTGCGATGTACCAGCCGACTCAGGTCAAACAAGGCCAAGTGCTCAGCTTCGGCGAAGCGGCGGCCGGAATGAGAAGCTATCTGCTGGTCGGCGGCGGCTTCGACATGCCGAAGATTCTCGGCAGCTCCGCGACCTTCACGCTCGGCGGCTTCGGCGGCCACGGCGGACGGGCGCTTCGCGCGGGCGACGTGCTCGGCGTCAGCCGCGGCGGCCGAACGGATGCATCGGAGCTGCAATTGGCAGCGGCCGATCGCCCTGAACTGACTCGCGAATGGACGATCGGCGTCATTCCGGGCCCTCACTGCACGGAAGAGTATTTGAAGCCTACTTATTTGAAGGAACTAGCCGATACGGCGTTCGAGGTTCACTTCAACAGCTCGCGCACCGGCGTTCGCCTCATCGGTCCCGCACCGCATTGGGCACGGGAAGACGGGGGGCAGGCCGGTCTGCATCCGTCCAATATCCACGACAACGCGTATGCGGTCGGAACACTGGATTTGACGGGCGACATGCCGATTCTGCTCGGTCCGGACGGCCCAAGCCTCGGCGGCTTCGTCTGCCCGGTGACGACGGCCTCGGCGGAATTTTGGAAGCTGGGCCAGCTGCATGCCGGCGATACGGTTCGTTTCCAGCTGCTGACGCTGGAAGAAGCGGACGGCCTGCGCCAGCTTCAAGAGTCGAACCTGCAAGCGATCGGCGAAGACGCTCGGGACGCGCTCGTTCCGGCCGGACTTCCGCAGCCGCAAACCGCGATCATGCCGGCCTATCCGCTGCTGCATCAGGAGACCGACAACCGCCGTTTCCCGATCACGATCCGCTGCAGCGGCGACGAGAATATTTTGGTGGAATACGGGGAGATGGAACTCGATCTGCTGCTGCGTTTCCAGGTGCATGCTTTGATGGAAGCCATCGTAAGCGACGGTACGATCCCGGTTCAGGATCTGACCCCGGGCATTCGTTCGCTGCAAGTCCATATCGACCAGAAAGCGACTACGGTACAGGAAGCGTGCAAACGGATCCTGGAGCTTGACGATAATTTGCCGCCGCTTGAAGAAATCACGGTACCATCGCGGATCGTGCGTCTGCCGTTGTCCTGGGATGATCCGGCCACGCAGCTGGCGATCGACCGTTATCAGCAGAACGTTCGTCCGGACGCGCCGTGGTGCCCGAGCAACCTGGAGTTTATTCGCCGCATCAACGGCTTGGACAGCATCGACGACGTGCAGCGCATCGTGTACGAAGCCAATTATCTCGTGCTCGGCCTCGGTGACGTGTACTTGGGCGCGCCTGTTGCGACGCCGATCGATCCGCGCCATCGGTTGGTGACGACGAAGTATAACCCGGCGCGGACATGGACGCCGGAGAATGCCGTCGGGATCGGCGGCGCGTACATGTGCATCTATGGCATGGAAGGACCGGGCGGTTATCAGTTCGTGGGCCGTACGATTCAGATGTGGAACCACTTGAACCGCGAGACGGCGAGTTTCCAGTCGGGCAAGCCATGGCTGCTTCGCTTCTTCGATCAGATTCAATTCTATCCGGTCAGCGACGAAGAGCTGCTGCAGCTGCGGGAAGACTTCATGCGCGGCCGGTACGAAGCGGACATTACGGAGACGACCTTCAAGCTGGGCGACTACCTAACCTTCTTGACTTCGATCGAAGAGAGCACGGAAGCCTTCGCCGACGTGCAGCAGGCAGCGTTCCAAGCGGAGCGCGAGCGTTGGAAAGAAATGGGCCTCGCCGAGTATGTATCCGAGAGCGAAGCGCCCAAGGCATCGGAAGAAGACGAGCTTCCTGCGGATGCGGTCGGCGTTCGATGCACCATGCCGGGCAGCGTATGGAAGGTGCTGGTGGAGCCGGGTCAAGAAGTGAAGAAAGGCGATACGCTCATCATCGAAGAGAGCATGAAGATGGAGTTCAACCAGACGGCGCCTTGCGACGGATTCGTCTCTTCCGTCTTCGTGAAGCCTGGCGACGAGGTGCATACGGGCCAGCTGATCGTCAGTCTCGTGAAGGTGAACGAAAGAGAGGTGTTGATCGCATGACGAACGCGAATTGGCCTGAGAAGTTGACCGCCGCTTGGCTGCGGGAGCAGTATGCAAGCAATAGTCTGACGCCTGCGGAGGTCGTGCGCGAAATCATCAGCCGTTCCTTGCGGGACGAAGGGATGAACATCTGGATTACACCTCCGACGTTCGAGAACATTGCGCCGTATTTGGATGGATTAACCGAGAAGGGGCTCGAAAGCTCGCCGCTCTGGGGCATTCCGTTCGCCATTAAGGACAATATCGATTGGGCGGGCGTACCCACGACCGCGGCATGCGCGGATTTTGCTTACGTGCCTGAGGCGAGCGCGGTCGTCGTACGGCGGCTCGTCGATGCAGGGGCGATTCCGATCGGCAAAACGAACCTGGATCAATTCGCCACCGGCCTTGTCGGCACGCGCAGCCCGTACGGCGAAACGCATAACGCGATGCGGCCGGAGCTTATCAGCGGCGGCTCCAGCTCCGGCTCCGCCGTCGCGGTGGCGCGCGGGCAGGCCGTGTTCGCCTTAGGGACGGACACGGCAGGCTCGGGCCGCGTGCCGGCGGCGCTGAACGGGCTCGTCGGCTACAAGCCGAGCCTCGGCGCATGGCCGACGGAAGGCGTCGTCCCGGCGTGCGCGAGTCTCGACTGCGTGACCGTCTTCGCGCACAGCCTAGACGATGCGCTGGCAGTTGACGGGACCGCGCGCGGTGCGGAGTCCAGCGATCCTTGGTCGAAGTCGATCCCGCAGCCGATGAAGGACCGCCTTCCGGCTGCGATCTGCCTGCCGGACGAAACGCCGGCCTTCTTCGGACCGTATGCGGAGCAGTACCGCGCTGCGTGGGAGGAAGCCGTCGCAACGGTCGTATCGCTCAACATTCCTGTCATTCCGGTGAGCATGGATTTGTTTGCCGAAGCGGCGGCGATCCTATATGGCGGACCATGGGTGGCCGAGCGATGGGCTGATCTCGGCGACTTCGTGAATGGCAATCCGGAATCCGTATTCCCGGTAACGGAGCGCGTGCTGCGGACTGGCGATTCGCCGGCCTATACGGCGGCCTCGGTGTTCCAGGCCATGCATAAGCTTCAATCGTATAAGCGGCAGGCGAGCCAGCTCCTCGACGGCGCGGTTCTGATGCTGCCGACCTGCGGCGGCACGTGGACGAGAGACGAGGTTCGTCAGGCACCGATCGAAACGAACAGCGAAATGGGGCTTTACACGAACCATTGCAATCTGCTGGACCTCTGCGCGGTTGCGGTGCAGGCTGGAGAAGCTTCGGATAAGGTACCGTTCGGCGTGACGTTCTTCGCGTCGGCGCTGAACGAATCGCTGATCTGCGGGATCGCCGAGGCGTTCTCGGCTGCAACGGAGCAGGCTGAACCTGCTGAACCGGGCAGTCCGGAGCTGAAACTACCTGCGGCGCAGCAGCTCGCGCAATCTAAGGCCGCGACAGAAACAGAGTCGAAGCTTGAGTCTGCAATGGAAGCCAAGCCCGAAACGACGCTCGTCGCCGTTTGCGGCCTCCACATGCGCGGATTCCCGCTGGAGAAGCAAATGCAAGCCTGCGGAGCCGTATTCGTCCGCGAGACGCAGAGCGCGCCCAAGTACCGCCTCGTGAAGCTGCCGACGATTCCGGCGAAGCCGGGGATGATCAAGCAGGAGCAAGGCGGAGCAGCGATTACGCTGGAGGTCTGGGAGATGCCGCTTCACGCGTTCGGCGGCTTCGTCGCGGGCATTCCCGCGCCGCTCGGCATCGGCAAGGTGGAGCTGAGCGATGGCAGCGAGGTGCCTGGCTTCACCTGCGAAGCTTATGCAGCAAGCGCATCGGAGGATATTACAGCTGCCGGTTCTTGGCGCAATGTGGTGCTTCTGTAACGGAGCGTATATTATGGCAGGCAGGCCGCGTCCGAATTGGACGCGGCTTGCTGACGTTTGTGCCACGCTTGTCGGCGATCCTGAACCGTGCATGACAGGGACAGCGGCTTCGGCGGCTGCTTCGCGCCGCAGACTGGAAGGTGAAGAGGGAGGAAGCGTATAATAGTTGAATGCCGGAGGTGAATGAGCTTGTTGAAGAAAAGTTTGATCGGACTCGGAATTTTACTTGTGCTGATCGTTGCTCTAGCTTTCGCTGCGATCTGGTACGTTAAACCGGCCGAAGAGCTGGACCTCCGCTATAGCCCGGTTCCGTTGGAGGACAGAGCCGTCGACATGGCCAAAAATCTCAGTACGCAGATGTCGCTCTCGGAAGCGGACGTCAACAACATCGCGAAAGCCTATATCGCGGACAATCCTCAGTACGGCGCTAACGTGACGATTACCGGCGCGCGATTTCAATTCGAGAACGGCCGCATAGCTGCGCATTATAATTTGAAAGTGAAAGAACGGATACCGGTCGGCATCATTGTTTATTACCGTGTAAAGTGGAGCGAACCGAATCTGGTTGCCGAGGTGGATGAAGCGAAGTTGAGAAGCCGCACGCTGCCGAATCGTTATTTCGATGATATCGTAATCCCGCTGGGCAATTACGTGCCGAAGCCGCTCCGTATTCAATCCGTGAAGCTGAGCGACGATCAGTTGATCGTGGCCATCAAAAAGCCCACCTTGTCCGACCTCGCTCAATTGTTGAGAAGGGAGCTCGGACTGTAGGCGGGCCGGATGGAGCGGAATGGGATTGTCATGAAGGCTGCAAGTTGCGGTGCAGGAGGAACGTTAGGTTATCGCAGGCTTAACGCAGCCTTGCGAGCAGCGGGCGCAGCGTTCCGATCAATGCAGCGGCCACGGCGGCTTTGAGGAAGTCGCCGATCAGGAAGGGATAGCAGCCGAGCCTCATAGCCTCGCTGAAGGATAATTTCGCTTTGAAGGCCAGCCAAGGTACGCCGCCGACGTATGCAAGCACGACGCTGAACAAGATCAGGCTGATGACCAGAACCGTCATTCCGGCGCGGTTCAGCTTCGTCGTTCGGGCAAACAGCCGGTCGCTGACCAAGCCGATCAGCAGCGCGGACAACGGGAACATCCATATGTAGCCGCCGTTCGAGCCGAAGACGACTCCGAGCCCGCCGCTTCCGCCGAGCAGGGGGAGACCCGCGGCGGTCAGCAGGATGACGATGAAGATGCTCAGGAAGCCGTAGTACGCGCCGAGCAGTCCTCCAGCAAGCATGACGGCGAGCGTCTGCAGCGTAATCGGGACGGCCGTGAGCGGGATTTTGGCGAAGCTGAAGGCGACGAAGAGGGCGGCGAACAGGGCCGTGAAGACGGCGCCTCGAATCCATGAAGCGGAGTCTGTTCGTGCCGAGGCCGAGATCGATGTTTGTTTATTGCCGATTGGGGTAGTTTCCATTGTCAATTCTCCTCTCGAATGTTAACCTTGTTATCTAGCGGTGGTTAACAATTAGCATCTTATCACGGGAGTAAACTTTTGGGAAGAGGGAAATCGGATTGGTTGACAACTTACATAGCGCGCTTATCCTGCAAGGCGTAACGATAGAGAGAAAATTTGAAACAGGCGAGGCCATGCCGCGGCTTGACGGAGTTGATTTCAAGCTGGAGCCTGGTGAATGGGTGAACCTTGTCGGCGTAAACGGCAGCGGAAAGTCTTCATTGGCCCGTCTCTTGGCGGGATTGATGATCGACGGCGTAGAAGGGACATGGGACCGCGGCTTCGCCGGCACGATTCCTTCCCCGTACGTCATGCAGCAGCCGGATGCCCAGCTGTTCGCGGAGACGCCGAGGGAAGAAATCCGTTTCGCGCTCGAGTGGCGCGGACTCCCGACGGAGCTGATCCTGCGGAAATCGGAGGAAATTCTGCTTGATACTGGGTTGCAGCCGATCGGCGATCTGACCTGGGATCAGCTGTCGGGCGGTCAGCGTCAGCTGGCGGCCGTCGCGGCTGCTTCGGCGGCGAAGCTGCCCTTAATCGTATTCGACGAGGCGACCTCGATGCTGGACGAGCAGTCGAGAGGGAGCGTGCGCGGCATTGCGGCAAAGCTGAATCGCGAAGGGACGGCCGTCGTCTGGGTGACGCAGCGGCTGCAAGAGATTGGCGATACGGAAAGAACGGTCGCCATGTCGGAGGGCAGGATCTTCTTCGACGGGAACGGCGGCCAGTTTCTATATGGAATGGAATACCCGCATGCCATTGCTGAAGAGCCTCCGCCATGTTTGGCTTGCGGTTTGCGTTTGCCGTATGCGTCAAGGCTGGCGCTTCAGCTCGGTCGGGAGGGGAAGCTGCAGCCACCTTTTCCGGTAACCGCTGCGGGATGGGAATCCATTCTGACTTCTATTGCCGTTCAAACAATGAACCTCGCGAACGACAGCGCGATAATGTACGAGGACGTCACAGGCGAAACAACGCAGCGATCAAACAACGTCGCCAACGAGTCGCGGGCGAGGCAATGGACGTATCAACCAAGGGCTAAAGCGGACAGCGCGGAGCTCACGATAGCGGGCCTCCGCTTCATTGACGCGGAGGCCGGCCAAGGACCGAACGATCGAGAGGCGGATAATTCTCTCCTTAAGCTGCATGCAGGCGAAATCACGGTCCTGATGGGCGCGAACGGGGCGGGCAAAACGCATTTCATGGAACGTATCGCAGGTCTGCGGCATGCCGAGGGGCTGGCGGTCTACTATGGTGACGAGCCGCTGACAGTACGCAGGCAAATGTCGGTCCGGGGCAAATCCAAGCTGAATAGCAGAGCGCTGCTGGCTTACGCTTATAGCTGCCAGTCGCCGGAAGAGCAACTATTTCTGCGCTCTGTCCGGGAGGAGCTTCGGTACTCATTGCGACCGTATACCTCGATGACGGAGCAGGAGCGCAGCATCCGAATCGAAGAGGCCTTGAACGCGGTCAGCTGGAATTCGAGCTGGCTGGAGCGCGATCCCTATGCGATGAGCGGCGGCGAGCGGAGACGAACGGCCTTGGCCTGTTTGTTCGCGCCGCCGGCCGAGTGGCTGCTGCTGGATGAACCGACGGCCGGCCTAGATGCCGAAGGCCACGAGCTGCTGGCAGTGAAGCTGCGACAGCGAGCGGCAAACGGGCAGGGCATACTGCTTATCTCGCATGAAAGCGACTGGGTCTGCGAGCTGGCGGACCGTTTCCTGCTTCTGCATGCGGACGGCAGCCTTCGCTCCTGCAGCAGAAGCGAGCTTGTATCCCATCCGCATTGGCTGACGGAGGCGGGTATGGACGTACCGGACTGGCTGCGCATCGCGCATCTGTCGATACGCCTCGGGGTCGCGGAGGAGCGTGTATGGGACCCTAGGGAACTTGCGGGAGCGTTTGCGGACAGTATGGCGGCGGTACCGCGTTCGTTGGAACGGAAGGCAAGGTTTGCCGTTGCGGCCGCTGACGCACCCGTTGTTGCTTCCGCAACGGCATACACCTCTGCCTCCGCAATTGCATCCGCCACAGGCAGCCGACAATCGGCGGAGCCGGAGCCTCTAGTGGCCGTGGCTTCTAGCCCGGCAGCTACACCTGCCGTTACTCCTGCCGTAGCTTCTAGCCCGGTAGCTACACCTGCCGACGCTCGTGCCGTTGCACCTGCCGTGGCAGCTACACCTGCACGAAAACCCTTCACTAAGAGAACGACTGCGGCAAAACCGTCGCCGATCGCGGCTTTCGACGCGCGGGCGGCCTGGCTTGCCTACATCGTGCTCTCTCTGTTCATTCTTCAATTGACGGATTGGCGGAGCATAGCGCTCTCGATTATTCTCGTCGCCGGAGCGATCTATTGGGGACGGATTCCGCTCCGGCGATGGAGCGGTGCGATCAAGACGATTACGGCTTTCACGATCATCGTTTCATTGTTCGCCGGCATCCATTGGCGGCTGAGCGGAGACTTTTGGGACGGCCAAGCAGCCATGAACTCCTTGAAATCGCTCATCAGGCCATGGATTGTCATGCTGCTGGGCTTCGGCTTGCCGATCGCGGTAACGCCGCTTCGGCTGCGCCGCTCGCTGGAGCAGCTCTTCGTCAGATTCGGCCGCGTGCCGTCGTGGGCAACGAGGCTGCTGCTGACGATCACGCTGCTGCTTCGGTTCGTGCCCGTGCTGCTGGCGGAATGGGAACGTTTCTCCCGCATTGCCGCTGCGCGCGGCAAGAAAGCAACGAGCAGCTGGCGGAATGCCGCCTCCAAAATCCGGGAAACGGCCCTTCCGTTCATGCTGTCGCTGTTCCGGCTTGGCGATCAAGTCACGGACGCGCTCGAGAGTCGCGGCGTTGGATCTCGGAAACATAGAGCCGTGCTTGTTACCGAGTTTTGGAAGCTGCGAGACACGTTTCTTATCCTTGCTTGCGTCGCCGCCGGACTGCTGCTCCAGGCGCTCGAGTAGGTTTTTCGTCCAAAATGGGCTATGATAGTACATGATTGAGGAAAGGAGCGTAGAAGGAACATGACGCAGCCGCTGCATCCACAGCTTGACCGCACTTATATGATTGCATTTCTGGAACGCCTGTTGGCGACGCCAAGTCCGAGCGGCTATTGCTCGGCGATCATGAAGCTCATCCAGGAAGAAGCCGCCAAGCTCGGCCATGTCCTCGAGCTGACGCCAAAGGGTAACGGCATGATTACGATTCCAGGATCTAATCCGGATCCCGGCGACGTGATCGCGCTGACGGCGCATGTCGACACGCTCGGCGCTATGGTACGCTCCGTCAAGTCCTCCGGCACGCTTCGGTTTACGCCCGTCGGCGGCTATGCCATGCATACGGTAGAGAGCGAATATTGCCTCGTTCATACGCGCGACGGCCGGACCTATGAAGGCACGGTGCTGACCACGAAGCCTTCCGTCCATGTCTACTCCGATGCCCGCGACTTCAAGCGCGAAGAAGCCAATATGGAGATTCGCATCGACGAGCCGGTGAAGACCAAGGACGACGTGCTGAAGCTCGGCATCGGCGTAGGCGACTATGTTTCGTGGGATCCCCGCACAAGGGTACTTCCGAACGGCTTGATCAAATCGCGCCATCTCGACGATAAGGCGAGCGTCGCCGCGTTATTTACGCTGCTGGAATGGATGAAGCGTGAAGGCAGAACGCCGGAACGCACGGTGAAAATCATCATTTCGACCTACGAAGAAGTCGGTCACGGCAGCTCCTTCATCCCTGCGGACATTACGGAAATGATCGCCGTCGACATGGGCGCGATCGGCGATGATCTCCAGACGACGGAATACGATGTCTCCATCTGCGCCAAAGACTCTTCCGGTCCTTACGATTACGACATGACCTCGGCGCTCATCACGCTCGCGAAGCGCGAGGGCATTCCGCATGCGGTCGATATCTACCCGCACTACGGATCGGACGCCTCTGCCGCGCTTCGGGGCGGCAGCAATATCCGGGCGGCTCTGATCGGCCCCGGCGTACATGCGTCCCATAGCATGGAGCGCACGCATGCCGATGCCGTTGCCAATACGGCGGCGCTGCTGGCAGCCTACCTGTTCGAGGACCGTTCCTGAGACTTGCTGGAAAAATTACAAGTGGACAAGTGCAAAACAGACATTATATGATAAATAGTGGGTGATTCGACATGACGACAGAGAATAACGTATCCAATTCCAATGATACGCAGGAACAAGGAAATGTCTCGGAAGCCGAATTCCGGCAGGTTGTTCAAGCGCTGCACGAGAATGGCTTGAAGGCGCTCCGTTTCAAGTTCGAAGACGAGCAAGTGGATGGACAAGTGTTGAACCACGAGGTTTATGGACCGATTTTCACTTTCAAAGTAGAAACGAAAGACGGCGGCAAATACGCCACGGGCTTCTTCATGCGCGAGCTGCTGCATACGTTCCAAACCAATGAAGATCCCGCGCTGTGGATGTCTTCGTTCTTCTTCGACCTGATGGACGGCAACGAAGGCGCGGACAAGCTGCTGCCTAAGCCTCCGCAGTCGGAAGACGAAGCGAAGGCGTTGATCGATAACGTCATCGTGCCTTATTGCGCCCAGACGGTCCGCAATGAATTCCCGAACGAGCAAGTGTACGTCGATCTGGATCTTCACGAAGAGCATGGACCCGTTCTCGAAGCGGGCTTTACGTCCATTACGGACGGCAACAACATTTGCGCGCTGCCATTGCATGTGCTGATCGCGCATTTCCTGCTGAACCGCGACCCTGCCGATCCGATGGTGCAAGGGTTGTACAAGATTCGCCAGGAGCACGGTCTGGAATAGGCGACTGCGTCTTTACTTCCAAGCAGTCAAACAAAAAGCGGATAACGAAAAAAAGCCTGAGCAATCAGGCTTTTTTCGTTGTCCGCTTTTTCGCGCACGTATTGACTCCATCAATGTCGTAATTATTCAATCACAACTGCTGGCAGAGGATCGGCCGGAATAGCCGCAGTCTGTTTCTCCGCGCGCATGTACATGATCAGGCCTGCAATGATGAACATGCCTCCGATCAGCTGGAAGCCCGTAACCATCTCGCGAAACAGGAACATGCCAAGGATGCTGGCGCCCACCGGCTCCGCAAGCACCGTCATCGAGATCGTAGTCGGTTTCACGTATTTCAGCAGCCAATTGAAGATCATGTGGCCGAACACCGTCGGCACGATGGCAAGCAGCGCGAACACGAGCCATTCCTTGTCGGGATAACCCGTCATCGGGATGCCCCTGACGACGTTATACACGAAGAAGCAGGCTGCCGTAACGCCGAAGACGATGAAGCTGTAGAGAAACGAGGATACGCGGCGCATGATTTGCTTGGCAATGAGCATGTTGACGGCCACGGCGAGCGCGCCGAGAAACGACAGCGTATCGCCGAAGAAGGCGCGCTGCGACAAGCCGATATCGCCTGAGCCGATGCCGACAGCGCCGACGAGCGCGGTCAGCATGCCGACGATGGCCCATCTGCCTGGCCGGTCCTTAAACAGGAAGTAGGCGCCAACCATGACGAATACCGGTTCAAGCGCTAGCAGTATCGTGGAGCTGGCGATGGAGGTATACGTCAGCGATGCCATCCAGAGCAGGAAATGAAGGGCGAGAAAAAAGCCGGCTGCCAGAAGCAACAACCAGTCTTTCCGGCTGATCGTATGTAATTCCCGCAGCTGTTTGCCTCCGAAGGGCAGCATGATCAGGAACGTGAAGAGCAGGCGGTACATGCCCTGCACGGATACGGGCGCGTCGGAAGAGCGGACGAGAATGGGAGCGAAGGAGATCGCCAGCATCCCGATCAGGAGCGGGATGGCGGGAGATAAGGGCGGTTTGGCTGACCCGGATGATGCTTGCACGATGAAGTTCCTTTCTGCAATGGGCTTATAATAGAAGTACAGCATCCCTCATTATGCACGTCCGGGCTTGTCCAGGCAAGAGAGAGGCGCTATTTGGCAGAGCGCCGCCCATAACTTCTCGCATACGCCATCATTCGTCTATACGTCGGCGGATCGACGATCGCAAGCGGGTGAAACTGCGGATGGTTGGAGTTGACCTCCAAAATCCAGATTCCGCCGCTGCGGTCGTAGGCAAAATCGATGCCGATCTCATGCATGCCGGACTGCTTGCTTGCCAGCCAATTCGCCGTGCGAACCGAAATCCGTTTCAGCTTGCCGTATTTGCGGTTGCTGGCGGCAACCGTCAAGCCTTCGGCGCGGTGCAGCCGGCGCATGGTCCATAAGCGGCCGCCCTGGCTGTAGTTGGTGACGATTTTGCCTTTTCTGGCGATTCGGGCGAACGAACCGGTAAATGTCCATTTGCCGCGCGGCTTGCGTTGCACCATCATGCGAATGTCGTACGGCCTTCCGGACACGGCAGCGAGCGCGATCGCTTTTTGGACGATCATTGGCCCTTTGCCGACGCGCTTCAAATGGCTGTAGAGCGAACCCGTCGAAGCGAAAAGTCTCGTGTATTGCTTACGTCCTTTTATCTCAGCCAGCCTGTAACCGCCTTTTACGGCCGTCGCTTTACAGACGCCGATGCCAAGCGAGCCGACATCGGGCTTGATATATACGCTTCGATAAGAAGCAAGCATTGACGATAAATTCGCAGGGGAAAGCAGCATGGTTCGAGGAACGTAACGTTTCAACCCGGCGTTCGAGGCAAGCATGACGCAGACGCGTTTCTTGCTTCGAATCGCCGAGCTCTTGTAGGATTTCTTGGCCATGGCGAATCACCTCCATGTACCCTATGTCCCGGGCGGCGGCGCGAACTGTGCCTTTGGGCAATTTTTTCGTCATAATGTTGTCATTTGTAGCCGGGCAAGAAAACTGTTATGATTTTTCTGAAAAGATGGCGGTTCCGAATGATGGGTCTGCCGAAGGAGAGACTGACAGATGGGCGTTCCGACAGGGGTTTGGGTCTCGGCGGCAATCATCGCGGTGATTGTCACGTGGATGACGATTTGGGTGACCAATAAAGCGTATTCCCGGAGATGGGAAGACCACGGCATGAAGAAGGACAAGAACGATTCCTCGAAGTAGGTCGGTTGACATGAAACCGATCGGTGTCCTATACTGAAAAGCGAAACCAAAAGGGTTCGCTTTTTTGTTCGTATATACGATCTCCGAACGCAATCATTAGCTATCAGAGGAGCTGCATGGAAGATGGAAACGAAGAACACGCTGCCGCCAATCGAGCAGACGCAAGTCTTTAACGCACCGATCGAGAAGGTATGGGCCGCGATTTCGACTTCCGAGGGGCTCAGCGCCTGGTTCATGCCGAATAACTTCGAACCCGTTGTCGGCCGGGAATTCAACATTGATGCAGGAGCATTTGGCATCCAGCCCTGCGTCGTTACGGAAATCGAAGCGCCGAAGCGCATCTCGTTCGAGTGGGGCAAGGAGTGGACGATTACGATTTTGCTTGAGGATCAAGGCGATAACCGGACGCAATGCACGCTGATCCATGCGGGCTGGCGCGCGGACGGCATGACGGAATTCAATATGCCGCACAGCGTCGTGCGCGATACGATGGGCAAGGGCTGGGTCGGCATCGTTGCCAAGCTCGGCTCGTACGTCGAGGCCTGACATGGCGGCGCTGCCGTCTGGCAAGCACGACGTCTTCCAAGCGATCGCGGACCCGACGCGCCGCGAGGTTTTGAAGCTGCTGGTCGACCGGGAGATGCCCGTGAACGCCATTACCGGCCACTTCACGATGACGAGAACCGCGGTATCCAAGCATTTGCGCATCCTGTCGGAGGCCGGGCTCGTCACCGAGCGGAAGGTTGGGCGCGAGACCCGTTATCGGCTGGAGCCCCAGCCCCTTCAAGAGCTGCGCAATTGGCTTCAATATTACGAGCGCTATTGGGAGAATAAATTGTCCGCCTTGCAGCGCTTGGTGGAATCGGACGGCAAGCCGGAGGACGAATAGCGCATGGCAGGACGCCAAACCCGCGGTTTATAATCGCGGGTTTTTCTGTTACGCTTTATACATGAGAGGAGAGATTATCCATGTCATTATTATCCGCCGCGATTCAATACATCGGACAAGTCGGCGTCATTATTCGCCGCAACGGCTTTAAGCTTGCCGTCGATCCCTACTTAACGTACTCCGTCGATCGTTTGACGGGACCGCCTGAAGGTTTCTGGACGCGCAATTACGCGCCGCCGGTCGACGCCGAAGCATTGACAGACCTGAATTTGGTCCTTATCACGCACGAGCATTTGGACCACTTGGACCCGGAGACGCTGCTGCGGATCGCGGATGCTTCGCCGTCCTGCAAGTTCGCCGGACCCGGCGTCTGCGCGGTGATTTTGAAGGAAATCGGCATCGCGGAGGAGCGCGTGGAGACGCTTCAGTTCGGACAAGCCCATGAATGCGAAGGCGGTCTTACGATACATCCGATTCCGGCGTGGCATGAGACGCGGATGACTGATGACCAAGGCAGGGACCGTTTCCTAGGCTATATGCTGGAGTGGGATGGAATTACGATCTATCATGCCGGCGATACGCTCGTCCAGGAGGAATTGATCGCGATTCTGAAACAATACCGGATCGATGTCGGCATGCTCCCGATCAACGGCAGGGACATTTTCCGTCATCGCCTTGGCATCGACGGCAATATGAACGCGCGCGAGGCGGCGGCATTGGCTGCCGATACGGAGATGGGAGTCGTCGTTCCGCTGCATTTCGATCTCTATCCTAATAATAGCGAAGGCATTGCCGGCTTCGTCAGCGAACTGTACGATCGGTATCGCGGACAGCGCTATCATATATTCCAACCGGGCGAAATTTGGGTCTACGTCAAAACGGACGAGATTTAGGAAGTTGTCCGGTTCTTTCCAGCCATCTTCGGAAATGCTAGGCCAATAAGGAGGGCGGTCGCATGGGCATCCTTGCGTTCTCGAATCTGACCAAAACGCTGCCCGGCGGCAGAACCTTGTTCTCGTCTATTTCCGCAGCGATCGACGAGCCGGAATCCGTCGCGCTCCTCGCGCCTTCGGGACATGGCAAGAGCACGCTGCTCCGCATTCTGGCGCTCCTGGATACGCCGAGCAGCGGGGAGGTGCTGCTGGAGGACGACGCTTCAAGCAGATGGCATCCGCAGGCTTGGCGCAAGAAGGCGTCTTACGTCGCCCAGCAATCCGTCATGCTGCCCGGCACGGTCGCGGACAACCTGCAGACGTTCAGTCGGCTGCACGAGACGGCGTTCGACGAACCCGAGGCCGCGAGGTTAATGGATGCGGCGGGTTTATCGTCGATCGACTGGTCGAAGGACGCGGAGACGCTCTCGGGAGGAGAGAAGCAGCGCATTGCGCTCGTTCGCTCGCTGTTAGCGAAGCCGTCCATTCTGCTGTTGGACGAGGTAACGTCCTCTCTTGATCAGCACAGCAAGGAAGCGGTGGAGAAGCTGCTGCTTACGATTAGCGAGGATGCCAAGTCGGCGCTCGTATGGGTGACGCATGATATGGAACAGGCTCGGCGCGTAAGTACGCGCACCTGGTTCATTGCGGACGGGGCATTCTCGGATTGCGCGACGGAAACCTTCTTTCGCCATGCTCCGTCGGAAGCGGCGAAGCGGTTTCTTCAGCGCCAGGCATCGGAGGCGGCTCTATAATGTCACTTACGGCGGTCGCGTTTACGCTGCTCTTCGTCGGCATTACGGTGTTCGTCTCGATGCGCCAGAAGCTTGGGCTGGAGCGCGACATCATCATAGGCACGATTCGCGCCGCCGTGCAGCTGCTGGCCGTCGGACTCGTGCTGCAGGCGATATTTCGGACGGATCATCTTGCGGTGCTGCTGCCGATTATCGCTGCCATGATCGCGGTCGCATCCTGGCATGCGGCCGGCCGCGGGAAGGGCTTGCACGGCATCGCGTGGCGGATCGGCATTGCCATTGCCGCTACGGAGGCGATGATTATGCTGCTGCTGCTTGGCTTACAAATTATCGAGAGCACGCCGCAATACATAATCTCGATCAGCGGGATGACGATCGGCAACGCGATGGTCGTCGCAGGGCTATTCTTGAATCAAATGAAGCGCGACGTCGAGTCGTCGCGCGGGGAGATCGAGACGCTCCTCGCGCTTGGCGCAAGCGTGAGGCAGGCGATCCAGCTCTGCATGAAGCGATCGGTCAAAGCAAGCCTGATCCCGACGATCGACGGCATGAAGACGGTCGGCATCGTTCAATTGCCCGGCATGATGACGGGCATGATTATTGCGGGTGCGGATCCGCTTCAGGCGGTACGCTATCAGATCTTGATTGTATTTGCCTTTACGTCCTCGGCAGCCGTTACGAGCATTATTCTCAGTCTGCTCAGCTATAGGTTATGGTTCACGGAAGCGATGCAGCTGCGTCGTTTGGGTAAAGAGTAGCAGCGCGAGGCAGGCATTGCCTGTCCGCGCCATTCGAAGGGAGAGAGTTGAACATGAAATATCGTAGACTAGGACGGACGGGACTTGAGGTTTCCGTCATCGGCGTAGGCACTTGGCAGTTCGGAGGCGAGTGGGGACAGCAATTCACGCAGGACGAAGCAGACGCGATTCTTGACCGGGCAGCCGAGCTCGGCATTAATCTGATCGATACCGCGGAATGCTATGGCGACCATTTGTCCGAATCGCTGATCGGCGATTACTTGTCCCGTCGCAAGCGCGAGGATTGGATCGTAGCCACGAAGTTCGGCCATCACTTTCATGAACGGTTCACGCGTACCGACAGCTTCTCGGCCGGCGATGTCGTGAAGCAGCTGGATGCTTCCCTTCGGGCGCTCAAGACGGACTACGTCGATCTGTATCAATTCCATTCGGGTCCCGATGCGGTATTCGACAACGAGGAGCTATGGTCCGTGTTGAACGAACAGGTCCAAGCCGGCAAAGTCAGGCACTTGGGCACGTCCATCGGCAGCAATGCCAACGTCCATCAAGTAGACGCGTCGTCCAAGGTCGGCTCCGAGGTCATTCAGGTCGTCTACAACCGGCTCGATCAAGTTCCTGAATCGGACGTATTCCCGTCCTGCATCCGTCAGGACTTGGGCGTACTGGCCCGCGTCCCGCTCGCAAGCGGTTATCTGAGCGGCAAATATAAACCGGATGCCGTCTTCGATCAGACCGACGTCCGCCACCGTCATGACCGCGAAAGCACGGTACAGAAGCTGAAGGAAGTACAGCGCATCGCGGCAGAAGAAGTGCCGGCCGGCGTAGACATGGCTGCCTGGGCATTGGCATGGTGCTTGAAGCACCCGGCGGTGACGGCCGTCATTCCGGGCTGCAAGAGTCCTGCGCAGGTGAGCTCTAATGCGAGCGTCACGTCGCTAATTACAGAACCGCATCCGCAGGATGTGCAGCGGTAACATAGAGGCAGCGCGTAAGAACGCAGAAGAAGCCTTGAGCCGAGCTCAAGGCTTTTTTGCGGTTACCCGCGACGATGCGCCTTTGCCGCAATACTCCCACAAAATAATAATTGCTGTCCTGTCGTTTCTAGTGGTACGTTTATAGAATCTAAACCTTTCACAAGCGACGCAGGAGGTCGACAACGATTCATGACGGTTCTTACACGGTTTCGTTTGCTTGCTATGCTGCTCATCCTGGTACTCTTGACAGCTGCCGGTCCGGTCTACGCGGACACGCAGGACCAGACGATGACACCGCCTGATTTGGCTTCCGATTCGGCGATTCTGATCGACGCGAAGACGGGAACGGTGCTCTACGCGCGCAATGCGGAGAAAGAGCAATTTCCGGCCAGTATCACGAAGATTATTACCGGCATTATCGCCATTGAGAGCGGTCTGGATCTGAACAGCATCGTTACGACGTCCAAGGAAGCGCGGAACGAGATCGGAACGCGCATTTATTTGGAAGAGGGCGAGCAGCAGACGCTGATCAACCTTATATATGGCATGCTGTTGAACTCCGGCAACGATGCAGCCACTGCAATCGCCGAATTCATCGATGGCTCCAAGGCGGCGTTCGCTGAACGGATGAACCGGTTCGTAGAAGAGAAAGCCGGTGCGACGCACACGCATTTCATGAATCCGAGCGGCTTGCCGGATGCGGCGCAATATACGACGGCGCTCGATATGGCCAAGATCTCTAGGTACGCCATGCATAACGACCTGTTCAGAACGATCGTCGGCACGAAGAAGATGGCCTGGGACGGATTAACGTGGAAGACGACGCTGATTAACCATAATGAAATGCTTGGCAATTATGAAGGCGTAACGGGCATCAAGAACGGCTATACCGGCGATTCGGGCTTTACGCTCGTCACCTCGGCGAAGCGGGACGGTCTGGAGATGATCGGCGTGCTGCTTAAATCCCCGACCAAATCCGCACTCTATAAGGACATGACGAAGCTGCTCGATTACGGATTTCAGCATTTTGACATGCAGCAGGTGTCGCTCTCGAATTCGGCGTACCCACTGGCAAGCGACGGGGCTGCTCCATTCTCGCCGAAGGAGCCGCTGCTCGCCGTCGTGCCGAAGGGCGAGACGCCGATCATTACCGTCTCCGCGGCAGGCGAGGTGTTGGTCCAAACCTCGCTTGGCATTGAAACCGCCGGACAATTGCAGCCGGTATCGCCGAGTCTAAGCGGCATCGCGAAGCGCTACCCGGAATTTTCGGCATCGGTACAGCGAGCGGTAACCGCGGGCACGAGCACCGGCACTGCCGAACCGTCCATGGGTAATAAAATCCGGATTTTCTTCGTATGGATCGGGCTGCTGCTGTACTTATTCCTGTTCGCCGCCGTTCGCGCCAAGCGCCGGAGACTGGAGCGGGGACGCAGCTATTAGCACCCGCGATTTTCGTAAATCAAAGAGGTAATTCACTGGCCGGCGGCGTATATATATCATGTAACCGTATCCAAAACGAGGAGATGGAAACGATGAAGCTTTCGGTAGAACAGACGGCTGCACAGTGGTACATCAGGGAATTGGAATTGTCGGACGGCGATCATTTGCGCATTTTCGTTAGACTTGGCGGCAGCGGCAGCGTTCAACCCGGTTACTCGCTCGGCATCATGAAGGATATCCCCCGGAACCCGGGCCTGAAGGACGTCGTGGAAGGCATCACGTTCTATATGGAAGCGGACAATTTGTGGTTTTTGGATAACAAGGAATTGCTCATCCGGTTTAATGCGGCAGAAGACGATATCTCGATGGATGTTGAATGATCGAACCCGATACGCGGAAACGGAGCGAAGCGCTTGCGATTGTATCATTTCAGTGAAGATCCGAATATCCGCACGTTCCGGCCGCGGCAGCTGCCTTATAGGCTTCATGAGCCGGCAATGGTATGGGCGATCGACGAATGGCATGCCTATCATTACTACTTCCCGAGGGACTGCCCTCGGGTTTGTTTTTGGGCAAAACAAGAGACGAGCGCTTCCGACAGCGAACGTTTCTTCGGCTTCTCGAGCACGGACCGAATCGTTGCCGTCGAGAGCGGCTGGTTGGACCGCATCCGCGAAACCGCCCTATACAGGTACGAGTTCGACATCGAGCCGTTCGAGCCGTATGCGCTGGATGCAGGGTACTATATCAGCAGAGAAGAAGCAGCGCCTGTCGGAATCGAGCGCATCGACGATTGTCTTGGGGGATTGGCAGAGGCCGGCATAGAGGTCCGGGTTACGCCGTCTCTGCAGCTGCTTCGGGCTGCAATCCCATCTTCGACGGTGCAATTCTCGATGATCCGCATGTCCAACGCCAGAACTTTAGAATAGCTTATCCCGCGGCTTGTCGCTGCTTGTACCCGGCTTGCCCCCCGCGGGCATTCCCGACTATAATGAGTCCATGAAGTCGGCAAGGACGTGAGGCAAGGATGGATTTCAAGAAATACAAAACTTTTCAGGTCGTCGCGGACACGCTGAATTATACGCGAGCCGCCGATCTGCTCGGTTATTCCCAACCGACGATTACGCTGCAGCTCCAGTCGCTCGAGAGCGAGCTGGGCGTCGCGCTGCTGGGACGGAGCGGGAAGCGAACCTACCTGACTCCCGCGGGCAAGCTCGTCAAGCAATACGTGGATAAGACGCTCGCGCTCATGGAAGAGATGGAGGCCGAGCTGCGCAAGCTCGAGAACCCGCATGGCCTGCTGACCGTAGCGGCGCCAGAATTCTACTGCACGCAGTACCTATCGCTCATTCTTCATTCGTATATAGCCGAGAATCCGAGCGTCAAGCTGCAGTTATTCTCCTGCGACAGCAACGATGCGATGCGGAAAGTGTCCGCGAACGAAGCGGATCTGGCCATCATCGCCGGGCCGTGCGATTCTCCGCAGATGGAGACCATACCGCTCGGCAAAGAAGATCTCGTCCTTGTCACGACAAGCGAGCTGCTGGCGCAGCATGAGCTGGCAGAGCTCCTGGAAGCCTATCCGTTTATCACGTATAAATCGGGGTCCAACATTCAACGGCTCGTCAACGAATGCCTCAAGGAATACGGCATTGCGCCGGACAAATACATCGAATGCGTCTCCGACGAGACGATCAAGCGAACGGTGATGTATCATACCGGCATCGCGCTGCTCGGAGCTGCCCTGGTCGAAGACGAACTCCGCAAGGGAACGTTGGCCGAGATCCATCGCTTTCCGGGCAAAATCGAAACGAACATGGTGATTTTGCGGAAACGAGCCGCGGAGCAGA
Organism: Paenibacillus sp. J31P316; assembly: GCF_056269105.1. Taxonomy (NCBI): domain Bacteria; kingdom Bacillati; phylum Bacillota; class Bacilli; order Caryophanales; family Paenibacillaceae; genus Paenibacillus; species Paenibacillus sp. J31P316. The sequence continues at coordinate 296,607 of NZ_JBWDNI010000001.1, read as the reverse complement.
ACATCCATTCCTTCGCGGCTATCGTCAAGCGAATTTGGAAGGAATGGGATTGATTGGCATCCCTTCGGCGACATGCAGCGCAGTAAACCCCCGGCAGCTTCGGCAGCTGGGGGCTTCTTCGCGTTCGAGCATGCGATGGGCGAGGAAAAAAGCGGTAACATTGGTTTTCTTAATCGTAACGATTGGATAATTCAATTTTTTCAATAAAAAACGCTATGCTACAATAAGGATAACGGAAAGTCTAGGAAGAGGTGCAGCTTATGGATGCGGTGAAGAACAAGAACATCACGATAATCGGCGTACCGCTTCATTATGGCGCAGACCGGAAGGGCGTTGATCTGGGTCCCGATGCGATTCGGGGCGCGAACCTGCATGAACGGTTACACGCGCTTGGCTATTCGCTTGAGGATTTGGGCGATTTGAACGTACAGAGGAGCCTGCCGCCGGCCGTTCAAGGCGAGAAGTTGAAGTATCTGGGCGAAATCGCAAGAGTGAACCAAGAGCTGTGCGATACGGTCAGCGCGGAAATGGGCAAAGGCAGATTTCCGCTCGTCTTAGGAGGCGACCATAGCATTGCGATCGGCACGATCAAGGGCGTCCTGCAGCGAGTAAAGCGGCTGGGCGTTATTTGGTTTGATGCGCATAGCGACGTCAACACGCACCTGACTACAGGCTCGGGCAATATTCACGGAATGTCGCTTGCGGCGGCGCTTGGCTACGGCCATCCGGATCTGACCTCCATCGGCGGGGCGGATGTTAAGCTGCAGCCCGAGAATGTCGTCATTATCGGCGCGCGGTCGATCGATCCCGGCGAGCGCGAGTTTCTTAAAGCAAAGGGAATCAAAGTATTCACGATGCACGATATCGACCGGTTCGGGATGAAGCAGGTCATGGAAGAGGCGATGGACATCGTGTCGAACGGCACGGACGGCGTCCATTTGAGTCTGGATCTCGACGGCATGGATCCGTGGGATGCGCCGGGCGTAGGCACGCCGGTATCCGGAGGCATGTCGTACCGGGAGAGCCATTTCGCGATGGAGCTGCTGTTTGAACGGAATTTGCTCGTGTCCGCCGAATTCGTCGAAGTGAATCCGATGCTCGATCAGCATAATAAAACGGCTGTCGCGGCCGTGGAATTGATAGGCTCGGCGTTCGGAGAGCGGATTCTGTAGGCGGCATGCCGGTTTGACGATAGACAACGAGGATGATGACAGAGGGAGTGTGTCTGCATGGCGAAACCATCAAGCCCGTCCCAGCGGATCATCGAACAGACGGAGCGATTCGGCGCGCACAACTATCATCCGCTGCCGATCGTGATTTCGAAGGCCGAAGGCGCATGGGTCGAGGATCCCGAAGGGAACCGGTTCATGGATATGCTCAGCGCCTACTCCGCGCTCAACCATGGGCATCGCCACCCGCGAATCGTCGCTGCTCTTAAGGAGCAGGCGGATAAGGTAACCTTGACTTCGCGCGCGTTCCATAACGAACGTTTGGGCGAATTCTACGAGAAGCTGGCGAAGCTGACGGGCAAAGGCATGATTCTGCCGATGAACACGGGCGCGGAAGCGGTGGAGACGGCGCTGAAGGCAGCGCGGCGCTGGGCGTACAACGTAAAGCAGGTGCCGGCGGACCAAGCGGAAATCATCGTCTGCGAGGGTAATTTCCACGGCAGGACGATTACCGTGACGTCATTCTCGTCCGATGACGCTTACCGGGCAGGCTTCGGTCCGTTCACGCCGGGCTTCCGTATCGTTCCATACGGCGATATCGATGCATTGAAGGCGGCAATCACGCCGAATACGGCGGCTTTCCTCGTGGAGCCGATTCAGGGCGAAGCCGGGATCGTGTTACCGCCGAGCGGCTTCTTGAAGGCTGCGAGCGAACTGTGCAAGCAGCAAGGCGTGCTGCTCGCGGCGGACGAGATTCAGACCGGCTTCGGCCGCACCGGCAAGCTGTTCGCATGCGAGTGGGAAGGCGTCGTACCCGACATCTATATCATGGGCAAAGCGCTCGGCGGCGGCGTCTATCCGATCTCGGCGGTAGCGGCAGACGACGACATCTTAGGCGTCTTCGAGCCCGGCTCGCACGGGTCGACATTCGGCGGCAATCCGCTTGGCAGCGCAGTCGCGATTGCGGCATTGGACGTGCTCGAGGACGAACGGCTGGTTGACCGTTCGCTAGCGCTGGGTACGTATTTCATAGAGCAGCTTCGCGGCTTACAAAGCCCGGTCATCAAGGATATTCGCGGTCGCGGCTTGTTTATCGGCGTGGAGCTCTCCGTCCCGGCACGCCCGTATTGCGAGAAATTGAAAGGTCTCGGCATTCTATGCAAGGAAACGCACGAGACGACGATTCGATTCGCGCCGCCGCTTACGATCTCGAAGGAAGAGCTCGATTGGGCGTTCGAACGGATCCGGCAATTGTTTGATACCGAATAAAACCTTGTGGAAGGTGGATCGATCCGATATGGCAGATAAGAATCCAGCATCGAACGCAACCAAGACCCTGCATCTCATTCAAGTGCCCTTCGGTCTAGGAGCGGGCAGACCAGGCAACGAGGCAGGACCGGAATCGATGATGCAGGCAGGGCTGCTACGGCAGCTGCGCAAAACCGCCTATGAAGTCACGGGGGAATCGAAAGTTACGGGATTATTCCAGCGCTCGACAGCGCCGCAGAAAGACGGGCATGTCAAGCATTTGCCCGAGGTTGTCGAGATGGGCGGCCGCGTAGCGGACCTCGTCTCGCAGGCCGTCGGCCGGGGCGAGGTGCCGCTTGTGCTTGGCGGTGACCGCAGCGTCACGATCGGCGCGTTAGCCGGACTTGCGGGACAGTCGGCACAAGGAAGGCAGTACGGCGTTATTTATTTCGATGCGCATGCGGGCTTCCACACGGAAACGAGTACTCCGTCCGGGAACATCGGCGGCATGTCGCTCGCCGTGGCGCTCGGCTTCGCAAAGCTGGGGCTGTCGGACATGACTGAACTCGCAGAGGGCAGCGTAATCGACAAACGCAAGGTCGTATTGATCGGCGTGCGCGACGTCGAGCCGGAAGAGCGCGAGCTGATTCTGGCGGAAGGCATCACGGTGTTCACCATGCACGAAATCGACCGGATGGGCGTCGAAGCGGTCATGCGCCGGGCGCTCGAAATCGCGGGCGACGGCACGGACGGCATCCACGTCAGCTTCTCCGCGGATTGCTTGGATCCGCTTGAAGCACCGGGCGTCGGCATGCAGGTCCCCGGCGGCTTGACCTATCGGGAAGCGCATTTCGCCTGCGAGCTGATCGCGGAATCCGGGCGAGTCTCGTCCATCGATATGGTAGAGGTGAACGCCATGCTGGACGAAAGCAGGCGCACTGCCCGTCTCGCGATCGGGCTCATCGCATCGCTGCTGGGCAAGCGTATTCTGTAATCGACCGATAGTGAATACGGTTATGAAGACAGTATTGAAGACAGTATTAAAGACAGTATTAAAGACAGTATTAAAGACTCCCTGTTGAAGACTCCGTAACGAAGACTCAGTAACGAAGACAGCCGCCTTACGTTCCGCCATCCATCGATCGCGAGCTGAAGGCGGCTGTTGCTATTCTCGTCCGCAAGCGTTGACGGCTCGATAATGAACCTTATTCCACGCCCTCGCATCTATGTAACAGTATGACGATCTCCGAACAAAGCCGGACTCACACCTTCAAATGACATCCTATCGGCAGATGGACCCGATCCAATAGAAACGAACGGATCATCAGGCATTCATTGGATGATTGTTCAATCATCCGAGTAAATTGTATAATATATTCAGACAATTTGTTTTCACGGCACAAATTGCGGGAGGCATTCGATATGGATCTGCTCCTGAAAGGCGTGTTTCAAGCACTTGGCAAAAGCACCTTCGCGAACCGCCTGGCGAAGAAATACGGCCTTCGGCTCGGCGCGGCCAGGTTCGTCGCCGGCGAAACGATTCGTCAATCGATCGAGGCCGTCGGCAGGCTGAACGCCGACGGCAGAATGGCGACGCTCGACCATCTCGGTGAATTCGTCTATAGCGAGGAAGAAGCCGAGCGATCGACGGACATGTGCTTGTTGACGCTCGACGCCATCGCGGAGTCGGGCGTTCGCTCCAATCTGTCCCTGAAGCTGTCATCGCTGGGCCTCGATATCGACAGCGAGCTTTGCACCTTGAACATGAAGCGGATTCTGGATCGCGCGCGCGAGCTCGGCAATTTCGTCCGCATCGACATGGAGGATTCGGCGCACTGCCAGCCTGCGCTCGATATTTACAAGGCGCTTCGCCGGGAGTATGACAATGTGGGCATTGTTCTGCAAGCGTATCTGTTCCGTACGGAGAAGGACGTGAAGGAGCTGAACGGGCTGAGGGCCAATCTTCGGCTCGTCAAAGGCGCTTACAAAGAACCGCCAAACATTGCTTTCGCGTCGAAGAAAGACGTGGACGACAATTTGAAGCGCATCATCCGCCTTCATCTCTTGAACGGGAACTATACGGCCGTCGCGAGTCACGACGAAGCAATTATCGATTATACGAAGCAGCTCGTAAGCGAGGAAGGCATTAGCCGAGAGGCGTTCGAGTTCCAAATGCTGTACGGCATCTGCGAAGAGCTGCAGAAGCGGCTCGTTCAGGAAGGCTACCGCGTGCGCATCTACGTACCGTTCGGCATCGATTGGTTCGGCTACTTCATGCGGCGCTTGGCCGAGCGGCCCGCCAATGTCTGGTTCGTCCTGAGAAACCTGCTGAACTAAGCCCCATCCGGGAGAGGAGAATGGCTATGACGACGATTCCTTTCAATGAGATGAAGCCTTACGCGAATGAACCGTTTACCGATTTCAGCCTGGCAGAGAACAAGGTGGCCATGGAAGCCGCCATTGCCAAAGCGAAATCGGAGTTCGGCCGCACCTACCCGCTCAAGATCGGCGGTCAAATGATCGAAACCGAGGCCAAGATCACGTCCATTAATCCGGGTAACGTCGACGAGGTCATCGGCTTCGTCAGTCGAGCGAATCAGGAGCTGGCGGAACAAGCCATGCAGGCAGCTTTGAACGCGTTCGAGACCTGGAGCAAGGTTCCGGCCGGCCATAGAGCGGGCTATCTGTTCAAGGCGGCGAAGCTCATGCGCGAGCGCAAGCATGAATTCTCGGCGCTGATGCTGCTGGAGTCAGGCAAGAATTACGTCGAGGCTGACGTGGATACGGCAGAAGCCATCGATTTCTTGGAATTTTACGGGCGCGAGATGCTCCGTCTGAGCACCATTAACGAGACGCAGCCGCTGGCGAAAATTCCAGGCGAGGAGAATCGGCTGTCTTATGTGCCGCTTGGCGTCGGCGTCATCATCCCGCCCTGGAATTTCCCGCTCGCGATCTGCGTCGGCATGACGGCAGCCGCTGTCGTATCGGGCAATACGGTGCTGCTCAAGCCGGCCTCGACAACGCCGGTCATCGCACATAAATTCGTCGCTTTGATGGCGGAAGCAGGGCTGCCTGCGGGCGTCATCAATTATATTCCGGGCAGCGGCGCGGAAATCGGTGACTACTTGACGTCGCATCCGAAGACGCGTTTCGTCAGCTTCACGGGCTCCAAAGAAGTTGGCCTGCGCATCAACAAGCTGGCTGCCGAAACGGCACCCGGCCAAATTTGGATCAAGCGCGTCATCGCCGAAATGGGCGGCAAGGACGGGATCATCGTCGACGAGACGGCCGATCTCGAGGCGGCGGCGGCTGCGATCGTCGCATCCGCTTTCGGCTTCCAAGGCCAGAAGTGCTCTGCAGGTTCGCGCGCGATTATCGTCGAAGAGGTCTATGACGAGGTCGCCGGTCACGTCGTCGCGCTGACCGAGAAGCTTCAGCTTGGCTTGCCGGAGCTTAACTGCGCCGTCGGTCCCGTCATCGATCAAGTGTCCTATGCAAGAATTCTGGACTATATCGATATCGGCAGGGAGGAAGGCTCGCTGCTGACGGGCGGCGCGAAAGCCTCGGGCAACGGCTATTACATCCAGCCGACCGTATTCGGCGAGGTCGACGTCAAGGCGCGCATCATGCAGGAGGAGATATTCGGCCCCGTGCTGGCGTTGGCCAAGGCGAAGGATTATCGCGATGCCATCGCCATCTTCAATGATACGGAGTACGGGTTGACGGGGTCGTATTTTTCCTCCGACGAAGACCGCATAGCAGAAGCGCTGGACACGATCCATTGCGGCAACCTGTACGTCAACCGCAAATGCACCGGCGCGCTCGTCGGGGTGCATCCGTTCGGCGGCTTCAACATGTCGGGCACGGACTCCAAGGCTGGCGGACCTGATTACCTGCTGCTGTTCACGCAAGCGAAGCTTACTTCACGGAAGCTTTAAATTAATACGGTGAACGTTTGCGGTCCTCTCCAGTTCGATGGCAGAGGGCCGCAATTCCAATATGAAGCAGGATGCATGAAGCAGCTGCGCCGCGCGCATGATATTGGCTTCCGTTGGCTATGATGGAATCTATCTGGCCATGTCGCATAACCTAGTCCTGATTGCGTCATAACAGGAAAGGGTACTACATAATCGAAGAGCCGGCGCATGGATTGCCGGCGGAAGGCTTGAACAACAACGGGCGGAGCACGCCGTCCGGAAGAGAGGCTGTGAGCTTACGATGGCGCAAACGAGCATCATTTTTCGGCTGGAGCTGGACCACAAGAAAGTAAGCTTCGGCGATGTGGCAGCGACGATCAGCAAGGCCGGGGGAGACATTACGTCGATCGACGTCATCCGCCCGGGATCGGACACGTCGACGAGAGACATTACCGTCGATCTTCAGGACAACAAGGAAACGGCCGTCGTCGAGGCGCTTCGGGCGCTTGACGGCATTAAGGTCGTGAACGTATCCGATCGCACGTTCCTCGTCCATCTCGGGGGCAAAATCACCATTCAGCCGACGCTGCCGATCAAGAACCGCGACGACTTGTCCAAAGTGTACACGCCGGGCGTCGCCAAAGTATGCCGAGCGATCGCGGAGGATCCGGGCAAAGCGTATTCGCTGACGATCAAGCGCAATACGGTCGCGGTCGTGACGGACGGAACAGCCGTGCTCGGTCTCGGAGATATCGGACCGCATGCCGCGGCGCCTGTCATGGAGGGGAAGGCAATGCTGTTCAAGCAGCTCGCCGGCGTGGATGCGTTCCCGATTTGTCTCGACACGAAGGACACGGAAGAGATTATTCGGACGATCAAGACGATCAGTCCGATTTTCGGCGGCATTAATCTGGAGGATATCGGCTCTCCGCGCTGCTTCGAGATCGAGCAGCGGTTAGCGGCCGAATTGGACATCCCTGTTTTCCATGACGATCAACACGGCACGGCGGTCGTCACGATCGCGGGCCTGATCAACGCGCTGAAGGTCGTCGGCAAACGAATGGAGAACATTCGCGTCGTCGTGAACGGCATCGGGGCGGCAGGCGTGTCCATCTGCAAAATGCTGCTCGGCGCCGGCGTGAAGCATCTCGTTCCGATCGATCGGGACGGCGCTATCGTGCGCGGGCAATCCTACCCGTATCCGATGTGGCAGTGGCTGGCTGACCAGCCGCAGGTCGAGGCGAACAGCGGGACGCTCAAGGAGCTCATCGCGGATGCCGACGTCTTCATCGGCGTCTCGCGGGCACGCGTATTGAACGAGGAGGATGTCAAACGGATGAAGCCTGGCGCGATCGTGTTCGCCATGGCGAATCCGGAGCCGGAGATATCGCCGGAGGAAGCGCTGCCGCATGTGGCCGTATTCGCGACGGGCCGCAGCGATTACCCGAATCAGATCAATAACGTGCTGGTCTTCCCTGGTCTATTCCGGGGGGCCTTGGACTGCCGAGCAAGGCATATCAACGAGCCGATGAAGCTTGCGGCCGCGCGCGCCATCGCCTCCGTCGTCACGCCGGACGAACTCAATGAGCTGTACATCATCCCGAGCATCTTCAACGAGAAGGTCGTCACGCTTGTGAGGAAGGCCGTCATCGAAGCGGCGATTCTGACGAATTCCGCGCGCCGCACGCCGCCGGATTTCAGGTAACCGTATAGCTAAGGTAAATGATTATCGATAGAGAAAGGCCGTCATCCCCATTCGCGAGAAGGGGGTGACGGCCTTTTCTGCATTGCGCCAGCGGCGTGCTAACCGGTCGACGGACTGTTCGGCACATGGCCTTTCTGGTTGCGATTGCGATCCGTGGAGGCTGCGACGTCGTTCTCCGCTTGACTGTCCTTTGCCCGCATGCCTTTCATCTTCCCTGGAATCCCTTGATTCTGATGGCGCCCCATCTCGATCCCTCCTTGCGCTGAGAAAATAAGCCCGCAACCAATCGATGCAGGCCACTATAGATTGCCCTATGACGGGGTGTCGGCATGCAATTGGCAGCCAAAACCGCCAAAATGGTCCAAATCGGATAATTCTTTGTCCCGATCAGCCATGAAACGAAGCGTTTAGACCGCTATGATGAGGGTAGTAAGCGTTTTCTCAAGGGTGAAAGGTTCAATGCAGCCTTGAAATGACATTCGTTTCATCTATTGTAAGCCAAAATTGATAGTGGAGGCTGAATATGAACGATACGATCGGCGTTGGCATTTTGGGCTTTGCTCACGGCCATGTCAACGCCTATTGCGAGGAATGGAAGCAGGCGGATCTGGGCGTGCGCGTCGTCGCGGGCTGGGATCACGCTCCGGAAAGGCTTGAAGCCGCCGTTAATGCCTATGGATTAGAAGGCTGCGGCAGCGCAGAAGCTCTGCTGGCGCGGGAAGACGTGCAGGCAGTCGTCATTGCTTCAGAAACGTCCAGACATGCGGAGCTTGTGCAGCTCGCGGCGGCAGCAGGCAAGGCGATCATTTTGCAGAAGCCGATTGCACTGACCATGGCTGAAGCGGACAGAATCGTCGCCGCCGTCGAACAACACGGCGTACCGTTCACGCTCGCTTGGCAGATGCGGGTCGATCCGCAAAACATTCAAATGAAAGAATGGCTGCAGGGCGGCGAGCTCGGACAAGTGTTTATGGTTCGTCGTCGCCATGGATTGAATGCCGGCCTGAACGCCGACTTCGCGAACACCTGGCATGTCGATCCGGCCAGCAACCGGGATATTTGGGCGGACGACAGCTCGCATCCCGCCGATTTTATCCATTGGCTGCTGGGAGAGCCGGAGAGCGTCACGGCGGAGCTCGCCTCGCTGTTCAATCCGCGCATTCCGAATGATAACGGCATTGCGATCTATAGATATGCGAATGGACCGATCGCCGAGGTAAGCTGCTCCTTCACTTGCCATGCGATTCAGAATACGACGGAAATCATCGGCGAGCGCGGGACGATCGTACAGAATTACGGCGACGCTCCAAGCGCGAATGCGCCAAGGCCGGATGAAGGCGCAGGCCTTCGCCGGTTCGACGCGGCAGCGAATGCCTGGGTGGACAGCGATATCGCGTCCCCGCCGAACCATTACCAACGGATCCGCGGACTAGCAGCTCCGCTGGCAGCCTTCCTGCAAGGTGAGCGCGGGCCGCTCGCAACGGCGGAGGAAGGACGCACGTCGCTGCGCATGGTGCTCGCAACCTACGTTTCATCGCGGGAAGGGCGGCGCGTCTCGCTGAACGATCCTGCCGTCAACGACGTTTAAATCGAGTTATGCAATCCATCATCCATACATTCAAACATGCTTCGCCAAAATACGTATTCGGGAGTGGTATTCGTGGCAGTTAAGATCGGTTTGGTCGGCTTGAACGGAATCGGAAATTTGCATGCATCTATCTATCAGGAAGAAGAGTTGGCGGATTTGGTCGCGGTATGCGACGTCGTGAAGGAGCGCGCCGACGCGACTGCGGAGAAATACGGCATCAAGGCCTATTACAGCCTGAAGGACATGATCGAGAACGAGCCCGACATTGAAGTCATCGACATCACGACAGGCGGCATCGACAACGGCAGCTGGCACTTCGAGCCGGCGATGGAAGCCATCAGCTACGGCAAGCATGTTCTCGTAGAGAAGCCGCTCTGCCACGACATCCGCGAAGCGAGAGAGCTGGTCGCTTTCGCCGAGAAGAAGAAAGTATACCTCGGCTGCAACTTGAACCATTATTTCACGGAGCCGGCCGCGAAAGCGAAGCAATACGTCGACAACGGCGATATCGGCGAGCTGGTGTACTGTTTGGCCAAAATGGGCTTTAACGGCGGCGAAGCCAACTACGGCTTGGCAGGCAGCCCGAAAGTGAAAGGCCATCCGTACTTCCATATGAAAGCATTCCTGACGCATCCGTTCAGCGTCATGCGCCACTTCTGCGGCGACATCACGCATATCCAAACGTTCTCCGACCGTCCGGGCTTCCGCCGCAACGCAGGGGACGTCATGGCTTCCATCAACAGCATCCACGTGCGCTTCGCCAATGGCGGCGTAGGCTACTTGCTGAGCCAGCGCGGCGATGCCGTGTACGGTCTGGGCGGCTGGTGGAGCCTCGAGATGGCCGGCTCCAAAGGCACGTTCTGTATCGAGAACTGCGTGGAGAAGGTGTCGTACTGGAAAGCCGAGAAAGGCGTTCCGGCGATCAGCCAGCCGATCGTGCCCGAAGTAACGGATTACGGCACGACCAACTTCGACCGCACGTTCAACAATCGCATTCACGCGTTCCTGGAAGACGTATCCGCGAAAGTGCCGTTCGAGCAGCTGCGCGCCAACGGCCGCGATGCGCTTGCCGTTCTGGAGTACACGTTCGCGGTCATCGAGTCGTACGAACGCGGCGGAGAGCTGGTTCGCCCGAATCCATTGCCGCCGCTTCATGGCGATCCTTTGTTCATGAGATAACAGGCAACAAGCGATTGTCATATGTGCGACTAGCTGTCAAATAACGAGAAAACCTGCTGAACATAGGTTGGAACACAGGTAGGCGAGGCGCAATCCTTACCGGCATTAGCGCCTTGCTGTACCTGACCGGTCTTACGAACAACTGACTCTACAACCATTTCCCCCCACTATAGGAGGTCTACTATTCATGATTTCATTAGGTGTCAACTCGGTCTTGTTCAAGACCTACGAATTTGCCGAAGCGGCCCGCTTGATCGCGGCCTGCGGTTTCGACGGCGTCGAAATCTCCGCCATCCAAGGCATGTGCGAGCATTTGGACCTCAGCCGTTGGGAGGAGCAGAAGGAAGAGCTTCAGGCGATCGTGAACGAACACGGCTTGAAATTCCTCTCCATGGAAGTCGCTTCGCTCTCCGATGAGCGCCTTATTCCGGCCTTCCAGGCTGCCGCCGCAATCGGCATCCCGGTCATCAACGTAGGTCCCGGCGGCAAGTCCGGCGTCGAGGAAGACTTGGAGCGTTCGATCTCGGAGCTTGCACGGTTGTCCGATATCGCCGCATCGTACGGCGTGACGCTCTGCGTGAAGGCGCACGTCGGCAACGCGATCTATAATACGCCGACGACGCTTGCTGCGATGGACCGAATCGCATCGCCGGCATTCGGCATCGACATGGATCCGAGCCACGTTCACCGCTCCGGCGAGAACGCGGAAGAAGCGCTTCCGGCCGTGCTCAGCCGCGTCAAACACATCCATATTCGCGATTGCAAAGGCCGCGCGCAAGGACCGGGTCCGATCGAGCTTCAAGCCTGCGGACGCGGAGACATCGACCTGTTCGGCTACTGCGCCGCAATGGTGGAAGGCGGATACGACGGTCCTGTCGTGCTGGAAGTGATCGGCGCGTCGCCGGAGCACGGCATCGAGCAAGTAACGGCCGTCGCAGCCGAGTCCTACGGTTACCTCAATGCCTGCCTCAAAAAATTAGGAGCGCGCTAATCGCCGCCAAGGAGGAACTCCCATGTCCGCCAAAAAACCGAATCTGATTTTGTTCGGCATCGACAGCCTGCGCCGCGACCATATGAGCGGTTACGGCTACGGCAAGCTGACGACGCCTTATATCGACCGACTTGCTTCCGAAGGCGTGCTGTTCGAGCAGCATTTCAGCCCGAGCATTCCGACGACGCCTGCCTATGCTTCCATGCTGACGGGCCACGACGTGTTCGGAACCGATGTCGTCGCGCTGCGCCACGAAGGCCCGCTCGGCAGTCATGTGAAGACACTTCCAGAGGTGCTGGAAGAGAACGGCTATAATACGACTTGCGTGGGTTTCACGGGCAATCCGTCCTCCCGCGGCTTCCAAACATACTTGAATTTCGAATCGTGGCTGCCGGACGAAAATACAGGCAGAACGCCGAAGGCCGAGAATCTGAACAATGTCGCTATTCCCGAGCTGGAGAGACTCGCGGCCGACGATAAACCGTTCTTCCTGTTCCTGCGCCATATGGACCCGCATTCGCCTTATTTGCCGCCGCAGCCGTTCGAACGGATGTTCTACGGCAAAGACGAGAAGGATCCTTCTAATTCGTCGATGGAGCCGGTCTATAACTTCAGACCGTTCGGCGATTTCTTGAAATCATGGATCGGCGAAGACGTAACCGACCATGAATACGTGACCGCGCAATATGACGGTTCCGTGGCGTATATGGACATTTGCATCCAATCGATCTTCACGAAGCTTGCGGACATGGGCATCGAGGACGAGACGCTGATCGTCATTACGGCGGATCACGGCGAGACGCTCTACGAGCATGATTGCTTCTTCGACCACCACGGTCTGTACGATAACACGCTCGTCGTGCCGCTGATTTTCAAATTCCCGGGCCGCGTTCCTGCCGGCAAACGCGTCGAAAGCGTCAGCGTCATCGCCGACATCATGCCGACCGTGCTGAGCCTGCTGGATATCGATAACGGCGAATCCTTCGACGGACGCAATCTGGTGCCGTTCATGAACGGCCAGTCCGATCCGTCCGAGGAGAAGACCGAGCTGTACATCACGGAGTGCACGTGGATGCGCAAGCACGGCTGGCGCACGCCGGAATGGAAGCTCATCGTCGCGCTGGAGCCGGATTTCCACGGCAAGCCGGAGGTGGAGCTGTACAATTTGATCCGCGATCCGGAAGAGAACGTCAACCTGGCCGAGCAGGAGCCGGGCATCGTCGAATTGCTGCGCGGCCGCATGCTGGACTATATCGCCAAGCGCGAAGGCCAAGTGAACCGGACGAATCCGATCTATACGAACACGAACTGGAATGGCCAGAACCGTTTCTTCGAGTCGACGGAGGATGCGTACAATTCGATGTACATCGGTTCCATCGTCAACGCCCGCTCGCTGCAGGCGAAGGACAAGGTGGAGCAACAAGAGGAAGAGCAAGAGAAAGAAACGGTCAGCAATGATTAGGGTTGCGGTCGTCGGCGTCAACAATATCGGTAAAATCCACTGCCTGTTCTATAAACGCAATCCCGCCACGGAGCTTGTCGCGGTATGCGATCTTATGCCTGAGCGGGCAGAAGAAGCGGGGCGCCTGCATGGCGTCCCCGCTTACACGGATTTGCGGGAACTGCTGAGCAAGGAGAGCGTTGACACGGTCATCGTGGCGACGGCCGGCGTGGAGAAGGGCAGCCATCACTATGAACCGGTCATGATTGCGCTGGAGGCAGGCAAGGCGGTGTTCGTCGAGAAGCCGATTTCCAACAATATCGAGGAAGCGCGCCGTATGGTCGCGTTCGCCCGGGAGAAGAACTTGGTGCTCGCCTGCAACCTCAATCATCGGTTCACGCCGGCGGCGTACAAAGCGAAGGAACTCGTCGACGGCGGCAAGCTTGGCGAACTGCTCTTCCTCAACATGCGGCTCACGATTCAGAATCCGCAGGAAGATACGGAATGGCTGCACATGCGCGCGCTGCATCCGCACTCCATCGATGTCATGCGCTATTTCGCGGGCGACATCAAGCGGGTTCAGGCGTTCATGACGAAAGCGCCGGGACGTACGTCGTGGTCGACGGTATCGGTTAACATGGAATTCGCATCCGGCGCGGTCGGTCATCTTACCGGCAGCTACGACATGTCGATGCGCCATCCGATCGAGTTTTGCGAAGTCGCTGGTCATCAAGGCCGCCTTGTCGTGGACAATGTGTATGAAAGCATGACGTACTACCCGCATCACTCCGACGAGCTTACGGTCGTGCGCAATTCGATCTTCGGAGGGATGAACGGGTTCGACGATACGTTCGGACAGCGGATCGGCAAATTTATCGAAGAGCTTAACAACGGCGTGAAACCAGAAGATATTACCGCATCGGGAGCGGACGCGCTGGCAGCCCAGGAAGTCATCGAGGCGGCCATTCGGTCGCATCAGTCCGGGGGAGCTCCGGTTACAGTCCCTTCGTAGGGATGCTGCGGGAGATGGAGGAGAAACCATAATGAACAACAGTCATGGCTCGGTACTTTGGTTCACCGGCTTGTCGGGCGCCGGCAAGACGACGACGGCAACCGCCGTCCTGCAGAAGCTGCGCGAGCGAGGTCGCCGCGTGGAGCTGCTGGATGGCGACGAGCTACGGACCGTAATCTGCAAAGGGCTCGGCTTCAGCATGGAGGACCGTTTCGAGAACGTGAGACGGATTGCTTATATTGCCAATCTGCTGTCGCGCAACGGCGTCGACGTGCTGATCTCAGCCATTAGTCCGTACCGGGCAATGCGGGAGTATGCGAAAGAACAAATTCCGGGTTACGTTGAAATCTTTGTCCATTGTCCGCTGCACGTTTGCGAGATGAGGGACGTCAAAGGGCTTTACGCGAAGGCGCGGTCCGGAGAAATCAAGAACTTCACGGGCGTGTCGGATCCTTACGAGGAGCCTTTGCAGCCGGCGATCACGCTGGACTCGGCTTCAGCTACGCTGGAGGAGAACGTGCAGGCCGTCATCGCTTACCTGGACCAGAAGAAACACCGCTTCCACCATATGCCCGGGAAGGATGCGATCTAGCATGAAAATCATCCTGATCTCGCTCGATACGCTCCGGGCTTCCAGGTTAAGCGGCTACGGGTATGGCAAACGAACCAGCCCGCACATGGACCAGATCGCAAGGGACGGCGTGCTGTTCGAGCGCGCCTACGCGGCGGACATTCCGACGGAGGTAGCCCACACGGGCGTCTTTACGGGCAAAATCGGTCTGACGACCGGCGTCATCTCCCATGGCTCGGATTTGACGAATCTGCCCAAATCGGTGGAATGGCTGCCGAACCTGCTTCGCGGCGCGGGGTTCACGACGGGAGCGGTCGATAATCTCTACCAGCTCAAAGAGTGGTTCGCCCGCGGATATAATTATTATCTCAACACCGTCGGCGGCAACCGCTGGATCGACGGCAGCAAAATCAATGATCTGGCGTTTCCCTGGATCGAGCAGCACAAGGACGAATCGTTCTTCTTGTTCCTGCATTACTGGGATGCGCATACGCCGTATTTGCCGCCGGACTCCTACGTTCCCGAATTCTACGATTCCGCGAAGGATCCGTTCGACCCGGCAAACAAGAGCATGGAGCCGGCGTACAACCATACGGCGTATCCGTTCTTCAAGCATCACCATTACGATCTGGTCGGCCAAGTGACGGACACGGACTATTACGATGCGTTGTACGATGCCGAAATTCGCTATTTGGACGATCGGTTGAAGGAACTCGACGATCATTTGGCGAAGCTAGGTATTCAAGAAGAGACGCTCCTCGTGCTGTTCGGCGATCATGGCGAAAGCTTGACGGAGCATGACATTTATTGGGATCATTGCGGTCTCTACGAGCCAACGGTCCACGTGCCGCTCATTCTGCGCTGGCCGGGACGGCTGCCTGCCGGAAGACGAGTGCCGGGACTGGTGCAGCAAGCGGATATTTTGCCGACGCTGCTCGAAGCCGTGAGACGCGAAGCGCCGGAGGGAATCGCGGCCGGCAAGCTTGCCGATCCAACAGGCTTGGATGGCCGAAGCCTGTGGAACGCGATCGAAGGATCGGCCGATGGCACCCGAGAGACGCTCTATTTGAGCGAATGCGCTTGGCAGGCCGCCCGCGCCATTCGGAACGATCGCTACAAGCTGATCGTCACTTACGATTCCGGACCGTTCCGCAGACCGCCCCGCGAGCTGTACGACTTGGACGCGGACCCGCTTGAAACGGTCAATCTGGCCGAGTCGAGATCGGATATCGCGGACGCGCTGGAAAGCCAATTGAACGCGTTCGTGGCGGAGAAGCTGGCCGGCGGTCCCGATCCGATGAAGGAGCAGCTGGCGCGCAGAGGTTTGCCGTTCCGCAAGCGTATCGAACAGATCTTGAACGCTGCCGGACTTACGTGGGAGCAGTGGGAGCGCAATCCGGACCGCGCGATTTTCGACAAAGCTACATCGGACCTGCAACGGCATTAACCGGCTTCGCGCGAATCGATACCGCTTGTCAGAACCAAATCAGGGGTGGATGCACATGAGAGATAATATTCTGACTAGCAACAATTACATGAAATCGGAATTTCCGTTCTGGATTACCCGCACCAGTCAAGGCGACATTAACGAGCACGGCCATGAATTCGTCGAGCTGGTCTATGTCGTTCGAGGCAGCGGGTATCATCTGTTCCAAGGGTCGCGTTACGAGCTGCAAGCGGGCGACGTCTTCATCATCAATCCCGGGGAGACGCATGCGTACGAGGTGGAACCGGGCGGGCAGATGGAAATCATCAACTGCTTGTTCATGCCCTCGTTCATACCGGACGCGCTGCTCGCCGAGCTCGAAATCACGGACTCGATGGATTACTTCTATGTGCATCCTTTCCTGACGCACGACATGCGGTTCAACCACCATTTGAATCTGCATGGGCAGGACGCTTCCCATGTGCTGACGCTGCTGGAGAGCATGATTCGCGAGCTCAACGTCCGCCCGTCCGGGCATAAGACGATTATCCGGCTGCAGCTCATCGAGCTGCTCATCCTGCTCTCTCGCTACTACACGCTCATGCAGCAGCACCGTTCCCACCCTTCGCCGCGGCAATTGGACCGCGAGCTGACGGCGAGACGGATCTACGGCTACCTGGAGCGGAATTACGAGAAGAAAATCACGCTGCAATCGTTGTCGACGCTATTCAACTCCAGCATTCGCCAGCTGAATCGCCTCATGCGCGAAGAATACGACCGCAGCGTCTTCGAGGCGCTCCACGAGGTGCGCATCGAACGGGCGAAGCATCTGCTGCTGGAGACGGACGAGAAGGTGATCGTCGTGGCCACGATGGTCGGATACGAGGATCAGTCCTTCTTCAATCGGTTGTTCGTGCGCCATGTCGGCTGCTCGCCAAGCCAATTCCGCGCGACGGGCTAAAGAGAGGAGACCTGTTTCAGTGAACGATCGAAAGCCCAATATCCTGCTCATCACCGCCGACCAGCTGCGTTACGACTGTATCGGCAGCAGCAGCAAATATCCCGTGCATACGCCTCATCTAGACCGGCTTGCGGAACAAGGATCCTTGTTCTCGCAAGCCTATTCTCATATTCCGGTCTGCTGCCCCGCTAGGCAGTCGCTGCTGCACGGCCTGCGGCCGGAGACATTCGGCGCGCTGTGGAACTACAATGCGTTCCTGCCTGTCGGGTATCTGACGCCGGACAAGTATACATGGACGGCGGAGCTCGCGCGGAACGGCTACCAATCCGCCTTCCTCGGCAAATGGGGCGTCAATCCGCAGCATGATCCCACTGCATTCGGCTTCGGGTCTTATATCAGCGAAAGCGACTATTCGGCATTCCGGAAGAGCCGCTATCCCGAGGTCGCGTATACGAACGGCTTCATGGGGGAGACGAATCCGATTCCGGTGGAAGACACGGAGACGCATTGGTTCGCCGCACGCGCGATCGAGACGATGGAGAAGCTGAATGCCGGCTGGGAACCGTGGCATATGGCGCTGCATTTCTCGGAGCCGCATCTGCCATGCCGGCCGGCGGGACGTTTCGCGGATATGTACGATCCTGCCGAAGTTCCCGAATGGGACGGCTTCCGCGAGACGTTCCGTAATAAGCCGTACATCCAGCAGCAGCAGCTGTACAGCTGGGGGATTCAGGACTACCGGTGGGAGGACTGGGCACCTGTCGTGGCCCGGTACTACGGCATTATCAGCCAACTCGACGAAGCAATCGGCCGCGTGCTGGAAGCTCTAGAGCGGACTGGTGCCGCTGATGACACGGTCGTTATTTTCACGGCGGATCATGGGGATATGTGCGGCTCCCACCGGATGATGGACAAGCATTACATCCTCTACGACGATGTGGTGCATGTGCCGCTCATGATTCGACTGCCGGAGCATATGCGCAATTCTGCGGGTGTGACATCCTCGGAACTCGTATATAATTTGCTGGACATGGGACCGACCGTTCTCGAGCTGGCCGGCATCGAAGCGGGCGCCGATCGATTTCACGGCAAATCGCTGCTTCCGTTGCTGGACGTTGCCGCGAATAACCCCGATGAAGAGGCGGAGTGGCGCGATCATGTCGTTGCTTCGTATAACGGTCAGCAATTCGGACTGTTCACGCAGCGCATGATTCGAACGTCAGCTTGGAAATACGTGTGGAATCTGACCGATCTGGACGAGCTGTACGATATGAAGAACGATCCGGCGGAGCTGAACAATCTGATCGGCCAGCCAGAGCACGCGGAGCGGACGGACGAGCTTCGCAAGCGCTTGTATGCCCAATTGAAGCAGGACGGTGATCCGGCCGTAGCGAATGAATGGACGAAGCGCCAGCTGCTGGCAGGAGGCATTCTCGATAAACGCGAGTAAAGCACGAACTAGTCTCCCTCGACAGGTGAGCGTCGGCCGGCCCTTCGAGATTGAACGCGAACCGCAGCGGAAAAAAGATAGATGATGATTGGAGGCTGCCTCGCTCGGGCAGCCTTTCGTTCGTGCGTCAAAGAGGCGGTGCCTGGCGATTCTGCAGAATGGACGTAACGTCTAGCTTTTTCCAATCGTTGCTTATATAATGAACTAACGTATGTTAGCTTATATGACATGGAAAGCAGGGGACTGATATGCTCAGACAGCTGTGGACAAGCAGGAAATCTTGGTCGGGATACGTGATCGTCGTACTCCTCCTTCACGTACTGGGCTTGATCGGCCTTATCGCCGCCGCACGGAACGACATGGCCTTCTGGAGCTTGGGCGTACTGGCGTATACGCTGGGCATGCGGCATGCCTTCGACGTGGACCATATTGCCGCCATCGACAACACGGTACGCAAGCTCGTACAGCAGAAGCGCAGCCCGCTCGGCGTCGGCTTTTACTTCTCGCTTGGCCATTCTTCCGTCGTCTTCCTGATGGTGCTCGCCATCGCCTGTTCCGTCAAATGGATCCAAACCGAGATGCCTGCGCTGCAGGAAACCGGCAGCCTGATCGGTACTTCCGTATCCGGCGTCTTCCTGATCCTGATCGGCATTTTGAATTTGATCATTCTCGTCAATCTGTTTCAGATTTTCCGTCGTATGCGCACAGGAGGTCACAGCGGCGAAGAACTCGATCGGCTGCTGGAGGCGAGAGGCTTGTTCGCTCGGCTGTTCAAGCCGTTGTTCAAGTTCATTAATCGCAGCTGGCATGTGTATCCGCTGGGGTTCCTGTTCGGGCTTGGATTCGACACGGCAACGGAGGTCGGTCTGCTGGCGTTGTCCGCCGGGGCCGCGAAGAGCTCGGTATCGATTCTCGGCATTCTCTCGCTGCCGCTGCTGTTCGCTGCCGGGATGAGTTTGCTGGATACGGCCGACGGCATGTTCATGACCAAAGCCTACCGCTGGGCATTCCATACGCCGCTGCGGAAGATGTATTACAACGTTACCGTCACGACGGTATCCGTCGTCTCCGCGCTGCTGATCGGCGTCGTCGAGCTGCTTCAAATTTTGTCCGAACGGCTGCATTGGACCGGTCCTGCCATTCGGTGGGTGAATGAGATCGAGCTTGGCGATCTCGGTTATATTCTAGTGGGCTTGTTCGTCGCCGCATGGCTGATCTCGTTCTCGATATGGAAGACGATGAAATTCGAGGATCGGGCCACCGAGTTATCAGGCTGATCGAAGGCCATGCTTGGCACGCTGCCGCTGCTCTTGCTATAATGATGACATTCTAATCGAGGTGATCGTATGGCAAAGAAAGACAAGCATCGCGGGGCAGCCGCAACAGCCCAATCGAACGCGCAGCCGAAGGAAGAGAAAGCGGCAACGTTGAAGGATCTGCTCCGGCCTGACGTGCTGGAAAAGCTGAAAGCGACGGCGCAGGATTTGAAATCCGCGGAAGAGCAGCGCAGGGAAGACCTCCGGAAGCAGGAAGAGGACGCCCGCAAGGCGGAACAGAAGCGGCTGGACAATGACTTTGAATATTTGCTGAACAATAGCAAGATGGATTGGAAGTCCAATAAGAGCTGATTACGCGGTCAATCGAAGCCACCGTCGAAAATGACGGCCGGGCGCACGTCTGAAGAGCCCTTTTTCCCAATGCGGAAAGGGGCTTTTTCTCTTGCTAGGCCTGCGGTGGCTTGCGCGTCTTACCTGCGGATTTCAACGCTTTAGAAGCATCGATACCAGCATCAAGATCAGCATCAAAACCTGTACCGAAACCAGTACCGAAACCAACATCAAAACCAGCATCAAAACCCGCACCAAACCTGTACCAAGACCAGCACCGAGACAAAAAGCACTTGCTTTTTCAAAGCAGACCTGTGTTATAATGAGGCCAATTGAAACTACTGGAGGTATCCATTTAGACATCATGTGGACTTAATTCCCTTTCTTCGTTCATGATTTTCGAATAGGACGAACAGAGATGCTTTGCCTGTGCGCGAAGCGGAATTGGTTATGTGTGTCTGGATGAGAATACTCCTGCTGCTTGAACGCTAATGAAGCGTTCGCCCGAAAACGTTGCTGTTTGCCGTACCTTTTGGCGGACGTCGTTTCATGAGGGCAGTTGTATTGCCGTCTACCCAATTTCGTTCATTCGCGAGCCGCGGGCACTGCCTGCGGCTCTTTTTGTTGCGCTGCGAGGCCAAGATCGTACCGCGCGGTCGATCTTCGGTCGGTCAGGCAATGCTCTGCAACGCGTTCGATGATCATCGCCCTTGTCAGTTAGTGAACTACAAATTGGAGTGGTGATGAAGATGACATTGCTTACGATACGGAATGTGAACAAACAGTTCGGCGATCTGACCGTGCTGGAAAAAATCAATATGGATATCGCCGGCGGCGAACGGATCGGCCTCGTCGGCATGAACGGCGCAGGCAAAACGACGCTCGCCGAAATGATCTTCGGTTCCTCGCAGCCGGACAGCGGCACGTTGACCTATCATGCGGCAGGACTGCGGATCGGCTATTTGCGCCAATCGACTTCTTATTCCATTCACGCTTTCAGCGGCATGATGAAGGCGGAACAATCGGAGGGTGATCACCAGCGTTTCCTGGAGATATCGAGCCGCCTTGGCCTGCGCAACGTGAAGGAGTGGGAGGAATCCCGCTTCGCGGGATTAAGCGGCGGAGAGCGCACGAAGCTGGCCATCGCGCATATCTGGGCATCGAAGCCGGATATCCTGCTCCTCGACGAACCGACGAACCACCTGGATTATCAAGGCGTCGATTGGCTGATCGGCGAGCTTCGGAGCTTCGGCGGCACGACGATCATCATTTCCCATGACCGCTATTTCCTGGACGAGGCGGTAGACCGAATCGTCGAGATTCAAGATGGCATCTCGATCGATTACCCGGGCAACTATACGTATTACCGGGAGGAGAAGGCGCGCCGTTACGCCAGTCAGCTCCACCATTACGAGGAACAGCATAAGTACGAGCGGAAGATCGAAGCCGAGATCAATCGATTGAAGAATTGGTCCGAGAAGGCTCATCGGGATTCAGCCAAATCAGCCGCAACTCGCGGAGGCATCAAGGAATTTTACCGCAGCAAAGCGAAGAGCATGGATAAGCAGATCAAATCGCGCATTCATCGGCTGGAGAAGATCGACGTCGAAGGCGTAAAGAAGCCGAAGGAAGAGGCGAAGGTCGCTTTCGGCTGGGATAATCCCGGCAAGCGGGGACGCCGAATCGTGGAAGCGAACCGTATCGGCAAGCGGTTTGGGGACCGACGGTTATTCCATGACAGCTCATTCTATATTCAAAGGGGCGAGAAAATCGGGCTGATCGGGCCGAACGGCGCGGGCAAGACGACGTTGCTCGAGATGCTCATCCATCGTCAAACGCCAGACGAAGGCGTCCTATGGATCAGCCCGACGGCGCGAATCGCCTACCTGACGCAGGACGTGTCGGACCTCAAGGAAGAACAATCCGCGCTGGACCTGCTGCGGCATACGTTCGACCTGAGCGGCGACATCGGCAAAGCGAGGACGCTGCTTGCGAACATGGGCTTCGATGAGCCGATGCTGGAGAAGCCGATCCGGCAGCTCAGTCTCGGCGAACGAACCAGAATCAAGCTGGCTCAGCTGATCCTGCAAGAGCAGGATGTGCTTATCCTGGACGAACCGACGAATCATCTGGATCTGGCGAGCCGGGAACAGCTGGAGCAGACGCTGGAATCCTATGCAGGGACGCTGATTATCGTGTCCCATGACCGGTATCTGATCGAGAAGCTCTGCGATAAGCTGCTCGTCATCGAAGACGGCGCCGTGCGCCGGTGGGAGAACGGGTTCCGCGATTATACGCTGAAGCAGCAGGCTGAAGACAACGATGATAGCGATCGTGGAAATGACGGCGATGGCGGGGATGAACGTACACGACGGCAGGAGAGTGCCACGAGCGCAGAGGGCTCAAAAGCAAGCAAACGCGAACAGAAGCGGCAGCGGGAAGAAGAACTGCTGCTTGTCACGACACGAATCGCTTATCTGATCGGCGAGTTGAGCCTGCTTAAGCCGACGGACGGCCGATACGCGGTGCTCGATGAAGAGCTGAAAAGCGAAATCGCGAAGAAGAAGTTGCTGAACTAGCTTTGCTGGCCGCATTCGCCTTAAGTTGCATCCGAAGCTTGGCCCGAATTTAACGAAATTGTAAACGCAGACGCCGCATCGCGAATACGATGTAGCAACCGTTTGCAGACGTGAATGTCAGCGCATTCCCTGCCGCATACTAGCAGCAGGGAAACGCCGGCGGAGCATTCGGCGCAAGAAAGGCGGTGTTGGCAGCATGCAGATGGAGTCTACGGCAGCGACTGCAGCAGAAGCCGAAGGGGCATTCGATTGGGATATCTATTTATTGGCAGGCGTCGGGTCGTCACGCACGATCTTCACCGAATGCATGAAGGAGCTGCAGCGCCTCTACGCGGAATCGGGCTTCTTCCCGCGCATTCGCGAGCTTTTTCCTTACGGTGACCATACGCATAATTTCTATATGCAGCTGCTTAAAGTACGAAGGGATTTGTCGCGGCTTCCCAAATCGGCTCAATCCGGCGCGAAATCGGTCGCGAAGCAGATTCGGAAGCTTTCCTCGGGCAGGCCGGTCCTGTTCATCGGCCACAGCGGCGGAGGCGTAGCTGCCTATCAGGCGGCCGTCATGCTCAGCCGGGGAGGGATTATCCCGGATTGGCGCGTCGTCCAGATCGGTTCGCCGAAGCTGCCGATTCACGGGCAGTATGCCGATAAAGTGCATTACGTCGTCTCGGTCGACGAGAAAGGGGACTGCACGGATTTCGTGACCAGCCTCGGAAGCTGGGGAGGTCTAAGCCTCGGCCGACGAGGATTCCCGTTCTGGAACCGATCCAAATACGCGCCGAAGCATATCATTCCGATCCCGATGATCGGCGGCCATAAGCATTATTTTCGCAAGGAAGAGCCATTCGTTCATCCGGAACGGGGCTCTAACCTCGGGATGATTACCGATACGATTTGGGAACGAATCGCAAGGGAGCTGTGTCTCGGCGCCTCGCGATTCATATAAGGGCTGCATCCATCGTGGATGCGGCCCTTTAAGTTTTCCTAAAAAAACCAATCCATGCTCGCCCGAGAAGGAAATCGCTGCCCGGCGCACGAATCCATTGGGAGGCACGGGGTGAAGAAATGAGCGCGCCGCGAGCAGAATTGGATCATTTGAAAGCGCTGTCAGCGATGCTAGGATGGAGGTATGGAATCGGAAGCGCCCATTCCAATCCAAACGATAAGGGGAGGATGTTAAGGATGAGGAAAACTTGGTTCACGACGATCGCACTATCGCTCATCGTCTCGACGGCACTCGTCGGCTGCTCGGAACGATCCGGCAGCAGCGCCGACAATTCCGGAGGCAATGGCAATGCTGCAACGAACGAAGACGGCAACGCACCGAAGACCGACGATACGGCTAATACGCCCAAGCCGGACAGCGGCGAGAAGGTCCGTCTAACGGTGTACAGCACGATCGGAGAATTGAAGAACCAGGATATGATGAAATCGATCGCCGCCGACTTCACGAAAGAGAATCCGAACATCCAAGTGGAATTCCAATTTCCCGGCGCGGAGTACGAAAATATTTTGAAGGTTAAGATGGCCGCCAACGATCTTCCCGACGTGTTCGACACGCATGGTTGGGCCGTCATCCGTTACGACAAGTATTTGGCCGACCTGAAGGATGAGACTTGGGCGGCCAATCTGACCGATACGATCAAGCCGGTGGTCACGAACAAGAGCGGCAAAGTCGAAGCGCTGGTGCTGAGCGAGGCGAAGGACGGGATATCCTACAACGCCGATTTGCTCGAGAAGTATGGCATCGCGCCGCCTTCGACGTTCACCGAACTGATGGAAGCCGCAGACAAACTGAAGACGGAAAGCAAAGGGGACGTTACGCCGTTCTTCATGTCCGGCATCGACAACGGCATGATCGGCGGCTTCCTTGATCTATACGCCACTTCGCAGTATATCAGTCCGGCGACGAACGATGCGGCGACCTTGCTGGACGGCTCATTCGATTGGAAGAAATGGACGCCGCTCGCCCAGAAGCTGCTCGACATGCAGAAGAACGGCTACATCAATAAAGACGTCCTGACCGCGAAATACACGGATATGCCGCAGCGCTTCGCGCAAGGGAAGATCGCGTTCGTCTTCGGCGCTCCTTCCTTCGCGGACGAAGTGTACAAGGTGAACAAGGACGTGAAGATCGGCATCATGCCGCTCACGACGATGGTCGACGGCGATTCGCAGACCTTCTCCGGCGGCGAACGCTATACGATGGGGGCCTGGAAAGACGGCAAGCATCTGGAGGAGTCGAAGAAGCTGATTGCCTTTTTCTCCAAGCCCGAGAATATGTCCAAGATCGCCAATGCCACGAAGCTGCCGCCCGGGCTCAAGGATATTACATCCGAGCATGAGTTTACGAAGTATTACGAGCAATTCAGCGACGTGCGCGTATTCCCTTATTTCGACCGCGTATATCTGCCTAACGGGATGTGGGACGTCATGTGCAAGACGGGGACGGCGCTCGTCGCCGGGGACGTTTCGCCGGAGCAGTTCGCAGATAAAATGAAGCAGGAATACGACCGTCTCCGCAATCAATAGTCAGGCCGGGACGGGAAGGGCGCCGCTCTTTCCGTCCCGTACCACCATCTCAGGCTGGGAGGGGAGCGCATGGCGAAAACAACCGTTGTCGTTCGCAGCACGAACCGCGCCTCCGCGCCGCTGCAGGGCCTTGCCCGGAAGCGGATGCGCAGCACCGCGTGGCTCAATCTGCTCTATGTACCGGCACTGCTGCTGTTCGCGGTGTTCATTTTCTATCCGTTCGTCAAGGGCGTCCAAATTTCGTTCACGAACTGGGACGGCTACAATCAGGATTACAAATGGATCGGCGGTTCGAACTATAAGCGTTTCTTCAACGACCCCGACATGGGGCGGGTCATTCGCAATACGATTATTTACGGCGTAGGCAGTGCGTTCCTTCAGAATCTGATCGGACTGGCCTATGCGTTGTTCCTGAATATGAATATCCGAACGCGCGGCGTCGTGCGAACGGTTATTTACCTGCCCGTCATCATCAGCTCGCTGATCATGGGCTATATCTGGTATTTCTTCTTCCAGTACGACGGCGGCGCCATTAACGATATCCTGCTGTTGTTCCAGGACGAACCGTCTAATTTGCTCGGAGACAAGGATTGGAACAGCTGGATTATCACCTTCGTCAATACGTACCAATACCTGGGTATCGCGATGGTGCTGTTCTTGGCTGGCCTGCAAACGATTCCGAAGGATTATTACGAAGCGGCGACCATCGACGGCGCCACGGCAATCAGCAGGTTCCGCCACATCACGTGGCCGCTCATCGCTCCGTCGCTCACGATCAGCATGGTGCTTAATTTGATCGGCGGGCTGAAGCTGTTCGACGTCATCGTCGCGATGACGAACAGCGGCCCTGGCTATGCTTCGGCCTCCATGTCGTCCATCATGTATCTGCTGTATTTCGGCAGGGAGGATGCGGGCTACGCGGCCACGATCGGCATTCTGATGTTCGTCATGATCTCCATCGTCAGCATCTTCGCCTTGTACTTGCTCCGTAGAAGGGAGGTTCACGCTTGATGAGAAGAAGCCGGTCGGGATGGCTGACCTCGTTGTCGCTCGTTATCTGCTTGATTCATATCCTGCCCTTTTACATCTTGCTGACGACCTCGTTCAAAGCGGCGGACGATCTGAGCTCCAAATGGGTCATGCCGGGGTATCTGTTTCTCGACAACTTCTCCAGCGCCTGGCGCGAAGCGAACATGATGTCGGCGTTCCGCAGCAACCTCATCGTGACGGCGGTCTCCGTCGTGCTGATCATCCTCATCGGTTCCATCGCCGCTTATCCGCTCGCCCGCTACCAGACGCGCTGGAATCAATTCGTCTATGCGGTATTCGTGTCCGCGCTGATCGTGCCGCCGCTCACGATTCTCGTGCCGCTCTATAAATTCATGGTCGATATCGGAGGCATGAATCAATATTGGGGCATTATTCTCCTGTTCGTGACGTTCAACCTGCCGATGACGATCTTCCTGTACACCGGCTTCATCAGCACGATTCCGCGGGAGCTCGACGAGGCCGCGATGATCGACGGCGCCGGGCGGTTCGAGCTGTTTTATCGGATTCTGCTGCCGCTCTTGAAGCCGATCACGGCCACGGTCATTATCCTGACGGGCGTCGCGGTATGGAACGACTATCAATTCTCGGTCTTCTTCCTGCAGCATCCGCATACGCGGACGATCACGGTCGCGCTCGCCTCGTTCTTCGGCCAATACAACAGCAATATCGGATGGGTGGCCGCGGGCTCGCTCATGGGCGCGCTGCCGATGATCGTCCTGTATTTGTTTCTGCAGCGGTACTTCATCTCGGGTCTTGCCTCCGGCGCCATCAAAGGATAGGGGAGTGATTCATGAGACAATCCATTCGGCTCAAGCTGACGCTTCTATTCCTGCTCACCATCATTCTTCCGATTGTTCTCATCGTCGTGGAGCTCCCCGCCTATTACGTTCGTTCCATCAAAGAGCAGCAGTCCTCGCTAATGGCGGGGACTTTAGCTGCTCTTACGTCGCATATCGAGACGTATCTCGACGACCTGGACCGGATGACGGTCACCCCGTATTTCTATGACGACGTCATGCGCGCGATGAAGCTGAAATCCACCTACGGCTGGAATCTGCTGACGCCCTTCGAGCAGTTCGAGGCAGGGCAAACGTTGTCGTCCACGCTTCCGAACGCGCTCAAGAATACCCGCAAAGATATACTCGGAACGATCCTGCTGCCGATGGACGGTTCCGTCTACGTCTCGTCGTCCAGCAATTTGACCGGGCCGGTCGAGCGCTTCCCGTTCACGAAGCAGGCTTGGTATATCCAAGCGCTGCGGGCGGACGGCGACGTGGCGTTCATCAGCGTCCACGATCAGGACTACTTGAACGGCGCGCGGGCAAGCGTCTTTTCCGTCGCCCGTCTGATCAAGGATCCCGATACGAGGCGCCCGCTCGGCGTCATCATGGCGGATGCGGACACGGTCGCCATCGAGCGCATGATCGACGGCATCGGGTTGAAGAACGGCGCATTGGCCGCGATTCTGGACGACAAAGGAAAGCTCATCTACGCGAGCGGTCCCGCCGTCGGCAAGCTGCGCGCGCAGTTGGCTTCAGGCGCCGGTTACGTCCATGCCCCGGGAGACGACTACCATGTCGTGAGCAAAACGATCGCGCGCTCTCAGTGGGGGATCTATGTCATGTTTCCGGAAACCGCGGTACGCCGGCAGTTGAATCGCGTGTATGACGTGGGGATCTGGTTTGCCGTCGGCGGACTCGTGGTCGCGCTTATTCTGTATACGACCGTCTCCCATTGGATGGTGACGCCGTTCAAGCGGATGATCCAAACGATGAAACGGGTGCAGCGAGGCGATATGGGGGCGTTCTATCCGGTAAAGGGCAACGATGAGGTCGCGCAGCTGGGTTCTAGCCTGAATACGATGATCAGCCGGCTCGGCGAGCTGATCGATCGCGAGTACCGCGCGGTGCTCGGGCAGCGGAACGCGGAATATCATGCGCTGCAATCGCAGATTCAACCGCATTTTCTGTACAACACGCTGAACGGCTTCATCGGCCTGAACCGGTCGGGCCAGAGCGCGCTGCTGGAACGGGCGATACTGTCGCTTGGCGGCATGCTCCGTTATACGCTGGACAAGAATGACCGCGCAAGCCTGAAGGACGAAATGGAGTTCGTGGAGAAATACTGCGAGCTGCAGCAGATGCGGTTCACGGACAAAATGGAATTCGAGATCGATTTTTCCCCCGAAGTGTATCCCATGCTCATTCCGAAGCTGCTGCTCCAGCCGCTCGTCGAGAATGCGGTCATTCATGGCATCGAACCCTGCAAGAAAACATGCCTGCTGCGCATT
Source organism: Paenibacillus sp. J31P316 (assembly GCF_056269105.1). Lineage (NCBI taxonomy): Bacteria > Bacillati > Bacillota > Bacilli > Caryophanales > Paenibacillaceae > Paenibacillus > Paenibacillus sp. J31P316. The sequence goes on along the minus strand of NZ_JBWDNI010000001.1, from coordinate 267,891 downwards.
CAAGCGCATGTCGTCCGCTACGAAGATATTGGCGGGGAGGACGGCAGCTTGATTATCACGGTATCCGATAACGGCATCGGTTTCGATCCCGGATCCGGCCGCAGCGGCGTAGGCGTGACGAATGTCCGCGAACGGCTGAAGCTGGCATTCGAGCATGCGACGTTTCATATGCGATCGGTGCCGGGCGAAGGGACGGAGGCTTCCATACAAATCCCGTTGAAGGATGTGCTGCTTGCATGAAGCTGGTCATTGCCGATGACGAAAATTTGGTCCGTTACGCGATTCGCAGCATGGTCAGCGAGATGGATGCCGCATGGGTGGTTGCCGGCGAGGCGACGAACGGCGAAGAACTGCTGGATCTGCTCGCCGAACAGCAGCCGATCGTGGCGATCGTCGATATCCATATGCCGGGCGTGAACGGACTTGAAGCGATAAGGCGCGGCAAAGCATTGTCGCCGATGTCGAAATGGATCATCCTGACCGGCTATTCCGACTTTCACTACGCGCAGGAAGCCGTGAAGCTTGGAGCCTCAGAATACTTATTGAAGCCGGTCAGCCCTGACGATCTGGAACGAGCGCTCTATGCGACCTACAAAGATAGCAGAGAGATGCTCCTGCTTCACAACGAGCGGTTCGGCAGCAATTTATCGGCGCTGCTCCACGGATTGATTGCCGTTCGTCAGGAAGACCGGGAAGGGGTCTTCCATCAGGGCAGCTTCATGGGTGCCGTGTTCGAGCAGGACCGTCCGGCGGGAGGGCAGGCGCGTACCGAGGCGCATGCCGCGTTCTATAGGCAGTTGTCGGCTAGCGTCGACAGGCATCTGAACTGCGGCATCTACTTGGCGATCGTCACGCTGCCCGGCGGAGAACTGGCCGCGGTCGGCGCATGGAATATCGGCAAAGGCTGCGAGGGCAGGCGGCAGGTTGGCGGATTCTTCGAAGACGCGCTTCGGGAAGCGGCGGCAGCGAGCTCGGAAGAGGAAGCGGTCACCGTGTTCTCGACGGGGGATTGCCGCGGATTCAAGGAACTGAATATGCGGCTGGCAGGTCTTCAGCAGCTGCGCGAGCTGCGGTTCTTCTGCGGTTTCGGCGGCGTGATCGCGCATGCCGGCCTTCAGGCGATGACGGACAGGAAGGAGCTGCTGACATTGGGTCGGAAGCTTTCGGCGGCATTCGAATATTTACATGAAGGACGCTATTTAAACTTTCAAAATACGATCTCCGAGCTGGAACCAGCGATCGCGAACTGGGAACGAACGGCGACCGAAGACGAGAGACGTTCGTTGTTCCGATACATCGGGCACGCCGCGCCTGGGATTCGGCTTACCGTGCAGAGCGGGTCCGATGCCGTGGCGCAGGAGCTCCGAATGTACGGCGAGCAAATGCTGCGTCAGCTCAAATCGAGGGACATCGCGCAAAGCGACGTCGTCACGCAGGTACTGCGGTATATCGATCAACATTATGCCGAGGAGGTCGGTATCGGCCAAATCGCCGATCTGTTGAACGTGACGCCGAGTTATCTGAGTACGCTGTTTCATAAGAAGACCGGCATGACGTTCATGAAATACTTAACGCGGCTGCGGATGGGAAAGGCGGAGGAGCTGTTGCTCGGCACCCGTCTGTCGATCAAACAAATCGCCGAGGAAGTGGGCTACTTCAGTACGCGGCATTTCACGAAGCTGTTCACGGAGACGTTCGGGAAGTATCCGTCCGATTATCGGAAGTCGGTCTAGGACGGGTGGGAGCAAGCTCGCGGTTGAGCAAGAGCTTGTACTGGGTGCAGTACATTGGCGGAAATGCAGCGAAATCGGAGCAAGAGGTGTACTAGGTGTGAACACCAATACATCGGCGGTTAGAAACCCACCGAAAAAATAAAAGTGCCGAAAAGTCCGTTGGACTAACTCGACACTCTGGAAGGGGTGGAGCTAAGCAGTTCTGCTCCATCCCTTTGTTCCTGTTCTGGTTCCATTTGGCGCAATCGCAATCTCCAGCCGGCCTAAAGCTTAATTCGCCGGCGTGTCTTGCTGCGGCTGCGGTGCAGCCGGCTTCAGCTTACGCTGCGGCTTCGCCATCTCGGCCTCGAACACCGCCTCGAGCTCCGCCATTTTGCGTACATCGTCCGTCGCGATCTTGCCCGTCAGCACATGCTCCACGATGAGCGCCCACGTCGGCGTCACTTTCTGCGCGGCGATGATGCGGATCGCGTTCTTCACCAGCTTGCGCTCCTTGGCATTGGAATAGACGTCCACATAGCGCTGAATACGGTCGAAATTCAGATGCGGGAATACCGCGCGGAAAATTTCCGCCGTCATTCTGGCGTCGTCCAGCGCGCGGTGGGCTTGATTGTCGTCGCCGCTGATTTCGAGCTCTGCCAGCGCGTTCTCCACGCTCACGTCATTCGTGACGCCCTTGTGCTGAATGTAGCCTTTCAGCAAGTCGTAATAGTCGACGCCGAGCCAGTAGGCATCGTCCATGCCGTGCATCCGCGTGTCGAAGACGATCCGTTTCATATCTTCGCCGCCCCAAGTAACGATCAGCAGCTCTTCGCTTGGGCCGAGCCAAGCAAGGAAATCGGCGATGACGGCCGGGAAGCCGGCAGCCGCATCGATGCCTTCCTGCGGGATACCGGTTTTCTTCTGAATGAAGTCGTTCAATTTGGCAAAATAGACCGGTTTGACGAGCGAGGTGAATTGGCTGGTCTGACGCAGCTCCGCATCCAGTCGGACCGCGCCGATCTCGATGACCTCCATCGGCAGGTCGCTGGCAAATTTTCTTCCGTTGAATTCGATATCGAGTATGATGTAGTCCACGTTCATTTCCTCCGCTCAATGATGTCGCTCTCCATTCTAACAGATAACCGCAAGCGTTGTCGCGGTGCAAAATGCGGATCGCGTGCGGACGCAGAAGCGTCATTGGATTTTGATGACGGAATGATAGATAATGAGGGAAATAGAGAGATTAGGGGACTTTGTTTCGGAGGTATTTCATGGTTACGTTTCTACAGCTCAATACGATTTTTCTCAGCATGATCATGGAAGCGATTCCGTTCATTCTGCTCGGCGTCATCGTCTCCGGACTCATTCAAACGTTTCTGTCGGAGCGCTGGATCGCACGCGTCATGCCTCGCAATCGCTATGCGGCATCGCTTCTCGGCTGCGGCGTCGGCTTGTTGTTTCCCGCCTGCGAATGCGGCATCGTGCCCATCACGCGCCGGCTCCTGCGCAAAGGCGTTCCGCTGCATGCCGGCATCGCGTTCATGCTTACCGGACCTATCATCAATCCGATCGTGCTCTTCGCCACCTATATCGCGTTCGGCAATGACTGGCATATGGTGCTCGTGCGCGGAGGCGCGGCGATCGTGGTCGCTTACGTGACGGCGATCGTCCTGTCATTCCTGTATCCGAAACTGCCGATGCGTCTGCACGAGGATGCCATGCCGGAAATTGCGGCGAGCACGGATACGGCAATTGCGTCTTCCGCGAACCGCATGCCCATGTACCGTCGTTTGTACGACGTGATGCTGCATGCGATCGACGAGTTTTTCTCCGTCGGCAAATATTTGGTGCTCGGCGCATTCATCGCGGCCTCGATGCAGACGTTCATTCCGACGTCGTCGCTGATGAAGCTGGGCGGCAATCCCGTGACCGCTTCGCTCGTCATGATCGTCCTTGCGTTCGTCATGTCGCTTTGCTCGGAAGCGGATGCGTTCATCGCCTCGTCGTTCCGCAGCACGTTCTCGATCGGAGCGCTGTCGGCTTTCCTCGTCTTCGGTCCGATGATCGACATCAAGAATACGCTTATGCTGCTCGGCGTCTTCCGCGGCAAGTTCGTGCTCGTGCTGATCGGACTCGTCGTCGTAAGTACGCTTGGCGTATCGCTGCTCGTGGGGAGGCTGTTCGGATGATCCGACTTTATGTATTGGCCGGCTTCGGCTGTTTGTTCCTGATGATGAACCTGAACGGCAACTTGAACAAATACATTAATACCAAATATGCCTATTTATCCGAAAGCGCGATCGTGCTGCTGGCCATCTTGTTCGTATTCGAATTCGTACGCCTGTACGCGAAGGAGAAGGAGGCGGCCAAACGCAAGGCAGCACAGGCTGAAGCTGAACGAATGAGCGTTGAAGAAGGCGGTTCGCTCGGCGAACGGAAACAGCAGCCTCATGCGCATGACCATGAGTCTGCACATGATCATCAGCACGAGCACGAGCACGATCACGATCACCATCACGATCACCATCACGAGCATGATTACCACCATGACCACAACCATGATCACCATCACGGCCACTCTCATGAGCAGCCGATCCGATGGAAAAGGTACCTCGGCTACGGGATCTTAATTTTCCCGCTGCTGACCGGATTTATCCTGCCCGTGCAAACGCTGGATTCCAGCTTCGTGAAAGCGAAGGGCTTCTCGTTTCCCGATTTCAACGTGTCGGCCGACAATCCGGGCTTCCACCAGTTTCTGAAGCCGGATACGAGCGTCTTCTACGGCAAGCAAGGGTATGCCAAGGTGTCCAAGAAGGAATTGAACGAGTTCGAGACGGCCAAGGACGTGCAATTGACCGACGCCACTTTCTTAAAAGGGCTGGAGGCGCTGTACAATTACCCGGATGCGTTCATCGGACGGACGATCAGCTTCGACGGATTTATCTATAAAGGCCAGCAGGCGGAAGGCAATTCGTATTTCGTCTTCCGATTCGGATTCATCCATTGCGTGGCCGATTCCGGCGTGTTCGGCATGCTGGTGACGTTCCCGGACGGGCAGTCGTTTCAGAACGATCAGTGGGTTCATGTGACCGGCAAGCTCAGCTCGGAATTCTATCAGCCGTTCAAGCAGACGCTGCCCGTGCTCGAAGTGAAGGAATGGACGGGCATTCCGAAGCCGAAGGATCCCTACGTATACCGTGCTTGACCGCAGCAAAGGCGCAGTGCTCCTCGATTGGAGCCCTGCGCCTTTGTCGTATCCTCTTATTCTTCATCCGACTCGATGCGAACCATCGCTTCGTTGGAAAAGGCAACCGCATCCGCATAAGCGGTATGGACCGCGAACCTGTAGGCCGCACGGACGCGGAACCGAATTCGGTATTGATAGGGATGCAGATCGACCCGGAGTCGGTACGTGATTAGCGCGGATTGATCCGGAGAGAGCGTCCCGATCGGAACGCCGGTGCTTGCGTCGCCCGGTGCCGACTGACCGTTTAGATGCACGCTGTCCGCCTCGAGCGAGGTTTCTTCAGGGACGAAATCGATCAGCGTGACGTCAGCGGGATAATTGCCGCTATTCGTGACCCGTACTTCGGCGAACAGCGTTCCGCCCGCTTCGACGAGCTGCGGCTTAACGGTCAGTTGAACGCCGATAACAGGAAGGACGAGGCGAACGGAAACCGAATTCGTCGCGAGCGTATCGGTCACGGCCATGCCATCAGGAAGCCGAAAACCGTATTCAAGCACCGCGCGGTTGTTGATGGCGGGCAGGAGCGGCTGCAAGACCGTGCGCGTAACCAGGACATCGAAGGTTAGCGTATACGTAATGCCGGGCGGAAGCGGGCCAAGCGGGATGCCGTTAATCGGGTCGGCGGCGGATAGCACTCGGCCGTTCAAGGCTGCGCTGCCCTGCACGTATGCCGTACCGTACGGAATCAAGTCTCTGGCGAGGGTGCTTGTTTCGAGCGATCCGGTATTGGTAATGACGACGGCGTATTTCAATACCTCGCCGATCGCGGCGATCCCGGGATCGACGCTGATGACGGCATTCAAGGCGGGTCCCGAGACGATGGCCGTGACGGCATTAGACTGCGCAGACTGCTCGAATTGCCCGTAATAGAAGGACAGCCTTGCCCGATTCGTCAGCCTCGTTTGAACCGGCACATCAAGAACGACGGCATTGAAGCGGATTTGCTTGGAAGCGCCTGGGTCGATCGTTCCGAGCGGAATGCCGTTGTCCGGCGAAACGGAAGGGTTGCGGATGCCGCTGATCGTCACGCTGCCAGGGACGAAGCCCGTGCCCGCAGGCAGCGGATCGATCAACACGCACTGCCTGATGGGTTCAGAGCCTTCGTTTGCTACCGTGACGGTGTAAGTGATCATATCCCCGACGTACGTAACCGCGCTCGAGACGCTTTTGAGCAAGCTGACTGCCAGCATGGTAACGGGCACGGATACGACATTGGACATGACGGAACCGGTGATGACGCGATCGTCCAATGTCACGAAGTCATAGTCCGCGCGTGCCTGATTCTCGATCCGGCCGGAAGGGGGGACGACCGTCAGGATCAACTGAAAGACGATGGTATAGAAGGTACCCGGATTGACTTCGCCCAGCGGAATGCCCGCAGCCGGCGAGATGCCGGGGACGGGCGATCCGTTGACCAGCACGCTGTTCGCGACGAACACCGTACCGGGGGGCGGGCTGTCGTAGACGGTCACGTTCGCGGCCCGATTCCCGCTATTGCTGACCGCAATGCGGAACGTGACGGGAAGGGATAACCCGGCTTGCGCCGTATCGGCTGATTTCGCGATCGCGATGCTCGGGCCGTTGATGACTGTGTTGACGATATTGGAATACGAGAAGCTCGTCGCCGATCCGGAATGGAAGGTGACGACCGATTGATTGGTTATCGTCTGCGGCAGGCTGTCGTCCTCGATCATGAGACGAGAACCTGGAACGTTACGGTGGAGGAAGCGCCTGCGGCTATCGTTCCGACCGGGATGCCGCTGTTCGGGCTGGCTGCCGGAACTGGAACGCCATTGACGCTGACGCTGCCCGGAATGAAGGTGACGCCGGCGGGCACCGGATCGACGACGGTAACGTTATTGACCGGCGAGATGCCGTTGTTCGTGACGGTAATCGTGTAAGTGATCGTATCGCCGCTGACGGCGTCGACGGCATCCGTCGCTTTGACGACCGAGACGTTCGGCGAAGAGACCGGAATGATGACCGTATTCGACAGTACGGACCCGGTCAGCGTGCGGCCGTCCGGCGGCGAGAACGAGTAGGATGCCGTCGCTTGGTTGGCAAGCTGCTGCGGCGATGGCAGCGCGTCGACGGTAACCTGCAGCGTAATGATGACATGGACCGATGTGCCTGGCTGAACATTGCCGATCGGGATGCCGGCCGTCGGATCCGCGCCTGGCTGCGGAATGCCGCCGACGGAGACGCTGTTCGGCACGAACACGGCCCCGGTCGGCACGGTATCGAAAATCGTGACGGCCGCTACGATATTGCCCGTATTCGTGACGTCCAGCGTGTAGGTGATCGTATCCCCGACCGTGGCATTCGCCGTGCTTGCGCTCTTGAGAACGGCAAGAATCGGATTATAGACGGGCGTCGTGACGATATTGGATGAGCTCGTTCCGGAGAATACGCCGGATGTGAAGCTGACCACGGATTGGTTGCTGATCAATCCGCTCGCAGGGAGCGTATTGACGGTTACGTTGAAGGTTACCGTGACGGAGGCGCCGGGAGCAAGCGCGCCAAGCGCGATGCCGGCGGCCGGATTATCGGCCGGCCGCGGGATGCCGCCGACGATGACGGTTCCCGGGACGAACGACGTGCCTGCCGGAACGATATCCGATAGCACCGCGCTGTTCACGGTTGCGATGCTGACGTTCGTCACGAGACTGGAGTAGGTCACGACGTCGCCGATGACGGCATCCGTCGCAGGCGTGCTCTTGAAAATCGTGATGTTCGGCGAGCTGACCGGTACCTGAAGCGTATTGGACAGCGACGTACCCGAGAAGGCGCGCGTATCCGGAAGCGTGTATAAATAATTGCCGGTTGCCTGATTGGTGAGCTGCTGCGTCAGAGGCAGCGTATTGATCAGATATTCGAAGGTCGTCGTAACGCTGGCTCCGGCAGCGACGGTGCCGATGCTGAATCCGACCGACGGGTCTGCGCCGGCTTGCGGACTGCCGTTCACCACGACGCTGTTCGGAATGAACGACGTTCCTTCCGGCACGTTGTCAAGAATCGTCACTTGCGCCGGATAGTTGCCGCTGTTCGTCGTGACGACGGAATAGCTGATGTTGCCGCCGACAACCGCAACGCTGGTTAGCGACGTCTTCGCAAGCGTAATTACCGGCTGGTAGACAGGCGTCGTAACCGTATTGGAGAACGTGACGGCCGCGAAGACGCCGGATGTAAAGCTGACCGAAGAACGGTTGCTGACGAGGCCGCCGTCCGGCACGGCGGTCACCGTCACGCTGAAGGTCACGGGAACCGAGCCTCCAGCCGGAATGGAGCCGAGCGAGAAGCCCGCAGCAGGATTGGCGGCAGGCACGGCAACGCCGTTGACCGTAACGCTGCCGGTCAAGAATGACGTCCCTTGCGGAATCGGATCGGAGAAGATGACGTTGTCTACCGGCGCGATGCCGCCATTAGAGACGGCGATATTGTACGTCAGCGTATCTCCGATCGTCAGTGCCGTGCTCGGCGTGCTCTTCGCGACGCCGACATCCGGAGGCGACACCGGGAACGACAGCGTGTTCGAGAGTATCGAACCGTTCAGCGTCCGGCCGTCCGGAAGGATGTATGCATAAGGAACGGTTGCCTGATTCGAGAGCTGTTGTCCTGCCGGAAGCGAATTGATGACGACGGAGAACGTGACGATGGACGAGGCGCCCGGATTGACGACGCCGACCGTGATGCCCGTAATCGGATCCGTACCCGATTGCGGCGCTCCGTTGACGATCACGCTGTTCGGCACGAAGGAGACGGATGGATCAACCGTATCGGTCAGCGTCGCGAAAGCCGGGTAGTTACCGGTATTCGATACGGCGATCGTATAGGTGACCGTATCACCGACGGTGGCGTTGGTCGTGCTGGCTGTTTTGACTGCGCTGACGACAGGCTGATACACGGGAATGGATACGCCGTTCGAGAACGTAAGGCCGGAGAACGCACCCGAGGTGAAGGTAACGGACGCCTGGTTCGTTATCGTCGACGGCGTAGGCACGGACGTGACGATCAAGGAGAACGTGACCGTCACGTTGGCGCCGCTTGCGATCGTACCGATCGAGACGCCGGCTGCCGGATTGGCGCCCGGCACGACGATCCCGTTCACGGTAACGCTGCCCGGCACGAACGCGGTGCCTGCGGGAATGCCGTCTATGAACACGGTGTTCGTGACGGGCGCAATGCCGGTATTCGAGACGAGCACGGTGTACGGGATGGTGTCGCCGATGGACACGGCCGTCGACGTCGACGACTTGGCGGCGCTGACATTCGGAGACGAGACCGGAATCGTCAACGTGTTGGACAGCTGCGTCCGCGTAATCACCCGGCCGTCAGGCGGGGTGAACGTATAAGAGGCGGACGCCTGGTTGACGAGAAACTGCGGGTTCGGCAAGGAATCGATGACGACCGAGAACATGACGAATACGGTGCTGTCCGGATTGACCGTTCCCGCATTGATGCCTCCGCTCGGGGTAGCTCCCGGCTGCGGAACGCCGCCGACGATGACGCTGTTCGGCACGAAGGTGGAGGTCGGCGGCACCGTATCCGTAATGATGGCGGTTGCCGCAATGTTGCCGGTGTTGCTTACTGCGATCGTGAACGTCACAGTGTCGCCGACGCTGGCGTTCGACGTGCTTCCCGTCTTGACCAACCCGATAATCGGCTGGATGACCGGCGTCGTGGTCACGTTCGAGGAGGACGTGGCCGAGAAGGCGCCGGACGTGAAGCTGACGGTCGACTGATTAATGATCTGATCGGATACAGGCATTGTTATCATCACCCCATAGGTTACGGTCGCAAAGGCGCCAGGCGCCAAGGAACCGATCAGAATGCCGGCGGTTGCATCCGCCTGTGGTCTTGCGACTCCGTTCACCGTGACGCTGCCGGGAACGAAGGTCGTGCCGGGTATTGAGGGGCCGACGAAGGTAACGTTATTGACCGTCGCGATGCCGTTATTCGTCACGATGCCGGTATAGGTGATCGTATCGCCGGTCACGACATCAATAGCGCCCGTGCTCAAGACGACGGAAACGTTCGGCGCGGAGACGGGAATGGAGACGGTGTTCGAAGCCGCGGAACCGTTGATGATTCTGCCATCCGTCAGCGTATAGGTGAACGCCGCTGAAGCCTGATTGACGAGCTGCTGAGGATTCGGCAGCGAGTCGACGGTCACTTCGAAGGTGACGACGGCCGATCCCGCCGGCGGGACCGAATTTATCGGGATACCGGTTGCCGGGTTGGTGCCTGGAAGCGGAACGCCGTTCACTTGGACGGAGTTCGTCGTAAAAGTCGTGCCGGCCGGAATATTGTCCGTCAAATTGACGGTCGTGGCGATATTCCCGGCGTTTTGTACCTGAAGGGTGTACACGACCGTATCGCCGAGCGTCGCAGCCGTCCGATTCGCGCTCTTCGCAACCGATATAATCGCTTGAAAGACGGGAATAACGATGGTGTCCGAGAATGACGAACCGCTGAAAGCGCCTGACGTAAAACTGACCGCGCCGCGATTGCTTAACGAGCCAGTAACCGGAATCGAGCTGACGATTACCCGGAAAGATACCGTTACGGACACGGACGGGGCGATGGTGCCGACGGATACGCCTGAAGCCGGGTTGGCGGAAGGCGAAGCCACGCCGTTAATCAACACGCTTCCGGCAACGAATTGCGAGCCGTCCGGAATCGGATCCGAGACGATGACCTGATTGACCGCCTCGATGCCGTTATTGCTCACGACGAGCGTATAAACGATTTCGTCGCCGACCGCGGCAACGGCCTCGCTGGCGCTCTTGCCGACCGTCACGTTCGGGTTGGATGCCGGAATCGAAACGGTATTGGAGTTGATGCTTCCGCCAAACGCACGGCCGTCCGGAAGCGTGTAAGCATAACCGACCGCCGCCTGGTTGACGAGGTTCGGCGGATTGGGCAGCGACTGCAGCAGAACCGAAAAGGCAACCGATGCGGAAGCGCCGGCGTTGACCGTTCCGACGGAAATCCCCGATTGGGGCGTTTCTCCCGGTCTCGGCGAACCGTTGACCGTAATGCTGTTCGCGACATAGGTCGTTCCGGCTGGCAGCGAGTCTGTCAAGGTAAGCGAACCCGGATAATTCCCGGTGTTCTGGACCGCGAACGTATACGTGATCGTATCCCCGACGGTCGCTTGCGTCAGGCTGGCTGTCTTCTGTGCGGCGATGACCGGCAAGAACACGGGGACGCTCACGATATTGGACAACGATACGCCGGTGAACGTGCCGGAGCTGTATGAAGCGGTGGAACGGTTATTGAGCTGCGCCGGGTTGGGGAGCGAGTTCACGAGCACTTGGAACGCGACCGTCACCGAGCTGCCGGGCGCAATGGTTCCGATCGAAATGCCTGCAGGCGGAACGGCGCTCGGCTGCGCGACTCCATTGACGGTGACCGATCCGGCTACGAAGCTTGAGCCCGCGGGTATTGGATCCGTGAACACGACGTTCGTCACGGCAGCCACGCCCGTATTGGATAGGACCGACGTGAACGTGACGGTATCGCCGACGGTCGTGGCCGTGCGATTCGTGCTCTTCACCGAAGTGACGTTCGGCAGGCTGACGGGCAGGACCAGCGTGTTGGATGCAGCCGTACCGTTCAGCGTTCGGCCGTCGGGCGGGCTATAGGTATAGGCGGCGGTCGCTTGGTCCGTCAGCTGAGGCGGCGTGGGCAGCGAGTTCACGAGCACCTGGAACGTCACCGTTCGCGATCCGCCCGCGGGGACGAGACCGATCGGGACGCCTACGGCCGGATTGGCCCCGGGCTGCGCGATTCCATTGACGGTGAAGCTGTTCGGCACGAAGGTGCTGCCCGCCGGAATGTTGTCCGTCAACGTCGTCGTCGCGCCGATGCTGCCGGAGTTCGCGACGAGAATCGTATACGTGACCGTGGAGCCGACGGACGCATTGGCGGTGTTCGCGCTCTTGGTCATCGTCAGAACGGGAGCGTAGACAGGCGTATTGACGGTATTCGACGGTATGACGCCGGTGATGACATCCCCGCCGGCGACGCTCTGGAACGTAAACGCGGCGTTGGCGGTGTTGGAAATTTGCTGCGAGTTCGGCAGCGAGGTTACGTTAGCCTTGTATGTAAGCGTAACAGAGGTGCCGAAGGCTAACGTGCCGATGGCCACGCCGGCCGTAATATTGGCGGTCGGCCGCGCCACCCCGGCGACGACGACGCTGCCGGCGACGAACGTGGAGCCGGAGGGCAGCGCGTCGCTGACCACGACGTTCATTGCGCTCGCGTTGCCGGTATTGCTGACGGTAACGGTATACGTGATCTGATCGCCGATAATGGTGCTCGTCGTGTTCGCGCTCTTGGAGATTGCAATCGTCGGCGAATTGATATTGACCTGCAGCGCGAGTCCGTTGACGACGTACGCATCGCCGGACGTCGTCAGCTGAAGCACCGCGGACGATTGATTGTTGATGAGGCGAGCGGACACGTCGACGTTCGTGATGTCCCAGCCCTGGCGACCGCCGATGATGTTGCTGCCTGGAGCGCCGTTCACTTGGTTGCGGTTGCCGAAGGTCCCCGTCGTGTCGAGATTGCCTGAATCGTTGTTGATCTGCGAGGCGAAGAAGTTGGCGGCAAAATTGTTCGGTCCCGACAGCGCGACAAGCGTGGCCGCCGTCGGCCCGAACAGCGCTTGGTCGCCGGTTCGGTTGGCATCGCCCTCTTGGCCGCTGAGCAGCGCGCGGCCGCCGAGCACGCCGGTGACCGGCGTGGCGAAGCCCGTAATCGTCGTGTTCACCGGTCCGGAAGCGGCCTGAATGAGCACGGCGCCGGCACGCAGCGACATATTGCGGAACGGCAGCGTCGGATTGGAATAGATGACCCCGAGCGTCCAGCCGGCATGATTGGCGGTCGGATCGGTTAGGGCGATCGTGCCGACCACGCCGCCGACGTTATAGGTACCGGCTCCGCCTTGCTGAATCTGAGTCGTGACGTTCGCGGAACGCGTATAGCCAAGCGCGCCGGAGCCCAGATCGTAGTTGTTGCTCGTCGCGGGGTCGGGACTGATGCTGAAGCTGACGTTGCTCGGCAGCCTCAGCGTGACGGGATTATTGATCGCCGCCGTCAGATTGACGCCGGGAACGACATAGGTGCCGCCCCAGATCAACTCGGCGTAGACGACGGTGCTGCCGGCGGGCATCGTCAGTATCGCATTGGCATTGTTGATCAGGTAATTATTCGTAGTACCCGCAGGATACGTCCCGAACTGAAGGGCGGTATTGGTCGTGCTGAATGCTCCGATGCTATCCTGGGTACCGGGGACGCCTTCCGTCGTGGAGCGGCTGAGGCCGAGCGTGTTGCCGGTGAAGGTGATGGCGCCAGTCATATTGACTGTTGCCCGTACTACGAGAGCGATGTTCCTCACCCCCTAACGTGTCAATTACTGAATACACTATAGGAGCATATGCGGAATAGTTGCATCTGAGAAGCTTAAGACTCTGCTTGCAATCGGCTTCTGATCTGCTGGACGGCGACGGGCTCCGAATACGAGGTTTGGCATAGTTCCTGCCATGCTCCGCGGCTGAGCGAGCCTTTGACGACAACGAATCGATAGAGGATTTCATTCACGACATTCGCTTGAAGCTCCTTGAGCATCTCCAGCTCGTCGGGCTCATATAGCGGGGGACTATAAGCCGGTTCGAAAAACAACTCCATATGGAGCAGTCGGAAATCGTAGGGGAGCTCAGGTACGTAATCGTACGGGGCAAGCGGCGGACAAACAGCGCCTTCATCGGGCTGCATGAACTGGGTGCTCAGGTAGCGAGGAGTATGTTCATCGAAGCGATGCTTCAAGTAAGGATTGGAGCTGTGGCGAAAATGATGCGCGTAAGGGCAGAGAAGCGTAAGTACGGCGCCGTGCTTGCTGACCCTGTAAAGCTCTGCCAGCGAGTAGGCGAGATTATCCACGTACGGAAGCATGCGGCAAACCGCGATGGATGTGACGGAATGATCGGGAAACGGCAGTGCCGCGTTCAAGTCGCTGACCAAATTGATTCCGGGCAGCGAGATACGATCGATGCCATAATAATCCGGACGCTTAAACAAGCCGCAGCCGATATCCAGTTTCATTGCCCACGCCTCCCTAGGGTATTGACCACTTCTTCATTGTATGGAAGGCCGCTGATGGACGATTATACGCTTGCCCATTCGCGCCAAAAACCCCCTAGTCCGCATAAGAGCGAATAGGGGGTCAAGAAAAACTCTTTCTATATTACATCACGCTTAGCCGTGCGTAAAATCTTGCGTTCGCGGATACTTATAACTTACAGGACTCTGCGGGCTGTAATGAATCTGTGGTCCCACGTGCTGCCTTTGAAGGTAGAGATCGTCACGCCGATACCTACGCGGTAGGTATGAAGCAGCTTGCCGTCGCCGATATACAGGCTGACGTGGTTAATGACGCCATCGCCGTTCGTGTCCGAGAACACGAGGTCGCCGGCCTTCAGGTTGCTCTTGGATACTTTCACGCCGACCTTGGACTGCGCCTTGGAGGAACGGGGCAGGCTGATGCCGTTCTTCTTGAAAATGTATTGGGTAAAGGACGAACAGTCGAAAGCGCTTGTAATGCCGGCTTTCGCGCCGAATCTGTACGGCACGCCCAAATATTTTTTGCCCGTGGCCGTGATTTTACTCGCAAGCGACGTCTTGGATGACGATGCGGATGACGAAGCTGCCTGCGTCTCGTGTGGTGCTAAAGTCATCGCTCCGCCTGTGCAAGCGATCGTAAGTCCTAGTGTAAGGGAAAGTATTTTATGAGAGATGCGTTTCTTAGGTGTAGTCAACTGAATTCCTCCTAGTGGTTGGTTATTTCTGCTTGGACGTCTTCTCGAAAACTACTATAACACGCCTAAACATGCCACCATTTACCAATGTAAGAGGAATACCTTGCCTACCAAGGGGATAGCGTTGTTTCTTAGAAAATTATGAGAAATGACTCATGAAACAGGGGTTGACAATTAGAAAGCCAACCAGGTTTATCCCTGATTGGCTTTTTGTGGGTCATAAGGCCTAATTGATTATCGATCAATGAGTCTGAAGTCGTCATAATGGAAGCCTGGCGCAACGACGCAAGAGACGAGCACGGGTTCATTGCCAAGCGGCTTCGCCTTCTGCCATACGGTTGCGGGAACGAGTGCCTGCGGATACTGGCCGTTCGCGATATCGGGACCGATGACGATTTCTTCGGTCGCATGCGGCTGCTCTTCCGTGCCTCCGAGCGTCAGCAGCAGCGGGCTTCCGGAATGCCATAGCCACAGCTCATCGGATAAGACCGTATGCCATTCGGAAGCTTCGTCCGGGTGAAGCACGAAGTAGATCGAAGTGGCCGCAACCCTCGCGCCGGAATAGGAGCCGCCAAGCACGTCGCGCGGAATTTCGAACGATGCCTTCCAGAGCTCCTTGTACCAGCCTCCCTCCGGGTGCGGAGACAGATCCAGTGCTTTTACCCAAGGGGATAATTCTTTCGTCATGTTGTTCATGTTGATGTCCATTCTCCTTATCCATTTCTAGTCTCTCTCTATCTATCTCTCTTTAATTCAATAGTATCAATGTAGCGGATTTTGTTCCTGAAGTAAACGAAAGAAGCCAAGGCAGTTGATTCCTCTGCCATGGCTTCGCAGCGTTTGCGCGTGAAGCTTCTTTATTGAATAACCCCGCAGGCGATCCGATCGCCGGAATTGCCGGACGGATCGGTTACATAGTCGTCGGCTTTATCATGAATGACAAGGGCGGAGCCGCCGTCCTTCAGAAGCGAATTCGGCTGGCCTTTCGCCAGCGTCACGACCTTCGTCTCGAATTCGGCTTTGGCATTGCCGCCGGCGTCTGCCTTCAGATTAGGAAGATCCCCGTTATGGAAGCCCTTCGGATTGTTGAAGCCATGCTGCCTGTCCGCGGGATTGAAGTGAGCGCCTGCGGTTTTGAAGTCGGGTACCTCGCATTTGCCGACCTGATGGAAGTGGAGCCCGTGATCGCCAGGGGTCAGCTTGCTCGCTTCCACGCGAACCACGACGGCATCATCCTTCTGGGTGAGCGAGGCGGTGCCGATCGCTTCTCCTTTCGTGTTGATGAGCTTCACCGTAACTTGCGGCGCCTGTTGATGATGGTGGTCGCTCGCCAGCGCGTGAATTGGGTTCACGGCTGCGAGACTGGCAATCAACGCGCAAGCGGTTATTCCTTTCCACGATCTTGCCTGTTTCATATCGGAATCATCCTCCTGTGTACAGCTCCGGGTAGTCGTGTTTCCCGTTTATCATTTCCTGCATCGGCGTTCGGCAAACATCTATTTTTGGCAGGCACTCCTGATGTTGGCGCAATATTGGATTGGTCGGACTAGCAAAGTGTGCTACTTTAGTGATGATAGCGCTATCTTTTACTCATCGGGAGGCGAAACAGGTGAAAGCAATTCGCATCGGTTTTATTGGAACAGGCGGCATCGCGGGCTGGCATGCACGTCAGCTGCTGGAACTGCCGGACGCGGTCATTACGGCACTCGCGGATACGAGCGAGCAGAACAGGAACAGTTTTATCGAGAAACATGGCTTGAGCGGCGTACATACGTATGCGGATTACCGGGATTTGTTGGATTCCGGGGAAGTGGACGCGGTCATTATTTGTTCGCCGCACACGCTGCATTTCCAGCAGGCGAGCGATGCGCTTCACAAGGGCTTGCACGTCATGATCGAGAAGCCGATGACCTGCTCTTCCGTCGAAGCCGGTCAATTGATTCAGATCGCCGAGGATGCCGGCAAAATCATGCAGGTGTCGTACCAGCGTCATTTTCAGCCTGAATACCTGTACATCCGGGACGCGATCGCCCGGGGCGAAATCGGCAAGCTCACGTCCGTCACCGCGTCCCTCTACCAGGAATGGCAGGTCGGAACGGTCGGCTCGTGGCGGCAGAACCCTGCATTGTCCGGCGGCGGCTTCCTGATGGATTCCGGCAGCCATATCATCGACGTCCTGCTCTGGACGACGGGCCTGACGCCGATCGAAGTGAAGCCGCAGCTGCAAATGCACGGCACGCCAGTCGAGATCGACACGTTCACGTCGATTCGCTTCGCGGAAGGTGCCGTGGCGGGACTCAATCTCGTCGGCAATGCGCCATGCTGGCATGAAACCTTCGTCTTCTGCGGCGAAACGGGCGGCATATTCTTCGATAACGGCAAAATCACGCTTCGCCGCAAGGGGCAGGAGCATGTGACGCCTGAGCTTCCTCAAGCGACCACGAACCAAGACAAGAGCTTCATCGATGCGATTCTCGGCCGGCATGAGGTACTGGTTCCGGGCGAGTTTGCCTTGAAGGTCGTCAAATTGTCGGAAATGATTTATGAATCGGCAGGCTACGCGCCGCTCGCCAGCGTGTAATCCGCTATAATCACGGCTGAACAGCCGGAGCCTCCTTGATGGGGACTCCGGCTTTTTTTGTACGCCTTTTTGATTCTTTTGCAGGAGCGCCGCAGAATGGCATTTTGTGTCGATATGCAGTAAACTTGGCTGTAAGGAGTGGATGGACGCGATGAAGCCGGTTACGTTTACATTAGAAGAAGCGAATCGACTGCTGCCTCGGCTGCAGGAAGATTTAATCAAGCTTCAATTGTTGACGCAGCAATTTGAAATGAAGTTCGAAATGCTGCATCAGCTGAAGGATAAGCACCGTAAAGGCTTGCTGCCCGCAAACGGCGACGGAATGGACCCGTTCTTCGAGCTGGAAAGCCAGCTGGAATTCATGCGAATGGAAGTCGAGCTCGCCGTCGGCAACTTCGAACGACAGGGCGTACTGCTCAAAATGATCAATCCTGGACTGATCGATTTCCCTTCGATACTCAATGGTGAGGAAATTCTAATCTGTTGGAAGCAAGGAGAGGAGCGAGCGACCCATTATCATGGCTACGACGACGGATATATGGGCCGCAAACGTTATCCTGACGCGGGTTTGACGAATTGACGGCGGTTTTGAAAAAAGATTGGAAATTTCTCATTTAAGGAGCCTGAGCAATCAGGCTTCTTTTTGTTTCGTCACAAGAGGCATGTCCGTCGACAAAAGATCATACGATTCTTACAGAAGCTTTGACATGCTTTTCAGTTGACAGCCTTTACAATCTAACCTATATCGGAAAGGCCCTAAAAATCCTAGGAAGAGGTGTTTCAATGTCTCGGAGTCTCCAGTGGAATGCAGTGGCTTATATGATTGTCGCGGCGCTACTCGCGTCGTTATTCTTCTCGTTTAATCTGTCCATGAATAGCGTGTCGTCGCATAAAAGCGCCGCAGATGTCAATTACCCGTTATGGCTAAAAACGAAAACCTCGTTCGTGCCTGACGTCGGGCACGCGCCCGTTCATCCATTATCCCCGAAATCCAGCTATCAGCCCGCCACGGTCATTCCCAAATCCCCTTCGGTCACTCCTACCGCTCCTGCTGTTTCTACAGCTCCTACAGCCAAGGCCGTTCCGGTCGATGCAGCGAAGGTCAGCGCTCCTCCCGTTGCGAAACCTCTACCTACATATAGAGTTACCTCGTATTATCTCAATGTCCGCGCCTTGCCGAATGCGGAGTCCAAGATTCTTAAGGCGGTGGAGAAGGGCACGCTTCTTCGGGTGAAAGCCCAGACCGCGAATGGATGGTTGACGCTGGAAGGCGGAGGCTACGTTCACGGAGGCTATGCCGTTCTGGAGACAGGGGCTCTCGCCGCGAAGGAAGCTGCATCGTCCGCGGCAATTGCCGGGGCAGCGATTCCGCTCATTGCAGCGACCGGAGCCGCAACGCTCGACAGCTCGGAGCAGACTGCGCCGAATCAAGCGAAGCAAGCCGTATCGACGAAAGCCGGCGTTACGAAGATTGCTGTTCCAACCGACACCGCAGACGGATCCGTCTCCAATGAAGCTGGCAATCCGCTGAAGCCGACCTCGAAGGTGATGTCCGATTCCGGGCTGACGAAGTCTCATATCGCCGCGCTGTTGAAGGGAACGAAGCTGCAGGGGCTGGGACTCGAGGATGTCATTCTCGGCGTAGAGAAACAATATGGCATCAACGCTTTCTTCACGATCGCGGTTATGAAGCTGGAAAGCGGAAACGGCAAGAGCACGCTTGCCCGTACGAAAAACAATCTCTTCGGTTTGAATGCGGTCACCGGCAACGCGCGTAAAAAGGCGTTCAGCTTCGCGACCAAGGGGGACAGCATCCGGAAATTCGGACAACTCATCAACGATAATTACGTAGCGAAGGGATTTACGACGATCGATAAGGTGGCGCGAAAGTACTGCCCGGCCAACGGATTATGGGCAGGGCATGTCCGAACGATCATGCGCGGCGACTTCGGCAAACTGACCTGATTTTATACGAAATGGAAGCAAGACGCGGTTGACAAGAGCTTACTTGTCATGTAATATTTCGGGAAGTGAGTATTATTAGCAGTTCGGAATTCATTCGTATAGCCTCGCAGCAGGGCGGGGGTTTCTACAGGAAGCCGTAACTTCCTAACTACGAATATGGACGATCCTCAGCGGATTCCATATTTGCGGTTAGGAAGTTTTTTTGCGTCCGCATAACCCGACTGCCTGCTCAAGAGAGGGGACAGCTTAGAGATGAAATATGCAATTGCCGTTTTTCTGGGTGCCGTCAGCTATGGCATTTTATCTACGATCGTCGTAAAGGCTTACGGCGAAGGTTATCAATTGGGCGAGGTGGTTGGTTCGCAGCTGTTGGTCGGATTCGTGCTTTCTTGGCTGCTTGCCTTGTTTACGAAAATTCACTCGGCGCGGAAACGAAATACGTCTCGCCGAGCGGCCGCAGGTGCTTCGGCTTCCGCGAGCACGACGCGGCCCGGATTAACATGGAAGCAGCGTCTGCTGCTGATGTCTGCCGGCATGCCGACGGCGCTTACCGGTTTGCTGTATTACCAGTCGCTGCGCTATATCCCGAATTCGCTTGCCATCATTTTATTATTCCAATTTACGTGGATGGGCGTGCTGATCCATTCGCTAAGGAACCGCAAACGGCCAAGCAATATGATGCTGATCACGTTGGTTGTGTTGTTTGGCGGCACGCTGCTCGCGGCCGGTATCGTGGACCAAGGCATGAGCCATTTCGATGCGCTCGGCGTCGTTCTGGGGCTGCTCGCAGCCGTAAGCTATTCCTTGTTCGTGTTATTCAGCGGCAAGGCCGTGCCTTCCGCAGCGCCTGCTTACCGCAGCGCATGGATGATTACTGGCGGACTGATTCTCGTATTCATTCTGTTCCCGCCGGCTTTTCTGTTTAACGGGTTGATCTGGGGTCATCTGCTGCTGTTCGGTTTGCTTCTCGGCCTGTTCGGCGCCTTTATCCCGCCGGTGCTGTTCGCGGCAGGCGTTCCGCATATCGGCGAAGGCATGGCCGCCATTCTCGGCGCCTCGGAGCTGCCGGTCGCCGTCATGCTGTCGGCGATCGTTCTTCATGAGAGCGTGAGCGCGCTGCAATGGGCGGGCGTCGTGCTCGTCTTGCTCGGCGTCGCGCTGCCGGAGCTGGTGAAGCGGCTGCCGCGGACAAGGGCGAAGGGCTATGCCCACAGTCACAGAGCGTAATTTCGCAGCCTGACGCTTTCCATTGTCATCCAATTTTCTTCGCGGTATAGTGGTTTCATGTCGGAAAGCTGGAACGAACGGAGTGGCTGTCTAAATGACGAATTATATTGCGCTGATTCGAGGCATCAATGTCGGCGGGAAGAACAAGCTGGCCATGGCGGATTTGAAGCGCGAGTTGGAAGCAATCGGCTTGGAGCGCGTGCAGACGTACATTCAAAGCGGCAATATCGTGCTTCGGTCGGATAAGGATGCACAGCGGCTGGGAGCGGAGATCGAAGCAGCGATTACGCGCATATCGGGAATCGCGACGAAGGTGATGATTCGAACGGAATCCGAGCTGAATGCCATTATCGCAGGCTGTCCCTATGCGGATGAAGCCCGCGTGGAAGGGAAGAGCGTTCATCTGACGGCGTTGAACGAGCCGCTCACCGAGAAGCAGCTTGAGAAGCTGAACGTCGGTCTCTCGGAACTGGACCGCTATTATGCGGACGGTACGGCGCTCTATTGCCACTATGGGCAGAGCGTGCTGGATTCCAAGCTGGCGGGCAATATCGCCAAGCTCGGGGACGGTACCACGACGCGCAACTGGAACACGGTGCTGAAGCTGCAAGCGATGGTCGAAGCGATGAAATCATGAGCTCCGTCCAATAGCGGGGATACAGCGTAAGACGCGATGAAAGCGGCTGAATTGTTGGCCCACCATGGTTAGCGCACGCGTATGATTGAGCTATAGCGCGAAGAAGCCTCCCGGCGTGCCGGGAGGCTTCTTCGTTGTTCCAATCCGTTATCCGGAACGAAGCCGGATATAAGAGCGGTACGTAAGGCAGCACGAGCAGGGCAGAGGGGGGATTCCGCCCAAGACTTCAATCTATGCTTATTCCTGCTCTTCGTTCTGTGCGGAGTGGTTCGCCGACTGGTTGTTCTCGAACGCTTCTGCTGCTTCTTCAGCGGAGAACTCCGTGTCTTCCTGACCGGGTACAGGCAGTTTGTTCAGCTCGGAAGACTGTACGTCTGCTTTGGAGACTTGATTTTGATTATTCGACATGTGTACACCTCCTTGGCTGATCCTATGGCTGCTTTTGGCAACAAAAACTATAATGCCCATGAAGAACCGGATATTATACGTCTTCACGATTTCTTCATTTATTCGAGTGCCCTTCACGACGGCCGGATAAAACAGCGCGGGTACGCTTCTCCCGAATTCCGTCTAGCGGCCTCTGGTCGAGTAAGCTATAATTCAATTGCTGGAAATCAGGACATGACATGGGAGAGATTACGAGATGAAGCGTCAACTTTGGATACCGGCGATCGCTGCCGCCGCACTGCTCGGTTCGATGATTCCGATCGGCCGAACGGAAGCCCAGCCGCAGCTGCTTTCCGTTTATTTGGACGGGAAGCGCCTTGAAATGACGGCGTCGCCTTACATAGAAGAAGGAGTAACCATGGTGCCGTTCAGACCCATATTCGAAGCCTTGCATTTGCAGGTTGCGTGGGACAAGTCCGCGCAAACGGTCGCCGGAACGAATGATTGGTCGTCGGTAAAATTGACAGCCGGCAACCGAACCGCGCTCGTGAATAACAATGAGGTCGGCATGGAGACGGCCGCCATGCTGAAAGACGGCGCGCTCTTCGTGCCGCTTCGCTTCGTCGGGGAACAGACGGGAAACGTCGTGTCCTGGAATCAGGCAGCAAGGCGGATCGATATTACCATGGGTTCCGGTATGCAAGGCCGCCTTACCGGAAGCAAAGTGAACGGCAGGGCGATTCAGTTGCTGCAATTCGCTGACGGCGAACTGCGCAAGATTGCGGACGTCGTGACTGACGCGGATGGCAATTATCGTTTTGACGGCTTGGAAAAGGGAGAGGACTACGCCATCGCAGGTGTATGGCCGGATAACGCGGATATCCGAACCTGTACCTTCAAGTACCGGAACATGGGCAATTGCTCGCAAGTGGCCCTGGAAGATCATCAGGCGACTTTCCGGGTGTTGGATCCGAACGGCAACCCGATCTTTGATTATACGCTCGAAATCAGGCTGGAACGAACAGCATACAATGAATATACGAGGCCGAATATCGATGTATTCAATTGGGATACGCTCAAGGACGGAGAAACGTATACCGCGTCCGTACAGCTGCCGCCGGAACTGGAAAGTCGCTACACGCCTGGCGTTCCATATACGTTCACCTATCACGCCGGCGAACATGTCATCCATCAGTTTCGGCTTGCGGACCTTCCGGACGCGCAGGCGACCGGGAAATTGGTCGACGAGGCCGGCAAGCCATTGGCAGACAAGACGGTAAACATCTCGAAGACCGATCAAGACGGCCCTTCCGTGGCGGTGAAGACGGAATCGGACGGCAGCTTCGCTTTCCGCGGACTTGTGAGCGGACAAAAATATGCGTACAGCGTTTCGGTGCCGACACGCGAGAAACCGCTCATCGGCGATTTTATGCCTTCTAACATGAAGACGTTTACGTACAGTGGCTCTCCGATGGACCTTGGCGCGTTTACCTTGAACCGCATTCAAATGATCGGTCGACTGACAGACGGTGATGGAAAGCCGCATTCAGCTTTGGGCAGCTTGAAGGGCGCGAGCGGCAATTACGTCGGTCAAGCCATTGCATATTCGGACGGCTATGCAGCGATCGGCGGTATGGAAGAGGGGGAGCAATACACGTGGTCGCTGCTGGGATCCGACTTCTATAGCAGCGATGCGATTAGTTTCGTAAGCATCATCAAATCTTCCGCGCAGCCCTATACGTTCGTCTACAAACCGGGCATGGCGGAAGCGGCATTCAAGGTTACGCTTGGTTCGCGGTATGTGTCCGGAAAAGTTAAATCCAGCTCGGGCTTGATCGAATCCGGAGCAAACGTTTATGTCGAATTCACGGTCGGAGGCGCGACGGTTCGATCGGCAGCGGCGAGAACGGATGCCGGCGGCAATTTTACCATCCCGATGCAGGAGAACAAGCAGGGCCGGATCTATGCCGTCTCCGCGGACGGGCTGCGGAAATCGCCGAAGGTGGAATTCGACATTACCGATTCGAACGCTTCGCTTCCCGGCTTGGTCGTGCAATAAGTTCCAATCGTGGCTGTCCCCTTTGCCTGGTGCATTTTGGAGGGGACGGCCTGATTGGCTTTTCACGTCATGAAAGCGTTATACTAAGAAGGGAAACCGATCGGAGAGGAGCCTGATAGTTTATGAGAATCGCCATTACAGGAGCAAGCCGTGGATTAGGGTACGAGCTTGCTGTCGCCGCGGCTAGCCGAGGACATCAGATTCTCGCTGGCGTTCGCAACATGCAGGAGGCCGGATCGAAGTTCGATAGACTGGATGCGAAACTTCGTGCACTCATCGAGCTTGTCGAGCTGGACGTGGTGAATGATGCATCGATCGCGGACTTTGCCTCCATGCTGCGTGACCGCGAAGCATCCATCGATGCGCTCGTGAACAATGCGGCCATTCTGCGCGGACGCGACCACGGCATCGAGTCCATGGATCTGGAGGATTTGTCGGCATCGTTCGATACGAATCTGTTCGGGCCGATCAAGATGATCCAAGCGCTACTTCCGTTTCTCCGCAAAGCAACGCTGCCGTCCATTATGAATATTTCGTCCGATGCGGGTTCCTATGCGTCGGCCAGCGGCGGCGATTACCCGTACGGAGTGTCGAAGGCCGCGCTTACCTACCTGTCCGAGAAGCTTCGCAAAGAGCTTGAGCCTCAAGGGTTTCAAGTGCTGGCCATCCACCCGGGCTGGATCAGAACCGATATGGGCGGCGAGCAGGCGCCTGGCGATCCCGTGCAATCGGCGGAGCAGCTGATCGGTCTTCTGGAGCGCGTACGCCCGCTTAAGGTCAAATACGGATTCGTTAGCCCAGCAGGGTTGGAATTGCCAATTTAATGCAACCATTCATGAATGACAGCCATGGTTTCCTGTTTAGCGACAGGGGATCGTGGCTTTTTTTTAGTTGCGGGTTTTAGCTAAAAGGAGAGTTCGCATAGAGAGGCTGGGGTTTCAGGCGGGCGAGAAGCGCTTATATATAAGCATGGCTCAGAGCCAAGCAAGTCTTGGCATAAAGCAAAGGATACTGCCGCGGAAGGAGGTGAAATGCGCATGACATTTCGCCAATCTAGGCGATGGGGTACCGTGACGGTCACGCTGGCAAGCCTGACCGTGGGAATCGGGTTGACGGTCTTGGTCGGGCATCCGGGCAAAGCGTCGGCTTCCGTACCGAATTTGCTGCCAAAGCAGGCGCATACGGAACAATCGGCATTTTCAGTGAAAGTGCCGCTTGTCGAAGTAACCGTTCCGACTGTTACGGACGCTGGTTCAGGCGAAGCGGCTTTGCAGAAAGCGAAGGTTACGCTGCCTGAAGTTACAGTCGATACGTCGGTCGTTAACGTTGCCACTCCTCCGGTGTCGGTACAAGCTTCTAACCTAGGCGTGGATGCCGATGTCGGGCAGGCAAGCGTGACGGCGCCGATCGTCGAGATCGTTACTCCGGAAGTCAGCGCAAATACGGGACAGGCAGACGGCGTGTCGGTCTCGGCCGTGCCGGCGGAGGTGCGACTACCGCTCTTGCCGGTTGCGATTACGACGCCTGTGATCGGGCTGAGGTCGAAAGTCAGCCAAGACGGCACTAAGCCGCCAGTCGTGGTGGAGATCAAGAAGCCGACTGTTAAGGCTTCACTTTCTCAAACGTTTACGTCGCCATCGTATGTCGTAACGGGGTCACCGAGTTCTGCTGCGCTTGAAACGAATTGGGAGCCAACGAATCCTTCATTGCCTGAAACGACGGTCACACCGGATTCGGAGCCGAGTATGGATTCCGACGAGGTGTTTCCCGTGGAGCCGCCTGCTCCATCAAGCAATACGCTTGAACCGGTCGTTCATCCGATCATCCGAATACCTGTCCCGGCAATGGAAGCCAGTTTGCCAGATGCAAGCGATAAGTCGAGTCTCAGAATCGTAGATTCCTCTGAGGGCGATGGTGGCAAGCGAAATCCCAATGCCGCTTCTCGCGGGACAAGTACATCGGGAACGGCTGCCACGCTGCCTGCTCTGACCGGCAATGTGGCGCCAAGCCCTTTGGGAGGTTCGGCTTCGGCCCCTGGCAGCGGAGGCTCGTCGACGGGAGTTGCGTATCCGCCTACGGTGCTGGAACAGATGAATAAACTCGTCCGTTTCGGCATCGGTTACGCCTTGCCCGTAACGTATCAAGTCGGAACGGACCAGTGGTCTCAGGCTCCACCGCAGCAGCCGCCGCGATATGACTCTTTCTCACACGTTGATTTGTAGGCGCAATTGCCAACCAACAAACAATCGAGAAGGAGTGCATATCAAATGAAAAAGGTACCTCAATGGATGAAAGTAACGGTGTTTTCGGGTTCGTTTCTGCTGGCGCTAATTGGAGCTTCGACGGTGACGCACGCGTCTTCCGCGAACAGCGATACTGGATTGGGCTTAAATCTTGGACTCGGTATCGGCTTGCATTCGGATAGCAGCTCGGCGAATGCCGATTCGTCGGATCGTAATTCCTACAACGGCGGCTTGGATCTCGGCTTGAACGCGAACGTGGATGCGATGATCAATGGCCAGCGTTCCGAGTGGAACGACGGCGATTGGAATTCCTCCGGCGCCGGCGGGAACGTGGATCTAGGCATGAATGCGAATGCGATGACGGCAACCAAGAGCGAGCGTTCGAGTATCAAGAAAGACCGCAACTGGAGCAAGTCGAGTGAGAGCACTAGCGCGCAAGCCGGCCTCGGGCTGAGTGCGAACGCGATGACGGCAACCAAGAGCGAGCGTTCGAGTGACGAGAAAAACCTTGACTGGAACAAGTCGAGCGTGAGCACTAGCGCGCAAGCCGGTCTCGGGCTGAACGCGAATGCGATGACGGCAACTAAGAGCGAGCATTCCGACAACAATGGAAGCGAACGCAACTGGAACAAGTCGAGCGAGAGCACTAGCGCGCAAGCCGGTCTTGGTCTGAATGCGAACGCGATGACGGCAACCAAGAGCGAGCGTTCCGACAACAACGGAAGCGAACGCAACTGGAACAAGTCGAGCGAGAGCACTAGCGCGCAAGCTGGTCTCGGTCTGAATGCGAACGCGATGACGGCAACCAAGAGCGAGCGTTCCGACAACAACGGAAGCGAACGCAACTGGAACAAGTCGAGCGAGAGCACTAGCGCGCAAGCCGGTCTCGGGCTGAGTGCGAATGCGATGACGGCAACTAAGAGCGAGCGCTTCGACAATCTCGAGAACGACCGCGATTGGTACGAGTCTTCTACCGAGAGTCGTGCACAAGCTGATTTTAGCGCCAGCGCCTCGAACGACTCCGTATCCAGCTATGCTTCGCATGAAAAGGATCGCGGTTCCGAACACGGAACGATTTCTACCGAAAACAACGCCAACGGTACCCTACATGCACAAACTTGGACGCAAGACAGCTATCATGTGATGTCATAAGAATAGGACTAATGAGCGTTCCGGGCTAATGCACGGAACGCTTTCCATTCTTAGAAGTTAGCCCCGCCTTTCAAAGCTGCCAGCATCCAGTTTTGAAAGGCCCATTTGCTCGAAATACGATGAAAAGCTGCCGATTGGCAGCTTTTTCGTCCTCTTAAGTGGCATTGCTGCCCTCAAAGCTGCCGATTGGCAGCTTTTTCGTCCTCTTAAGTGGCATTGCTGCCCTCAAAGCTGCCGAACAGCAGAATTGAGGGCTCCAAGTGTTCAAATTGCGCGTAAAAGCTGCCATTTGACAGCTTTCACCTAAGACATACTGCTGCAGTCTTCGAAACCTGGCTAGTATAACTAAAATAAAAAAGCGTTTCGAGCAGAGGCTCGGAACGCTTTTTCAACGATGCAGTTAACCCATATCTACCGAATGCGCAACCGGCGTGTTCCCGTGTTCCGTCTTCGGTCTTCTCAGCGTGGTCGCGCATAGGATGCCGAAGACAGCCAATCCGACGAGCACGAGATACGCATCATGGAACCCATGCGCCATCGCGTCAGGCATCGGCTTCTCGCCGTCGGATACATAGTGCGCCGTGCGGTTCGCGATGATCGTCGTCAAGCCTGCCACCGAGAACGACGTAACCACCTGCTGCGTGGCGCTCGTGAGCGAGGTGACGCGGCTGACGAGATTGCTGGGCGCCGATTGGATCAGATGCGTGTTGAGCGCTAGGAACGACAGGCCCATTCCCATGCCGAGCATCGCGCGGGGAAGGAAGAACTGCCAGGCGCTGTCGTGCGGGTCGATCTGGGCGATCAGGAACGCGCCGACGCCGACGATCGTGAGCCCGACCAGCACGAGCGGCCTAGCGCCGATGCGGTCGTACAGCCGTCCGCCGATTGGCATGAACAAGCCTGCCGCGATGGCTTGAGGCAACGTCCACATGCCTGCGTCGAACGCGGACATGCCCATCAGTTTCTGCATGAAGAACGGCACGGAGAAGATGATGCCGAACATCACGAACTGCAGCACCCACTGAATCAGAATACCGCGGGTAAAGAGCGAAGAACGGAAGACGCGCAGTTCCAGCAGCGGCTCTTTCTTCCGCGTAAGCTCGACGATAATGAAAGCGGCGAGCGCGACGACGCCGACGATGAGGCCGATGATCGTTTTGTCGGAGGTCCAGCTCGTCGAGCCTTCGCTAAGACCGTAGGACAATCCCGAGAAGGCCAGCGGTCCGAGGATGATGCCTAGCATGTCCAACGAGGTCGAGGCTTTCTTCGGCAGACTAGGAAGGAGCAGCGCACAGAGAATGACGCCGACGATACCCACCGGGATGTTGATTAGGAAGATCCACTCCCATTGGACATAGTCGACCAAATAACCGGAAATGATCGGGCCGAGCGCGGGTGCGAGCAGGATCGGCATGCCCATCAAGCCCATGATCGAACCCGCTTTCTCCGGCGGGCTGAACCGATACGTCATCGCAAAGGCGATCGGGCTGACCATCCCGCCGCCAAGACCTTGCAGCACCCGGTAAAGGATAAGCTGGTCGACGGTTTGGGCGGTCGCGCACAGAATAGAACCGAGCGTGAACAGCACGAGCGACAGGATGAAAATCTGTTTCGAACCGAAACGGTCCGTCATCCAGCCGGCAAGGGGAATGACGGCGGCTTGCGCCAGCGCGTAACCGGTAATCGTCCATTGGACGGTTTCGAGTTTGCTGTGGAAATCGTCAACCAGCTTGGGAACCGCTACGTTCACGGCCGTGCTGTCCAGAATAACCATGAAGATACCGACGATAATGGCGATGAGAGGGCCTGCTAATTGACGCATGGAGGTGTAAGGCAGCTCGGCTGTTTTGGAACGTATGGCGGACATAAAAGCCTCCTAAATTTCTATTTGCTTCCACTTTATAGCTGCCTAGGCTGGAAGTCAAAAGAAAAATTCGGCGTGTCAACTTCACTTAATGGTGACGAACATTGGGGTGACAGGGCTACTAGACTTCTTTAGAAGCGCGGCCGAAGAGAGAGGCGAAGCGAGAGGCGGGATTGCTGGACGCAAACAAAAAACCAACCGTCTGCAAGCAAACGATTGGTTTCCCCGTACGAATACGGGCGGTTTTCGGTTAAGCAGTCACTTCGCAGCTCAGTCGTCAACTAAGGCTCCAGCGTCGTGTCGACAACCTGGAATGCCTGATTCCAGCAGCGCCTGCAGACCGGCTTATAATCTTCGTTGCCGCCGATCTGGATTTGCTCGCCGGAGTTGACTGGCTTGCCGTCGCGGAAGCGGATGACCATCGTCGCTTTGCGGTCGCAATACCAGCAGATCGTTTTGATCTCCTCGATTTTGTCAGCCTGGACGAGCAAATTGTAGCTGCCCTCGAAGAGCTGATTTTGAAAATCGTTCTTCAGCCCGAACGCCATGACGGGAATGTTCAGCTCGTCGACGACGCGCGTAAGCGCCAAGATATGATGCTTCTTCAGAAACTGCGCTTCGTCGATAAGGATACAGTAAATCTGCTTGGGGCCTGACGAAGACAGATGGGATTTGACGTTCTCGTACAAATCGGTATCCTCTTCCACCGGTATCGCTTCCCGCTCGAAGCCGACGCGCGAGCCGACCAGCTGCGACGTGCCTCTGGCGCTGAAGGAAGGGGAATAGATGAGCACCCGTTTGCCTTGTTCCTCGTAGTTGTGGGCGACTTTAATGATTTCGAACGATTTGCCGCTGTTCATCGTCCCGTATTTGTAATAAAGCTGTGCCAATGGAACCTCTCCTCAGCAAGATGTCTTTCCTTATTGTACAGATTTAATCGCCGCTGGCAAGGCGCCGCTTCAAAAAGAAACAGCCGCCGGAATCCGGCAGCTGTCCTGTAGGCGTTTACAATTTGCCTTTCAGATCCATCAAATATTTGACGACGACGCCGAAAGCTCCAATGTAGTAAGCTGTTTCCATGATCCAATCGGTTTTGTCGAATGCGGTCATGCCTGCGAGCAGGAACAACGGAAATACGAGCATCAGGAGATCCGTGAGATACTTCGTAATCAAATCGCTCGAAAACGTGCCGCTTTTAAGCGATTGATAGAGACCGAGCAGGAAATTGAGCCCCATGGCTCCGAGCACGATCCACATCGAGTACAGCATCCAATCCGTAAGTGCGAATGTCATTTGAAATCACCTCCCCGCCGGGAAGAGTAATTGCATACGTTATCATATGCCGGCGGCGTTCAGGTTGTACTGGGACAACGCTGATTTTGTCGAAGGAGGGGGGGCGCTGAACAGGCTGGAGACGTTCAACAGCTGCAACAGGAATAACGGTGCCGCCTTGGGAAAACCATAGATGAATTGAACGGGCGCGTGTAAAATAGAAAGCGTACGCTGACGAAAAGGAGCAAGGACATGAACGAAATCAAGACATTGCAGCAAGCTTTCAACGAATCGGCTCATCCCGTCGGCGGTCACGGCAAACGCAATCTGAACGTGCTGTTGGAAGCGTTCGAGGGGATTGACGGAGATACAGATAGCGACACGTACGGAAAAGGAGCAATGATCGAGGATTTCCAAACGGAAATGGCGAGCTACTTGGGCAAACCGTCCGCGGTATTCTTCCCGAGCGGAACGATGGCGCAGCAGATCGCGCTGCGGATCTGGAGCGACCGGAGCGGCAAGGCCAAGGTCGCGTACCATCCGCTCTGCCATTTGGAAATTCACGAACAGAACGGCTTGCGGGAGCTGCACCGGCTGGAACCGGTTCTTCTGGCGGACAAGTCCCGGCTCATCACGCTGCAGGATGTGGAGGCGTTGCCGGACGACGTCTCGTGCCTGCTGCTGGAGCTGCCGCAACGGGAGATCGGTGGCCAACTGCCGGATTACGGCGAGCTGGAAACGATCGCGGCGCATTGCCGCAGCAGAGGAATCAAGCTTCACCTGGACGGCGCCAGGCTGTTTGAAGTGCTGCCTTATTACGGCAAGAGTGCCTCGGAGGTGTGCGCGCTCTTCGATAGCGTCTATGTCTCGTTCTATAAGGGAATCGGCGGTATAGCTGGCGCGATTCTGGCAGGAGACACAGACTTCACGGAAGAGTCCAAAGTATGGAAGAGACGGCATGGCGGCGATTTGATCGGGTTGTACCCTTACATCGTGCCCGCGGCGCATTATTTCCGGCAGCGTCTGCCGAAGATGGAACAGTACTATCAGGACGCCGTCGAGCTCGCGGCGATGTATAATGGCTGCTCCGGCGCCGCGACGATGCCTGTCGTGCCGGTATCGAATATGTTTCACGTCCATTTGGACGTTTCCAAGGCGACTGCGGAGTCCATCATCATCGGGATCATCGAACGGACGGGCGTCGGCTTGACGCACAACATCAATGCAGCATCGGAGCAGAGCTGCAATTACGAGATCAGCCTGGGCGACCGGTACCGGCTCGTCCCGAAAGACAAGCTGCGCGAAGCGTTTCTCCTTCTGGACCAGGAGCTGCGTAAGGCTGCTGAGCAGTAGAATACAAGCGATACGAAGAAACATGTGAGACAAAGAAACAAGTCAGACAATGAAACAAGTGATACAAGCATTTACATAAGATGGAGCAGTCACTCGCTGATTGCTCTTTTTGTGCTGCATCCCCTCTCCGTCGCACTCTGCGCCGCAGCTGCGGCGATGGCGCGCCGCGCATAAAGATCGGCTGCGATTGGCAAAATAAACTATCGAAGCAAGAAAAAGGAGGGGATGCGAACATGACATTGATCCGCCGATTTTTCAAGCTGATGGGCACAGGCAAGCAAGCCTCCGGCCGGAAGAAGGCAAACGGCGGCCCGGTCGACCGGCATGCTCCGCTTTCGACCAGCATGGACCGCAATTTGGCCGATCTGAAGCGCATCTTCACCGAGACGCCCGATCTTATCATTCGTACCTTTCCCTATAAACAGACGGGCCGCAGGGCGGCCTTGGCTTACTTGTCCGGCCTGTCGGACAAGAATTCGATCAACAACAATGTTTTGCATGAATTGATGCAGGTGGACGAGGAAGAAGGGACGCCGGGCATTCTTCCCGTTACGGTCGGCAAAGTGGAGACGTGCTCGAGCTGGGCGCAGATCGAATATGCCATCCTGAATGGGCAGAGCCTGCTTCTGATCGACGGCACGGACCGTATCTTCGCCTTGGCAACGCAAGGCTGGCCGCAGCGCGCCATCGCCGATTCCCAGATCGAAGCCACGTTGAAGGGCGCCCATCAAGGATTCGTCGAGACGAGCGAGTCCAATGTCGCGCTTATCCGACGGATGCTCGGCACCCGCGAGTTGAAAATCAAGGAATTGATCGTCGGCGACCGGGTGCCCTGCAAAGTATCGCTCATGTACATGGAGGACCTGACGGAGCCCGAGTTCATTCGGACGATGTCGCTGCGCATCGAGAAGCTCGAGACGGACTGCATTCTGAATACGGGCGAATTGGCGGAATTGCTCGAGGATCAGCCATTTTCCCTGCTTCCGCAGCTCATCACGACCGAGAGGCCCGATACGGCTGCCTCCCATCTGCTGCAAGGCCGCGTCTGCGTCGTCGTAGACCGTTCCTCCAGCGTACTGATCGCCCCGGTCAATTTCATCTCTTTCTTCCATGGCATCGACGATTACAGCACGCGGTGGCCGATCGCGAGCTTCATGCGCCTGCTGCGGTTCTTCGCCTGCTTCATTGCCGCGATGCTGCCGGGTATCTATATCGCGTGCATTTCGTTTAATTTCGAGGTCATTCCCCTTGATTTGATTCTATCCATCGGCCAATTCCGCGCGGCGGTTCCGTTCCCGCCATTCATCGAGGCGCTGATCATGGAAATCACGCTGGAGATGCTGCGGGAAGCGGGCATTCGGCTGCCCGCGCCCGTCGCGCAAACCGTCGGCATCGTCGGCGGCATCGTGATCGGCCAAGCGGCCGTGCAAGCCGGCATCGTCAGCAACCTGATGGTCGTCGTCGTCGCTTCGACGGCGGTCGCCTCGTTCATTATTCCGAACTATGACATGGCAGCCGCGGTTCGGCTTATCCGATTTCCGGTCATGATCATGGCCTCGTTGTTCGGCATCATCGGCATCATCGCCTGCGTGATGTTTTTCATCGCGAGGGTCCTCCGGATGCGTTCCCTGGGCGAATCGTACACCGTCCCGATTGCTCCGCTGCGAATCAGGGATTGGAAGGACGTCTTCCTTCGCCTCCCTCTTTGGTCGATGTCCCGGCGTCCGAGAAGCGTGCGATCGCTGCAGAAGCAGCGAATGGGTTCCGAAGAGCATGGAGGAGAAGGCGGATGAGCATCGATTATTTAAAACCCGACACCAAGCAGAACAGCATCACGACGCTGCAATTCATCTTGACCATTCACAGCATGCAGCTTGGCGTCGCCGCGTTGTCCATGCCCGGCGATCTAGCTCGCACCAGCGGAACGGACGGCTGGATCGCCTTGATTTTCGGTTGGATGGCTTCCAGCATCGCGAGCTTGATCATCGTTCAAATCATGAAGCGATATCCGAAAGGCACGATCATCGAGCTGATGGCCCACTTCTTCGGCAAATGGATGGGCAAACTGACCGCGCTGCTATTCGGCGTTTACATGTGCATATTCGCCTACTTGATCCTGGATCGGATGGTCATCCTGATCCAAAGCTGGATCATGCAGCAATCCGAATCGTACGTCCTCATGCTGTTGTTCGTCGGGCCCGCTTACGTAATTGTCACGGGAGGCGTTCGGATCATCGGCCGATATGCGGAGATCGTGGTGATGCTATCTTTATGGATGCTGGCCGCCTTGCTTCTGCTGCTAAAGGAAGGCAATTGGCTGCATCTGCTGCCGATCGTAAAGGAAGGCTGGATGCCGATATTCAAGACGGTCAATACGACGATCATTTCATTTCTCGGATTCGAATCGGTGTTCTTCCTGTATCCGCATATGGATAAGAAGCAGCATGCATCCTGGGGGGTGTTGGCCGCCAATACGTACACGCTCGCCATTTATCTGTTCATTACGCTTATCTGCTTCCTGGTCTACAGTCCGGATCAAATCACGCAGTTCAACGAATCCATGCTATCGGTCGTCAAGATCATCGAATTTCGGTTCATGGAGCGGTTCGACATCATTATGCTGACCTGTTATCTGCTGGTCATATCCAAAACCTGGATTCCGGCGTTATATATGGCGGTTTACAGCACGAAGCGCCTGCTGGTCCTCGGAAATCCGAAGTTGTACACGTCGCTTTTCCTTGCCGTCGCGATAGTCATTACGTTCATCTGGGATCCGAATTGGAATCAAAGCATGAGCGCGATGAAATGGTTCAGCCAAATGGGGCTTGCGGTCGCCTATATATTGCCCGTATTGCTCTGGGGCGTCTTGTCCGTCATGCTTCGCTTCAAGAGGTGGCAAACATGAGAAAAGCGTTATCGGTCCTGCTTGCGGCGGCCATGCTGCTGACGCTTCCCGGCTGCAGGGATCGGGTCGATTTGGAGAACGTGACGCTCGTGCTCATGATGGGCATCGACCTGGATGAACATAATAATCTCGTCGTCTATGCCTCCAGTCCGGTCTTCAGCAAAGAAGCGAAGGATAAGAACGAAGTGACGCAGGTCAACGCCGTTTCGCTTCGAGAGTCCAGAGGGAAGCTCGAGACCCGCGTGTCGGCGCTGATCAGCACGGGCAAGCTTCAGAACATTCTCATCGGCAGGAAGCTGCTGCAGCATCCCGGATGGATCAAGCTTCTCGATGTTGCCTACCGCGATTCCAAGACGCGCATGAACGCGAGGTTGATCGCCGTCGATGGACCCGTGAGCGAAGTGATGTATTTCGCGCCGCCGAACAAACGCAGGCTCTCGCTTCATATCGCCAAGCTGGTCGATACCGCGCATGTGCGGAATTTGGTCGAGGAGGCTACGCTCTTCGATTTCAATAAGCAGCTGCTAGAACGAGGAAAGATGCCCGTTATAACGGGACTCCGCAAGACGCCGCGGGAGATCGTGGCCGACAAGAGCATACTGTTGGACAACAGGGGCATGTACGTCTCTACGCTGGATTTACAAGAGAACGAAATGCTGCAAATCTTGCAGGACGACAAACATTCCGACCTGTCGCTGACGTATGTGCTGCCGGAAAAGGACGGCGCGGACAAGGTTTTGAACCTAGGCGCGCTCAGCTTCTATGTCATTGACGTGAAGAGAAAGGTACGTACTCGTTATGCCGACGGAAAATTCCGGTTCGATCTCGACTTCTATCTGCCGATCCGGCTGACGGAGCGATTGTTTACGTTCGACGTGGCCAAGGATGCGGGGGAGCTGCAGAAGCAGATCGATAAGCATCTGCAAGCGCAGTTGAAAGAGGTCGTCGACAAGCTGCAGAAGCATGCCGTGGATCCGATCGGCCTTGGCCTGTTCGCGCGCGCCTACAAATACCGGGACTGGAAGAAGGTGCAGGATCAGTGGGGAGAGGCATTCAAGAACGCCGATATCCGCATCCGCGTCCGTACCGATATCACCGACATGGGCGAGATCCGTTAATGCATCGGCAGCCGGCAAATGGGTATCGCCACGAACGACGGAGAAATCAGTTCCGACGTTGTTCATTATTCAGTCTTGCGTCAGTCTTGTCCCAGCGGGCAGCCTTCGGGGTGCCTGCTTTTTTACGCTTGCGGCCGCTGCTGTTCTTCCGCAGATTGACGTTGAGTTGTGTCTGCCTTGACGCTATAATATAACGAGAAAAAGTCTAACAGAAAAGGTGTACTCATGAGCATATTAAACGTAGAGCGACTCAGCCACGGTTTCGGCGACCGTGCGATCTTCAACGACGTGTCCTTCCGTCTGCTGAAGGGCGAGCATATCGGATTGATCGGCGCGAACGGCGAAGGCAAATCCACATTTATGAACATCATCACGGGAAAACTGCAGCCGGACGACGGCAAAGTCGAATGGTCGAAGCGGATGCGCGTCGGTTATCTGGACCAGCATGCGGTGCTGCAGCGCGGCATGACGATGCGCGACGTGCTGAAAGGCGCGTTCCAATACTTGTTCGACATGGAACAAGAAATGAACGATATGTATGGCCGGATGGGCGAAGTAACGCCCGAAGAGCTGGAGCAAATGCTGGAGGACGTCGGCACGATTCAAGACACGCTGACGAATCAGGACTTTTACATGATCGACGCCAAGATCGACGAGACCGCTCGCGGCCTCGGCTTGACGGACATCGGACTCGACAAGGACGTTACGGATTTGAGCGGCGGCCAGCGCACGAAGGTATTGCTGGCGAAGCTTCTCCTCGAGAAGCCCGACATTCTGCTCCTCGACGAGCCGACCAACTATCTCGACGAAACGCATATCACGTGGTTGAAGCGCTACTTGCAGGAATACGAGAATGCGTTCATCCTGATTTCCCATGACATTCCGTTCCTGAACAGCGTCATCAACTTGATCTATCATATGGAAAATCAAGAACTGAACCGCTATGTCGGCGACTACGAGCATTTCCAGCAGGTATACGAGATGAAGAAGCAGCAGCTGGAATCGGCATTCAAACGCCAGCAGCAGGAGATCGCGGACCTGAAGGACTTCGTCGCGCGGAATAAGGCAAGCGTCGCAACGCGGAACATGGCGATGTCCCGTCAGAAGAAGCTCGACAAGATGGACGTCATCGAGCTGGCGAAGGAGAAGCCGAAGCCGCAGTTCAATTTCAAGGAAGGCCGGACATCCGGCAAGCTGATCTTCGAAACCAACCAGCTGGTCATCGGCTATGACGAACCGCTGTCCAGACCGCTCGATCTGCGCATGGAACGGGGACAGAAGATCGCGCTCGTCGGTGCCAACGGTATCGGGAAAACGACGCTGCTGCGCAGCATCCTCGGCGAGATTCAGGCCATCTCCGGGACGGTTCAACGCGGCGAGCATCAACAGGTGGGCTATTTCGAGCAGGAAGTGAAGGACGCCAATTACAACACTTGCATCGAGGAAGTGTGGAAGGAATTCCCATCCTTTACGCAATTCGAAGTTCGTGCGGCGCTGGCCAAATGCGGCCTGACGACGAAGCATATCGAAAGCAAGGTCGCCGTATTAAGCGGCGGCGAGAAAGCGAAAGTGCGGCTGTGCAAGCTGATCAACCGCGAGTCGAACCTGCTCGTATTCGATGAGCCGACCAACCACTTGGACGTCGACGCGAAGGAAGAGCTGAAGCGCGCGCTGCAGGCGTATAAGGGCAGCATCCTGCTCATTTCCCATGAGCCTGAATTTTATCGCGATGTCGTGACCGAGACGTGGAACTGCGAATCGTGGACGACGAAAGTATTTTAAGGCAATTGGATGATCAACGAGAAGCTGCCAGGCAGAGACAGGGCGACGAGCCCTTCTGCTTGGCGGCTTTTTTTGCATGATAGCGCCGAGGCGAACGTTCAACGCCGTGCTCGGCGATAGTCCGACGGCGTGCAGCCCGCGAGCTGCTTGAATACGCGGTTGAAGCTCTTCAGATCCTTATAGCCGGCCAGTTCGGCAATCTCCATGACGCTTCGGCCGGTCGTTTCCAGGAGGACGCAGCTGTGGCTGATTCGCTTATGCTGCACGTATTCCAGGAATGTTTGGCCTGTCGTCTGCTTGAAGAGCCTGCGAAAATGCCGGGGACTGATGCCGGCCGATTCGGCGGCGCGCTCCAGCGTTAAGCCGCTCTCCGTGCAGTGCCGATCAAGCCAGCTCATGGCGGTTTGCATTTGAGCACCGGCGGAATCGGAGCCCGGTGCGGCGTTTGACTTCCGACCAAACAGCTTGACGTGAAGAAGCAATACCCAAGCGGTGAGCGCCGTTCGGCAGCCG
This sequence comes from Paenibacillus sp. J31P316, assembly GCF_056269105.1. NCBI lineage: Bacteria > Bacillati > Bacillota > Bacilli > Caryophanales > Paenibacillaceae > Paenibacillus > Paenibacillus sp. J31P316. The sequence goes on along the minus strand of NZ_JBWDNI010000001.1, from coordinate 230,050 downwards.
GGCAGCTGCCCATTGTATTCCTGGAGCATGCTGCGGAAGATGCCGCCGATTTCTTCGGCGCGATCCTCGAAGGCGAACCAGGTCTTCGCCGCGCTATCATCCTGCGCAACGGGCAAAGTCAGCTCGTGGATGGCCTGTAACTGCGCCATGTACCCCGCGTCGATCGCGCAGTTGTAGATGACCAGCTGCGGCGCCGGCGGCTGGCCGGAAGGACGGAAGATATGCGACGTGCCGACAGGCAAGTAGAAGACGTCGCCCCGGCGGACGCGCACCAGCTCGTCCTCGATGTAATGAAAGCCCGTGCCTTCCTCCACGTAGATAATCTCCACGAAGTCATGGGAATGCTGCTCGAAATAGAAGCCCTCTTCCGACCGGCTGACGTAGATCGGAAGCTTGTCGGTATAGAGCATTTTGCCTTCCAGCATACGTCTGGTCTGCCGCATCGCGCTGCTTCTCCTCCTAAAGGCCGATGACCGGATTTCCCCTTGCTTTTGTCCGGAACAGCCCCATTCGATGGTCGTTTCCTTCAGTATAATGGACCTATAACAGAAGCGAAAGCGAAGGAACGACAAATCGAAAGGGAGTGGGTGGAAGCATGGCGATCAATGGGGATAACGGGCAGATGCCGGAAACTATCGCGATCTGGTACGACGAGAACGGGCAGGAGCGGAATGCGTATGCCAGATTCAGGCTTAGCTTCGAGCTGACGGATACGCCGGTAGCAGCTGATCTGCATCTATTCGCGGATACGTCCTATCAGCTGTACGTGAATGGCCGATTCGTTCGGAACGGGGGCATCCGTTTCGATCCTTCGCATCCCGTCTACGACACGCATGAACTAACGGAATGGCTGGTCCCTGGCAGCAACACGATCGCGGTGCAAGTCAACTATGTCGGGCACAAGACTTTTATCACGATGAAATCGCAGGCCGGCTTCAAGGCTTGGGGCGGCATACGTACCGAAGGCGGCGACGAAGTGGATGTTACGACAGGGTCGGCGGATTGGAAAGCGGCAGAAGCCCCGGCATACCGCTACGCAGCCAAATCCAGCCTGTTTTTGAAAGCAGGCGACTGCTACGACCAGCGGCTCGACGAGCCCGGTTGGACGGAAGCGAATTACGATGATTCGGCGTGGGTGTCAGGCAAGGTGCTTCAGAACCAGAAGGCATGGGGAACGCCGGAACCGCGTCAAATTCCGTTCATGTCCGGCGAGCCGATCGCCGTGGAGAAGGTTCTGCATGTTCTGCCGCTGGAGCCGGACGAGGATATCTATTCGTTCAGCGTAGCGCTGCCGCATGTCAACGAGATTCACGAACCGGATGCGTCGAGCGCGTTCATGGCGGTCACGACCTGGATCTACGCGCCGGAAGATGCTTGGACGACGATCGGCTTATATTATCAGCGCACATGGATAAATGGCGAACGAATACCGGACGGCTTGTACTCGCCGAACAAGAGTATGAGACTGAACCACCGTATTCGACTGCGCAAAGGGTGGAATCATTATTTTGCCGAGACCGGCGCCATGCAGGATATGCATCATCATTATGTTGCGCTCTCCAAGCATGCCGGATTGGCCATGTCGGCCGATCGTAATGCGGAGACCGGTGTCGTATTCAGACGATCGCCGGTCGTATCGGCTGAGGATTACGAGCAGCATCTGCGGGATATGGAGATTCCTTACCGGCAGGAGGAGCGCTTGGACGCAGTCGGAGGCTGGATCGAGGTGAGCCGGGACGAGCCGGGTGCAAGCCCTACGATGTCGAGCGGTTGGGATCACTATGGGGAGCCGATCGAGAAGCTGGAGCCTGCTCTTCTGGCGGACGCTTCGTTTCCGCTGGAACGTTATGCGAACGGTTTCTCGCTGCTGCTCGACCTGGGCATGACACGGCTTGTCTCCCCCCGGATCGTCCTGGAAGGTGCCGGCGGCGCTGTCGTCGACTTGACGTATGGGGAGCATTTGAACGAGGACGGCAAGCATCTGAGACATTCCCATTGGTACGGGCTCGGAGACCGTGCTTATGGGGCCGCAGGCGAGGCGCTGCTCGATTGGCGGCTAACGCAGCCTAGAGGGTTCCGCTATGTGCAGCTGACGGTCCGCAAACCGTTGGAGGACGTGAAGCTTCGGGAGCTGGACCTGCGATCGGCGAGTTATCCCGTGGAAGAGAAGGGGCGGTTCAACTGCTCGGATCCGCTGCTGGAGCAAATCTGGGCGATGGGCGTTCGGACGGAAGCCGTGAACATGGAGGACGCCTATACGGACTGCGTCACCCGTGAGCGCGGCCAATATATTCGCGACACGATCATCCAATACCACAACAATTTGGCCGTATTCGGCGATCAAGCGTTAATGCGCCGTTGTCTGGAGCTGGTAGGTCAATCGCCGGACGCGACCAATAAGTTCCGGGCGGTGTATCCGAATACGGGCGATTATACGATTTCCGACTTTGCGCTGAATGCGCTGGAAGGATTCTATGCGTATTATGCGCAGACAGGCGACGGCGAGTTGATCGCAAGCTATTGGGATGCGATGATGCGCAACCTGTCCTGGTTTCACGAGCTGGCGGACGAGCGGGAGGATCTGCTCTTGGATGCCGAGTGGGATGTGAAGCGCGGAATCAAAGCGCATTACGGCGGCTTCCATGGCGATCTCGGCATCGCGGAAGGTTATATGGCGACGACCGGTATTCACTGCGTATTCAGCTGTACTTATCTCATCGCGCTGCAAAGCGCCGCCAAGCTTGCTGCCGCCATCGGCCAAGAAGCATACAGCGCCGAGCTCGAACGACGGATTGCGATCGTCGCATCCTCCATCAAGGACGCTTTCTGGGACGATGAGAAGGGCTGCTACGCCGACAACTTGGACCGGACGACGCATTCTGCACATGCCAGTCTCTTCGCGGCGCGTGCTGGCATATTGACGGCGGAACAGACCGAGCCGGTCAAACGGCATGTCAGCCGGTCGCTGCGCTCGCTGTTCGTGAACGGATACGGACCGGAGAACGGCGTCTATGTATCGCCAAGCTTCTCGTTCTATATCTTCGAAGGACTGTACGCGCTCGGACTCGCGGATACGGCCGAGCGGATGATGCGCCAAGGCTGGGGCTGGTTCCTGCAGCAGGGCTTGAAGCAAACGCCGGAGTACTTCGATCTGTCGAACAGCTTGTGCCATGCGTGGTCTTCATGCCCGACGTATTTCTTATCCCGCCACGTGCTGGGCATTCACTTGCCAGTTGAAGGCTCGAGAGAAGTGATGATTCAGGTGATGACCGGGGATGTTACGGAAGCCGAAGGCGCCGTCCCGTTGGCGGACGGACTCGTCGAGGTGAAGTGGCATACCGCTCCGGATGGAAAGCGCGTATTCGATTACGTTCGCGTGCCGGAGACTTACCAGGCTGTTATTGTCGATTAACGTATCGTTGATTAAGGGGGAGTCCCAAGAGCCGTCAGGCTTATGGGGCTCCCCCTTGAGTGATGTTAGGAATTATTGAGCATAGTGGTAGTGGCAAATTTCTTGGTCGTCATTTTCCCTAATTTTGATAGAACGTTAGTGTAATCGAGCAAAAGGCCGCCGTTCAGGTATGAACGGCGGCCTTTGTCAGTTCTGCTACGGTTAGCTATTAATAGCGCTCATTGGATTCGTTATGATCGCACTCGCGATAATACCGAAGAGATGCTCGGCTCGTGACGCTGACGAGGGCTGGTCAGCGAGCCATGCGAGCGCGGCAGTTAGCGAGAATAAATCATCGCCGTTTATGTCGGCACGCGCTAGACCTTCGGCCTGAGCGCGAGCGAGAAGCCGTGCGCCTGCCGTTCGCAGCGTGACGCACGAAGCATGGAGCGCGGACTCCGTGTCCTCGATGGCTGCGATCATAGCTGCCACGACACCCTGATAGTTACCCGAGAAAGTAACGACGTCGCGGAGCCACGACACAAGCGCAACATCGGGTGAACTCGCAGTTTCGAGCTCGCTTGCCTTTGCCGTCAACTCGTCGAAACCTGCGCGGAGCAATGCATCAAGCAGCGCCTCTCTGGTCGGGAAATGACGGTATAATGTGCCGAGCCCGACGTCGGCTCTGCGGGCGATATCGCGCAGCGAGGCATCGGCGCCGTGCTGGGTAACAACCGCGTTCGCGACCGCCAATATATGATCATAGTTTTTCTTCGCATCGGCGCGCATAGGGTTCCTCCTTGACAATCGGAGCGGTGCTCCGTATAATCGTAAACGGAACAGCGATCCGGTTATGCGGAGCACTGCTCTGGTAAGTATAACTCATCGGCATGAAAGGAGAAAGCAAGAGGTCTGCAGATACAATGAAGGTCCGCGTTCGCGCGTTTTATATGAATATAGAATGTAATTGAACGAACTGGAAGTAAACAGAAAGGCTCGAAAAACATTTTTTCAATCCCGAGAGGAGAATATAGAACATGGCAAATCTAACAGGTAAAGTGGCAATCGTAACAGGCGCTTCAAAGGGAATCGGCGCAGGAATCGCGAAGGGATTGGCGGAGGCCGGCGCGGCCGTCGTCGTCAATTATTCCTCCAGCAGACAGGGGGCGGATCGTGTCGTAACCGAAATTATTAACGGTGGAGGGCGAGCGATCGCGGTTCAGGGCGATATGTCCAAAGCGAAGGACGTTGAGCGGCTGTTCGAGGAGACGAAACAATCTCTTGGTACGCCGACGATCCTGGTCAACAACGGAGGGATTTTCGAATTCCAGCCGCTAGAGGACGTGACGGAGGAGCTGTTCCATCGCCACTATAACATTAACGTGCTTGGGCCGATTCTAACCGCGCAGCAAGCGTTGAAGCATTTCCCTTCGGAAGGCGGGAGCATTATCAATATCGGTACGATCGCAAGCAAAAATCCGGTTCCGACTACCATGCTTTACTCGTCGAGCAAAGGCGCGGTGGATACGATGACGTTGGCGCTCGCGAAGGAGCTCGGTCCGCGTCATATCCGCGTCAATACCGTTGCCCCGGGCTTTACGGATACGGAGGGCAACGCCGATTTCGTTGCCAGCGAGGCCGGAAGGGCACTTGCCGCAGCTACGCCGCTGGGCGGCCGGTTCGGGAAACCGGAAGATATAACCCCGACGGTGGTCTTCCTCGCCTCGGATGACGCCGCATGGCTGACGGGCGAGAGAATTAGCGCATCCGGCGGCGTGCACTAAAATATAGCCTCCGTTGATAAGCGTTCCCCGGATCGTAAATGAAGAATAGATGAGGCAGACTGGGTAATTCCACCTAGTCTGCTTTTTTGCGTTTGGAAAAAGCGGCATAACTATTCGGGCTTGGAGGAACCTTATGAAAACGTAAACCCAAAACCTATTTGAAAGGAGTGGTACTGCAATTGAATTTGAAGAGCAGCAAGTTCTGGCTTCGTATTGCTATGCTGGTGGCCTTATCTCTGGAGTTAACGGCGTTCGGAGCGATGAATCCAAAGGTTAGCGCGAATTCGTATGGGGCCCCGCATGAATCCGAAGCGGATTCAAAAGCCATTCGGCCGTTTCAGGTGCATATTCCGGAGGCGGAGCTTGATGATTTGCGTAGACGTATACTCGCGACAAGATGGCCGGACAAAGAAACGGTGGCGGATCAATCGCAAGGCACGCAGCTTGCAACGATGAAGAACCTAGCTCAGTATTGGGCGAATGATTACGACTGGCGCAAATTCGAGGCCAAGTTGAACGCGCTTCCGATGTTCGTCACCAATATCGACGGGGAGGACATCCACTTCATTCACGTCCGATCCAAGCATGAGAACGCGATGCCAATTCTCCTTATGCACGGATGGCCAGGATCGTTTGTCGAGAAGCTGAAGCTAATCGGCCCGCTGACCGATCCCACTGCCCATGGCGGGAAGGCGTCGGACGCGTTCGATGTCGTCATTCCGTCGATGCCCGGCTTTGGGTTTTCCGGCAAACCGACCATGACCGGTTGGGGCCCTGACCGGATTGCGCATGCTTACGGAGAGCTGATGAATCGTCTTGGTTACAAGAAGTATGTGGCGTCAGGCGGCGACTGGGGCGCCATTATAGCAGATGTAATGGGTATCCAACAGCCTAAGGGGCTGATCGGCATTCACACCAACTTACCCTTTGTAGTCCCGTCCGATCTCGAGAAGGCGATTCAGGCCGGAAAGGGCTGCCCTCCAGGTCTTACGGACGAAGAAAAACGAGCATGCGAGCAGTTGGACTTCTTTTACAAGCATGTTGCATACGCCCAATTAATGGGAACGCGTCCGCAGACGCTTATGGGACTCGCGGATTCGCCTGTAGGCTTGGCTGCCTTTTTGCTGGACCATGACGCGAAGAGCCTGGACTTAATTACGAAGGCATTCAACGGACAGCCGGAAGGTCTTTCCCGAGACGATATCCTCGACAACATCACGCTCTACTGGGTGACGAATACGCCGATTTCGGCCGCACGCCTCTACTGGGAGAATAAATATCCGTTCTTTGCCCCCAAGGGCATCAAACTTCCCGTTGCCGTGAGCGTGTTTCCCGACGAGGTCTATGAAGCGCCGAAGAGCTGGACGCAAGAGGCCTATCCGAATCTTATCTATTACAACAAGCTCGACAAGGGCGGACACTTCGCTTCGTGGGAGCAGCCGGAGCTCTATGTGGATGAACTGCGCAACGGGCTCAGGTCGCTGCGCTAATGTAGGCCCTGAATAAAAACAATAAAAATGAAGCTGCCGGCTAATACGGCAGCTTCATTTTTTGGGAAGAGAACACGCAAACAAAGTTTTTGTTGGGTTAAGGCCTAGACGGAGACCAGAATCGTCATGCGGAGCGATCCTTCTTGATCAACCGGCCGTTCTTTTTCCATTTGGCCGCGACGATGAATAGAACGGGAAAAGCCACGGCGAATAAGAAATAGTATTCGAACAAATAGTTTTTGATCCAATCGAGATTTTCGACGATATTCATAAACAGCATCGCATACGCAGAAATAACCCACACCATCGGGTAAATGACGATGTTTCGCCTCTCAATTTTGAACAGCTGGCAGACGCCCAGTACGGCGCAATAGAAGAGCACGCACAGCTTCATGCATACGACCAACACGATATTCACGGCCAGAATCGCTTCCAAATGCTCGATGAATCCGGTAAATCTCATTTCGCGGAATATCGAAAAGATGGGGTACACCAATTTCTGGCCGCGATACACGCCAAGAACCCCAATCGAAATGAAAACGCAAGCGGTCAACATTGCGCCGGAGACAGCGATTCCCATAATAAACGCGACATTCGCTTTCCTTTGCACGAACGGAATAAACATCATGAACGCCACTGTTTCCATGAAGGGGAACGCCAGCACGTAACGGGTTTGAATAACGGTATCGCTCAGTTGGAAAGGGTAGTCGACGTGAAAATAACGCCAATTCCACTCCCGCACCATGATGACGATCGGAATCCAGAACGCTAAATAGAGGTAAGGCACCAGAAGCTCGTTCACGAGGGCGATGGATTCGATCCCCTTCGACACGGCGTATGCGCTGACGAGCAAAATCATGATATGGAATAAAGAAATAGGCGTGCGCGGCATGAGGTTAATGTGCATGAAATCGCCAAGGTTGCGGGTGACCCACGATGCGATTTGGATGAAAAAGACGATATAAAGCAACGAGACGAAGCCGCCGGCCCACTTGCCGAAGGCCTGCAAAGCGATCTCGACGAGTGTCTTTCCCGGATACAGCTTGGCAAGGTACAAGTAGCCGAAAGCAAGCACAAGCCCGTACAAGGTCGCCCAAACGACGACAATCCAACCATATTGTTTGGCGGTCGAGATGATTGGGCCGGGGAGCAAAATAAACGCAGTACCGATGACATAGACTTGCGTCAACAAGTGAAACTGCCACGCGCTGAGCCGGACGGATTCCATATGCTCTTTATCCTTCCTTGCCTTCCTTGGTATAGGGATCAATCTTGTTGCCGGTCGACGTAACGTCAGAAGTGACCGAGAACTTCACCGACGTCCGCCGCCATGAATCCGCAGTAGCCCCTTCATCCTGCAAGCCCAGCAGATCCCAGTTATTTTGCCGTCCCAACGCAACCATCTTCTCCGCTTTGTCCGCTACGACGCGATTGAACGCCTTTTCGATCATGTGTACGTTTTGCAGCGTTAATGCGGTAGTTTGCGTGTTGTTCAATATGCGGAGATCGGCATGAACGAGAATGTTGAGCCGGTTGGCGGATCGGTCCCATTTCCGTTTCACTCGGACGTTATTCGTCTCGACGTCGACGTAACTTCCGCCTACTTTAACCGTTTCCGTGAATTTGCGATATTTCGTGTTAAGGATGTGATAGTAGTATTTATTCTCGCTGTCCAAGCGTCCCACCATGCGCCCTTTGAAGAATACCGCGCTGTCCGCAAAGAAGGACGGCGCTTGTTCGCTAACGTCAATCTGCTCCAGTCTCTCCGTGGTTTCCGCCGGTTTGCCGCGATAGTGGATCATCGGTATGAGCGTCGGCAATCGGAATTCCATGCCGGTCACGATGTCTTTGACGCGAATCGGTTCTACGCCCCCCGTAAAGGATCCCCGCGATAAAATGCGAACAAGCGAGGTGGCATGGCGCCCGGGCACCTTTTCGAGCGTCGTAAAGCTGTTCATAACGGACTGAAGCGGGGAATCCGTCACGAACAGATACACGTTCATGCGCCATTCGGGAGTCGTTTCCAAGTAGTTGAGAATATCGACGATGCCCTCGCGGGCCACCTTTTCGGATAAGATATAGCACTGCAAATGCGAGGTGAACAGCAAACGCGGCATCATCGTGCTCGTTTTCTGCATGAACCGGCCCAAGCTGTATTCCTTGAAACGATAGGTGTATACCGATGCCTTGGATCCGCCGCCTTGCCTCGAGGAGAGAGCAGGGGGGTTGATGACTTGGTAATAAGCCATATACATGCCCGTCGATGGATCCCGGTCGATGCCCACTGAGGTGACGATTGCCAGTTCGTTGATTTCCTTCTTGTCCCAGCAGCCCGAACAGAGAAGCAAGGCGACTAGTATGATCAAGAGCCATAATTTTCGCAATGTTCGCCCCCCTATTTTTTCCTAGCGAACATCTGAGGTTTGTGATTCATCCAGGACCGAGGAACGCGCAGGATCGTGTCTTTGAAGTCCGATAACATCAAAGGCGCGATGGGTGACATGTACTTCACGCCGAAGGATCGCAAGGAGACGAGATGGATCAGAACAAACAATGTTCCGCATAAGATTCCGTATAAGCCCATAAAGCCGGCCAGGAACATGAGCCCGAACTGGAGGACGCGCTGCGCGATGCCAAAGCCGTAAATCGGCGACACGAAATTGGAGATGGCCGTGATCGATACGACGATGACCATGGCCGCGGAGACGAGTCCCGCTTCAACCGTAGTCATGCCGAGTACGAGCGCGCCGACGATGGAGATCGATTGACCGGCAATCCGAGGCATCCGCAAACTGGCTTCGCGCAAAATCTCAAACGTGACCATCATGATCATGGCTTCTATGAATGCCGGGAAAGGCACGGCTTCCCGCTGCGCGGCCAGGTTGATCAAGAGCGAAGTCGGCAGTAGTTCCTGGTGGAAGGTGACCACCGCGATGTATAAAGGAGGAATGAAGACCGAGAGCATGAAAGCGAACATGCGCAACCATCGCGAAAGAGTGGCGATATCCGGCCTTTGGTAGTAATCTTCCGGCGAGGAGAAGAGTTGGAAGAAGGTTATTGGACCGATCAACGCAATCGGAGTGCCGTCGGTTAGAATCGCTACTTGCCCGTCCAAGAGTTTGCCCGTCACCGCGTCCGGCCGTTCTGTCCCGATAAGCTGCGGAAACGGTGAATACGTCTTGTCTTGGATGCATTCTTCAAGATAAGAGCTTTCGAGAATACTGTCAGCCTGGATGGCCTGCAGCCGACGTCGGAATTCTTCTACGACGCCTGCGGGGGCTGCTTCAGGCAGATAGGTCAAATACACTTTGGTCTTCGTTTTCGTTCCGATGGTCATCTGTTCAAAAACCAATTGTTCACTTTTGAGCCGTTTGCGGATGAGCGCCACGTTCCGACCGATGTCTTCGACGAAACCTTCCCGTGGTCCGCGTACGGTGGCTTCCGACTGAGGCTCGGTTACGCTGCGATAGTCACTGCGTTTGACGTCAAAGCTGAGGAAACGGTTACCATGCTTTGGAATCAGCAGGCACTGGCCCTCCAACAGCAATTGGATGCCCTCGTCGGCATCCGTCCATTCTTTGTTTTGGACGATGGGGATGTGGCGATGAAACCAGTCCAGGTCGTCCAGGTCGTTCAGGTCGTATTTCTCTTTCTCTTCGATTGGAACGGCTGCCAGCATGGGTTTAACGACAAACTCGTCTACGAGAGTCGATTCCACGATCGAGGATAGATAGAGGCAGGAGAAAGACGAAGATCCACTAAGAGGAAACGGCCGAATGACGAAGTCGGGGGCTTCCTTCATACGACTTCGGATTTGCTCCTGCATCGGTTCGGCAACGGAAAGTTTAAGCACGGTCGAACCCTCCATCATTAGTGATTCCGTTAGAATTCCTTTTCCTCTTCGATTGGATTTTCGGATTTGCTCCAGCATCGGATCGGTACGGGAAGTTAGGCATTATGGATATCCATCAATTGGTATTGTGTACAACCAATAGAAAAATATACCACTGAAGCCAGCCCGTAAGACTCGAACAGGCCATAATAACATGAGGTTTCGTTGAGCGACTACATAAAGGGAGGGGATAGTGCTAGACCAGCAGTTTTATTGCGGCAGGAAAAGCAAAAGCCCCTATCGGCTAGGGGCTTTTTCTTCTGCTTTATGTAACGTTCGTCGCCTCCGGCTTAAACCACAGATCGCGGAACCGCACCCAGCCCAGCGATTCCAGCGAGATGCCGCGTACGGAAGGATGGAAGGCGGTTTTCAAATGTTTGCGATACAGGAACAGGAGCAGATGCGAGGAACGGAGCTCCGTCTCCATTTCCAACAGCGTGCGGGTTCGCATCTCTGCGCTCGGGAGGGCGAGGAGGGCGGTGATCCTTCTCTCCAGATCGGACTGGGTATCCGGCAGCAAATGATGCAGCATGCTCTTGAACAGCTCGATCAGCCGCAGCTCGCGATGCTCGTCCAGCATGACGGCGAACAGCAGCAGATCCGCGGTCAACCGCGATTCGCCCTTGAACACCGCTGCGGGAATGAGCTTGATTTCCAGCTGGATGCCGGCTTGTCTTAATTCATCCTGAACAAGCTCGGCGTCGGATTGATATTGCGGTATGGTAGCCAGCACGATTGTCTCGCCTGTATAGCCGGAGGCTGCCAGCTTATCGAATGTTGTTGACGTTGCCGCATTCCCGGAGATTGGTGCAGGAAGCTGGCGCTCAGGCCAGAAGCTGTCCGTCGCTTCGATCACGTCGCCCGACAGCCGTTCGATCAATTTCGTCCGGTTCAATACTTCGTGAATTGCCTCGCGCAGCGCAGGCTGACGCAGAGGACCGTCGCGGAGCTCGTTGACGGTCAGGAATTTGCAGGTCATGCCCGACTGCCGCACCTGCTGCAGCTGTTCCGCCGCGGGCTCCGTCAGTCTGACGTTATGCATCACTTGGAACGCCGGCTGTCCGCCGTCGGTGCCGAAGCGTGTCGATTCCGTCTCCGTCCATACTTCCACCACGTCCAGAAAGCCTCGGCCTTGAAAATACGACTCGAACGCTTCCAGCGTATAGATCCCATGTTCATTGCCCGCCAGCCGAAAAGGACCCGTGCCGATCGGATGACTGCCGAACGAAGCGCTCGCCTGAAGCTGCATATCGGGTACGATCGACGCGCGGTTCGTCGTCAGGAAAGGCAGAAACAGCTCGTTCGGCGACTGTAATCGAAACGAAATCGTGCGTTCGTCTTGGATACGGATCGCTTCGATATCCCCGTACGTCCAATGGAACAGACCTTTCGGCGCGATGCGCTTCAGCCGCTCGAAGGTGAATTTGACGTCCGAGGCCGTCAGCTCCTGACCATGATGGAACAAGACGCCTTTACGCAGGAAGAACGTCCATGTCCGTCGCGAAACGTCGACCTCCCACGCGTGCGCCAGCTGAGGCAGCACCTCGTCTCCGCCGGGACTCATGCGGACGAGTCCGTCGAACAGCTGGTTGACGAGGTGGGACTCGCCGGCGAAGTGCATGTCCGCTGGATCAAGCGAGTGGATCAGCTGGGGCAGCGGGAAACGCAGAACATCCAGCCGCCGTTCGCCGCGCACCTCGGAGTGGAAACCGAACCGTTCGGACAGCCAAGCCTGGAAACGCGTGCGTAGTCCATTCCCGCCGTCGTCCGTTTCCCGTAGGTAAGAGATGGCGCTCTGCAAATCCTGCTTCTCCGCAATTTCCTGTGCTTCCGCAAGCATTAATTCGTCCTTGCCGGCCAAGAAACGCAGAACGGAGCGATTGCCGCGTCCTCGCTTGGACTCCCAGCTCAGCCACGATTCCCGCTGCATTCGCTGCAGCAGCAGAACCATATTGCGGTGCGTGCAATCCAGGGCATCTGCCAGCTCCTGCGTGGTCGTCTCGAGCGGCTCCTGTTCTTGAACATGCTTATACAGGCTGCGAAGCGCCAGATAATGCCGTCGTATTTTCAGTGTCCCCACTCCCGGTGCGCCATCCGTATAAAATATGAAATGACGAGAAGTTATCTTTCACTTTTTGTTCTTATTTTATCGGTTAGAATAAAAGGAAGCAAGCGCCAGTAATGGCGCATGAATGGAGCGTGTAAGGATGCGAAATCCGGCACCTTGGCAGCGGAGATACGAGAATATCGCCCTGCTGTCGCTGTTGTTTGGCATCGTGAGTCAATATTTGTTCGTCGGCAACGGCTTTAATCTGTCCGTGCCGTTATTTGTTCTCGCTTTCTATGGACTATTCTTCTACGCGGTGAAGGGACGCATCGGCGGGTTCGAGCAGTGGCGCGGCCAATCCAGGTCAGGCTGGCTGCTCAGCCTGCCGGTCGTGCTGCTGTCCCTGACGTTCGCCATCTATGCCAATGAGTTGTTCCGCGGCCTGAACGTTGCGATTCTTCCAGCGCTTGTTGCAGCGCAAACCGTGCTGTTGACGCGAAGCAGCGCAAAGCCTTGGTATCGAACGGGGTTCTACGCCGACGTGCTGTACTTGGCTCTGATCAAACCGTTCGCCTATCTCGGCGTGCCGTTCGGCTTGCTGGCCGATCGTTTCATGCCGAACGACGAGGGCGAGAATCAAGCCTCGCCAAGCAAACTGCGGCGCATTCTGTTCGGCCTGCTGCTCGCGGCGCCGCTTCTCGGACTTGTAATCGGGTTGCTGGCTTCCGCCGATCGGATCTTCAATGAGCTGGTCTGGCGAATTCCAAGGCTGCTGTTTCACTGGAACCTGTTCGACGGCTTTATCCGCATCTTCCTCTGCGCGATCTTCGCTTGTTATGCGTTCTGTTATTTGTGGGCGATCCTGTTCAATCGCAGCGGCGATCATCGGGCGGAAGCGGCGGCCGGCGAATGGAACGGACTGCCGATATCGAATTACGGCGAGAAACGGGCGCCGTTCGCATTTGACTCGCTTACGGCCTGCACGCTCTTGATCAGCTTCAACCTCGTCTATCTCTTATTCGCCGCGATTCAGTTCTCGTATCTATTCGGCGCATCGAGAGGGCTTCTGCCGTCCGGCGTCGTTTACGCGGAGTACGCAAGGCAAGGCTTCGCTCAATTGATCGTCGTCGCGCTCATTAATTTGATCCTGCTGCTGTGCGGGCTGCATCTGGTCAAGCGGGGAGAACGGACCGGTGAACGCGTACGCAAACTATCGCTCAGTCTGCTGGTCGGCTGCACGGTGATCATGCTGATCTCGGCCTTCACCCGGCTGTCGCTGTACGAGGAAATGTACGGCTATACGCAGACGCGGCTGCTCGTGCACGGCTTTATGATCTTTCTATGCTTCATCTTGGCAGCTTCGCTTTTTCGGATATGGAACGCTCACTTCTCGCTGGCGAAGACGTATATCGGGCTTAGCATTGCGGCTTATCTCATCATGAACTATGCTAATCTTGACGCGATGATCGCGGAACGGAACTGCGATCGGTACGAGAGCAGCGGGCGAATCGATGAGGCGTACTTAATGACGCTGTCCGCGGATGCGCTCCCGGCGCTGCTGAAGCTGGAAGCCAAGCACAAGAACGGCGTTGAAGGAATCGATATCGTCATCGCGACCATACGCGAACATACCGCAAGCGAGCATGGGTGGCCGGGATGGAATTGGTCCAAATCCAGGGCTTCGGAAGGCCGCAGTCTCGCAGAGGAATAACTTGGCGATCATGATGGGTAATGAGAGCAATATAGGTATTTGAGGCAATGAAGGTAATGAAGGTAATGAAGGTAATGAAGGCAATGAGGTAGGAAGGGGGCGGGAAATGTTGGCCGAAGCAATCGCAAAGCTCTATGAGAAAGCAAGGGACTATTGCCTCACCTTCCCGGGGACAAGCGAGCGGAACAGTCACGGATCGCCGAGTTTCTTCATTGACGGGAAGAAAGCTTTCGTGCACTTCCAGAACAACCACCACGGCGACGGAAACATCGGGATCTGGTGCGCGGCTCCCGCAGGCGTCCAACAGCTGCTGGTGGCGAGCAATCCGGATGTCTATTACGTGCCAGCTTATGTGGGGCATCTGGGCTGGGTCGGCTTGCGGCTGGACCGCGCAGACGGATGGGACGAAATCGCCTCCGTGATCGGAGATGCATACGTGGTGCGGGCACCGAAGAAATACCTCGCGCAGCTTAGCGAACGTTCATAACGCCCGCGCTTCAACATACACAATGAAGAACGAAAGCTAGCATGGCGAAGCATCACTTGACAGGCATGAGGCTTCTGTTGTATTTTTAGAACCAATCATCAAACGACCGTTATCAAGGACATGCCATTCAGCAATCGCTGCGAACAGAGAGGGAGCCCGCCGGCTGAGAAGCTTCCCGCAGACGCTGATTGGCCCCGCCTTGTAGTCGCTGCAAGGAAATCCGAGTATTTGCAGCCGGGAGATCCCCGTTATCCGAACCAGAGCGCCGAGCGGCGGGATTTGCCGCGTCCGGCTGAATTTGGGGTGGTACCACGAGCACGCACTCGTCCCTTAACCAGGGATGGGTGCGTGTTTTTGTTTGCTCGGAATCGTCAGCTCATTTGAAGTCAAAGAGGAGAAATGGATATGCGACAACAATCGTTATTGGCGCCTACGATGCGCGAGACGCCGGCCGATGCGGAGGCCGTCAGTCATCAATTGCTGGTCAGGGGCGGATTCATCCGCCAGTTGTCCGCGGGGGTTTACTCGTTCCTGCCGCTCGGCAGACGCGTCCTGCGCAACGTGGAACAGATCGTCCGCGAGGAGATGGAACGAACGGCGGCGCAGGAGGTTTTGCTGCCGGCGCTCCAGCCGGCCGACCTCTGGCGCAAGTCGGGCCGGTACGAGGTGTACGGTCCGGAGCTGGTTCGCTTGCGCGACCGCGGCGATCGGGAATTCGTGCTCGGGCCTACGCATGAAGAGGTCATAACGGAGCTGGTCGGTCAAGAGATTTCGACGTACCGGAAGCTGCCGGTGACGCTGTTCCAAATTCAGACGAAATTCCGCGACGAGCGCCGGCCTCGGTTCGGCCTGCTGCGCTGCAGGGAGTTCGTCATGAAAGACGCTTACTCGTTCGCGGCCAATTGGGAAGACCTCGATACCGCTTATCGCGCGATGTACGAAGCGTACCACCGGATATTCGAGCGCAGCGGACTCGCGTTCCGAGCGGTGGAAGCCGACGCGGGCGCCATAGGCGGAGAAGGCGGCACGCACGAATTCATGGCCATTGCCGAGTCAGGCGAGGATGATGTCGTGACATGCTGCCATTGCGACTACGCGGCCAATATGGAGAAAGCATCCGGGCGATCGGCTTCGGGAGGCAATAAGGAAACGGCGGCCGTGGACGCCGTGGCAGAGGCGGAGAAATTCCATACGCCAAGCTTGCGCAGCATCGAGGATTTGGTTGCGGCGCTCGGCATTCGCGGCGACGAGTTGATCAAGACGCTGATCTACATGGCGGACGGCAAGCCTGCCGCGGTGCTCGTCCGAGGCGATCGCACGCTCAATGAGACGAAATTGAAGAACGCGCTCGATGCCGTTGAGCTAGAGCTTGCCGACAGCGAGACGGTACGCGTGATTACGGGCGCAAGCACCGGCTTTGCCGGTCCGATCGGCCTGGAGATTCCGCTGCTCGTCGATGAAGAAGTAACCGTTATGCGGCATGGCGTTGCCGGAGCGAACGAGACGGATTATCATGTGCGGCATGTCGTGCCGGGCAGAGATTTCTCGCTGGCAGCGGTCGGGGATTTCCGCAATGTTGCGGAAGACGAGGCGTGCCCGAACTGCGAGGAAGGGAAGCTCCGTATTATCCGAGGCATCGAGATCGGCCATGTGTTCAAGCTGGGCACGAAATACAGCGAGAAGCTCGGTGCCGGATTCGTGGACGCCGAAGGCGAAAGCCAGCCGATCATAATGGGCTGCTACGGTATCGGAGTCACGCGGCTCCTGTCCGCCGTCATCGAACAGCATCACGACGAGAACGGAATGATCTGGCCGGCCGAGCTCGCGCCGTTCAAGGTGCATGTCATTCCGGTCTCCCTGCAGGACGAAGCGCAGACGGCGGCAGCGAACCGGCTGTATGACGAGCTTCGGGCAGCGGGCATCGACGCGCTGCTCGACGATCGCGGCGAGCGGCTTGGCGTCAAGCTGAAAGACGCCGACCTGATCGGCATTCCGATCCGAATCGTCGTTGGCAAAGGAATTGCCGAAGGCGAAGTCGAATGGAAGATACGGGGAAGCGAAGGCGCTGCCGAACGGATCGCGCTGACGGATGCCTGCGCGGCCGTTCGAAGCTGGCTGAACGCTCGTCCGTAGTCGGCAGTGATCGGGATTCGCGCGAAAGCATACGTACGCGGCTTTTTGAGATGAAATGATGGAGGCGATCGGCATGGAACTGCAATGGAGAATCGCAGAGGAACCGTTCAACGTCACGCTTTATGGCTTATCGAGGCAGCAACGTCCCGGCGAAGCATACGGAGCCATCATCATGGAACTGCTAGGGCATGTCTGGTCGGAAATTCGGAGTCAAGCACTCCCGAACCGCGGGCTCAACCACGTGATTTATGGTGAAGACGGTTCCGTCTTCGCCGGCGTAGAGCTGGAGTTCGAACGCGAGCTTGAACGTGGGCTTCATCTTGAACCTGAACTTGAACTTGATCATGAGACTGAGCTTGATCTTGATACTGAACTTGACCAGGAGCTTGATCCTGAACGCCCGCTTCTTCGCGAAGGCAGCACCGTTCCCAACCTGGCGGCAAAGACACTCTCATTGAACGAATACGCCTATTGCGTGCATCGAGGTCCTTATGACGGACTAGGCCGTACTTATGATGCGCTGGTCGAGGCCGTTCAAGCGTCCGGCCGCGAATGCCGCAAGCCGCTTCTCGAAGTCTACGGCCATTGGCAGGAGGACGAGTCGCTGCTGGAGACGGAGATTTACTTTTCTCTGCGCTAATCCGTTTCACATTTCCCAACCGTCGACATCTGTCCGCCTCTAAACTTCTGCACATGCAACAAAGCCCCGGCCGCTAAGGACCGGGGTTTTTTGTTGCGGGTTGCGTTACGCTTCCTTCGGACGGTCGATCGCTTCGGACATCGTCTTATCCGTCAGATGCGCATAGATTTGCGTCGTCTCCGGCGAAGCATGGCCAAGCTGCTCCTGCGTCTTGTAGAGATCGTTACGCAGATAGTAATCGGTCGCGAACGAATGCCGCAGCTTATGCACGGACAGATACGGCTTGCCGAATCGTCTGGCGTATTTGAGAACCATCGCCTGAATCGCGCGCTTCGTCATGCGAGAGCCTTCGTTCTTGCCGTTCGCGATCGCAAGGAACAGCGCTTTCTCTCGCTTGGGCGCCTTGTATTGCGTGTCCCGGAGCGTCAGGTAATGCTGCAAATCCCGCAGCGCGTCTTGACGGAAATAGACGGGCGTCTTGAACGTCTCGTCGTTCTTGCCTTTCCGGTACACGTAGAGCAGCTGTTTCTTCAAATCCAAGTCGTCCACGTTCATATTGATCAGCTCGGATACGCGCAGCCCGGAATTCAGAATCAGGCTGACGATGGACGTATCCCGCGTCCGGTTGTTCGCATAGGAATAGGAGGCTTGCTTGTTATCCGCGACCTCCATGCCGTAATCCTCGTTGATATAGCGAATGAATTCCTCGATTTCCTGCTCCTGCAGCAGCTTGCCTTCGAGCTTGGCGGCCGTATCCTTGGGCTTGGAGGTTCGTTTGACCGATACCTTCGCCATCACGTTGCGCTTCAGCAGCGGATAGAACTCTTCATCTTCGGCGATCTGGCTCAAATAATGAAACAGCGAGCGCAGCGATGACAGCTTGCGCGAGATGGTCGTCCGGCTGTTGCTCGACTCCGGCCGGGTGGCGAGGAACATGCGGAACGCATCGATGCTGTCCATATGAAGCTTCTCCAATTCATCCAGCTTCACGTCGCGGACCGCGGGTCCTGCGGCCAGCCCTTCGGCCAGAAGCCAGGAGAGGAAGGCGTCGTAATCCCGTACGTATTCCAACAGGGAAGAAGGGGAGAGATCCGGGAGCTTAAAGTTAATGAATTTCTCGATATACCATGGCATCGTCGGCGTTCTCCGGTCCAGCTCCTGCCGGTCCTTGACCTTGAGAATATTCATGTCGATATGCACCTCCGTGTAGTCCATTCTAGTGCAGCGGCCGGACAAAGTAAATCCTGGAAAAGAACGCGCGTTCGATTATCGCGGCCTCCAGACGCGGACCTGATCGATCGAAGAGAAAGGCGGATGCGGATAGTTGAGGTTTCTTGTTGACATGGAGCTTCATTGCTTATATAGTTAGTTACATGAGTAACTAACCAATATGGTGGTGTAGCGATGGGAAATCAAATCGATGACAGCCGTCCCATCTTCGTGCAAATCGCCGAACGAATCGAGGACGATATTTTGGAAGGCGGATTGCCGGAAGAGTCTCAAGTGCCTTCCACGAATCAGTTCGCTTCCTTCTACGGCATTAATCCGGCGACGGCAGCAAAAGGCGTTAATTTGTTGGTGGATCAAGAAATTCTGTACAAGAAGCGAGGGATCGGCATGTTCGTATCATCCGGGGCGAAGGTGAAGCTGATGGAGAAGCGCAAGGAACAGTTTGTCGAACAATACGTCGTGACGATGATTCGGGAAGCGGAGAAGCTCGGGATTACGAGCGACCAGCTGACGGACATGATTCGCGAGAGGGGGAGCCAGGCATGAACGCAATTGTAGAAGCCAAGCGGCTGACGAAGACATACGGCAGCTTCACGGCCGTCAATAACGTGAGCTTCACGATCGAGCCGGATAAAATCTACGGTCTGCTGGGCCGCAACGGAGCAGGGAAGACGACGATCATGCATCTGATTACTGCGCAGCTGTTCGCATCGGGCGGCGAGCTGCTCGTATTCGGCCAAGAGCCGTACGAGAACGAACATGTGCTGCGCCAGACCTGCTTTATTAAAGAAAGCCAGAAATATCCCGATACCTTCCGCGTCATGGACGTGCTCAGCACCGCGGCGATGATGTTCCCGAATTGGGACGGCGAATTCGCCAAACGTCTCTTGACCGATTTCAATCTGCCGCTCAAACGCCGGATGAAGAAGCTTTCCCGCGGCATGCTGTCTTCCGTAGGCATTATTATCGGGCTTGCCAGCCGGGCTCCGCTGACGATATTCGACGAGCCATATCTCGGCTTGGACGCCGTTGCGCGGAACATATTCTACGAGCGGCTGATGGAAGACTACGCCGAATTTCCGCGGACCGTCATTCTCTCGACGCATCTGATCGACGAGGTCAGCAAGCTGCTGGAGCATGTGATCGTCATCGACGGCGGACAAATTCTGCTCGACGAAGAGGCGGATTCCCTCCGCGGAAGAGCATATACGGTTACGGGACCCGCGGCGAAGATCGAGTCCTATGCGGCGGGCAAGCCGGTCATCCATCAAGAAGCGCTCGGCGGCAGCCGCGCGGTCACGGTGTTCGAACGTCTGGGCGCCACGGATCAGAAGCAGGCCGAAGCGCTAGGACTGCAATTTATGCCGGTAACGATACAGCAGCTAATCGTCTATTTGACGAATCGGGCACCGGAACAGAAGGGGGCTAACCTATGAATTCATCGGTTAAAAGCGTCGTACGCATGCATATGAAGGATCGCTTGTCCTGGTTTTATCTGCCTTGGTGCATCGTGCTCAGCAGCTTCGTAATCAATCTGTTCATCGCCGGAACGATTCAGGAGGATCAGCTCGTTACCGGAGGCATAACTTCGATCTTCGTTTATATGTTGGTCAGCGGCATCGTATCGGTTCATCATACATTTTCGTTTGCGCTCGGGTTCAGCATAAGGCGCCGCGATTACTATTCCGGCTCCATGTTGATGATCGGGGCAGTGAGCCTCTTTACGGGCATCTTGCTGACGCTGCTGTCTTCCATCGAGGACGCTTCGGACGGCTGGGCCGTCAGTCTGTATTTCTTCCATCTGCCTTATGTTACCGACGGCAACGTCTTTGAGCAGTTGGTCGTGTTCGCATCGGTGCTGCTGTTCATGTATATGCTCGGCTTTGCCATCTCCAGCCTGTTCCGCCGCTTCGGTAAAGCCGGTATGTATTCGGCGGCGATCGCGTCGCTTATGATCGGGACGCTTCTCGTCTATGCCATCATCTATTTGGAATGGTGGAAAGGAATCCATGACTTTTTCGACGGACGTTCGGCCTTCGAGGTAGGCTTGATGCTGCTGCCCGTATCCATCGTGCTGTCCGGCATCTCTTATGCGCTGTTGCGCAGAAGTACGGTATAACCTTCGGAATTCCTGTCAAATGAGAAAGTTTTAAAATCATTAGAAAACCCCCTTAATCGGCCATGAAGCCTGGATTTCATGCTATGATCAACCTCCATAATCATGTTTGGAGGGATTCAGGCTTCATGAACAGACACAAACGATTGACCGCCTTATTCGCCGGCATGCTGATCGCGGGCAGCTCTATGCTTAGCTTCGGCAGCCCCGCAATGGCGGCTTCCCCGCCGACGCTGAAGTCGGGCAGCCAGGGCGGCGACGTGGCGGACCTGCAGTTCAGACTGCAAACGCTCGGTTATTTCAAAGGCACGATCACGACGACATACGGCATCATCACGCGCACCGCCGTCACGAAATTCCAGAAGGAGCACGGGCTGGCAGCGGACGGCATGGCCGGACCCGCCACATGGTCCAAGCTGAAGAAGCTGACCGTCAACAAGCCCGAGATGTCGAAGCTGGCGCGGATCATTTATTCCGAAGCCAGAGGCGAGGCTTATAAAGGACAGGTGGCCGTCGGCGCCGTCGTCATGAACCGCCTCCAGTCCCCGCTCTTCCCGAAGACGTTGACGGACGTCATCATGGCGCCGCTCGCGTTCTCTGCCGTTGCGGACGGGCAATACTGGCTGCTGCCGAACAACAGCGCCTTCCTCGCGGCGAAGGATGCCGTCCGCGGCTGGGATCCGACATTTAACGCGCTTTATTATTACAACCCGACAACGGCGAAGTCCAAATGGATTCTATCGCGCAAAGTAACGACAAAAATCGGCAATCATGTGTTCGCGGTCTAATTCGCAGTTAATTAATGTCATTAATAAAATCCGCCAAACCGGCGGATTTTTTTTGTTCATTTAGGAAAAATGACCGCAACTATTAGCCGGGAAAGCCCGTTTAAGTTGATAAGGAGAACGAGATCGTCGCCGCGCCAATCAATTAATGGCACTAAGTATCTCACCACTTGCTCGTGCGCCCAGCGAAGCTGACCGGCTCTGGATCAAAGCTTCTCCAAAAATCCAATTCAGAAGAGGAGAGAGAATCATGAAGAAATGGGCAATCATCATGCTCGTCCTATCTCTGTTTGCGTTAAGCAGCACGGCAGCCTATGCACAAGGGAACGGCAACAATAAAAGCTCGAACGATTTCAAGCGTCAGCAAGCATCCTGCAACGTGACCGTCATTTTGCTTAATCAAGTGCTTCAGAAGACCAAGAGCGATCAGACGAAGGCACTGTTGAAGAACCTGATCGCGCAATTCAAAGCGCAATGCGCAGCGGGTACGAACACGAACGATCAGAGCAGCAAGAAAGTGACGGATGACAAGAACGCGCTGGCCATTCAGTTCCTTGGCGGCGACTCGACGAACAACGTTACGCTCCCGGTCATCCTGCCAAGCAAGGGCAAGAACGGCTCGGCCATCAACTGGACGTCCAGCAATCCGCAGGTCATTTCGAATGACGGGCTGACGATCCACCGGCCGACGCAGTCCGATGTAGCGGTAGACTTGACCGCTTCCTTGAAATTCAATAACGCCACTGCCAGCAGAACGTTCCGCATCGTCGTCAAAGGCGTCTATCCGCAGCTCTCCGACAGCGAGCGCGTCGCGAAAGACAAAGCCGCGCTCGCGATCGGCTTCGGCGGCTCCGACAACGCAGGCAGCGTGACGCAGCCGTTCAAATCGCTTCCGACGAAAGGAGCGAACGGTTCCGCGATCAAGTGGACGTCCTCGTCGCCGAACGTCATCTCGAACGACGGACGCGGCGTCAATCGCCCGGGCAACGGCAGCGGAGACGCCTACGTCGTCTTCACGGCCATTATCCAATCCGGGTCCTCCACGGACATCAAGATCTTCCCGGTGACGGTGAAGCAGCAAATGCCGGATCCGCAGCGCGTAGCGGCCGATAAAGCGGCGCTTGCGATCGATTTCGGCGGATCGGATTCCGCGGGACGCGTGACGCGGCCGGTTGACGGACTGCCGTCCAGAGGGGTGAACGGTTCCAAGATCACGTGGAACTCCAGCGTACCGGGCGTGCTTTCCTCGGACGGCAAGACGATTCATCGCCCGGCTAACGGCAGCGGCGACGCTTTCGTCATCCTGACGGCCATCATCAACAGCGGTTCGGCGAGCGACGTGAAAGTATTTATCTTGACGATCAAGCCTGAATTCAACAATCAAGAGAGAGTCGCCGCCGACAAAGCCGATCTTGCTATCTCCTATAAAGGCAATGACAGCTCTTCAAGCGTCACGCAGCCGCTCGGACTGCCGACGAAAGGATACTATGGCAGCACGATCGTCTGGTATTCGAACAATTCGGGCGTCGTTTCGAATAACGGCTCGTCGATTCACCGTCCGGCGCATGGTAAAGGCGATGCGGGCGTGACGCTGACCGCGGTCATCAGCAACAACGGATACGGCGACGTCCGCACGTTCAACGTGACGGTGAAACAGCAATAGCAAGCGAGCGAGTCTTGCCGGCCGAATCCGATCGGTCCGATATTTAGAGTTGTACGGAGTGCCCGATAAGCGCTATGATCTAGTCGAAGCACTTCTACCAGCAAGGACATCATATCGGACAGATCGGGTGAAGCAAAATGGAGATCAATTATTGTATGTCGTGCGGAGCGCCGCTGGCAATTCGCGACGTGGACGGAACGATGCGGAAAGCGTGCACCGCCGACGGCTGCAGCTTCGTGCATTGGGGCAATTACAGCATCGGCGTCGGCGCGCTCGTGCTGCGGGACGAGAAAGTGCTGCTCGTGCGCAGAGCCCAGGAGCCGGGCAAAGGGTATTGGACGAATCCGGGCGGTTATATCGAGCAGCTCGAAATGATTCATGATTCGATCAAGCGCGAAGTCAAGGAAGAGACGGGCGTGGATGCGGAAGTTCGCGGAATCGTGGCATTGCGCGATCTGCCGCGCAACATCCATAACGTCTACATCGCGTTCGCGATGGATTACGTCGGCGGGGAGCCGGAGCCGGACGGCGTCGAAGTGGATATGGCAGGGTTTTACAGCCTGCACGAGCTGGAGACGATGAACGTAGCCGGATTCACGCGCTGGCTGATCGACGTGGCATTGCGTTCGGACAATGACGGTTTGATGGAAGACCTCGCTCCGATCGTGAAGATGGACGGACACGGGTTATTCCGGGTATAACGCACAAAAGAGCCGGATACGCAGAGGCTGCTGCCTCGCATATCCGGCTCTTATCCTGTTAATTGAGTACGCGCCGTGCCGTAACGTAATTCTTCTTCCAGTAGCTGGAGCTTAGATCGGAAATTTCGACGCCGTCGTTGGCGCTGTGCAAAATTTTATTGTTGCCGGCGTAGATGGCCACATGGCTGATGCTGTATCCGTTCGTTTTGAAGAAGACGAGATCGCCCATGCTGAGATAGCCTTTCGCGACCTTCTGTCCTTTCAACGCCTGGTCGAGCGAGGTGCGGGGCAGGGTAATGTTGAAATTATCGTATACATATTGCGTGAACGAAGAGCAGTCGAATGCGTTCGTCATATAAGGGACTGCACCATAGAGATACGGGGTGCCTATGTATTGTTCGCCATAGTCGATCAATTCTTTGGATTTTGCGGTTGCTGCTTCTGCGGTTGCTGCCGTTCCGACGACGACGGCTGTCATGCCGATCGCGGCGCAAAGACTCACATTTAGGATGCTTTTGAGTAAACGTTGTTTGGAAACTTTCATGTCTTTCCCTCCAGCTCTTCAAGGTGCCATTTGTCTTTCAACACTATAGCACAGATGAAACAGGGGGTTTTTGGCGTATGAGGATAATAAACAAGGCATTTAAGGCCAAATTCGACTTTATGAGAATTACGTGAGAAATTTTTAATTTGTAAACGCTTGTCTTGTCGAACGGCGTCATTTGGAATAGAAAACCGATCTCTGTTATGATAATAGCAGGAGTCAAGCGAAAGAAAGGACGTGTCCACGTATGAATAATAGCATGACAGATTCATCGCGTCATTCCGACTCGCAGCTGGCTAAGGCGGCTTTCGCCGGCGGCTGTTTTTGGTGCATGGTAACCCCGTTCGAGGAGCAGCCCGGCATCCATGCCGTCGTCTCCGGTTATATGGGCGGACATACGGTCAATCCTACTTACAAAGAAGTGTGCACGGATACGACGGGACATGCGGAGGCGGTCCAAATCACGTTCGATCCCGCGATCTATCCCTACGAGAAGCTGCTTGAAACGTTCTGGCGGCAAATCGACCCGACGGATGCAGGCGGTCAGTTCCATGATCGCGGCGATTCGTATCGCAGCGCGATCTTTACCTATGGCGAAGAGCAGCGTGCCGCAGCCGAACGCTCGAAGGAAGAGCTTCAACAGAGCGGCCGTTTCGACAAGCCGATCGTGACGGAGATTACCCCGGCAACGGAATTTTATCCGGCCGAGGATTACCATCAGGACTATCACCACAAGAATCCGCTCCGTTACAAAATGTACCGCAAAGGCTCGGGACGCGATGCTTTCATCGCCGAGCATTGGAATACGCGGCAGGACCGCGAAGCGCGCCGGGCTCAACTGACGCCAGCGCAATTCGAAGTCACCCAGAACAACGGTACGGAAGCGCCGTTCACGGGCGAATATTGGGATTTCAACGGGGAAGGCATCTATGTAGACATCGTTTCGGGCGAGCCGCTCTTCAGTTCGACGGACAAATTCGATTCGAACTGCGGCTGGCCGAGCTTCACGAAGCCGATCGTGAACGCGAACGTCAAGGAGAAATCCGACTTCACGCACGGCATGATCCGCACGGAAGTACGCAGCAGGGATGCCGATTCGCATCTGGGCCACGTATTCAATGACGGACCGGGCCCGACGAAGCTTCGCTATTGCATCAATTCGGCCGCGCTGCGCTTCATCCCGAAAGCCGAGATGGAAGCGCAAGGGTACGGCCATCTGCTGTCCACGCTGTAATCAACGGACGAGACCCGTGCTTTCAATGACCACGCGCGAGCTGACTTCGAATTTCACTTGCGGATAAACTTCCTGCCAGTGCTTCCAGTCTTGCTCGTTGCCGAAATATTGCCCCAAGTAATGCAGGCCGAACCCGTAAGGGTCGACGCCTGCATTTCTTATTTTATACAGCAGCTTCTCCGTCGTGCTGTTGAATTTGGCTTCCAGCTTGCGCTGAACGTCGGGAATGTTGCGGTTCAACAGGACGACCGCGCTTTGCTCGACGATGCCCGTCATTTTGAGCCGAAGCTTGACCGTAGGGATCGGATCCTTCGTGATGGTAACATGCCTCGACGCATGCGAAATATAGAGGACGAGCCGTTTGCCTTCATAATTGATGGCGATCCCCGATTTGGCAAACGCATTGGCGCTCAAATTGTAAAGGATGGTATCGGCGCGGTTCAGCACGAGCTGTTCCTTCGTCTTATTAAGCAGAGATAGATTCTCCACGACATAAGAGTCTCCGTCGAATCGGATCGTCGGAAAATAAGGATCCAATCCCTTTTCCTTGAAGCGCCGGAAGCTGTCGAACAAGTACTCCGTCACCGTATACGGCGAGACCGTGCCTTCCTTGCCGAACGTGAGGAAGAAGGCGTTGCCGGCGATGCGTTCCGTCGTCGGGTTGGATTTTAAGACCGACAGCGCGTTAGGCTTCGCTACGGCCGTGTAGGAGATTAACTGAATATCGCGTCTCCGGCTCATCCAATTGAGCGGCTCGTCCATGGAGTGCTTGATGAGTTCATCGCCGAATAGGAATATGCGGCATTGTCCGAAGTCGAGCTCCTTGTCGACATGCGACTTCAGATTGCGGACGGCTTCCGCGATACTGGGTGCCGCCAGATGCTCCACTTGGCTCTCCGCTAAGCCCTCTCCGATCTTGGAGGCGGGAATGGCCAGACGGAGCGTGACTTCGTACGGCGTATCCTTCTTGCCGGTCCAATCCACGCCCATCGCCACGACGAAGAACCGTTTATCGATATCCTTGAAGCCGCAGCCGCTCGTGAACGCGAGGCAGCTCAGCATCAGCGAGATTGCAGCGATTCTCTTCATTCGCCGACCTTCCCTACGGCCGCGGGCTGCGATTCGGCTCTCGGCATTGTTTTCGACCTTGATTTCTTTTGCCGCCACACGAAGTAAAGCATCATGAACACCGTCAGGATTTCGAAGAAAAAGCGCGAGACGATCCAGATCTCCGACATCCACTGGTTGTCTTCCGTCGACATGAAATACATATAGACGAAAGCCACGACTCCGATTCCGATCGAAAACCAAATGTTAACGCGGGATACGGGATCCTCTTCCACGCCTTTATAGCGATTCATCGTATATCGGACGAATTGGATCGCCGTATGCCAGGTGTTCATGACATATAACAGCGAGATGCCCGTGAACATCAGGAGGAAGATATACAGCACGCGATTAATAAAGCCATAGTCCAGCGCCATGGAATCGGCCGTCATCGTCCAAAGAAAGACGTAATCCTCCACGCCGACCGTACCGTGAAAGCCGATCGGCACGAAGAAGGTTACGGCCAGGAATAAGCTGCCGAACAGCGGCACGACCCATCGGTAACGGAATTTGAACCCCTCGGCATGCATGCGATTGAATAGGACGACGCACATATAGCCCGAGAACAGGAAGGTCGACGCGGCGACCGTAATGAAGGACGGCGGCGCGCTGACATAGCCGGCCACGTAGCGAATGGCATTCCAGTCCATGTTCTCATTGGTTACTGCCTTGAGAAGAAACAGGATGATGAGCGGAGAGATGAGCACCATCACGATTTCCTGAATGAATTGCACGGTCCGCGTCGATCGGCTGCTGGCCCAGACGGCAGCGCTGGCGAGCAGGAACAGATTGACCAAAGGAGGCATGTCCGGATAGAAGAACATCCTAGCCGTCTCGGCATACGAGTAGATGACGATAATACCCGATGGAAGCCAGATGAGTAAGGCGGCGATCAGGATATTGATTTTCGTCAACCACCTGGGGAGGAACAGATCGCTTATTTCGGGTAATCCGAGTCCCGGAAAGCGTTCGAAGCAGGCCATCGTCACCAGCGACATGACGGAGCTGATTGCAATGGCGACCAGCATGCCGGCTACTGCGCCATGGAAGCGATCCCTGATCAGCAGGATCGGAACGAACATCATGATGTTGATCATGCCGACGTAGAACACGTGATAGTAGAAGTATCGGATCATGACGATCGCCCGCCTTTCGCAGCATGATGTCTCCGTGCTTCGTTCTTCGGTACGTACACGGCCAGGTAAGGCTGGCCAAAGCTTCGCAAATTGCACCAGTATACGATCAGGCAGAAGAACGTCACGACGACGCCGAGCAATCCATAGAAGATCGCGACGACGACGAAGATATACTTGATGAATCGAATCGAGTAGCCGAAGCCGTTATTCGGAATGACGAAGTTCGAAATCGCGACGACGGAGGTTACGATGATCATGATGCTGCTTACGAGTCCGGCTTGCTGAATGGATTGGCCGAGAATCAAACCGCCTACGGTCGTCGCCGTGGAACCGATGGAACGCGGCAGCCTTAAGCTGGCCTCGATGAGCGCCTCGATCATGAAGAGCATGAGGAACACCTCGATGAACGAAGGGTAAGGAACGACGACGCGGCTGCCGGCGATGGAAAGCGTCAATTGAACGCGCAATACCTCCGGATTGTAGGAGACGATCGCGATGTACGCGGCCGGCAGCGTGATCGTCAGCACCATGGCGATGTAGCGCATGAGGAGCAGCATCTTGCTCATCCAATGAAACTCGTAATCATCGTCCATCGCATGCATGAATTCGAACATCCGAACGGGGAGTATAAGGCCGAAACGGCTGCCGTCCAATAGCAGCGCGACTTTGCCGCGTTCCAGCATCGTCGCGATGCGGTCGGGACGCTCCGTTTGGAGTATAATGGGAAATAGCTTGTGGCGTCTGCCGGACAGCTCCTTCAACAGCTGCCCCATGGCGCGCAGCGTTTTGACTTTGACTTTGGACAATCGGTCGTTAATCAGCTCGAGCACGTCGCGATTCACGAGCTCGGTATCGTAGAGCAGCATGACGCGGGACTTCGAGACTTCGCCGAGCACATGCTGCTCCACGCAGAGCGTCGGCTCGTTGTAGCGCAAGCGGACCAAGCTGACGTTCATGTCGAGATCTTCCGTCATCGCGGACTGCGGCCCCTGCAGCGTGGATTCGATCTGAACTTCGTCGGGCCTGTCGAACAGCTTGCGCTGCACGTCGAAGCGGTAAACTTTATCTTCGATCTTGAACAGCAGCGTGCCCTTCAGCAGCAGATTCGTCCACAGCGCGGGCTCGTCGACCTCGGAAAAGCAAGGATCCGCTTCTATCATGCGGTTGAAGACGTTAAGATCGAAACGATAGGAGAACGGGACGAGCAATCCGTCTTTAATCAGCGTCGGGTCGCACAGCGACGGAAAATAACAGACCTCCATTTGAATAATGCCGTTATTCAGGGTATCGCTGAACAAATCGGACGGATTTTGCAGCTGCTTGCGGATTTGTTCGATCATACGCAGTCCTCCGATCCCTTGATTTGGGAATTAGGATGCCCGGATAGCGGTACAATATGCAAATACTGGATGGATCGACCAGGGTTGAAGCGATTGGGAGAGGAGCGGGATACGATTGAAATTCGTGTTGGCGCCGGATTCATTCAAGGAAAGCATGAGTGCCTCGCGCGTGGCTGCCATAATGCGGGAAGCAATAACGGAGATAATCCGCGGCAGCGAGGTCGAGATTGTCGAGCTGCCGGTCGGCGACGGCGGGGAGGGCACGCTGGAGCTGCTGGCGAACGCTTTGGACGGCCGCTTGATTGAGGCGGAGGTGACAGGGCCGATCGGCGATCCGGTCGCTGCGCGATTCGGCCTATCGGGCGACGGCAGAACGGCGATCGTGGAGATGGCGCAAGCAAGCGGTCTGCAGCTGGTCCCTGCGCCGGTTCGGAATCCGCTGCTGACGACCACGTACGGGACCGGGGAGCTGATTCGCCTTGCGCTGGAGAGCGGTTCCGTAAGGCAGCTGATCGTAACGATCGGCGGAAGCGCCACGAACGACTGCGGCGCAGGCATGCTGCAGGCGCTTGGCGTCCGACTGCTGGATGGAAGCGGTCAGTCCATCGGACGCGGAGGCGGCGAGCTGCATCGTGTTGCGGTCATCGACCTGACGGGCATGGACCCGCGCTTGAAGTCGATCGGCATATCCGTCGCTTGCGACGTGACGAATCCGCTGGTCGGTCCGCGCGGCGCGTCGCATGTGTTCGGTCCGCAGAAAGGCGCGACGCCGGAGATGGCGAAACAATTGGATGCGGCGCTGACGCACTTCGCGGACCGCATCGAAGAGACCGCCGGTCTTCGTCTGCATGATATCGCCGGGGCCGGTGCGGCAGGAGGGCTCGGAGCCGCATTGATGCTGTGCGGCGGCAAGCTGGAGCCGGGCATCGAACTCGTCTTGAACGCGGTGGGCTTCGATGCGCATGTGAAGGGAGCGGATTATGTCTTGACGGGGGAAGGCCGAATCGACGGCCAGACGCCGAACGGGAAAGTCATCGCGGGCATTGCCAGGCATGCGAAGCGCGCCGGCGTGCCGGTGCTCGCTTTCGCGGGCAGCCTGCAGCCGGGCTACGAGGAGTTGTATGGGGGAGGCTTGCAAGCGGCGTTCAGCATCACGTCGAGCCCGATGACGCTGGAAGAAGCATTGAAGCAGGGCGAGTCGAATTTGCGTCAAACGGTCTCGAACGTCCTGCGTATGATGGTTGCGAAGAACGATCTGAACTGAAATGCGCCATCTGCGAGATCGTTAGAGATCGATTACGAGATTGTAGGAGGAAGGCGGACATAGCTGCGAGAAATAATAAGCTTCGGAGGGATCCCAGCGGCGATGCCACTCGATATCTTCGCTGTTCTCGCGCTCATTATGCCGCTGGTGCCTAATCGTGTCCGGAACCCGGATTAATATCTTATAGTCGATCAGGTCTCTCAGCTCGGGCAGGGCGCTGTAGATGCCGTCGAGCAGAATGATGGAAGCAGGCCGGACGGTGACGGCAACGCGAGCCAGTCTGTCTTCCGTCTCGAAGGAATAAGGACGATAGCTGGCGGGCCGTCCGTTCATGAGCGGCTCCAGCACTTCGCGGCGAAGCCGATTCCAGTCCAGGCAGCGGCGACATTTCTGCTCATCCGGGCAGCGATCCCATTCTTCCTCCGGAACGGCTGCATCGAAGAAATCGTCATAATGGATGACTGAAGCATCTGCCAGCGGCGCCGCCATGAGCGCCAGCGTTGTCTTCCCGGCGCCGCTTCCGCCGTCAAGCGCCACGATAATCGGCCGATCGAACCGGGTTTTTGCAACTAGGACCGAGGCTGCGATCTTTTGCGAGGCTGCTAGCAAGTCAGGCGGTAAGCTGTTCGGTTCAAGCGTCATAGGTATTCCTTCCTTTCAAACCTATAGTCCCTGGCGTTTCGTGTGAATATATCGCAATAGCTTGCTCCATCTATTCGCGGCTACTCATGCATATACCTTCTTACAGAGGCTGATACGTAAGAGAAATCAGGAATGCAGTCAGCGGCGGGTAATGATGTTTAACCGCGTGATGCGGATGACTGGATACGGAAGGAAGGGTTCGCATGCATGGTCCGGGATATGTGATCCTTTGGGTGATTTTGCTGCTGGTGCTGCTCGCTGCCGGTTGGCGGAGAAGATGGTGGCCATTCGCCGTTTACGCGCTGGGCTGCCTTATTCTGTTCGTGGAAGTCAATCGCGGCAACGGCGGCTGGGATGACTTGGCCGATTTCGCGACACTCATCGTGTTCGTGCTGCCGCTTTACTTGATCGGGTCAATCCTATGGCTGATTCTCTATTTGGTTGGCAAGAAACGCAAAACGAACCATTAGCTTATGTCACTAATAGTTAACATCATGAATAATCGAAAATGGAGGGATTCGCATGGCTATTGTTCAAGTAACGATTGTTCCTCTCGGAACGGAATCGCCAAGCGTCGGCGCCTACGTGGCGTCCGTGATCAACGTCCTGCAGGAAGCAAAAGAGTCGATCCGCTATCAGTTGACGCCGATGAGCACGATTATCGAAGGCGAACTGGACGATTTGCTCGCCGTCATTCGGCGCATGCACGAGGTCCCGTTCGAGAACGGCGCGCTGCGGGTATCGACCTCGATCACGATCGATGACCGGAGAGACAAGAAAGGGACGATGGAACAGAAGATGCAATCGGTGGAAGAGAAATTACGCTAATGGAGGTGCGAGAATGTCCGGTCCTGCAGATGAGCTGCCGATGCTCTTGTTCGAGAGCGAGCGGCAAATGGAAGATTGGCTGGAGCGGCATCATGAGGCTTCGGCGGGAGTATGGCTGCAAATTGCGAAGAAAGCTTCGGGATTGACATCGATTACATACAACGAAGCGCTTGAGATCGCCCTCTGTTATGGCTGGATCGACAGCAGGAAGGAGAAGCTCAATGACGAATTGTGGATCCAGCGGTTTACGCCGCGCGGACCGCGAAGCATATGGTCGAAAGTGAATGTGGAGAAGGTAGCGCGGTTGATCGAACAGAATCGGATGAAACCGGCGGGATTGCGCGCAATCGAGCAGGCGAAGCAAAACGGCCAGTGGGACAAGGCGTATGCGCCTCAGAGCACATCGGAATTGCCGGCGGATTTTGCGGAGGCGCTGGCCGGGAACGAGAAGGCTAGCGCATTCTTCGAGGCGCTCGACAGGCAGAATCGCTACGCGATGATCTTCAGGATCCATAATGCCAAGAAGGCGGAAACCCGGATGAAGCGTATTGCGCAATTCGTGGATATGCTGGAGAAGGGCGAGCGAATCTACCCGAAATGACGGAGACTGCAAGCGTGATTATGGATGAAAATGGATGGATGACAGGATGCAACAAAAAAACCTTGGAGCTGCTGCTCCAAGGTTTTTGTATGCGCATTTTTATCAAGACCTAATTCAACATCATACCAGCGCTTTCCGAAACAGTCTATATTTTTAGTTGAACTTCCGCTAACATTCTTATTGCCGGCAATAAAATGGAACGGGAGCGATGCGATGCTATGAATCATCTAACTCATCTTCAACCGCAGGATTTGGCAAGCTTTGCAAGGCAAGCCTTTGGAACCGGATACCATCCGGCCATGACGGAGCGCTTGTACGGCGGTGCCCAGAAGGTCATCTACAAGGTGGATTTCACGAATGGCTTTACTTGTCTGCTGTACGTGTGGGATCTGAGCCAGAATTATTTTCAGGAAGAGATCGAGAATGCCGACGGTCCATTATGGAATTCCTACGGCGCTGAGCTATTCGCTACGAATCATGCTTTTCTGCAGCAGAACGGGATTCGAACGCCAACCCTATATGCGATGAATCGGGACCGGGCGCAATACCCTTTCGATTATGCGTTCGTCGAATTCATTGCCGGCCCGAAGCTGGAAGCTTACTTGGACGGCTCTTCTCCGCTGAATGAACCGTTGATGGAGCAGCTGTCCGATCTCCTTCGGCGTATGCATGGCCTGGAGCGCGGGACATATGGACCTGTCGATAGCAACGATAATCAGCTTGTCCCCTGCCATCGTTACCAGCTGTTGAATGCCTTGCGGCAATTGGAATTTGCCGCGCAGCATGTTGCCTCGGTCGCGGCGCATCAAGAACAGTTGATTCAACTCATGCAAGACCTAGAGCAGAGGATCAAGCCAAGGCAGCGGTATGGCTTCATTCATGGGGAGCTTGGTCCCGACCATGTACTCGTAAAGAATGATAATGAGCTCTGCTTGATCGACATCGAAGGCGCGAGCTTCTATGACGTCGAGCATGAGCACAGCTTCCTGCGGCTTCGCTTTGGGGACTGGTACCGGTATCTGAGAGACGACTCGCTAGACGCGGACCGGCTGGCATTCTATCAGCTGCATCAGCATATTTCTTGTGCGGCCGGCGGCTTGAAGCTGGTGCAGCGAGGGTTCCGCGACGAGGTGCTGGCGCGGCATATTTTCGAGCATAATCTTCGCAGTACCTTAGCCTTCATCGGCCAAACTTAGCAATCGAGGCGGGGAAGGCGTGCAAGATCGATCCGGCAGCGTGCCGCATTCAAGGCAGCCCGCATACTTATAGGCAGAGAGGGGAATGCGGATGATCGTAACGATAGCGAACGGTGATACGGTTAAAGGGATCGCTGCAAGGTTCCATTCCACGGCGGCAGCCATCCTCGAGGCGAATGTCATTTGCGATCCGGATTTGATCAGCGCCGGACGACCGATCCTTGTCCCGGACACCGGCATCGATTATGCAAAGTCTGGCGGGTATCCTTATTACGTCGCGCAGACCGGCGATACGCTGGCTTGCATCGCCGGGCAGTTTCATCAAACCGATGCGGGGCTTGCAGCAGCCAATCGCCTGCCGGCAGGATCGCCTATCCCAGCCGGCGGCGAGTTGCTCGTCGCCTTCAGCCCGCCGAATCCGGCAACGCTGGCGGCAGAGTGGAAAACTACCGCTGACGGAAGCGGGTGTGCATTGAATCCGATGCAGGAACACGGCATCTATTATATCGGCTCTTTCCAATGGGAGGCGCTTGGCGAACAGGCCGTTCCTTTTCTTGTTCCGCTTACGAAACACGCCTGCCAAACGGTGCGCTATCATGCCGTTATGGCTCTTGGCCGGATGGCTTCAGAATCGGCTTCGGCCAAAGCGGCTCTTGAAGAGGCCGCGCATGACGCGGATGAGCGTGTACGCCGATTGGCGCAGCTGGCTCTACAAAGAACCGCACAGGCAAAGCGATTCGGCAGGCGGCTGCACGTGACGACCGCGGATCAACTGCTGTATGCGGAGCCGAACGGCGCATCCACGACGACTGCCATTCCCGCCGGAACCGAAGTGATCTCGCTCCACTGGCATATTCCGAGCAGCGCGAACGAAGAGGGACCTCGAGGCGGGCTGGCTTATTTCGATCAGATTCGCATCGCGTCTTCCGGTCAGACTGGGTATTTGCCACGAGTCGGTTTCGATGATATTCAGCTGCTATGAAGATGGTGCGCGAACATAGCTAGCGAGCATGCCGAAAATCCGAATCGAATGCGATCAGACCCGTATGGCCACGCGCTGTGCGGGTCTTTGCTGTCGTTTCTATCGGCAATGGATCGCGCAGCGGCTGCATAATTTGGCAATTCAAGGGAAAACCAACAGAACAATAAGAACGATCAAACGATCAGAGAGGAGGGCGAGCGGATGAAGAAATGGTTTCATGTATTCGCAGGCGAATGGCGTCATATGATCCGATCACCGATGCTGATCGTCACCTTTGCAGCCGTGGCCTTGGTGCCGCTGCTGTACAGCGGCTTCCTGATTCGAGGTACCTGGGATCCGTACGGGAAACTGGCAAACCTGCCGATCGCGGTGGTGAACCGGGATCAAGGAGCCGAGCTCGAAGGCAAGCCCCGAAACCTCGGCGAGGAATTCGTCAAGGAATTACGATCCAATGACGAATTCGCATGGAATTTCGTGACGGCGGAGGAAGCGGCCGGCGGCATGCAAGGGAACCGATATTACGGCACCATTACGATTCCGCCCTCTTTCTCGGCGGATGCGTCATCTCTGGAGAGCGGGCATCCCAAGCAGGCGGAAATCATCTTCGAAACCAATAGCTTCAACAATTTCATCGCCGGGCAAATCGGCGAGAATGCGATTAAGGAGCTTCGCAGCCGGCTATCGGAGACGTTGACCGAAGCGTATTCCAGAAGCATGCTGTCGCAATTCGAAACCATCTCCGCAGGATTCACCGAGGCCGGGAAAGGAGCAGGCGAGCTCAACGCTGGCGCTCTTTCGTTAAGCGAGGGCATTCATAAGCTGCGGGTGAACATGGACGCGCTCGCAAGCGGAACGAGCAAGCTTCGGAATGGTGTCGCACCGCTTCAAAAAGGGGCGTTGCAGCTAAAGAGCGGCGCAGCGGAACTTAACAGCGGAGCAGCCGAATTGTCTAACGGGGCGAATCAATTGAAAGCCGCTGCCGATCAACTAGCGAAGCATGCAGATGCCGCCGCTGCCGGAATTGACGATTTATTGGATAGCGTCACCTCATCCAAAGCCGATGCGGCCAAGCTATCGAAGGATCTGCCTGACGCGGAGACGAGAATCAGGAAGCTGGCAAACGGACTTAACGACTCGGCAACGGCAAGCGGCAAACTGGCAACAGGCGCTAATGAGACGGTTGCTAATCTAGAACGCCTTATAGCCGCGCATCCAGAGCTTGCCGATGATGCCGATGTTCAACGTCTGCTGGCTGCGAGCAAGGAGGTTTCGCAATCGGCGCAAACGCTTAACGCTGATCAGAAGGAGCAGCTCGCTCTCGGCAAGAAGGCTGCGGACGGCGTTGAAGCCGTCATTGCCGGTGCCAAGCATTTAAACGAAGGCAAGCCGATCGGTGATCTATTCGGTCAAGTACAAGCCGGACAACAGCGACTGTTAACAGGCATTCATACGCTCGATTCGGAGGTAACTCGCCTGGCAGCCGGCAGTCAGCAGCTCCAAGCAGGTGCTTCTCGCCTGAACGGCGGCTTAGGCGAATTGGCCGGCGGAATAGGGAAGCTGGATGCCGGCATCAATCAAACCGCAGACGGTGCGCGGCAGCTGAGCGGCGGTGCTGCGGAATTGGATGCCAACGCTCCGAAGCTTGCGGACGGCAGCGAGAAGCTGGAGACGAAGCTGAACGATGCAGCAGAACAGACGGCGGCGGTAAAGGCCGATGATACGATCGTCCATATGCTTGCGGATCCCGTCATGATCCGATCGGTGGACGATCGAAAAGTGAAGATTTATGCCGGCGGCATCGCGCCGTATTTCATATCGATGTCGCTGTTCGCGGGCGCGCTTGTCTTCACGACGATCTACGCGGCGCGCGGGACGCGCGTGGCCGGAGCTTCGGGCGCTCAATTGTTTATCGGCAAACTCTTGGTGTTCGGCCTGATGAGCCTCGTGCAGTCGCTTGCGGTAAGCACGCTATTGGTCTTCGTATTCGGCCTGCACGTCGAGAGTATCCCGTTATTCTATCTGTTCACCGTCATGACGGGTTTGACCTTCATGATGCTCGTCCAGACGCTGGTCACATGGCTGGATCAGCCGGGAAGATTCGTCGTGCTGCTCATCATGATTTTTCAGCTGTCGTCAAGCGCGGGGACGTTTCCGGTCGAGCTGCTGCCCGGCTGGGCGAAGGCGATGCATCCTTGGCTGCCGATGAGCTACAGCATCCAGGGCTTTCGGGATGTCATATCCAGCGGGGATTTTACGCGCATGTGGCATCAAATCGGCTATTTGAGCATTTTCTTGGTGATTTCGATTCCGATCACCTGCGCGTACTTTATGACCAAGGAGCCCGAATCCGATGACGAACAGCTGATGCCGGTGAAGATTTGAGTTATTCCGCATCGGCACCGACGCAGACATTGGTCTTGGTATCGCAATCGAACGGCTTCAAGATCAGCACTCCATAGTCTGGCAGCGGAAATTCGTTTCCCCTCCCGGAATTTGGGGTGTTTTTGCGTTGAATGGCCTGCGCCAATTCATCAAAATCGCGAAGGACAGGGGGCATCTAATTTTTTCTAAACTAACGTTAACGTAATCTGAAATTTCTGTTATGATTACGAAAGCAGAGCGAATTTACTACGGAAGGAGATGTTGCGGAGCATGACGATTTCGGCAAAATATTCGATGGAAGAAGTGACGGAGCGGCTCGGCATTACCTCGAGAACGCTCCATTATTATGAGGAGATCGGGTTGCTCCCGGATGTTGGACGGACCGAAGGCGGACATCGCATCTATAATGACGAGATGCTGGAGCGCGTCTCGCATATTTTGCGGCTGAAGCTGGTGCTTGGCGCATCGCTGCAGGAAATTCGCGACATTCTTCAAGCGGAAGAAGAGCTGGAGTCGATCAAAGCGAGCTATCGCGGCGAGTCCGACATGGATGAGCGCGACCGGCTGCTGGACGAGGCGGCCGACCGGCTGCAGAAGATCATTACCCATATCGACGAGAAAATGGAGAAGCTGCAGGCGATGCGGCTCGGTTTCGACAAACGGCTTGAACGTGCGCGCCAGCTTAAGCAGGAGCATCGCGGCTAGGAGGAAGAAGGACGACATGAACGACTCCAGAAAATGGTGGATTTTATCCGTAACGAGCCTCGGCTCTTTGTTGTCGGCGCTTAATTTCAGTACATTGATTATCGCGCTTCCGGATTTGCTGCAAGGCCTGCAGGCCACGCTGCTCCAGGCGATGTGGGTGATGCTGTCCTACATGGTTGCCCAAACCGTCATGGTGCTCATGGCCGGATCATTGGCTGACCGTTTCGGGCGCAAGCGCATTTATATCGTCGGCATGCTGCTCTTTACCGTCGTTTCGCTGGCGGCCGGCTTCGCGGAGAACGCTCCGCTGCTCATTATCTTCCGGATTCTGCAGGGGATCGGCGGGGCCATGATCATGGCTAACAGCACGGCGATCGTGGCCGATGCGTTTCCGAAGGAAGAGCTGGGACGCGCGCTCGGCATCAACATCATGGTCGTCGCCGTTGGCCAAATTATCGGTCCGGTTCTCGGCGGCTGGCTGACGGAAGCGTTCGGCTGGGAATGGACGTTCTGGTTCAACGTACCGTTCGGCATTATCGGGGTCGTGTGGGGATACAAGGTGCTCGGGATGAAGGATGATAAAATCGCCGCGCCGAAGGCAGGCGGTCTCGACCGCGGCGGCGCCATTACTTATGTGCTGTCCATAACAGGACTGCTGATCGCTTTGACCTGGGGACCGATTCAAAGCTGGACCTCCCCGGTCGTCTGGGTGTCCGCGCTGTTCTTCGTTGTGCTGTTCCCCGTGTTCTTGCGGATCGAGAAACGGCATCCGAACGCGCTGCTTCATCTGCCGTTGTTCGGGAACCGGACGTTCTCCTTCGGAATCGTATCGGCGACCTTGAACGCGATTGCCCGCATGGGCGTCATGTTCATGCTGATCTTCTACTTCCAGGGCGCGCTCGAGAAGGATGCGCTCGTCGCCGGCATTATGACCATCCCGCTCGCGGCCGGCATGCTGGTCGTCTCGCCGCTTGCGGGTCTGTTAGGCGATAAGTATGGCGAAACAACGCCTGCAACGATCGGGTTGTTCTTGAATATTTTTGGTATGGCAGGGCTTGCGCTCGATACGGGTCTGTCGACGCCGTTCTGGCATCTGGCCGTCTATATGACGATCATCAGCGTCGGTTCCGGCTTGTTCAATTCGCCGAATTCCAGCAGCATCATGAATGCAGCCGGTCCGAAATACCGCGGCGAGGCTTCCGGCATCCGTGCCTTGACGACGAACATGGGCATGATGCTCAGCATCGCCTTCTCGATGCCGATCGTCACCCACAGCATTCCGCATGAAGCCATGCTGGCGATCTTCTCGGGAACGCAGGTCGGCATGGAAGACAAATCGTCGCTGAACGGATTTATAAGCGGCTTGCATGCCGTATTCTGGTTCATGGCAGCCTTAATGGCGCTGGCAACCGTGATGTCTTATCTGCGGTCGAGCCGCGGCTCGCGGCCGGCAGCCGGCGCAACGCTGCCTTTCAAATAATCGCAACTTGGATAGACAGGGGATTTTCTAACGATGCCTGACCGTACTGTTATAAGCAAGCTATGGGGCGTCTCGCTGCTTTGGGGCGGCAATTACGTCGCCAGCGCCTATCTGCTCCGTGACTTTTCCCCCATACTGCTGTCGTTCTCGAGACTCGTCGTGATGTCGCTCTTCCTGATCTCCGTCGCGCTCATCAATGGGACGATGCGGCGTCCGACGAAGAGGGAATGGCTGCTGCTGCTGTTTGCCGGCATCTCGGGAACGTTGGTCAACCAATTGTTCTACTTCACGGGGCTTAAGCACTCCACGGCCGGCAATGCCGCATTGATCGTGGCGTTGTCGCCGATTGCCACGACACTGTTGTCGCGCATCTTCTTGAAAGAAACGATCACGTGGCTCAAATTCTCGGGCTCCGTTACTGCGCTCGCCGGCGTCGTCTGCATTGTATTGTACGGCGGAAAATCGCTGGGGATATCGCTCGGAGACGTCTATTTGCTCATTGCCATGCTGGGGTTGTCCGTCAGCCTGCTCTTCATTCGACAGCTGACGGTGGGCATGACCTCGTACGAGATCACGATTTACTCCACGGTTATCGGGACGATATTGATGTCGCCGACCGTCGGCTTCGAGGCGTTGAACGGCAGCTCGCATTGGAGCCATCAACCGCTCAATTGGCTGCTGCTCATCGGGGTAGCCGTCATCGGCCAAGGCTTGGCGGGCTTCTGGTGGAACCGGGGCATTGCGGTCGTCGGTCCGTCCGTCAGCGCGATGTTCATGAATATCCCGCCGTTCGTCGCAATCGTCGTCAGCCATTTCGTGCTGGGCGATGAGATTCGGGCAGCGCAGATCGGCGGCGGCGTCCTGATTCTTGCCGGCGTTGCGATAGCCAATTGGAAGCCGCGCTCCAGGCCGCTCGGTCAGAGTGGGCAAGCGGCGGGCTTAACCCAAGCGGATTGACCTTATTAGCTTATTAGCTATACGTGCAAGCACGCTGCGGAGCAACCTCACTGAAACAAGCTGGATTTAAAAGGATAAAAGTCGCGTTCGCGCGGTTTTTATCCTTTTTTGCGTTCATTTTCAACTTTCTTTCAACATGTCAGATTGCTGGGCATATGGTGAAGGAAGGTGGTGATAATAAATGGATTATGGACTCACGCTTGGGGATTGGGTCGTGTATACCATGTGGGGCGTATTCGGCTTTATGATTCTCGATTTCGTGATTGCATTTGCCCGTTCGTTCTGGTCGGGCTCCTTCGATACCACGTTTCTCGGTTATTTGAAGGATATCGTCTTTTATGTCCTGCCACTGAACTTTATTCTATCGATAACAACGATCGATCCAACGCATTATACACTGGTTGTGCTCTACTTTATAGGCGGCGCATCGGTCATGATCAAATACGTTACAGACATCGTTCGCAAATTCCGCACGGAAACGCCGTGAACCCTTGAAGCCGCATCGCAAGCAAAATGCACCCTGACGTCGACTCGCGTCCGCCCCTTCAAGGGATCCGCGAACGAGCTGCAGGGTGCATTTTCTGTTGCTTGCGAGCGTTATGCCGTCCACGGGGTGGAACTTACGAGCTCACAACCGCCGTTTCTCGCTAAAATGAAGCCGCTTGTTTCTCTTCTTTTTCCTTCGGCGCTTGAACGCGCTTGATGAAGAAGCCCAGAATCAACGCAATAACGCCGATAAAGAGCGCAATGACGAACGCATTATGCAGGCCGGCAACCAAGCCTTCCGCAGGCGTCGCGTTCGGCGACTCGGCCATGAAATCCTTCGTGCCGGAAGACATGATGCTGATGAACAACGCCGTGCCGATTGCGCCGGCTACTTGCTGCAGCGTGTTCAGAATCGCCGTACCGTGCGGGTACAGATGACGCGGCAGCTGATTAAGGCCTGTTGTCTGCGCCGGCATCATGACGAGCGAAATACCGACGAGGAGAATAATGTGCAGCGTGACGACATAACCGGCGGTCGTGTTGACCGAGATATCGGTGAAGAGCCAGACGGACAGCAGCACGAGAATCAAGCCGGGCACGACGAGCACGCGAGGTCCGTACTTATCGAACAGCTTGCCGG
Organism: Paenibacillus sp. J31P316; assembly: GCF_056269105.1. Classification (NCBI taxonomy): domain Bacteria; kingdom Bacillati; phylum Bacillota; class Bacilli; order Caryophanales; family Paenibacillaceae; genus Paenibacillus; species Paenibacillus sp. J31P316. Next base: position 188,456 of record NZ_JBWDNI010000001.1, on the reverse strand, counting down.
AAATCGGTGCCATGATGCCATTGATGACGCCGCCGGGCATCAGTGTCAAGCCTGCCTTGAAGGCGGTCATCATCAGCGCCGTCTGCAGGAACAGCGGCAGCAAGATCATTGTCGAAAACAGTGTCATCATAAGGACGAGCATCATGACTGTGACGAGCGAGAACATCGGGTATTTGAACGCCCGAAGATTCAATATCGGCTCGCGGACGAGCAGTTGCCGAATGATGAACAGCACAAGGGAGATGCCGCCGACCGTAATCGTCCACACGACCTCGGGGTCCGACCACGACGTTTCGCCTGCTTTGCTGAAGCCGTATACGATACCGCCAAAGCCGATGGAGGACAGCACAATGGACAAGATGTCCACTTTAGGCTTGGTAATATCGGATACGTTGCGCAGGAATACGGCTGCGAATACGACGGAAAACGCCGCGAGCGGGATAACCAGGAAGAACAGCCAGCGCCAGTCGAGCTGGTCGATGATGAGGCCCGCAAGCGTCGGTCCGATTGCCGGTCCGAACATGATGACGAGGCCGATCATGCCCATCGCGCCGCCGCGTTTCTCGGGCGGATAGATGACGAGGATCGTGTTCATCATGACGGGAAGCATGAGCCCGGTTCCGAGCGCCTGCACGACACGGCCGACAAGCAGCATGCTGAATACGGGAGCGGAACCGCAAATGATGGTACCGACAAGGAATAGGATCATGGCAGTCAAGAACATTTGCCTCGTGGTGAACCATTGTTGAAGCAGAGCAGTGACAGGAACCAGAACGCCGATAACGAGCATGTATGCCGTGGATAACCACTGAATGGTCGCCGGGGAAATGCTGAATTCCTTCATCAAATCGGGAAAGGCGATGTTGAGCAGCGTCTCATTCAGAATCGCCACGAACGCGCCGATGATCAGCGCCGCGACGATCGGACCTCGTTTGATGCTGCTTAAATCCGTTGAAGCGCTGGACGCTTCGCTTGAAACATTCACTTGTTTGCTCCTCCTTAAATTGGTGAGAGAATGGGAAAATCTATGATCTTTTCCATATTAGCATCATCCTCTTATTCGAACAACTGTTCGTTTACCAGAAATGGATTCGAAATTTCGCGGAGTTCGCCAAGAAGTCTTGCCGGATTGCGCAGTGAGCGTTATGATGAATTTGTATTATTGGTTAATACAAATTATCGGGAGGTAGTCAGGATGTCCGAGCGTCAGCTGTTATCCGAGGAACAGAAAGCCTTTTACAGCGAGAACGGGTACGTAATCGATTTGGAACCGGTATTCACGCCTGAAGAAATGTCGGCTTTGAACGTCGAGCTGGGCGAGCTCGTCAAGCTGTTGGAGTCCGACGAGAAGCACATGGCAATAAGGGAATGGCATATGTCGAGCAAGTGGCTGTACGACGTCTGCACGCATCCGCGAATTCTCGATTACGTCGAAGGAATTCTCGGTCCGAATTTCTTCATGTGGGGTTCCCAGTTCTTCGCCAAAGCGCCTGCGTCCAAGGATACCGTTGCCTGGCATCAAGATGCCTATTATTGGCCGCTCCACCCGCATAATTCGGTTACGGTTTGGCTCGCTTTTACGGACGTGGATGAAGAGAACGGCGCGATGAAAGTCATCCCGAAGAGTCACAAGGCGGGACTCATCAAGCATAGGACGATTACCGGCGACTCCGTGCTCGCACTGGAGCTGGAGCGTGGGACGTTTAACGAGTCGGAGCAGCGTTCGCTCCTGCTGAAGGCCGGGCAATTGTCGCTGCACGACGATGCGATCGTCCACGGTTCGCCCGCGAATCCGTCTAACCGCTGGCGGAACGGTCTGACCATTCGTTACTCGGGCAACGATGTAAAGTGCGATCTCTCGCGCTCGCCGAACTTCAAAGCCTATCAAGTGCGAGGTACCGACAGCTTCCAGCACAATCCGCAGGGAGAGATACCAACCGAACCATTCGCCCGGTTATCTCGGGATTTTCATATCTCCAGCACGGATGAAATCAAGAAGTAGCCGGAAGATCCGCAGCAGGCAGAGCGAGCATGCAACTTGTGCAAACGGAAAGGTAGTGCGTGGAAGGCATGTCATTATATTTGACACTGAAGGACGAAATCGTCAGGCTCGTCATGAACGGAACGTTCAAGAGCGGAAGCCTGCTTCCTACCGAGCATGAGCTGTGCGAACGTTACGAACTGAGCCGCGTAACGGTACGCAAGGCGCTGGAAGAATTGAAGAAGGATGGGCTCCTCGTCAGCGTGCAGGGCCAAGGAACGGCCGTATCCGCACGGGCAGGGGGATATGCCAGCTCCATGGAGCTCATCGCCTTGATCGCGCCGGTGCATAATCCGTTCTTCGCTTCGTTTATGTCGCATTTCGAAGAGGTGGCGGAGGAGAACGGCTCGCTGGTGCTGTTCAAGCAGGATTTCACTGGCAGAGCGTTCGCGACGGACGATTTCTTCAACCGGCTAATCAAGAAAAACATACGGAACGTCGTCTTCTGGCCGCAGAGCGAGGACATCGATTTCGACATGCTCCGCCGGCTGCGGGCCGTCGGCATGAACATGGTCATCTTCGACCAGATGTTCGAGACGGACATTGCCGATACGGTCGGAATCGACAGCAGCGATGCCGTTGCCGTACTGTATGCCGCGCTTCGGACTGCTACCTCCGGCGGCGAGATTGCATTCCTCGGCTACGAAGGGTTGACGATTCCGAGCGAACGGCAGCGGGAGCAGGCATTTCATGCGTTGAACGGCGAAGGAGGCATGTTCCGTATTCCGTGGGGCAAGAACGTGAAAGCCGAGACGGCCGCGCTGCTTCGTCGGCTTCAAGAGGAGGGCAGGCTGCCCGCGGGCCTGATCTGCTGTAACGGACCGATCGGTCTTGCAGCGGCCGAATATGTGGAGCAGGCGGGCATCGAAGGCATCCAGTTGTCTGTCATCGATGATTTGCCTGAGATGGCTGCTTATAAGCTTGCCGCTTATAAGCAGCCGATGAAAGAAATGGCCGAGAAGACGTACGAGCGGCTCGTCGCGCAGAATCATCAGGGGGAGCTGTGGCGCGCCGGCAGTTTTCCCGTAAAGGGCAGCTTGAACGACAGGTAGCGGCCCCAGGATCAAGAGACGACATCGAAACCGGTTCGAACTCGGCAGCGTACAGATACAATCAAAGCCGGCGCACGTTCGTTCGCGTCCCTATAAGATCAAAGCCGGTGCGCCCTCATCGCGCCGCAACGACAAAGAAGCCGCGGATTGCGGCTTCTTCGTCACTCCTAAAGCTTTATACCGGCAGCGGTTGCGAGCGAAGCAGGGGCTTGCCTTCTTTATAGTAGAGTGCTGGATTGAGGATAATGAAGAAGATATGAACGTTATCGCAGCCGAACTCCGTTAACAGGCGATTCAGCTTGGATGCAATGGCATCGTGAAGTTCCTGGGTTCGTTGAAACATCAGGATCTCGAGAGAACGCGGCGTATTCGTAATGATCTGGATGTCCATCAGCTCAATCTTGACGATTTCGTTCGGGATGCTGACGAGAGTGGCGAATTCGTCGACGATCGTCGGCGTTATTTGCTTCAGAAACGAGGCCGTAAATCCTTTGAAACGCAAAAATGGCACGTGAATCCCTTCATTTCGTTATAATTAGGTTACATTGTGATTATAATCACAAACCGCCGTTTATTCAACAGGCGGACCTCGGTTATAGCTTCGATTTATAGCGTTGAGCGGCTGCATACGCGGCATCGCTTGTATTTACTCGTTTATACGCTTTTGCTTGCGTAGCGTATCAGCCTTCACGGTCGAGCTCCGTATTCCTGCACATTCGCTTCCAGACGAGAATGAAACTGGACGGCAAGCTCGAGCGGATACGCGTCTATCTGCGAAAACCTGATGGCAGCGGCTTACTGGGCCTGCTGCAAGCGTCGGCTCATGAGGGACGGACGGATCGTGCATGAATGCGTGCTTGAGCCAATAGAGATGCCGTAGGATGATTGGTTAGCGTTTTTTACAATGCAATAACATCGACTTTTTAAGCACCGATATTATCGCCGGCAGCGCGGTTTATCGGTGTTTTTTGTCTATGAAATAGGGAATATTTAAGTAGAGGACTTCTACTGATTCAGCCATTATCAATTTGGGTGATAAGGGTATAAGCAGCAATGTGAAAGGAGGTTGAAGCTGACAGGTGGACAATCCTGTTCAACTCTTGATTGTGGATGATCGACCGGAGCATCTGGCAGCCGTGGAAGCGGCGATTGCCGGCATGCCTTATCGCGCGATCCGGGCTTATTCGGGGCGGGAGGCGCTGCGATCGCTGCTCGATAATGACTTTGCCGTCATTATCATGGCGGCCAACATGTCGGAGATGGATGGCTTCGAGACCGCGCGGATGATCAAGACGCGGGAACGGTCCAGGCATATCCCGATTATTTTCTTGTCCATCGCGCAGCAGCAGGAGCGCGACGATACGGCTGAGTTTTTCGGTGCCGTCGATTATTTGACCCGGCCGATCATTCCTCAAGTTCTGCGCGCGAAGGTCGAAGGCTATATCAGTTTCTACGAGGCCAACCGTTCGCTCAGCAAGCAGAGCGAGCTGCTGAAGCTGCAGACGCATCAGCTGGAGAAGGTCAATCGCGATTTGCTTCAAGCGAAGGAATCCGCAGAGATCGCGTCTCGCGTGAAATCCGAATTTTTAGCCATGATGAGTCACGAAATCCGCACGCCGCTGAACGGCATCATCGGCATGTCCGACTTGCTGCTTACGATGGAGCTGCCAAGCGAGCATGCGGAGATGGTCGAAATCATTCATACGAGCGGCAATGCGCTGCTGAAGGTCATTAATCACATTTTGGATTTCTCGAAACTGGAAGCCGGCAAGCTGGAGCTGGAAGAGGAACCTTTCTCGCTTCGCTTATGCTTGGACGAGACGATGGATCTCTTCACCGCAATGGTGCGCAACCGCAATCTCGCTACGAGTATTACGATCGACCCGCAGCTGCCGCCGTTGCTCGTCGGCGATATGACGCGCCTCCGCCAGGTGCTGATCAATCTGATCGGCAATGCCGTGAAATTCACGGAGGAAGGCGGCATCGAAGTGACGGTGAAGCTGCTGGAAGAGTACGAGGGCGAACTCATTATTGAATTCTCGATCCGGGATACGGGCATCGGGGTACCGGAGGCTCAGTTGAAGGAGCTCTTTCAGCCTTTCTTCCAGCTGGACGGTTCATCAAGCCGGCAATTCGGCGGGACCGGTCTCGGGCTCTCAATTTGCAAAGCGCTGGTCGAGTTGATGGGAGGCTCCATATGGGCAACGGCGATTCCCGGCCAAGGTGCCTTATTTCAATTTACGATCGCTCTCAAGTGCGAGGATCAAGCCATACATAGCCAGGAGCAAGACTAAATAGACGAAAGCAGGGATATCGATGGGAGACACGGATATTGTTCCACCTAGACCAGCGGATGCGCTTGATACGGGACTGCTGCTGAATGCGCTGATGGCGCTCAAGAAAGGCGATTTCACCTATCGGATGCCTTACGATCACACGGGCATTGCCGGCAAAGTGGCGGACACCTTCAACGAAATCGTCGACATGATGGAGAGTCTGGTGGGCGAGGCGCAGTCCGTCGCCAAGGTCGTCGGCAAGGAAGGCAAGCTGAGCCGGCGCTTCGTCCATAAGAATACGGGGGGCTCGTGGGAGACCGCTGTCGAATCGTTGAATGGTCTTGTCATCGATTTGATTCAGCCGACGAGCGAGATGGTGCGAGTCATCAATGCGGTCGCGCAGGGGGATTTGTCGCAGAAGGTGGAGATGGAATTCGAAGGCCGGCCGCTCACGGGCGAGTTCCAGCGGACAGCCAACAATATCAACCGCATGGTCAATCAGCTGAGCACGTTCGCGTCCGAGGTGACGCGGGTGGCGCGCGAGGTCGGTACCGACGGTAAATTAGGCGGCCAAGCGGACGTCAAAGGCGTATCCGGCACGTGGAAAGACTTGACGGACAGCGTCAATTACATGGCGAGCAACCTGACCGACCAAGTTCGTAACATCGCGGCCGTCACGACCGCCGTCGCGAACGGCGATCTGTCGAAGCAGATTACCGTTAATGCGAAGGGCGAGATTCAGGAGCTCAAGAATACGATCAATACGATGGTCGATCAGCTCTCGACGTTCTCCTCCGAGGTGACGCGGGTGGCGCGCGAGGTCGGGACCGAAGGGAAGCTCGGCGGCCAAGCGGACGTTAAGGGCGTATCCGGCACGTGGCGCGATTTGACGGAGAGCGTCAATTACATGGCGAGCAACTTGACCAATCAGGTGCGGAATATCGCGGTCGTCACGACGGCCGTCGCGAACGGCGATCTGTCGAAGAAAATTACCGCCGACGTGCAGGGCGAAATTCTCGAGCTCAAGAACACGATCAATACGATGGTGGATCAGCTCTCGACGTTCGCCTCGGAAGTCACGCGGATGGCGCGCGAGGTCGGTACGGAAGGCATTCTCGGCGGTCAGGCCGAGGTTAGCGGCGTCGCCGGCACGTGGCGGGATTTGACGGAGAGCGTCAATTACATGGCGAGCAATCTGACCAACCAAGTGCGAAATATCGCGGAGGTTACGACGGCCGTCGCCAGAGGGGACCTGTCCAAGACGATCACCGTCGACGCGAAGGGCGAGATCCTTCAGCTGAAAAGCACGATCAATACGATGGTGGATCAATTAAGCAATTTCGCCTCGGAGGTCACGCGGGTCGCAAGAGAGGTTTCCAACGAAGGGATTCTCGGCGGCCAAGCGGACGTGAAGGACGTATCCGGCACCTGGAAGGATCTGACCGACAGCGTTAACTTCATGGCGAGTACCTTGACCGACCAAGTGCGGAACATCGCGGGCGTGATGACGGCCGTCGCGAAGGGCGATCTGTCCAAGCAAATCACCGTTAATGCCAAAGGCGAGATCATGGAGCTCAAGAGCACGATCAATACGATGGTGGATCAGCTCTCGACGTTCTCCTCCGAGGTCACGCGGGTGGCGCGTGAGGTCGGCACGCTCGGCATCCTCGGCGGCCAAGCGCAGGTGCGCGGCGTCGCAGGTACCTGGTACGATTTGACCGAAAGCGTTAACTATATGGCGAGCAACCTGACGAATCAGGTACGGAACATCGCGGTCGTCACGACGGCCGTCGCGAACGGGGACTTGTCGAAGAAAATTACGGCGGATGTACAAGGCGAAATCCTCGAGCTCAAGAACACGATCAATACGATGGTGGATCAGCTCTCCACCTTCGCCTCCGAGGTCACGCGGGTAGCCCGCGAGGTCGGTACGGACGGCAAGCTCGGCGGCCAAGCGCAGGTAAAAGGCGTCGGCGGCACGTGGAAGGATCTCACCGAGGGCGTGAATAACATGGCCCGCAACCTGACGGACCAAGTGCGGAACATCGCGGACGTCACGACGGCCGTCGCCAAGGGGGATCTCTCCAAGAAGATCACCGTTGACGTGAAAGGCGAGATTCTGGAGCTCAAGATTACCATGAATACGATGGTGGACCAGCTCAGCAACTTCGCCTCCGAGGTCACGCGCGTCGCGCGGGAAGTCGGAACGGAAGGGAAGCTCGGCGTACAGGCCGAGGTGAAGGACGTCTCGGGAACGTGGAAGGATCTTACGGATACCGTAAATTACATGGCGAGCAACCTGACCGTTCAGATGCGGAACATCGCCGGCGTTACGACGGCCGTCGCGAACGGGGACCTGTCGAAGAAAATCACGGTCGACGTGAAGGGCGAGCTGTTCGAGCTGAAGAATACGATCAACACGATGGTGGATCAGCTGAACTCGTTCGCGTCCGAGGTTACGCGGGTAGCGCGGGAGGTCGGCACGGACGGCAAGCTGGGCGGGCAGGCGCAGGTACGGGGCGTTGGCGGAATCTGGAAGGACCTGACCGACAACGTTAATATCATGGCGACCAACCTGACGGATCAAGTGCGGGGCATCGCGAAGGTCGTAACGGCGGTCGCGAACGGGAACATGAAACAGAAGCTGACCGTGGAGGCCAAAGGCGAGATCGCCGAGCTGACCGATACGATCAACAACATGATCGACACGCTCGCAACCTTCGCCGTCCAGGTTACGACCGTCGCGCGGGAGGTCGGCGCGGAAGGCAAGCTGGGCGGGCAGGCCAGCGTGCCTGGCGCCGCGGGAACGTGGCGGGATTTGACCGACAACGTTAACTACATGGCGAGTACGCTGACGACGCAGGTGCGCGCGATCACGAACGTCGCGACCGCCGTAACGAAGGGCGATCTGTCGCGGACGATCGACGTGGCCGCGGCCGGAGACGTCGAGACGCTCAAGGATAATATCAACGAAATGATCCGGAATTTGAAGGAAACGACGCGCATCAATACGGAGCAGGATTGGCTGAAGACGAATCTGGCCAAATTCTCTCGCCTGCTGCAAGGGCAGCGGGATCTGAATGCGGTCTGCCGCATGATCCTGTCTGAGCTTGCGCCGCTCGTCTCCATGCAGCATGGCGTGTTCTACATTAACGAGCCGGTGAACGGCGAGCAGGCGCTTGCGTTGTTCGCAAGCTACGCCTACCAGCAGCGCAAGCACTTGGCGAATGAATTCCGCGCCGGGGAAGGGCTTGTCGGTCAGTGCTTGATCGAGAAGCAGCGCATTCTGCTCACGAACGTTCCTAATGATTATGTCGTCATTTCCTCGGGACTCGGAGAAGCGACGCCGCTCAATATCGTGCTGCTGCCGATTATTTTCGAAGATCAAGTGCTCGCCGTGCTGGAGCTGGCTTCCTTCCGCCGATTCACCGAGATCGACATCGCATTCCTGGATCAGCTGACGGAATCGATCGGGATCGTGATCAACACGATGCAGGCGACGCAGCGGACGGAGCAGCTGCTCACGCAATCGCAGTCGTTGACGGAAGAGCTGCAGAAGCAGCAGAACGAGCTGAAGAGCACGAACGAAGAGCTGGAGGACAAAGCGAAGCTGCTCGTCATTCAGAAAGCGGAAGTGGAGAGCAAGAACAACGAGGTCGAGCTGGCGAAACGGTTCCTGGAGGAGAAAGCCGAGCAGCTTGCGCTCACGTCCAGGTACAAATCCGAATTCCTCGCGAACATGTCGCATGAGCTGAGGACGCCGCTCAATTCCCTGCTGCTGCTGGCCGAGCAGCTGGCCGAGAATCCGGATGCGAATCTAACCGATCATCAGGTCAAATTCGCCAAGACCATTCAGGAGTCCGGGCTCGATCTGCTGACGTTGATTAATGATATTCTCGATCTGTCCAAGATCGAATCCGGCACGGTGACGCCGGATTACGGCAATCTGTCGATCGCGGATCTTAGCGGCGGACTCGACCGGATGTTCCGGCAGATCGTCAACAACAAGAAGCTGGATTTTCGCTTGACGACCGAGCCCGGCGTGCCGTCCGTCATCTCGACGGATTCGAAGCGCTTGCAGCAAATTTTGAAAAACCTTCTCTCGAACGCGTTCAAATTCACCGAGCAGGGGCAGGTCATGCTCCAGATCCGCAAAGCGGATACCGGCTGGAGCGCGGAGAACGAGACGTTGAACCGGGCGAAGACGGTGCTTTGCTTCTCCGTCAGCGATACCGGCATCGGTATTCCGGCGGAGAAGCAGCAAATCATCTTCGAGGCGTTCCAGCAGGCGGACGGCAGCACGAACCGCGAATACGGCGGCACGGGCCTCGGTCTGACGATATCGAAGGAAATCGCGGAGATGCTCGGCGGCGAGCTGACGTTGTACAGCGTGCCGGGTATCGGCAGCACGTTCAATTTCTACCTGCCGCTGGATGTCGAGACGAGCAGCGAGCAAGCGCCTCGCACCGCTTACGTGCCGGAGGTTATCGACGTCGCGCCGATGGTTCGTACGCGCAGCTTCGCGAGCTATTCCGGTGATTCGGTCCTGGATGACCGGGATACGATCAAGCCTGGCGACCGGGTATTTCTTATCATCGAGGACGACTTGAAATTCAACGAAATCCTGCTTGGCCAGCTTCGGAAGAAGGGCATCAAGGCCGTCATCACGACCAAAGGCTCAGATGCGCTCCATCTTGCCGTCCGTTACAAGCCGGCAGCGATCACGCTGGACCTGCGCCTTGCCGATATGGACGGTTGGCTCGTTATCGAGCTGCTGAAGAACAATCCGGAGGTGCGTCACATCCCGGTATGCGTTATTTCCGTCGAAGAGGATGCGGTCGAGCTTCTGCGGAAGGGCGTCTCGGACTTCATCTGCAAACCGGTGTCGAGCGAGGAGCTGGAGCAAGCGCTGGAACGCTTGAGCGCCAATGCCGATCGAACGCTCCGTCAGGTGCTGGTGGCCATGCATGACGAGCCCCGCCGCAGGCAGCTGACCGAACTGCTGACCGGCAGGGACCTGAAAATCACGGCGGTGGATACGGTTCGCAAAGCGGCGAATCAGTTGAAATCGCGACAGTTCGATTGCATCGTGATCGATAATGATCTGCCTGAGCTATCGATTGGATCATTCGTCCGCGATATTCTCAAGAACGAGAGTCTGAAGCAGGTGCCTATTATTCTGCATACGAGCCGCAAACCGACGCCGGCCGAGGCAAGCGAGATCGAAGAGTCGATGAAGCTTGCCGTGCTGAAGCAATCCAATACCTTGGTGCAGCTGCTGGAGGACACGACGCTGTATCTTCACCGCAAGGCGGAAAATATGGCCGATTCGCCGCAAGAGAAGCTGGTCAGGCTGCATGCTTCCGACGAAATGATCGCCTTTAAGAAAGTGCTCGTCGTGGATGACGACATCCGGAATATATTCGCATTGACGACGATTCTGGAACGACATAACATGCTGGTGCTCCCTGCCGAGAACGGTCACGATGCGATCGTGGCGCTTGAACAGAACCCCGATATCGACATCGTGCTCATGGATATCATGATGCCGGTCATGGACGGGTATGAGACGACGCGGGCGATTCGGAAGCGGAAACGGTTCGCGGACCTGCCGATCATCGCGCTGACCGCGAAGGCGATGAAGGGCGACCGGGAATTGTGTCTCGATGCCGGCGCATCGGACTATATCACGAAGCCGGTCAACAGTGCGCAGCTCGTGGCGATGATTCGCCATTGGTTGGGGAGCGCAGTCGTTCCGGTGGGCAGAGGGTAAGCAAGCTAGACGAAGATAAGCGAGAATATGTGAGGGAAAGCGAATAGACGAAAGGCAGCCGTGATCGGCTGCCTCTTTGTTATGCGGTCATTCGGGAGATGGCCGCCGTCTTTACTTCGGAGCGTTCGGCTGCTGCGTCTGGCCTGCCGGCGCCTCCGAGTAGGTTTTCTGGCAGTACATGTTGGAAATACGGGGGATGGTCACCGTATCGCCGACTTGCAAGGGCTTCTTGTTGTCCGCGAGATGCGGATTCGCTTCTTCCAGGATCAAATAAGGCATGTTGTAAGTATGGCATATCGATGCCATCGTGTCGCCCGGCTTTACTTGATGCTGCGCGTACACCATGTCATTGGCCTGATCGTCCCGGAAGAAAGGGAAGAAGAACGGGGAGAAGAAGAACGACGGATACAAGAAACGGCCGGGAAAGAAGGGATGCCCGAACGGGCGAAAGAAAGGACGGCCGAAGCCGCCGCCGAAGCCGCCGCCGAAGCCGCCGCCTGGAAAGAAACCACGATTCATGAGTTAACCTCCGCTAATGTTATAGTCATGTGTCTATACATGGTATTACGCAGATGCCTAATGGTGACAGTGAATTGGAAGAGGCAGCGCTTCACCCCCGCAGAGGCGGGGTATATGTCAATTAACATGAACATGGAATGCGGGTGCGAATATGGATTATACAATGATTACCGTCAAGCTGATCACGGGCTTCTTCGGGCTTTGGATCATGACCAAGCTGCTCGGGAAGAAGGAGATTTCGCAACTGACGCCGTTTGATTTCGTCTCGTCGTTGATGTTGAGCGAGCTGGTCGGCAACACCATCTATGACCGGGAGATTCATTTCATGATGCTCCTCTATTCGCTTGTCCTGTGGATGGCGCTGTCGCTCGCCCTTGAGAAAGTCGTTCAGCTCCTTCCGTGGCTGTCGGTGCCGCTGAGCGGCAGACCGGATATCCTCATCCGGCACGGCATAATCGACTTGCGCGCGATGAAGCGGAACCGACTGGACATGCATCAGATTGGCATGCTGCTTCGGGAGCAGGGAATATTCAGCGTAAAAGGCGTCGAATACGCGGTGTTCGAAACGAACGGCAGCCTGAGCGTCATGAAGACGTCCAGCGAAGGAATTCCTGCACGGGAGCGGTCGGATAAACAAGCAGCGAATGCGGTCGGTCTTCCTCGTATCGTGATCGAGCAGGGTTATGTGCAGCGGGATGAGCTGCGCGAACTGGGGCAGAGCGAGGAATGGCTGTTGTCTCTTCTTCAGGAACAAGGCGTCGAACGGGTCAAAGATGTGTTTTATGCGGAGTGGACGGAAGGGGATGGACTGTACATTCAGTTGAAGTGAGTTTGCGGACCAGAACTCTAGCGATTCACCCTCTAACGCCCCATTCCTCTCGACTCCGTCCCTTTGCGGGACGGGGTTATTGGCATGGGCTTCTGCGACATTATAGAAATGACTTACTTCACTGATTTGAGTGTCATATTATCTATCATTTAATTGCGATTATTGAATCGTAATAGAAAATTTCAGGAGGAAGCGTAAATCGATTTAGCCAATTTGATGCGGATTTAGGAGTGACAATCGTGTTTTTTCAAGCTATTATGATACCAAGATGATTTTATGTTAGGTAATCTAACATTTCCTATGATTTGGGTGAATATTGCTCTCTACACTATCGAGGAGGGTTGCGAATGCACGGTAAACTGTGGGATGTTCTGATCACGGGTGGCAGCGTTGTGCTTCCGGATCGGGTTGAACAGGCGGATATCGGTATCAAGAATGGAACGATTGCCGCAATCGCGCCGAATCTGCCGATAGAGGAAGCTGGCCGCGTACTGAATGCGGAAGGCAAGCATATCTTCGCGGGCGTCGTGGACGCGCATGTGCATTTGAACGAACCTGGACTCGGCGACTGGGAAGGCTTCGTGACCGGAACGGCCGCCTTGGCAGCAGGAGGATGCACCTCATTCATCGACATGCCCTTGAACGGCTTGCCGCCTACGATAAACACGGCAGCGTTTGAGCAGAAGCTCGAGGCGGCTTGGCAAAGCGGCACTCGCGTGGATTACGCGATATGGGGCGGGCTTGTGCCGGGCAACAGCGGCGACTTGGCCTCGCTCTCGGAGGCCGGAGTCATCGGCTATAAAGCGTTCATGTCCTCCCCGGGAGATACGGGGGACGGATGCTTCGAGAATGTGGATGACGCGGAACTGCTGGCGGGAATGAAGGTTATCGCGTCTCTCGGCCATATCTTGGCGCTCCATGCGGAGAACGAACCGATCGTGGTTTCGCTTGCCGCGGAGAAACAGGCTGCAGGTCAGGTCGCGATGCGGGATTATCTCGACTCGAGACCGCCGCAAGCGGAGCTCGAAGCCGTGACGCAGGCCATTGATATGGCGACGATTACCGGCTGCAAGCTGCATTTTGTCCATATCAGCACACCCGAGGCGATCGAAGTGATCGACGCGGCCAAGCGATCCGGCCTTGATGTGACTGCGGAGACCTGCCCGCATTATTTGGCGTTTACCGATGAAGACGTGATTCGAATCGGAGCCGAAGCCAAATGCTCGCCTCCCATCCGCACGAACGTGGAACGGGAAGCGCTTTGGCGGCAGCTGGCCGAAGGAAAGATCGATATCGTCGCTTCCGACCATTCCCCGTGCCCGCCGGCCATGAAGAGCGTGAAGGACGATAATTATTTCGCCGTATGGGGCGGTATCCTCGGCGGGCAAAGCACGCTTGAAGCGGTCGTCAGCGAAGGGGGGCTGAGACGCGGCATACCGCTGCCGGTCTTGTCGCGGGCGATGTCGGCCGCTCCGGCAGCGCGGTTCGGATTAGAGCGCAAAGGATCGATCGCGCTTGGACTGGATGCCGACATCGCCATCGTAGACTTGAACGCGGAATACGTATTGACGGCCGATCAATTAAAGTACCGGCACGCACATAGCGCTTACGAAGGCATGACATTCGGCTGCCAAGTGGAGACAACGCTGCTCCGAGGCCGAATCGTATACGACCGAACGGCCGAGAACGGCGGATTGGATACGGAGGCACCGTCGAGCGGCAGGCTGCTGCTGCCCCGTACGGCGACAACACGAACCGGATAAGGGGGATACGCGATGAAGGCAAGCGACGCCCGATTACGAACGACGCAGCTCCTGGCCGGTTTTGCCGGCTTGGGGGAAGATCCCGCTGGCGGCGTCACAAGGCTGTTGTACGATTCTGCATGGCAGGAAGCCCAGCAGACCGTCGTATCTATCATGCGAGAGGCTGGGCTTGAAGTGTCGATCGACGCGGTCGGCAACGTCTTCGGCAAGCTGGAAGGAACGGACAGGGCGGCATCGACGGTAATGACCGGTTCGCATATCGATACGGTACGCAGCGGCGGGCGATATGACGGCGCGCTCGGCGTAGCGGCAGGCATTGCCGCCCTGGCGAGATTGAAGGAAATTTACGGCCAACCGCGCCGAACGCTGGAGGTGGCCGCCTTCTGCGAGGAAGAAGGCAGCCGATTCCCGCTCGCCTATTGGGGATCCGGCAATGTCACGGGAAGCAAAGACTTCACCGGCAGTTTGGACGCGAAAGATCCGGAAGGAATCTCGCTTCGATCGGCCATGCTCGCGGCCGGTTACGATCCTGAAGCGCATCGCTTCAGCAAACGAGCGGACATCGGCGTCTTCGCGGAGCTTCACATTGAGCAAGGCGAAGTATTGGAACGGGAAAATACGCAGATCGGGATCGTCGATGCGATATTCGGACAGCGGCGCTATTTCGTGGAAATCGAGGGCCGCAGCGGGCATGCGGGAACGACGCCGATGGCCATTCGCGCAGACGCGCTTGCTGCGGGAGCAGAGATGATCGGCTGGCTCAGGCAAGCCGCGGTCGCGGCAGGAGACGGTCTTGTCGCGACAGTCGGCAAGCTGGACGTTCTGCCGAACATAGCGAATGTAATCCCAGGCAAAGTCCGTTTGTCGCTGGATATCCGGCATCGGAACGAGGCTGTAATCGCTGGATTTTGCAAGCTTACGTTGGATTCATTCCGCGATATCGCTGAAAGGCACGGCACATCGATCACGATGGAATGTTGGCTGGCTGAGCAGCCTTCGCCGATGAACGAGGCGCTTCAGACGGAGCTCTCGCACGTATGCGAAGATTTAGGCTATTCGCATCGGCGCATCAGCAGCGGCGCGGGACATGATGCAGGACTGTTCGCGGCCTTATGCAGAACGGCGATGATATTCGTTCCAAGCCGAGGCGGCATCAGCCATTCTCCGCTTGAATATACGCCATCCGAAGATATCGAGCGCGGCACGGAAGTGCTGACAGCGCTGCTCTACAACTTAGCTTATGGGGAGGATGCGACATGAAGAAATATTCGGATTTGTCTCCGTCGCCCCGCATCATCATGACGCCTGGCCCGGTCGAGGTCGATCCCCGCGTGTCCCGGGCACTCTCTTACCCGATCCTCGGACAGTTCGATCCCGAATTCACGGCGATCATGAACGAGACGATGGAAATGCTGCGGGACCTCTTCCAGACGTCCAACCGCTGGGCGTACCCGGTGGACGGCACCTCCCGGTCGGGGCTGGAAGCCGTGCTGACCGGACTGATCGAGCCCGGAGAGCGAGTGCTCGTGCCGATATTCGGGCGCTTCGGCTACTTGCTTGCCGAAATCGCCGAGCGATGCGGCGCGGAGGTGTTGACCATCGAGACGGAGTGGGGCTCCGTATTCGAATCTACCGAGGTAATTGCCGCGATCGACAGGTTGCAGCCAAGCTTGGTGGCGATCGTACATGGCGAAACATCGACCGGTCGCATGCAGCCGTTGGCGGATATCGGACGTGCATGCCGCGAACGCGATATTCTGCTCGTGGTCGACGCGGTCGCGACGATCGGAGGCGTTCCGGTCGAGACGGATGCGTGGATGCTGGATGCCGTCGTCGGCGGCACGCAGAAATGCTTGTCCGTCCCTTCCGGCATGTCGCCCATTACGTACAACGACCGCGTCGAAGCGAAGCTTCAGAGGCGCAAGCGAATCGAGAAAGGGATCCGTCCGGAGGGATACGTCGATGCCGATCCGACATCGTTCATCCGCAGCAATTATTTGGACTTAACGCAGCTGCAGGACTACTGGAGCCCGCTTCGGCTGAACCATCATACCGAAGCGACGGCGATGCTCTATGGCTTGCGCGAAGGGCTGAGGCTGGCGCTTGAGGAAGGGCTGGAAGAACGCTTCGCCCGGCATCGGCTGCACGAGCGCGCGCTGACCGCGGGGCTGGAAGCGATGGGACTGCGGCGTTACGGCGACGACGCCTGCAAAATGCCCGTCGTGACATGCGTCTGCATCCCTGAGGGCGTCGACGGCGAGGCGGTTCGCAGTCAATTGCTGACGGATTTCGGCATCGAGATCGCCAGCTCGTTCGGGCCGCTTAAGGGACGCATCTGGCGGATCGGGTCGATGGGCTACAGCTGCCGTAAATCCAATATTTTGCTCGTGCTGGCCGCGCTCGAAGCCGTGCTTCCCTTGCATGGGGCCGTCATTCGGTCCGGGACCGCGATTCGGGCCGCATTGGGAATTTACGGGGGAGAGGCGGAACGTCAGACTTAACGTTATCACCGAGCTTAGGCTTAGGGGCAAATTATTGAATGAGCAGCATGATGAAACAGCACGATGAAATAGAATGATAAAACAGCATGATGAAACAGCACGATAAGCCGCATGAATGCGGCTTTTTTGCTTTTCGCTTGTACGTTGAAGATCTCTATGAAGTGTCGATAAGAGATGCTATATTCTTCCAAATGATCTGCTATAATGCAAATAGAAGCAGGTTCATGACGCATGAGTTAGGAGCATTCCAATCTTGAGTTGGAGGTCGGGAGACATGAGCGATTCGGGGATTTTGAGTCGTGCCAAGGAATTTCTGTACGGCAATGCGCGTTTGTTGGACCGTAAGCGCTTTGAGTTTCATTTTGAAGGCGGCCCCGGGGAAGACGTCATCTACGTTCTCCGGATGTACCAGAATCGGGACGGCGGGTTCGGGAATGCGCTCGAAAGCGATATTCGCTGCCCGTCCAGTCAGCCGGTTCCAACGGAAATGGCGCTATTGATTATGGATGAGATCGGCATTTTCGATGGGGATATCGTCCGCGGCATCGTGAACTATGTGCGCGACAACACGCTGCCTGGCGGAGGAATCCCGTTTGTCTTCCGAAGCGCTGCCGAATATCCGCATGCTCCCTGGTGGAAGACGGAGACCGACGATCAGCCGGCGATCAATCCGACGGGCAGGATTATCGGATTGCTCTACAAGCAGCAAGCGTATACGGATTTCGTGAACGAGGAATGGTTTACCCGCAATGTGAACTATGTCTGGGACGCGATGGAGAGCGAGACGCCGCAAGGCTATCATGACGGCGTGCAATGGCTCTCCTTTCTGGAAAACACGCCGGAAACCGCCAGACGGGATTCGCATTGGCCGCTGCTCGACGCCTGGCTTGGTCGGCCGGGCGTCATCGAACGGAATCCGTATGCGAAGGGTTATGTACAGAAGGTGCTGGATTGGTGCCCAAGCCCGACAAGCTATGCGAGCAAGCTCGTAACGGATGATGAACGATATCGCCATCTCGATATGCTTGCATTGCAGCAGCAGGATGACGGCGGCTGGCCGATCAGCTGGGAAGCGCTCTCTCCGGGGACCGAGACCGAATGGCGCGGCTGGATTACAGTCGAACGGCTTCGCACCTTGCGAGCGTACGAGGTCATTTGATCTACGATTGTTTGATTGTTTGATTGGCGAAGGCATGAATCGGATGCAGACCAGTTGTTCGATGCGGAACAAATTCGGTTAATCAATAGCAATGAACAAATTTGATGTGCGAAGGGATGATCATTCATGCTCCATTCATTCATCGAAGGCATTGAATATACGGAAATACCGGTATCCGATCTGGATGCCGCCCTGGATTGGTACTGCGGCAAGCTGGGTGCCAAGCTTGGGTTCCGCAATGATGAGTTGGCCTACGTGGATTTCGTAATGGGTCCCAGCTTATTCCTCGTCAAGACGACCGACCGGACGGCGTCGACGTTCCTGGTGAATGGCAAGGACCATTACGCATTCGGCTTCCGCGTCAAGAACATCGAAGGATTTCGGCTGTATCTCATCGAGCTCGGGACTGAGGTCACGACGATAAAGGATGAAGGCCAGATCGGGAAGTTTTTCACCTTCTATGATCCGTTCGGCAATTTGTTCGATGTACATGAGCCTGCTGCCGTGGCTATTGAGAACATGCAGAATGGGGCAGGCGCTTAATAGCTTCCTCAATCATTACCAGAACCGTCAAAACCGTCAAAACAATCAAAACCATTAAAACCAACCAAAACCGTCAGGAGACAGCGCTCCTGACGGTTTTGTCATGTGGATGAGTATAGCGGTCGACGGCCGGGCGACGTTATTTCAAATAAACGCGGCTGTAGCTGATCTCGTAATATTTGCCGGAGAGCGCGGAAGCCGGAAGCGTCTTGTTTACGCTCGCGACTTGCGTATGGCCCCAGCCGAAGTCGAAGATAAAGTCCATGTCGATCGGCGTTCCGCCCGGCGTGTTGCCGACGGTCCAGTTGTAATTGCTGCCGGATTGCACGAGATGGCCGTCCATGTACATTTTGTAGGAGTTATCTTTGCCATAGTACAGCTGCCACGTATGGTACGCCGTCGGGTCGAACGTAGAAACGCCGCCGGCAGCCATGCCCGAGCTCCAACTGCAGTAATTGATCGCATCGGGATTGTTCACGCTGTTGGAGTGCCAGTACCGGCCGTCGAAATTCGTATTGCCGCCGCCATTGTCGTAGCCGAAGCTTTCCACGAGGTCAATCTCGGCTCCCTGATTCCATTGATTGCCCGCATTCCAGAGCGCGAACCAGAATGCTTGCGGCGTGACGTAGCGGACGCGTGTCTCCCAGAGCACGTCTCGGCCGAGAAGCGAGCCTCCGTTCGGCAAATTCCACTTCGCCTGAATGGAGCCGTTGCCGACGTTATGCTGGCTCGGGGAGACGGAAGTCGCTCCGTTGAGCGGAACGAGGAAGGTCTTGAGCGAATCCGCCGTAAACTGTCGGACCGGATGGCTCGGATCCTCGACGGGCTGCGGGCCCGTGGCCGTGCTGCTCAGCGCGGTCGCAGCCGTTGGCGCGACGATGACGGCCCCGTAGTTGGTTCCGTTGGCAATCGTGCCGAACTGATCGTGGAATTGAAATTCGCTGATCAGGTCGTTCGTGTTCTTGATCGTGCCGTTCGTGCCGAAGTGCCAATTCTTCACGAGCGTGTAGCCGGTAAACGATCCCGATGGCGCAGGTCCGACCGCCGGACTCGTCAAGCTGCCGCCGCCGACCGTTTCAGTGCTGGGCGTTCCCACCGTCGTGCCGGACAGCGTCAAATTGCCGAAAGCCGAGGTGTCGACATAATTGTTGCCCGTTCCGTTCCATACGAGCTGGCTCTCGCGAGCGCTGCCGTTATCGTCGTCATTATCGGCGATATCGAATCCGATGACCGTACCTGCAGAAGGCGTGACGCCGAGGCTGCTCCATGGAATCGCGAGCTCGGCGGTGAATCCGCCGCTGATGGCGGCTGTCGCATGCAGGACGCCTGCCGTGTTGTTGTTCTTCTCGACCAATGTGCCGTCATTGTAGCCGACCTGGAACTGGCGGTCGTAGCTGTCGTAGGTCGTGCCTTTGTTATGGTTGGCGTCGATATAAATATCCAAGGAATCATCGTCGTAAATGAGAGGGGAGTCGTTATAGAGATTGCTGTCGAGCGCTTTGATACCGACGTACAGGTAGGTCGCATCCCAAAGCGTGCCGAAAGTGACGGTATTGTTCGGCGTTCCGATCGTGGTCTTGGCTGCCGTGCTTCCGAGGCTCCAGACGGACTCGCTCAGACTGCCGTCAGCTGCGATGCCGGCCAGCGTTTTGTTCGCGGAAGCCGTTCCGGGCGAAGATCCGCCGACTGTCGTGCCGGACAGCGTCAGGTCGCCGAAAGCCGAGGTATCGACATAATTGTTGCCCGTGCCGTTCCATACGAGCTGGCTCTCGCGCGTGCTGCCGTTGTCGTCGTCGTTATTCGCGATGTCGAAGCCGATAACCGTGCCAGCGGATGGCGTAACGCCAAGACTGCTCCACGGGATCGCGAGCTCGGCGGCGTAACCGCCGCTGATCGCCGCGGTTGCATGCAGGACGCCCGCCGTATTGCTGTTCTTCTCGACCAATGTGCCGTCGTTATACCCGACTTGGAATTGCCGGTCGAAGCTGTCGTAGGTCGTGCCTTTGTTATGATTGGCATCGATGTAAATATCGAAGGAGTCGTCGTCGTAAATCGCCGTCGAGTCGTTGTAGAGATTGCCGTCCAATGCTTTCACGCCGACATAGAGATAGGTGGCGTCCCAGAGCGTGCCGAAGGTGACCGTATTGTTAGGTGTGCCGATCGTCGTCGCGCCTGCAGTCGTTCCGAGCGACCATACCGATTCGCTTATCGTGCCGTCGATCGTCAGGGCTGCCAACGTTTTGTTGGCCGAAGCCGTCCCTGCCGCCTCGGTCGTCGCGGCGCCAATCGACGCCGTCGTTGCCGCGACCATGGCCGCGAGCGTCAAAGTCATCATTCGTTTACGCATCGTTCGTTTCATCAAAAACCTCCTCAACGAATTCATTGCGGTGATGCAAGACCTGACCTGCACGAAACAATGGGGCATAATCCTTAAACCGCTAGCTAACGCTCGATCACCTCCCTAATGGACCCTACTCCGCCGGTGGTCGTTAACCGGGAGGCACCTCAGAATATACAGACGCTCGCTTGCACGGTCTATGCAATAAGATGACCGTATTGATGTTTTTGTGATGTAAAGCGAATGGAGACGAATCAACGACTTCGAAAAACGGTTCCGAGATGCTGTTTTCAGGAAATTCACTTGAACGGCGTCTTGTCCGCAGCCCTGAACCCTTGTTATAGTTTGGTAGTGCGAGATTGCCTCGGGCAGAAGAAGAACGGGTCATGGAAAGGGATGGGGCAAATGAACGAACCGATGAACGTTGGATTAGAAGCGGCTGGGACCGATTGGCTGTCTCCGCAAGGCATGCTTCGCATCTGCGAAGCCGCTCGTTATCCGAGGGAGATTACGGATGCGTTAATCGCGGAGACGGAGCGACTTACTCGGGATGCGGCAGGTGCCGCGGCGGCAAAAAGGTTTTACCTTGCGTTGTTCGTTGACCGCGAACGGCCGTCCGGCGAAATGAATCAAGAGCTGCTCGCCTTGGGCGCGAAAGGTGAAATGCTGGCTGCGGTCATCTATGCCGGAGCGATACCGCAATTATGGGAGCGCTGTCAGCAACGCGGCATTCCGGTTGAAGTGCTGATCGATACCGTGCAGGATATCGTCATCTGGATGAAAACGCATCGCAAGCGCACGGGACACTGGGGTTTGAGCGAGCTGAATTGGCTGCATACCCATATGACCGGCGGACTGTTCCGGCTTGGACGGATTCAGTTTGAGTCCATTGCGAACCCCTACAACGTATGGGTATTTCGTCATCGTACGACGGGGGAAATCGTTACGCTTGCGGCGGCAGGCACTCGCTTCCAAGCGGATGGGCGGCTAGCCGATCCAGCCGAACAGAGCGCGGCTGATTCGCTCGAGAACGCGGGTGAACGCGAGACGGAAGGAGAATGGACCTCTTCGTATAACTTCGACGGCAAGCATTACGAAGGGACGCCTGTTTCTTCGCTTGGTTTGGCGAGCCGCGACGTTGTGAGCCTACCTGCAGATACATGGTCGCTTGCCTTGCAGGCTGGCGATCAGGTTATGAATGTCCATATTCCCGAAGGCGGCCCTTTGTCCTATGAAGCTTGCTTGGAATCGTATGCGCAGGCGGCAAATCTCGCTGCCAAATGCTTCCCCGGACAAGACTTCCGTGCTTTCGTCTGTCAATCCTGGCTGCTATCCCCGCAGTTCAGGGAGCTGCTTCCGGAACGGTCGAACATACGACAATTTCAATGCGATTATCGCTTGCTGCCTCTGCGCTCGGATGAAGCTCAGACGCTGGAGCGCGTGTTCGGTTACGGTACGACGCGCGAAGCGCTGACGGACTTGCAGGCCGAAACTTCCCTGCAGCGCATCGTCCGCAATCATCTGATTTCGGGCGGTCATATTCAGAATGGAGCGGGATTTATTTTGATGGATGATCATTGATTGCGAAAGCGAGGCGTCCGTTTGAAACGGTTCATGATCGGCCAGTACGGCGGATTCGACGAAACGAAGTACCGCAGAGATTTCAGAGACGATTTTCATGGAATTGAAGCTTGTCTCTTCGACAGCGCGGAAGATATACGACGATTGGTTCAAGAATCGAAGAAGACCGGGTTGCGGATCGGCATTCATTTTCCGCTGCAGGCAAACGGGTCGCCGGTTCGGGATGCCTTGTTTCTCGCGCAAGACGATACGGTTCGAGCTCGGGCATTCGAATGGATGGGGCGGGAGCTCGACGATCTGATTCCCGTTCAGCCCGACTATATCTTGTTCCATTATCCGAAGCCCGTAATCTTGGATGACCGGGTAGACTGGAGCAGCTGGCGTTTCGCCGATCCAAGCGAATATGTACGAGAAAGTCAATATTCGATGGCGCAGCTGGAATCCGCGACCGAGGTGCTGTTCGACTGGCTGACGTTGAAGAGCGAAGAATGCGGCTTCATCCCCGTGCTGGAATTCGATGCGTTAAACCGCTATATCTATGAAACGGATTTCCTGGAGCGCATGCTGGATAAGCATCCGCGAATTCGCCTTTGCCTGGACACGGGCAGGCTGTACTTGCAAGACCGGCTCGATCCGTATTTTGATGCCAAAGCCGTGATCAATAAATTCGCGAAGTATGCGGAGACCATCCATCTGAAGAACGTGCGCATCACCGACAAGATCGAGCATAACCATCATCCCGCGCTGCCGGACTTGAAGCCGGAGGAAGGCTGGGCGCCGATCGAAGAATACTTGCTCCTGATCAACCGACAGAACCCCAGTGTGAAGGTCGTGTTCGAGCATCGGTCCGAGCTCGTCAGCGACGATGAGCTGTCAGCCTGCTACGAATGGATAGACCGATTGCTGAATACGCCCTGAAGGAGAAGAACGACATGACGATAGCGGTCAATTATAAAATGTATACGATGTGCATGGTCGAAAACGGCGATGAGGTGCTGCTGATTAATCGGCCCGATAAGCGAGGCTTCCCGGGATACATTGCGCCAGGCGGAAAGGTCGATTACCCGGAAAGCATCGTGAATGGCGCCATCCGCGAGGTGAAGGAAGAGACGGGTCTCATCGTGAAGAATATCATCTATAAAGGGCTTCACGAATACTGCGAGCCGAATCAAGGGCTGCGTTATATGGTGTTCAACTATCTGGCGACTTCCTTCGAAGGCGAGCTGCTGGAGCACCCTCCCGAGGGAGAACTCGTCTGGGTGTCGAAGTCGCGAGCACTCGAATTGCCGATGCAGGACTGGTTCAAACAGCGGTTCCCGTTGTTCTTCGAACCTGGTACCTTCGAAATGAGCTTCGTATGGAATGAAGACACGAACGAGACGATCGCCGAGACGATCAAACATTATAATCGTGGCTTGCAAAAGGCGGATTCGCCCGCGGAGATATAATCCAAGCTCACTTCAAGAAATGAAATGCCGAGGGATAATCCTGTTCTTCCCACAGGCTTCTATAAACGCCGGGACGTTGAAGCAGTTCCTCATGCGTTCCTTGGTCTTTCAGACGACCATCGTCAAGCACGAGAATCCGATCCGACCGCTGCGCGACGGTTAGTCGATGCGTAATAAAGACGATCGACATGCCTCTCCGTTCATGGAGTAATCGATTCAGCAGTCTGCGCTCCGTGCCCTGATCCAACGCCGAGGTTGCTTCATCCATGATCAGAATCGCGGGCTTGCGAAGAAGCGCGCGGGCAATGCTGATCCGCTGACGTTCGCCGCCCGAAATTTGAAGGGCTTGTTCGCCGACAGGCGTCGACATTCCCGCTGGCAGCCTAGCGATCCATGCCTCCATTTCAGCCAGCCGAATTGCCTCGTGGATGTCAGCAGGCGTCGCATCGTCGTATCCGAAGACGATATTGTCCATCAACGTACCGCTTCGGAGCAGGATGTCTTGCGTCACGCACAGCACGCTGCTTCTCAACCAAGCCGCATCGAGCTCGGCAATCGGAATGCCATTGATCCGGATGCTGCCGGAGGCAGGCGCTTGCAGTCCAAGCAGCAAATCGGCCAAGGTCGACTTGCCTGCTCCGCGGTGCCCGACGATGGAGATCACCGCGCCAGGCGGGACGGAAAAGCTGATATCCTCGAGAACTTGACGTTCGCCGTGTTTAAAAGCCACACGTTCAACCTCGACGCTGAGCGGATCGTTCAATATGACTCCACGGTGTTCGGCCGGTACCGGGAATGCGATGTCCGCAACCCGCTCGACGGCAGGCTGTAATCGCAGGGCATCCACGGATTTATCGATCAAGGAGACGCCGAACGGTCGAAGCCAGTTGTATACGGCAACGAACGCGATTAGGCTGCCGATCGTGATGGAGCCGTTAATGACGAACCATCCGCCGCCGGCATACATCAAGACAAGCGCAAAGGCATTCAGACCGGCATACAGCAAGCGAACCCGATAATCGGCGACGATACTTCGCCGCGAATGCGCCCATTCCTGGCGCAGGCAATCCTCGACGGCGCCAAGCGCTTGGGCCTCTTGGCCGCTCGACTTGATGAAGGCAGTTCCGGATACGACCTCGCGGACGATTTCGGCAACGGCAGAACGATGCCGCGCCTCATCGGCCGCTTTTTGTCTGACCTGACGGCCGATCTTCGACAGGAGTCCGGCCTGTACAGCCCACAAAATCAGTACGATCGCGCCAAGCCATGGCTGCAGAACAAGCAGTACGGCAGCGCCTACGATGACCGTCACGACATGAAACAACGTAAATCCGAGCTGTCCATTGACCATGCGGGTAATAAAATGCGTGTCGTCCAACGTACGCGTGAGCAAATCGCCGATTCGCTGCCGCTGCTGCCAGCTCATCGGCTGTCGCTGTATGCCGTCGTATAGTTCGGAGCGCCCTTGTCCGGCGAGCCGGAGCATGAATCGCCCCCATATATTTTCCCATATGATCATCATGCTGCCCAAGATCGGAGCGGCGACCATGCAGATCGCGACGATAACCAACAGCTGCCAATTCCGATCGGGAAGAATCGTCTCGAGCACGTATTTGGATAATAGCGGAGGAACCATGTAGAGAAGGGCGCCGACGATGTTCTTCAGCAGAATCAGTAACAGGTTCAGCCAATAAGGGAGCAGGTTCTTGCGAACGTAACCGTGAATGGCCTGTCGTCTATCGGACAGCGGAGGCATGCTTCCTTGCAAGGCTTTCATCTCCTCTCATCTCTTGGCTCCGCTCCTGTTGAATCAGCTTCGCGTAGAAGCCGTCTCTGCGTAGCAAGGTTTCGTGCGTTCCTTCTTCTACGATACGGCCATGATCCATGACAAGGATACGATCGGCCAAGGCGGCTGCGCGAAGGCGATGGGTCACGAAGATCCGCGTAATCTCACCTGCGTATGACGCTAATGCGTGCAGTACCTTGGACTCGCTCTTCATATCCAGCGCAGAGGTCGCTTCATCGAGCAACAGCACGTCGGGTTTCGCCAGAATCGCGCGCAGCAGACAGATCAACTGACGCTGTCCGCCTGACAAGCGGGAGCCGTTCGGACCGATATCGGAATCATATCCTTCAGGCAGGCCAACCACGAGATCAAGCGCCCCGAAGGCAGCCATCCATTCATCCAACTCCTCGCGATTCGCATGACCCAAATAGGTCAAATTATGATGAAGACTGCCTCGAAACAGCGTTGTCTCCTGCATCACGTAACCCATGCGCTTGCGGAGATGCTCCGCTTCCAGACTGTGGACGGGAAGACCGCCGATGCTAATCACACCATCGTCCGGTTCCTGGAGCCGGAGCAGCAGCTTAAGCAAGGTGCTTTTGCCGGCACCGCTCGGTCCGACGATGGCGATGCTCTCGCCGGGTGCGATCGTAAAGTTCAGATCCCGCAGCACTTCGCCGCGTTCTCCTCGTACATGTACGCCTTCGAATGAAATCGGAAGCCCGCGCAGCGTCTTCGGCTTGCGTAATCCATCCTTGCGTCCAATCTCCTCCGGCAGCTTCAAATACGTCAGCAGTCCCTCGATCCGCACCTTCAGATCCGCCATGCTCGCATAGAGACCGAAGAAAGAACGCACCGGGGCATTGATCGCCGGGATAAAAGCGATCATGGTCGCCAATTGTCCGACCGAGGCTTGTCCCGAAGCCATCTGCCAGCCCGCGAAGACAAACACGATTGCGGGCGCCAGCGAATCCGGAATGCGCGGAAACGTGCGGTACCAGCTGTCGGCGATCGCATTCCGGTACGTGACGTCCGCCCAGCGTTGCTGCTGGGCGGCGAAGGATTCGAACGCTCTCCGTTCATTTCCGTACAGCTTAATCTGCTTCAGCGATTCCAGCTTCTCCAGCAGGCTCTGCCGGACAACGGAATCATGCGCGGCCAAGTCCCGCCGAACGGTGCTGCGTTTCCTGCCATACCTGTGCACCGGAATGAACAGCAGCACGAAGGAAGCAAAGAGCGTGACGGCGAGGAGCCAATTCCATCTCAGAAGCACGATCATTGCCGCTCCGGCAAGCAGCGCTTCCTGGGCAAAAGAAGGGAAGGTGGACAGCGCGAACGTCTGGATTGCCTTCGTATCCTGCGTGCAGCGCTGCAGCAGCTCGCCGCGCGGCGTTCTGGCGAAGAAGGCCGCAGAGGTCCGGAGCACGGCGGACAGCGTTTCCTGCGTCAAGGAGTAGGACAAGCCGATCATTGTCCTCGCCGAGATATAGGTTTGCGCCGCCTTGCACAGCTCGGCCAGCAGCAATGTTCCGAGGAGCAGCAGGGAGAGAACGGCCATTCCGTCGCCCCCGCGGCTTGCGATGGCATCCATCATGCGGCCGATCAGGAGGGGGGCTGCCGCCCCGCATGCCGCGGCGATGATCGTCAGGATCGCAATGAACAGGACGGCGCTCTTCGCGCGTCCCAGTTGTTTCAAGAAGAAAACGAACCATTCCGGAATATTAACCACGCGCATTCCTCCGACTCCGACCGATTGAAATTGTGCCTTAATCGTAGCAGGTGCTTTTCTTAAGGGTCAAACGCTAAAAACACATGTTCGCATTTCGAGATTGGCAGACAGGATGACGGAAGAGAGCATTTTCTGAAAACGGAAGCTCCGCTTTTCTCGTGAATGCGCTTGTTTTCGTAATGGCTCGGAAAATAGTGGGGAAAATAGAAAGGATATAGCGGCAGCTGCGCGAATGTAACTACTCATCATCCACGAGAAAAGAAGCTGGTGAATAAACAGGATGATAGAGCGGAGGCTTGGCGATGGCTGTCAAAGCGGTATGCTTTGATTTGTTCGAAACGTTGGTGACCGAGTTCGAGGACGGCCGAAGACGCTCCAATCGAGCCTACGATTACGACAACCTGCTGGGCTTGTCGAACGGGGACTTCAAGCAGGAATGGGCGAAGCGTCAGGCGCCGCGCATGAACGGGGCCTTTGGGGATTTTCCCGAGGTCATTCGAGACATCCTCTCGAGCAGAGGCTTGACGATCAACGAGGAAGCGATTCAATTCTTGCACGAGTCGCGTATCGAAGAGAAGCGTCTGCCTTTCCGACGGATTCAGCCTGCGATCATCGAGCTGTTGGAGCAGCTTCGCGGCAAGCAGCTGCGTATTGGCCTGATTAGCAATTGCACGCAGGAAGAGGTCATCGAGTGGGCGCAATCCGAACTGCCCTCCTACTTCGATGATGCCTTGTTCTCATATGAGGTGAAGTGCAGCAAACCAGATAAAGAGATCTATTCTCTGGCGTGCTCGCGATTGAATGTTCTGCCGGTAGAGTGTATATTCGTCGGTGACGGCGGTTCCAACGAGCTTGAAGGCGCTCGTGCGGCCGGGCTCGCCGTTTATCATGCGGTATGGTTCAACTCCTATATAAGCAGTCCCTTTCCGAAATTGCGGAACCCGGGCGATTTGTGGAGTCGATTGAACGAATAAGGATAGCAAAAGTCATGGAGGCGTTCGTCTTCATCATACGAGGCAGGAAGGAAACACAATCAATGAACATCAAGGAACATGAGACGCAGGTCGCGACGTTCGCCGGCGGCTGCTTCTGGTGCATGGTGAAGCCATTCGACGAGCTGCCCGGCATTCATTCCATCGTATCCGGGTATACGGGCGGACATACGGAGAACCCGACGTACGCGGACGTAGGTACCGAGACGACAGGGCATTACGAGGCGGTCCAAATCGCGTTTCAACCGGACTTGTTTCCGTATGCGCGGCTCTTGGATATCTACTGGCAGCTGATCGATCCGACGGACAACGGCGGGCAGTTTCAGGATCGGGGACATTCTTACCGAGCGGCGATATTCGTGCATAGTGACGAGCAGCGGCTGCAAGCGGAAGAATCGAAGCGAGCGCTGCAGAAGAGCGGACGCTTCAAAAAGAAGATCGTGACGGAGATCCTTGACGCGGGACCGTTCTATCCGGCAGAGGATGAGCATCAGGATTACTATAAGACCCATCGGCGAAATTACAATCTGTACGTGGATGGCTCCGGCAGGGAGGCGTTCGCCGAGCGAAACTGGAACGGCACGAAAGACAAGGCGCAATTGAAAAGCCTTCTGACGGAGCTTCAATATAAGGTTACGCAGCTGAATGAGGACGAGCCTCCTAACCTGGGCGGCGATTGGCAGCAGGGGCGCGCCGGCATCTATGTGGATATTATCAACGGGGATGCCTTGTTCAGCACGTTGGATGAATTTGACAGCGGAACCGGCTGGCCGGCCTTCACGCAGCCGATCGAAGAGGGCATGGTTCGCAAGGAAGCGGATTATAGCGGAGGAGAGGTGCGCACGATTCTCCGTTCGCGTTTATCGAAGGCCTATTTGGGGCGATTCCTGCAAGACGGTCCGGCGGGTACGCCCCCTTATTACCGCGTTAATGCTTCGGCGCTGCGGTTCGTGCCGCTAGAAGAACTGGAAGCGAACGGATTCACGCGGTACGCGGCATTATTTCAAGGATAGGAGTTCCGCATGGTTCCGAATGCGTATTCCGGATTAGATGCTACACAACATGCGAACGAAGAAAAAGCTGTCCTCGAGAGGACAGCTTTTCTTATGTAGCGGGATCTCCGACCGTTCATCCAGGAAGCTTAGAAAACCTTTCGTTCGCTGTCATTTTCCTTCAGCATCTCTACGGCTTCGCGGAAACGCTGGCCATGCACGATTTCGCGTTCGCGCAGAAATTTCAGTCCGTCGTTCAGATCGGGATCGTCGCTGAGATCGATAATATATTGGTACGTGGCGCGCGCTTTCTCTTCGGCCGCGATATCCTCGTAGAGATCGGCGATCGGGTCGCCTTTGCCGGCAATGTAGGAGGCGTTGAACGGAATGCCGCCCGCATTCTCGTAATAGAGAGCGCTGCCGTGATTCACGTAGTGCGGCTCCAAGCCGGCTTCCCGAATTTGGTCGGGCGTCGCGTCCTTGGTCAGCTTGAACACCATCGTGGCGATCATTTCCAAATGGGAAAATTCTTCCATGGCGATATCCGTCAACAAGCCGATGACTTTATCCGGGATCGTATACCGTTGATTCATGTACCGGAGCGCGGCTGCAAGCTCGCCGTCTGCGCCTCCGTATTGCTCGATCAAATATTTGGCCAGCTTAGGGTTGCAGCTGCTGACTTTGACGGGATACAGTAGCTTCTTCTCGTAGACGAACATGCGGCATGCGCCTCCTCTAATGTGGGTTCTGTCAACAAGGGACTACAACTGCCAAGGCCAGAGGCCTTCTCCCCAGCCGGAAGCTTGTCCGGGCGTAAACGGCTCATTCGGCGCAAGCGAGCCGAATTCTTCCTCCACCTGTTCTTTAAGCGCAATACGCTGCTCGGCGGTTTCGTTGTACTGCCGCAGCGCTTTCGCGTCGTCTGGATGGGTGTGCAAATACAATCGGAGCTCGACCAACGTAAAATCGAGCGCCTGCAATTGTTCCAATAGGTTCATCGCTTTGACCGTCGGCTGCTTCATGCTCCATCCTCCTTCTTTTTCACGCGCTTCGCTGCCGCGTAAGGCGATTCGTAGGGTCCGAATAAAGCCGGCCAGAGGGTACCGTTCTTAAGTGCTTCGGCAGGCTTGTACTGTTCCAGTCCGGGTTCCTGCACGCCTAAATACAAATTCGGCGGCGTCTCGTACGTCTTTTCCTTCAACGGAGGGCAGGGATCGCTCTTGCCCGCGTACGGCTTCCAGCTTTTTCGATGTTCGCTCATGTCGCATGCCTCCTTGACCAAGATTACGAGTTAATAAACGCGAGAAGGAAGTATTGAATCTAGCGGATAGGTGAAGGCGACGCCAGTGATATGGGGATGCCGTGCGCCGGATAGAATGGTCCGAAGTATAGTCGGACAAGCCGAGACTCACCCGTTGACAGGAAACCAAATGGTTGTATATAATCGGAAACGAAACCAAATGGTTTCCTATGTTGGAGAGACGAGGAGTGTTTTTGTTTTGTTTAATGACATTAATTATTGGGCAGTACTGGTGACCGGATTGCTGTCGCTAGCGCTTGGCTTTCTCTGGATGGCGGTCATTTGGGCCAAGCCCTATCAGAGGGACATGTACGGAACTCCGGCATCTTCAAGCCAACCTAGCAATGCTGCCAAAATGCAGTCGTTTATCATCTATATCCTCGTATCCTTCGTCACTTCGATCGCTTACGCCGTTTGCTTGGAGCTTTGGCAGGCAGGCGGACAGACGTTCGGCTACGATGGCGACAGCCTGGCGAATGCGTTCTGGTTCACGCTGCTGCTCGCAGCGGGATTCACCCTGCCGTTTACGGTCGGCAAGAAAGTGTGGCAGTTCAAAAGCTGGCTAGTCGTGGCTGTCGACACTTCTTACGAAGTGATTCGTTTCACGATGCTGCTGTTGTTCTTCTGGTATTGGACCTAACAGGCGGAAGCAGAGCAGAAGGCAGGGTAGAAGCAAGGCAGAAACAAGGCAGAAACAAGGCAGAAACAAGGCAGAAACAAGGCACACCAATAACAATAACCCCCGCGATGATGTTCATCGCGGGGGTTATTATATCTGCAAGCTTGCTGAACTACAGCCTGCTACACGTGGGCAGGTTCATGTTATAATGGGTCGATGTGGCCATTTGCGGCCGAAGCTTCATTCCTCGTACATCATTTTGCGCGTCATGCCGCCGTCGATAACGAGATTGGTGCCGGTGACGAAGTCGTTGGCCGGGTCGGTCAGATAGAAGCATGCTCGGGCGATATCATCCGGCTTGCCGACGCGCTGAGCGGGATGCTGCTCGTGATCGACCGGCCGCAAGGCACCGTAATCGCCGGTCTCGATCCAGCCCGGACTGATGGCATTGACCCGAATGCGATCCGGGCCGAGGGAGATGGCAAGCGCATGCGTCAATGCAACGATGCCGCCCTTCGATGCCGCATAGGCTTCCGAGTTCGGTTCGGACATCAGCGCGCGGGTCGAGGCGAGATTCACGATCGCGCCGCCTCCGCTTGTCCGCATCAGCTTGGCGGCTTCCCGCGCGCACAGAAACGTTCCGCGCAGGTTCGTGTTCAAGACGTAATCCCATTCGTCGACTTCGAGGTCGTACGGGGACTTCCAGGCGCCGAGCCCGGCGTTGTTGATCAGCACGTCGAGCCGGCCAACGCTTTCCCGCAGCCAGGCGAAGCAGGTCTCAATCGCGGCGGGATCGCTGACGTCCAACACGCGGCCGTATACGGGACGGCCCGTTCCGCGAATGCGTTCCGCCGTCTGCTCGAGCGCCTCGGCATTCTTGTCGGCCAAAATCACGGTCGCGCCTTTGCTTGCGTACGCCCGTGCTAGTTCACTTCCGATGCCTGCTCCGGCACCTGTAATCATGACATACTGCGTGTCGACAGCCATGTTCCCTCACTCCTTTTCCAAATGCGCCTTATTCATCAGGTATACCCGTTGAGGATGGTCATGTCAAATCGGTCCGAGGGGACCACCGCGTCCGATTATAGAGATGTTGAATAAAAGCTTGCAGGTTTCTGATAGCCTCGCGAAGGACAAGCTAACCGTATTCGCGCGGGGTTATGGGGTACATCGTATATACATAAGTGAAATGAATTTGATATGAAATCGGAGGGCTTTAGACGTGCAAATCACGATTGGAACGATTCGCGAAATTAACCGTTATCCCATTAAATCCTTCGCAGGGGAGTCGCTGGCTTCATGCGAAATCGAGCCTTACGGCGTGCAGGGGGATCGCTTCGCCACCTTCTACGACGAGAGCAAAGAAGGCTGGTGGCGCTATATCACGGCGCGCAATATTCCCGCCATGATGACTTATCAGGCAAGCTTCGAGGATGGCGATATCCGCGTGACGGCGCCGGACGGGAGACGCTTCGACTGGGACGAGCAATTGCTGGCCGAAATCCAAAGCCAGACCAAGACGCCGATCACGATGTCGCGATTAAAGGACCCGCATCCCGAGCCGCAGCATCCGCAGCTGCTGTCGGTCGACGGTGCGAGCATTCTGCTCGTTACGGATGCGTCACTGCGCAGACTTGAAGCCATCTCGGGAAAAGACGTGGACCAGCGCCGATTCCGCGGCAATTTCGTCGTGACCTTGAACGAAGGCGCTCCGCTTGAAGGGGAGTGGATCGGCCGTCAACTGACGATCGGCGACGTTCGTCTCCAGGTAGACAGCTATTGCGAGCGCTGCGTTATGATCACGATGGATCCCGATACGCTGGAGAAGGATCCGTCGCTGCTCAAGCAAGTCAACCAACAATTCGAGCTCAACTTCGGCGTCTATGCTTCCGTTATCTCGACGGGGCGTATCGAGCTCGGCGATACGGTATCTCTTGACGTTGAGAATTCGTAATGAATAGGAATGCCGCGTGAAGTGCGGCATTATGGATACGATAAGGCTCTGAGGACCCCATTTACGCATTCGCGTGAAGGGGTCTTTTTTTATTCCCGGCGCCTGTTTGAACAGATTTCGGAGCATAATCACGCAGCATCGCTGTTTTTATTGCGAAGAAAAGGCGGGGAATGACTGATCCGCAATTTGGGTTTGACGGGCAGCGATTATTCGGACTATAATGATTTTGGATTTAGTTATTTAGTAAATTAGTAAATTATAAAAACACTGAATGAACGAATTTCAACGATCGGATGCGATCGAATAACCCTATCGATCATTGCCGAAGATCGGCTGCAAGAAAGGAGATCACATATGGAATACATGTCCGATTACGTACTATCGCCGGATCGCCGATGGACGGACGAAGAAAGATCGCTCGTTTGGAAGAAACCGGCCTCTCATATCGCAAGCGAGGAAGAACGCCGAATTTGCAGAGAGGTTAAGCGCAATTGGCATCGCGGCGAGATGAAGATCGCGGCGATTTTGCTCGAAGGCGATGCCGGTTCCGGGAAGACCCAGCTTGCCAGAGCGCTGTCGGCGGAGTTCGGTCTTCCTTATACGAAGATCACTTGTTTCGCCGATATGGATAAATCCGATATCGTCGGCGCCATACTGCCTGTCGTCGCGTCGAATCGAATGGCGCTGCTGGACCTCGAGGATCGAACTGCCCTGCAGGCTTTATATTCGAGTGACGGTTATGTTAGCGCGAATCGAATATTGATGGACGCGTTCGGTTTCTCGGAAGAAGCGGCCAGCCTGAAGCTGCAGCGCCTTCTGAAGCTGGCTGCGGAGCAAGCGGGAGGCGATGAGGTCGAGTACAGATTCTACCCGTCCGAGATCGTGAACGCGTTCCGCAACGGCTATTTGCTCGAAATTCAAGAGCCGACAGTGATCCGCGACGCGGCGGTGCTGATGGCGCTGAATTCGGCGCTGGAACCGGACGGCAGCATCAACCTTCCTACCGAGGTCATTCGGAGGCATCCGGATTTCATTGCGGTGATGACGACCAATCGCGGCTATGCGGGCGTCAGGCCGCTGAACGAATCGCTGCGCGACCGCGTGCAGCATGCGGAGAAGATGGATTTGCCCGCGAAGGACATGATGGTCAGCCGTGCTATGGCCAAGACGAGCTATCATAATAGGCGGGTGATCGAAACGCTGGCGGATGTCATCCTGCTGCTCGACCTGACAGCCAAAGCCCATGCGATCAAGGGCGTCGCCGGCATGCGGTCGCTTCTGTTCTGGACGGATGCAGTTGCCGGCGGCATCGGCGTGCGGGAGTCATTGTACGCCAAAGTCATTTACAAAATCACGACGGATCCCGATGAGATCAAGCTGCTGGAGGAAGCGTTGGAGAAGCATGGCTTGTTGGCACAGTTGCAGACAGCCGAGGCGGAACTTGAAGCAGTGCGTGAATCCGGTGAGGATACGAAACGCGAAGCCGAGCTTGAAGCTAAGCCAGCAGCGGAAACCAACACAGCTTCCGATCTCGATGCGGAAGCAATCGAAATCAAGACTTGGGGAGCCATCGCTCCCATCGAGCAGAACGGCGTTGCCGACGAGGAAGCAAAAGGGATTCGGCTGAAGAAAGCGGCCGACAGCGAAGATGGGAGCTCCGGCGTTGCTGCCGATTCAGATGAATGGTCCGCTGCGGAAAGCTCGGATACCGGCGAAGATGGCACGCCGCGGTATCATCAGACAAATCCTGAAGCGAAGCCGGCAGATGCGCTCGCGCAGACACGAGCATTTCGCAAGCAGCTCAATCAAGAGGCACGCGAAGCGGTGTCTGCTTCGATGCACAAGAACGTGAAGCTCGTCGTTCACCGCCCGGATTGGGATGAGGACGGCAAGCGGGAGTATGAACGCGTAAGCGGGGAATTGATGCCGATCGTACGGGAGCTCGCTCGAAAGGCGCTTCCGCTGCTGGAACAGGAGGCGGAGTCGGATGATGCGAAGCGCCGCGCTTACGGAAGTAAATTCCAAGCGGACAGCGTCGCCTATCAGGATTACAATTATTTTGCGAAGAAGCGCCTGCCGTCGGACTCTCCATCGCTTGCGGTTGCGCTGCGGGTGGACGAATCCGCGTCGATGGCGGCGTTCGGAAGATTGGAAGCGGCGAAGCGAGCTGCCGTCGCGGTGTATGAATTTTGCATGCTGTGCGGCATTCCCGTCATGATCCTCGGCGATACGGCGGACGTGTCGCGCCTCGAGCAAATGTCGGTCTTCGCCTATGCCGATTTGCTGCGCCCGGACGCCGAAGACCCGTATAGACTGATGGGCATCCGTGCGAGAAGCAATAACCGCGACGGCATGGCGCTTCGGATTATGGCCGAACGATTGGCGAGCGCACCGCAGCAGACGAAGCTGATGATCAGCATCAGCGACGGGCAGCCCAAAGCGATGGAGAATTACACGGGCATCCACGCGGAACAAGACATGCGCCTTACGATGGCCGAATTCGAACGGAAAGGCGTTACTTTCCTCGCTGCCGCCATCGGGCAAGACAAGGACGTGATCAGCCGCATCTACGGCCGCGAACGGTTTCTGGACATTACGGATCTGAACGGACTGCCGGCCAAGCTGGTGCAGCTCATCGCGCGGTATCTCTGACGCCAGCAAGAGGCAAGACGGCCTGAAGCAAACAACAGACTGGAAAGGAAGATAAAGCATGGACAAAGGGAAACGCAAGGAGCTGCTGGAGAACTTCAAGGAGATCAAGACCTTCATGGGCATCATTCAAATCCGGAACAAGGCGAACGGTAAAATCTACATCGATGCCTACCCCAACTTGAAAAACAAATGGCTGACCATTCAAATGCAATTGGACATGGGGCGATTCGCGAACGCCCAGCTTCAGAAGGACTGGAAAGAATTCGGCGCCGAGGCGTTCGAATACGAGGTGCTGGAGGAGAAAGACGCAGGCGAGATCGCCGACGTGAAGTGGGAAATGAAGCAGCTGGAGAAGAAATGGCGGGAAAAATTGCAGCCTTACGGGGATCAAGGTTATCATCAGCCTGGCGGTCGATAATCGCGTTGCTCGATATAAGGCGGCTTCGGACCGTACAATATCCACATAGAAAAGGGAGCCATCAGATGAATGGCTCCCTTTTTGCTGTTATTTGTACTGCTATTTTGCTGTTATTTTTGCTGTTAGTTGTACTGCTATGAAGCTCCCGCCAAGCAGCTTCTTTAGAGTACGCGTTCCAAAAACCGCTGGGCTCTCTCGCTCTGCGGGTGTTCGAAGAACTGCGCCGGAGGCGCTTGCTCGATGAGCTTGCCGTCGTCGAGGAAATAGATCGTATCCGCCGCTTCGCGGGCGAATTTCATCTCGTGCGTGACGATGAGCATCGTCATGCCGGAGGAGGCGAGTCCGCGGAGCACCTCGAGCACTTCCTTGACCATTTCGGGATCGAGCGCGGACGTCGGCTCGTCGAAGAGCATGATTTCCGGATCCATCGCCAGGCTGCGCGCGATGGCGATCCGCTGCTTCTGCCCGCCGGACAGACGCGACGGGAACGAATCCGCCTTGTCGGCGAGTCCGACGCGTTCGAGCAGCGAGGCCGCCTTGGCGCGCGCTTCCTCGCGGGACAGGCCTTTTACCTTCATCGGCGCGAACATGATGTTATCGATGACGGACATATGCGGGAACAGATTGAAATGCTGGAATACCATGCCGATCCGCTGACGGAACCGGACAATATCCGTATTAGGATCCGTGACGACCGTTCCGTCGATCGTAATCCGGCCTTCGGTCGGCGTCTCAAGCAGGTTCAAGCACCGAAGGAACGTCGACTTGCCGGAGCCGGAAGGGCCGATGACCGCCACGACCTCGCCCCGCTCGACCGTCGTCGTTATGCCGCGAAGCACCTCGTGCTTGCCGAATGTTTTCGTTACGTTTTCTACGTTAATCACTGCGGCGCAGCCTCCTTTCGAGCAATCGGGCGAGCGAGGTCAAGATAAGCACGAGCACGTAATAGATCGCGCCGACGAACAGCAGCGGCT
Organism: Paenibacillus sp. J31P316; assembly: GCF_056269105.1. Classification (NCBI taxonomy): domain Bacteria; kingdom Bacillati; phylum Bacillota; class Bacilli; order Caryophanales; family Paenibacillaceae; genus Paenibacillus; species Paenibacillus sp. J31P316. The sequence goes on along the minus strand of NZ_JBWDNI010000001.1, from coordinate 151,217 downwards.
CGAGCGCCCGATAATTGGCTGCTTGGACGACGCTCGCGCGGCGAAGCAGGTCGGTAACCCCGATGACGGATACGAGCGACGATTCCTTGATCAAGGCGACGCATTCGTTCACGAGAGCGGGGAGGATGTTCTTGACCGCCTGCGGGAAAATAATGCTGATCATCATCGTGCGGTACGGAATGCCAAGCGCCATGGCCGCCTCGCGCTGACCGCGGTCAACCGCCATAATGCCGCCTCGGATCGTTTCCGACAAGTAAGCCGCGGAGTTGAGGCCGAACGCGAGACCGGCCGCCATCAGCGGCGGAATATCGTAGCCGGTCAGCTGCGGCGTCGCGTAATAGATCAACACCAGCTGGAGGAGCAGCGGCGTTCCGCGGAAGACCGACGTATATACGGTGGCGAACCAGACGAGCGGCTTGATCGTCGATAGCTTGAACAAGGATAGGATGGTACCCCAGATGAAGCCGAGCAATGCAGAGACGATCGTAAACAATAAAGTGACGAAGACTCCGCGCAGAATATAAGAGGTATAGCCGTTCAGCGTGCTGAAGTCGATCGTATGCTTGCCGGCTTTGACGGCCTCATGCTTGCCGAACCATTTCTCGATGATTTCCTGCTTCTCGCCGCTGGCTTCCATGTCCTGAAGCGCATCGTTGAAAACAGACGTCAGCGCGGAACCCTTGGGAAAGGCGATCGCGTAGCCTTCCTGGGCGTTCTCCGCCGGAAGCATCGTGATGGCGAGATCCGGGTTGGCCGCAATGGCATCAAGCGCAACGGCATCTTCGACGATCGCGGCGTCGATCCGGTTCGATTTGATTTCCTGAATGAGATCGGGAATGCGATTCAGCTTCTTGACGGACGCGTCCTTCAGTCCGGCGACGGCATTCTCTTGGGTGGAGCCGAGCTGAACGCCGATGCGCTTGCCCTCCAGCTGCTCCAGCGTCTCGTAAGGATTCTTCTTCTTCGATACGATCGTATTGCGGGCCGCATAATACGTGTTCGAGAAATCGACGCTCTGTTTTCGTTCGTCCGTAACGGACATGCCGGACATGACGAAATCGACGCGGCTCGTTTGGAGCGCGGCAATCAGACCGTTGAAGTCCATGCCGGATATTTCGAGCTTGCAGCCGAGCTTGGCCGCGATTGATTTGGCGATATCGATATCCAGCCCGACGATGTCGCCGCCGTTTTTGGCGTCGGTGTTCTCATAAGGCGGATAGTCGGGCGAGGTGCCCATGACGAGCGGTTTGCCTTGACAGACATCGCTGCCGGCCGCGGCGGCGATTCCGTTCAATCCCGGACGCTGCAGTCCGGTGCTGGCCACCGCGACGATCGCAAGCAGCAATAGCACGGCAAACAGGCGTCTCGTGCGAAGCTTCTTATAAAGGTTCATGACGGGCTCCTTTCTTGGCATGATCGAATGGCGTATGTACAACTTGCAGATCGAATACGTTCCCTTCATGCGCAGCTTGTTTTGTTGACGAGAATAGAGCCGTTCACCGGTTTAACGGCACTCGCGGCTCCTTTTTGACCATCGTTAACTATGCCCTATCGCGATAAACCTAGTCAATCCCTCAATTTGTGGGAATTATTGCGCCGATCAACCGCCCTTGCAAGGCATATCTGCTTCTTGGCCGCATACCATTAGGCGAAGATGCGGGAAAGAGGGAGGATGGCTGACTATGGCTGATTATGAGCCGCAGCTGATCGGAATTGCCGCTGCCCATCTGCCTGACGGCGCGGAATTGGCGATGATCGACGGACCATACGCGCGTGCGGCGGTATTCGCGGCGGACTTGAACGGAGACCGGGTGCCGGAGCTAGCCGCGGTCTATCGCTTGAACGGCGAGCTTCATTTGCTCGCGCTGGCCTTCCGCGGCGGTGTTTGGACAGCGACGCAGACCGTGAAAGGGATCGGATTCGGCGTTACGCATATTGCAGCGATACCGATCATGCGTGCAGGCGTGCCGAATCTCACCGTAGGGTGGAAAATCGATTCGACGTTATCGAAGCTGTCGGTCTACGAATGGACGCGAGAAGGACTGCGAGACGCGGCGCCGGCCGGGATGTGCTTCAGCTCTCTGGAAGCGATGGATATGCCCGGGCATCGCGGCGCGGACGGCAAGACGGAGCTTGCGATTTGGAATCATGCCGGCGGCGGCGCTTATCAGATCGAGATTATGCGTTGGACGAACGGCGCCTTTGCGCCGGCTCCGGATGCCTACCGTTATTATTTTCCGAAAGTGGTGCTTTATTACGATCAACTGACGCGGCAATATCCGGACAGTCCGCTCTATTGGCATGGACTTGCCGACGCGCAGTATCGCGCGGGCATGCTGCAGCCTGCCTTGGTCTCGATCCGCAAGGCGCTGGACATCGTTCAACTGCCGACCAGGGAGACCTTGCTCGCGCTGGAGAGCCGCATTCGTTCCGCCATCGAACCGGTCCCTGCGCCGAGAGCGACGGCGTTATATCCGGCATCGGTCAAGACGACGAGAGGCACGCGCTGGGGGTATGTCGACCGAAGCGGCAGAATGGCGATCCCGGTTCGTTTTGACGACGCAATGGACTTTCAGCCCAATGGACTCGCGGTCGTTTCGGAGCGCGGGAAATACGGGCTCATCGATTCTTCTGCCCAGTATGTCGTCAAGCCGACTTACGATTCCATCGGCTCGTTCTCGGAGAGGCGCGCGACCGTCATCGACGGAGAAGGCTTCAAGCTGATCGACGAGGAAGGCAGGGTCGTCACCAAACGGGCGTATCCGTTCATCGCGGAAATGCAAGGCGGACGGGCGCTCTTCTATGTGACGGGCGACGGCAGCGACGGTTCCGGAGGAGAGAGCAAGTACGGCTATCTCGATGCGGCAGGCAACGCGGCCATTCCGGCGCAGTTTCTCGAGGCCAACGACTTCCACGACGGCAGGGCGCTCGTGAAGGTCAAGGACAATGATTATGCCCTCATCGGAAAAGACGGCCGCACGATCGCGAGTTTCGCGCATGCCTATGTCGGCCCGCCGGGCGACGGACTATTGGCGTTCCAGAACGACCCCGCCGGCAAATACGGCTACATCAACGAAAGCGGAGATGTCGTCATTCAGCCAGCCTATACATCGGCGTTCCCGTTCCGGAACGGGCGGGCCATCGTGAATACGGCCGAAGATTACAAGAACAGCTACGGCGTCATCGATAAACGGGGAAAAGTCATCGTTCAGCCCGGTTACAACGATATTCGGGATCTTGGCGAGGACCGGCTGGCGCTCGGACGCGCGGTCAACCCCGAGCAGCCGTACATCGGCTCGCGTTATGCGATTGCGGACTGGAACGGCAAGCGTCTGACGGATTTCGTCTATCACGACATATCCGACTTCAAGAACGGGCTTGCCTCCGTGACGGACGCGAAACAAACGTATTTCATCGACCGAAGCGGCAAGCCTGCGGAAGGCTATCCGCGCGTTGACGGCAGCGGAACGCTTTCGGTCGAGGAAGGCGGTTTGATCAAAGCCTTTATCGATCAACGGTTGTCCTATCTGGCCCGCGACGGCCGAATCGTCTGGAAGCAGAACACGGTCATCCCGCTGCAGCCGCCGTATGCCGTGAAAGAGCTGAAATACAAGCCGAATCAAGATTATCTCGTCTATTATCCGCAGGTCGACGGCATGGCGGACGAAGCGGCGCAGCGGAAGCTGAACGATGAGCTGAAGACGATGTCCCAGGTGAAACCGATTCCGGCCGACGAACAGCTGGAATACACGTATAGCGGCGATTTCGACGTCTCGTTCTACAAGCAGCAGCTGCTTCAGCTGGAGCTGACCGGCTATAATTTCCCGTTCGGCGCCGCGCACGGCATGCCGACGAAGACGTACGCGATTATCCATCTCACGGACGGGCGGCTGTTTGCATTGAAGGATCTCTTCAAGCCCGGCAGCGACTACGTGAAAGTACTAAGCGACATCATCGCGAAACAGATCAAGGAGGATCCGCAATATTCGTACGTGTTCCCGGACGCTTATAAGGGCATCCAGCCGGATCAGCCGTTCTTCGTCACGGACAATGCGCTTCACGTGTATTTTCAACCGTACGATATCGGACCGTATGCCGCGGGATTCCCGACCTTCACCATTCCGTTCACGCAGGTGGGCAGCATACTCAATACGGAGGGCGAGTTCTGGCAGTCCTTTCATAATTAGCGTGAGCGGTCATGGCGGATCCCGGTACTGTTACTGTTGAATCTGGAACTAGAACCTTCAATACCCTCGCCAGCGTGGTACTGAAGGTTCTTTGCATTTGCCAAAACAAGTCGTATCCGGGTACGATAACCGTAAACGGCTCCAGGCGATACCTAGTTGGCCGCGCAGAAAGGAAGCGACATGGACTACCAGACAACCGAAGAGTGGAACGAAGCGTTATGGCTGTCCGCCGAAGAAATTTACGTGGAAGCCTTCCCCGAGCATGGCCGCAAAAACCGTGCGATCGTCCGTCGCATGTTCGAGCGCCGCTTATGCACGCTCCATGTCTGGAGCGAGCGCGGAGCAGCGGTTGCCATGGCGCTTACCGCCTTCGATGCCCGCACGCGCTGGGTGGTCATCGATTATTTGGCCGTCCGGCGTTCCTCGCAGCGAAGCGGGATCGGCAGCCGGTGCTTGGATGATATGCGAAGCTGGGCGGAACGCGCGATCGAAGACTGCCGCGGGCTGGTCATCGAAGTCGAAGCCGAGGAAACGGCCGAGAACGCGAATCGCATTCGATTTTGGGAGCGAGCAGGGTTTCGGCTGACCGAATATGTACATGCCTACATTTGGGTTCCCGAGACGTATCGTGCGATGTACCTGCCGTTCGTGGAGGAGCGGAAGCCGGAAGACGGCGGCAAAGCGCTGTTCAAGGCAATTACGCGATATCATGAAAAGGCGTATCGAGCGAAATCGTAGCGTAGGAAGAGGAGCATTCGCGGTCGATACCGTCGGACCGGGAAGAATCCTTGAAGCTGCGGCAGCTAAATGGTAAAGTATAACAGCAATTCGACGTTGGACGAGCAGTCTTATTCTTCGATCGGAGGTGCCGGATTGGAACCGATTCGGACGACGAAAATCGCGCTCAGGCGATTATTATTGGACAGGCAGCGACTGCTCGAACCTCTCATTAAACCCGACGCGCCGGTAGACGGCAAGACAGCCGAGCAAGGGCTGCAGCACTGCGTGCTGGAGGTCATTCGGCAGCTGGAAGCCGTACAGATCGATCCCGTGGCCGCCGTGCGCGCGAACCAGCACCTGACGCTCGCGGCGCGGATTGCCGGCTACGAGCCGGAGGCGATGAATGCGCTGCTGCGGGACAACGAGGTATTTGAATATATCGCGAACGCGGCATGCATCCTACCTATGGAAGACTATCCGATCTTCGAGCCGACCCGGCAGCGGATGCGGCAAAATACGCTAGCCTCGATCGAATCGCTTCAGCCCGTCGCCGGCCAAGTGCTGGAACGGCTGGATCGCGAAGGGCCCTTGACGGCCAAATCCTTCGATTCCGAGCAGCGGGTGCACGGGTATTGGGATGACGCGAATGCGACGGCGAGGACCAAAGCGACTTCGCTCGCGCTCCATCTGCTGACGGACGCCGCGGAGATTCGCATCGTAGGCAGGGAAGGAAATCAGCGGCTGTTCCACACGGCGCTCCGAAGCGTCCCGGCCGAACTGCTGCAAGAGGTGGAGCGAATCGACCCAGCCGAGGCGCAGGACGCCATGCTTCGGAAATATTTCCAGGCATACAGGGTATTCGAACCGAGCGATCCCCGTTTCGGCTGGCAGCGTTTGTCCGCGCAGGAGCGGCGCAATGCGGTCGCCAGGCATGTGGAATCGGGAACGATCATCCCGGTCGTCATCGAAGGCTTGAAGCAACCTTATTACATATTGGCTTCGGATCGTGAACGGCTGTCCATGCATGAGCAAGAAGAAACCGTACGGTTGAGTGAGGCTGACGGAGAAGATGAAGCGGCAGCCGAAGCGTTGATCCGTTTCCTTCCGCCGCTCGACAATCTCTTGTGGAGCCGGAAGCGGCTGGAGGAGCTGTTCGATTTCACCTACCGCTGGGAAATCTATACGCCGGCGGTCAAGCGCACTTACGGTTATTACGCCATGCCGATATTGGACGGCGACCGCCTCATCGGCAGGATGGATCCGCGATTGGATACGAAGAAGCGACATTTATCGGTGCAGCTGCTTCAGCTCGAAGCCGGGATTCCGTATAATGATCTTCTGAGAAGCAGGATGGACTGCGCGCTGGAAGCTTTCGCCCGTACGCACGGGGCAGATACCGTATCCATCGAACGTTATGCGGTCGAAGATGGATATGGAACGAAGACGAACAATGACTGAAGATAAACGATGGAGGTGAACGCCGCACGCGGCGCAGCTTGCGCCGCGGCGGTTCATGAATGAGCATTCATATTAACGCAAAACAAGGCGATATCGCCGAAACGATCCTTTTGCCCGGCGATCCTTTGCGCGCGCAATACATCGCGGAGAATTTCCTCGAGGATGCAAGCTGCTACAATCAGGTGAGAGGCATGCTCGGCTTTACGGGCATGTACAAAGGCAACCGTATCTCCGTACAAGGGACGGGGATGGGCGTTCCTTCGATATCCATCTATGTGACGGAGCTCATCCGCGAGTACGGCGTCAAGCAATTGATCCGCGTCGGCACATGCGGGGGTATCCAGCAGGATGTCAAGGTCCGCGACGTGGTACTCGCGATGACGGCAACGACGGATTCGAATGCCAACCGGCTGCTGTTCCCTGATTTCAATTTTGCTCCGCATGCGGACTTCGATCTGCTGCAGCGGGCATACCGGGCCAGTCAAGAGCGGAAGCTTAACGTGAAAGTCGGCAATATCCTGACGGCGGACACGTTCTATCGGGAAAGCATGGAGCCGGTCAAGAAGCTGGCCGATTACGGCGTGCTCGCCGTAGAGATGGAGAGCTCCGCGCTCTATACGATCGCCGCGCGCCATCAGGCCAAAGCCCTGTCGGTCCTTACGGTAAGCGATCATCTGTTCAGCGGCGAGACGGATACGACGGCCGAGGAACGCCAAACGACGTTTAACGATATGATCGTCGTTGCCCTCGAAGCAGCGATCCAAGCCTCCTAGTCGGATTTGGCGAAGGCATACCCTCTGGCAGCTTGACGATTATGGAAGACTGCATAACGAAATCGCGAAAGACCTGGATGACACTCGTTCATCCAGGTCTTTTTTGCATCGCCAAAAAATAAATATAGGAATCTCATACAGATAAAGGAAACGGACGAACGCTGTCGAATGAGTAGGCAAAGGGGGTGAGGGCATGGAGGAGAAGAACAGCAATTTCCCGATCTATTACAACGGTTATGCCGGCAACGGCGAATCCCTAAGCGTAATTGCCAGACAATTGGCTGACAAGTACGGCAACCATACCAAGCCGGTACCTGCACCGTTTACCGCAAAGGGTGCGGTGAACGAATCGAACGCGGAACACCCGATTTACTACGACGGATCTACCGGCGATTAATCATTCCTTATTCAACCGGAGACGAGTGAGCTCCTAGGCAAGGCGTGACAATCATCGCCGTTCATTTGACTCATGCGCCTACGCATATTATGATGGTAGAGATTCACGCCCAACCTATACGTATAACCTCAATGATATGGTTTGAGGGTCTCTACCAGGAACCGTAAAATCCTGATTACAAAAAGGACAATTGCTCTTTTTGTGATCGGGATTTTTTTGCGTCCACAATCAGGCAATCAAGGGGAAATGACACATACTAAGCTTGAGAAGGGTGAGTGCGATGACGGATATCGAAACCGGATTGAGAAGAAGGATTAGCGTCGCCAGCAAGCAAATACCGGCAGATCTAGTCGTAAAAGGAGGCAAGATCGTCAACGTATTCACCGGCGAGTTGATGGAAGGCGACGTTGCGATCGTAGACGGCTTTATCGCCGGTATAGGCTCCTATGAAGGCATGGACACGATCGACGCGGAAGGCCGATATATCGTGCCCGGCTTTATGGATGGGCATGTCCATATCGAAAGCAGCATGCTGGCTCCCCGCGAGTTCGCCAAAGTGCTGCTTCGGCACGGGGTCACGACGGTCGTCACGGATCCGCATGAAATCGCCAATGTCGCGGGGACGGACGGCCTCGATTATATGCTGGGCAGTGCCGAGGGTCTGCCGCTCGATATCTTCGTCATGCTGCCGTCCTGCGTGCCGGTCACGCCGTTCGAAAGCAACGGAGCCGTACTCGAAGCGGAGCAGATGGCTCCCTATTACGCGCATCCGCAGGTGTTGGGACTCGCCGAGGTCATGAATTATCCTGCTGTCGCGAGCGCAGAGGAATGGATGCTGACCAAGCTTGCCGGCGCCCAGTCGAAGCTCATCGACGGACACGCGGCGGGGATAGACAGGGAAAGCTTGAACGTGTATCCCGCGGCCGGCATCGTCACGGATCACGAAAGCGTGACCGCCGAGGAAGCCCGGGACAGGCTTGATCTCGGCATGTATCTTATGATTCGGGAAGGTACGGTCGCCAAGAACCTGGAGGCGCTGCTGCCTGTTGTCACCGAGCGTAATGCTAGAAGATGCCTGTTCGTTACCGACGATAAGCTGCTCGACGATCTGATCGAGGAGGGCAGCATCGACCATGTCGCGAGGCTCGCGATTCGCCAAGGACTTGATCCGATCACGGCCATTCAGATGGCGACGATCAATACGGCGGAATGCTTCCAGCTGCGCGGCAGGGGAGCGATCGCGCCAGGCTATCGGGCTGATTTTCTTGTACTGGATGATTTGGAGCTCATAGATATTCATGCCGTATATGTTCAGGGAGAATGTGTCGTCCGGCAGGGGGAGATTCAGGAGAAGGCTTTTCCGGAAGCGCCCGCACGGAATCATCGCGCGGATACGCTGCCGAGGTTGAACGTTAAGCCCGTGCAGCTGCGCGATCTGGAGCTGCCGCTAACGGCTAACAGATGCCATGTGATCGAAATCATTCCGAATCAGATCGTCACTCGGCATCTCAAGGAAACGGTGGATATTCATGGCGGCGTCTTTCAGCCATCGGTCGCGAAGGACCAGCTAAAGCTGGCCGTCGTCGAAAGGCATCGGGGCACGGGCAATATCGGGCTTGGGATCGTAAAGGGTTTCGGACTCACGAAAGGCGCCATCGCGTCTACCGTCTCCCATGATTCCCACAATATCGTGATCGCGGGGACTTCCGACGAAGATATGCTGGTCGCGCTTGAGCATCTCATCCGTATTCAAGGCGGGCTCGTCATCGTCGAAGGCGGAAAGGTAGCCGCATCCTTAGCGCTGCCTGTCGCCGGCTTAATGTCCGAACGGGAACACGGAGAGGTGTACGAGGATTTGCTCCGGCTCAACGAGGCTTTAGCCGAAATCGGAGCCCCGGAGGATTTCGACCCTTTTCTGACGTTGTCCTTCCTGACGCTGCCCGTCATCCCGGCTTTGAAGCTGACGGATCAAGGGTTGTTCGACTTCGAAGCATTCCGGCTGATTCCTGTGGAGGCGTAAGCAGGGATTCTAATGTTTCGGAAATAAGGGCATTCAAAAGGCAGAAATTGCAAGGATTTCGCCGACATCTATTGCGTCATGGACGAGCACATGGTATGATGTTGCTTGTCTTGTAACGCGGAGCCGTGGTGTAGTGGCCCAACATGCCTGCCTGTCACGCAGGAGACCGCGGGTTCGAATCCCGTCGGCTCCGCCATTCTAACCTTCATACTTTGATTGAGCAGGAGCTAGTCTTCCTGCTCATTTTTGCATCCTAGGGAGGTCCTGTCTATGAGAGGACGATTCGCCCCGACGCCATCGGGGCTGATGCATATCGGCAACGCGAGTACGGCGCTGCTCGCCTGGCTGCAGACGAGGAGCGCCGATGGGGAATTTTTGCTCCGGGTAGAGGATGTCGATTCGACGCGTTCCAAGGCCGAGCTGGCCGAGCAGGCACTCGCCGATTTGCGATGGCTTGGCCTGGATTGGGATGAAGGGCCGGATATCGGCGGCGCGCACGGCCCCTATACGCAAAGCGAGCGAATGGCCGCCTACGAGGAAGCGCTGGCTGCTCTGGAACAGGCAGGCCGGCTGTATAGCTGCTTCTGCAGCAGAGCCGAGCTGGCTTCCGTCGCCAGTGCGCCGCACGGTCTCGGCAGCGAAGGGCCCAGCTATCCCGGCACCTGCTCGTCGCTCTCGCCGGAGCAGCGCGAAGAACAGCATCTTCGCAAGCAGCCTTCGTTTCGGTTTACCATCGATTCGCAGCCGGTACATTTCCAAGATGCCGTTGCCGGTCCGCAAGCTTTCCCGCCCGGCGCAGGAGGCGACTTCATCGTGAAACGGGCCGACGGCATGTTCAGCTACCAGCTGGCCGTCGTCGTCGACGATGCCAGGATGGGGATTACCGACGTGCTGCGCGGCGCCGATTTGCTTGATTCCACGCCGCGCCAGCTGCAGCTGTATGAAGCGCTCGGACTGCGTTCGCCGCGGTTTGCCCATGTGCCGCTTATGTTCGGTTCCGATGGCAAACGGTTAGCCAAGCGGCATGGAGGTTTATCGCTGGCCGCCTTGCGCTCCGCCGGTATCGCGCCCGAGAAGGTGGTCGGCTGGCTGGCCGCGGTCAGCGGGCTGACGCCAACGGCCGAGCCGGTTCGGGCGAGCGAGCTGATTCGTCATTTTCGCATCGAGCAGGTCAACACGGAAAGCATAACGGTCACTGACGATATGCTGGGACAGTTGATCGGGTCATGCTAATCAATTCGAGGACAACTAGACAATGGATCGCATGAGCAAGTGCTCGTGCACCTATTCGACATGATGAGGAGCTGTTTATATATGTTTCATTCCGAAAGCTATCAAGGCTCGCGCGAGCAAGATTACGAGCTTGTCATTCGCCAGCTGGAGGCGCTGCTGGAAGGCGAGACGGACCGTATCGCTAACCTGGCGAACGCTTCCGCCTTATTGAATCAATTCATGACGCGCATTAACTGGGTCGGCTTCTATTTGTACCAAGGCGGAGAACTCGTGCTCGGTCCGTTCCAAGGCATGCCGGCTTGCGTTCGGATCCCGTTGACCCGTGGCGTATGCGGGAAGGCAGCCAGCGACCGGGAGACGGTTCTAGTGCCGAATGTGCATGAATTCCCGGGACATATCGCCTGCGATGCCGCCTCGCAATCGGAAATCGTCATTCCGCTCGTCAAGGAAGGCGAATTGATCGGCGTACTCGATATCGACAGTCCCGAACTGGAGCGCTTCGACGAAGTAGATCAGCAATATTTGGAGCGTTTCGCCGTGCAGCTTGTCGCAGCTCTATAATGTCGAGGCCGACTAATTAGTCAAGGCCGACTAACAGTTAGAAGATAAGGCGTACTGGTGACCGCGGTTTGCAACGTCATCAGTCCGCGCAACGAATAGAACCTTTCGTTCCACGTCCTCGTGGTCCGGAAGGTTCTATTTGATTGGCGGGTCATGTGATCACCTATGATTCAAGCTCTGGCGGTAGGCGCGGGGGGCCATCCCATATCGCTGCTTGAACAGCTTCGAGAAATGAAACTCGTCATAAAATCGAAGCGCTGCCGCGATTTCCTTCAACGCAGCGTTCGTCGTCTCGAGCGCCGCCTTGGCGGAGGACAGCTTAAGCTCCTGCATATACCGGTTCGGTGACATGCCTGTCCTGGCTCTGAATCGCGCGAAGAAGACGGTGCGCGACAATCCGCTTCGGCGGACGAAATCATCGATCGGAACCGGCTGGCCGATATGTTTGTGCATTTGAAACAGGATTTCGTCCAATTCAGGATGCCGATTCTGTCCGTTGGCGGACTGCTCCCGTGCGAGCAGCAGCAGCAGCTCCTGCGCTGACAGCTGGGCGGTGTACGCATATCCGACCGGCTGAAGGATTAAGCTATCAATCAGACGTTCGCACAGACGAATCGCTTCGGGCATATTGGCGGTGAACGCCGGCTGGCCGACGGCCAGGTTAAGCTCCATTGCCATGTCCATCGGATCGAAATGGAGGAAATAAAACTTCCAATCCCCGTCAGCGCATTGGTAGGAACAAGGCTGGCCGCGCGGAACGATAATATAGGTGCCGGCATCTAGCTCATACGCCTTGTCCGAGCTCGAGAACTGTCCCTTGCCCTCATACGTGACGAAGATACCGGGATTCTCGAAGCCCTGAGAATTAGTGACCTGATAGGTGTCGTTCGCGACGACTTTCCATATCGACTTGAAGCGAAACGCCGCATTTTGGAAGAGGGCATCCATTTCATACGGAATATTCATGATGGCCATATCATTATCTGCCTCCTCTATTGCGTAAGCACTCTGTACGATTATACATGTTTTCATAACATCGTTCCATGGAAGGGAGACGCTTTCAGGCATACAATAATAGCATAAACGATGGAAGACATGATGAAGGAGTGAACGGGAATGTTATTGAAGGTAGGCAGCCGCGAGCTGGAGCTAGGCGGACCGCATTTGGCGGAACTCAGGGATTCGAACGATCTGCTGCATGACATCGAGGCGCTTCGAACCCGAATACAAGAGGACGGCTATTTGCTGCTCCGCGGCTTCCATGATCGGGAGCAAGTGCTGGAAGCAAGACGCGCCATTCTCGAGAAGATGAATAAACTGGGCAAGCTGGACCGGGACACGATACTGGAAGAGGGCGTCATGGCGGACGGCAGCAAATCGTTGTTCCTGGGCGGCACGAACGAGGACTTGCCCGAGCTGCTGAACGTGCTGAACGGCGATCATATCATGGGCTTCTTCGATCGACTGTTCGGCGAGCAATCGCTGACCTATCAATACAAGTGGCTGCGCGCGGTCGGCAAAGGGGATTACACGGGCGCGCATTACGACATCGTCTACATGGGACGCGGCACGCATAACCTCTATACGGTGTGGTCTCCGATCGACGATGTCGATTATGCGAAGGGCGGTCTTGCGATCTGCCTCGATTCGCACCGTTTCGAAGATCTGAAGCAGTCCTACGGATCGAAGGATTCCGATCGGGACGGCATAGGACACTATACGGATGACCCGCTGGTCATTACGAACAGATACGGCGGCCAGTGGGCGACGACGGAATTCAAAGCCGGCGACGTGCTCATCTTCGGCATGTTCCTCATGCACTGCTCGCTGGAGAACAAGACGAACCAGTATCGCATCAGCGTAGACACGAGATACCAGTCCTCGCTCGAGAAGATCGACGAACGCTGGAGCGGCAAGAAGCCGCGCGGGCATTTCAAAGACGCCGCGGCAGCCCAATAAAGATTAGCCCGCAAAGACGGGGCAGAGCATTATGCTCTGTCCCGTTTTGTTATGCCTTCGGTCAGGGGGCGAAATGGAGCGGTATCGCCACTTGCGGCACACTTGCTCTACTTGTGCCACACTTGCGCTACTTGCGAGCCTAGCTGCTCCAGATGGTTTTTCGTTTGCGCTCCGTTTTCATCGTACGGCTTTATTGGCGACATTTCCCATTGCTTTATGCTCATACGGTAATTAATATAGTTAAATGTTATTGCAATTAAATATAAATCCTCATCGATCGTGATGAGGTAGAGGTCGCGATGTTGAAGAGTACGTCGGAGGAGGTCCGGTAATGGCCGTCGATTCCGATGAAAAGGCACCATCGCCGAAGCTGCGCGGGTTACTGACCGTGCCGGCTGGGGCCGTTTCCGAAAGGAACGGAACTGTCATGCCGTCGCATCAAACGCGGCATGTTGTGCTATCTTGTACCGGGATCCATGGGGAATTGAAGCTGCCTTGCTTAGTGATATGTAAGGCGGCTATTTGTGTTTAATTCGATGCTGGCGACCAAAGCGAAGGAAGAACATGTAAAAGGGGCATACGGAAAGTGAAAGAGAACGCGGCAGTAAACGAGATAAAGGCAGTGAACGAAATAAAAACTGGGAAAGCAAACAAGCTGCGCAGAGGCTTGAAATCACGCCATATGACGATGATCTCGCTCGGCGGATCGATTGGAACCGGACTGTTTATTGCCAGCGGCGGGGCTATCCATGATGCCGGACCAGGCGGCGCTCTTCTCGGCTATTTCCTCATCGGAATTATGGTGTACTTCTTGGTCACCAGCCTGGGCGAAATGGCGACCTACATGCCGGTATCCGGTACCTTCAGTACGTACGCGACAAAATTCGTAGATCCATCGCTCGGCTTCGCGCTCGGGTGGAACTATTGGTATAACTGGGCGATCACGATCGCAGCCGAGCTGTCGGCAGCGACGCTTATTATAAAATTTTGGCTTCCGAACAGCCCGTCGTTCCTATGGAGCGCCTTGTTCCTTGCCCTGATGGTCGGGCTGAACTTATTAACGGTAAAAGGTTACGGCGAATCGGAATACTGGTTCGCGATGATCAAGATCATCACGGTCATCGTGTTCATTGGCATCGGCCTGCTCATGATCGTTGGCATTTGGAACGGCGATGCCGTCGGGTTCCGGAATTTCACTGCGGGCGACGCGCCGATCTCGGGCGGCTGGCTTGCCGTGCTCGGCGTCTGCATGGCGGCCGGCTTCTCCTTTCAAGGGACGGAGCTTGTCGGCATTGCGGCAGGGGAATCGGAGAATCCGCGGGAAAACGTGCCTCGCGCGATCCGCAGCGTCTTCTGGCGCATTCTCCTGTTCTATATCCTGGCGATCTTCGTCGTCGGCCTGTTGATCCCGTTCACGACGGATACTTTGTCGAGCGACAGCGTCGGCGCAAGCCCATTTACGGTTATCTTCGAGAAAGCCGGTCTCAGCGTGGCCGCTTCGGTCATGAACGCCGTCATCCTGAGCTCGGTGCTGTCGGCAGGCAACTCGGGCATGTACGCATCGACGCGCATGCTGTGGGTATTGGCGAGCGAGGGCAAAGCACCGAAGCTGTTCGGCAAGCTCAACAAGCGCGGTATTCCCGTCAACGCGCTGCTCGCGACGGCCGCGCTCGGCATGCTGGCATTCCTCGCGTCGTTCTTCGGCGACGGACAAGTGTACATCTGGCTGTTGAACGCATCGGGGATGTCAGGCTTCATCGCTTGGCTCGGCATCGCGATCAGCCATTACCGCTTCCGCAAAGCGTACGTCGCGCAAGGGAACGCCGTCTCCGATCTTCCGTACCGCTCCTTATGGTTCCCGTTCGGCCCGATTCTGGCAGGCGTCATGTGCATAATCGTCATCATCGGCCAAAGCATCAGCGCCTACTCGGACGGCGTGGTTGACTGGACATTGGTTATCGCTTCCTATATCGGGATTCCATTATTCCTGGCCGTATGGCTGGGCTACAAATGGAAATACAAAACCAAAGTGCTGAAGCTGGAGGAATGCGAGCTGGATCCTGCGGTGGAATAGTGAACTGCGTCACATTCGGCAGCGGAAGGGTAAACAGAACTATGTTTGCCTTGAAGGCCGAAAGGAGTGACGGATATGACAACATTAACGCAGCAGCAAAGCGATGAGCTGACCGGTTTGCTTCGCGAGGAGCATAAGGAACTGATGAACCATTTCGAGAACGAGAGGGCCGAAGGCTTAGGAGCGGTGTCGGAAACGGTATCGACCGGAGAGCTTTCCGCTTACGATAATCATCCCGGCGATTTGGGTACGGAGACGTTCGAGCGCGAACGGGACATGGCGATCGACGAACACCTGAACCAGCAGCTGGAGGATGTCGAAGCGGCTCTCGGCCGGCTGTCCGAAGGAAGCTACGGGACCTGCGAGGTGTGCGGGGAAGCGATTCCGTTCGAGCGCCTCAAGGCAGTGCCGACCGCTTCGCGCTGCATCGCGCATGCGTCGGATACGATCTCGGAGCAGCGGCCGGTCGAGGAGCAGGTGATGACGCAGCCTCCATCCGGTGCAGGGGCTGGGAGGCAGGCGAACGCCGGCCGGTTTGATGAAGCAGGCGCTTGGGAGTCGCTGGAGCAATACGGCAATGCAAGCGGCACGGTAGATACGGACAAGTAACATATGCAAATACGAGTCTCAAATACGGAAGGCGGCATCTTGCAGATGTCGCCTTTTTGGCTTGTGGGGCTGTGCGCGATTCAAGGCGAATCGCGGCAGGGTTAGAATGTTACAGTGTCTTGCAAGCGTTTCAAGCGTTTCGAGACAATTTCTCGCAAGCAATGCTATCATAGGAGATAACAAAGGCAGTGAGGAAGGGATGGGACATGACACCATGGATCAATTAACGCCGTTAATAATTGAAAGGTTTCTGATCCAGCTCCATGATAAACATGGACCGAATCTATTGCATATCTTGAATGGTCAAGCGATGTACGATCGGGTGAACGCCTTGTCCCATACGGATACCTACCATTTCGTCCCTTTCAATGAAGCCATGTGTTCCCATGCTGCCGGTGAAGCTATTTTCAGCGATTCGTTTAATCGGTTGCGCGCGTCAGGGCATGAGGTATCCACGGAAGAATACGAGCGCATTACTCTTACCCCTTTGCAGCCGCTATTCGAACAATCCTACGACTGCATCGCGTTATGGTTTGGCGACGATATGTTCTGTCAGATGAATCTGTTGACCCTGCTGGCGTACTTGAGGCAGCGGTCCTATAAGGGCAGCATTGTCTTCCTGATGATCAAGGAGTCGTCAACCGGCGACATCGTGGAAGTAGAGCTTCCGAGCTTGGATTACGAAGCGCTTTACAAGAAGGTCCTCATCGAACGGGAAGCCGTAGAAGTGCCGCAATTACTGGTCATGTCCGTAGGAATCAAGCGCTATTTGGCGTATCATGCACAAGACAATGAAATCACCGCTTTCATAAGAGACCATCAAAGCCTGCCTCAGAACGAATTATTGCAGCGGCTCTTCCGGCAGTTTCCTCACTATGGTCTCGGCGATACGCAATATTTGCGCCTTATTCACGCCTTGGAAACATCCTGAATGGCAGCAGGGTTCTTGGAATCGAGGAACGTCAATCATGCAAGCGCAACCATTTCTGAAGGAAAGAAGGCTGTGCAATTGAGAGCAGAGATCGATAATTTAGGCATTCCGCCTTTGGCTGGCTTATGCAGCTACGAGGACGCATGCAAACCGGGATATTCGATTGAGGACAACGTGATGCTGATCCGGCGTTTCAATTACGTGAAATCGAGATTGAACGGCATCTACGCGGCTCACATTGCCAGCACGCCGGAGTGGGAGGTCAAGAGCGCGTTCAGCCTGCATATCTGGCTGGATGCGGAGCATGCGGCCGCGCTGCGAAAGCGCGTCTCCGAGATGCGGGAGCCTCCGCTATATCTCGACAAAGTGCCTGATGCCCGCTTGGAGCAGCTGATGGACGAACTGATACGATCGGCCAATTCGGTTGAACTGCTGACAGGTATATATGGCGTCATCAAACCGGAGATGATTCGCTCCATCCGCAGGCATCTGGGAGAAACGAATCCGTTAACCGATCAGCCCACCTGCCGCGTACTGAACATCATTTTGCGCGAAGAAGAAGAGATGCTGGCGTGGGGCGAGCAGGCGCTTGCGGCTTTGACCCGGAATGTAGCGGATGCCGCGATCTCCGAGCAATGGCGGGCACATTTGCAATCGTTCCTGCTGGAGGCCGGAGGAATATTCGGAGATTTGCCTAAGCCGAATGCTGATGCGGCCAAGGAGATGTCCGTCCAAGCCCGATCGGACGGCAGCCGCTACGAGATGGATGCGATGCCGCGAAGAGACGGCCGGTTCATAGATCCGTACAACCGATCCGCGGATATCGACGATTATTTCAGGGACGAGGCTTTGGAGAGCGATGAACGTACGTACGCCCTGTTGTACAAACGACTTCGCGAGATGGACGTACCGGAGTGGATGGGACCGATTCTGTACAAGACGACCGGCAAGCCGTGGGACTATTATACGGAGGTTTCCCGGCAATTATGGGACGAAGCGCGCCATGCGATGATGGGCGAAGTCGGCCTGTATGCGCACGGCGTCGCATTTTACAAGTATCCGATCAATATCGGAGCGGCGGTTACCCTCAATACGATCTTCGAACCGCTCGAGTCGCATACGATGCTGTGGGGCATTGAGCAAAGCTTAATGAACAAGAACACCGGCAAACGGCAAGAATGGATTATTGCCAAGCAATCCGGTCACGAGCTCGCGACGATGTTCCAGGATTATGACTGGGCGGATGAAGTGCTTCACGCGCAGATCGGCCGCAAATGGCTGCTTCCCGAGTATGACAGCCTTGAGAATATGCAAGCGCAAATGACCGGACTATGGGCCAAATGGAATGAAGGCTTCGGTCAACTCGCTTCGAACTCCGAGCATCATCCATGGTGGAAGACGTTCATCGGCGATATCCGAGAGCGGAGAGAGGCTCTAACCGCGCTAGCGAATAGCAATCAGAATTGAATCGACGTCACTATGTAGCCAGGGCTGCATCGTTACCCATCTTACTCATCTGCATGTAAATGAAACAAGGGCTGTCCTAAGCTATTCGCTCAGGGCAGCCCTTGTTTCGTGTTAAGCGGAGGCGCTTAAGCAGCCTCCGTTATTGAATAAGGATTGATTTCTGAATGGCAGTCATCGTATTGCTGCCCAAGAGTCCGAGACGCCAGAAAGCGACGCCCTTCAGTCCGTAACGCTTGGCGAGGCCGATCTTGTCTGTTACCGTTTGGCCATTCTCGCTGCCCATGGAAATCCCGAGAACGAGCTTGGTCTTCGGAACATCGACTAAAGCAAGCCGGATCGCTTCGTCCACGCGTTTCATCG
This sequence comes from Paenibacillus sp. J31P316, assembly GCF_056269105.1. Taxonomy (NCBI): domain Bacteria; kingdom Bacillati; phylum Bacillota; class Bacilli; order Caryophanales; family Paenibacillaceae; genus Paenibacillus; species Paenibacillus sp. J31P316. The sequence continues at coordinate 132,468 of NZ_JBWDNI010000001.1, read as the reverse complement.
GCTCAGGCCCGCCCTCATACGAATACTCGTACGCCATCAGGATGATCTCATCCGCATACGAGGCCAACTGCTTATAATCATACCCATGATACGAGCTGTTCTGCGGATGAAGCGCGAGCGTCAGCTTCAAATCGGCAGCCTCCGCGCTTTGGTCCAGCTTTTTGACAAAGTCCGTGTAGGACTGGCGGATCGTCGGCAAATCGCCGGACAGGCCGAGTCCTTCAAAATCAAGCGTGATGCCGCTGAAATGATTTTGAGCGGCTAACGTCACCAATTGCTCGATCACGCTTGCTTGGAGCGTCTGATCCTGGAGCAGCTTGGTCAACTCGCCGCTGCCGTCCATCGCAACCGCCATCAGGCTTGGCTTGCCGCCGGCATCCGCCGCGTCCTGAACGATCGATTCCGGCGTAACGCTTCCCGCCGCCTGCGGCCAGAAGAAGTCTTTGCCTTCCAAGGTCAGATTGCCGGTCGCATCGATTCGCGTCCAGCCGAATGAAACGGCATGGAACCGGTTCACGAGACTAACTTCCTTGAAGGAAGAGATGGCGTAAAAGGCTTCCGCGTACATCGGTTCAATCGGCGATGCGATAGAAACGGTCTGCGAAGCCCCGTCCCAGCTGGCTGCCGCGCCGAATTGCGCGCCGAAGAAGCTGAGCGGGACGAAGATGGAGCCGTCCTTCGCGGTAGGCGCGACGCGGAGCGGCTGCGGCGTGCCGTTTACGGTGGCTTTCTTGTCATTCTTGCGGAGAATAACCGTCGTTAACGCACCATCGCGTGTTTTCGTGGCGGTAACGGTCTGAGCTTTCTCTGACCACGCGACCGTAATGTTCAATGCCTCGGCGATGGCGCGAAAAGGGACCATCGTCGTTCCTTGCGTAACGAACGGAGCAGACGGGAACGGAAGAGGAAATCCATCGAGCATGATGCTGATCGGCTTGGGAGCCGGGACTGCTGCTTCCGAGGCGCGGGGCACACCCGTGAATAATAAAAGTGCGGCACTTGCCGTAAGTAAGGATGATTTCATCGATAAACGCATGGTTGGTTTCTTCATCTCCTCAACGTAATGGGTTGCAGTAGGAAAGGATGCGGCTGCGGAATGGTAAGGCAGCTTAGAACTCTATCAGGGCATAATAAAGTTCTAGTAAACATTACTATAACGTATTGCGGCTGGAAGAGGTTGCACTTTTAGTCGAAGAATGGGATACGGCTCCCAGCCGGCGTTTCTACTTACGGCCAGATGCACCACAAGCCCTGCAATATTTCATTGCAGAGCCGATGGTCTCGAACTACATGATTTAGACGAATTAGATAAATGAATAGGAATTAAACTTCGCCTCATTACGCAGGCTAGTCCATATATCCGGGCTTTCGCCACCCATGTACCAATAACCGTTGCCGGCCAGATGATAGGATTCGCTTAGGGCGGTCTTTACGGATAAAGATCGTCCATCTTCCATCCAGATGCGATGATTTTGCGACCGATCGACATAATGGATCACGTATTGGCCCAAATTCTCGTCCCAGAGCGGTTGAAGCTTCTTGGCGAGCACGATACCATTCTGTTTGCGGAGATCGATATCCTGCGAGGTGGCCGTGCCATTGCCTCCAATGATCCAATCGCGCGTATACAAGGGCAAAGCGAAAATGATTTTGTTGGCAGGCGCTTGCTGAAGCAAGGTTTCGATTCCATGGCGCAGCCAAGGCAGGGAAGAGACGGAGCCAGCTTGCGGATCGCCGCCCCAATGCTCGTCGTACCCCATGAATACGACATAATCCGAATTCGCCGCGATAGCCGCATAATCGAATACTTCGGTCCAATCCGTCCCCAAATCCGGCGAGACATTCACGGATAAGACGGCCGGAACGGCCTTCAATTCTTGACGCAATGCAGAGACGAAGGCTGTGAAAGCATCCCGGTCTGCGGGCAGCATGTTCTCGAAATCAATATTCAAACCGTCTATGCCGTTTTGCTTGACGCGATCCGCCAGCTGCCGAACAAACGCTTGACGAGTCGCCGCGTTCGCCAGCATCCCGTGAGTAGCTGCTTGATCGGCATGGTTGCCGATCATTGCCCACACTTTCTTGCCCCGACCATGCGCCCAGGCCAGCAGGGAGAGGTCCGAATGATCCTCCACGCTTCCTGCCGGACCCAGGTAATACCAACGCGGGGACAGCGTATTTATGTTCGATTGCAAGACAGTCTGTTCGAATTGCACGGTCGTTTGACCATATTGCCAGCCGAGCTGTATGGACTCCGGCGGTGCCGATCGCAGCTGATCGGACCAGCCCGTATGCGTCCAAATACGATTCATTACGACAGCGGCCTCCTGCCGCGTCATCTGCTCCTGCGGACGGAATCGGCCTTCGTCGTCGCCGCCCATCAAGCCTAAACGGTACAACCGATAGACGGATGAGATCGCCCACTCGTGAATGCGTTCCTGATCCTCGAACAGACCACCCGGCAAGTTGGATGCCGTATCCAATGCCTGCTTCAAGGCGCGCGCCAAGATGACGGCCGCTTCTTCGCGCGTGACAGGACGGTTCGGCTGGAATAAGGCAGGTGTCGTACCTTCGGCAAGATGCAATTGAACCGCCGGCTGCAGCCATTCGTAGTACCAGGCGGTCGACTTTACATCAGAGAAGGATGGGATCGGACTCGCAACAGGCTGAATGCCGAGCAGCCGCTCGATCATCGTTATGAATTCCGCGCGCGTTACGGCTTTATAGGGTTCGAAGCGTCTGTCGCCCGTACCGGTAAGCAACTGAAGCTTCGTCATATTCACGATCGCTTCCGTCGCAAAATTATTGCGAATATCGTCATAGGGAAGAAGAGTTGCCGCAGCTGCCCTAGCGGTGAAAGAAGGGGAAAAGGCACTGGCGCAACCGACGGCCAGCGTCAGGATCCAAGCAGCCGCTTTTCGTCTGACGGCTTGATTAAGCTTCATTATATGAATCTCGCTTTCCGCTCGTAATAGATGAGTCTTCATGATCAATCTATCGTAACCAAACGGAGCGGGAATACCTAGCCTCAATTATTGGCAGAGGTAACGGTAATCGGGGCATATCTAATCCATCCAAACCATCCAAACCATCCAAACCATCCAAACCATCCAAACCATCCAAACCATCCAAACCATCCAAACCATCCAAACCGTCCAAACCATCCAAACCATCCAAACCATCCAAACCATCCAAACCGTCCAAACCATCCAAACCATCCAAACCATCCAAACCATCCATATTCCAAGGGTTTTAAACCTGGCCGCCGGAGACAATCACCCGTTCAATCTCTCATTCCTCTCAGGCAAACTACCAAGATTAAAAATAAATGCAAATATGCACTTATTTTTAGAGAAAATGCCTCTTTAGACGAAATAGATGCAAATATGCACTTATTTCGATCTATTTTAACGCTGCATCGTGTTCTTGGTCGAAATAGATGCATATTTGCACTTATTTCCCGAAATTCGCAGGATGAGCATCGAATAGCTGCAAATATGCACTTATTTCTTCGCACAAGAGGTGGTAGAGCACCAAGTTACGTTGTTCCACTAGCGGAGCATTTGAAAGTGGGTTAAATCGAGACGTTAGCGAAACGTTTGCCCCAGGGTTACCTTGTACTAAGAAAGTATTTAACTATATTAAATACTTTTCCTCCTCCTAGCATATAGTTGTAGTTTACATAACTATAATTATGTAACTATTATAATCCCAACTTATTTCCAATAGCTTCAAAACCCCACTCCGCGGAATATTCTGAATATTCCTTGACATCGCGACCCGATTTCTGTATAAATGGGATTAACCATCTTGAGCATCCAATGAACGGCCAATTAAATACGTTAACATAAAGGAATGGGACAGTAATTCACGAGGAACAGTCGCAGCGAGCCGGAGGCGGTGGAAGCCGGTACGTGACTCATGAATGAAGCGGACCCAGGATATGATGGATTGAACAGAGCTTTTTCGCGAATGGAGCATTAATTGTCCAAGGGAGCGGCTCCTAGTAGGTCAATCCGGTCACGGACCGTTAACAAGTCAAGCGGCTACACGTCATCGGACGGTTGGCACGTAGAGTGGTACCACGGGAAGCTTCGGCTCTCGTCTCTTCATGGAGACGGGGGCCTTTTTGCATTTTCAAGAGGAGGTCTAGAATATGATCCATCACGATCTGAAGCAAGCGCTGCAAGACATTGCGGAAGCGATGCTCCGCGAAGCCGGGCATGAAGCAACCCCAGAAATGGCAATAGTCATCGAGCATCCGGCAAGCGAACAACATGGCGAATACAGCACCAACCTGGCGATGAAGCTGGTTCGCGTACTCAAGCGCAATCCAATGGTTATCGCAAATGAGGTTAAGGAGAGACTTGCGAACGATGTGCGGCTAACGGCGTGGTTGGATAAAATCGAGGTGGCTGCCCCAGGCTTCGTCAATTTGTATATCAATTGGACGCAATGGATGCGTCAAGCCAATATCCAAGACCTCTCGACGCTTGGCGGCACTCGCAAAAAAATCCTGATCGAGCATACGTCCATCAACCCCAATAAATCCGCGCATATCGGTCATTTGCGGAACTCGTGTATCGGCGATACATTGGCGAGGTTACTTGCCCGTTTCGGTCACGAAGTCGAGGTTCATAATTACATCGATGATTTGGGCAATCAGCTTGCCGATACGATCGTCGGCATTCTTCGCACCTCGGTCAAACAGACGCATGTGCGGTTCGGCGATTTCTGCTGGGATGTGTATGCGGAGATTAACCGTGCATATAAGGAGCAACCGGAGCTTGTACACGAACGCGCCGAGGTCCTGCATCGGTTGGAAGAAGGGAACAACAACATTGCCTGGCTGGGATTGTTGATCGCGGAACGAATCGTCAAGGAGCATGTGGAAGACATGCGCCAGTTCGGAATCGATTACGATGTGCTGGTGTGGGAGAGCAGCATCGTACGCGAAGGCTTCTGGGAGCAGACGTTTGAGAAGCTGGGCAAGACGGATTCGTTCCATAAGGAAACCGTGGGGAAACTGGCTGGATGCTGGGTACTCAAGCAATCGAACGATGCATCGGATTCGGCTGAACAAACGGAACATCAAGCGGATAAAGTGCTGGTCAGATCCAATGGCATCCTTACGTACACGGCCAAGGATATTGCGTATCATATGTGGAAATTCGGTCTGCTGGACAAAAGCTTCCGCTATCAGCCTTTCGGCGACGGTCTTTGGTCCACTCATGCTCAAGGCGCGGAGAGGGACATCGGCCGCGCCGACGCGGTCATCAACGTCATCGATCATCGCCAGGAATATCCGCAGCAGATGGTCAAGCAGGCGCTGCAGGCTTTGGCCTATGAGGAGCAAGCAGGCCAGCTGAACCACGTCAGCTACGGCGTCGTGTCCTTGAGTCCCGCAACGGCCGAGAGCCTCGGCGTCGACACTTCCAAAGGAAGAGCGTCGTATCCGATGTCCGGCAGGCAAGGGGTCGGCATCAAAGTCGCCGATCTCGTATCGCATATGGAAACCGTCATCGAAGCTAAGCGCTCGCAGCATGAAGGGCTGGACAGCAGAACGATCGCGGCCGCGGCGATTCGGTATTACTTGCTCAAGTTTCATTTGCAGACAGAGGTCGTGTTCGACCTGGAGCAGGCAACGGAGGTGACGGGAAACACCGGCGTGTATCTGATGTATGCCTATGCCAGAGCAAGCGCGTTATTGGAGAAGGGCCGTTCCTATGTCCATACGTCCGCTGCCGATACGTCCGCTGCCGATACATCCGCTGTCGATACGTACGCAATCGAGGGATCCGCTGAAGCAGCATCCCAGAACCAAATCTTCACTCACTCGAACGACTCGCAAATGATCGGAAGCGAAGGACTCGCGTCGCAAGAGTATGCGCTCCTGAAGCAGCTGGCCTATTGGCCGGAGATCTTAGAGGAGGCCATGAACGATTTGGCCCCCAATGTACTGTGCACGTATGCGTACGAGCTCGCCATGCTGTTCAATCATTTCTACGCGACCTGTACGATTCTTAAAGCAGAAGAGGGCGTACGCAGATTCCGTCTATGGTTGACCGAACAGGTTCGCGCTACGCTGCACGATGCCTATGGCATTCTCGGTCTGCCGGCGCCAAGCCGGATGTGACAAAGGAGCAAGCGGTAAGCAGCTTCAACGGAAAGAACTCCCGAAACTTGAATGCCGTCCATGACGCACTTAAACGCACATTGAACAAACAAGAGCCGCCCGAAGTCTCGACGACTGTCAGGCGGCTCTATAAAGGCTTTATGGCGAGAACATGTACGGTTAGAGATGAGAAACTTTCGAAAACCGCTGCTTGTACAGCTTTTCCAGTCCGACGGATATCAGATGGAAGCCGAGAATGAATAAGACGTATGCGGCAAGCGGAATGAACAGCAGCCATTGATAATAGAACAACTGATCTCTCGCTTGGCCGATGAGACCGCTCCATTCGTTCGTGCGGCTGTTATACTCGACCGGATCGAAGAACATTTTCGTTCCGCCGACGAAAATATTGAATATCGCCATCTGGCCGAACAAAGCCAGCGTAAGAACGACTTCCTGCACGAACATAATGGCGAAGCTCTCCTTCAAGTGCGGAAACACATGCGTTCGAACGATCGTCCACTGGCTGGCTCCGATCGACTTGGCCGACAGAACGAATTGCTTCTCTCGAATGATCATCGTTTTCTCTTTCATGACGGAGGCGACGGACGGTATGCCCACAAGCGTCAGCACGATGGCGAGAATGACCGTCATTACTAGCGGGGAAGCTGCCGGATTCATGGTGATGCCGATCATGATCATCCATACGATGACGAATACCGGGAAGCCGCTTAATACGTTCCATATCGGCAGGCGGCCGATTCGGGACGGTTTGTCGCTGCCGTAATAGCCGAGCAGCAAGCCTAGTATTCCTCCGAGGAACAAGCGGCCGAACGCGACGGAAATCGCGCCGAAAATCGTATATTTCGAGCCCGCCAGCATTTTCGCCATAAGATCATAGCCGTATTTATCGGTTCCGAACGGATAGTCGGCGGTCGGAGGAGACGGGGGTACGGTGAGCGTGCCTTCTCCGTTCTCGTCGACCGAATAGTCGACGCCCAAATGTTCGCTCATATCATGCGGAGCGACAAAGTGCCCGAACAGCGATGCGGCAAGGATGAGGAATGTAAGGATCAGCCCGGCAATCAAGGTCTTATTCATCGGACGATCACCTTCTCCCATCCGAATAGCACCGTTCTGAGCAAGGCATACATGATGGCATAGAGCACGAGCAACGTAAGAATCCCGTTGACCACGAAGCCGTATTGATAACCGTCGAATGCGAACGCATTGGAAAACAGCATCATGGCGACGCCGTTCAGATTATAGAGGTATTCGAAGATGAACAAATTGCCGAATAGGATGCCTAGAAACTTGTGCAGGTCGGCTTTGACGTAAGGCAGCACGTTAGGCAGGGCGTGATAGAAGATGATGTAGGTTTTTCCAAGTCCGCGCGCCTTGGCGAAGCTGATATAATCCTCGGTCAACGCATGGTTCATATGCAGCGCAACGTTGCGAATCATATAATTGGCCGGAATGATGATCGTCGACAGCAGCGGAAGCGCGATCGCGGGGTCATCCGTCGAAGGACTGGCAACCTTGAAAACGACCCAACCGGTCTCGGATGCGACGTACACGATCAAAAATTGCAAAAGAATGACGATAACGAAGTCCGGCAGCACGCTCGTCAACTCAAGCATTCGCTTCAGCCATGGTTTGCGCGCTACGGCAGTACGGACGCCGAGCAAAACGCCCGCCGTCATCCCGACGACGCCTCCAACGGCCATGTACGACAACGTAACGATAAAACTGCGACCGATTTGTTCCCAAAACGATAATTCGGTCTTTCCCGACAGATAGTGAAACGAATGCCCGTTCCATAGGCCTTGCGCATAATCGCGCAGGCTCGTTAAACCGTTCGTCCAATGAAGCTGAAGCGCGCCATCGACTTGGTTGGTTTGAAGCACTGCGGGGAACATGGCGAATACGAGCACGAACAGCAGCATTCCGGGTACGATCAGCGTGAATTGTACGACTTTTGACATGCGAGTGCTTCCTTTCCCAGCAGATTCTAAGATGCTAGACGATCATCTATCAAGTATAGTTGCAGGCTTGATAAATACAAGTCTTGACGGCCTCGGCGAACCTTTATTGCGACTGGCCGGACATCCGGAATGCGGTGATTTTGACGCGATCGGCCAAGCCTTGTTTTGTAAGCTACAAACGCAGGCACCCATGCTACAATTAAGCCGATAACCGATCTGACGGCTAAGGAGCGATTAGGAATGACGATCGAATTGACCCGGAGATTCGAACCGGATTACGTCCATGCTGTTCCCGTATTGAAGCACGGCGATACGGAAGCCGATGTCCAAGGCGCTAGAGAACCGTTTCTATTCCAGCATGATGGCAAATTTTACTTGCATTACGATGGGAACGGGACGCGCGATTGGGGCTGCACGCTCGCCGTCTCCGATGATTTATTCCAATGGGAGAAGAAGGGCCGTATGCTTCAGGTTGGAGAAGAAGGAGACACGGACCATGGCGGGGCCTGTTATGGACCGACCTTCTTGTTCGATGGCAAATGGTACATGTACTACGTATCGGTAGAAAACACCTCCGGGGCGCCGTGGTTCGTTCCCGCGCTTCCGTACCGCACGGGGCTTGCGACCGCCGATCGGCCGGACGGGCCGTGGACGAAGGTGACGACGAATCTCTTCCGGCTGGGGGAACCGGGCAGCTGGAATGAAGGATGCATTTGCGCGCCTTATCTCGTCCGGGAAGGGGATTCGTTCTATGCCTTCTACAGCGGAAGCAACATGGGGCCGAACTTTAAACGAACGATTGGCTTGTTGACCGCTTCCTCGCCGGAAGGACCGTGGACGGACAGCGAAGGACCGATTCTGCCGCTGGACGAGAATTTGGAGAATCCGAGTCTCTATTACGAGCCGGCTTGCGGACTGTGGTTCATGTTCGTCAATCATGTCGGCACCGATGGCGCGGGCGTTGAATTCACCGATGCCGTCTGGGTGTATTGGAGCGAATCGCTGACGGAGTGGAATGCCGAGAATAAGGCGGTCGTGCTTGACGCCGCCAATATTCCGTGGGTGAAGCAGGTTGTCGGTCTGCCTGCTTGCCTTGTAGTGGGAGACAAGCTTTGGATCGCCTTCGACGCTTCAGCGGGCACGATTCACGAGAATTTGCACGGCCACAGCAATCGAGACATCGGATTGAGCTATTATAATTTGCCGCTTCGCTCCCCACGGGAAGCCTAGTTATCTTGCAGCTATAGCTGTTGTAGCAGCTGTAGCAGCTGTACCAGTTGCACGTCACAAACCCGCCTATTCGAGGCGGGTTTATTTGGTTCTCGTCTGTTGCGTTCTTAACATGACAAGGGAGGATGCATGGCCTGCCTGATGTATTAATGAAGGACTTGGACTTCTACTGTGAAAAAATGGGCAGCGGAGAGCCGATTATTTTCTTGCATGCTTGTCGTTCCGAACGGCAGTCACAGACCGCATATGCTGCGAGACAACTCCGTTCTAGTCAATGATACGATTTTGCGATTTCTCGCTATCCGCAAGACTTGTTGAACGATGACGAACAATAATTATAATAGACAACCCTATCAAAAGCCGTTATGATGATGAACAGGAATTTAATTGAATAATGATCCGTAAAGGTGCAGCCTGCAAGAAGTGCATGCCTGCTTAAAAGGGAAGTCCGGTTAAATGCCGGCGCGGTCCCGCCACTGTAATTGAGGAGCGACTCCACACGGTGCCACTGGTTCGTAACGAACCGGGAAGGCTGGAGAAGCGATGATTCATGAGCCAGGAGACCTGCCTATACGCGAATGTTTCTTAATTCTTCGGGGGGTGGGAATTGGAAATGATCGATGTTTCGCATGCGCGCAGAATGGAGCTATGCTTCTGAATGCGATGCTTTTGTGTCGTTTTTTAAGCCGCCCTGATTAGGGGCGGCTTTTTTGGTTTCAAGGCGAGGTTTTGCAAACCGTGTGCAAGGACTAGCTCTATTGATAATTGAAAAGAGGATGGATATGCGTACTTATCAATTCGTAAATCTACAAGGAAAGTCAGGCAAGCGGTGGTTGTCCTTGCTTCTTGCGGCCGTGTTGCTGCTGTCCGCGCTCGTTCCGGCGACCTTCGCCTATGCGGATGAAGCAGAATCGACGGTCGATCCCCTCCTGCAGCAGGTGGAATCGGCCATTGAAGGAGCCGCTCAAGCGATAACAGGCGGGGCTGGCGTGGACGATTGGGAGTCGGCCGGGCTGTCGGCAGCAGGAAAGACGGTACCGCGTACATATGTTTCCGCGTTATATAAGACATTGACGGCCAATCATGGCACGTTCGGTTCGGCTACGGATTACGAGCGAACGGTCATCGGACTGACGGCGGCGCATCTGGATGCGACGAAGTTTGCCGGTTATAACCTCATTGAACGCATTTATAATTATCCGTCGATCGGGACGTTGAATGGCTTGATCTTCGCGCTCATCGCGCTGGACAGCGGCCATTACGCCACGCCGGACAATGCCGTGTGGACGAGGGAGAAGCTGATCGCCGCAGTCATCGCGAAGCAAAATCAAGACGGTGGCTTCAACTGGACGGCAGGGGCAAGCGATCCGGACATTACCGGCATGACCCTCACCGCGCTTGCGCCATATGCGGAGCAGGCAGCCGTTCAGCCGGTCATCGGACGCGCGATCGATTGGCTGAAGACCAAACAACTCGATAATGGCGGCTATGCTTCTTATAACGTCGATAACAGCGAGAGCGTGTCGCAAGCGATCATTGGACTTACCGCGCTTGGCATGGATCCCGCAGGAGCCGACTTCACCAAGAACGGCCACCATCTCGTGGAGCGTCTATTGTCGTTCCGCAAAAGCGACGGGACATTCTCGCATACGCCGACCGGGACATCCAACGGCTTGGCGACCGAACAAGCGCTGCAAGCGCTCGTCGCGTTCGACAAGTACAAGAAAGACGGCAGCCGACTATATGATTACGGCACCCGTCAGCCCTATGGGTGGGCAAGCGATTGGCTGCTCGGGGATGGGAATCTGTTCGGGATCTCCGACTGGCAGGTCGTAGGACTAGCGCGGGAAGGCCGCGAGGTTCCTGATAGTTACTTGTCGGTTACGCTCGCGAATACGATCGATTTCTTGCACCAATATCCCGAATATGCATTGGTGACCGATTACGAGCGCAGCGCGATTGCCTTATCGGCACTGCATCTTGACGCAGCGGATTACGAAGGCATGAATTTTGTAGAGCGCATATATAATAGCGACATTATGGAGGCTCAAGGCATCAACGGGTTAGCTTTCGCGTTGATCGCCCTGGACGCAGGCGAGTATGAAACGCCAAACGATGCGAAGTGGGACCGCGATAAGATTATAGCCGCCATTCTGGCGAAGCAGCATGATGACGGCGGATTCTCGTTAAGCACCGGCGGCAGCGACCCGGATCTGACGGCCATGACGTTGACGGCGCTTGCGCCTTACATGGACCGGCCTGAGGTAAAAACCGCCGGAGAAAGAGCTATTCAGTGGTTATCCCTCAAACAAGACGCGCATGGCGGCGGCTATCCGACGGACAATGGAGGGACGATCGTCGATTCCAGCGAAAGCGTCTCGCAAGCGATCATTGCCCTGACATCGAACGGTATCGATCCGACTAGCGCGGCGTTTACCAAGAACGGCATCACGCTTCTGGATAAACTGTTCACCTTCATGCAGCCCGACGGCGGCTTCGTGCATGTGGTCGATCCGAATGCGGCGACCAATGCAATGGCCACCGAGCAGGCGCTGCAAGCGTTGGCTTCCTATGAGATGTTCGTCGACGGCAAAGGGCGTTTGTATCAGTTCGGGGCGACGGTCTCGCTTCAGGTCGAAGGACCTACAGGCGCGATAGCAGGCGGCAACGCCGGCGTCGGTACCGCTTTGGATGCGTTGACCAAGCTGCTTGGCGAGAAACAAGTCCCGATCGTCGTCACGGACTCTTCTTACGGCAAATACGTGAGCGCGATCGCCGGCATTGCGGCCAGCGGTTATAACGGCTGGATGTTCGACGTTTATCGAGGCGGCAATTGGAGCTTCCCGGCAGTGGGAATGGAACAGTTCGCGCTGCAAAAGGGCGATAAGGTTGTCGTCTATTACGGCGGCCAAGACACGGCGCTCGTTCAATCCGCGCAGGTCGAACCGGCGGTGCCCAAAGCCGGCGAAACGTTCCGGGTAACCGTCATGCAGAAGGCATCCGTCTGGAACGGCACGACGAGCGAAGTCGTTACGTCTCCCGCTTCCGGCGTGCAGGTAACCGTCGGCGGGCGGACGGTCACGACGAACGCAAGCGGCGAAGCGGCGTTCGATAAAGGCATTGAGACCGCCGGCAATTATAAGCTGGAAGTGACCGGTTATCGGACGGATAACGCGCCAAGCCTGGTGCGCTACACGCATCCGCTGACCGTTGCCGCGCAAACAACGGTTCCTCCCGATAATGGCGGAGGGAATCCCCCGACGTCTCAGGTCGTAACGCTGTCCGTGACCGGCGATTCGCAGAAAGGAACGATTCTTGGCAGCAAACAAGTCGCTTTGCAGACCGGCGATACCGCGTATTCCATTCTTGCGCGCGAGCTTGGCGGTAAAGTACGATCCATCGGAGCCGGGGCCACGTTATACGTGCAGGGCATCGACGGATTAAGCGAGTTCAATCGCGGTCCGGAGAGCGGATGGATGTATTCCGTCAACGGTACCTTCCCGAATTACAGCGCCGGCATTTATAACCTGAAACCGGGCGATGTCGTTGCTTGGCGGTATACCATCAACCTAGGCTGCGATCTTGGAGCACCTGGCGGTAATTGCGGTACGGGCGGCGGCTCCGCTCCAATCACGGATGCAGTCGTCATTGATGTACCGGGCGATCTGAAACAGGATTACGTACACAAAGTTACGACGGTGGAGCAAGAGAAGGGGCTTCAGTTCAACATCCCGAATGTCGCTCCTAAAGTTATTTTGAACGCCGACGACGTGAAGGATGCTTTCCCTCAAGTATCGGCGAACAAAGGAAACCTGTCGCTCGTCATCGACAAGGGAACGAAGCTGCTCTCCGGCAGCGGGAACATCGAATTGTTCACGCAGCAGGATCCAGCGGATGCGTCGCTGCAGAAGCTTATTCAAGGAAACTTGAGCGGTACCGACAAGCTGGATGCCATCAGCAATGCCTTCATCATGGGCGCGGCGAACGGATCGTTCCTGTTCGACAAACCGCTTACCTTTACGATTAAGAACGGCAAAGGCCAGCTTGCCGGATATATCGAGAACGGAACGTTCCATTCCATCACGATCTATGGATCGGAGGATGAAGGGGCGCAAGCGACCAAAGGCAGCGACCGCATCACGTATGCCTACGTCTCGGGCAATGACTTGATCATTAGTTCGAACCACTTCACGGCGTATGTGACGTACGCGACCGATAAAGCGGAGCCGATAGACGCGAACAAACAGTATTCCGACGCCAAGCTGATCGCATCATGGGCTTACGGCGCGGTCGGAGACGCAACGGGACGAGGCTTCATTCAAGGCAGTGCCGGTCAATTCCATCCGAAGGCGACGATGACCCGGGCTGAATTCGCCAAGCTGATGGTCAAAGTTCTAGGGTTGAAACCAACCAACGGCGCATCGGTCACATTCAGCGATGTACCGACCGGCAAGTGGTTCGCCCCGTATGTGTACGCCGCTTACCAAGCGGGCTTCATCACGGGATACGACGGCAAGTTCCTGCCCAACGAGACGATTACGCGCGAGCAAATGGCCGCCATCATCGTTCGGGCATTCGATCTAAAACCGGCAGCATTATCATCGCCGCTCGCGGACATGAAGCTCGTATCCGATTGGGCGCAAGCCGACGTACAGACAGTCGTTGCGCATCAAATCATGGAAGGTTCCGGCAATCATTTCAATCCAGGCGCTTCCGTAACGCGCGAGATGGCTGTCGTCGTCGCCATGCGGGCCTATGACGGCAAGGACGACAATCAGGTCAGTAGTCCGACAGGCACGGTAACGCAAGATACGCTGAGCAAACAAATCGCGGCAACCACGGCTTTCCAGCTCCGAGCCGTCACGAATCCAGTGGTCGGTACGCTCGGCGGAGAGTGGACCGTGCTTGGGCTCGCCCGTTCGGGAGCCGTGGTTCCGGCTTCCTATTATGAACGCTATTATGAGAATCTATCGAATACGCTCCGCGAGAAGTCGGGCAAGCTGCATGAAGTCAAGTATACGGAATACGATCGCGTCATTCTGGCATTGACTGCCATCGGGAAAGGAATCGATAACGTAGCCGGTTATGATATGACGAAGCCGCTGGCGGATTTCGATCAATTGACCAAACAAGGTATTAATGGACCGATCTTCGCGCTAATTGCTCTCGACAGCAAGCACTATTCGATTCCGATTGCAGCCGGCGTGAAGACGCTGACTACACGCGAGCTGCTGATCGACGCAATTCTCGGCAAAGAGATCAAAGGCGGCGGCTGGGCGTTCGGTGAGAATGCTTCTTCGCCTGATTCGGATGTGACGAGCATGGCCATCCAAGCGCTCGCGCCGTATGACGATTCCCGTTCGGACGTTCATGCCGCAATCGAGCGGGCGTTGACCTGGCTCTTCGGCGCTCAACAAGCGGATGGCGGATTTGCCAGTCAGCAGGCTGTTAACGCGGAAAGCGCAGCGCAGGTGATCGTCGCGTTAACGAGCTTGGGCATTGACCCCGCTCAAGATGAACGATTCAAGAAGAACGGCCGCTCCGTCGTGGATTCGCTGATCAGCTTCGCCAATCCAGGCGGTGGCTTCTACCACGTGAAGCCGGGTGCAGCCGGCAACGGAGGAGCGGCACCCGGCGAGGTCGATGCGATGGCAACGGATCAAGCGCTCTATGCGTTGGTCGCTTATGACCGTTTGCTCAGCGGCAAAACTTCTCTGTTCGACATGACGGATACGAAATTGCAAGCTTGAATTTAATGTCCGAAGGGGCAGTATGGAGAGACACACCGACAAGCAAGGGCGATCCTTCTCGCCCTTGTTTTATATTTGAGAGGGGCACGTAACATGCGTATGACAGCCAAGAAATGGTTCGCGCTAATTGGCATCCTCGCAATCCTTGCGATCTCCTATGCCTGGGGAGGCAGCGAGCACGGCGGTACTGGGAAAATAGCCGATCAAGCCGCCGTCGAGCGAGATGCGGATGCAAATGCCGGAACGATAATCGATTCAGGAGGAGACGCATCGGCCAACGGCACTGCTGACGACGCCGCAGCCAGTAGTTCCTCAAACGATGAATCGCATTCAGAGCAAGGAAAGTCGGATGATCCGGCAGGGACCTCTGCTAATCAGGCTGGCAATCATCCAGATACATCGACAAGGGAAGAAGCCGTCGTTCCGCCTTCGGGAGCACGGCAGGAATCCACGCCGGACAGTGGGGACACCGGGAAGAGTTCGAGTGAGTCGGAGCCAAAGACGCCTGAGAAACAGAAAGAAGCAAAAGCAGCAGCATCCGGACACAATAATTCAACGTCGACTGACAAGTCGAATCCAGTGAAGGCTAGCTCGAAACCGAATAGCAGTTCAAAGCCCGACAGCAATTCAAAACCAAACAGCAGTTCGACGCCAAGCAACAGCTCGAAGCCAAGCGGCAGCTCGAAGCCGAGCGGCACCGATACGAAGAAGGACCCGTATGAGACAACTCCTGTTCCTCCGGGCAAGCCCAAGCCCGTGGAATGGCAGGATACCAAGATCGAGAAGACGACGTTCACCGCTACATTGTCCGTTACCTGCTTAACCATCCTTGACCATTTGGACCAATTCGATGAGGATAAGCTTGAAGTACTGCCGGATAACGGCGTCATTTACGCAGCGCGGAAGGTCGAGTTTCACGATGGGGAATCCGTCTTCGACGTACTGCTCCGAGAGATGAAAAAGCAGAAAATTCCGATGGAATTCGAAATGACGCCGATCTACAACAGCAACTATATCGAAGGCATCAACAACATCTACGAATTCGATTGCGGCGAGCTGAGCGGCTGGATGTACAAAGTGAATGGCTGGTTCCCGAATTACGGAAGCAGCCGTTACAAACTCAAGGACGGAGACGTCATCGACTGGGTGTATACATGCGATCTCGGACGTGATGTCGGCGCGGAACAATCGACTGCCGCAGCAGGGGTTGATCGATGAGACGGAGCGCTTTTGCGGCGTATCACCCGTTCGTCAATTTCGTCTATTTTGCGGCGGTCTTGGCGTTCGGCATGCTGTTCATGCATCCGGTCTTTCAAGCGATTTCGCTGCTTGGCGCCATTGTCAATGCGATCCTACTGAATGGCAGACGCGCCATCCGCTTCCACCTGCGCTTCATGCTGCCGCTCTTCCTGGTCATGGCCGCCGTGAATCCCATGTTCAGTCATGCTGGCGTTACGATTCTGTTCTATATGAGGGACGGGAATCCCGTCACGCTGGAATCGATTCTGTACGGCGTCGCCGCTTCCGCGATGTACGTGACGATCGTCATCTGGTTCTCCTGCTATAACGCGGTGATGACGTCGGATAAGTTCATCTATTTGTTCGGCAAAATCATGCCCGCGCTGTCGCTCATCTTCTCCATGGTGCTGCGGTTCGTCCCCCGATATACGAATCAGCTCAAGATCATCTCCAATGCCCAAGCATGCATCGGCAGGGACTACCGTCAAGGCAACTGGATACGCAGAGCGCGCAACGGCGTCCGGATTCTATCGATCATGACCACTTGGGCGCTGGAGAACGCGATCGAAACCGCCGACTCCATGAAATCCCGAGGATACGGCCTGCCACGCAGAACCAGCTTCTCGATCTTCCGCTTTGACCGGCGAGATCGCAGGTTGACTGCATGGATGGCCGGGTTGTTCCTTATTATCGTGCTCGGAGCCGCGTCCGGCGCCAACACGATCCGATACTTTCCGTCCGTGCACGTAAAGGCTGCAACGGCGTTCAGCGTTATTGTCTATACGGCCTACCTGGCGCTTTGTTTGCTGCCGGCAATGATTCAAACCTGGGAGGATTGGAAATGGAAATCTATACGATCAAGGCACTAAGCTTCGCCTTCCCCGGTCAAGACAAGGCAGCAGTAGCGGATGTTAACCTGACCATCGAGGAGGGCGAGTTTATTGCGATTTGCGGCCAATCGGGCTGCGGCAAAAGCACGCTTCTTCGTCAGCTCAAGACCATTCTCACGCCGCATGGCAGACGAAGCGGTACTGTATTGTTCCGAGGCTTGCCGCTTGAGGAAGCCGACCGGCGCACGCAGGCGGCGGACATCGGCTTTGTGCTCCAGCAACCGGACAACGGCATCGTAACGGATAAAGTATGGCATGAGCTGGCATTTGGCCTGGAGAGTCTCGGCTGCGATCAACGGACGATTCGGCTGCGCGTCGCGGAGACGGCCAGCTTCTTCGGCATTCAAACCTGGTTTCACAAGTCCGTAACGGAGCTGTCGGGCGGACAGAAGCAGTTGCTTAATCTCGCCTCGGTCATGGTGATGCAACCTTCCGTGCTTATACTCGACGAGCCGACCTCGCAGTTGGATCCCATCGCGGCCGTGGAGTTCCTGGAGGCCGTCAGCAAAATCAACCGAGAGCTCGGAACGACCGTCATCGTGACGGAGCATCGGCTGGAAGAGGTGCTTCCGCTTGCGGATCGATTGATCGTACTCGATCAAGGAACGATTATCGCGGATGACTCGCCGCGCGAAGCATGCGCCAAGCTCGTTTCCATGCAGCATCCGATGCTGGCCGCCATGCCCACGCCGATTCAAGTCTATTCGGCTGTAGAGCGGGGAGACGCACGGCATGCACCGCTTCCCATGACGGTCAAAGAGGGCAGGCAATGGCTCAATCGTTCGAAGGGTGCTCTGTTGGACGTGTTGGAGGTTCTGCAAGTGGAATCGGATGCAAGTGTAGATCCTGTTCATGACCTGCACGCCCACGCCGGCGGAAGGGCGGAACGGATCGCCGCATGGAAATCGATCTTGAACCGGAAATCCAATGCCAACAGCCGTGCCGATTCGATAGCCGTTGCCTTTCAAGAGGTGTGGTTCAAATACGACCGGCAGGGTCCGGATGTGATCAAGGATTTGTCGTTCGAAGTGAAGAAGGGCCAATTCTATTGCATCGTCGGCGGGAACGGGACGGGGAAATCCACCGCGTTATCTCTAATCAGCGGCTTACAGCGGCCCTATCGCGGTCAAGTGACCATCAATGGCCGCAATCCTGCCGCAATGCGGCCGAGCGAGTTGTTCACGAACGGACTCGGCGTGCTTCCGCAAAATCCGCAGTCGTTATTCGTCAAAAAGACGGTCGCGCTAGATCTGCAGGAGATGCTGTCCGACTCCAGGCTGACAACGGAACAAAAGCAAGAGAAGCTGGATGCCGTTGTCCGTCTCGCCGAGCTCCAGCATTTGCTCGGCATGCATCCCTATGACTTGAGCGGAGGCGAGCAGCAGCGGGCCGCGCTTGCGAAGGTGCTGCTGCTCGAGCCTTCGATTCTGCTGTTGGATGAGCCGACGAAGGGACTGGACGGTTTTTTCAAAGCGAAGCTTGGCCGTTATCTCCAACGGTTAAACGCGGCCGGCATCACGATCCTCTTGGTCTCGCATGACATCGAGTTTTGCGCGAAGTACGGGGAGATCGGCGCGATGTTCTTCGACGGCAGCATCATTGCTTCGGATAAGGCGAAGCCGTTCTTCGCGGGCAACGGCTTCTATACGACGGCAGCCAATCGCATGGCAAGGCATCGCTGGCCAAACGCCGTCACGGTAGAGGATGTGATCGCAAGATGCAGCAGCAACGGCAAGATCCGGTGATCAATCGAAAATTCTCACGACGAACGCTCGTCGCTGCCGCGCTTATTCTCATCGTCATCCCGGCTACGATTTTGTTAGGCTTATTCGTGCTGGACGATCGGAAATATATGTTCATCAGCGTCTTAATCGTGTTGTACACGATGATCCCGTTTGCCATGGTATTCGAGCACCGCAAGCCTCAGGGCCGAGAGCTGATCGTTATCGCAGTGCTTGCGGCGATTGCCGTAGCCGGCAGATCGGCCTTCTTCATGCTGCCGGAGTTCAAACCGGTCGTCGCCATCGTGATTATCGCAGGCGTATGCTTCGGCGGCGAGGCAGGCTTCATGGTCGGGGCTACGGCCGGCGTCGTCTCGAACTTTTTCTTCGGTCAAGGTCCGTGGACGCCGTGGCAGATGTTTTGCTTTGGACTCATCGGCTTCATCGCGGGAATTCTGTATCGCGCTGGCTGGCTAAGACGGAGCCGATGGTCGCTATGCGTCTTTGGCGGATTATCGACGCTCCTCGTGTACGGAGGGATTATTAACGTCGCATCCGTCATGATGTTCGCCCCCGTTCCTAGCCGAGAAGCCATTCTGGCTTCCTATGCTTCCGGCTTCTGGTTCGATATGGTACATGCAACCGCCACCGTCATTTTCCTCTTCTTCCTCGCAAGGCCGATGCTGGAGAAGCTGGACAGAATCAAGTTAAAGTACGGCATGATGGAGTAGGTCGAACGCGCTTATTCATTGCTGGGGGAGTAAGCTTTGTTACACAGATTTACAAGAAAATGCTATTCTAAAGGAATGACCATTCCTAGTGCCTCTTCTGAGTCAGAGGTGAACGAATGGATATTCTACGGCTTCCTGCGTACTGGAAAGCGAAACGAGGAGAGAACGGCATGACCCAAGCAATCATCTTCGATATGGACGGAACGCTGTTTCAAACGAACAAAATCTTGGAATTGGCGCTCGACGATACGTTTGCGTATTTGAGGTCCGACCATGGCTGGTCTGGAGAAACGCCCATTGAAACGTATCGTAAGATCATGGGCGTGACGTTGCAAGTCGTATGGGAGACGCTGTTGCCGGACCAAACGAACGAACTGCGGCAAATCGCGAACGAGGTCTTCCATGAGCGGTTGATCGATAACATTCATCGTAGAAACGGCGCGTTATATCCGCATGTCCACGAGGTACTCGAGGCATTGAAACAATCCGGCCGTTCCATCTTCATTGCGAGCAATGGGCAAATCAATTATCTGAAAGCCATTGTCGACCATTACAACTTAGATCGCTGGGTAACGGAAACCTTCAGCATCCAACAGATCGATTCGCAAGATAAGACGGACTTGGTTCGGCATATGATGCACAAGTATGACATCGTACAAGCCGCAGTCGTTGGCGACAGACTCTCGGATATCCGGGCCGCCAAGAACAACGGCTTGATGGCCGTCGGCTGTCGGTTCGATTTTGCCCAAGAAGATGAACTCGCTCAGGCAGATGCCGTAGTTGACGATTTGCTGGAATTAAAGACGATATTCAATCTTCGATAAGCGAGAAGGCAGACGGTACGGAAAACGCGTGAGTTGCGTCGAAGGGCAGCGATGCGCTATAATGGCGCTATTCAGCTTCGTTACATGAAGGAGATCCTGCTATGACAGCCATATTATTGAATCAACTTCATCATCACAATCAGCGTTAGCACGCCTGTATAGATACAGGGCGGGCTAGCGCTTCTCGCGTTGGCCTCCCTGCGGCATACGAACGCGCAGGACCTCGAGGTCCTGCGCGTTTTTTTATATTCTAATCGTACGTTCAAACCTCGGAAGGGAAATGATGAACATGCAAAACGTCAAAGGTACATTCGATTACTTCGGTCCGGAGCAGGCAATCCGCAAGCAGGTACAGACGACCCTGCAGGAGGCGTTCGAGCTCTATGATTTCGACAGCATGGATTCCACGATCTTGAACGAGCTCGAGCTGCTGACCTCCAAGTATGCGGGCGGCGAAGAAATTTTGAAGGAAATGTATCAACTTACTGATCAGGGCCAGCGGAATCTTGGGCTGCGATATGATCTTACGATTCCCTTTGCCAAAATCGTTGCACTGAATCCAGGCATCGAGCTCCCGTTCAAGCGTTATGAGATCGGTAAAGTGTTCAGGGACGGCCCTGTCAAACGCGGTCGACTGCGCGAATTCCTTCAATGCGACGCCGATGTCGTCGGCATTGCGGGACCGGAGGCGGAAGCGGAGCTGATGCAGTTGGCCGTGGAAGTCTTCAAGCGATTGGACATCCCCGTGACCTTGAAATGGAACAACCGCCGTTTTCTCGGGGAACTGCTGGAAGTAATCGGAGTTCCATCCGAGATGAAGCTTACGGTAATGCTGACGCTCGATAAAATCGAGAAAATCGGCAGCGCGAATGTACGAAGAGAGCTTTTGGACAAAGGCTTGCGTGCCGAGGCGACGGCGGAGTTGATAACGCTCATTGAAATGGAGAACCCGACATTCGAGGCCATCGCGACTAAATACGGCCTGCTGGACGATTCCGGCGCGCTCGAGGTCGTCGCGCTTCAGGAGCTGATTCGGAAATTAGGTCTGGAGGGTATCTGCCGATTCGATCCGTTTCTATCCCGCGGGTTATCGTTCTACACGGGAACCGTGTACGAGATCTTCGATGCCTCGGGTGCCTTTACGTCGAGCTTGGGCGGCGGGGGACGGTACGATGACATCATCGGGCAGCTGGTCGGGAGAGAGGATATTCGCTATCCAACGGTAGGGTTGTCATTCGGAATGGAGTCCATCATGGAACTGCTAGGAGATCGCTTCCGGCCTGCCATGAATCCGACTGCCATGATCATCCCGATCGGAGAGACCATCGGAGATGCACTCGCAGCTGCATCCGCTCTTCGCGGTTACGGCATCCGAATACGAGTGGATATGTCGAAGCGCAAATTGCGAAAATCGCTGGCGAGCGCGTCATCCCGAGGAATTCGTTATGTCCTGTTAATCGGCGAGACCGAAGCAGCGGCCAATAATGTGGTGCTTAAGGATATGTTGGAGCAGACGGAAGCCGTGGTAGGAATCGATGAGGCTGTCGCCTTGCTCAAACCGGAGCGTATGAAGGAATGAATTCCCTATAAATGGTTAAATTTCTTCCGCTGCTGTGACATAATAGAAGCGTATGCCTAAGGGGGGAGAACATGATTAAGCGTTCCATGGAAGATATTCGTTCGATGATCGAACGACATGGATTCACCGCATCCCTGCAATCGCCTTCAAGTCTGACCATCCAGGGGGTATCCATCGATTCGAGAACGCTGAAGGCAGGGAATTTATTCATCCCGATCGTGAGAATCGATGATGGGCATAATTACGTCAAGCAGGCATTCGATAACGGCGCGGCCGCGGCGTTGTGGCAAGCAGATCATGTTCCGCATCCCGTAGGAGTACCGCTCATCATCGTTGAGGATTCATTAAAGGCTTTACAGCATCTCGCGCAAGCTTATCGTGAGCAACTAACGTGCACAGTCATTGGAGTAACGGGGAGCAACGGCAAGACGACGGTCAAAGATATGATCGCGTCGATCTTCCGTACCCGGTACGCCGTTCACAAAACGGAAGGGAACTTCAATGGCGAATACGGCCTGCCTTTAACGTTATTAGAGGTGAGCGAAGATACTGAAATTATCGTGCTGGAAATGGGCATGAGTCATGCCGGCGAAATGAAGGCGCTATCGGAGATTGCGAAGCCCGATTACGGCATCATTACGATGATCGGCGTGTCGCATCTATCGAATCTGGGATCCAGGCAAGGAATCGCTTTAGCCAAATTAGAGCTGCTGGTAGGCTTAAGTCCGAGCGGAGCCTTGATTATCCATGGCGATGAACCTTTGCTCACGGATGCGATTGCGGAGATGAATCTCCCTGCAACGTTGTCCGTTATTCGATTTGGGGAGTCGGAGAGCAACGACTATTATCCGCTGTCCGTCGACGAGAATCCATCCGGGCTTATATTTACGCTGAACAGGTATGGCGAGGAATTTACCGTGCCCTTACTTGGAAGACATAACGTATGGAACGCTCTTGCTGCGATTGCTTTGGCAGATCAGTTTCAATTCAATCAACCGGACATTCAATCTGGCTTTACCGGGCTGCAGCTCACGGGTATGCGAATGGAACGGATTCTCACGCCTAGAGGCTTCTTGATGATTAACGATGCCTGGAATGCAAGTCCCGTGTCGATGAAAGCGGCGATCGAGACCGTGGCCAACCTCGAGGGTTTTCAGAAGAAGGTGCTGGTCTTAGGCGATATGTTGGAATTAGGGGAGCTAGAAAATGATTTTCATCAGCAAATCGGCAGACAAATTGGTCGAACCAACATACAGGCCGTATTCACGATCGGACGGTTGAGCAAGCTTATCTCGGATACGCTTCGCGATTCCCGGTTTGAAGGCGTCGTGAAGCATTTTACGTCAAAAGAAGAGCTTGTGGCTGCATGTAACCAACTATTGACTAAGCATGATGTCTTATTAGTTAAAGGATCACGCGGTCTGAAATTAGAAGATATTTGCGACGCGTTAAATCAATGAGCTTATGAATGAAACGAATTTGACGACTACCAAGCTCATGCTATACGCAGCAAAGGGATCAAGCAACAATCATGACTCCTCCTACGTCTGAATGGAAAAGAATAGAGGGGGAGGGGCATGCATGGAAAGATCGTTTTGGAGGCTATTCCTGTTTAGTTTGCTGGTCCTGTTCATCACGGGCTGCGGATCACGAGTGGAGACGAGCGGTAACGGAACCGATAATCCTTCGCATTCAACGCATAGCTCTGGGGGAAGTTTAGGAATAGGAGAAGTGGCTCCTAGGATTGAAGGCACCGGAACGGTCGATCCAACATCGGCCCCTGGCGAGGTTCGCGGTTTTCTCGAAGAGAACCATATCGCAAATGGCGATATCTATCTGAGAGAAGGCAAAGTCTATATCAATATTGTAGGGTTGGACGATGACGCAAGCCGTTTGCTGGCGGACCACTATAAGAGCGGTACGTATGCGCTCGTCAATGTCGCCCATTCGATCGAGGAATTGGAAGCGGCACAACAGGGGCTGACGGATAACGACCTTCTCCGCAAACTGAATGTGTACGGCTCGTCGCTGGATGTCATCAAGAACAAGATCATCCTTACGATGCCGGAATCGAGCAAGGCACAAGCGAAGCCGGCAATCGAGAAGCTCATCGATCCCGGCTTGCTGGCCTATGATATTCAGACCATGAGCGAGAAACCGGAATATAGCGGGACGATCGCCGAGCTCGACGCCGACGCACATCGCATCCTTCTATTGGTCGACGGGGAAGAGGAGCCGAGCATTTTCTTCGGCTTTGACGAACATTCCGTGATGGTGAGCACCGATGGTTCGCCTATTACCTTTGACGACCTTAAAGTTCAGCAGGAAGTTCGCGTATGGTCAACGGGAATGATCAATGATTCCATGCCGGCTCAGGCGACGGCCAAGAAGCTGGTTTTGGTCGCCCCAAAGCGTAACGGGGATATTGGCACTATTTTTGGCGTACATGGGAACGAAACGCGTCAATAATCGTTATATAGTATAAAGGAAGCGACGGAGGTGTTTTAGATGGATGTATTGAAAGGGATCGGGAAGCTGGCGGGCGATGTGACAGGCAAAGTGCTGGGAGGTACGGTGCGGGTTGCGGGTGAACTCGTTCACAGCGAGTACATCAAAGAGATCGGCAATGACGTGGAACGGGTGACCGCGAAAACAGGCGAAATCGCTGGCCAAGCAGCAAGCGGCGTCTGGGATGTAGGCGCGGGCTTGGTGACGTCGGATAAGCATCAAGCGAAGAGCGGACTCGACGAGCTTGGAGATGTGGTAACGACGACGGTTAAAGGCGCTGGCCAGGGGATCGGGTACGTGGTCGACAGCGGAATCGATTTGGTGACAGGCATCAAGGAGAAGGATAAAGAGCTCATGAAAGACAGCGCCAAGAAGTTGGGGAAAGCAGCTGCGGTCACGATTCTTGCTGTCGGCGTCATTGATATCGTTGACGGTCCCGACGGAACGGATAGTACGGGCACAGCTTAAAGTTACGCTAGGTGGCATACGATTGAACGAATAGTCGGTTATGCGAATAGGGCAGCCAATTCGATTTCGAGTTGGTTGCTTTTTTGCGTGAATATGCAGCATT
Source organism: Paenibacillus sp. J31P316 (assembly GCF_056269105.1). NCBI lineage: Bacteria > Bacillati > Bacillota > Bacilli > Caryophanales > Paenibacillaceae > Paenibacillus > Paenibacillus sp. J31P316. The sequence goes on along the minus strand of NZ_JBWDNI010000001.1, from coordinate 107,325 downwards.
CCCCATGGGTACCACAACATGCATAAGGTTTAGAAAATACTGGAACTTTTTGTCACATTACGCGTCTATACTTCATGCAGTCGCCAACGAATGCAGGAGGTGCAACATGAATGCACGCAGCTTCTATTTCCTTTATATCGTTCTCGCTTGTTGGATGGTTGCGGGATGCGCGAAACCACTACCAGATGAGCCTGTAAGACCCATGATTACATGGAATAAAGAGAAGGTTACCTATCTCGACGGTCAATCCTGTTGGTATGGCACAAACGAAGAGGCAGGCATCTGCGAGGATCCTCCGCATCCGACTACTTTCAATAAACGTATCAAGGAACAAGCCATTGTGGCTGACGCCGAAGGCGAAATCAAGATTAAGTTCCCGCTCAAGCCGGATGTCTTAACGTTAACGATTGTCCAGACAGATGGCAGTGAGGAATCGGTAGGTGAACCCAATCTCACCCATTTCAAGCTTCCGCTGCAACCAGGATATTACAGATACCGTCTGTCGGCCGTGTGGGATGTGAAAAATACGGCATCGTATCACTTTGGCATTCAAATCAACGCGTAACGGACTAGCGTCCGATCAAACAACGCATGCATGCTTGCGAATGGAGGAACTTGCCGATGAGGCCGAAATTAGTATTGATTGAAGGATTGCCAGGCTCCGGGAAAACGACGACTGCTCAATTGGTTCATGAAATTCTTACGGAAATGAACATGACGTCTCAGCTGTTTGAAGAAGGGAATCTGGATCATCCAGCTGATTATGATGGCGTTGCCGTATTCGCCAAAGGTGAATGGGAGCATTTGTTGGCTGCCCATGAACCGTACAAAGATATGTTGAATCGGCGGGTCGTTAATGACATTAACCATTACTTTTTGGAATATCGAAAAATGCTCAACGAACACGGAACCCATTTTCCTGATGAGTTGGTGCAGACCATTTTCAAACATGACGTTTATGAATTGCCGCTCGATCAAAATAGGAAACAGATCACCGAGCGGTGGAAGAAGTTTACGGAACGTGTATTGCAGGGTCCGGATACGTTTATCTTTGAATGTTGTTTTATCCAAAACCCTGTAACGATGGGAATGATCAAGTGCGGGGCCGACAGAGAAGACGTGGTAAGTTATGTCGCTGAACTGGCAGCCAGCGTGGAGCGGCTGAATCCCGTATTGATTTACGTCGACCAGAACGACCTTGATTATTCCTTTACGAAGGCTGTCGAGGAACGACCGAAAGAATGGTCAACGGGATTCATCGACTATTATACCTCGCAGGGATATGGGAAACAGCAGGGATACATAGGGTTAGAAGGAACATTGAAGGTCCTGAGGGCTAGGAAGGAACTGGAAGAAGAAATATTTAATGACCTTAATATGTTGAAGCGTAGAGTGAACAACTCCTCCTATCAAAGCAACGAGTATAAGCAACAATTAGAGAGCCTATTAGCGGAATATTTTACGTAGGGAGGGATGAAGCGTGCATGCAGCGGATTGGTCAGATGATCGTCAAACGTATGATTTGTCGGGGGAATATTCGATTCGAAGGGCAGCGCCCGATAAATGGGGAAGCTATTGTTCCATCTATTATCATATGAGCTACAATGGCTTTTTCAGGGAAGAGGGCTACGATGCCTCGCGCAATAACTCCTTTTGGATCTATAACGGCGCATCCAAAATTGGCGGAGTGAGAATGTCGCCCAATCGGATCTATCATTTATTTTTTATTCCTCCATTTCAGGATTCGTTTGGGGTGCTGAAGATGCTGAAACAGCTTCTGCTCGCATGGTCGGATCGCACGCAGCCGATCAAGACCTTTGAAATTCTCCCGGAGCAAGCGAGTTTATTCGCGAGAGCCGGATTTTGGCCGGATGAGTTCAGATGCCGGTGGATGCAGCGTCCTACCGATCATTTCGAGATTAACTGGGATACGGATCTAATTATCGTGCCTCCGCAAGTGATCGTGAATGAGGCGGGCGCGAAGCAATACGTGAATGAAGATGAAATCGCTCATTGTGATTTTAATAGCTTTGTTGGCGGATTTGAAGCCGTAAGGCGCAAAAAGTTCGCGCTGGAAGATTTTATCCCTAACGAAGATCCGATTTATACCAATGAGATCTTAATGCAAGCGTCTACGCTTGTTTATGATAAGGTTTCGGGTCAGCTTGTTGCCAATTGCCGCCTTTGTTTACAAGACGGTTACGCAGCCGTATACAGTATCGGCGTCATACCCGCTTACAGAGGAAGAGGGCTCGCCACGCATATGCTGCAAAGAGCGCTGAACAATCTAAGTGACATCTATCCAATCTTGCGGTTGTATGTGATGGAAGGCAATGATGCGGAGTCCGTCTATCTGAATGTTGGATTTGTGCCGGGCGTCCAAGAAATCCAAAGCATGTATCTGCCTGCGAGTCCATAGCTCGGGAATATCATCGGATCCGTACTTAATAGGAGGGTTTGGGCGGTGTCGAATCAACGGAAAATAGCGTATCCTCCATTGGAAACCGAACGGCTAATGCTGAGAATTCTAAAGCTTCAAGATGCCGAAGAGGTGTTCAAGCATTTCTCGGACGAATATATAACTCGTTATATGGATATTGAACCGTGTACAGACATGAAGGAAGCAGAAGAGATCATAGCATGACCTGCGGTCGATATGGGTCTACACTCGCTGTTGTAGTCGGATAACTTTTATTTTATAAAAGCCTAAACGGTTGTTATCCGACTACAAAGGCGACCACTTCGTTGTTCCGACTCCATACCGACTCTTCGGTCAAAGCAGGATTCTATTTCTATTTGAAGCGGGTAGAAGAAGGAGCTGTATGAGAAGAAAAATAGCAATGCTTCAAGCATTTGGCTTATTCATTCTGATTCTTGCCCTGTCAGCGTGTACCTCAAGACCAGCGTGGGAAATCTACCAAGGAAAACCGTTAAACATCGCAGTGCTAGGCGAGCCGCCTGAAGTTAAAGAAAATCAAGTAAGGTTTACCTCGATTGCATGGGATCAATTGACCGATGAAACAATGAAATCTTACGACGCTGTCTTTGTCATGAAAGAACAGCTTCCACATGCCGCTGCGAGTCAATATGCCGACATCTATCTGCATGCGACCATTCCCATCTTTTTTGTAGCGACGAATAGTGATGTTCCATTTACTAAAAAGGACATCGAATATGACTCATCATGGGATTGGAATCCTGGTGATAGCTATGCTGTTGGAATTCTTACGTCATACGAGGCGGACACATTAAATAGTTGGGGATTTGGCTTATATAATGATGAGAAGACGAATGAGAACATCAAAGAAGTGTATACAAACATCTTTAAAAAAGTGGATGAAATCAACCTTTAACGGATTATTGCAGAAATAAGAAGAACAAACAAAACCCGTTCCCGAGGCGCTCTAGCCTTGGGAACGGGTTATTTTAGAAATCACCTAAAAATGCCATGGATACATAATAGAATACAAAAAAATTCCACATAAGTCTATACCTTTATTGGCATAGATTGTATCTTTATGAAGCGACCGCGGCGCAATAACGAACAGGGAGTTGTCATATGGAACCAATACCTAGGGAAGATAATTTGGAGCAGCGTAGTGGAAATAAGCCGATCATTTCCCTCAGGAAAATTACGCTGGATAATCGACGTGCCATATTTAACCTGGAAGTATCCGAGGATCAACGCCGTTTCGTGGCGTCCAACCTATCCAGCGTCGCGTCTTGCTATGTCCTTGCAACCAATGGAGGCCATCCGTTCCCCTTTGCCATTTACGCGGACGAACAGCCGGTCGGATTCGTAATGATTACGTACCGCATCACCGGCTACGAGCTTCCAGCAATCGCGGAAGACAACTATTGCATCCTGCGATTAATGATCGACAAACAATACCAGAACAGGGGATACGGTCGGGACGCGATGAAGGAAATTCTGGCGTTTATCCGCACGTTCCCGGCAGGACCGGCAGAATTTTGCTGGATTCCTTATAAGGCTGAAAACGTGCCCGCCGCAAAGCTTTATGAAAGCTGCGGCTTCCGCGACAACGGTGAAATCTGCGAGGGTGAACAAACGACCGTTTTCCGACTCTGATCGCAGGGGCAATCATCCAGGTCGAAGGCTTGAATATCGAATTGAGCACGCAGTGTTCGCCTATTGTTGAGTAAGTTAACTTTGTCCGAATCGCTATGCAAGCGCCTTCGAATCGGTTAAAGTGGAGTTATCTGATTGGTAAAGGGGAATTGATCATGGCGGAACAACGCATCGTGAAATGGGGCATTATGGGACCGGGAGGCATCTCGGACAACTTCGCTACGGAGCTGCCGCACGCGCCGGGCGCGGAGCTCGTCGCCGTCGCGGGACGCTCGCTCGACAAGGCGCAGGCATTTGCGGAGAAATTCGGCATCCCGCGCGCTTACGGCAGCTGCGAGGAGCTCGCGGCCGATCCGGACGTCGAGATCGTCTACGTCGGCACGCTGCATCCGATCCACAAGGAGAACGCGCTGACGCTGCTGCGCGGCGGCAAGTCCGTGCTCTGCGAGAAGCCGTTCACGATCAATGCTGCCGAGGCTAGGGAGATCGCGGACCTGGCCCGTGAGAAGGGTCTGTTCCTGATGGAAGCGATGTGGACGCGTTACCTGCCCGCGATCGCCAAGGTGCGGGAGTGGCTGGACAGCGGCGCGATCGGCGAAGTTCGCATCGTGAAGGCCGAGTTCGGCTTCGACGCGGGCTGGAATCCCGAAGGCCGGCTGCTGAACAAGGAAAAGGGCGGCGGCACGCTGCTCGACGCCGGTATCTACCCGGTGTCGTTCGCATCGATGATATATGGCGGGGAGCAGCCTGCCAAGATCGCGAGCTCCGTCCGGATCGGCGAGACAGGCGTGGACGAGCAGTTCTCGCTGCTGTTTGAATACGAAGGCGGCCGCACCGCCTCCCTGCACGGCTCGGTGCGACTGTCCTTGACCAACGAAGCCGTCATCTACGGCACGAAGGGTCGAATCGAAGTGCCGGGATTCCTGTTCGCCAAGGCCGCGACGCTGCACGTGAGCGGCGAAGAGCCGGTCGCTTTCAAGCACGAGCTCGAGCCGTCCGGCCACTTCTACCAGGCGATCGAGGCAATGGAGTGCCTGCGCGCGGGCCGCAAGGAGAGCGAAGTCTTGACCGTCGACGAAACGGTGCGCATCATGGATACGCTGGACCGGATTCGGGAGCCATGGGGACTTAAATATCCTACAGAAGCGTAATCGGTCTCGAGCCGAACGTTAAAGGAAAGGACGATGAGCAGAGGGCAGCCTCTCTCGTCGTCTTTTTTTACGCGTTGAATTGTAGCAAATAGCAAACGGATACTTGCTTTCCTATGCTTCTGTAGTAAAAGATTCGGGCATGGCTTGCAGCCTCCGAATTGTGCTATAATAAGTGCGCAAAATCAGTGTTTTGCGCACTTTCGATTCTAATTGATTTTATTCGCGCAGCATGGGCTGCTTTTCGACAAAATACGCGCGAGGTGGGGACGTTTTTGGCGAGACATCATGAGCTGGACGAGGCGTACGGCGAACAGACGCATGCCTTTCGGATTTGGATGAAGCAAGCGGGCTATACGGACGCGACGCAAAAGGAGTATCAGCGTGAAGTTTACGCTTATCTGCATTCATTGGACGGACTGGCGGTGGACAAAGCCGCGAAGATGCACGTGATCGGATATCTCGTCTCGAAGCAGCAGGCGGCGGGTGACCGGGCGAGGAATCGGACGTTGTCCGCGATTCGAGCCTTCTATATCGCGCTGATCGATTTCGAGCTTGCCCAGCGCAATCCGGCGCTTGAGGTGAAGAAGTCGAAGACGGAGAAAAACAAAAAGCCGGTCTACCTGGAGGAAGAGGAGCTCATCGAGAGCTTCGCGTACATCGACGGACGCTACCGCAGCCGCAATATGGCGATCTTCCTGCTGATGAGCTACTGCGGGCTCCGGGTCGGCGAAGTTCATCGGCTCAATCTGGGCGACTTTAAGCAGGCCAATGGCATGATCGAGGTGTTCGGCAAGGGGCGGAAGTGGAACGAAATTCCGGTTCCCGACGCCTTAATATCCGTGCTGTCGGACGTAGAGCGGGAGAGAATCGCGCCATACCGCGAGAAGGAAGACGCCTTCTTCGTATCTCAGAAGGGCAAACGGCTGTCGATCCGGCAAATTCAGAAGATCGCCGCGCAGACGTTCATGGCGTTCAAGAAGGAGAATCCGAAAGCCATGGACATGAAATTGTCCTGCCACAAGCTCCGTCATACCTTTGCAACGATGCTGCTGAAGAACGGCGTGGACATCCGGGTCGTCAAGGAGCTGATGGGTCATGCTTCGATCGAGACGACGATGATCTATACGCATGTCAATGACAGTCAGAAGAAGCAAGCGATGTCGACGATTCGTATTCCGGCACAAGCCATCGTATAGCTCGGAAACAGCTATTTCTTCAAATTGCTTTACAAACCGCATGGTTATTGTGTAGACTGAAAAGTAACTTTTAAGCAAACTTCATAGCAACATTCCGGAGGAGCCTGTCATTGACGGGCTCTTTTTGTCTTTTTTTGGGGAATGATAGGCTTAGGGAGAGATGGGGAGGTATTGCAACCGTGGATCAACAAGCAATTTGGGCCATTATTATTTTCTTAGCCGCGTATGCGCTCATGATTTCGGAGAAGATTCATCGTACCATCGTGGCGATGCTCGGCGGACTGCTCATCGTCGCAGTCGGTATCGTCGATCAACAAACGGCGATTTCGCATGTGGACTTCAATACGATCGGACTTCTTATCGGCATGATGATTATCGTGTCCATTACGGCCGACACGGGCCTATTCGCATTCATTGCGGTATGGGCGGCCAAGAAGGCGAAAGGCAAGCCGGTACACATCATGGTGCTGCTTGCGCTGATTACCGCGGTCGCCTCGGCATTCCTGGATAATGTAACGACGATCCTGCTGATGATCCCCGTTACATTCAGCATCACAAGGCAGCTCGGGGTCGCGCCTATTCCATATTTAATGACGCAAATTATCGCGTCGAACGTCGGCGGGACGGCGACGTTGATCGGCGATCCGCCGAATATCATGATCGGCAGCGCCGCGAAGGAGCTGACGTTTGCGGCGTTTATCGTCAATTTGGCGCCAATCGCCGTCATCGTCATGGCAGCCTACATCCCGCTGTTCATCCTGCTCTTCAGGAAACACATACAGACGACGCCCGAGCGTACGCAAGCGATAATGGCGCTTCCGCTAACCGGTCTGATCACTGATCGAAAGCTGCTAACGAAGAGTTTAATGGTGTTAATCATCACGATGACAGGGTTCTTCCTGCATCAAACTTTGCATCTGGAGTCTGCCGTGGTGGCCTTAGTCGGCGCGTTTATCCTCCTGCTGCTGACGGGGGAACACCGCATGGAAGCGGCGTTCGGTAAAGTGGAGTGGACGACGATCTTCTTCTTCGTCGGACTGTTCGTACTCGTGTCCGGCCTGGTGGAAACCGGCGTCATCGCCGATCTGGCGGCCAAGGCGATCGATATTACCGGCGGTAATCCGGTCGCGGCGTCCATGCTGATACTATGGCTGAGCGCCATCGCTTCCGCCTTTATGGATAACATCCCGTTCGTGGCTACAATGATTCCGATGATCCAAGAGATGGGCAACATGGGCGTTCATGACTTGGAACCGTTATGGTGGAGTCTAGCGCTTGGCGCTTGCCTCGGCGGCAACGGCACCTTGATCGGCGCAAGCGCCAATCTGGTCGCGGCCGGATTGGCCGGCAAGGAAGGGTATCCGATTCGTTTCTTGGCTTACATGAAGATTGCGTTCCCGCTGATGCTGCTGTCGATCGTGATGGCGAGTGCTTATCTTTACTTGCGCTATCTCATGTAACGACAGGCGGAAGAGCTGCATAGAGGAAGGATAGGAACACCCGAATGAATGGGTTACGCTTCACTCGGGTGTTTTTGGCCTAAGCGGTTATCGGTGGATGACAACGCGGCTTGGACGCGGAATCTCCGTCCGCGCGATCGAATATTGTAGTAAGGGGACGCATGCAGTCGGAGGGGGACAACGATTGACGGAAGGGCGGAATGTACCTTGGAAAACCTTGTTTATCGCCCGAAACACCACGTACGCTTCGTAACGGCAGCCGCATTATTCGATGGTCACGACGCATCCATCAATATGATGAGACGGATTTTGCAGGCTTCCGGAGTGGAGGTCATCCATCTAGGCCATAACCGTTCCGTCCAGGACGTGGCGAATGCGGCGATTCAAGAGGATGTGCAGGGGATTGCCATCAGCTCCTATCAAGGCGGTCATATCGAATATTTGACTTATCTGTACGATGTGCTGAGGCGGGAAGGTGCAGGGCATATCCGAATTTTTGCCGGCGGAGGCGGCGTTATCATTCCGGCGGAAATCAAGGCGCTGCACGCGTACGGAATCGCCAAGATCTTCTCGCCTGACGACGGCCGGACAATGGGGCTGCAGGGGATGATCAACCATATGATTCTAGCCTGCGATCATCAGACGCCGCGGCAAGCCGAGCTGGATCTGGCGGAATTGTCGGCGGGGAACCAGGGTGCTGTTGCCAGATTGATTACCCTTGCCGAATCGAACGCGTCGAAGGAACAACTGGAGGATGCCGAGGCAGCCGTTCTGAAGCAGCTGCAGTCTGCTGCTCCTACGGTCCCCGTGCTCGGCATTACCGGTACCGGCGGTGCAGGCAAGAGCTCGCTGACCGATGAGCTGGTGCGACGGTATCTTGAACATTTTCCAGGCCGATCCATGGCGATCCTTGCGATCGACCCGACGAAGACGAAAACAGGCGGGGCGCTCCTCGGCGATCGAATTCGGATGAACGCGATTCAACATTCAAGCGTTTACATGCGAAGTTTGGCGACCAGAGGCTCCGGGTCCGAGATTAGCGAAGCCGTCCGAGATGCCATCACGATCGTCAAGCAGGCAGGGTATGATTTCGTCATCGTGGAAACAAGCGGGATCGGTCAGGGCGATGCAGCCATCGTCGATGTATGCGATATATCGATGTACGTCATGACCGGCGAATTCGGCGCCGCGACGCAGCTGGAGAAGATTGCGATGCTCGATTACGCGGACGTGATCGTCATCAATAAGTTCGAACGCCGGGGGTCGGAAGACGCGCTTCGGGATGTTCGCAAGCAGTACCAGCGCAACAGACAGCAATTCGATGCGCCGGTGGAACAGCTGCCCGTATTCGGAACGACAGCCAATCAATTCAACGATAACGGGACGACGGTACTCTTCCATCGTCTAATGAAGCTTGTGGAAGTGAAGACGGGCGGAAGCTGGACCGCGCTGCAGAAGTCGGCCAGCATGAGTTCGAGCAGCAATAGCGCGGCGCGCAATGCGGTCATCATCCCATCCGATCGAATCGGCTACCTAGGCGAAATCTTGCAGACCGTTCGAAGATACCAGTCCTTTGCTCAGGAACAGGCCGAAATCGCCCGAAAAATCGATCAGTTGAAGGGGGCCAGGCAGCTGATCGCTGCTGCCGACAGCGGACAGCTTCTCGCCGAGACGGACGCAAACGCTTTCGCCGCGAAGCTGGGTGCCATCATCGCGGATTACGAGACGCGGCTGGATCCGGAATGCAGGAAGCTGATGGAGAATTGGCCGCTCATTCGGGAAGCTTACGGCAAGGATCGGCTGACGATCCAACTCGATAAGCGAGAAACGATAACCGAATTGACAACGGAATCGCTGTCGGGCACTCGAATCCCGCGCGTCAGTCTGCCGAAATTCGAAGAAGCCGGAGAGCTTCTTCGCTGGCTGCTGAAGGAGAATTTGCCCGGCTATTACCCCTTTACCGCCGGCGTGTTTGCCTTCAAGCGTACGGATGAAGCGCCGAAGCGGCAATTCGCCGGCGAAGGAACGCCGTCACGGACCAATCGCCGTTTCCATTATCTTAGCAAGAACGAAGCGGCCAAGCGGCTGTCCGTCGCGTTCGACAGCGTGACGCTGTACGGCCAGGATCCGGGAGACCGGCCCGATCTGTACGGGAAGATCGGCAACAGCGGCGTGAACGTGTGCACATTGGAAGACATGAAGGATCTATTCGCCGGCTTCGATCTCTGCCATCCGGCCGTCAGCGTATCGATGACCATCAACGGTCCGGCGCCGATCATACTAGCCATGTTCATGCATGCAGCGATCGGTCAGCAGGTCGATCAATTCGCGGCGAAGCAGGGACGACCGCCCGAAGAAGCAGAATACGCGTCCATCAAGGCACTGGCGCTTCGATCCGTCCGCGGAACGGTGCAAGCGGATATTCTGAAGGAGGATCAGGGGCAGAATACGTGTATTTTCAGTACGGAATTTGCGCTGCGCATGATGGGAGACATCCAGCAGTATTTTATCGATCATCAAGTGCGCCAGTACTATTCCGTCAGCATCAGCGGCTACCATATCGCGGAGGCGGGAGCCAATCCGGTCACCCAACTGGCGTTTACGCTGGCGAACGGATTCACCTACGTGGAATATTATTTGTCCCGCGGCATGCGAATCGACGATTTCGCTCCGAATCTATCGTTCTTCTTCAGCAATGGCCTCGATCCGGAATATAGCGTCATGGGACGCGTGGCGCGCCGCATATGGGCGACCGTGATGAAGCGGAAATACGGGGCCAATGACCGGAGTCAGAAGCTGAAATACCATATTCAGACATCCGGCAGATCGCTGCACGCGCAGGAAATGGATTTCAACGATATCCGCACCACTTTGCAGGCCTTATTGGCGATCTACGATAATTGCAATTCCCTTCATACGAATGCCTATGACGAAGCCGTCACGACGCCGACCGAGAGCTCGGTCCGCAGGGCGATGGCGATTCAGCTCATTATCGAGCAGGAATTCGGCTTAGCCAAGAACGAGAATCCGCTGCAAGGCTCCTTCATCGCGGAAGAGCTGACCGACCTTATGGAAGAAGCCGTGCTCCAAGAGCTCCAGCGATTGCATGACCGCGGCGGCGTGCTCGGTGCGATGGAAACCCGTTATCAAAGGGGCAAAATTCAAGACGAATCGCTGTACTACGAGCTGAAGAAGCACAGCGGCGAACTGCCCATCATCGGGGTGAATACATTCCTGGATCCGAACCCGAGCGAACAAGCGCATGACATGGAGCTGGCCCGATCGACGGAAGAAGAGAAGCAAGAGCAGATTGAACGTTTGCGGGCGTTTCAGTCGAAGCATCAGAACGAGTGCGCAGCCGCGCTCGAACGATTGAAGCAGACGGCCCTGGCCGGCGGCAATCTGTTTGAAGCCCTGATGGAAGCCGTGACAACGGCCTCGCTCGGTCAGATCACGGATGCGTTGTACGAAATCGGCGGTCAATACCGGCGCAATATGTAGCGCAAGATGTAGACATCCACGAGGAGGGTTTACATGAAACTGTACACGAGAACAGGCGACCAAGGTCAAACGAGCTTGGTTTACGGGAAACGGGTATCGAAGCATTCGCCGATGGTTCATGCTTACGGCACATGCGATGAAGCCAATTCAATGATCGGCTTGGCCATGTCGGCGCTGGGAACCGGCGTTGAATGGACTTCATTCCGGCAGCTGATGCATGTCGTGCAGACGAAGCTGTTCCATGCGGGAGCCGAATTGGCGACGCCGCCTCTAATGAAGGTGGCATGGCCGCTGACGGAAGCGGACGTGAAGTTTTTGGAGGAGCACATTGACGAGTTGGATGCCGCTTTGCCGCCGTTAACGCAATTCGTGCTGCCCGGCGGTCATCCGTGCGGAGCCGCGCTGCACGTGGCCCGGACGATCGTGCGGCGCGCGGAGCGAATGGCCGCTCAGGTGTGGAAGGAGGAAAACATCAGTCCGCTGGTGCTCGCTTATCTGAACCGGCTATCCGATCTGCTGTTCGTTGCCGCCCGTTATGTCAATCATCGGGAAAGGCGTGCCGAACCGGAGCTGCATCAGGATCAAGCGTAGGGGGAGGGACAGGACCTGTCATACCAAGCAATCGACGTGCGGGCAGCATTCGATTCGCCTATGGAATCCGCGAACTTGCGGGTTCTTTTTATTTGTGAACTGATATACTAGCGGAAAGCACTTGACTCTGACATTGATGTCAGACTTTATAATAAAGCAGTCAACAAGCCGCAAAGGAAGGATTCCCATGAAAATCGGCCAATTGGCACAAGAAGCGGGCGTGAGCGTTCGTTCGCTCCGTTACTACGAACAGCAGGGCTTGATATCGCCGCTGCGCCAAGCGAACGGTTATCGCGACTATTCGCCGTTAACGGTTCATACCGTCGAAACGATCAAGCTCTACCTGAACCTGGGGCTGTCGACCGAGCAAATCGCCGGGTTTCTGACTTGCGTCTTGCGGAATAAGGAAGCCTTCTGTACGGAAATTCTGCCGATCTACAAGCAGAAGCTTACGGAGATCGAAGCGCAGATCGAGCAGCTCAACCAGATCCGGGGCAATTTGCTGGATCGCATCGCAGCCGTTCAATCGGAGCAAGCAGAGGAAGAGTCGAAAGAGGAGTGAAATGGTATGGGCATTCAACATGTCGAGAGCGTTGAACATTTGGAGCAGGTCACCCAAGAAGGGATCGTGTTGGTCAATTACGGCGCCACGCACTGCCCGCCCTGCAAGGCATTGCTGCCCATTCTGGAGGAACTGGTGAGCGAGCTGTCACCTCAACTGCGCGTAGCGTATGTCAACTGCGATCAATTGCCTGATGCTGCGGCTGCGGCTGGTATTATGGGTACGCCAACGGTAATCGTCTACAAGAACGGCGAGCCGATGGACAAACTGGTCGGCCTGCGGCCCAAGCTGTCGTACCGGTTGGCGGCAGAGAAGCTGATCTAACGAAAGAACGGCGAGGGTGACGAGTGCATAGCAGAATAGCATGTAAGTTCACCCACCGGTCGAAACGTTCCACAACGCTAACCAAGCCGGCTGCCTGCAACTAGAGCTAGCCCAATTCGAAGCGTGCCGCTGCTTCGTACATCGGCCGCCGATACATGTGGGTGCGATACAGCACGATCTCATCGACCAGCCAATGCGAATCGCTCGCATGAGCACTCGGTTCTTCAGTTCTAAGCAGCTCCGGCAGGCTGAAAGCTTCCGTTCCCGTATATCTGCGAGCGATGGTGAGATGGGGGCTGTAGGGACGTTCTTCCGCGGCGAATCCAAGCGGCGCGGTTGCTTTAACGATCGTCTGCTGCAAAAGGCGAAGCTTCTCCAGCTCGCCGCCGATTCCTGCCCAGAGCACGCGAGGCTGCTCCGTTCTGCCGAAGACGCCCATGCCAAGCAGCGATAATCCGAAGGGCCGAATCTTGCCTGAACCGGAAGCCGCGGCCAACGCTTCCTTCAATTCAGGCAGCTGGCTGGGGTTCGTATCCCCGAGGAATTGAAGCGTAACATGCAGATCCGCTTCTTCCGTCCATTTGCGAAAGGGAAGCTCCTCGCGAACAGGCTTGAACCATGCGCCGAGTCTTCGTTTCAAATCATCCGGCAGCGGCACGGCTATAAACAAGCGATCAGTTTCTATCGATTGAACAGGATCATGTTCTAGAGCGGACATCGTCAGTTTCCTCCTTGCAGCTATCAAGTCTAGGTTTATTCTAATTCATTTTAACCGTAACGGCGAACGAACAGACGACGGCAAGAGACGAGAACGAGGTTAATTTTCGCCTGCTGGCTATTGTCCCATTCCTGATCCGCGAACCCGACATATGATGAAGCATTAATTTCGTCGGGGAGGCCTGGGGATGAAAGCGGTCGTTACGGGAGGAGCCGGGTTCATCGGTTCCCGGCTTGTGGATGCACTGATTGGGCAAGGCGCGGAGGTTCATGTACTGGATAATTTATCAACGAGCGATGGAAGCAAGCTGCACCCGCTGGCTATTCTGCATCAAGTGGATATTCGCGTTCCGGAAGCCAAAACCATCCTTAATGCCATTAAACCGGATACGCTGTTTCATCTTGCGGCGCAAGCCGACGTGCAGCGCTCCATTCAGGAGCCGGGCTACGATGCCGCCGTCAATATCGCGGGGACGGTGAACATGCTTGATGCATGCCGCGAAGCGGGCGTTCGCAAATTCATTTTCGCTTCAACCTCGGCCGTGTATGGCCGATTGCAGCAGCTGCCGCTTTCCGTGACCGATCCGGTGCAGCCGATATCGTACTACGGATTATCCAAATTAACCGCCGAGCATTATATCCGTCTGTATCATGCTTTCTATGGCCTGAACTATACGATTTTGCGTTACGGCAACGTCTACGGCCCAGGGCAAACGGCCAAAGGGGAAGGCGGCGTCATCGCCATCTTCATGGAACGTATCAAGAATAACCTCACGCTGCCCATTAACGGCGACGGCGAGCAGACGCGGGATTTTGTCTATGTCGATGACGTCGCGGCGGCTAATCTTGCGGCCATCCATCGCGGAGACCGTGGCACGTACCACGTCAGCACGGGAAGCCGTACGTCCATCAACCAAGTCGTTCACGTGCTGCAACAAATCCGGGGCGAAGCCATCGCGGTGCAGTATCGCGAAGCGAAAGAAGGGGATATCCGCGACAGTTGTCTCGATAATCGCTTAACGACAGCCAAGCTCGCCTGGCATCCGGCTGTATCGCTGGACGATGGTCTGCTTCGTACGTATAAGTCATGGCAGCAGGCATAACGTATCACGTACTCACCCTACAACACACGTCTATTAAATGAAAACAGCCTTGTTCCCGGGTATCTGGCCCGCCCGGGTAACAAGGCTGTTTATTTAGTCGGCGTACACCGTGCCCTGCAGCGAGTAAGGGCCTTGAATAATGGCGCGTTGTTCTTGCGAGCGGACGGTCAAATAAAACAGCTCGTAGTTCCCTTGCGCGTTGAGAGAGATCGTGTCTTTGAATCTGGCTTTAATCATGCAGCTTTCTTGCGTCCAATACACGACAGGGCCGTCTTCCGTGCCGCGATGGAGGAGGATTTCCATCTCGGCCAAATCCAAGTAGACCGGTTTGCCCCAGCCGATATCGATTTTAAGCGTAATGCGGTCCCCTGGCGCAGTATCCTTCAGCAGGAGGCCCGTAAGCACGATTTCCTTCCCTTGAACCGGGAAGGGAGGGAACGTTCCCGCCTTCGCTTCGATCTTGTCTGTATATTTTACGCTCATGCAGCTCGCTCCTTTCATAGCAGTTGTAACATTTGAATGAACTGGCTGGCATACTTGGAAGGGTGAAAATCGGTTTGCACATGATATTGCGCTTGAACCCGTATCACTTCTCTTAACGAAGCGTCGTACATGAGCTCGCACACTTCCTTGACGGCTTGATCGATGTTGCCAAGCGGATATAATTTGCCGGTCGCATTATGAAAGATCGCACTGGTTACGCCGTCTGAATTCGTCGCCAAGACAGGGCAGCGGCAGCTCATCGCTTCCAAGACGCAGTAGGGCCCGCCCTCCACTTTGGACGTCGACACCAGCATGCCCCCTGAATCTCCGATTCTTGAAAATATCTCTTGCATCTTCGCATTCGGCACGTTGGCATGGAGCGACACGCGATTGCGGAGCGTGGGATCGCTCTGGAGCAACCGCTCGAATTCCTCTCGCTCGGAGGGGATCGAAAGCGACGGATCCTCGAACATCCAGAGCTGGACATCCGGCCGGATCGCAGCCATTCTGGAGCCGATAGCCAGAAACTCCCGCCAATTCTTGTTATCTTCGATACGCCCGATCCAAGCGAGAACCGGATAGGATAGGGGAGTAAGCTTCCGATACGTAAACGCCGCGGAATCGAAGCAGTTGTTGATCGTGAATTGCGGAATATGCGGATACAAGGTTTCGAATATCGTGCCGATATGCGGCGTTTTCGGATGCAGCAAGGCGGAGGCGTGCCCGTTGATCGCGGGGGCGGCATTGGATAATTCCCGCCATGCAACGTGCTTGGGACCATAACCTTGAATTTCAAGAATGAACTTTCCCGTGTAACCGAGCATGCGGAATTTCAAAAAAGTCGGATGATCGGTCGTCACGACGATGAAATCATACTTCATGTTATCCAATAGATTCTTTATCGCAATGTCGCTGCTTGTGATGAAGATCGACGGATCCGTCGAGTTCTGCATGCCTGCCCCCCATTGAAAGTAGAGGCAATGCGCGTTAATGCCGGCCTCTCGCAGCGCTCGGACGCGTTGGCGATTCAACGTCTCCATGCCGCCGCTCGGAACGTAGTACACGAATAAAATATTCAGGTTCGGTCCTCCTCTCACGGGATTAGTTCATTCGTTCGCAATTCTCCTGGTTGAAGACCGCAACCGTCGTCCCTTGGTTCTTCGCGACGATCGTCAAGCTGGTCGTTAGATAGTGATTCAGATTGGTGACCACCAACAGATCGAAGGATGCGAACCGGGTAAGCAAATTCTGTTGGACGTGAACGGTCCCCGGCTTCACTTCGCATAAAGAGAGATACAAGATACTGCGCGCATCCCTAACTTCGATAAGCACATCGAATGTCTTCTCGCCAACATTGGCGATGGTCAGATCGACGGAATCGATATACCGGCAGTCAATCATTTGATAAGGCGCCGCATGCAGCGCGAATACGGCCATGCTCGTTCCCTCCCCCGAATAAGTAAAGCGGCTAGTACCAGCTTATGTTGGAAACGCGCGAGCGTACGGGCATATACATGCCGGACAGACACCCGTTGTGCGTCTGAATATGCGATTGACCATGCAAGAAGCACGCGGTCTGCATTTGATAGAACATGAACGGCTGTCCACATATATTGAAAGGATGTGCATGCAATGAAACTGTCCGCTTTGAAAGGTGAATACGACGCCATATACAGCCTTGGTCATCTATGTTTGGCTGCGATCCAGATGGAGAAGAACGATTTGAGGCAATTCGCCGGGCCTCTCGATTGGGTGGCCTCCTACAATTTGCCGGAGGTAACGCGGCTGCTGGCCAATCGTTTCGCGGGCTTCCTGGAATACGGCAATCTGAAGTTCGTCGGTTACGCGAACGACAAGATTATGATGGTGCAGGATACGCATTACGACATCATATCCAACCATGACTTTTACACGCACAATAACTTCCCTCCGCATTATGCGGCGTATCCCGAGATCAAGGCCAAGTATGACCGCCGGATCGCGCGGTTTCTGGAGAAAGCGGCATCCAGCAGCAAGATGCTCTTTATTCGGACGGAAGCCACGCAAGAGGAAGCGCTGAACCTGAAGAATGTGCTGTCGGGCCTGGTTGCCAATGATTTTCGCCTGCTGGTCATTAATCACGTCGACGTACCGGGCATGGTCGAATTGAAGTGGGGGATCGACAAGGTCGTTGCCGTCCAATTCCCGAACGTCGAGATTTGGGAGGGCAATAACCGCCTGTGGACGGAGATTTTCTCCGGCGTTACGATGGTCGATTCGGATTGACCTTCAAGACGAAATGACAGGAGTTCGAAACGAATCTACCTTCAATATGGTAGGACAAGGACGCTGATTTGCCGAATGGATCGGTAAACCAGCGTTTTCCTTGCGCGCGCGGGCGAATGCCGCCCCCAAACCAAAAAAGACTGATGGACGCCCACCAGTCCGGAAGTTACGGTTTCTGAATGAGAATCGACACTTCTTCGAACGTACACATCCGCGGATAGCTCGTAATCGCTAGCGGTTGGTAGGCAGAGAGTGTCGTCATAACCTCGTTCCAATCGAAAAAGTGGTTCAAATGCCCATCGTGAAGTTCCTTCTGATTCAACGTCTTCGTCCCAAGCCCGTAGAAGAAGTTGACTAGCACGTACTGCGAACTGACGCGGTACAACTCCGAGAACCCGGCTTTCCAGTCGTCCAAATGGTTCAACACGTCCTTGCAATAAACGAACGGGAACTGATTATCCTCGAAAGGCAGATTGTTGATATCTCCCTGCAAGAAGCGGCCTTCCGGGTAAGTACGGCTGCAATGTTCCACCATCTGGGCCGTGATGTCGATCCCCGTATAATCCACCGTCGGATTCGTGCGAACCGCCCCCAAATAATCAACGCCGGGACCGCAGCCCACTTCAAGCATCTGCTGCACGTTCAGCATCGAAAGCAGGGAACGGTACAGCTGGCGAACGGGTTTGTCGTAGCCTTCGCCAGGCGACTGCAGGAATTCGTCCGGATTCACGCGGCTCCAATAAGAGGTAATGTCTTTGATGGTCGTCACTCCTTAATGAGTAGATAGAAAGGCAAGCACGGTCATATCCGGCAGCTTGTAGTCGTCCGGCAATGCCGCGAACAGTTGATTCCACACCTGGTAATCGACCAATACATCGGATTCCAGCATCTTCGACATAAACATCCGATTGTACAAATCGCCTCGAACTTGAAAATTAGGATCCATGCCTCATCCCCCTAGTCGGATTTGGAAATGACGGAGGTATACACCTGTAACAGCCGTTCGATCATGAGCTCCATTGACCAATGTTTGGCCGCCCACGTCTTCGCGTTTTCCCCGATCTGCTTGCGGTATGAATCGTTCTCCAGCAGCAGTCTGAGCTGTTGAGATAGTGCGAATGAATCGCCAACCGGCGAAATGAGCCCTGTTTTGCCATGCTCCGCCATCTCCGGCAATCCGGCAGCCGAAGAGAGCAGTACGGGAAGTCCCGCGAGCTGAGCTTCCATGACGGAGAAGGGCTGATTGTCCTGAATGCAGGAATGCACGAAGATATCGGCCTGCAGCAGAAGCGCCGGGACATCATCCCGTTTGCCGAGGAAACGCACGTCGTTCTGCAAGGCATAGCGATACACCTGCTGTTCCAGCTCGGGGCGCTGTTCGCCGTCGCCTACGATCCAACACACCCAATCCTGGTTAACGCGCTTAAGCAGGCGAAGCGCGTCGATCAGCACGTGGATGCCTTTCACGTACACGAGCCTTGCGGGGAAGATGATGACCTTCTTGGCGACCGGACGCGTAATCGGAGTGCCGAGCTTGGCTCTGCCCCAGAAGGATTCGGCATCGAGCCCGTATTGGAAAGTAGCGATTTGCCGTTCCGGCACGTCGAACTGCGCTGTCAGCATGTTTCTCAGCCACTCGTTCGCCGTGATTGTCACATCGGACGAGACCGCCCCGTAATGCTCGATTGCGCTCATATAATGCCATTCCGTGGATTGCTCCGTGATGCCGAGCTTGGGACGGTCTCGAAAATGATCATGAAGCTCCGTCGCTACCGAGCCATGGAGATGCGCGACAAGCGGCGTCCCCTTCGGCTTCACGCGGCTTAAGGCGCGCGCGGCGAAAATATCCTGCGTATGAATGATATCGTACCGTTCCAGACCGAAATAAGCCGCGGACAGCTCCATGCAATAACGGTCCAGTTCATACGTGCGGATGATGCCGTGCGGATCGAGCCGGGGAGGAGGAATTTGCAGCGCGTTCAGCTTACTCAGCAGAAGCGGCATCAGCTTCTCTTTGGACAGCTCCAGCCCGCGGTTCGCGATATGGTATTTGGTATAATCGGGACCTTTGCCCATAAGATCCACTTCGTGCCCTTGCGCTTCGAGCCGCTGCTTAAGCTGGCACATGAACGTCCAGACGCCGCCGACATGAGGCACCAGCCAATAGGTTGCCAGTAAGATTTTCATTGAATCCCTCCAATCGGGAGCGTGCGAGCCGCTGCCAACGCGCTTGTCGCTGCCCGTACTGGACAGCATGGCCTACAATGCTAGTAGTATATGGAAGGACGGTTAGAAGGGACACGGCACTTTGCTTCCTAACCTCCTTTCGTTTCCTATCGCGCTCCGTTCATTCTATGAGCAGATAGATAGAACGCACCGGACATTCGTTTACGCGAAGCTAAAATTCGAACGATTCCAAGAGGGAGGATTGTCGGATTCCATCTCGAATACCAATGAATGATAGACAACGTTCTCGCGTATTGCCAACTACGTTCTGAAGGAGCTGCGTCATGAAACTTTCATTCGAGCAAAAAACATCCATGCTGAAGAACGGGTACATTCATGTGCCCGGCGTCATTCCTAAAGTCATGGTCGACCAAGCCATGCGGCAGATCAATCATTCGGTCGGCGAGGGGATGGATCCCGGCAAGATGTCCATTTACCGTTCCCAATCCTTTTGCCCAGAGCTGCAGGACCTGCCGGTCATAGCGGGACTGTTCAATGATACGCCGGTCAAAGCGCTGGTCGAGGACCTGATCGGGCAAGGGGAGGCAAAGCCCGTAGGCAGCGGACAAATCGCGCTTCGTTTCCCTACGCTGCAGGATCCGCCGAACCGTCCCCAGCCTCACCTCGACGGGATGTACACGCCGTTCAATGGCATGGAAGAAGGGACGATCGGGAACTTCACCATGCTGGTCGGCGTATTGCTCAGCCCGGTGAGAGACGACTATGCGGGCAATTTCACCGTATGGCCGGGAACGCATACGTCGTACGAATCGTATTTCAAAGCGCATGGACCCGAAGCGCTGTTGAATGGCATGCCTCCGGTCGAGCTGCCTGAACCGATCCAGACCAGGGGAGAGCCGGGCGACGTGTTCCTCGTTCATTACCAGCTGGCGCATGGCGTGGCCACGAATGTGTCGCCGCTGACTCGCTACGCGATCTTCTTCCGCGTCAAACACTCGGAGCACGAGTCGGACTGGAAAGCGCCGATGACGGATATATGGATGCATTGGCCGGGTATTCGCGAGATTCGATAATGGCCTGATCGCCGAGAAGCGGTGCGGGATGGCGGTTCCGCGCATGGAATTGGGTTACCATGATCGGCTTTCATGCGGACGCAAAAAAAAGGACGGTTCCCGAATGCGGGCACGGTCCTTTTTTGCATGCAGCTAAGCTGTGCGTATAGTGGCGTCTGTACACGAAATCCGCTTAGTAAGCGTTCACGCCTAACTTCTTAATAATCGCCTCGATGAAAGCAGGCTCGTCATCCGGCGTGCGGGACGTGATCCAGTTATCGTCGACGACGACTTGATTGTCGATGTAGCGGCCGCCGGCATCGTTCAGCTCGGCATGCAGCTCCGGATAGGCCGTCAAGTTGCGGCCTTGGATGAGACCGGCCTTCTCCAGAAGCTGCGGCCCATGGCAGATCGCGGCAATCGTCTTCTTCTGTTTATCAGTTTGCCGCACGAACTCCAACACCCGCTCGTTGCCGATCAGATGAGAAGGGGACTTGCCGCCGGGAATGATCAGCGCTTCATAATCATCCGGGTTCGCCTCGTCGATGGACAGATGGGACGTATAGGATACCGTACCGTTCTTGCCCGTCAGCTCCGCGCCTTTCTCCAGGCTGATAATGACCGCTTGATTGCCATTCTTCGTTATCGCATCGTATGGGTTTTTCATTTCCGAATCTTCGAAATCGTTCGCTAGCAGAAAAGCGACTTTATTGGTCATCATTTCCACATCCTTTTCAACTCTGTGTTAGGTTCATCTGCGCTAGGGTACCGGCAGCGTATGACCTATTACCCGGAGCGTTGGATGCGGAATCAGATCGTGGTGACCGTACGATTCATTGGTACCTTGCAAGCAGTTCGGACAGTTTCCTTCGGATCGCATCCTTTAATTCTGCCGGCTCTTGCAGAACGACCTCGTCTCCAAGCCCGATGAAGAACGCCGCATAAAAAGGAATATCGCCGCGCTCCACGTCTAGATCGATCAGGCCGCTGCCGTCTTCTCTCACCTGCATCATCGGAGCAAGCCACAGCTCGGCTTCGCATCGTTGGACGCCGGACGGGCTAAGCTCCGCGCGAAGACGGACGGGTTGCCTCGGCTCTGCTGCATCCCGTCTGCTGAGGTTGACGTCTCCCAGATCAAGCGGCGCAGTACCGGACTCGTCATAGGCGGCCTTACGAATCCGATCGCATCGAAACACGCGGAAGTCCTCGCGCAGGAAGCAGTAGGCCGTGCAATACCAAAAACCGTTGTTCGCGTAGATGTTGACGGGCTGAATCCGGCGGCTGTCCAGCCTATTCTCCTTGGAATCGTATTCGATGGCGAGCACCTTATGATGTACTGCCGCATCGAGAAGAATCGCTAAACAAGGGGCATCGCCGCGCCTTGTCGGCGTAATGAAGTCGACCCGGTTCTTCATGCCGTCGATCCGGTCCCGGACGTCTCCGGGCATATGAAGGTAGAACTTGTTTAACGCCGAGGCGGATTCCGCTTCGAACGGCAGCGAGGCGTAATGGCGCAAGGCGTGCACCGCAAAGAACATCGCCACGGCTTCTTCCTCCGTGAAAGCGATCGGAGGGAGCACCCGCTCCTTCAAGACCTGATAGCCCCCATGAGGACCGACTTCCGAGTAGAGCGGAACTCCCAGCTCGCTTAGCTCCTGCAAATCCCGTAGAATCGTGCGCGCGGAGACGCCGAATTCGTCGGCAAGCTCTTGAACCTTGAACCGGCGTTTCCGGTTGACCGTCATCATCAGTTCCATTAATCGTTTGGACTTGGGCATCCTGGCCAGCCTCCTCTTTATGCCTCATTTTAAGTTCGCGACAGAAATTGTCACTATTATACCTTGCGTTACATACAGCGAACAACACGGTATAGAGGTGATCGACCATGCGTAAATACACCTCATCCAATAAGGTGGAAAAAGTACAATAAATGCAGGAATGCAGTCATTGTCCGCAGGATCTGCCATGCTCGATAATAAAGCTATACCACACGCCAATTTAATCGGGCAGAAGCCGAAGGAGCGATACGGATGTTGTTTACCGATGAACAGATGAAACAGTACAAAGAGCAAGGCTATGTGATCCTCGAGGATCTATTCAGCAGCGAAGAGATGGATCGGATTCGCGGCATTATCGATGTCTACGATCTGGAAGGGGAAGAGGCGCTGAAGGTCGGAAGCAAAGGCTTCAACAACATTCCCAATCAGATTAATTTCACGTGCAATTTGACGCATCGGGACGAGGACCTGACGGCGTTTATCGGTGATAACCGTTTCGTAGACTTGACGACCGGCGTGCTTGGCCCGGACATTCGTCTGTATTGGGACCAGTCGGTCTACAAGCGCCCTGAAGCGAACCGCGATTTCCCGTGGCATCAGGATAACGGCTACGTGCCGACGGAACCCGTCGAATATATGACCTGCTGGCTTGCGCTTGACGACGCGACGATCGAGAACGGCTGCATCTGGGTTCAACCCGGATCGCATCATCAAGGCTATATCGAGCATGTGAAGACGGATACGGGCTGGCAGTGCTACTTCGGCGAAGACCCGGGAATTCCGGTCCCGCTTCGCAAAGGAAGCATGGCCGTCTTCTCCTCGCTGCTGCTTCACCGCAGTACGCCGAACCAAAGCCAAGATACCCGCAAAGCCTACGTCATTCAATACACGGTCGAAGGCACGCGCAACCCGAACACCGGCGTGGTGTTCAACAACGGTCCGCTGATCTCCAAAGACGGCGTTGCCTTGTTGGCGAAATGAGTGCGGTCATCGTCTGCTGTCTCCGAAATTTGCAGGAGAACCGCCACGGCGACCTGCTGAATGAGCTCGTCGCTGCCGGTCATGACGTATCGCTCGCGCAATGCTTGAATCATTGCATCGGCTGTCGCAAAGGACCCTCGCTTACGATGGACGGCAAATGGATTGGCGCGAGCAATCAAGCCGAGCTGAGGCTGGCGATGGGATTCGATCCGCAGGCGCGGCTCGATCAGGATGGACAACAACCCGGTCAGAGAGCATAATACTTCCCATCACCCATAGAGCAGGAGATCGCCGTATATCGGCAGTCTCTTGCTCTTTTTTTTGCGGTTCACGACGGCGAAGCCTTCTGTTCGCTGTACGCCTCTGCCAATTCCTACATATTTCCTGACGCCCGGCCGCATAATAAGCAGAAAGAATGCAGGGAGGCTAACGAGTGGCGCTTATCAATCGATTTCGTACTATGCTGCGCGGTCAAAAGGCCCTGCCCGTGAGAAAGCAACCTGACGCGAAGGGAGCCGCGACGGAAGAATCCGTCGACGTCGCTTCTCGAATCGCCTACTTGCGCTCGCGCTTCTCGCAAAGCTCGGATGTCGTCTACCATACGTTCGTAACGCCGTCCAGCCTTGCTTGCGCGCTCATATATATAAAAGGCATGATCGACTTACAGGCGGTAGAAGAGAAGGCGCTTAGCGTGTTAACCAGCCTCGACCCGGTTACGCCGAACGAAGATCTCTTCTCGAGCCTGTTCGAGAGCATGCAGCTGCCGATTGCGCTGCAGACCGTCATCCACCTGCTTAAGGAAGCGGAGAGAAGCGTGCTGGACGGCGAAGCGCTGCTGCTCCTGGACGGCGAACGCCGCATGCTGTGCTTGTCGGTGAGCGTGCTCAAGGAACGCTCGATCGACGAGCCTCCCAACGAGTCCGTCATTCGGGGACCGCGCGAAGCGTTCGTCGAGAACATCGAGACGAATATCACCTTGCTGCGAAGACGTCTCCGAACGCATCGCTTTACGCTCGACATGATGCATTTCGGCACGGAAACCCATACCTGCGTGGCGATTGCTTACCTAACGGGCATCTGCAAGCCGGAATTGGTCGCGGAAGTGAAGAATCGCCTGTCGAATATCGAGATCGACGGCGTACTCGGTGCCAGCTATCTCGAAGAATTCATCGAGGACAATCCGTATTCGCCGTTTCCCCAGATGCAATATACGGAGCGGCCGGACGTGGTCAGCGCCTCGCTTCTCGAGGGCAGGGTGGCGCTGATCGTGGACGGGACGCCGATAGCCATCGTTGCTCCGGTCACGCTCTTCATGCTGATGCAGTCGGCGGAAGACTACAATCAACGTTTTATCGCGGCGAGCTGGATACGCATCATCCGTTTCGTCTTTATGTTCATCTCGGTGATGCTCCCTTCGATCTACATTGCCATTACGACCTTTCATCCCGACATTATTCCGGAGCGGCTGCTCGTGACGGTCTCGGCGGCGAGGGAGAACGTGCCATTCCCGGCGCTCCTGGAGGCTTTCATGATGGAGCTCTGTTTCGAGGCGCTCAGGGAAGCTTCGCTTCGTATACCGAAAGCGATCGGACAAGCGGTCTCGATTATCGGCGCCCTGATCATCGGCACGGCGGCAGTCCAAGCAGGGATCGTATCCGCCGCCATGGTCATCATCGTATCCGTAACCGGCATCGCATCCTTCATCATCCCTCACTATGATTTGGGGCTCGCGCTGCGCCTAATGCGTTTCCCGATTATGGTGCTCGCGGGTGCTTTCGGCCTGTTCGGCATCGCCTGCGGGGTGATTCTGATCTATTTTCATCTCATCGAGCTGCGCTCGTTCGGCGTCCCCTACCTGGAGCCGCTGGCCCCAAGGCAAGCCGGGGATTTGAAGGATGTGTTCATTCGGGCGCCATGGTGGGCGATGAAGAAGTACCCTTCGCATGCCGCTGCCGACAACGGCTTGCGCACCCGCGGGCGGCAGTGGGCAACGCTCAAAGACGAGGAGGAGTGAGCGAAGGTGACAAGGCTTCGGTTAGCAGGAACGGTTGCCCTTCTATGCGGGCTTGTCTTCACGACGTGCGGATGTTGGACGAGCGCGGAACTGAACGAGCGCGCGTTTGCCCGCATGATGATACTGGACAAGTCGGAGAGAGGGGTCGAGCTTACCCTCGGATTTCCGCTGCCGAACCGCATGGTAGGCGGGGGTTCGAGCGGTTCCGGAAACATGCCGCCGGAACCGCCGTTTACGCTCGTGTCCAAGATCGGCACTGATTTGGGAGACGCGTTCCAGCTCATGCAAGCCGATCTATCGCGACACATTACGTTCGGACAGCTCCGGAACATCCTGATCAGCGAGGCTTTCGCGCGGGATGGGCTTTATCCCATGATGGATTTTCTCGCTCGCAACACGGAGATCCATATTAATGCCAATATGATCGTGACCAAAGGTCCCGCCAAGCAGATCGGAGGTATTCCCCTCACCTTCGAGCGGTTTCCGACAGATATACTGACGGCTTACGCGAAGCATCGGACGATGATGTCGGTATCGGCCAAGGACGTGCTTGCGGCGATCTTGATAGGAGGGGGCGATTTCGTGCTGCCGATGATTCAATTCGGGAAAATGGGCGCGGAAACGGAGCAAAAAGCGAAAAACTGGATGGGAACCGACGGCGCGGCCTTGTTTCGGCAAGGCAAGCTGGCATCGGAGCTGAATGCGAAGGAAATGCGGGCGGCGATGTGGATCTTGGGCAAGCCGGGCGAGTATATCATGATCGTCTCCTCTCCGACGGACGGCAAACCGATCGGCATCAAAATCTTCGGATCTGGATCCAAGATCAAACCGTTTCTGAGCGGAGGGCATATTCGGTTCATTATTTACTGCAAAGGCATAGCGAAAGTGGTCGCCAGCGAATCGACGATCGACGTCACGGACAGACGACAGCTCCAGGCCTTGGAGAAAAGCTTGAATAAGGAACTGCAGGATGTCATTCAGCTGACGATGGCGCGCACGCAGGCGAATCGAACGGATCCTTTCAAGCTTGGTCAGCGGATCCGCTGGCGAAATCCGAAGAGATGGGATCGTCTGAAAGGCGATTGGAACGCGATCTATAAGGATCAAGTGCAAATCGATGTCCAGACCGACCTTCGAATCAAATGGTTCGGCGGCGCGCGGAAGCCGGCATGGAATTGGCAGCTTGCCGGCAAGGAGCAGAAGACATGATCGCCGTTACGTTCGCGTTCGTCCTGATCGGGTATTTCGAGTACCGGTATCTTCGCAGCCACCGTCGCAGCAAACGGACCGTTCGGTTGGTGCTCGGCTTTCTGACCTTCCTGTGGGTTCTATCTTCGGCCGTCGTCCTGCTGCAGGGCCGATTCTCGCCTGGGATCGTCATTACGGACGTGTTCAAGCCGCTGCAGAAGCTGTTGTTTATCGAAGAATAGAGGGGGAAGGCCATTGAAGGGAATTACGCCGCTGCAGGTCTATATGATGTCTACCCAGTTTCTATTCTCGACGGCGATCGGCTTCTTCGTCGGACCGCTTGTGCTGAATGCCGGATTCATGAGCTGGATCAGCGTCATCCTCGGCTGCGGTGTCGGCCTGGTCATGACGTATATATCCTGCAAGCTGATGCTGCGCAGGCCGGATGAATTTCTCGCGCAATACGGCAAACAAATCGTCGGCAGATGGCCGCATTATATTATCTTCGGGTGCGCGATCCTGATTCATCTGTTCATTGCGGCCTTCGTGCTTCGCGAGCTGAGCGATTTTATCATCCTGATCTATTTGCCCGGGACGCCGGAATGGGCCGTTTCATCGTTATTCGGACTGTGCGTCGCCAGGGGCGTCCGCTCGGGGCCGGTTCACTTCTTTCGCAGCGCGCAAGGGCTGTTCCTGTTCAGCGTCGTTACGGTGTTCACGTTCCCGCTGTTCGTCTCGAGCGAAGTGGACACGGAGAAGATGATCGCGTTCGTCACCGATTTTCACCCGGCCGGAATCTGGAACGGCGCGCTCATCTCAAGCGCGTTGTTCAGCGAGATGGCGTTCATCGTCTGCCTGAATCCGTATTTCAATAACAAGAAACGAACCTTCCGCATGCTGGCGTGGTCGGGCTTGACCGCTGTCTTCGTGACCGTCGCCAATATCGTCGCGACGCTCATGCTGTTCGGTTCCGAGCTGACGTCGAACCTGACATACCCGACCTTGGAAATGATTCGCTACATTCGGGCAGGCTCGTTCCTGGAGAACCTGGATCCGCTCCTGATCGTATTCTGGCTGTTCAGCATGCTGCTGAAAATCGGACTGTTCCTGCTGATCGGCACGGTGGTCACGACCCGACTGTTCGGCCTGAAGGACCATAAGCCGTTCTCCTACGGCATGGCCGCCGCTATGATCGTGCTGTCGATTGCCATGTTCGATTCAATGGCGGATATCGAAAAAATCACCATTCAAAGCGAATCGACCATACTGCTGCTCAAAGCCTCCATTCCCGCGCTGTATTTGCTGGTGGATTGGCTGCGCTCGAGGAAGGGGAGAAAGCTCGTCAGTCATGCCGATTAGCAGGCGAATGGAGGGCCGGCGAATGCTGCATGTCCAACCTCCCGGTTGTACACGCAAACCAATCGCCTCTATGCCAGGCGAATGCTGCATGTCCAACCTCTCGGTTGTACACGCAAACCAATCGCCTCTATTAACTGCAATTATATTTATCTCCTATCGATAGCTGCCTAGCAACAGAACGAAACTTATGAATAGTTTGAAGTACAACTTATATCCGAGCGAAGGGAGCATGGAATGAAAGTTCTGATCATCGCGCCGGAGCAGCTGCCCGTGCCGCCGGTTTCAGGCGGCTCCGTCGAGAATTGCATCTACCAAATTACCAAGCACATCTCGAACGACCATCAAGTCACGATCGTCAGCCTGCTCCGAAACAACCTGCCTCGCAAATCGGTCTTGAACAATACGACCATTCTGAGAGTATCCGGCGGGTCGAAGCAGAAGTATCTAGCAAATGCCATTCAGAAGGTGAGAGGGAATGCGTACGATGTCATTCAAATCGACAACCGACCAAGCTTCGCCGGCTCCGTGCGCCAAGCCTTTCCCAAAACGCCGATAGCCCTCTTCCTGCATTCCATGACCTTCGTTTCCTCCCCAATGACGACGTTACGTAAAGCGAACGCCGATCTGAAGCATGTCAACCTGATTATCGGCAACAGCAAGTCGCTGCAGCAATCCGTGGCCCGCCGCTTTCCAGCCCACGCGGACAAAGTGAAATTCGTCCATCTCGGCGTGGATGGGACCAAGTTTCGACCTCGAAGCCAGCCAACGTCCAAGACGTTTCGCCTGCTGTTCGCCGGAAGGCTGATTCCTAGAAAAGGCGTTCCCGTCCTGCTGCGCGCCTGCCGG
Organism: Paenibacillus sp. J31P316; assembly: GCF_056269105.1. Lineage (NCBI taxonomy): Bacteria > Bacillati > Bacillota > Bacilli > Caryophanales > Paenibacillaceae > Paenibacillus > Paenibacillus sp. J31P316. Next base: position 78,477 of record NZ_JBWDNI010000001.1, on the reverse strand, counting down.
TTGGCCCGAAAGTCCGTTCCTGCGCTGCGCTTGTCCGTAGCCGGAGGCACCGGGAAAGCCGCGTATATCGCTTTCTTGAAGAAGAAGGCGCGCAGCCTCGGCGTCCCCGTGCAATTCAAAGGACGCTTGACCGGCAAGCAAATGCCCGCGTTCTACCGCTCCGGGCATGGTTTCGTCTGTCCGTCGCAAAAGCATGAAGCCTTCGGCCTGGTCAACGTCGAAGCCATGGCGAGCGGACTTCCCGTTATCGCTTCCCATATCGGAGGCATTCCGGAAATCGTGCAGCATGAGCGCAACGGCCTGCTCGTTCCGGATTACCGGAATCCCGCCGCGTTCGCCGCCCAAATCGTCAAGCTCGCCCAAGATGCGAACCTGCGCGGCCGGCTGTCCAAGCAGGCCAGAGAGGATGCGCTGAGCCGGTTCAATTGGAAGTCGACCGGCACGAAATTAATGGAAATCTATCAACAAGCACGGAAGTAAAGCAGGTAAAGGAGAGAGCGATGTCGCGCTATGTAGGAAGCAAATGGAGTAAAACGGCTGCCATTCGCAAGAACAATGAATTGGCGTCATACGTGCCCGATACGCTTAGAATGACAAGTACGACGCTGCTCCAGCATTTAAACCGTTACGCCATGGTGTATATCAAGCCGGAATTCGGCATGCACGGCAATGGCGTCATTCGCGTCGAACGCACGGCTTCCGGTTACAAGTACCAGCTTGGCACGAAAGCTCGCTCCTTCGGAGAGTATGCCGCGATGTACCGCTCGATACAGCTTCAAACCGGCGGCAAAAAGTATCTCGTGCAGAAGGGCATCCGCCTGCTCGAGCATCGCGGCAGAAAATTCGATATTCGGGTCATGGCGCAATTCAGTCCGAGACGGGTTTGGGAAACGACAGGCATCATAGGCAGAGTGGCCGCCAAGAATAAAATCGTGACCAATTATCACGGCGGAGGCAAACTTCTCACGGCGAGCCGGTTATTGCGTCCTCACACGAGCGATGTTACTTCCAAGCTTAATGCGTTGTCTAGGCTTGGCGTTCGCGCGGGAATGGCTATGCAGAGCTCATTCCCCGGCGTGTATGTGATCGGACTGGATATCGCCATGGACGAAACGATGCAGCCTTGGATTCTGGAAGTGAATACGCGCCCTGATCCTTACATTTTCAGAAAACATCCGGACCCGACCGTCTTCAAGAAAATTATGCGGTATGCCAAATCCTATCCGAAGTCAGGCAGCGCAGGGCAGAGAACAGGCAGCGCAGGGCACAGTACCGGAGGTGCAGGAAACCGTACAGGAAGCGCGGGGCAAATCGTGCAGAGCAGAAAACTCAAAGCTGGGCATGCAAAACGAAAGGTATAATGCAAGAATTGAGAAGTATGAATTGAGAAAGTATGAAACAAGAAATAAGAAATAAGAAGCAAGAAGCAAGAAGCAAACAAACGGAGCCTAGGCGCGAAAGTCGCCAGGGCTCCGTTATTTTGCGTATGCGCCGATGAATTCACGGCTTGCCGCAAGACATGATTCAGGCTCTGGTTCGTCCGGAGATCGGACCCGTCGACTGCCGCACGACCAGCTTCGACGGAACGATGATCCGCTGGCGCTCTTGGTCCGGATTGCCAAGGACGGATACGAGCAATTTGGCCGCCTCGCGGCCGATCATGGTGCCGTCCTGGCTGACGCAGGTCGTCGGCAAGGCGGCCATCGCCGTAATTTCGTGATCATAACAGAAGACGGACAAGTCCTCGGGAATGCGAAGACCTAGACCGTGCGCGGCATCCAGGACAGTGGCGCCGATCGAAGCGTTGATGGCGAACACGGCGGTCATATCGGGATTGCGCAGCAGAAACTGCTGGAGCTCGGACGAGTAAGTCGGATTCGGAATGCCCGATATCAGCACATCATTCATCTGTTCGACGTCGAAATGCGTCAGCCGAAGCCGATGGTCGATCGGCAGCTGATTCTCGGCATGAGCCTTGTCGTAGCCGACGATGCGGTCTTCGATGCTTGACGTGCCGACGTAATCGGTCGTAATGAGACCGATGCGCGTGTGTCCGAGTCCGATGAGGTACGAGACCGCGCCGAAAGCGCCGTCGACGTTGTCCGAGCAGACGCAGTTCGTCTCCAAGCCTCTCAAGTAACGGTCGATGATGACGAGCGGATACCGATCCAGCGTCAAACGGAGGATATCTTCGTTGTACGACTCGCCGTCCACGGGGTACACGATGATGCCGACGACGCCGAGCTCGATCATTTCTTTGATCATGTCTTTCTCGCGCTGCTGCGAGTTATGCGTGCTGGAGAAGAGGAGACGGCAGCCATGCGCGGCAAGTTCAAGCTCAATTCCGCTTAGCAAATGAGCGGTATGCAGATTGCTGAGATGCGGCATAAGATACGCGACCAGTCGTTGGTCCGAATAGACGGCCTGGCGTGGCTTGTAATGGTCCGGTTCGCCTGACCGTCCTTCGGCGACGAAGGTGCCTTTGCCTTGAATTCGATAGATCAGCCCTTTCGCAAGCAGCGCTTCCAAGGCCTTCTTCACCGTGATGCGGCTGACGTTGAACTGGGCGGACAATTCATTCTCGGACGGAAAGAGGTCCCCCGGCTTCCAGTGCGCTTCTTGAATGCGATCATACAGATAGTCCTGAAGCTGCTTATAAATAGGCACGCGCGGCGATGGTCTCGGCATGTCAACGCCCCTGACTTGGTGGAATCCCGATCATGGTTATGTACTCCATATATATATTGAATATTCAAGTTTTAATACAAGTGACGCGCGGCATCCGCAGGTTGAATAAATTGTGCCAGACAAGATGACAACTGGCATGATCGCAAGGCAGGGATAATAAGTTGTATAGAAAACATGGCTAACCTATTGCCGTTTACAAGAACCGAAGCAAACGTTCGGTTTTTAAAGGGAGTGGATTGTAAGCGCTTCCTAGCGAAACATACCTGCCAAGAGAGGGTGCTTGGAAAATGAGAGGAATGCGCAAGTGGAGTCCGGTTTGGATGCTTGTATTGACCATGGCCGTCATTCTTACCGCATGCGGGGGCAATAACGGCAATTCGTCGTCAGGGAGCAGCGATGTCAAATTGACGATGTGGCATTGGAAGGTCGCGTTCGATCCCGGCTTCAAGGCAGTCGCCGACGCGTTTAAGGCGAAGACGGGCATCACGGTCGTGACGCAGGCGTTCACGCCGGACGATGCTTACCGTCAGAAGCTGACCGGGGCTGCTTCGGCGGGCGATATGCCGGATCTCTATGCGTACTGGGCGGGCCCGCTCGAAGGCGCGTTCGACGGCAAAGCGCTGGAGATGGGACCGGAGCTCGAGAAGGACGCGGAATGGAAGAACGGCTTCCTGCCTTCGGCGCTGCAAGGGGTGACCGTCAGTCAGGCGAATCTCGATACATGGGCGGCGGACGAGAAGAGCAGCGACTGGAAGAAGGAGCGCAAGGTCGGTCAGATCTACGGGGTGCCGCTTGATGTCGGCGCGTTCTATACGATCTACGGCAATGCCAAGCTGCTGAAGGAAGCGGGACTGGAAGCGAAAGCACCGGCAACGATCGAGGATTGGATTGATACGATGAACAAGGTAAAGGAGAAGACCGATGTGCCCGGACTCGTATTCAGCGCGAAGACCTTTACCCTGTACGAGAACTGGTTCATGAATTTCGTCGATTACATGAAGAACGGCGAAGAGTCGTTCACGAACTTCATGAATCATGACGAGAAGCTGTCCGATCCGAATCATATCCACGCCATCAAGATCATCGAGGATCTCGCCAAGTCCGGCAACATCCTTCCGGGCTCCGTCTCGCTCGACATCGATCCGGCCGACCAAGCGTTCGCGCAGGGCAAAGCCACGTACGATATCGGCGGCACCTTCACGTATGCCAGCCTCGTCGCGATGGGCATGAACCCGGATGATATCATCAGCTTCCGCGTGCCTGCATACGCCGATTCCAAAGTGCCGGATGCCAAAGTAACGCCGTTTCCGCTTGTCCAAATGGTCGTCACTCAAGGCGGCAAGCATCAGAAGGAAGCGCTGGAGTTCGTCAAGTTCCTGACCTCCGAGGAAGGGCAGATCCTGTATGCGAACGGCGCATTCGACCTGCCGGCAGTCAAGATCAACGATACGAGCAAGCTGAACGGCTCCTTGCAGGCGATGGCGGGCTCGCTCAGCAGCGAAAGCAACTGGTGGTCGGAGAACTCGGCCATCTCGGGAAAGATCGGCCAGCCGGAATGGCAAACCTTCCATGCCGATATGCAGAAGGTGATTCTCGGCAATATGACCGCCGCGGAGGCGGCCGAAGACTTCGATAAGGCGGCCGCGGCCGAGAAAGCCAAGGCTCAGAAATAAACGCTGCGCCAGCGGCGCAATCATCCAAGGGCGAGAGGGAGGAGCAGCCTCCCTTTTCGCCTTCTTCAAGGAGGCATGCGTACCATGAAAAACAGCTTCTCCGCCATGGCGCGCCGGGAGGCGGCCGCGGGTTATCTGCTCGTGGCGCCGGCGATTCTGTTGTTTCTGCTGATCGGCCTGTTCACGGTGCTCTTCTCGATCGGTCTGTCCTTCTATCATTTGGGACAGGGCTCGCTCATTACGAGCGCCAAGTTCGCGGGGCTGGACAACTTCCGGAATTTCTTGTTCGGCCGCGACCTGAATCTATCACGAGCATTCAATCAAGCGCTGATCAATAATCTATGGGTGCTGTTGTCGACGTTGGTCGTCATTCCGATCGCCCTCGCGATCGCCGTCATGCTGCAGCGCATCTCGAAGGGCATCCGTTTGTACCGCACGGTGTTTCTTCTTCCGATGGTCACCTCGTCCGTCGCGATCTATTATGTCTGGCAGGGCATCTATGAACCGGAAGGCACGCTCAACAAGCTGCTCGAAGCGGTCGGACTCGATTCGCTCGTCGCCGTCAACGGCTGGCTCGGCGAGCTCCACACGGCACTGCCCGCGCTGATCGTCACCGTGATCTGGGGCAGCGTGCCCGGCATGATGATCCTGTACTTCGCGGGTCTGCAAACGGTGGATCCCCATCTGTACGAAGCGGCGGAGATGGACGGAGCCGGTGCCTGGCAGAAAATCTACCGGATTACGTGGCCGATTTTGCGTCCGATCACGGTCATCTGCCTCATTATGGGGATGAACGGCGCGCTGCAGATATTCGATCCGGTCTGGATCATGACCAAGGGCGGGCCGGCAAACGCGACGGAAGTCGTCAACGTGCTCGTGTATCAGCAGGCATTCGTCAATGGCGACATGGGCGTAGCCAATGCGATGGGCTGGTCGATCTTCGTGCTGACGTTCGTATTGTCCTTAATCAGTCTGCGCCTTCTGCGCGACAAGAGCGAATAGGGGGCCAGCTGATGAGACCGAGCCTGATTCGTAAAATCCCCCTGTATGCCGTGCTGAGTCTATGGGGAGCGTTATGCCTGTACCCGCTTCTATGGATGATCGGCGCATCGCTGAAGGATCCGATGGACGTCATGAGCTCCTACTCGCTGCTGCCGAACGGCGTCTGGCATTGGAACACTTACGTAGACGTATGGAACAAAATGAAGTTTTTCCATTACTTCCTCAACAGCGTGAACGTGACGTTCTTCACTATACTTGGCATTAATGTACTCTTCACCATGGCTGGCTTTGCCTTTGCCAAGCTGCGCTTTCCCGGCAATAACGCGCTCTTCCTCGGCTTCCTCGGCATGATGTTCGTTCCGGGCATCACGGTCATGGTGCCGCTCTATCTGACGGAGCATTCGCTCGGACTGCTGAATTCGCATCTCGGCCTCATCCTGCCAATGGTCAACGGCAGCGCGCCGATGGCGCTGTTCCTGTTCCGGAATTACTTCCGCACGATCCCCCATGAGCTCTATGAGACGGCCAAACTGGAGGGAGCGGGCATCCTGCGGATTCTCTACCGAATCTATATTCCGCTGGCGATCCCGGCGATCGCGACCATCACGATCATGAACTTCCTCGGCTCCTGGAACAGCCTCGTGCTCCCGATGGTGCTGCTGAACAGCCAGCATCTCTACACGCTGCCGCTGGCGGTCATGCTGCTCGATACCGGCGTCTTCCGGCAGTGGAACGTGCTCATGGCGGGTTCGCTCATTACGATCGTCCCCGTCATCTTGTGCTTCTTCTTGCTGCAGAAGTATTTTATCCAAGGACTTACGTCGGGCGCGATCAAATCATAGGCAGGATAAGGCTGGAAGCCGCGAATATCGCGGCTTTTTTGCCGTCCAGAGCAAGGTGCGGACGCCGTGCGCAAGCGGAAGGGAAGCGGGGACGCAGGATTGCGAACAATCGAAAAAGAGGAATTCGCAAATTACATAGTCCTTACAAGAAGCTTTCGCGCTATGCACAGTGGCTCGCATAGCCGCTGTGAGCGATACTCCAATCGAAGGGAGGTGAACGCAGCTTCGGACGAATCGGGCAAGATGCTGATCGTCTGACATCATAGATCAGTCAGCCATTTGAACCAGGAGAGAAGGAGCTGAGGATTGATGAGAAAAGCTTTGGGAAGAAAGCCGGGGCGCAAACTGGGCAGCATTCTGCTTGCGTTCGCGACGCTGCTTCCGGTCGTCCCCTTGCCGTCGGCGTTAGCGGCGACAGTTAATGTAACCGCTTACGGAGCGAACGGCGGCGACACGACGGATGACTTGCAAGGAATCACGAACGCCATCGCAGCCGCTGCGAGCGGCGACACGGTTTATTTTCCAGCCGGAACCTATTACATCACCGGCACGATCAACGCCAAGTCAGGCATCAAGCTGATCGGGCAAAGCAAGGACACGACGATTATTAAGTACAGCGGCACGACGGACAATAACATGATTACGCTCAGCAATACGACGGGCGTCGAAGTCGCTCAGCTGACGCTGGACGGCAACAGCAACACGCATGTCGTCTCCGGCATTTGGGGAGAGCCTGGCAGTGCGCATAACATCCATCATAATATCATCAAGGATCTCGTCAAATCCGACGGCTTCGCGCCGTTCGGCGTCCTGCTCTCGGGTACGGACAACTCGACGATCGCGGACAACACGTTCACGAACATCGGCGTGAATTCCTCATGGGGCGGCGCGATACGGGCCGGCTGGAATTCCAACGGGACGAAGATTCTGCGCAACACGATCGCCAACACGGGACGCGGCGGCATCTTCGCCAACGATACGTGCAACAACGTGGAAGTGAAGAACAATACGATCACCGGTTCGGGCCTGCATGAGCACGGCTTGTCAATCGAGCTGCACACGAACTGCAACTACTCGGTTATCGAGGACAATAACGTCGACCATTGGATCAGCGCCGTGCGGTCCAACAATATCGCGGTCAGACGCAACACGGTCCATACGACGGACGGCACCGTGCAGGGCATGGGCCTTGAAGTCATGGTTACCCACGGCGTCACGACCGACAATCTCGTCGACGGCGGGCAGCAAGTAGGCATGCAGCAATCCCCGGGCACGGGCTACCAATATTGGGGCTATAACACCATTCAAAACATGGTCATGTGGGGCATGCAGCTGCAAGGCGCGGATACGGGCGAAACGGAGCAGTTCCAATACTTCTACAAGAACACGTTCAAGAACGGTCCGATCGGCAATCCTGCGGCCGCCTATCCGGGTTATGACGGCAATGCCGTCCGGATTCACGGCAATTCGCAGAACTTGACGTTCGACAGCAACCAAATCATCAACAACGGGCGCAAAGCGATCGAGATCACGAGCGCGTCCGGCACGGACCGCCTCAGCTTCATTAACAATGTCATCACGGGCAACGGCGGACCGTCGATCGATCAATACCCGTCGGCGGCGGCGGATCTCGAATGGAGCAACAACACGGTCAGCGGCAACGGAACGAACACGCAATTGGTCAGCCGCGGATTCAGCGATCCGAAGCCGGTCGTGAACTTCAGCGCGCCGCTCAGCGTGCAGTTGGGGCAGCCGATTACGTTCACGAACGCTTCCACGGATAACGGCACGATCGCCGAAAACCTGTGGGATCTCGGCGAAGGACCGCCGGTGAACACGGCAAACCCAACCTATACGTACCAGAAGGCGGGCACGTACCGCGTGACGCTCGTCGTCTGGGATAACGGCGGACGCGCGAGCCTCAAGGAGCAAACGGTGAACGTCTTCACCGGCCCGCCGGATACGCAGGCACCGACGGCACCGACGTTGTCTTCGCCTTCCAAATCCAATGTAACCGTCGATCTCTCCTGGTCCGGCGCCACGGATAACGTCGGCATCGTCGGCTATGATGTCTATCGCGGCGGCACGCTTGTCGGCTCCACGACCGGAGCTGGCGCGACGACGTACACGGTCACGGGCTTGACGCCAAGTACGGCATACAGCTTCACGGTCAAAGCGAAGGATGCGGCGGGCAACGTCTCCGCGTCCAGCAATACGGTGAGCGTCACGACGGCAGCCGGCGACACCCAGGCGCCGACGGTACCGACGAATCTGGCCACCACCGGCAAGACGGATACGAGCGTCAGCCTATCCTGGTCAGCTTCATCCGACAATGTAGGCGTGACCGGCTATAACGTTTACTACGGTACGACGCTGGCCGGCTCCACGACCGGACCGAGCGGCACGACGTTCACGGCGAGCGGCCTGGCGCCGAACACCGCGTACACGTTCACGGTCAAGGCGAAGGATGCTTCGAACAACGTCTCGGCCGCCAGCGGCAGCATCACCGTCACGACGGATCCGCTGGCTAACTGGACGCTGTGCGCGGGAGAGAACAATACGTGCAGCTTCACGGGCACGAAGCAGGTGCGCTTCGGCGCGAACGGCAGCTATTTCTACGGCACCTACACGAACTCCGTCATGTGTTCGACGAACCAGTTCGGCGATCCGGCTCCAGGCTACTATAAAACATGCGAAGTGAACCTGGCCGGCGGCACGGGAGATACGCAAGCACCGAGCGCGCCGTCGAATTTGACGTCTCCGTCGAAGACGGCCACGAGCGTGAACTTGTCCTGGACGGCGTCCACGGACAATGTAGCGGTGACCGGCTATAACATTTACAATGGTTCCACACTCGCAGGAACGGTAGCGTCCGGCACGACGTTCTCGGTCACCGGACTGACGGCGGGCACGGCTTATACCTTCACAGTCAAGGCGAAAGACGCGGCAGGCAATGTTTCGGCAGCCAGCAATGCACTGAGCGTCACAACGAGCAGCACCAGCGACATTCAGGCTCCTACTGCCCCGAGCGGTCTGACGTCGCCGTCGAAGACGGCAACAAGCGTCAATCTCTCGTGGACCGCATCGACCGATAATGTCGGCGTGACGGGCTATGACGTGTATAACGGCAGCACGCTTGCCGGCACGACAGCCAGTACGTCCTTCACGGTAAGCGGATTGACGGCGAGCACGGCGTATTCCTTTACCGTCAAAGCGAAGGATGCGGCGGGCAATGCGTCCGCTGCAAGCAGCGCGCTGAGCGTCACGACGAATGCCAGCAGCGACACGCAGGCGCCGACCGTGCCTAGCGGGTTGGCGTCGCCGTCGAAGACGGCAACAAGCGTCAGCCTCTCCTGGAGCGCATCGACCGATAATGTCGGCGTGACGGGTTACGATGTGTATGTCGGCAGTGCGCTTGCGGGAACGACAGCCGCTACGACCTTCACGGTAAGCGGATTGACGGCGAGCACGGCCTATTCCTTCACGGTCAAAGCGAAGGATGCGGCAGGCAATACTTCCGCAGCCAGCAGCGCGTTGAGCGTGACGACCAATGCTGCTTCGGGCGGCAGCGGAAGCGTCATAAGAGAGTACTGGACGGGAGTGTCGGGTACGTCGGCATCCACGATCCCGACGGGAACGACGCCTAGCGGCACGGCTACGCTGACCAGTCTCGAAGGACCGACGAACTGGGACGATAATTACGGCGACCGCATCCGCGGCTACATCACGCCGACGACATCCGGCACGTATACGTTCTACATTGCCGGCGATGACGAAAGCCAGCTCTATCTGAGCACGAACAACAGTCCATCGAACAAATCCTTGATCGCGTACGAATATGAATACGCCGGCGTTCGCGAGTGGAATAAACACACGAATCAGCAGTCCGCCGCAATCACCTTGACGGCCGGACAGCCGTATTATTTCGAGATTCTCCACAAAGAAGGCGGAGGCGGCGACAACCTTGCCGTAGGCTGGACCGGACCGGGCATCTCGACGATCACGGTCATCGGCGGCTCGTACTTGTCCGCTTATTGATTAATTGCCGGTAACGGCAATGTTGCTAGACGCTTAACGCGGATTGACCGCGTTAAGCGTTTTTTTGCGTTGTACGCGCTGCCGTCTGAAGGACGCGAAGCGCGGTTATGCTCCGGCGGCCAAGGGGCCAAGCGAAAGTACAAGCTCCTGCATGCCAGGCACTATGGTCGGGATCCGGTGTTTGCGACGGATCCTTCCGTGGTATCCCGCACCAAAGTCGGGATTCGGTGTTTGCGGTAGACGCCTCCGTGGTGTCCTCCACTCCAAAGTCAGGTTCCGTGTTTTAAATGGACGCCTCCTGGGTGTCCCGCACCAAAGCCGGGCTCCGTGTCGCAACGGATGCTTCCTTGGTGTCCCGCTCCAAAGTTGGGCTCCGTGTCGCAACGGACGCTTCTTGGGTGTCCCGCACCAAAGCCGGACTCCGTGTCGCAACGGACGCTCCTGATGTCCCGCACCAAAGCCGGGCTCCGTGTTGCAATGGACGCTTCCTTGGTTTCCCGCGCCAAAGTTGGGCTACGTGTCGCAACGGACGCTCCTGGTGTCCCGCACCAAAGCCGGGCTCCGTGTCGCAACGGACGCTTCCTTGGTTTTCCGCGCCAAAGCCGCGTCATACGCGAAACCTTCGTTTGCATTTCAGTGAGTGATGGGCTGCGATTATAATGGATCTGGCTTTACAGGGTGGTTTCCCGTCTCGTGGGATTTAGCACAAAAGTCGCTTCCAATTCCCATCTATCGTATGTCGGGGACATAAGTTGATATTTGGGTTGGTGTATACCAAAATAAGTGCAAATCTGCAGTTATTTCAAGGATAAATGGGGATTTGAGTTAAATAAGTGCAAATCTGCAGCTATTTTATTGCGTTCGCGCCGATTGCTATGTTTTCGTTCGAAATAAATGCAGAACTGCAGTTATTCCGAAATCATTCGTTGAGTTGGAGGAATTAACTGCAGATTTGCAGTTATTTTTATTTAGGGCGGCAGCGATGTTCTTGTAATGTCGGTTGCCAGGAGAGCGACTTTGGTGCGAAGCACCACGGGAGCGCTCATCGGCATTGCCGGCACTGGAGCGCAGTTGCCAAGCAAGAGCACGAAGCGCGGTATGCCTTGTCCTCGCCGAGCGCGAAGCGCGTCTTTGCTCTTCGGCGTAAAGCTGAAGCGCAAGCGCCGGCATGCCGAAGGAGAGCGACTTTGGTGCGAAGCACCACGGGAGCGCTCATCGGCATTGCCGGCACTGGAGCGCAGCTGCCAAGCAAGAGCGCGAAGCGCGATACGCCTTGTCCTCTTCGAGCGCGAAGCGCGTCTTTGCTCTTCGGCGTAGAGCCGAAGCGCAAGCACCGGCATGCTGAAGGAGAGCGACTTTGGTGCGAAGCACCACGGGAGCGCTCATCGGCAGTGCCGGCACTGGAGCGCAGCTGCCAAGTAAGAGCGCGAAGCGCGATACGCCTTGTCCTCGCCAAGCCGAGAGCGCAATGCGCGGCGCCATACAGAGCATTTTCACGAGCAGGCAGGATATTCCATCGCCGCTTCGAATAGTTAAACTCGAGTGGACGAGCTTTCCATTGTACGTGCAATTCGAATTGCAAGGTGATAGCAACGTTCAATATGTAAGGGTTTTCATCGAGCGTGCCGGCAAGTCGCGGCGGGACAGGATGCACAAGGTTGGAGAAGCAGACGGAACATCCACTATGCAGAGCAAGGAGAGGAATAGACATGTCGAATTTGACGATTCGCGATGTGAAGGTGATCTTGACGGCGCCGGAGGGCATCAATCTGGTCGTGGTGAAAATCGAAACGTCCGAGCCCGGGCTGTACGGCCTTGGCTGCGCGACGTTCACGCAGCGTTACCTGGCGGTCGCCACGGCGATCGAGCACTATTTGAAACCGTTTCTGATCGGCAAAGACCCGCATCGCATCGAGGATATTTGGCAATCGGCTATGGTAAGCTCCTATTGGCGCAACGGACCTGTACTGAACAACGCGTTATCCGGTATCGATATGGCGTTATGGGATATTAAAGGCAAAAGCGCCGGGCTGCCGGTGTACCAGCTGTTAGGCGGCAAATGCCGGGAAGCGGCGGCGATCTACCGCCATGCCGACGGTCGGGACGAGCAGGAAGTGGAAGACAACGTGCGCCGGCTCATGGAGCAGGGACTTCGGTACATTCGCTGCCAAATGGGCGGGTACGGCGGACGGAACCATACGCTGCACCAACCGGAGCATGCACTGCCGGGCGCTTATTTCGATCCAAACGCCTATGCTCGCAGCGTACCGCGCATGTTCGAGCATATTCGCAGCGCAGTCGGAGTGGAAGTCGAGCTGCTCCATGATATCCATGAGCGGCTCGTGCCGATCGAGGCGATCCGGCTGGCCAAGCAGCTCGAGCCGTATCGGCTGTTCTTCCTGGAAGATCCGCTGGCGCCCGAGCAGCTGGACTGGTTCGAGACGATGCGGAGCCAGACTGCCATTCCGATCGCCATGGGCGAGCTGTTCACGCATCCGAGAGAATGGACGCCGCTAATCGCAGGCAGACTGATCGACTTCATTCGCTGCCATATCAGCGCGATCGGCGGATTGACGCCGGCGAAGAAGCTCGCCACGTTGTGCGAAGCATTCAGCGTTCGAACCGCTTGGCATGGCCCGGGGGATGTGTCGCCGGTCGGACATGCGGCCAACCTGCATCTCGACGTCAGTTCGATCAACTTCGGCATTCAGGAGTGGTACGGCTTCTCCGATCAGATCCAAGAGGTGTTCCCCGGCTGTCCGATCGTCAAGTATGGCTATGCCTACCCGAACGATAATCCCGGCCTCGGCATCGACATCGACGAGAAGAAGGCAGCCGAGTACCCCTGCGACAATCGTCTCCCGGAGTGGACGTTAGCCCGCACGCCGGACGGCACGTCGGTGCGTCCTTAATCGCAAGCTGAACGCAAAAGGGTATTTATGGGAACCCTATCATGCTACACTTAAACAATGGCTAGAAGAAAGGGGAGTCAAAGCATGTTGGACGACAAAGAGAACGCGCTCTATGCAAAGTCTACACGGTAAACAACGGCGGTTGTTTGTATAGAGCGGATCATGCGTACCGCCATCCTTGATGGGTAAAGCTGTTTATCATGAGACTTTGCTGCCTTGAAATGCATGCTATTTTAAGGAGTAGAGCAATCATGAAATATATAAATGCGGATGTCCTCTTGCCGGAGGAATTACTGAAAGAAGTGCAGCGCTATATAAGCGGCGTCATGATTTACGTGCCCAGGCCTGAAGGCGAACGAAAGGGTTGGGGCGTAAATTCCGGCAGCAGAAGCGATATCAAGCGAAGGAACATTGAAATTCGCCGCGAGTTCGCGGAAGGCGCTGTGATCGATCATCTTGCCGAACGTTATTTTCTGGCCTGCGATACGATCAAGAAGATCGTGTATGCGAAAGCAAAATAGAAACAAATAACGAAAAAACGCCGCCTCGGACGCACTCTGAGGTGGCGTTTTTTGCATGTTCCACCAGTTTCATAGAAACGAGAATATCCGATTTAAGTGGAAGCAGGGGGAATATAAGCCTAAATCGCTGCGCTTCTTGTCGTATTGCAGGCAACTATCATATAATAGAATATAAATATTTTTTAATCTAACGGGTTTCTTGATCCAGAAAAGGTGTGTGACGAGGTCGCGCCCTTGCTTGTCGATGTGCTTAAGCAGGAGCGCCCGCATCCTTTCTGCAAATCTTACGATATAAGGATGGTAAACATGAGCAGCAAAGAAACGAAAACAGACGTCATCTTGATTGGTGCCGGAATCATGAGTGCGACATTGGGGACGATCCTGAAAGAGCTCGTGCCGGAATGGACGATTACGGTGCTGGAGAAGCTCGATCACGCAGGGGATGAAAGCTCCAACGAATGGAATAACGCCGGAACCGGGCATGCGGCACTGTGCGAGCTTAACTACACGGTCGAAAAATCGAACGGCTCTATAGATATCAGCAAAGCAATCAACATCAATGAACAGTTTCAGCTTTCCATGCAATTCTGGTCCTATCTCGTCAACAAAAAGCTGATCAAGAATCCGCAGGACTTCATCATGCCGCTGCCTCACATGAGCATGGTGCAAGGGGAGAAAGATATTTCGTTCTTGAAGAAGCGTTTCGAAGCGATGACGGCGAACCCGCTGTTTCAAGGGATGGAATTCTCCGAAGATCCCGCGACGCTGAAGGAATGGATCCCGCTGATCATGCAGGCACGTCCATCCAATGAACCTATTGCGGCAACCAAAATCGACACGGGAACGGATGTCAATTTTGGTGCTTTGACGCGCATGCTGTTCGATCACTTGAAGCGCAAGAAAGTGGCGATTCACTATAACCATACGGTCGAGAACATGAAGCGCACGAGCGACGGTTCGTGGGAACTGAAGGTTCGCAACGGCGGCGGCACTGTCGAACGCCGTACGGCCAAATTCGTCTTTATCGGCGGAGGCGGCGGAAGCTTGCATTTGCTGCAAAAATCCGGTATTCCGGAAGGCAAGCATATCGGCGGATTCCCGGTAAGCGGCATATTCATGTCCTGCAAGAATCCGGATGTCATCGCGCAGCATCATGCCAAGGTTTACGGCAAAGCGAAGGTCGGCGCGCCTCCGATGTCCGTGCCGCATCTGGATACGCGATTTATCGATAATAAGAAATCGTTGTTGTTCGGACCGTTTGCCGGCTTCTCGCCGAAGTTTCTCAAGAACGGCTCCATGTTCGACTTAGTCACCTCCGTCAAACCGCATAACTTGGTCACGATGATGGCGGCAGGCGCGAAGAATATGGCGCTTACCAAATACTTAATCGAGCAAGTGATGTTGTCGAAGGAAAAGCGCATGGAAGAACTTCGCGAGTTTATCCCGGACGCCAAAACCGAGGATTGGGATTTGGTCGTGGCAGGCCAGCGCGTACAGGTCATCAAGGATACGGAAGCCGGCGGCAAAGGCACGCTGCAATTCGGCACGGAAGTCATCTGTTCCGGCGACGGCTCGATCGCTGCCTTACTAGGTGCTTCTCCGGGCGCTTCCACCGCGGTTCACGTCATGCTGGATGTCATCAACAAATGCTTCCCGCAGAAGATGAAGGGCTGGGAAGAGAAAATCAAAGAAATGATTCCTTCTTACGGCGTGTCGCTCATGAAGAATCCGGAGCTGCTCCAAGACATTCATGCATCGACATCCGAAGCGCTCGGATTGCGTCAGCATGCTGCCGCAGGCGAGCGTAAGGCAAGAGAAGTATTGATTTAAAATCGATTTCGATTGGATCTACATTGGTTCACCATTTAATCCCTATTGGTTCATCATGTGATCGCAATGGATCACCATTTGATTTCATTCCGGCCATTATTTATACTATTACCGATTCAGAAGAAATTCAGTCAAGGGTTCGCAGCGATGCGAATCCTTTTTTACATAAGGAGGCGCCCTAACATGGGATTAACATTGGATACTGAAATTTGCCGTTTATTGGACATCCGTTATCCACTGTTTCTGGCCGGCATGGCGGGAGGACCGAGCACGGCGGAATTAGTGTCGTCCGTCTCCGAAGCAGGCGGACTCGGCACCTTGGGAGCTGCTTATATGGAGCCGGAGGCGATTCGCGGCGCGATTCGCCTTATTCGTCAGCAAACCGCTCGGCCTTTCGGCGTCAATGTATTCGCGTCCCGGGCTGTGGATGACAATGCCCGCACGCAGCAGGTTCAGGAAGCGTTAAACGGCATTCGGGACGAGCTGGGCTTGGCATCCGTTAGCCCCGCCGAGTTAAGAACGCCGGATTATTTTGAGCAACAAATCGCGGTGCTGCTGGAAGAGAAGGTTCCCGTCATCAGCGTGGCGTTCGGTCTCCTGCCTCAGTCGATGATGCAGCAGGCGAAAGCTGCCGGTATCGCCGTCATCGCTATGGTTACGACCGTGAACGAAGCGATCATGGCCGAGCAAGCCGGATGCGACGTCATCGTCGCGCAAGGCAGCGAGGCTGGCGGTCATCGCGGAACCTTCGACGTTGCCGGGGATCGGCATATGGGTGCCAATATCGGCACGATGGCGCTCGTCCCGCAAATCGTGGATCGCGTTCATGTGCCGGTCATCGCGGCAGGCGGAATCATGGACGGCCGCGGTCTCGCAGCCGCGCTCGCTCTGGGCGCGCAAGGCGTACAGATGGGGACGCGGTTCCTGACAGCGAATGAATCCGGCGCACATGCGGCGTATCAGGCAAGGCTGCTCGCCAGCAATGAAGAAAGCACCGTGCTGACAAGGGCATTCTCGGGGCGTCCGGCACGGGGACTGAACAATGCGTTTATGGAGCGCTGGACCCGAGTCGCCATGGACCCGCTGCCGTTTCCGACGCAGAATACGGCCACTCGCGATATTCGCAACGAAGCGGCGAAGCAAAACAATCCGGACTTCATGTCGCTATGGGCCGGGCAAGGAACCAGGCTTCTTACGTCGGGTCAAAGCGCGCAACTGATCGTTCAGGAAACGATCGATCGGGCAGCGGAGATTATTAATGGCACTAAGTAATAAGCCAATCGAAGAGGTAGAAACGTGTTCACTCTGCATGACCTGTTGAAAGCTGCAGGTTGCGGTCACGATCAAGCCTCCTTTATAATGATTGGAACAAGGGAGGCGGTAAATATGGCAAATCAATTTGCCGGAATAAGAAGCGACTCATGCAAAGCCTACCATTAGGGCGATCTTTGCATGGGGTGATTCGCTGGTCGTGATCGCCCGAGAAGATGTGAATCGTTTCTAAAATGGGGCTTTGCAGCTGCTATTATTTTGCAACTCAAAAATAAGGAGCTGAAAGCTATGAATCAACCATTCATTAGAAACCATCAATATAACGAGATTAAGAAGCAGATCGGTCTGCTGCAAAAGGCCCGTAACACCGTTGGGGACAAGAAAGTCGTCGAAGCGGTTCGCAATCATATCGAAGTTAAGCTAATCGGGTTATTTCCGGATTCGACGGATCGGCAGAAGCAATTGCTAGAGAACCTGGATCAGCTGCATAGCTCGGGGGACTTTCAGCGTTACCTGCAGGCCTTGGAGCCTTGTTTAGTCAAAGAATATGCGGAAGTAACGGATAATCAGCTGAAGAAGCTTTTTCCGAAGATCAAGAAATTGAAGCTTCCCGATCTTCAAGCGGGAGGCAGTAGATTCGCGACGTACCTCGGCTGGACCGACCTGGCGTCGAACAAGCTGTTCATCGTGTACATGCTGAACGGGAAGCTCGTCGGCATTGAGGGGAAATATACGCCGACGAATAAGAAGGGCGTGTGCTTCGTATGCAACAAGCATGCGGAGATCGCGTTGGTGACCGCGGTGACCAAGTGGAAACCGGCTGGCGTATCCTCCGATTATTACAGGGCAATAGGCAATTATATGTGCGTGAACAGCGAGGTTTGCAACGCGAATATAACCGATGTCGACGCACTGGAGACATTCATTCATGGCGTATTGATAGGTCCATAAGGGCTGCGACGCCTAGCCATAAAGAGAGTCGTTCCGAAGGTCATAGAGACCGGAGAGCGGCTCTCTTTTTTTCGGGGGAAGTGATTAACGTTTATAACCGTTTTATACCTATCCTTCGTGCGAAATCATCGTTTATGATGGAACATGTACCTATTTTGGAAATGAAGAGGTGTTCGATTCATGGGGAATCTGCAAAACGCTGTTCGGGAGAAGCAAGTCCCTTTATTCATTGTGACGGGGTCGAGCGGTTCTGGCAAAACCTACGTGATTCCCGAGCTTCGAAAGCTTCTGCCGGATTATGACGTCTTCGACATCGATAATCTCCGCGAGATCGGAATTACGGCTGAGCAGCAAATTCGAGACGCATGGCTTCGGGTTGCGCGTAATACGGCGGAAAGCGGTCGCAGGACGATCATATGCGGAACAGCCATGACGTGGGATATCGAGCAATGCCCGGACTATCCCTACTTCAAGCATATCTACTATCTGAACTTGCACTGTGACGAGGAAGCGCGAGAGAAACGTTTACGCGAAAGAAACTGGCCGGAAGAGATGATTCAAGACTACAAGGACTTTGCCAAGTGGCTGGTTGAAAATGCGGATAAAGCGTATACCCCTCCAATGCCGATCGTCGATACGACGGATGCCGATGTTGCTGAAGTAGCCGCTCAAATCAAAGCATGGGTTCTCCAATACGCGTGAACGCATAATCAGGAGTGAAGCTAAGTGTCCGATGAGCTAAAGCGTTACTTGGACGCCCTCATGGTACCCATTCCAGGCGGAGAAGTCGAACTGCGGGATGACCGCATTCAACGCAAATGGAAAGCGGAAATAAGGCCGTTTCGTCTCGCCCGCTATCCTGTAACTAGAGAGCTGTACGATGCGGTTATGAATCAACCTTCTATTTCCATAAGCGGTGATCGAATGCCGGCTGTGAATATTTCTTGGGAGGATGCCATTGCATTCTGTAATCAACTGTCCCGGCTTGTCGGCCTGCAGCCTTGTTACGTTGCAGGAGAAAATGATGAAACCGTTCAATGTAATTGGGAAGCCACTGGCTATCGTCTGCCTACAGAAGCAGAATGGCAGTATGCCTGCAAAGCGGGAACGACCGGTTATCGATACGGGGAGCTGGATAAGATCGCTTGGTATGAAGAAAATTCGGGCGGCATTCTTCATGAAGCAGGAAGCAAAGAACCGAATGCTTGGGGTTTGTATGATATGTTGGGTAATGTGTGGGAATGGTGCTGGGACTTATATGATGCGCATGTTTATGGCTCGTACCGCATTTTTCGAGGAGGCAGCTGGGCCGAGGAGGCCAGAGGCTGCGGAGCGACGGTTCGTCGTCGCAGCCATCCGACATTTCGAATCGATGATCTTGGATTCCGCCTTGCTCAATCGAGATGACGGTCATTGAACTGGCAACGTGTCTGAACATTTCGCTGGTAGAACCTTATGTTGCCTATTGAAGCCCTATGGTCCTTAACGGATCATGGGGCTTTATTCGCGTGATCAATAAAAACGTTTTACGAATAAATAGTGGATTACCCTGCATAATTAGAGCATTTTAGGCCTGAATTAACCTTAAAATCATCGAATATATTAAAACGTTTCTATTGATAGTCGCAATAACGAATGATAGAATAGGGCTCAACATTGTAAGCCTTTTCATGATTCGAATCTTCAATTCATCGATTCATCGATTCATCGATTCTCTGATTCATTGCGCATACAGGTCATTCAATTCATGGAAGGGGTTTGCGATCATGTCTAGTTCATCCGCAATCACGCATACGAAAGCGACTTATGAATCATTTCTGCAGCCGACGGCCGCCTATCGGGGAAAACCGTTCTGGTCCTGGAACGGCAAGCTGGAAGAGGAAGAACTGCTGCGGCAAATTCACGTGTTCAAGGAAATGGGCTTCGGCGGCTTCTTCATGCATTCCCGTACGGGGCTTATCACGGAATATTTGGGCGAAGAATGGTTCGCGTTCATTAATAAATGCTCCGAGGAGGCAGAGAAGCTCGGACTTGAAGCATGGCTCTACGATGAGGACCGCTGGCCGAGCGGGACGGCAGGCGGCCTCGTGACGGAGGAACCGGCTTACCGGCTGAAATTCATCCGGCTCAGCGTCGTTCCGAGCGATACATATGTCTGGCCGGAAGAAGCAATCGCCGCGTTCGTCTGCACGTTGGACGGGCTTGCTTTCACCGACTGCGCTCGCATCGAACGGGGTACTCGCTTGGAGAACGGGCGAAGCGTATTGCTGTTCACGGTCGAGGAGCATGAGAAGGAGAGCTTTTACAACGGCTACACCTATCTCGATACGATGAACAAGGAAGCGGTCGAGCGGTTCATAACGCTTACGCATGAGAAGTACAAGGAAGAAAGCGGCCAGCATTTCGGCAAAACGATCAAAGGAATTTTCACCGACGAGCCTCATCGCGGCGCGCTCATGGACGGATTCTCCATACAGAACGAGAACGCGCATTGGCTGGCTCCGTGGACGCCGGCTTTAACGGAGCGTTTCCAAGCCAAATACGGCTATGATCTCATACCGCATTTGCCGGAGCTGTTCCTTCAGCCGGATGGCCGGCCGATCGCGCAAGTCAAATGGCACTATACCGACCTGCTGCAGGATTTGTTCCAAGACAGCTTCGTGAAGCCGATCAATGCGTGGTGCGAGGCGAACAATCTGGTGCTCACGGGGCATACGCTGCATGAGGACAGTCTAGCGGCGCAGACGGCGATGGTCGGTTCCATGATGCGTTTCTACGAGCATATGGGTTATCCTGGCGTGGACGTCTTAACGGAGGGCAACGTGAACTTCTGGATCGTGAAACAATTGACCTCCGCTGCGAGGCAGCTCGGCAAACCTTGGCTGCTCTCCGAGCTGTACGGCTGCACAGGCTGGCAAATGCCGCTCGAAGCGCATAAAGCCGTCGGCGATTGGCAGGCGCTCTTCGGAATCAACGTCCGCTGCCATCATTTGTCCTGGTATTCCATGGAAGGCGAGGCCAAACGGGACTACCCGGCGAGCATCTCGTTCCAATCCGCTTGGTGGCGCGATTACGAGAAGCTGGAAACGTACTTCTCCCGGCTCGGCGTCGTGATGAGCGCAGGCATGCCCGTATGCGACCTGCTCGTGCTTAATCCGGTGGAAAGCCTATGGTGCCAGATTTATCCGGGCTGGTCGAAGGGGCTGTCCGCGCAGTCCCCGGACATTCAGCAGCTGGAACGGCATTATCAGCAAGCTTTCCACTGGCTGTCGGGCGCGCAGATCGACTTCGACTACGGTGACGAAGAAATGATGTCTCGCCTCTGCCGAATCGAACGGGACGCTGACGGTACCGCGCGGCTTGTCATGGGGAAAGCAACGTACCGTGCCGTGCTCGTAACCGGGATGACGACGATACGCGGCACGACGGTACGCTTGCTCGAGCAATTCGCGGCCGAGGGCGGACGCATCATCGTTGCCGGGGATGCGCCTGCGTATGTCGATGCGCTGCCATCCGTTGCAGCGAGCGAGCTTGCGGAACGTTCGCTGCGGGTCGGGTTCGAGCAGCGTACGCTGATTGGCGCTGTTCGCGCTGCCGTACCGCCGGCGGTAACGGTTCGTGCGACGGCAGCTGGTCAGACGGCGGATCAGATCTTCGCGCAAGAGCGAACGGAAGGCGACATTCGCTATACGGTGCTGATGAACATGGACCGCGAGCGCGGAAATCAAGGCGTGGAAGTGACATTGGCTGCGCCAACCGAAGGACGTTATACGCTTGAAGCATGGTCATGCGCAACCGGCGAACGTCAAGCGGTTCAGGCGGAAGAAGCAGACGGCAAATTTACGTTCGTGCTCGATTTTCCGCCGACCGGCGAGCATGTTATCGTGATGAAGCCTGCTGGGGCAGCTGGGGCAGCTGATTCAGATTCCGAAAGCAATAATGCTTCACTGCCGACCCTTCGCCGCTATCAGGAGGTTGCGTCCGCGGAGCTGTCCGGTCCGTTCGCGTTCAAGCTGGATGAGCCGAACGTATGCGTGCTGGATCAAGTCTTCTATGAACTGGACGGGAGAGCGCCGCAAGGTCCGTTTGAAATTTTGAAGGCGGACCGAGGCATCCGCGATGAGTTGAAGCTGCCTTATCGATCGGGCGAGATGATTCAGCCCTGGTACAGGAACAAATATCTCGGCGAATCGTTGCTCGAAGCGACGCCGCTGAAGCTGACGTTCCGATTCGAGGCGGAACGGCTGCCGGAAGGCGCGATTCAGCTCGCAGTCGAGCGGCCGGAGCGGTTCGCCATCGTGGTCAACGGGCAATCCCTGGAGACTTCCGATGCTAGCGGCTGGTGGGTCGATCCTTGCTTCGTCACGCTGCCGATCGCCAGCTCGCTGTTGCGGACGGGGACGAACGAAATCACGTTATCGACGGGTTTCCATACCGGCATTGATCTGGAAGCCATCTATTTGCTAGGCAGCTTCGGCGTGAAGACGAACGGTCACTCTCCGACGCTGACCGAGCTGCCGGAGATGCTTGCTATAGGCGGTATCGAAGAACAAGGCCTGCCGTTCTACGGCGGGACGGTAACGTATATCGTGGATCCTGACCAATCGGAGGAAGCCCTCGCTACCTTGCATGCCCGTGGTTCATTGGAAGGAGCTGACTTCAGGACGGTGCTGCAGTTCCCTTCGTCGCTCGGAGCAGGCTGCATTCGCGTTCGCGCCGACGGAGCGGAACGGCTGCTGGCATGGCAGCCGTACGAGACCGAGCTCTCGCATTCGGCTGCATCGGTGAGCGCGATCGAAATCGACCTCGTCTTCACGCGCCGCAACACGTTCGGACCGCTGCATCAGAATCCGCTTCACGCGACGGGTTACGGTCCGCCGAACTGGTTGACGGAGGGCGGCAACTTCTCGGATGATTATGTGCTGCTGCCGTCCGGACTACTGTCTGCGCCTAAGCTTGCCGTGCAATCCATCGTGAAGTAAGGAGATCAATAGGTTGGCAGGTTGGCATCCGTTTTGTGAATTAGAGACACAGCAGATATTACATGGCTGTGTCTTTATTATTTCGTGGCGAGATGCTCGGGTTTGAACGCGTACAATCATGATTTCGAGGCCGGAGGGGGAAATGAGAAAAGCTCCCTACACCTTTGCAGGCATAGAGAGCGATGCAACCACGTTAATCCTTCGTTATCCGATTGACGACGAGCAGCATAAGGAACGACAGCAGGATCATCGAGATGACCCACGCCCACGCCATGGTCATGCTGCCGCCGTCCGATGCGACGTAGATCGCGGTCGGAATCGTCTGCGTGCGTCCGGGAATATTGCCCGCGACCATCAGCGTAGCTCCGAATTCGCCGAGTCCTCGGCAGAAGCCCAGAATATAGCCGGACGTAAGCGAACGAGCGGAGAGCGGAACGGTTACATAGCGGAACACCTGCCACTCGCTGGCACCCATCGCGCGTGCGGCATTTTCGAGATCGGAATCCACGCCTTGAATACCGGTCTTGATCGTTCGGTACGCAAGCGGGAAAGCAACGACCGCCGCGGCGATGACGGCGGATTCCCAGGTGAAGAGGATCGGACCGCCGAACAGCGTCTCATACGCTTTGCCTACCCAGCTGCGCCGCCCGAGTATGACGAGCAGGATGAAGCCGACAACGGTTGGGGGCAGCACAAGCGGGAGCAGCAGGACCGTTTCCAGGATGCTTTTGCCGAAGAAGCGCGCTTTGGCCATGCGCCAGGCGATCAAGAGCGAGGCGGCGAAGACGAGCACGCTGGCAACAACGGTGATTTGAATGGAAAGCCCGATGGGTTCCATAAATTGGTTCCAACTCATGCGAGCACTCCTTCATTCAGCGGCGGTTAGGAAAGATGAAAACCGTATTTAACGAAAACGGCTTCCGCCTCTTTCGTTTGCAGGTACGCGTAGAAGGCGTTCGCTTCCGAAGCGTGTTTCGTTTCCTTGACGACGCCTGCCGGATACAGAATCGGGCTGTGGACGTCGGGAATGATGCGCAGCGCGATTTTGACTTTGCTGGACGTCAACGCGTCGGTCTTGTACACGAAGCCCGCATCGACGTTGCCGGTCTCCACATAGGTCAGCACTTGACGGACATCCTTGGCATACACGAGCTTGGATTGAAGTGTGTCCCAAACCTTACGCGTCGTCAACGTTTCTTTGGCATATTGGCCCGCGGGGACCGATTCCGGCTGACCGATCGCGATCTTCTTGACGGACTTGCCGGTAAGCTCCTTGACCGTCGTGAATGTCAGATGAGAATCGGAAGGCACGACCATGACCAAATCATTCGACAATAGCGTGGTATGATTCGCGATTAGTTCTTCTTTCACCAGCGTGTCCATCTGCTTCGATCCGGCCGAGAAGAAGAGGTCCGCCGGAGCGCCTTGCTCGATCTGCTTCTGCAGCGTGCCTGAGGAACCATAATTGAATACGAGATCGATCGTCGGATGCTGCTTCTCGTACGCTTTCTCGATGACGCTGAGACTGTCCTGCAGGCTGGCTGCCGCGGATACGAGCAGCTCCGTTTTCTTGGCCGCCGCCGTCGCGGACGGAGTCGCAGGCAGAGCCACGACTGCCGTCAATAGGGCAAGGCTTAGGGCGCAGGTTGTTGCTTTCTTCATCATTTGACCTCCTGGTATCTATTGAGTCGTACCATGTCATTTATCGTAACATAACTCTATGAAGCTTTGCATCGATTTCCTAGCATTAGTAGAGGCAGATGCTATTGATTCGGGCTGATTTGAAAAAAGAGGATGCAACTGCCCGCAAGGGAAGAACCTGCTAGAGATAGAGGTGAAAAAAGCCGAAAAAACCCAAAGAAGCCCAAAGAAGCTCAAAGAAGCCCAAAGAAGCCCACACGCAATTGTAAATTGCATGCAGGCACTTGGAGAGCAATCGGATTTTAGTTTACATAATAATTATTATGTTCAATGAGAATGCCGCTTCGAAATTTCGTAAGGCTCGATATGAATATGCACATGCGTAATATTGTGCTGATCGTACATTTCCTTCTCGACCTGCTCCGTAATTTCATGGCTCTCCGTCACGTTAAGCAGATGGTGGACTCCGATCGTAACGTCAACCAGCTTCATATTGCCGTGAATGCGGGCTTTGATGTCGATGATCTTCTCGACGCCCGGCACGTCGCGGATCGTACTTTTAATGACCTGCAGCTCCCCGTCGTCGAAGCCGTCCGTGAGCGCATGCGTCGCATCGCGGAAAATCCCCCATGCCGTCTTGCAAATCATCAACCCAACGAGCAGAGCCGTCAGCTGATCCAACCAAGGCGCTCCCCACTGCGCTCCTAATATACCAATGAATGCCCCTCCGCTTACGAGCGCATCGGATCGGTTATCCTGCGCTGCAGCCATCATCGCTTGACTGTTGATTTGCTTGGCGAGGCGAACGTTATACAAGTAGACCATGTAGATCGCCGCCGCCGAGAAGAGGGCTGTCCACGCGGCGAGACCGCCTTGTGGGACCTCATGACCGGTTTGAAAGGAGGATGCCGCTTGATAGAGCACCTGAATGCCGACCGCAAACATAATGAACGAAGCAATCATCGCCGATACGGTTTCTGCACGGAAATGGCCGTAACGGTGGTCTTTGTCCGGCGGCTTGCGCGAGATGCGCAGCCCGATCAGCACGGCTATCGATGCGATAATATCGGTGGAATTGTTCAGTCCGTCCGCCTGCAGCGCTTCCGAGTTCGTCCAGTACCCGACGGTCAATTTCAATGCCGATAAGAGGAGATAGGCACCAATGCTGACCCATGCGCCGATTTCGCCTTTCTTGATGTCTTCGTACGTGCTTTCCATGCCCAACCTCCATCAACTAACATTCGCTAAGACATCATACTTGACGAAAACCGTGTGGGTCTAGAGAAACAGTGTTGTCGGCGTCCTCAAAAATCGGCATCGCGCAAAAAAGTTGGACATGTCCAAAACAATCAGCCTAAAACAACAAGTGAAACAACAGAGTGAAATAATTTAGTGCATTTTTTTGAATACCGTTGCAACTTATCGGAAACGAGGTGCATCATCATTAGGTGGAGAGGTGGGACCTGGGGTTGGATGTCATCGAACGTTTGGCACGGAAAGACGAAGAAGCGCTGCGCATGCTGATGGATGCCTACGGCGATCGGCTTCATCGAACGGCATTCTTGCTGCTGAAAGATCTTCAGGCCGCGGAAGAAGCCGTGCAGGATACGTTTATACAGGCTTATCATAAAATCGGTCAGCTGCAGGATCGTGACAAGCTGAGCGGCTGGCTGCTGCGAATTCTGCTCAATCGCTGCCGAATGAAGCAGCGAACATGGAGCTGGCGGAATCTGCTGCCGGATTTGCGGGCGGAGCGGGATACGGAGACGCCCGAGCCGGGACCTGAGCAAGCGCTGCTGCTTGGATTTCAACAGGCACAACTCCATGAAGCGATCGGCTGTCTGGATTACAAATACCGTGAAGTCATTACGCTGTATTATTACCACGAGCTGTCGATCGCAGCGATTACGGAGCAGTTGAGCGCGAACGAGAATACGATCAAAGCGCGGTTGGCGCGCGGCAGAAGGCTGCTTCGAACGATACTTGAAGCCGGCGAGGAGGGGTGGTCATGAATAGAAATGATGTGACGGAAGAGCTGGAGAATCCAGGCGGACAGGAAGAGCGCGATCGAATGAAAGCGGTGCTCGACGAAGAGCTGGGACGGATTCAGTTTACGGGCCATGCACAAGTAATTAGAAGGACGCACCCCCACGGCTGGCTGCACCGGCTTGAGGCGATCTGGAATAAGGAGCTGGAAATCCCTGTCGTTCCGCTGGCAGCGCTGATAGCCGTGCTCGCCGGAACGCTGTTGTTTGGCAGAATACGAAGCACATCCAGCGTCAATCCGATCGATTCCGATGTAGATCGGGTGCTCGTCTATGAAGGCAACAACGTGTATTGGCAGGATGACTACGAGAGGGCGGTGGCTTCCATTGAGACTGAAACTTCGCGTTAAAGTCAAGCATCTGGTGACGGGACTTGTCTCCGTCGTGCTTGTCCTCGTCGTTGGCTATAGGACGCTGCCTGTCGTTGCTGATCTTTCGGGCGTTCATCTGGCTGCAGGGCAAGAGGTGCGCAGCAGGGAAGAATTGTTGTCCCTTCTAACGAATCCGGCTTCGAATGCGAAAACATGGAAGCTGATTCAGGATTATGTGTTAAGCGACGGCACGGATACGCTCGCGCATGGTTTTCAAGTCTACGTCGGATCAAGTTCTGTCCAAACGATCGGACCGGATTCCCGAACGAATAGACCTCTGCTGACTTGGGAGGAGAAGCTGCCTTTACTCCTGCTTTATCTCCGAGAAGGCCCGGCGGATGCAAATTATACGACCTATCTCATCACGGCAGCAAAGCAGCTTGCCCTCTACTACAGCGTGTCGGGAGACTTCGATCGGGCTATCGATTCGCTTGAGACGGCAGAGCGGCGCAGCAGAAACGACCAGCCGTATTTGCTGGCGCAACTACAGTATGAGCGAGCCAAGCTGCTCATTCGGTCTGGGAAGGACGAACAGGCTGAAGCGTTGCTTGATGAAATCCAGGAAGCAGGCGGAAAGAGCATCGACCTCGATCGCAATGTGAAGGTCGCGGAGCTGAAAGCGCAGCTTCTGATCCGCCGAAGCAGCTTGACGGAGGCGCTGGAGAGCGTGAAGCAGGCGATCGCGTCTTACAAGAAGCAGCAACAGGAGCTCGCCGGTCTCACGGGGGATGCGAATGCCGATCAGCCCGCTCCATTGGAGCAGCTGCAAGCGCTGCAAGAGGTACTTGAGGATCGGTCGAAAGGTTCTGCTGCTATTCAGCCTTCGGTCGTCTCCGGAACCGTAACGCGCAACGACGGCCAACCGATGGCGTATGTCGGCGTATTCTTGCGTACAAGAGAAGCAGTCAACCATAGTGTCATCGAGACGGAGCCTTACCAAACGATGACTGACGCGGAAGGACGCTATTCGTTCGCGGACGTGACGCCAGGAGCCTACCAGTTGACGCTGGGCTTTACTTACGATGCCATCGACGGCTGGGCGTGGCCAATCGACATGAATGAATGGATCGACGTCGAACACGGCAATCCGGTTACGTACCCGGTCGTCCTCCGGCCGCTAATGCGGTTGATAACTCCGGTTAACGACGAGCAGGTGACGGGCGATCGCATCACGTTTCGCTGGGAGCCTGTGGTTGGAGCGGCTTATTATAAGCTGACCGGCAATAATAAGATTCTGAACAGCAATGGGAGCAGTACGCTCGGCGTTCAAATCCATAGTCATATCCAAGGCTCTCAGATCACTTTGCCGGTCGACGATCTATACAATCTCACCGCAGGTATCCTCTATGATACGATTGATGATCGGATGGTTCCCCATCCCGAATCTCTGCTTGGCTTCGCCAATCCCGGCAAACGGTTCTCTTGGAGCGTCGAAGCTTACGACAGTCAAGGGCATAAGCTCTCGCAAAGCAGCGGGTATCGGCTGACGGAGAACACGATGGGCGAGCTGCCGTATTTCGTTCTGAACGCTCGCAAGCTGACGGAAGGCGACAGGCTTCTGCTGGCGAAGCGCAGCGACGACGCCATGGCTGCTTACAAACGGGCATGGGAAGCGAATCCCGCAGATGTCTACAGCCTCGGGAAGATCATCAAGCTCTATAGCGTTCGAGACAGCGCCGAGGATAAACAAGCGTTGAAGCAAGAAACGCTGCCTTATCGATTGCAAATGCAGGAACTTCGCCCCGACTTGGACAATAGCTTCTGGTTGATGGACTATTACGTCGGCCTCGGCGATTGGGCGAAAGCAGAGCAGTATTACAAGCTTGCGCTGACGCTGGGCAAAGAAGACGATCTAACGTATATACATGCTGAGTATTCACGAGCCTTGATGAAGCAGGGAAAGTTCAGTGAAGCAAGCGTTCTGCTGGCCAAATCCGTTCCCCTGGATAACAGCCATGCGGAGATCGGACCGTACCTCGCCGCAGATTTATATGAAAACGATTCTTTTGCTCATGCGGCGGAACTGGCGAAGCAATACCCGGAGCGTCAATCCGGAGATGATGCTCCTACGCGCTGGGAGTCGTTGATCCGCGCCATGGACGAGGAGGCAGTCGGAAGCAAGTCGTATCTCGTAGAATTTCAGCAGGCGCTGCGCTGGCAGTACCTTGGCGAGACGGCGGCACTCGAGAAGTGGAAGAAGACGACGGAACATCAGGCCATGGTCATTTTCTTAATGGCGCTGGCCAAAAATAACGATTAACTGAAGCGAATTTATAGGCTGTTATAGGCCGCTGATTCTTCTTATACTAAAGGAGAATCAGCGGTTATTTCATCTAGTGACCGGCTGTTGGCGGCGATAACGAGTTTCTTGCGGACCTCTTGCCTATAGCCCGGTATAAAATCACGCTAGGCTGAAGTGGACACGAATTTTGACAGGAGTTAGAAGGGTTTTCTCGAATTTCTTAACCTAGTAAAACGAACGCTACTACGGATCTCGAGGAGTGACGACGTTGCCAAATTTCAAGCAGGGCAGTTATGGCGGAGAGACAGTTTCGATCGCTAATGATCATGTTCGTGTGGACGTGCATAAACGGTTGACGGGTTGGGGCTGGGCGGAGATCTTTACGACTGACGGCCGATTCATGGGTGTATTGGAGCATTTTGGCGAGCTGCTGCTTCGCGATCAAGAAATTCCGATTCGCATGGAGTCCGCAAGCTGGGAGCGGGACGTATCGGATAGCGGAGAAAGCTTGATTTTCCAAGTGAAAGCGCTTAACGTACAGCAGATGCTGCGCGGGACATCGTTCGATTCCTGGATTCAGTATCCGTTCGATGCCGCATTAATGGAAGGCGAGGTCAAGCTTACGCTGCTGAAGGATGATCCTGTGCTCAAGCTGGACTTCAAGCTCACCTCCCATTTCAATTTGTTCGCTCGTTATGTCAGAGGGCCTTGGGTGAAGGTTGGCGCCGATTCGTTCGGTGCTCGGAAGACGGATGCGATCTTCCCCGGCATTGAATGGCTGGAGGGCGAGGAATGGTCAAGCGGCACCGATTGGTTCAAGGATCCGTGGGCGCTTCGGGCCGCGCCGCATCCGAACAAAGTCGCCATGCCGCTAATGGCGGTCAGCTGCGACGGTTTGGCTGTCGGACTATCGTGGAACGCCGGTATGAAGTCGACCCGGTGGTTCAACTATCGGACGCATGTACAGCAGCCGGTCTTTGCGTCCCCGAACTTTATCGACCGACGGAACAATCATTTGCTCGGCCTGATGGTGCCGGACGCCGCCGGGGAACATACGGAGAACCAAATCTATGCCGCCGAACCGCTTGAGCTTCACCCGCAGCAAACCGTCGCTTGGAGCGCAGAACTGTTCGTCGTGCCGGGAACCTCGCTCGATGCGGTGATATTCTGGATTCAGCGGAATGGCGGATTGCCCGCACCTTCCGCGCCGCGCTGGCCGTATGAGGAAGCCTTGCATCGGATCGCCGATGCTTACGGCAATCGGTATTGGACGGATGGACAAGGCTTCGGCACTCCGCAGCATGAGAAGGGCTACTCGCTGAAGCAGCCGCGATTTGCCGAACCCTTCATTCGCCGATATGCGGGCAGTGAAGCGGCGATCGCGCTGCAGCAGGCTGTTGAGAAGTGTCAAACGCTCGCACAACGCAGCGTGTCTGCCTCCGCGACCGATCCTCTCGAGCGCGGTTTGGCGCTGCTCGAGCATCAACGCGCAGACGGATCGTTCCCGTTCGATCCCGACGGGCGCCATTATATGAAGGATGATTTTGTCGTCGCGCGGGCTTTTCTCGAGCCTATGGGCCTTGCGGGGGATACGGCGCTTGATCTATGCGTTCTGCCGGCTATCGAGCTGTTTCGCTATTGGCAAGCGACCGGCGATGATCGACTAAAACAAGGCGCATTGCGCGCCGTTGATTACTGCTTGCCGCTGACACGGCCGGAAGGCGGGGATTTCTGGGAGACGCCTCTGCACAGCCCGAATCTATTCGCCGCCGGTCATGCTGCCATCGCGTACGAGCTCGCTTATCAGGCTGCCGGCGACCAGATTTACAGGGATAAGGCGATCTATTGGCTGCGCGCGCTGCTTCCCTTCACGCATCTTTGGGAACCGAACGACAAACCGATGCTTTATAACACGAAGCCGTGCTTCTGCTCCAGCGACTGGTATTTTGCCAATTGGGTCAGGGATCACGTGCAGTGGGAAGTGCTCGAGACCTTTGCGGAATCGTTCCGCCTCGGCATCGATTGGGCACAGATCGATTCTGCCATCGATTGGAACGTCTATCAGGAAGGCATTACGAATGCGTCGCTGCGCTGGATGCTCGATCACCGCGACGAAACGTGGATGCCGCATAACCTGCAGCATACCAAAGCGTATTATGAGCAAGGCCTGTTTGACGATTGTTTTGCCGACACGCATAATGCCGTGACCGGTCTATACGGCGGCATGGCCATCATGCCTGACGTAATCGCGGTCAATTTGCTCGCCTTGCTTGCACATAAGTCCTGATCTGGAGCTAGATGGAGCATAGGGAGATTGCGGTCATCATTTTCTGTTATGAACTAGGTCCTAACGGGGTAAGGAGGGTGAAGGAGTGATGACGATGACGCCTAGACAGGATACCAATCTGTATACAACACAGGATACCGCCAAACAGGAAGAGACTACGATTCGCATACCGGGACTAATCAACGACTTGACGATTATGCACGTGACGGACTGCCACCTGACGGAATGCGATGACCGTGAAACGCAAGTTATACGCGAAGCAGCGATGGGACGAGCCAAGGTGTTTGCCGAACAAGTGAACGGCGGCGAAACGACGCTCGGCAATTTCCAACGATTCATAGATGCGAGCAATGAGCAGCAGGTGGATTTTGCTGTATTTACCGGCGATATCATTGATTTTCCGTCTCAGGCGAACTTGGAAACGATTCGGACCGCTTACGATCGCCTGAACGCGCCGTTCCTCTATACCGTTGGCAATCATGATTGGAATTTCGGCGGGAGCTTTACGGATGAAGCGCGCGCCGAAGCTTATCCGCAGTTTCGGGATTGGATTTCCACGACGCCGGGCTGCGACGTCCGGACGGTAGGCGGCCTGAAGCTGATCGCGCTCGATAATAGCAATTATCAAGTGACCCGGGAACAGTTCGAGACGATCCAGGAAGCAGCAGCGATCGATGAACCGTATTTATTGTTCATGCACATTCCTATGTATCTATCGGGGCTCGTGAAAGACGTCGTCGACAAATGGAAAGCGCCGATCATGATGGGGGCTTCCGGCTGGGATCCTGCGGTACGCGAGGCATGGCAAGTGCGCAACCAAGACGAAAGCACCGGCGAATTCTGCAGATGGCTGGCGAGTCCGGACAGCGGCAACATACGCGGCATTTTCTGCGGGCATGTTCATCTCAATCATACGGATGCGTTTCGCGAAGGCAGATACCAGTACGTGACTGCGCCTGGGTACACGAGTGCGAACCGGTTGATTCGGTTGATTGCGGACTGAAGCTGGGAGTAGGAATATCGTGGTAAGCGTTGTTGGGGGAACGTGGAAGCGGCGGCGTCTGATTGCAGACGCCGCTTTTTGAGGTGCGGTTTTTAGATTGAAAGTTTACATAATGATAATTACGTAAAAGATATTGGCCGCATGAGCTGCCGACGTTGGTACGAATCGGATTCAAATAACTCATGGCAGGAAAAGAAAAAATCTCGATTATTGTGAATTGTTAATATTGCGACATAGATCCGCTGCTGCGACTGGCTACTCAACAAAATTCAAAATAGTTAAAATGAAGTTTTAGTTACACGAGCAAAGAAAACAGAAAGTGAAATACAAAACAAACGAAGAAATTAAAAGAAAGCGAAATAAAAGCAATATGAGCCCGGGAACTCCAAGGTAATACTTTTACACAAAACCCGTATTTTATACATATGTCAATAAATCAAATAAAACCCTTGGCATATCCCGCGTCGTTCTTCTTCGGCAGGAACGAGCCGTCCGCATAACCTTGGACAAACCCGGCTTTCGCAGCCAATTCGATGGACGAAGCGCTCCAAGAAGTAGACGGAACGTCGCTGAACGTAACGGACGTCGGATCGGCCTTTGCTTTGCCAATGCGATCTTTCACCGCCGCGCCATCCACGGAAGCGTTCAATACAGGCGTTTCCGGCGTCGGCGTGACCGGCGTCGGATCCGTAACCGGATCCGTAACCGGAGGTGCCGGAGGCGTTACAATCGGGCCCGAACCGCCCGTATTCGCTTGCGTAACCGTAATTGTCAGGTATTCATTGAAGCCCCAATAGTAAACGCGCAGCTTCGCCGTACCCGGCTTAACGGCGGTTACGAGACCATCTTCGTTGACGGTAACCACGTCCGGATTTTTCGATTCGAACATCGCGAGATTCGTCACGACAGGCTCGCTTAGATCGCTCAACGTTGCCGTTGCCTTCAACTGTTGCGTTCCGCCGACCGCCATCGATTTCAAGTCAGGCGTAATGGTCAATGCTGTAGCCACCGGCGTCGCATCCGAATACGTCGCGATTACCGGTATTCTGACCCCGATACCCTTGTATTGGCCAACGACGTTGGTTCCGCCTTTACGGTTCGTCCGCGTAATTTTGCCGTCCTCCGTAAGATCGGCAATCGTCGGCTCTCCGCTGAACCACGTCAGATCCGCATTGTTCAGTGTCTGAATGGTCGCGTCACTGTAGATGGCTTTGACCACCGGAGTAACCGGCTGATCGTCGGCGTCATCGAATACGTAATATGTCGGATCCGCGACAAGCGTCATGATTTTCGGCTTGATTGGGTTCTTCGTCACCGTCACGTCGAATGCGATCTCATGGCCGAAGTACTCCCCGGTCACCCGCGTCGTGCCTTCTTGCGTGCCGGCAACGAAACGGACGTAAGGATGTTCGTCGTAAACGGCGATGATCGAAGGGTCCTCGACCTGCCAATTGACGAATCCGGACAGCGGATCCGAATGCGATTGTCCGTCCTTATCCGTGTACGTTTCATTCAAAGCGACGAGCGACGAGCCTTGCGGGTGAACATCGACCGTATAGTCGCCGCTTGCTTCGTCCGCATCGGCAGCGATGCCCTGCAGGTCGACGACCTCGAAGTGCAGCGTGCGCTTGTAGGTCACGCCGAAACGCTCGTACGTGAACACGGCATCGGTCTCGCCGGTTCCCACGGCCTCGAAGCCGCTGTCCGCATTGACGTTCACGACGCCCGGCTGAGAGAATGTCCATGCTCCGTCTTCCACCGGGTAAGTATCGCCCGTCGTATCCAAAGCGAACGGCTTCAGCTCGTATGGCGATTGTCCCTTGTACAACCTGAAGGACGCGCCGTCGAAGTACCACGAATAGTCGGAAGTCCGGAAACCGATGTCAAGCACATCGGGCTGATCCGGCTGCTCACTAACGGACACGTTCACGATCGTCGGCGTAAAATCGCCGTATCCGACGGTGAGCGTCGTTCTGCCGAACTTCTGATAGCCCTGATCCGGATTTGCGTCACCCGTCGATTTTCCGAGGATGCTGACGGCGCCGTTCTCCTTCACTACGTCGGCAATTTCAGTATCATAGACCGACCAATCCGCTTGATCGCTCACGTCCTCCGTCGTGCCGTCGCTCTTTACAGCAAGCAGCTGGACAGGGTATTTGGCTCCTTTTTGCACCAAAATCTTCGTCGTCGACAGAAGCAGCGCATCTACCGTCGGTTCTGCTGCTCCTTCGTCTGCCACTCTGACGTTGGAGGAGTAGTCGCCTTCCTTAACGGTTACGCGAACTGCGATGACAGCGCCGTCCAACACCAGATGCACGCGGGTAGAGCCAAGAGCTACCGGTGTCAAGACGCCGTCCTTGACCGTCACCACGCCGGCATCCTGCGTCGACCACTTGCCTTGCGCCGTTACGTCTGCGCTCGTGCCGTCACTGTAGGCAACCTGCACGGTAACCGGGCGAGGGCCAGCCGTCACATCCAGCGTTATTTTCGGATCGCTTACGGTAATACCGGTAATCTGCTTCGGTGTCTCTGCAACCGGCGGCAATCCCTCGGAAGCAGCAACCTCAATCGTGACCGATTGCTTCTGTCCGCCGTACGACACCTCGATAGCTGCCGTTCCTTTGGCTACAGCTGTGATCTCTCCCTTGCGGTTAACGGAGACCACCTGCGGGTTGGTCGAGCGATAGACAGCTGCCTGCGTTTTATTCAGCGTCTCGCCGCCGGACATGACCGCTTCGACCGACAACGCTTCATGCTTGCCGAGCTGCAAGTTCAGCGAATCGGGCGTAACGGAAAGGGAGACCGCCGTCTTCGGATCTGATTGCTTCACGATTACAGGTATAATAACAATTTCATCCTTGTAGATCGCGCCGAGAACGGCCGATCCGACGGATTCAGCAACGATCGTACCATTGTCGCTGTGGTACGCTACCGATGCATCGGAAGCGAGCCAATCGCTGTCGGCGATCTTGGACGTGACGTCTTCAACCGTGCCGTCATTGTAGATGGCTTTGATAATTGGCGGCTGAACAGGTTTGCCATCCTTAATTTCCACGTAGGTCGGCTCAGCCACCAAATTCAACACCGTGCTGGCGGCGGCTGCCTTCGTCACCGTCACGTTAAACGTGAAGGGTTCGAGCGCTAAATAATGGCCCGTAATGGTCGTCGTGCCTTCTTTGCCGCCTGCAAAAATTCGGCCGGAATCGTTAATAGTGGCGATGGATTTATCCCCGACGGTCCATTCGATATCGCCCGTGACGTCATCGGCGTCATAGTTTAGGCCTGTCCGAGGATCCTCGGAATAAACGCCCATGATCGTAATTTCCTGATAGCTCCGCGGCGGGAGCGAAACAGGCGTGTCGAGTTCCAGCTGCGCCATCATGTCTGGCGTAAAGCGCTCCAGCTTGAACGGGCCGCCGACGAACACTTGCACACTCGCGACAAGCAGGCCGTCGTCGTAGTCATCTTCGCCTTCCGTGCCGGACGGCGCCGTATACTTATATTCGAAGTAAATATAGGCCATGCCTTTGCCGACCGGCGTAATGAAGCCGTTCTGGTCGACAGTGGCTATGGATTCATTAGACGAATACCATTTGCCAAGATTCGTCACCTCGTAAAGATCCTGATCGGGATATTCCAGGTCCGCATAGATTTTATGCGGCGCGTCGGTCTCCATGATCTTCAGTACGCTTTCCGACATCATAAGACCGAACAGCTGAAACGGAGTCGGATCCTTCTGAACGGTGACCGCGATCGACAGTGTCGGCATACTGCCGTATTTTACACGGATGAACGTTGAAGCCCCGCCCTTGATGCCCTTGATCATGCCGTGCGAAACGGTCGCGACTGCGGCATCGTCCGTGCTCCAGACGGCATCGGCCGTAATATCCCGCGTCGACCCGTCCGTGAACGTCCCATGCAGATGAAGCGGATAGTTCGTATCCGCCTCGACGAACACGTTCAGCGTGGACAGCAGGTATGTGACAAGCGTCGGCTCCGAAGGCTCTGCCGCTTCCGGCGCTCCGGCGCCTGCGGTGATCGTAACAGGAACGTTGACGACGGCGTCGCCGAGATTGAGGCGCACTTCCGTCGTTCCAGCCGCTTTGGCCGTAATGACGCCCCGGTCGACGACGGCGACGGCTGGATTCATGGACATCCAAGTGCCTTGTGTCGTCACGTCTTTCACCGAACCGTCCTTATACTTCGCTTCGACCGTCACCGGATGGCTTCCCTCCGACAAGGCGAAGGCAACCTTCGACTCGCTTGGCGTCAGCGTGTCGAACTGCGCGGACGCCGCATCCTGAACAGCCGGTTGTTCTGGCGCGGTTCCCGGCTCGCCGCCGATATTTGTGCTTGGCGAGGCAAAAGCCATGCTGCCGAATAACGAACCAATGAGTACGGCAAATACGAGCGATAATGATAGAGCTTTTCTGACAACCTTCCGATGATGCATGACTTTCCTCCTAAATCAATTTTATATGTAACCCTTTTCAAAGAAAGGTTCATATACAACTAAAAAGCTGTTATCCTATCTATTAGAAGTTATGTTTAATAAATTAAATAAGACAAAATACACTTAATTTTCTGTCATATTGTCAGGTACATAATACCCGAACATTTTCCATTGATCAATCATTTCTTCGCTAAAACTTATCACTTAGCTGCCATAGAACTAGTTTTTACGCTACTTTTAGGTATTTTGATGCAACATAATGTCACAATTTATAACATAACAACGTCAGGATATTTACTGCGCCGATAAACAGAAAAGAGGCAAAGGGGAATTCCCTAGCCTCTTACGTAAGCGATTTTGCAGCCGAACACTATTTGCAATCCAATATTTTCGATCTCCCATCAGGGTCCGCAACCGCTGAAAAACGTGGGTCTGTTTCGTATGTTCGTAGCAGTAGCCTCGGCTTACTATAACTGCAATGACGAGCGCATCTTTAGACCTTTATGAAGATCATCGGGATGGCCAAACCTCCCCGCTTCTTGGGGTATCGAGGCGGAAATCGGAATATTTGCGCTCCAGAATCTCACGCCCAAGCTGCTCGGCGGCAGACGCGGGGGAGCTCGGGTCGCGCGTTACCTCGCCGCGGCTGTTGCCAAAGCCGCGGACAACACCTGCAAATTCAGAGCGAGTATAACGGGAAAACTCCTGAAGCTGATGAATGATTCCGAGCGACGCACCCGGATACGTTTCCTCGGAGGCAAGAACGAGACCGATCCGCTTGCGGGTCATTCCCTCGGCGACCTGGTCGGATTCCGGGTGCGAGGCGGCATAGTAGCAGAATGTACGATCAAAAAAGGATTTCATCTGGCCGGACAAGCCGTACCAATAGATGGGCGAGCAGAAAATCACGCCCTGCGCGGGAAGGAACTCGTCGATGAACAGAGAGCGGAAGCTGTCGTTGATGGAGCATTCGCCGCTTGGAAGACGGCAGGTTCGGCAGTCGCGGAGAAAGCTGGAAATATAGTCGTCAACGAAGCGAAGCTGAACCTGCGTACCCACTTCCTCCGCACCGCGTTGAACGGCGGCGGCAAGTGCCGCTGAATTCCCGTTGCGCCGCGGACTGCCGACAAGAATAAGCAGTTTTGATGATTCGGTCAATGTATTCATTTCTTTTTCCCCTTTGCTCTTCGATTTGCCTATCCGTATGGCTAGTTTCATTGTAAACAAGGATTTGCATAACGTATAATGATTGATATTCATATTCCTATCATTATTTTTGATATCAAATCGGAGGATCTGCTCATGGAATTGACTGATCTCAACGTTTTTAACATAACCGCTGAGGAGGGCAGCATATCCCGCGCGGCTGAGCGACTGCAGTACGTGCAGTCCAATGTCACGGCCCGGATTCGCAAATTGGAGTCTGAGCTCGGGGTTGCGCTGTTTCACCGGCATTCCAAGGGCGTTGTTCTTACGGAGAAAGGAATCCTGTTTCGGGAGTATGCCCACAGGATTCTGAGCTTGTCCCAGGAAGCGGTAAATGTCGTTCAGGAGACATCTTATCCAAGCGGATCGCTGGCTATTGGGGTTGTGGAGACCGTAACGTGCGGCAACTTCATGAATGCCCTGGCTGACTTTCAAACCAGCTTTCCCGATGTCTCGCTGTCGTTATCAACCGGAAACCCTTCGGAGCTGCTTGCAAAAGTGGTGAACCATCAGCTGGATGGAGCGTTCATTACCGGTAAAATAGAGTCATCCACGCTGATATTTGAATACAGCATGCAGGATGAAATCAAGTTGCTTACCAAGCATACGCTGGAGGGTGATCCCGATTTATCGGGTATGAAATGGGCTGTTTCTCCAAGGGGCTGCCCTTTTCGGGCGATTTTGGAAGAGTGGCTGTACAGAGAAGGGATTCCGCTTGTGAATTTGATCGAGATCGGTTCGTTGGAAACGCTGCTGAGCTGCGTGCGGTCCGGACTTGCTTCCACGCTGCTGCCGGAAGCCGTCTTGGCGGGAGAGTATGCGGTACTGCGCAGCAGCTCCATTCCGGAGGATTTACGGTATATTCAAACGAGCCTGGTCCGCCGCAATGACCGGTATTCCAGCAAAGCCTTTGCCGCCTTCGTGGAGATCATTAAAGAAAATGGCTTGTAACCCTGCCCAGCGCCACCGATCGCCGGAACCGAAATTGTCAGAAACTGCGTCTTTAATCCCCGGCAGCCGGAATCGCCACCAAGTTCCGTACCTAAGATTATAGTTGGTGTAAAAGTAAAAATGATCCGCCGCGGCGGATCATTTTTACGTGGTTGCTTGCTCTAACTCGGATTATAAATATCTAAGTCATCTGTCGTGACAAAGTCAATCGTTGTAGTGCCTTTCCCATACTTCGTTTCATTGACGTTAAGAGTTTCTAACGTCGGAACTGCCCAATCTTTTTTCTCTGTTCCGTTAGCCACCGATATCACCACCTCTAATTAAAATTCTCCTAGTAGAACACTTATATTATTCGAATAATCTTGTGGTTTTCCGGGGTATCTAACGTTCGTTTTTTACTAGATTCCTATCGTCAGTTACTTCAATGCACAAGATTAATCCGCGGAGTGGCTGTACGCCGAGCTGCCGTACTGCGGTTTGACGGTTACCGATGCTCTAACTGACCATGATACAGATCACTATATAGTCCCTGCTTGCCTAACAGCTCTTCATGAGGCCCCTGCTCCACCAGACATCCTTCCTTAAGCACCAGAATGCGGTCAGCCTCGCGGATCGTGTTCAGCCTGTGGGCAATGACGAAGCTCGTTCGCCCCTCCATCAACCGCTTCAAGCCCTCCTGGATTTTGATCTCGGAAACGGTGTCGATGCTGCTCGTTGCCTCGTCCAGCACGAGAATGGCCGGATCCTTCAGAATGGCACGCGCGATGGCAATGAGCTGCCGCTGTCCCTGACTGATACCGCTGCCATCGGCAATCAGCACCCGGTCATATCCGCCGGACAGGCGCATAATGAATGAATGGGCATTGGCGAGCCTAGCGGCTTCTTCCACCTGGCTGTCGGTGGCATCAAGCTTGCCATACCGTATATTGTCGCGGATCGTTCCTTCAAACAGAAAGGAATCCTGCAGCACAAATGCCATATGGGAGCGGAGGCTTTCCCGCCGAATCGTCCGGATATCCCGCCCGTCAAGCGTGATCGTCCCCTCATTCGTATCATAGAAACGGGAGAGCAGTTGAATAAGCGACGTCTTGCCGGCTCCGGTAGGACCGATGATCGCTATCGTTTCACCAGGCTTCGCCTCAAAACTGATCTCCTTAAGCGTATTTCTTCCCTCCTCGTAAGCGAAGGACACCTTATGGAAGACGACCGCACCTTGTACAGTATCAAGCATAAGCGCCGCACGCTCATCCACGTCTTCTTCCTGTTCATCCAATACTTCGAACACCCGCTCTGCACCGGCAATAGCAGACAAGAGCGTATTCCACTGGTTCGCCAAATCATTAAGAGGCCTTGTAAACTGCCGGGCATACTCGACAAAAACGATAATAACCCCAACGGTTATCGCCCCCCGGATGGCCAATATTCCGCCGACGCAGGCAATAATCGCAAAGCTCAGATTGTTGAGACCGTTCATCAGCTTGGGAATGAAGCCCGATATGGTCTGCGCCCAGAATCCCGAATGCTTGATGCGCACATTTCGTTCATGAAACTCTTGGATAACCCGCTCTTCCTGGGAGAACGCTTTGATAATCCGCTGACCGGACAGCGTTTCTTCCACAAATCCATTCAATTCTCCCAAATTTCGCTGCCGCTCCCTGAAAAGCACGCCTGTCCGCCGCGTAATCCACCGCATGCCGAGCGCCATCAGCGGAACCACCACAAAGGTGAGCAGCGTTAGCAGCGGACTTAGCAGCAGCATGACAACGACCGTGCCCGCCAGCATCAGCACGCTGGATAACAGCTGGATCGCCGAGCTGTTGAGCGTAGAGCTCACGCTGTCGATATCGTTGGTCATGCGGCTCATGAGATCGCCCTGCCGGCTTCTCCCGAAGAACGGGATCGGTAGGCGGTGCAGCTGCGCGAAGAGATCGGTACGCATCCTCAGCACGGTTTCCTGAGCGATCTTGATCATCCAGATATTTTGCAGCCAGCCTACAATGGACTGAAGCACATAGACACAGGTCAATCCGAGCAGAAACAGCAGCCATGGCCTGCCGCCCGGTCCTTCCAGATAATCGTCAATTGCTATTCCGATCAGATACGGACCGAGCAGCGTGAGCCCGCAGCTTACAATAACGAGCAGCATGACTAGTGACAGCCTGCCTCTCCGGTGGGACAGATAATGCCATATCCGTCTGAGCGTTCCCTGCCAATCCTTGGCCTTGGCTTTGGCCCGCTTGTCCGCTGGAGAAGCGCCTTGAACGGTATCTTTCACCCGCGGCCCGGGATACCGGAAGGGTTCACTTAAAGCTTCCCACATGCGCTACCCCCTCCTTCCCGAATTGGGATTCATAAATACGCCGGTACAAGTAGTCGCTGGCCAACAGCTGCCCGTGGCTTCCCTGTGCAATGAGACTGCCCTCGTCCAGCAGCAGAATCAAATCCGCCCCAATCGTGGAACTGATCTTCTGCGTAATCAAGAGCGTTGTGCAGGACATACTCT
This sequence comes from Paenibacillus sp. J31P316, assembly GCF_056269105.1. Taxonomy (NCBI): domain Bacteria; kingdom Bacillati; phylum Bacillota; class Bacilli; order Caryophanales; family Paenibacillaceae; genus Paenibacillus; species Paenibacillus sp. J31P316. Next base: position 37,064 of record NZ_JBWDNI010000001.1, on the reverse strand, counting down.
TGAGCGCCTGCAACAATGCCGCTTCCGTTTGTACATCAAGAGCGCTGGTGCTATCATCCAGCAACAGAATAGCCGGCTTGCGGATCAAGGCGCGGGCGATGGACAGCCTTTGCTTTTGCCCCCCGGAGAGATTGATGCCCCTCTGTCCAAGAAGGGTATCGTACTGATCTGGCAGCTTCTCGATCGTCTCGTGAATTTGCGCCAACCTGGCCGCTTCCATCACCTGCTCCATACTGGCATCCTCCAGGCCCCAAGCGATATTATCGCGTATAGTGCCCGAGAACAGCAGCACCTCCTGGGATACATAGCCGATGGAGCGGTGCAAATATTCCATATCCAGCTCGCGGGCATCCCGTCCGTCGATGCGGATGGTCCCGGCGGTTTCCTCATAAAGGCGCAGAACAAGCTGCATCAGCGAGGATTTGCCCGAGCCAGTAGCCCCCAGGATTGCTACGGTTTCACCCGGATGGACCTTGAAGCAAATATCGATCAGCACGCGAGCTTCTGAGTGCGGGTAGTGGAAGGAAACATTTTCGAATTCTATGCCCCCTTCACACAGTCCTTCGGTATTGCGACCGTACCTGACCGGCGCTTCGCTGTCCGTGCTGAGCGCTTCATCAACCCGCTGGGCAGACGCACGGGCTCTGGAGAAGGCCGCCACAATCATGGAAAAGGCCGACAGGGCGCCCGCCGTTCGGAGCGAATAATTCACAACCGCCACCACCTCGCCCGCAGTTGCGGTCCCCATGCTTATTTGCTTATGCCCAAACCATAGCACCGCGATAATTCCTGCATTCATGATCAGCAGAATAAAAGGCATCGTAATCTCCGTCAGACGCAAAGCGGAAACCGTGCTCCCCATTAATTCCCGGCTCAGACGTGCAAAACGGCCCGCTTCTTCCTTGCGCCGGACAAACACACGGATCAGCTGCATGCCGGTCAGATTCTCCTGCATCACGCGGTTCAGCGTATCCAGACTCATTTGAACTCTTTTGAATAAAACGGACGCTCTCTTCATGATCCAAATGACGAATACGAGCAGTGCGGGAACGGTCAGGGTAAGCAGGAATCCCAATTGCACGTGTACGACAAGCGCCATAATGATGCTCCCGATGACAACAAGCGGCATGCGCAGCATGAACCGCAGTCCCATGAATACCGTATCCTGAAGCTGCGTCACATCATTCGTTAACCGAGTGATGAGGGATGAAGTGGCAAAGCGATTAAAAACCGGATAAGCGAATCCCTGCACCTTGGCGTAAAGGGCCTCCCGTACATCGAACGCAAACCCCTGACTGGCATGCGAGGCAAAAAAAGAGCTCAGAATACCAGCGATGAAGGCGGCAACTGAGCCCCCTACCAATATTCCGCCCCACAGCAGCACCACTGAAGTATCTTTTTGCGAAATACCTTCATCAATAATGACCGAAATCAGATAAGGCTGAATCAGCTCCACTGCCAGCTCAACCAGCATCATAACGACAGCCATGCCGGCTGCAATCCTATATTTTCCTAAAAAACGCAAAATGTTGGCCATGCCTATGTTCCTCCGCCAAGTTATGAACTTTTTCCCTTTGCGAGCGTTTTCCAGCGTCATTCCTTCGCTTACAGCTAGCATGAAGAATTGTTGCCTTATGGATTAGGCTGGCATAATACGCGGCCAACTCATGTTCTATCCCACTTAATAGCAAATAATGAACAGCCCCAAGTAAGAGATTAGGTACAGGCTGTCCAGGTTTGGAATGTGCAGCCAGTTTAAGCAAGTCTAAGTCATATGCAATGTTCCCTGCAAGATGTTCATAAAGACTACTGGAGTCTTTACACTCCCTTTCTGCAAAAATCCTAAAACGTTCGGATAGCACATTGATATCCAACACAGCCACCACCTTTTCCAGATAGTGGTATATTACCATGGATTTTCGATAAGCAACGCTTTAATTATTTTATCCTCTTGATAACGTTCATTTATCACAGAACAACTTTAAAATAATAGGTAACATTGGAAGTATCCCCGTTACTTTAATGAAAACGGCAGCTGACCATCAAGTCCGCTGCCATCGTGTTTTCTGAGCTATCGTTCGGAATAAATTATGAATACGCCCCATCATGCTCCTTGCTTGCAAATTTATTCAACAATACATGCACTTCACTTTTTGATTTGGCGTTCATCAAGCTGGTTCTGAGTTCACTTGCCCCTCGAAACCCGCGGACATAGATTTTGAAGAAACGGGTAAGCGCACTAAACGAACGCGGTTCCTCTGCCGAGTATTGATCATGCAGATCCAGATGGAGCCGCAGCAGATCAAGCAATTCCGCACTGCTGTGCTCCTTCGGCTCTTTCTCAAATGCATATGGATTTTGAAAAATACCGCGTCCAATCATAATACCGTCGACACCGTATTGCTCAGCAAGCTGCTGGCCGGTCTGACGGTCAGGGATATCCCCGTTAATGGTCAGAAGAGTATCTGGCGCCACCTCATCGCGAAGCTTCTTAATCTCCGGAATCAGTTCCCAATGCGCTTTTACTTTGCTCATTTCCTCTCTTGTCCGAAGATGAATGGACAGATTAACAATGTCTTGTTTCAAAATATGGGTTAACCAGTCACGCCATTCGTCCAGGTCACTAAAACCGAGCCTTGTTTTAACACTGACAGGCAGTCCCCCGGCTTTGGCGGCTTGGATGATATCCGCTGCGATTTCAGGACGGCAGATCAGGCCGCTGCCCTTTCCATTCTCTGCTACATTCGCCACTGGACAACCCATATTAATATCAATGCCTTTGAATCCTTCTTTCGCCATGCCGATGCTCATTTCGCGGAAAAATTCCGGCTTGTCTCCCCAGATATGTGCTACAATGGGCTGTTCATCTGGGGTAAAAGTCAAGCGCCCACGTACACTTTTGTTCCCCTCTGGGTGACAATAACTCTCCGTATTCGCAAACTCCGTAAAATACACATCCGGTCTGCCTGCCTCACTTACCACATGGCGGAACACAACATCTGTTACATCTTCCATGGGTGCCAGTACAAAAAAAGGTCGTGGTAAATCGCGCCAAAAGTTTTCTTTCATCATTAAAGCTCCTCTATACCTACCAGAACAATCGTTGTCCTTAGAATAGTAAAATACTTGCTGTATGTGGAACCTCGTTCAACCACCATCACAGGTTAACAACCGACATTCCATAACATATATGACTTTATTATAAACTGAATACGTCATGATGGGTATGTCCCCTTCGTACCGTCAACAATGTTTCGTAATTACACCATATTTTTGTAATTGGGAGGTCTCCGAATATAAACTGGACACTTCCCAGCCTTTTCGTCGGCAATGACATCAAGTTCTTGTCAATTTCGGTAATCGGATCAAGTTCTTGTCATCTAGTTTTGACAAAAACTTGATCCCATAAATAAAAAAAGCCGCGATTTTCGCGACTTTTAATGAAATATATCCTGCTCTTTAAGTTTAGCGACAACTCCGGAGATTCTACGGTTGTGTGATTGTGAGGTCCGTACCGCCAAATTCAACATGTACATGTCCAGATTTAATGGTTGATCCGGTCCAGTTAAGCAGTGCATAATTATTTGCTTTCAAGTCATCAATGATCCTATTATCAGTTCCGCCGCCTTTTCCACTCAAAAAGTACATTTTCTGCAGAGCCGTACTATGCAAGGTTTCCTTCAGCGTGCTGGTAGCGTCCGTCAAATCGGAAGAAGTCGGGTTCGTTATGTTTTTGTTTTCATAATAAGAATTTACGATGTCATTATAGCTGTTCGTAACAATCGCATACTTCGGATTGAGGGTGCTAGCGATAGAGTCCGGCATCAGACTAAAATAGAAACCATGATGCGCAACCTGATAAACGCTGATATTCCCGACGACTTCTTGTATTTTTTTTCCTACCTCGTAAGAATAATTTTGATTGCTGTTCTCGCCTACATCGGCGCCCAAGTAGGTTCTGAAATTTGTGCCAGTACTCGTCGTGCACTTTAACAACAATGTGGCTGCATTCAAATTTTCATCCCATGTATTTGACAATTGTTCGATGATAGACTCGTGATTCCAGTTGTTGCCGTTGAACCATGTCATTGTAAATTTGCCGAATGTAATCGTATCGTATAGGCCAACGGATACGTAACTGCCTTGTGCATTTTTAGTGAACCTCTCGATTTTCGCCTTGAATTTGTCAGCGGATAAACCTCTAAGTTCCGATATGGACCCAACATCATTGTCGAAGGCTTCATAAGGCTTTATTTTACCGATTGCCATGCTTTTAGCTTTCGCTGCAGCTATAATCGCATTTGCTCTAGTGCCAATGCTGGATTCACCGGAATAAGTCGAAGCGGCATCCGCTACGTCCTTTATGTAGAGTGTCGTGTTTGCATCCGCAAAACTAGCGATTGCGGCTTCGGCTCCGCCTGCATGATCCGCATGCATATGCGAGAAGGCTATAAAAGACAATTTGGCCGATCCAAGTACCGAGGTTAAGTATGGCTGTACATAAGCGGCGTAATCACCGCTCGTTCCCGTGTCAACCAACCCATAGCTTGCCGTAGTACCGCTAATTGTTTTTATCAGGGTAGCATTTCCTTTTTCGCCAAGGTTGATAAAGTAAACGCCAGCTTCAGTAGGAGCAGCTGCAAACGTGGTTGCATTTAACATAAGCAAACCCATACAAAATAGTACAACCACAGCCATTTTCATCCGCAATTTTGTTATCATACGAATACTCTCCTCTATAGTAGAATAACTCGATAGATTAAGCCGAATGTTAGCTTCTCCATATTAATGCTCTGATAAGTGCCTGACACAATCATACAGCACATATTCCGACTTCTCTCCGTTACTGATAATCGTAGTGACGGACGTATTGCGCATATCGTTACCAGTCGACTCGTCCTTCATTAATTCCTTTAAGGTTTGTCCAAGGAAATAACCGTGCGTGACGACAAGCACCTTTCGGCCAGCATACCGCGAAGCTGCATCCCGAACGAAGTCGATTCCGCGCGCACGCATGGCCTCATGGGTTTCCTGGCCCATATCGAGCTCATTCCAGTTCTCTCCCCATCGCGCAACCCGTTCCTCTTCAATCGTGTCGGCGATTTTCCCTCTATCCATCTCACGCAGCCGATCATCGAATACGTCAACCGGCTTGCCGATTGCAGCAGAAATAATTTCCGCCGTTTCTCGGGCTCTTCTTAAATCACTTGAGATGAAGACGTCCCACTGCTCTTCGGAGAGCCGTTCGGCAACTAACGCCGCTTGCGCTCTCCCCGTTTCGTTCAGCGGATTTTGCGTATGGCCCTGCGCTCTCCTCTCCATATTGTGATCGGTAATGCCGTGCCTGACGAAAGTAATCGTGGTCATCGTCTTTCCTCTCCCATAAATAACTTTATTTCCTTGCGCTGAGGGCGGAAGCAAGAATCGAAGCCACCTCCACCGTATCTCCCTTTTGCGGAAAATACGCGTGGATTCCCCTCGTATTTTGCGACCTTGGATGGCGGCTGTGCAGTGTAATAACCGCTTTAGGAGCTATGCGCTCGATCATATCGGCGATGGCTTCGGGATGCGCGTGCCCGCCGTTGCACAATGAATGGCCGGTAATGCCGAAGGCTTGCAAATATTTCGCCACATCGGCATGATCGAGTTTAACGCTATAGTCGGATTGAATGAAATGCGAACGTCCCTGCAAATCGCCAAGCGTTTCAAGTTCGATCATATGGGCAAGATCGGGAAATTTATAAAAGTAGACATAGTGGTTTTTCCGCTCGGCCATATTCTCCAAGGAAATCGTCTTATAAGGCACCTGCATCCTGTCCGTTACTGTCGCGTCGACGATTAGAATATCCATGCCAAGCGCGGGGTGTCCTTCCAGAATGCGCAGGCCCTCTCGATTTGCCCTATGCCAGATGACGGCATGGGAAGCCTCCATGACAACTGTTCGCCCTTTCTCAACCGCAATGGCAATCATATCCGCCATTCGCTCCAGATCCCGCGGCGACATTTGCAGGTAAATGAGTCCTTCCGCTTCATCCACGATATCGGCATATCGGGACAACAGCTCGACTTCCGTCATTTGGTTGGACATCACGGCAGACGGGTCCGCTGCAAGACGCGTTCCTTCCGTAATTAACAGGTCGATCCGCTTATCGCGGCAAAGCTCGATGAACCGATCGATCCGCTCCGGATGTTTGCCTTGATTCCGCCAATCTCCCGTATAAGCGATTTTGTGGTCGCCGCCGTCTATAATAATACCCGCCGTCCCGGTAGCATTATGGTCCATCTCGACGATCTGCATCGTAAATTCGCCGAAATCGATATCGCTCAAATCGTCGCACACCGTAATACGTGCCGCAGTATCCGGGGAATGGCCACCCGCAACCATTCCCCGGTACAGGGAATGAGCGTCGTGATTCATATAGACGGCAATATCCGGATGGGCATAAGGAAGAACGGCCATATGATCCGTATGCATATGGCCGATAAACAAACTGATTCCCTCGTAATGAGGAAAATCACTGTCGCCCCAACAACGGCGTACCTTCGCCATATCCAGTTGCTTGATATGCCGCGGGTCGTACAGCTCAAGCAGCGGGGCGGTCATTCCGCCAAGCAAGAACTGCCGCAGCTCGCGACCGGTCGTTGCTCCTACAGGTTCGTACAGCGTCAGCTGTTTGGGGAACAGCAGGCTGCTGTGCTCGACGCCGAAATCGAAGAAAACAGCCTGTTCGCCTTTCCCGTAAAGAACCTGTACGCCTCCCGATTCACTTACCCCGCCAAAAAAAGTTAATTGCCCGTTGTGCATTGCGCTCGACTCCCATTTTCAGGATTGTGTTGTCTTAAGCATCCATCCACATCCGGACATGCTCAACCTGCTACTGCGGATTCGCTTGAATCCAGTCGTCAAGCATCTGTTTGGATTTGGAGTCGATATTCGCAATCGTCTTGTCTATATCTTGACTCCCTTCGCTGAACCGGATAATTTCATCCTGCACGATGTGATCCACGTCCGTGAAGGATGGAATCCAAGGCTCCAAATATTTCTTGTAATCTTTCGAATTCTCGCTGATCTTCTTGACGATGTTGAACTGCGGATTTTTTTCCAGGAATGCCTTCGTTTCATCCAGCTCCATCGCTTTGGTATTCATCGGATAATAGCCCGTGTTCATGAACCATTTCGCCGACACCTCAGGGGTTGCCAGGTATTTCAAGTAATCCCATGCTCCCAGTAAGCTGTCTTTATTGGTCCGGTCAAACAGATATACGGCCGAGCCGCCGATACCGGTCCCGCTCGTGCTCGCCGAGTTGACGCGCGGCAATTCAGCAACCCCTACGTCAAACAAACCCGCGTCGATAATATCCCTCTTCATTCCGCCCATGGAAGCCGTCGACGCCGGGATCATGGAATACAGCCCGGATTGAAATCCTTTCGTAGGCGCCGGATCCGTAAATTCTACTCCTCCGGTTGCGAGCACTTTCTGCCATTCGGTCAACAATGTTTTCAACGTGCCGTCGCTCGTCATCGTCATTGCGGTAGGCGTACCGGTCCGCCCTTCTTCATTATCGAAGATATACTTATTCTCGCCCTGCATCGGAATCCACGTCCCGAGCAAGAAGAAACGCAGCTGCGCGCTAATACCGTAGCGCTCGATTTTGTCGCCCTTTTTCACGGTAAGTTTCTCTACCGTTTTTGCCAGATCCTCCAGTGTTTTCGGCGGATTCTCCGGATCCAGTCCCGCGCTGCGGAATTGGTCCTTGTTGTAGTACAGCATGATGGACGAATTCGAAAACGGCAATCCGAGCATTTTGTCATTGTACATGGCGTACTGCAATGCGTTCGGGTTCAAATCGCTTGGGTTCAAGCCGGACTGGTCCTTATCGATAAAGCGCTGGACAGGAACGATATATTTTGAATCCTTCACATCGAAAATCCCCTTGGAGCTGAGCTGCATAATATCCGGTAGCTCTTCCTGCGAACCCGATCGCAGAACGGCGGCCAGCTTGGTCGATGCTTCGTCATAAGTACCTTGAAAAACCGGAGTGATCGTGATGCCTTTCTCCTTGCCGATCGTTTCATTGTAGGCTTTGGCCGTGCTGTCGATACTCTCCGCGGCCGCACCCGTCATAGAGTGCCAAAAAACAACTTTAACAGGAGCGCTCGGCAGCAAGCTTTCTTGGGACAGCGCATCCGACCCCGCCGTAGATTCTTGTTCCTGCGCCGGCGCAGCTTCTTGATCCTGGTTTGAAGAGCATGCCGTAATAACGGAGAAGCAAAGAATTGACATGAATGATAGTTTCAACTTGTTATACATGATTCGAACTCCACTCCTATTTGTTTTCTGATTAGCCTACAACGATCAAATTTCTCTCGATCAGTTCGCCAGCGACAGTAAATATTGTCCGATCTGATAGGAGTAGCCGGCTGTAACATCCTTTAATTGGTCCGGCATGCCGTTATTCATCTTAATTTCATAGACGAAATCGCCCTTGTACCCAATTTCGCTCCATAGGGGCATAATGGAATTCCAGTCGATATTCCCGAGGAAAGGAAGTAAATGATCATCCGCCAGACCCTGGTTGTCATCGACATGCAACGCGATAATCCGATTGCCTAACAAACGAATCGGGCGAAGCTGACTTGAATAGACTCGGTTAGCGTGTCCGATATCCCAACATACCCCGACTCGAGGATCGTTGTAGGAGTCCGCCAATTCGATCAACTCTTCGGCTGTCGTTCCGAAACGCCGATGACCATTCGCGTCGAACATGTTTTCAAATGCCAAATTGACATTCAACTTCGCGGCTTGCTCCATAACAGGATCATAAAATCGACGGTTCAGCCGGATGTTGGCTTCCATGCTATGCTCATCCAAGCCCGTTTCCGTTAAGGGATGAAAGACGGCGGCTTTCACGCCCAGAACGCTACTTGCGATTAATGAACGGCGGGTAATCTCGTTAAAGAATGCTTCCTCTTCCGAACCGGCAGGGTAAAGTTTCCCAGGCATGTAGGGCGGATGCGACTGGCAAAATTCCACGTTGGCCTTCTCGGCTGCTTCTTTAATGCGGTCAAGCGCAACTTCCCAATCTGGACCGTTTAGTTCGGTTTTATTGTGAATCATCGCGCAAAGATTGAGGTCCAGTACGGAGAAACCGGCATTCTTGCATCGTTGGATAGACTCCTCATATCCGATATGTCCGTCTTCTTCGATTCTTTCTCTGAACAAGCTTGTCATTGTTGCCAAACGCATGGTCAGACCTCCTATCTAAGCTTTTTTGTATTTTTGGAACGGTTTAAATTCTCCGGAAAAAAATTTTTTCCGTTCGCCCTTATTCAACTTATCATTACTGCTTGCTTTAAATAAACCGATTTGGGTTAACTGCAAGTAAACAAATTATGAATTTCACCGCCAAAAAGTTACATTTGGCGGTGAATATTTAAATCCCTTACTGAATTACGCTCCATTAAGGTGGGTTCCAGCTTCAAAGAAACTTCTTGGGCATTCTTGTTATGCATACGATTCAGCATCGCAAGGCATGCCACTTCACCCAGCTGCCTTTTATGTCCGTCGATGATGGTCAACGCCAATGGCGAATGCGCGGTAATGATCGATTCTTCATAACCCATAACGGAAACGTCTTCAGGTATTCGCACGCCTTGCGAGTACAAATATCGAATAATTCCCATCGTAATTCCATCGCTTCCGCCAAAAGCCGCATCGGGCCTGATGCCCTTCTCCCACAACTCGCTCATCGCTTCGTAGCCGCCCTTGCCGGTATACGCAGCATGGATAACATGCATTTTTTTCTCTTCCGAATGACCGTCCTCGTTGAAGGCTGCCGTAAAGCCCGCCAATTTTTCCAGGGAATTCACATTATCCCGAGGTCCATTTATAAAAGCAATATTGTCGTGTCCCTTCTCCAGCAAATGCTTGGCGGCAAGATAACCAACCTGGTACGCATTGACGGATACGGAATCGACTCCCTCATAGGTACGCCCGATAATGACGACGTATATATCTTCCTTTCGGAGATTCTCGATAAATTGACTGTCGAACAAGCCCCCAATGATAAATACCCCGTCTACGCGCTTGTTCTTGACAATGTTCGGCAGCTTGTCATGCATGGAGAAACGTTCAGTAAGCAGCGTGTAATCCGTATTGTTCAATCCTTCATTGATGCCGTAGCTGACATCGAAAAGCAGCGTCTCGGGAATCGAATCGAATCCGTAGGACAAGTTTTCCTCGCCGGAGGTTACAAAGATCAACCCGAATGTCCCTTTTTTGCTTGTGGTCAGCGCCCGCGCAACCATATTAGGTACATAGCCCAGTTTGTGGATGGCTTGCAGTACCTTGTATCTCGTTTCCAGCTTGACTAGGTTGCTCCCGTTAATGACCAATGAAACTGTGCTTTTGGACACGCCAGCCTCCATGGCTATATCCATAATCGTGACACCCATAAAAGCCTCCAATCCAATATCCAGCTATTCATAACTATTTACAATATATACTGCCTTCTCATGCGAATTGTTAGCTGATGATTAACTCCATGTTAAATCTCGTCCATCCAATTGACAACTTTTTTTAGTGTACGGTAATATACGTTGTGTTGCCAGGGCTGCTTTATTTAATCGTTTGTAATTGGTTTTAATGGAAAATTGGTAATGAATTGGAAGGTTGCCAACTGAATTTGGAACGCTCCAATTTTAGTTGGCCATAGAACGCCTAATAAATATGTTCGGAGGTTCTCGTCTCATGGCCAAATTTGTGTCTTCACCATCGTTGCCTCACACGGTAACCAGCAAGAGCAAGCGCAGAAAAGATATGTTGAAGGCCTATTTGTTCGTCCTGCCAATCATCCCGTTTATCCTCGTATTCGACTACTTTCCATTCCTGCGCACCTTCATCTACAGCTTATCCAGTGTCAATGCACAAGGCAAAATAATCAGGTTCGTCGGATTGGATAATTACATGAACCTGTTCGGCAGGCAGGAATTCGTAAACGCGCTGCTCGTTACGTTGAAATTTACGGCTATGTATGTTCCGCTTGCCCTTATCTGTCCATTGCTGCTGGCATTAATCGCTGCTCCCAAGAGTCTATTTGCCAGAAGCAGTCAGCTGCTGTTTTCCATTCCGATGGGTGTTTCCATGGCGGTGACTTGTTTAATCTTCCAACAATTTTTTAGTCGCTCCGGGCTCTTGAATTACTTGCTAGACCTGCTTGGCTTGTTTCAGAATACAACGGCTATCAATTGGCTGAACGACCAGACGTGGGCACTCCCTTCCCTTGTGATCCCGATGGTCTGGACCCATATGGGATTCGACTTCCTGCTCATGCTGGCCTCGGTGCGCAATGTTCCGCAGGAAATATTGGAATCGGCCGAAATGGATGGAGCCAGCTATTGGACGAAAACGTTCCGCATTACACTTCCTCTGATATCGCCTACCTTATTCTTTGTTTTATGTATTCAAATCATTGTCGGGTTAACAATGGTCGCCCCGGTTATGATCCTAACGAAAGGCGGTCCGCTTGGGGCTACGTCGACGCTGATCTATTATATTTACACATCCGGGTTCCGAAGCGTGAATTACTCACTCGCAAGCACGGCAAGCATTTGCGCCTTCATCCTCACGTTTATCTTCCTGTTGATCAACTTTCTGTATGAGAAAAAAGGGGTGGTGTACGAATGACGTACAATCGAAATTTAAAACCGTACATGACAGCTGTCCTCAAACTGCTGCTCGGTTTAATTGTCATATTTCCCATATTTTACGCCATCATGGCCGGATTCAAAACCGAAAGCGAGTTCGGCATGTTTCCGCCCTCGATCCTGCCGCAAAGCTTTGCCAATTGGGACAATTTCCGCACCGTTTTGTTCGAAACCCAAATTTTGCGCTTCATGTGGAATTCATTCGTCATCGCGCTTGTCGTCACAGTAGTACGACTCGTCCTATCCAGCTTGGCTGCCTACGCCTTTGCCTTTTTAAAGTTTCCCGGAAGCAATTTCTTGTTTTTCTTTATTCTTGGCACGATGATGACCCCGTCGGAAGCCTTGCTGATCTCTAACTTCATTACGGTCAGCAAGCTGCATCTGTTAAACAGCTACCTTGGCATTATGATCGTGTTCTTCGTATCCGCCACTCAGGTATTCATGTTTCGCCAATACTTCAAAACGGTGTCCAACACGTTGCGGGAAGCCGCGTTTCTGGATGGCTGCGGCGACTTCCGGTTCTATTCCAGAATCTGCATCCCCGTTTCCTTGCCCATTATAACATCGCTTGGCTTGTCATCGTTTGTCGGCGTGTGGAACACGTACTTATGGCCGTTGCTCGTTACGACCAAGACGGAAATGCGCACGGTACAAGTAGGCATCACGATGCTGACCGCCCATGAGGGATCGAACGATACCCTTGTATTTGCCGGGATAGCGGTTATCATGATTCCTTCTATTTTGTTTTTCATCTTGTTTCAGCGGAATATGGTGGGCGGCATATTCAACGGGGCTGTAAAGGGGTGAATACCCGATTGTTGAGGTAAGTCCGGCACGCAAGGAAACTTCTAGAAGGCGGCTAAAAGAAATGCATATAAGCAGTCAAATGAAACGATTACTGCTCATGAATGCTGTGTCAGTAGTTATTTTCAACTACATTGGTATATTCGTTAATTTATTTATTTGGGAAAAGAACCACAGTATCTCCGAGGTGGTTTGGTTCAATCTAATCATGTTTATCGTTTGGACATTCGGGTTTGCGGGCGGTTACAGATTGCTGACCAACTATACGACCCGCGTACTGATTCGAATCAATGCATGCTGCGGAGCAATCGTTTTCCTCCTGCTATCGGTACTGGAACTGGATAACCGACTTCTATGGATTACGATTATCGCCATTCCAATCGGTATCATGTGGGGATTATATGCCGTCACGCAGAACATTACATTGAGCGTGTATGGGAAAGGAAAGGATTTCGAGCAATATTTCTCGATAGCCAATATCATTAACCAGCTCGTCTCGATCATTAATCCAATCGCTTTCGCGCTTATTATCAAGTGGATTGGTTACTCTGGCTCCTTTCTACTATTGATGTTGTTTGTCGCGCTCTTGCTGACCGTTTCATTTTATATTCCTTCCATTACCCTCGCCGGTCAATCGGAGCGACTATTCCGCGGCATTCAATTTCGGCTGGTGTTCTCCAGCAGTAGGCTGCGTTGGATGGTTCCGTCCTATATGGCAACAGGAATATTTTTGCAGTTTCAAGTATTGTTTTCGTTAGTGTTTACGTTCACCGTATCAGAAGATAAATTGGTTATCGCGATACTGAATGTATTGAATGCCTGCTTCGCCATGGGGGCTATGTTCTTATATAAGCGTTTGAAGGTTCGTGAAGGGACTTGGCTCGCCATCGGTATGATTTTTGTATCGTTTGGAATTCTTCTGCCGTTGCTGCCTAAGGCACCTCTGCTTATCATTTCAAACATTTTAACAACCATCGGTATGTTTTATTTCGGGACGGTTTGGAACTCGAGGCAATTCAGAATAATTACGAAGCAAACCGTCATTCAACAAGCTCATATTTTTTTATGGCGAGAATGCTTCTTGAATGCTTCCAAAATACTATTGCTTATATTGGCCTTATCGGTAAAAGAGATTCATGGGGGAACGTTTATAGCATTAATGCTGCTAGCGCTCGTCTGCGCTTTAATAGTCCCGTATTTCTCCGGAAAGAGCACCGAAGCGTTAGAGAGACAGCCAAAATGATTAGCTTAACAGTACTTCCCTGAACCCGAACGAGTCGAAACCAACTACATTAAATATTAAATATTGACAAGCTATTAGCCAGAATAGCTGAATAAAAAACAGCAGCCGTCACCGGCTGCTGTCGAGTTATTTGAATTTATAGTTACACGTTAAATACTTTTACGCACCCCAATCTGACTTCATCATCTCCACTCACGCGCTTTCTCCTCCGCGGCGATGTCCTCGTATAGTTAGTAAATATCAGGCGTTTGTAAACCTATTCAAGATGTCCGAGCTCGAGCATGCCGCCCTAATACTGATGAATGCAAGGAGCGTTCCGGTCACGTCGCAGCCTGTAAGCACAGGCTGCTGCTGCCTAACGATTGCCCAGCTGCCGTTGTGATATACAGCTACTGGATGAATGAACTAACGTTTCCCTTTAGCTTAATGCAACAGTGCTTTCAAGTACTGCCTTTATCCTCCTTACGCTAGACGACGAGCTCTCTTCCTTAACAATTTTAAAAGTACCAAGGTCAGCCGTATTCGCCGCGTGAGGACCGCCGCATATCTCTTTGGAGAATTTGCCCATCGAATATACCTTTACCATCTGGCCATACTTGCTCTCGAATAGACCAATAGCCCCTGTTCTACGTGCATCTTCAAGCGTCATCTCTTCGAACGTAATATCGACGCCTTCGGCAATCGCTTCATTGACCAGCCGCGTCGTTTCCGCGATCTCTTCATCAGTCATTTTACGATGGAACGAAAAATCAAAACGCAGTCTCTCAGCCGTTATGTTGCTGCCCTTTTGCGCCACCTCATCTCCCAGAACCTTTCGTAATGCAGCATGCAAAAGATGAGTGGCCGTATGCAGATTTGCCGTCTGCGCGGAATGATCCGCTAAGCCTCCTTTAAACTTTTGGGCTGCTCCGGCTTGCGATAACTCTCTGTGCTTCTGAAAGTTCTCGAGATATCCTTCCAGGTCGATGGCGATGGAACGCTCTGTTGCCAGTTCCATGGTCAATTCGATGGGAAACCCATACGTATCATAAAGCTTGAATGCAGCTGCACCGTCCAGTTGACCATTTACGAATGAAATCGAAAGCTTATCGAATTCACGAAGTCCCTGCGCGAGCGTTTTTTGAAAACGAGCTTCTTCCGCCTGGAGTTCCCTAATAATTTTATCGCGATTGCTTTGCAGCTCGGGGTATATTAGCTCGTACTTGTCAATCACAGCGCCAGCGATATGCGCTAGACCGCCTTCTTGAATACGCAATTGCATAGCGAATCGAACAGCCCGGCGAATCAATCTGCGCAGCACATAACCTTGATCTACGTTGGAAGGTGTAATGCCGAAATTATCACCGAGAATAAATACGGCCGTGCGGGTATGATCCGCTACAACCCGATACGCTTTGGGCTGATCTTCGTATGTTGCCGCCGACAGTTCTGCTATACGTGAGAATATCTCGGCAAACAGGTCGCTATCGTAGACTGTTCCTCCATTCAAAGCGACTAACACTCTCTCTAAGCCCATTCCCGTATCGACGTTTTTTTGATCAAGCGGTTCAAACTTTCCCTCCGCCGTTTGGTTATATTTCATAAATACATTATTCCAGAATTCAATATAGCGCCCACATCCACATGCTGGCGAACATGTTGGACCGCAACGTTCTTTATCCGAGATAATGAAGATTTCCGTGTCGGGACCGCAAGGACCCGTTTGACCTGCTGGCCCCCACCAATTCTCGGCTTTAGGCAAGAAGAAGATCTCTTCCTCACATTGACCTAATGCACGCCATATCTCGTACGACTCCTGATCGCGGGGAGCATCATCATCTCCTTCGAATACGGTAACCGCAATTTTATGCTTGGGTATATCGAGCCAGCTCGGCGAAGTGACGAACTCCCAACTCCACGTGATGGATTCATGTTTGAAATAATCGCCAAGTGACCAGTTGCCCATCATCTCAAAAAAGGTGCAATGGGTATCATCGCCGACTTCATCTATATCCACAGTACGTATACACTTCTGAACATTGGTTAACCTCGTTCCAGACGGATGCTTCTCTCCAAGTAAATAGGGCACCAGCGGGTGCATGCCCGCTGTCGTAAACAATACGGTGGGATCGTTATCGGGTATAACGGAAGCGCTAGAAATGACGGCATGACCTTTTTCTTGAAAAAACTGAATGTACTTCGCTCTAATCTCTTCAGATGTATACAATTTCATGGATATGTCTCCTTTTTCTCTATTTTTGACAACAAAAAAACGCCCCAAAGATTGGGACGAATTTAATCGCGGTACCACCCAAGTTATTGTCTTCGCATATAGCGATACAATCAGCTCTGTTGACGATAACGAGTCAAACCGGCGGGTATTAACCGCACTCCTGAACCGGCAACATACTAAATTTCGTAGGATTTCACACCGAAACATCCCTCTCTGAACGAAATGCAGCATATTTTGTTCATTCATTGATTTCACGTATACTTTTTCCTAATTATTGAAATTGTAACCAGTTGGAATTCAGATGTCAATCGTGTTTAGTGGCACCTTGTATAATACTCGAAAACCCACCCGTAATGAATGTAATCTGCCCGTTACTTCAACGACAATCAGCATCCGAAAGACTTTTCGGCTGCCATTGTGTTGTATTGAGCTATGGTTCTCCGTTAGCGCAGCGCATGAGCAGGTATTAGGTTCGGGCGTATTCATATAAGACGATTCCATCGTATTGGACAATCAGTCCCTGCGAGCCTCTTTCATCGACTTCATCGACTTCTTTCTTGCTCAGCGTAAACGAGAACTGCCTCTCGCCCTGCCCGTTCGCGATCACGTCCATGGAGAGCTGACGCCCGTCCTGGCCATAGATTTTCCAGAGCGGCGCTTGCGCGTAATAATGAAAGCCGCCATTTTCCTCAAACACCTTGTTGGACAAGAATGTTCCTTCAGAACGTTCCATCTCCGGCTGAATGGAGATATCAAACGTAATTCCCCCGTTCGATATCTCCGTTCGTTTGAGGATAAAGGACGTATTCGACTTCTCGAGCAGCTTGACGTTCCACGTTCCCTGTTCATGCAACAACTCCGGTTCGAGCGATAATTGAACCGGAACGGGATCTTGAGTCAATTTTAAGGTATAGCCTTGCCGATTTACGACTTGCGAGTAGGTGTCTTTCTTCGCATGGTTGTGGCCATACAAGATTATCATCGACGCGCAGCCTATCAGAACAACAATAAAATAAAACGTTCTTTTCAATGTCGTTTCTCCGTTTCTTGTTTTCAAATCATGAGCGTACTATTATCGTTTATCATTCTTCCGCCCGGCTAACCCAATGACGATGAGGGGTAAAACAACTGACATTCCTCGAAAAAAGCCTTGCCAGTTTAAACCATGGGCTTCCCCGACAGGACCCGTCTGCGGACGTAAAGGCAGAAGCAAAACAATAACTTGCCCGATAAGCAGGACGATACCGCCGACTAAAGCTAATTGATACTTCTTCATTCCCCGGCTTCCCCTCTTGTAGGTCTAAGTCTTCCTACTGATATTTTACGCGAATGGAACGATATTCGTTGCGTTAACCTGCCCGTGTCATTGGGTTTGACAAGAACTTGATTCCATAAGTAAAAAAGCCGCGATTTTCGCGGCCTCTAGTGAGATAATGTTCTTGTCACCAAACAATTTGCAATGAAATGTAGTCAAATATAAGGTCGTCATTCAGCTATCGTCTCCCGTTAGCTTAGCCCCAAAATGGATAGATAAGTAGTATTGTTATTATCTTATTATCAATGGTTTCTTTGCATCTAGAATAATGGATACCATCCCTAAACCTTCAATAGAATTCCTCGTATCAAACCGAAACGATCTACCAATCCTACCATCGCCTTCATTCCAGTATGTATAATGAAAATCTCCGTTCTCGCCACAATACTCCAATAATATTACTTCAAACCCTGCCAATTCAAATACAGTTACGAAGGTTTTTGCATCATAGACGATTTTATGCGTTGCTGCAGGATGATCGAGTGGTCCAGGACCGCCGACTTGAACCATCTGTTGATACCAATCGTTACGGAAGTTTTTATCGGGAACGGCACAACGAATGTAACCACCGGGCTTTAAAAATTTATAACAATACTTAGCAGCTAAAATTCCTTCCTCATAGGTTAAATGTTCCCACACATGTTCAGCTAAGAGTGCATCAATACTCTCAGGTTCAGATAATTTGTTCCAACTTTCTAAGGATAGTAAATTCAACTCATCTTCCTGCGTACTGAGCCAGCCATCAAACTTTGTTCGCCCTGCTCCAATGACCACTTTCATGCAAATACCACCTTCCAGTCTTGTTCATGAACAGTACAGCCACGTAGTTATTCTCTAGGCACAGTTAGTTTCCTTTATTTGTAACTGTTCTGCCCGTTAGCTTAATAAATCTCACTTGTAAGGCGTCGTTGGAAATCGTTCCATGTTCATGTCACAACTCGGATAATAAAAAGCTAGCTTTTTTGCGGACTTCATTCGCACAATGTTCTTGTCACCCGACAATAAAACAAGCACCGCCGAATCCCGGATGCCAACTAAACAGCCTCCAATCCCACCGTCGTGGAGTTGGAGGCTTTGGTTTCTTACGCGTTCGACGCCGGCGGGAAGGCCAAGGGTGCGAAGTCCGCATGGCCTTCCCGCGCCGGCGATTAATACAGCTCGGTCACGACGAAGTTGTCGAACACGGCCGTTTGCTCGAACGTGCGAAGGCCCGCGTAGCCGGATGTCAAGCCGGCGTCGGCAACGGCCAGCTTCCGGATGCCGTTGACGTATCCGCTGATCGAGCCTCCGCGCAGCTCGAGGCGCAGCTGGTACCAAGATCCCGGGCTGGCTAGCAGCCCCGCCTCGCCGAGCTTCGTCCAGCTGCCGTTTATTTTCTTGTACAGCTGGACTTTGTTTTGCCCGTAATTGATCCGCAAGGTGTAGTAGCTGGAGAAATCGGCGCTCGCCCGCGCGATCAGTCCCGACGAGGAGTCCGCGATTGTACGGTCGTACGCTTTGACGGAGGCCGTCACGGCGACGTCGGCATAGGCGTCCCCCGCTCTCGTTTCCGCGATTCCCGGCGCGGACTGCTTGAGCGTCTGCGAGATAAGCGTCTTGGCGACGTCGACCGCTGGGGACCAGGCGCCGCCGGAGGCGGTCCAGCCGTCCATGCCGGTCCCTTGGAAGCGATCGCCGTACGCGACCGGTTCGAGCATGACCGCATCGGCCCGCGTCACGTTGCCGGAACCCGCGACGGTGCCGGCCGTCAGCTTCACGTATTGGTCGGCCCCCGCCGCGAAGTAAACGGTGTCGATCAAGCGCCACTGCCCCGTGATCGTGGTTTGGTTGACGGCGGGGATCGTGTCGTTCTCGCCGTTGTGCCGCACCGCGTACGCGACGCTCTTCGACGACGTTTGATGATACGGATAACGCACATAAACGTTGTAATAGCCGGGTTCGCCAACCTCCAGCGTCCACGTCGCCGTGCTGCCCGCCGAATTGCTGTATCGGGAGCCGCCGCCGTAGCTGCCGGACAGCGTACTGTCCCCCCATGTTCCCGTCTCCGCATAACCGCTGCCGCCGTTGTCGGCGACGATCGTTTCCTGCGGCTTTATCGGCCCGATCACGTTGGAATACGGGGAGTAGCCGCCATCGGGGCTCTTCGCCTTCACCCGGTAGTAGTAGCCGGTTCCCGCAGGCGCGGACGTATCGTCCGCGATCGGCACGGAAACATTGTAGTCGTCCGGCGCCGTTACGTCGTCCGTCACGTCGGCGGCAACGACGCTCCACGGGCCGGACGGCGCAGCCGCGCGTTCGAGGTCATACGCCGCGGAGGTCGAGGCGCCTAACCAGGAAAGCGCGTGCACGGAATCGGCCGGGAACAGAATAGGCGCAGTCGGCGCAGGCCATGCCGGGACCGGTACGCCTTTGATGGCATACGCATACTGGCGCAGCTGATTGAAGATCGCCGTTTCGTTCGCCCAGTTGCCGCTCGGGTAGCCAGGATAGCGCAAGTACGACCAGTCGCCGACCGGCGGCCAATGCCATCCGCCCATTTTATGATGGGGCATGCTGCCCCAGACCATCGCGCCAGCCGTGCCGTTGCTTTGCACGGTTTGCAGCAGCCGCTCGTTGAGCTCCGGCGTGAAATCGCCGAATTCACCAATGAAGAGCGGCTTCTTGCCCTGGGTCGTCGATCGCCATTCGTTCAGCTTGGCGATGGGATCCGAATAATTGTGGTATAGATAGATATGCGGATCAATAAAATCAATATTAGGGTCGTTCAGCGCATTGGCCCTGATTCCTTGAGCGCGTACATATCCGCCGTCGCCGACTAGGTGATTGGCATCCAGGCTTTTGATATAAGCGGCCATTTCGCTCGTCCAGGCGTCGGTGGACCGCAGTTCGTTGCCGAGCTGCCACGCCAGAATGGCTTTATCGTTCTTGTACGGCACCTGCGTATACGTGTTGACTCGGTTCACGACGAACCGGATGAAATCCTTGAAGTCCTGCCGGATGACCGGATCGGTCCAGAATTCATCGGCGCTTTTGCCGCGGAAAGCCGCCCAATCTGGCGTGCCGCCGACATAGTTGTAGCTGTCCACAAAAGGTACGATCAGCCGGACGCCGTACGCGTTCGCCAGCTGAAGCATTTTGTCGAACAGCTTGAAGGCGCTTTCGTTGTACAAGCCGGGTCCCATGACGTGGCGGAAGAAGCCCGGCGGGTCGCCCTCCATTCTCACCTCGAACGGGTACAGACGGATGACGTCGATGCCCGATAGGCTCGCCGCCCGAATCTCATCCTCGATTTCGGCCGGATCGGCCCATGCCCGTTCCAGGAACGGAGCGTTCGTGCCGATGAAACGATACTCGGCGCCGCCGTCCATGAGTTTATCGCCAGATCGCGTAATATAATTTTCCTCGCCTCCCCAGGCCCTGTCCGCGTTATTTGCCGACAGGCAGACGGTGAGCACGATAACGAAAAAAGCGCAGTATCCGTTTCAACCCTTTATTCATGTGCATACCCCTCCAGTTGTAAGCGCTTTATATTTTGCGCAGGATCGTTCCGTTCTGATCGTCCGAACTGCCGCATCCCTCCCCCTATCGAGACCCAAAGCCGAAGCGTCCGCACCTTATGGTATGCGCTTCCATTATCGATATATGCCGGATGCGTCGAATAAATGAACGGCGGATGTCCCGGTTATGGTTGACGAATCTGGCGCTAAGATACAATAGGCCGTCCAAGGCTTGTGGCTTAGGACTGCACTTGATCCCATAAAAAAAGCCGCGATTTACGCGGCCTTTAATAAGATCATGTTCTTGTCACCTGACAGGGAACGCTTGTTCAATAAAACAGCAGCAGGCTTTGGACGTTGTTTCTCGTCCAAAGCCTGCTGCTGTTTTTGGGTCCAGTCTATTACTTTATGTGCTTAAAGTAATGACGCAACGCAGCTCCGGCTTAGTTTGAAAAATGGCTTTCCATATTCCCGCTCACTTCAGTTCCGCTAACCAGAAGTCGGAGCAAATACCTCAAACCTCCATAACGAGTACCCGTAATCCGAACCCCGCTTCAGACCCAGCATCCGTACATATCTTGCGCTCTTGGCCGAGAACGAGATATCGTCGATCCCCCCGTCCCCGGAAGTGGTTGCGAATGCATCCGTCCAGGTCTTGGCATCATTCGACACTTGGATCTTGTAGGCTTTCGCATAGGCTGCCTCCCAGCTCAGATAAACCCGGTTCACCGTCTTGACCGCGCCGAGATCGGCATAAATCCACTCGTTGTCGGAATAGTTCGAGCCCCAGCGCGTCGCCCCGTCGCCGTCGACCGCGTTAGCGGGCGCAAGCGTTGCGACATGGGTCGAGCTGGCCGCGACTGCAGCGCCGGCGGCGAGGTTAATGCCGTACAGATGGATGTTTTCCAATCCCGCGTGGGCATTCTTCATGATGCTGACCATATCCGTGTATGGCTGATCCTGCTGATTGACGAGTCCGATATTGTAGCTTTCTCCGTCCACGCGTCCGGTAACGGCCTGATCGAAATAGGCATACCAGCCCGAGCCGACGAACAGCGGATTCTGTGCCTGGCTTTCCGCGAATGCCCGGTAGGCGACTCCCCTCTCCGCAGTACTGGTCGTCTTCGTAGGAGCGCTGATATAGGACAAACCGCGGTCGGACGAGCCGAACGAATGCTCGAGATTGAGCAGCGGCTTCCCGAAAGCTTCGTATTCGTCCATCCAGCTGCCATCCCTCGTATAACTGTCTACCGAGAAGGCATCGACATACGGCATAGCCCCCCGATCCCAATCCAAGCTCGTTCGCCAAGTGGGGACGATATTGGAGCCGAGGAACAAATGGTTCGGGTCATTCCGCTTCAGGATGTCGCGGATCATGGCGTAATACGTCTCGGATGCCAAGGTAATAAAACCGGATACGTCCGCAGCGGATACCTTGGCGATCGCGATCGGGATGTCCTTGAGCGCATTGAACGAAGCGGCGTTCGTACCGAGCAGTTTATTGACGTTAGCGAGACTGCCGTGCCGCGTGGCAAAATAATCCACGAAAGCGCCCTTCGCAGGGGAATCCGCCCCGTTCATCAGCAGTTCTTTGACGATATCGGTTGTCCAGCCGGCTTCGTTATCGTAGGTGTAGCCGATTAACCACTTGCTGGTGCGCGCGTTTTGCAGCTGCGCCTTTAGCGTACTCTCGATGATCGGCGAGGTCTGAGGGTCGAACACGTCGTACGACCATAGGATTCTTCGCAAGTTAGCAGGGTCCTGCAGCACCTGAATGTACGGAAAAGCGATGCCCTTCGGTTTGGTCCACTTGCTGAACGCGTTAAACCCCCACTGAATCAGGCGTTTGTGCGTAATATCCCCCCATTTCGCCTCGTAATCGCTGCCATACTTCTTCATTACATTCGAAACAATGAAGTTGACGTACTCGCCGTTCTCGTCCTTGGTATAAGCCGGCGCGTAGAGCGTCCGGTCGGGCAGCTGCTCGAAAATTTGCCTTGGCGTGCCGTCCGGCTTCTGCGTCGGCGTCTTGTAGCCGGCCTCCCATAAACTTGCGGCATCCACCCCTTTCAATAAGAAAGGATACCCGTCCGGCGTAATGAACCACCATTTGCCGTTGACCTGCTGCAGCCTGAAATAGCCGGTACTCTCGTATTTCCCAATACGCTTGATGCCGCCGTAAGGATCGTAGATTGCCGGATTAAAAGCGACGTTATCCAAGGCGGCGGCTTCGTCCGTATAGTTCTGACGCAGCTGGGCGTCGGAGGTGATTTTTCCCGGCCAAGCGTCGTTCATCCATTGGCCGTAACGGTCCGCCAGCAAGGCGTCCTTGTTCAGCTCGGCCTTCAGCTGCTCCGCGGTGAACGAGGGCTTCGGATTTTCCCCCGGCGTGCCGCTGCCTTGCGTAATTTCAACTTCCGTCAGAGGGATATGCTGAAAGGCTTGCGTACGCGTGATGTCCAGCACAATGAACCTGGCCGTCACGCCCGCCATCGGCACGGTGACCGTATAGTTCAGCTCGGTGCCTAGTCTGATATGCCTGGTTGCGATGTAATAACCCGTCGCCGCTTCCGGACGGTATTTGACGGTTATATCTTTGAAGCCCCAGTATTTGTTCGGTGAGTTCATCACCACACGCAATTGATCAAGGGGATAGTCCCTTAGCAAGTCGATCACCACATGCACCGTCATCGGCGATTTCGCTTTCCCCATCCAGCCTGCATAGGCGGTTGTGCCGTCATACAATACGCCTTTCGCCGCCTCCATCAGACCGGTCGATAGCAGATCCGGTGAATTGCCTCCATCCGGAGAAACACTATAGACATAATTGCCCGTTTTGAGTATCGTTCCTTCACCTCGAGCCTGACCGAATGGAATGAATGCCGCCAAGGCGGTCATTGCCATTAGGAACGCCAACACAATTCTTGCATACATCATTACTCCGTTCTTCATCCGTTCCAACCTCCTTTCTTCCTGTATCGTCCCCTGCAACGGATATGCTTAGAATTATTTAACATAATTTACCTTAAAACAGAAAAGGGTACCCTGGACCCAACGTTGCTTGAGTCCGAGGTACCCCAATGTCTTGGAAGACATGCGAATGCGAATGCGGAACAATGATGTGATTACCTGTCTGTCGTCGCAAATGAGATTATGTTTTTGTCATTTCGGAAATGGGATCAAGTTCTTCTCACCCTATCAATTGTTGCAAGCCGCCTATTCGTAGGTCTTCTTGTAGCCCAGTATTCCGGCAACCGGAGCGAGCGCCGTGAACACCGCTTTTTGAACCGCCCACGGCGGATTTACCGTGCGGATTTCGTTTTGGTATTTGAGCATCGGACGCGACATGCGAAGCAGGCTGGGCAGTCCTTTTTTGCCCAGCATGCCGTTTCTGGCAAACGCGAAATAGCATTTAAAAAAGCCGTCGATCTCGAGCGCCGGATAGAACCGCTGAATCGTATGCGCTTCCTCGGCGCTTTCATTCCAGAAATAATGCGGTACGCCGGCGGGAATCTCCAGGCTGTCCCCGGGCTTTAATATATGGGTCTTGCCGTCCACATGAAAATGAATAATGCCGGAAATCACTTCGCACGAGCTTTTTTGTTTGGGATGCACATGCTCGGGCTCTCTTTCTTGCGACGGCGGATTGAAGCTTTCGATCTCCGCCATCTTCCCGTTCGTGTCCTTCCCAGTCTTGCGGAATATCATGCGCTGCCCGCTGCGGGGATTCGTAATGTCATGTCCTGAATTTTGCATAAACCCTCCTTGTCTTGAAAAGAGATTCCAGATTCGTTCTTTAACTTTCATACTACGGGCGCGAAGCGTGGAATGTCTACCGTGGCCGATGTCGAAAAGGGTTAATTATTCGTGTTGACCGCGCAGTTGGACAACGGTCGAATGCAGCAGCGGAAAGCGGATAATAAGCGACAATAAAAAAGCCCTGGGACGAACTTCCCAGAGGCATCGTATTGAATCATATAGAGCCGCCCTGGTGAGCGGCTCTTTTTTAGGGCTGGACTCGGGGAGCGATGATTGGCTCGTTAATGATTTTCGCCAACCTCGTCCCGCTTCATATACTGCTCGATAAACAGACATAATCCATAGAGAATGGCGACGATAACGAAGATTACTACGCTACCTATGAGAATCCACATGAAATTAACCCCCCGCTAAGTAGATACAATATGTATCATAACAAATAATTCGTTTAACCGGAATCACCCCCAGTTAAATAACTTTCGCATAACGAACAGGTGTTCAGGTATGTGTACGCAAGCTGATCGTCTGATCGTCTGCCGCATATCAAGATTGAACCGATCTGCCCGCTTGCGTAACGAAAAACGGAGCAGCTGCCGTTGGCAGAATGCTCCGTTTTTCGTTTAACTATTGTATCCCGATTGAAGGGAAGGTTTATCCCAAAAATTCTCTGAACAATTTTATGGCCGCTTGCGGGTTCTCCTCCATGATCCAGTGTCCGGTTTTCTCCAGCTTCACCGTCTTTGAATTCGGTGCATGCTCTTTTAAGAACTGCTCGAGCATGCCGTAACCGGACACGCCGCCGATGCCAAGCGCGGGAACGGACAGCGGCTTGTACGTTTTCAGCGTTTCGATATCCTCCCTGAACGTCTTGTACCATTCGTTCCCGGCGCGAAGCGCGTCGGGCTGGGAATAAGCCGCGAGGTATACCTCGCGTTCCTTCTTGCTCAGTGCATCCTTGGTGTAGCCCATATAATCGTAAATCCAATTATAGACGAGATCCAGCTGTTTGCCCTGCAGTATCTGCTCCGACAAGCCTGGGATGGTATTGACGGCAAACCACCAGTAGAACTTCGCGCGTTCGGGGTTAGTCTCGTCGTATACGCCCGGCGGCGGCAAAATCGGGATTTTTAAAAAGTTATCGTTCGGATGGGAAGCATCCAACAGCACGACTTTCTTCGTGGCCTTCGGGTAGTTGGCTGCATATGCGTAAGCGATCGTCGCTCCGATATCATGTCCGGCGATGTTGATGCTCTTATAGCCGAGCGATTTGGCCAATTCATAGATATCCTCTGCCATCGTCTTCTTGTCATAGCCCGACTGAGGCTTGTCCGAACTGCCCATGCCCCGGTATTCCACGACATAGACATGGTAATGCTTGGCCAACTCCGGCATCATTTTGCGGAACGAATACCAGGTTACAGGCCAACCCGGAAGAAGAAACAGTGGCTCGCCCTTCCCGCCTTCGACGTAGTGCAGCTTGACGCCGTTCGCTTCCTTGTAGCCGTTTTTGAAGCCCGGAAGCTCTTTGACGAGCTCCTCGTCGGAATACGGCTTATCGTTGTCGGCTGTTGGCTTGCCTGCAGCGGTTAATGCCACTGCCTTTAGATTGATTTCGGCAGCGCGCTCGCCGTCTTGTTGGTTGCCGTTGCCGTTTCGCGCGCAGGCCTGAAGCAGCATAAGTGAGGCGATCAGCAGTATTACGGTGCATTTGACCGTCCATCTCGATTGGTTCCTGAACATCGCATTCCCTCCTTTATACATTCATCATGCATGCTCTTGCGCTTGACTCACATCGGCTATCATTTCCCTTATCTTGCAACGTATGCGAAGCATTGCAACAACCTCGGCCCTTAAGGTTTCGCTCGTTCTTGCACCTTGATCTTACCAAGAATGAGCGGAGTGCCAAATCTGTTAAATGTCATGAATATGCAAAAAAAAAGCATCGCCCTCGGTCATTGCGCATGACATGCGCAATGCCAAAAGTAATGCTTCCCGTTTTTCTTGATGCGCTTGGGCTATACAACCCTAACCCTAAAGAACGATACCTTTTTATGCTGATATTTATGAATTTCAATTTGCACTTGAACCTTCCAGTCGCGGAGGCTGCGCATATGGCGTCCATCAGCCGCCGGTCTCTACCTGCCGCAAATACTTATGCCCGGCATTCAACACTTCAATGATGCGGTCGACATCATACACGCTGCCACGCCACGTGCCGCCGCTTGCTGCTTGCAGCGCCGCCCAGAGCCGAGTGTCGTCGGGCAGTTGAGGATCCGGCTTCAGCTCCGGATGAGAATCGCGCGCGGCAAGAATGGCGGCTCCTTCCTCCGGATTGAATCGTTCCTCGTCTTGTCCGATAAAGTTGAGACTGCCTTCAAGCCGATTGAGATCGATCTTCACTTCGATCAGATCACCGTCGCGAAGCTTGCCGATTGGCCCTCCCGCAAGTGCTTCCGGACCGATATGCCCGATACACGCTCCCGTAGATACGCCAGAAAACCGTGCATCTGTAAGCAAGGTGACATATTTGCCAAATGGCAGGTACTTTAGCGAAGAAGTCAGTTGGTACGTCTCTTCCATGCCGGTACCGGACGGTCCTCTTCCGATGAGTACCATGATGTCCCCTTCAACGATATGTCCGTCTTTAATCGCTTTGACCGCCGATTTTTCCGTCGTGAACACCTTCGCGCGTCCGGTATGACCGTACACGCCGTCTTCGCCGACAACATCAGGGTCAATCGCCGTCGACTTGATGACAGAGCCCTCCGGAGCAATATTGCCTACCGGGAATGTCACCGTCGATGTAAGCCCGCGGCTCTTCGCCTTGGTGGGACTCATAATAACGTCATCGGGGTTAATACCGTCCGTTTCCTTGAGATGCCGCCGAATGTGATGGCGACGCTCCGACGACTCCCACCAATCGAGCAGGACGCCGAGGTTTTCACCCGCGACGGTCTTGACCGATTCGTCAAGCAGCCCCAGCTTTCGTAAGTGCAGCATGACCTCTGGCACGCCGCCGGCCATGAACACGCGCACCGTAGGATGATATTCCGGTCCATTCGGCAGCACGCTGACGAGGCGCGGAACGGCTTTATTGATCCGGTTCCAATCCGCCACATCGGGCACATGGCATTTTGCCGCATGGGCAACTGCCGGAATATGCAACAGTAAGTTAGTCGAGCCGCCGAATGCCGCATGCACGACCATTGCATTCTGGATCGCCGCATCCGTCAATATATCGCGCATCCGAATACGTTTGGACTGCATCCAATAAATCGCTCTTGCAGATTGTCTCGCTATATTTTTCCATAGCTCCTGTCCGGAGGGAGCCAACGCGGAATGAGGCAGTGACATGCCAAGCGCTTCGGCAACGACCTGTGCGGTTGCCGCCGTCCCGAGAAACTGGCAGCCACCGCCTGGCGTCGCGCACGTGCGGCAGCCCATATCCGCCGCTTCCTGCAGCGAAATTTGGCCTTGCGCATAACGGGCTCCGATCGTCTGAATCTTGGCTGAATCCTCTCCGTTTGTCGGAGGCAGCGTCACGCCGCCGGGAACAATAATGCCCGGCAAATCGTGGATTCCCGCCAACGCGATCATCGTGGCGGGAAGTCCCTTGTCGCATGTGGCGATACCGATTACCCCGCTCCGCGTCGGCAAGGAGCGAACAAGGCGCCGATACACGATGGCGGCGTCGTTCCGGTAGGGCAGCGAATCGAACATGCCGGTCGTCCCTTGCGAGCGGCCGTCGCAGGGATCGCTGATGTAGCCTGCGAAAGGAACGCCGCCGAGCTTCGTTATTTCCAGCGCCGCTTCCTTCGTCAACAGGCCAACTTCCCAGTGGCCGGTATGATAGCCGAGCGCGATCGGCGTGCCGTCTTCGGCCCTCAGCCCGCCTTGCGTGCTAAGGATGAGCACCTGCTTGCCGTTCAACTGATCCGGCTTCCACCCCATTCCGACATTCTGGCTCAAACCGAACAAATCGCCGCTCGGCCAATGAAGCAGCATGTCGCTCGTCAGAGGAAGCGAGCCCTCCGGACCCTCCGCATGGGTTTGCAAGTTGTAACTCTCCGGATCTTCCTGCCCCATGATATACGTTAATGCGTCACTCATCGCTTATCTCACCTCTTACGTCACATTATCTCCAGCAGACAATGGTCTCGCCGGATAAGGCATCCGACTGCGGACCGCACAAAAACATGATGATATTGGACATATCCTCCGGCTGAGCGATCTGCTGCAAGCGCGAGAGATCCTCTTGTCCGGAAACGGTACGGGTAGCGAGGAATCGTGCCGTATAGGTCGCCGTTGGCGAAATACAATTGACGTTGACGTCAAACGGGCGGAGCTGCTCCGCTAAGCTGCGGGTGTATTGGGAAATCCCCATCTTCGCCGCGGCGTAAATAATACCTTCCCGCACCGGGACATGTCCGGCGACCGAACCTACGTTGACGATTTTACCTGAACGGCGCTCGCGCATATGCAGACCTGCGAACTTGCACGCAAACATCGTTGACAGCAGGTTGCGTTCCACGACCGAGCGGATGTCATCCACGGAGATATCGAGCGCGTCGTTCGGGTCCGGACGGGGCGTATTCAGGCCGATATCGCCGCCGGCGTTATTGATTAAAATATCAAGTGATCCGAATGTCTCGATCGATTGATCGATCAACGCCTTCACTTGTTCCGAATCGGACATATCCGCCGTTATGAAATGGCTCTTAACGCCATATTGCTCAGCAATCTCGACCGCCACTGCGCTACCCGAAGCCGCCTCGTTAAAGCGAGCCGCGGCCTCTTCATTGATATCATGAATAATGACATTCGCGCCTGCGCGAGCCAAGTCAATCGCGTATTGTTTACCAAGACCTCTGCTAGAACCGGTTACAAGCGCATTTTTACCGCGTAAGTCCATTGTTACCATCGGAATCACCTCTTGGAATATTTCCTTCGGCCGGGTTAGCCGAATCCATGACTTCCTGGAATGAATGCAGAATGGTTGGCGCTGCATCGTGCCCCGAAAGCAATTAACGCAATGCAGCAGCGGATACGTACACGAATCGCTCGAACCGAGCCAATACATGACTCTTCTGCATAGGATGACGATCGTACAGATAGTCGATAAAATAACCGGGGCGTTCTGAATTTCCTGCGAACATATCGTAATGAAGCGGGATGACGGTATCGAAGCCGGCTGCGACCGAGAGCTCAGCCGCTTCTCTATAATTCATGTTGCCGACGATATTCATCGCATTGCGGAACGTGTCGCGTCCGTTGATCGGCACCATGCCGAGGTCGATCGATTCGGCTTGCAGCGCTTCGATCAGTCCGGGATATACGGTCGTGTCTCCGGCGTGATACATCGTAACGCCGTTGAGTTCCACGACGTAACCGACGAACCGGTGGTCCAACTCATCGTCGTATTCCAACTCTTCATGGGCTGAGGGCAGCGGCTTGATGCGGAATCCCGGCCCATTCCACCACTCGTTCGTACGCGCCGAGATCAGTTTCTCCGATTGAACCCCGAATCGCAGCATCGATTCCCGGCAATATCCGGGTGCCATATACACCGGATGGCTGTGAGCTTCTGCCAAAGCGGAAATGGTGTCCGGATCCATATGGTCCATATGGTCATGAGTAATTAAAACATACTGGGCGTTCGTCATCTGCCCAGGCTTTAGCGGCGGCTCAAATGCCCGATAAGCCGATGGAGTCAAATACGGATCGATGTAAATGACGGTATCCGCCCCTTTGACCACAACGCTGCACTGACCGAGAAACCAAATCGCGAGCATACCGAACGGTACGCGGGTATGGTCGATCTCTTGGATCAGTTCTTCCCCGAGCCGGTTGTATCGTTTATCTGTCATAAGCCGAGCCCCCATTGTCGCGTAGTTTGTCCGTCATAGGCCGATCCCTCCGCTGATGTGCAGCTCGGTGCCAGTCACTTGGCTTGATTCACCGGACAATAAGAAGACCGCTCCGTACGCGATATCTTCAGGCGTTTGCATGCGGCCGGAAGGAATAACCGATGACGCCTTCTTCTGCAGATCGTCCGGACTGATGCCCATGTCTTGATGAAGTTCGATTTCGCCCTCAGAGGCCACCCAACCGACGGTAATCCAGTTCGAACGTATATGGTTGCTGCCGTAATGGCCTGCGATGTGGCGGTTTAAGGTGCGCATGGCTCCTTTGGAACAAGCGTATGCGGCTAATTCTTTCCCGCCTTTGTAGCCGTTCGTCGAGCCCATATGGACGATGGAACCTCCTCCGGTTTCCAGCATCGATTGAATCGCGTACATGGAACAGAAGAAAGAGCCTTTCATATTGACGGCAAAAATCGCATCAAACATTTCCTCGGACGTATCCACCATCGAGCCTCTTGGGAAAATGCCGGCGTTGTTGACAAGACCGTCGACTCTGCCGAACTTGTTGACCGTTTCATCGATCAGCTGCTTGCATGCCGCTTCTCGGCTGATGTCTCCTTTGACAAACAACGCCTCTACGCTGTGGACATCCAGTATCTCCTGTACAACTTTGGCGCCGTCCTCTGCATTCCTTCCCCCCACCACAACCGAAGCACCTTCTTGGGCGCACATCAAAGCGATTCCCTTACCGATCCCCTTCGTTCCGCCCGTTATCACTATGACCTTGCCATTAAGCCGGCCTCCCATGTCGATCCCTCCTTCCCGTGCCTCACGTTCCGCCAAGCAACTAACCTCTAATTTCCGATATGGATACCCAGCGCCCTGTCTGGGCTGATTTCTCAACGGCTTCCAGCACCATTTGATTGTTAAGGCCGTCCTCGAAATCAGGCGTCGGATTTTTGCCATTCGCAATGCTGTTCATCAGTTCGGCTAACAGATTGATAAAGGTATGCTCATAGCCGATAATATGGGCAGGCGGCCAATACGCTCCCGCATAGGGATGAATTTCTTCCTGGCAATTAATGGAGCGGAACCCTTGCGATCCAATCTCATCATCTGCTGAATAAAATTCCAGCGTGTTCATTTGCTCCATATCCCAACGGATCGAGCCCTTCGTACCGTTGATCTCGAAGCGGTTTCCGTTGCGGTTGCCGCCGGCAAAACGCGTAGCTTCAAATACCCCGACAGCCCCGTTTTCGAAGCGGGCCATAAATATAGACGCATCGTCTACGTCGACTTTGCCGAGTTCTCCTCCCTTCACGCTGGCACTTAAGCCGCCGCTCATTTCTCCGATCGGGCGTTCCTTGATGAAGGTTTCCATCATTCCGTTCACTTCCTTGAACTCGCCTACCAGAAACCGGGCAAGATCAAGTGAATGGGCGGCAAGATCCCCAAGCGCGCCAGAACCGCACACTTCTTTTTTCAAACGCCATACGAGCGGGAAGTTAGGGTCTATGATCCAGTCTTGCAAGTAATTCGCTCTAATGTGATAGATGCTGCCTAGTTTTCCTTCATCGATCAGCTTCTTCGCATATTGAATAGCCGGTACAAAGCGGTAGTTATGGCAAATCATATGAATAACCCCGGCTTCGTTAACCGCCTCCAGCATTTGTTTGGCTTCCTCCACGCTCATCGCAAGCGGCTTCTCGCAAAGGATATGTTTGCCGGCTTGAGCGGCGGCAATGGCAATTTCGGCATGGGCGTTATTCGGGGCACCGATATCGATCAAGTCAATGTCGTCTCGTTCGATCAGCTTGCGCCAATCGGTTTCGTACGATGCCCAACCCAGCTTCTGAGCTGCCGCCTTCACGCCTTCCTCGTCTCGTCCGCAAATCGCCTGCATCACCGGAACGCCGTCGCAGTCAAAAAAGAACGGCACGTCCCTGTATGCGTGGGAATGGGCCTTGCCCATGAATTTATAGCCAATCATGCCAACCCGGATTTGTTTTTTGCTCATTGTCCTATATCCTCCTTGATTTTCATCGTAATAGAAGCCCACTGAGCTTGGGGAACCACGTCAACAACCGCTTTAATTGTCATCTTGCCAAAATCAATGTCCGGTACGTCCTCGATAGACAACCGATTCGTTTGGAGCATGTCCAGCATGCCTGGATAATGGCTCTCGATGTCGTGAAGACGATCAATCGCGGTCTTAAAATCGTGATATGATGCATTGACGGAGCCAATGATGCATTTATTTTTCATGACCATTTCCCGATACGTAAAATCGCTTGGCAAATCGAGACTGCCGCTGCCGGGAGTAACGCCGAGAAGCGCGAGAATGCCGTTATTGTTCAATAGGGGAATCGCTTCGAAACCGAGAGGCGCGTGACCGCTGCATTCCCAGATCATGTCAAACTTTTCGTCTAATTCTTTCGTGTATGCGGTTAAACCGGAATAGAATGGGTCTTCGTCGGAGGATACAGCTTCCTGGTAAATTGCTCCGATGGAGCGGATGATGTCCGCGTTCAAGCTTTCAGCGTCCGATTTGGACCAAACGTAAGTGTCAAGGCCGAGAACTCTGCATGTCATCGCCGCCAAAATGCCCAAAGGCCCGGAACCTATAACTAGCACCGTCTGAGGCTGCCACATCATTCGCTGTTGAATCTGTAACGTTTGCGTATATACTTTTTCCACGATGCTTTGCGGTTCGATTAATACCCCGTACGGCAAGCACTTCTCAGGAACTTTAATGACATAGTTCATATGCTCTACGATATACTCGCACAGGTACCCGTCTGCACGATTTATGCCCCGTTCCACATAACGGCCCGTTTGGCAAAAGTCCTGCTGCCCGTTGCGGCAATTGACGCAAGCTTCTTCGCCGCACGGTCTTCTTACGAGGGCCGTAACGAGATCGCCGCAGGTTAGTCCGGACTCAGGTCCGGCTTCCTCAACAACGCCTAATAACTCGTGACCGATCACCATTTCCGATCTGCCTTCGGGGTATCGAGCATAGTTGTCTACGATGATTTCCCGGTCCGTTCCGTCTAGTCCGACGCAAAGCACCTGAATTAATACGTCTTGCGGACTGGTCAATTTCGGCTTTGGCATATCCACGAGCGACACTGTCGCCAGACTCTCCCCGCCGCTGATCGTGATCGCTTTCAAAATTATCGCTCCTTATCCAAATATTCAGAAATTTTTTTTGATAAAGATGACGGATTCATGCATCTCGTCTAACCCGTTCACTCCAATATTGTAAGTGCTTACAAAAATGCTTGTATACATTTATACAATTATTGGATAGCAATGATGCCTCTTTTGAAATGAAAAGGATGTCATTCTATACTTCCACAGTTGAACTGAATATCCTGCCTGTATCCCTATACTTCGTAGAGCTTGGGATTAAGCAGTAATTAGTAATTTTCACAAAGAAAAAGACCATGGCTATTGTTAGCCACAGTCTCTTATATCAATCGATTTTTCAATTACGAGCGCTCAGGTGTACGGTCATGATTACGACTTCTCAGTCCGGCTAAACCGATTAAACCTAATAGGCCTAACCAGCCCCAATCGAAATCGTTGTCATCGTTAACTGCATTAGCGCGATAATTCCCTCCTGCAGTTGAGGTCGCATTGTAGCTATTCATTGAACGATCGTCATAAGACTGGTTGCCCTGGGTAGCAGGTGCGTTCATGCTGTTTACATGATTTGAGCCCGCAGCGCTTATGATTCCGGCACCCAGCATTAATACAAAGCAGCTTAGCAGTGAAAACATCAATAGAAATTTAACTTTCCTCATGGAGTCAACTCCTCGGCAGTTTGTAATTCTGCTTTGGTTTTCCCCCTAAGGAATTTAAATATACGTTCCGCATAGCCGTTATCTTCTTTTAAACATAAAAGGCAAAAAGACGAAAGGAACAAATAGGAAAAAAGGAAAACCAAACATATTGCCAATCAAATAAAACAATCCGCTGACCAGGATGGTAACAACCAAACTAAATAAACAACCTTTACCGGACATATTGCTGAAAAAGAACACCTTGTCCCTCTCCTTTTAGAGCGGCATAAGTCAAAGCAAGCAAGATGATTCCTTCACTCTACCCTGTGCTTGTCATAATACAATACAAAAACGACCAGCTACAACGGATTTTGTAGACGGTCGTTAAATAGCTGCAACTCTTAGTAGTCAAGGATTGTTTGTATGCTGCACATTTTGCAGTTTCTGCGATGGTTTGCCTTTGCCTGTCTCCGCGTTTTTTCGTTGCTTGGCTTGTGTCTCATTGAACTTTTTCACAAATTCATTCGTGGATTCCATGCACCTTCACCTCGCTTTGTATTTGCATCTTGCAAAGGACAACTGGCCGTCATTAAAAACTGAACAGTGTCTTGTTGAGCAAATTGCACTGTTTTTTGCTGCATTTGCTTATATTGCGCGACTTGCTTGTCTTATTCTTTCTGCAGCACAGGCGATGAGGCATTATACAAATTGGCCTGTTTCAAGCTCGCCTTCTTTTTCCTTTGAAATCAGTTCATAACTTTCCTCAACGCATTGATTTTTATTCTTATTCGCAATCTTCATACTTGCATAAATCCGCGCGATAGGCGGGTTTCAACCCTTCCGTTAATAATAACGTCAGAAGCATTCCCATGATTAACTTCAAGCAATCACTCATTCCCACAATCAGGCTCGCTATCAAGTGAAAATGAAATAACGCGCACCGATTGTTTATTGATGCGCGCTGTCAGTATTTACTTATTCAATTGACTCGCGTATGGCCTAGCGGGTGCGTATAACCTCAAAACGGTCATCCTTGCGCACCAGATCCGCATCCATCACCGGGCTATCGTTTCTCGGTAAAATGGACCGATTCCCCTTGGACATCCGACTGTTGAACCAGAGTCGGAACTTTAGATTGAGCGGCAGCGCGCACAGTTCGGCTCATCTGATACATTCTCTCGGCGAAGGCGCTAATTCGTGTCTCCTTCTCGCCCGCAACCGTAGAATAGAAAGTATCGTTGATAGGAGACAGCCATTTTTCCGGAATATTGCGGACCCCAGCCATAACGCCCGCTATACAGCCGGCAGTTGCGCCAGAACTATCGCTGTCCCATCCCTGCATTACCTGCATGCAGATGATTTGCTCAAAATCGACGTTGCCGTATTCGTCGACGCCATGTACAAGGGCATTGACGATTGCCGCGCTTTCATTAAACGTTCCGTTAAACCCGAGATACCCCCACTTATCATTAATCTTCTCGTAAACTTTCAACCAATCCGGTTCGGAGATAGACCATTCCAGAACTTCTCTCATGCATTCCGCATACCTGGAATTTTGAGGCAACTGATCAATGCCGGCTTGAACGACTTTGACGGGGTCCTGTTCGTGGAAGGCAGCAGCAATCGCCGCGGCGGTCCACATTTCCGCGTATAGTCCCGTTTTCCCGTGAGTTAATCTTCCGTCGCGCCAAGCCATTTCGGCAGCCGCTTCCATTCTGCCCGGATTCACGAGTCCGAAGGAGTCGCCGCGGATCATTGCGCCGATAAGCTCTTCGCCGTCGTTAAACAACGCAACGAAATCATCCCATTCCTTGCCTTCGGGAAGCGTATTTCTGTAATCCCACCACAAGCATGAAAGTAAGCACATCCGTGAATGTTCCGGCCCCCAGTTCCAACCATAAGGCATATTTTCTCTCCACAGATAAGCCATATCCTGCGTTTTAAATTGCGGTCCGAAATGCTCCAGAACCATCAGTCCGAAAATCATGTAGTTTAAATCGTCGTCTGGCTGCACGTATTTGACATGGCCTTTCGTGCTTTCGATACAATCCCTGCGAAGCGGCCGGGTTTGGCTCGGACTGTACGCCGGGGCAAAATCCCGCAGCGGCCAAGCATCGGCGCCTTCCAAGTAGCTGCGAATGTCTGCCAGCGTCATAGCAGATTCGAAAGGCTTGCCTAAAATGCAACCGAGCATCCGTCCATAGACGCCGCCGTATACTTTATCCCGAATCTCTATTTCGTTAATGTATAAGGGCAGGCTATCCTCTCGCTCTTGTGGTCTTGCCGTTTGAATGCCCCGGATATCGTTAGGCTCCTCATAAGTAAAATCTGCTCGCATCGGTACGTCAACGATTGACTTGGCAAACGCGAGCAAAGCATCGTAACTGTCCGGCACGCTCTCCAACGACTCGTAAAGATTTGAGATATCATGACCTTGCGTCTCTAGCATCGCAATTCGCCCCGAGCATGTTTTGCGTAATTCATGATATGGAATTATCATACAGTTTAAACCCCTCACCATTGAATTGTTGGCATGATATAACGAATGAAAAGCTGTTATGAATGAATTGTACTAATAACATCCGTAAACTAATATATCCCGAATAAATCGACATTTAACACTTCTACAGGTTACCTAATAAGGCCGACTCCATTGACTTCACTGTAATCATGATTGATTTGCCTACGGCTTATGCCCTTAAGTTAAACGGAAAATGGAGCAGCTGCCGCCGGCAACTGCTCCAAAATGCTTTCAACCAATGTTCTTCGTTAGAATTCC
Source organism: Paenibacillus sp. J31P316 (assembly GCF_056269105.1). NCBI lineage: Bacteria > Bacillati > Bacillota > Bacilli > Caryophanales > Paenibacillaceae > Paenibacillus > Paenibacillus sp. J31P316. Next base: position 99 of record NZ_JBWDNI010000001.1, on the reverse strand, counting down.
TGTAAAACGAATAATTTGGCGTTTGAACAAAAACGAGCGCCTCGGTACGATGGGGTTACGCACGAGGTCAAAAGCCTCAAAAAGCCCATCAGGAGGTCG